>NZ_JAEMGS010000001.1 GCF_017309075.1 Motiliproteus sp. SC1-56 | reverse complement strand
CCAAGACTCGCCGATCATTCCCGACGGACAAATCAGTGATGAAGGTGCTCTATCTGGCCTTGCACCAGATCGCCAAGAAGTGGACCATGCCGATACGGGACTGGAAGCAGGCGATGAGCCAATTCATGATCCTGTTCGGTGACCGGATATCACATTGATCAACCGCCACTTACACAGAAAAATTTACAGTCTCGCCTGTAACGCCTTGTTATGAAAGAATAACATTAAATTTTGTGGAAGTTGCGGTCTCTATCGTACAAATAAATTTTGCCAAATCTATTATCACTACCATTTTTTATAATTTTGATTTTTAAAACAAGATCTTCAATATCTTCAATGTCAACGAATGGAGAGAACAAGCCAACCAAGAGTATTCCCTGGGCATACATTTTGTAAACATTACGTATTGCATTTTTATTATATTTCGCCAAGACAACATCTTGAACTACTCCTTCATATATTTGTTCAGGATCAATTATTAATTTTCTTTTCGTATGAATATGGGGAACATCATCAGCAGGGTACGAACTGATGCTTCTAGCTAATTCTTCATTTAGAAATGCATCTGTTATTTCTACCCAAGTTTCCTTACCATCTATATTCACTAGAGCGTCTGGTGGTTCAGGGTGGCCAATGATTTTGAGAGTGACACCTTTGTTTAATAAATATTTTTCAAAACTATGCAAAACACTTTGCTCATGTTTTTCTTTTGCTTCTCTTCTTTTCACTTTTTGAATACATTTCAAGATATCGAAAGGTTAACATACTAATCTACCACGGCAATTCATCTTCAGTTGCACAACTAATGCTGAGCAAATGCTGAGGGTATTTCCTCAAAATTGCAAAATATATTTCTATCATTGTTAAACTTCTTTTCTTTTTGTCTTCATATTCCTTTCGACCACTCTCTCCAATTATTGCACCAGGTGTCCCAAGATCGATTAAACAGGTTGAATAGTTGCCATTATCTTTTATGTAAATTTTAACTGAAAAGTTCGGGGTATATAAAAATTTAACGCTTCTTCTGTTCTTCCTTGACTGCATGTGTGTATATATTTTTTCCTTCCAAATGTAATCATATATTTTATCAGCCAGTTGCGGTGTTATTTTCATACCGAAAACCTTAAAACCAGCAGCCTCAACTTTTTCAGGGGTAAGATGATTTTTAATTTTATCCCATACATCTCGTCTAAAATACTCACGCTTCATATTTTATAAAAATCCTTTTTTAGGTATTCATAACAGTTTAATTCTGGGGCGCCCGTTTTGCCGTATTAATATCCTGAATAAAGGTTGGCAAATGGCTGAAAAGAAGAAGAAATTTGAGAACACCGATCATCTTCCTCCAATGAAAACGAGCATGCGCATCTATCCGGGTGGGGGGGCACTGTATCTCCGTGCCCCGCTATTCCTAACACCCTGATAATGTGGGATTTTGGTACGAGATGCCAGAGCAAACCGTGCAGCCAGCCCAGACAAAACGAGCGTCTTTTTCACAATGGAGCAGATATGCTGTATTCATAACAAGCCTTCCTAGTCTGTACATTTAGTGCTGCTAAAAGTCCGAAAAGAGGCCAGCTCTGTCATTCAGCATGCCTGATTGACCAAGTTTCAGCGTCCAGTTTTGACCGGGGTGGCTGGCTTACAAGCCGCCCGTATCGAGGCTTCTAGCCAATTCTAGGCTGATCAACAGCTGGGATGTCGCCACCGTCGCGCAGGTCGCTGTCGCGCCCGCTGCTATTAACCTTCATAAGATGACAATGGACGAATAGCGGACCTTGCGACCCTGGCTGGAGCAAATTGGCGAGTATGACGCTGGCATTGTCGAGTACACGATTGATGCGTGCCGAGCCCACCCGGATTCGAGGCAACACCTGTTGGGCCAAGGTTCCAAAGAAAACAGTCCTATTTAAACTAGCCCCTCTCACCAAAGCAATGACTTCAGAGGAAGCAGATCCTTCAGAGCCACTCTGGCTCATCCACCTTTCCGGCATCCCGCAAGGCCTCCACTGAGGCCTTCGCCCCCCACTCGACTGCCATATGATGCCCATTCAAATACAGCACTCCTTGGCTGGGATTTGGCTGACCGGTTTGTGAACGATATACCAGAAGGATGTTCAGAAGCTCCCTAAGGTGCAGCAAGAAACCAGATTCCCGCAGCGCGTCACAACAATCGTCCCCATCAAGCTGCCAATCTATGTAGTCGAGTTGGTTGTCCGGCGATTCGCTAAAGAAAAACGCCCGGCCATTAATAGTTTTATGCCGGAGGTGCTGATCCGCTAACAGATCTAAGCGATATTGGTCGAAGCATTCATCATAAGTCATACTTTTCCCTCATCAGAAACCAGTAACGGTCCGCACCACCAGCTGACTCCCTCCTCTAAAGCAGTAGGGAAGGCAACTTGGAGAGGCCCAGTTTATTGAGCGTGGCGAATGACAGATCATGAGCATGGTCTACAAGCCACTCTGTGAAGGTTTCACCGTCCATCACACCAATTCCATCGCTTTGAGCTTCTTCTACCAACTCAGCCGAGACGCCTCCCGTAGTAATGATCCAGCGCTGGACTCCGTCATCGCTGTCTAACAGCTTAAGCTGCTGGAGAGCCTGACGACCGGTCATGCCATTGTGATGCTTTACCTGTATTAACAGTTTGTTGGAAGAAAAACGATCACCACGGAAGGCCTCGACATCGGCATCTGCGCCCCCCTCGAAAGCGGACTTAGAGAGTACTCGTGCTGAATACCCTTCCAGCCGCAGGAGCTCTGCCACTAAGTTTTCTAAACCTATACCACCACTCTGTAAGTTTGTCTGGCCGTTACGAATATTAGCCAGCAAGCGCTTCCTGAGAGTATCCAAGGCGTCAGCTTCCAAGGCCTCGATATGAGAGTTGAAACTAGTTCCACCACCACTGCATACCTGATCAACCATTCGCAAAATGTCTTCGCGGAACTCGTTCAGGGATACCACAGACATCCGTATCCGCAAACGCGTGGAAAGCGCTTCCGGCAGCTCAGAGCGAGGAATCCGAACAACTGATCCGTCCTCGTTTCGCAAATACTCTACGCCCACCCGATTCTCACCGTATTCTACTCCTGTACGGTAGGAGCGAATCCCAGTAGCAAACCCAATAGCTACCGCTCGATAAAGAGGGACAACCACAATGTCTCCCTCGGAAATAGCGAGAAAGCGCTTCATCTGGTTGCGGTGTCGACCGGGGTCAATTCCTTTGGCCGAGAACGCCCCCATAAGCTCATCAAAAGACGAGGCATCGCTAAAATCGACTTGCCGCCATCCGTAACCTGCTAGGTTTTCACCAACCAAATCAGAAGGACTTCGAACCAGATAAATATTGCAGTTTTCCAAACCTAGCACTCCGTTATGCTCTTTATCGACACGTAAAAATACCTTATCGACCCAAATTACATTCCAGTACATCTAGAGGCAAGGACCCAGCTTGGCAGCGACACCTCGATTCCATCAAACTCACGAGCTGAGAGCTAGGCGGTCCAGCCGCATACTGGCCAAAAGCGACACTCTCTCTGCAAGAATTTGTTTTTCATGGACTAACCAGAAATAAGTCTCCCAGTGCGTAGGTTCCTTAGCCAAGCGCTCATGCGACGCAACCGCTAACGCATTTACCCGCCAAATGGGCGGTCATGCCCCCCCCCTGAAAAATGGGGGGGCTTTTTCTTACAGGGTCATGGACGCGGGTTCGAGTCCCTAAAACGGACTCGAACCCGCGTCCATGCAAAACGACTGGCGATTACCCGCCAATGTGCTACGCTGTCATTGTCTAGCATGCTGTAACAGCTTGAAATTTATCGGTAACCGAGGTCGGTGGAGAGTCCCGCCAGCTCCACCAACAATAAACCTTCGCCGGCAGGCGAGGGTTTTTTTATTTTCCAGCATTCAGGCGCAGAGAAAACGCGCCGCTGCCAGTTGCCTCCCCTCGATCCCATCCGCTAGGCTAGCGGCCCCTGTGCGTCCGCCATTGCGGGCGTCCCGCTCACTCTTCACGGGCCCGTGCCAATCATGATTCATCTGCGTATCGCCAGCGAACTTCAGGTTAAACCCGGGCAGGTGGAGTCGGCCATTCGGCTGCTGGACGAGGGCGCCACCGTGCCCTTCATCGCCCGCTACCGCAAAGAGGTCACCGGGGCGCTGGATGATTCCCAGTTGCGCCAGCTACAGGAGCGGCTCAGCTACCTGCGAGAGCTTGAAGAACGGCGCGCCACGGTGCTGCGCAGCATCGAGGAGCAGGGCCAGCTGACCGACGTCCTGCGAACCCAGGTGCTGAACGCCGACAGCAAAGTTCGCCTGGAAGACCTCTACCTGCCCTACCGCCCCAAGCGCCGCACCAAGGCGCAGATGGCGCGCGAGGCCGGCATCGAGCCCCTGCTGGAGAAGCTGTTGGCCGGGAACGGCCAGCCGTCAGCGCTGGCCCGGGGTTTTATCAACAGGGAGGCCGGCTACGGAGATCCGGAAAGCGTCCTGGCGGGCGCCGCGGCCATTCTCACCGAGCGCATGAGCGAGCAGGCCGACCTGGTGAGCCGGCTGCGCGAGCAGATCTGGCGGGATGCGGTGCTGCAGGTTCGGGTGCTGAATGGCAAGACGGATGAAGGGGCCAAGTTCCGCGACTACTTCGATCACCGCGAGCCGCTCAAACGCGTGCCCTCACACCGCGCCCTGGCCATTCTGCGCGGGGTGCAGGAAAAGGTGCTGAGCGCCAAGCTCGACCTCGATGCGCAGCTCGCCCACTACGATACGCGGGCCTGCCAGCAGGTGCGTTTCAATCCACGGGGCCCCAGTGGTGAGTGGGTACGCACTACCCTGGCCAAAGGGCTGCGCGGCAAGCTGCTGCCCCAGCTTGAAAAGGAGCTGCTGGGCCGCATGCGTGAGGCCGCCGAAGCCGAGGCCATTCGCGTCTTTTCCCGCAACCTCAAGGAGCTGCTGCTCAGCGCGCCGGCCGGCATGCGCCCGACCCTGGGGCTGGACCCGGGCCTGCGCACCGGGGTCAAGGCCGCCGTGGTGGACAGCACCGGCAAGCTGGTCGCCCATACCACCATCTACCCCCACGCACCGCGCAACGACTGGGACCGGGCCATCGCCTCCCTGGCCAAGCTCTGTCGCGCCTACGGGGTGGAACTGATCAGCATCGGCAACGGCACCGGCTCGCGGGAGACCGACGCCCTGGTGAGCGATCTGTTCAAGCGCCACCCGGAAATCAAGGCGCAGAAGGTGATGGTCAACGAGGCCGGGGCCTCGGTCTACTCGGCCTCCGCCCTGGCCGCCCGGGAGTTTCCCGAGCTGGACGTGACCCTGCGCGGCGCCGTCTCCATCGCCCGGCGCCTGCAGGACCCCCTGGCCGAGCTGGTCAAGATCGAACCCAAGGCCATCGGCGTCGGCCAGTACCAGCACGACCTCAACCAGACCAAGCTGGCCGAAAGCCTGGATGCGGTCGTGGAGGACTGCGTCAACCAGGTGGGGGTGGATCTCAACACCGCCTCTGAGGCCCTGCTGACCCGGATTTCCGGCCTGACGCCGACCCTGGCCCGCAATATCGTCGCCTACCGCGACGAGCACGGCGCCTTTGCCAGCCGCAACGAATTGAAAAAGGTCCCTCGCCTGGGCCCCAAGGCCTTTGAGCAGGCGGCGGGCTTTCTGCGCATCCGCGGGGGCAAGCAGCCGCTGGATGCCTCCAGCGTGCACCCGGAAGCCTACGGCCTGGTCAAGCAGATCGCCGCGTCTCAACAGCGCACCCTGCCCAGTCTGATCGGCGACAGCGCCTTTCTGCGGGGGCTGAATCCGGGCGACTATGTGGACGCGCAGTTTGGCGAGTTCACCGTGCGCGACATTCTAAAGGAGCTGGAAAAACCGGGTCGCGATCCGCGTCCGGAGTTCCGCACCGCCCGCCTCCAGGAAGGGGTGGAGTCGCCCAAGGACCTGAAGCCCGGCATGCAGCTCGAAGGCACCGTCACCAACGTGGCCAACTTCGGCGCCTTTGTGGATATCGGCGTACACCAAGACGGCCTGGTGCATATCTCGCAGCTGGCGGACCGCTTCGTCAAGGACCCGCACGAGGTGGTCAAACCCGGCGATATCGTTCAGGTGCGTGTGCTGGAGGTGGACCTTGAGCGCAAGCGAATTTCCCTTTCGATGAAGCGCTAGGCCTTACTGCCAATCACCTCGTACGGGTTATGCGCTCGCACCCCGTATTACGCGGCATTTTTCTATACCACTACGACAGGGCCCACAGGATCGAGCCTCAGGCCCTGTCTTCTCATCAGGCCGCCGCCGCATACACCTGACGCTCCAACTCCTGCGTCATTGCCGGCTCCAGCTGCAGTGCGGCGCCCAGCTGGTTCAGCCAGGCACGCTCCATGTCATTCTGCTCATCCACCATGGCGGCGCTAACCAGGTACATTTCCCGCTTGGCCTGGGGTGAGTCTGCGCTGCGGGCGAGTGTCTGGGCATCCAGCGGCGCCTTCAGCTGCTGCTGAATCCAGCCCTGCAACTCAGAGTCCGCTCCCAGCTTCTGGGTCTCCTTGACCAGCAGCGCCTGTTCATTTTCATCAATGTGGCCATCCGCCCTGGCGGCCATGATCATGGCCTGCAGTATTTCCAGCCCTCTTTGCTCCTGCGCATTGCCGTCAAGCTGCTCCAGAGGCTGTCCCTGCTCAGGACCGAGAGCAGAAGCGCCCTTCTTAAGGCTGGCCTGGTGCTTTTGGTAGGCTTGCCAGGCGAGTGCACCAATGCCAGCGAGCGCACCGTATTTCAGGGGCTTGCCCCCCATCTTCCGCCCCCGGCCTGCACCCACCAACATTCCCAGCAAACCGCCGCCAAGCGCGCTCTTGAGGTCGACGCCACCGGCGCCCTGAGCTCCCCTGACCTGCTTTTCGAGATTTGCCATCATGCCGCCCAGGTCCATTCCGCCTGGACCTCTGCCTTGCATGGACGCGCCCTGAGCCTGTTTCATGACTTCATTGAGAATCGATGTAACGTTCATTTGCAAACTCCTGTAACGAGATTCTGAAGGACATTGCCTCCGGGCCAATCGATCGCCCGTGCCGGCCTTACGGAGAAGCCGACAGGAGGGTTTCATCCCTGAACGAGTCCTTCTGTTCCCTGCCTTGCTCTTATGGCATCGACTAAGTATTGGACAGAAAGTTTGGCGGCGCTTTCCAATGGCGATCGCAGAAAGAACCCTTTTAAAAACGCTATTTATTTCATTTAGATACCGCTCGCGGCGTGGGAAACCGGGGCTCCTTCCTGGAAAATCGCCCAACACAGACAATCACTTAGGGGCGCCCCCTCCGGCGGGTTCGTGCTTGGATCAGCGAGACGGGCACCTTGAGACCAGAGACAAGGAGAGCACCGCCGGTGAGGCGGCTGAAGCTGGCGTGTGGACGCTGGCGACAGTCGAATCACTTCCGCCCACATCGACACACCGGCATGCCGAGACCGGGCTTTGGGCCGCTCTTGCCCGGTGTTTAAGTGCTCCTAACCGCGCCAGAAGCGGGTGTAGGCGGCGCGGCCGTTTCCGCGCAGGAGCGAACAAGATAAAGAACCGCGTTCAAAGTGCCGCCCCTTCTTAGCTCACTTTGCGACGGACAAAAAACCATCGATGTAGGAGCCTGGCACCACAAAAACCTGCTCCTCGCCGGAGCCGCTTATTTTGAACGAAAAGCCGCCCTCGATCTTTTTCTCTAGATAGTCTCTCGGCAGGTTTATGGTAATGTGTTCGGCGTAATGGCACCCCTCATCAGCCTTGCAGGACTGGACATCTTTATCGACTAGCGTCGTATCTAACCTATTGCCCTGATCATCATAGGCGCGATCATAATTTCTAAAGGTTTGGCTCTTATAGGTATCAAACGCGTAAACCTGATATACCCACTTGTCCCGCTCAACCCACTTCCACGCTCTCATCTTCACCTTATCTCCCGCTTCAGAGGGGAGAAAAGGTGCCTCATACATCACCATTTTCTTAAACTTGTCTTTATTAACGCTCACACTTTCAGCGACAATTTTCGGATCATCGAAATCAACGATCATTGTTTTAACGGCACCGCAAGCCGATAACAAAACAACCGACATAAAAAACGCAATTTTTTTGACCATCCCTTTAACCGCTCCTCCCTGCATAACTGGCGACACAGCCGTCACGCTATTAATACCAGGAGTATAGGCGAGCCGGCGCAGGACTTGTGACGGCCCAACCCGGCGGCAATAGGCCCAGAAACAGCACGAAGCGACTCTGTTGTAAGCAGCCATTAGAAGCGCGCAGCCAGAATAGCGAAAACACGTGCAGGTGATCGAAGATGGAAACGGCTATCAGCGACGCCGAAAAGCCGGTCTGCAAAGGCGTGGAGTTTCTTTTTCCGCTTAGGAAAGAGCAAGATAAAGGAAGGAAAAGTGGCGCACCCGGAGGGATTATTCGTCGCTGCGCCCCTCCCCCCTTCGGGGCCGTCACCGGCGGTGACGCTGCGTCGCGGCTGCGCCACTCGGCTCGAACCCGCGGGGCTTCTCACCCTCCGGTACGGTGGGCCCAAGTAATGACGAAGTGGTTGGAGAATCTGGAGGGGAACAGAAAAAGTGGCGCACCCGGAGGGATTCGAACCCCCGACCAACAGGATCGGAACCTGCTACTCTATCCAGCTGAGCTACGGGTGCGCAAAAGGATCTCTCAAAAGAGAGGGCGTATAATACTCAGCGACCACGGGTTGGGCAAGGGGCCAGACCCGCTTTTTCCCCCCTCAGCCCAGCGCCTCCTCCGGCGGATTCAGGGCCAGTGCCGGGTGATACTCGCAATAATCGCCCTGCAGCCGGTGCTTGGCTTCGTACATGGCCAGGTCGGCGTTGCGCAACAGGGTTTCACCGTCCTCGCCGTGGTCCGGGTAGCAGCTGATGCCGATGCTGACCCCTACCTTCAGGGATAACGAATCGATCGTAAAGGGAGCCTGAAACAGGTCGGCCACTTTCCGGGCCACGGCCAGCGCGCCCTCCCGTCCCGAGACCTCGGGCAGCATGATGATGAACTCGTCCCCGCCCAGGCGGGCGATTTGATCCACCTCCCGCAGGCTGCCGCTCAGGCGCGCCGCGGCGTCCACCAGCAGCTGATCACCCAGATCGTGGCCGTAGGTGTCATTGACCGCCTTGAAACCGTCCAGGTCGAGAAACAGCACCGCCAGCTTGCGTTCGGCCCGCCGCGCCCTTTTCACGTTTTCCTGCAGGCGCTCGCTGAACCAGCGCCGGTTGGGCAGGCCGGTAAGGGCATCGTGGGTGGCCATGTGCTTCAACTTATTCTGGGTTTTGCGGTGATCGTCGATTTCATCACGCAGTTGCTTATTGGCCTTGTAAAGCTCTTCGGTGCGCCGCCGAACCCGTTCGTCCAGCAGGTCATGAGCCTCCTGTAAACGCCGGGTCCGCTCCCGTACTTTACGGTTGAGCAACACCACGCCGCAAAAAAGCAACGCAGCGCCGCCAGCGAGCAGCGCGATCAGCCCGGAGACCCATTCCGGCAGCGGGTGCCTTGGATCAATGCCGTACCATTGATCCAGGGCCTGGAAGTAGTAGGACGCCTTATCGCTCTTGAGGGCTACCAGGTAGCGATCGAGGGTTGCAAGCTCATGGCCGAACTCACCGTCCCGAACGGCGTAACCGATCTCCTGGGAGCAGCAGACAATCGGGCTGCGACGGACGTCAAACTGCGGAGCAAGTCTATCGCCGTTGCTGCGCGAGGTAATACCCGCATCGGCGCGACCCGCGTCCACCTCCGCCAGCACCTGCTGGTAGCTGTTTACGAAGCGGAAGTCGACGGCCAGGTCAAAGCGTTTGAGCAGCGAACGGAAGCTGAGCGCGTAAACGTCCGCCTCGAGCCCCACCACCGTGCGGCCGTTGAGGTCGAGCAGAGATTGGATGCCGCCGTCGGTGGTGTAGATCTGCCCCCAGTTGACGAACATGGGCTCGCGAGTAAAGTCGTAGACCCGGTCGCGCTCAGGGGTGTGGGCCATGCCGGCCACCAGGTCGATCTCACCGTTGGCGAGCCCGTCCATCAATCCCGCCCAATCGGACTGGACGTAATCCAGCTGCCAGCCTTCCTGGCCGGCAACGTATTCGAGTATGTCGATATAAAAGCCGGAAACCCGGCTCTGGCCATCGATGAAGACACCGGGCTCGTTCTGGTATACCCCGACACGCAAAGAGGCATTTTGGTGGGTGGCTGCGTGAGACCCCAGGGCCAACATCAGCCCCAGCATTGCCAACATCCCTGACATCGAGCGTCCCTGCAAGAACCGCTTTAGTGTTTTGATCGGGTCACCACAGGCAGGTAGAAAAGAGAGCGATAATGAACCAAGCGCTCTGACCTGTCCAGATCAACAATCGGCCAGCAGGTTCTTGAGGCTGGAGAGGGTGGCCCGGCCGCGGGTCTGGTTGGCCTGCTCACAGCCCGGATCCCGCCCTTCCCACTCCAGGTCTTCCTCGGGCAGCTCGTCGAGAAAACGGCTGGGGACCGTGTCGGAGACCTCGCCGAACTGCTTGCGCTGGCGCGCCAGGGTCATGGTCAGGGTCTTGCGGGCACGGGTGATGCCCACGTAGGCCAGGCGCCGTTCTTCCTCGACAAAGTCGTCCTCGATACTGTTGCGGTGGGGCAGCAACTCTTCTTCCATGCCCATCAGGTAGACGTGGGGATACTCCAGCCCCTTGGAGGCGTGCAGGGTCATCAGCTGAACCCGGTCGGAGTCGTCCTCTTCCTCCTGCTGCTCGAGCATATCCAGCAGCACCAGGCGGGCCACGGCGTTGTCGATGCCGGCGTCCTCGTCGTCCTCGCGCAACCGCTCCAGGGTCCGCTCCAGCGACTCCACCAGGAACCAGACATTGGCCATGCGCCGCTCGGCCTGCACCTCACTGCTGCAGTTCTGGTAGATCCAGCCCTCGTAGTCGATATCCCGCACCATCTGCTTGACCGCGGCGATGGGATCGTCACGGTAGCAACGCTCGTAAATACCCTGCAGCCACTGGCTGAAGGTGCGCAGCTTCTCCACCGTACGCTCGGGCAGGACCGCACCGAGACCCAGTTCGCCGGCGGCGGCGAACATGCTCAGTTGGCGCTCGGCGGCGTACTGGCTGAGCTTCTCCAGGGTGGACGGGCCGATCTCCCGGCGCGGCAGGTTGATGATGCGCAGGAAGGCGTTGTCATCGTCCGGGTTAATCAGCACCTTGAGGTAGGCCATGATGTCCTTGACCTCGGCGCGGGCGAAAAAAGAGGTGCCGCCACTGAGCTTGTAGGGAATCTGGTAGGTCTGCAGCTTCATCTCGATCAGCCGCGCCTGGTGGTTGCCGCGGTAAAGGATGGCGTAATCCTTGAAACTGTTGCGGCGTTTGAGCCGCTGCTCGATGATGTCGGTGGCGATGCGGTCGGCTTCGGCGTCCTCGCTGCGGGTCATCACCACCCGCAGCGGCTCCCCCATGCCCATCTCGCTCCACAGGGTTTTCACGAACTCATGGGGGTTGTTGCTGATCAGCACGTTGGCGGCCTTGAGGATACGGCTGGTGGAGCGGTAGTTCTGCTCCAGCATCACCACCTTGAGGCTGGGAAAATCCTGCTTGAGCAGTGAGAGGTTCTCGGGGCGCGCCCCGCGCCAGGCGTAGATCGACTGGTCATCGTCCCCCACCACGGTGAGGCCGCCCCGGATTCCCACCAGCAGCTTCACCATCAGGTACTGGCTGGTGTTGGTGTCCTGGTACTCGTCCACCAGCAGGTAGCGGATCTTGCGCTGCCAGCGCTCCAGCACGTCGGGCTGGGTCTTGAACAGCAGCGTTGGAATCAGGATCAGGTCATCAAAATCCACCGCGTTGTAGGCGCGCAGGTGGCGGTTGTAACTGGCATAAACCCGCGCCGCCAGCTCCTCATTGCCGTTACGCGCCTGCTGCAGGGCCCGCTCGGGGCCGATCATGTCGTTTTTCCAGTTGGAGATGGCGTGCTGGATAAAATCCACCTGGTCGTTCTCATCCAATTGGTCGCGCAGCATCACGTCGCGGATCAGCGCATTGGCGTCCTGGGCGTCGAAGATGGAAAAGCCGGGCTTGAAGCCAAGCTGTTTGTGCTCACGCCGAATAATGTTGAGGCCGAGGTTGTGAAAGGTGGAAACGGTGAGCCCGCGCGCGGCGCTGCCCTGGACCAGCTTCCCCGCCCGCTCCTTCATCTCCCGCGCCGCCTTGTTGGTGAAGGTCACCGCGGCGATATGGCAGGCCTTGATGCCGCACTCCTCGATCAGGTAGGCGATTTTACGGGTAATAACGCTGGTCTTACCGCTGCCGGCACCGGCCAGAACCAGTAGCGGGCCGCCCACATAGTGGACCGCTTCCCGTTGGCGAGGGTTAAGTTGGGACACAGACAAACCTAAACAAATGGGGAACATGGCCGATAAGCCGAGATTAGCCATTGTATCAGGCCCGGCGCAGGCGGAAAATTATTCACTCCCCGCGAGCTCCGGCCTTTAAATCAGTCACTTAATAGAAACCAAATCATAAAAACAACAAATTAAAGGTAGAACCTAGAGTGATATCTAGTTAAGTTTTATGCACTCGAGTGGCGGCCCGTCCAGCGGCCCGCCGCGAGCGCCAAGTAAAGGTGGATTCCGCGTTTTATGCCGTCACTGGTTACATCCAGGCGGTCGCCCCAACGGATCCTGGTGGTCGACCCCTCTCCTGCCGCGTCTCAGCGCTTGCAGGAGGCTCTCAGACAGGATGTCACCCGACACTACGAGCTGCACTGGTTTGCCGGTGTCCGTGAAGCGCTGAGCGTCGCCCGGGCCCACGACGTCGATACCGTTTTCATGAGCTACTCCCTGGCCCGCAACCGCCGCCGGGATTACCTGGGCATGGCCCGGCGCTACCGGGTCAGCACCCCGATCATCGTCTACGGCGCCCCCCTTTCCGCCGAGGCCGAAGCGGGGCTGCACGCCGCCGGCGCCTTTGACTACCTGGCCGAGGATCAATGGGAGCCGCAGGCGCTGACCCGGGTTCTTCACTACGCCGGCCAGCTCAAGCAGCGCAACCAGCACATCATCGCGCTGCGCGACTTCGACCCGCAGACGGGAATTCCCAGCCAGCAGCACTGCTACCGCGCCCTGCTGCAGCAGCTGGAGCGGACGAGGGCCCGGGGCTTCCAGCTGGGCCTGCTGCAGATCAACCTGGACGGCTTCAAGGCCATTAACAATACCCTGGGCCGACGGGTCGGGGAGCGGCTGCTGGCAGAGGTGGTCAAACGGTTTCAATCCGTGCTCGCTCCCGGCCAGCGGCTTTACCGCCTGGGGGATGAGCAATTCTGCGTCAGCCTGACCAGCGACGACGCCCGCGATGCCCTGGGCGATCTGGTGGAAGAGCTGAGCGCCGTTCACGCCCGCCCTTACTCTCCCCAGGGTCATAACCTGATTTTGGGTTGCAGCATGGGCGGGGCCACCTTCCCGGACACGGCCGGGGACGTGGAGACCCTGTTCCGGCATACCGGGGCCGCCCTGCACCAGGCAAAAAAAGAGCGCGGTTGCAGCTACCGGTTCTACTCCGCGGGGCTCGCTCAGGCGGCAGCCCAGCAGATTGCCCTGGAACCGGAACTCATCAACGCCCTGCGCAACAAGGAGCTGCGACTGTTTTACCAGCCCCGCGTGGATATCAGCAGCGGGCGGATTATCGGCGCCGAGGCGCTGATGCGCTGGCAGCACCCCGAACGCGGGCTGATTCCTCCCGGCGAGTTTATTCCGTTGGCGGAGAAGACGGGGCTGATCGTGCCCATGGGCTACTGGGCCATTTACCAGGCCGGCGAAGACCTCAAGAAAATGAAGGCAGAAGGGGTCAACCTGCAACGCATCGGCATCAACCTTTCATTCCGCCAGTTCCAGGACGAGACCCTGGTGCCTACCATCGCCCGGCTGCTGACCCGGGGCAACATCCCCCCCTCCCAGCTGGAGTTCGAGCTGACCGAGACCGCCATGGCGCTCAACGAGCAGCACGTGGAGCACTGTATCCGCGAGCTAAACCGGCTGGGAATCGCCTTCTCCCTGGATGACTTCGGCACCGGCTACTCGTCGTTCGCCCACCTGCAGAAGCTGCCCATCAGCACCCTTAAGGTGGACCGAAGCTTTGTTCAGGGCGTTTGCGACAGCCCGGACGACGCCGAAATCGTGCGCGCCATCATCAACCTGGCGCACAACCTGCGCAAGGATGTGATTGCCGAGGGGGTGGAGACCCCGGAACAGCTGGCGTTCCTGCGCGAGCACGGCTGCGACCAGGTCCAAGGCTTCCACTTTGGCCGCCCGGTCCCTCTGGAAACGCTCTGCCAACAGGTCAAGAAACCGCGACGGATCCAGCTCTGAGCCGTTCCTGCTTGCGATAACCCAGCGCCTCGAGCAACTGGGGCCGTCCCGGTGTCGCCAGCCCCTCCAGATCGGCCAGGGTCCGGGCCACCCGCAGCACCCGGTGGTACGCCCGGGCCGAGAGGCCCAGCCGCTCCAGCGCCTGGGCCAGGAATTCACGTTCGCCGTCGCAGAGGCCGCAGGCCGCCTCCAGCTGTCCGGCGCCAAGACGGCTGTTCAGGCAACCCCGCTCCTCTAGCTGGCGCCGGCGCGCCGCCACCACCCGCGCCCGCACCTGGGCCGACGCCTCGCCCGGGGTTCCGGAACAGGTCATCTCGTGGCTGCCCAGGGGCGGCACCTCCACATGCAGGTCGAGCCGGTCCAGCAGGGGGCCGGAGATCCGACCCTGGTAACGACTGACCTGCCCGGGATTACACCGACACCGAACTTGACCGAAGTAACCGCAGGGGCAGGGGTTCATCGCCGCCACCAGCTGGAACCCGGCGGGATAGCAGACCTGGCGAGCCGCCCGGGAGATACGTATTTCCCCGCTCTCCAGGGGCTCGCGCAGCACCTCCAGCACCCGGCGATCAAACTCCGGCAATTCATCAAGAAACAGCACTCCCTGGTGGGCCAGCGAAATTTCGCCCGGGCGCGGAATGCTGCCCCCCCCCACCAGGGCCACGCCCGAGGCGGTATGGTGGGGGGCTCGAAAGGGGCGCTGGCGCCAACCCTGGGTTTCAGAGCCGGCGCTAGCCACCGAGGCGACGGCCGCCACCTCCAGGGCCTCGTCCTGGGTCAGGGGCGGCAATATGCTCGGCAGACGGCTGGCCAGCATGGTCTTGCCGCTGCCGGGCGGACCCACGAACAGCAGGCTGTGACCGCCGGCTGCTGCGACTTCCAGCGCCCGGCGAGCCTGGTGCTGACCGCGCACCTCCGCCAGATCGGGCAGCGCTTCGTCGTGCTCGGCCGTCGGTGGCAGGGGGGCCGGCAACGGGGACTGGGCGAGAAAGTGGGCACAGACCGCCAGCAGGTGATCGGCCTGGCGCACCGAGGCGCCCTCCACCAGCGCCGCCTGGGGACCGTTGTCTTCAGGAACCAACAGGGTACGCCCCGCGCGGCGCGCCTGGAGAGCGGCGGGCAGCGCCCCCGGCACCGGCCTCAACGCGCCGGAAAGCGCCAGTTCGCCAATCACCTCGTACTGGCTCAGTGCCTCGGCGGGCAACTGCCCCGACGCGCAAAGAATGCCCAGTGCGATGGCAAGGTCATAGCGACCGCCCTCCTTGGGCAAGTCGGCGGGGGCCAGGTTGACGGTGATCCGTCGCAGGGGAAATTCAAACTGGGTATTGAGCAGCGCGCTGCGCACGCGGTCCTTGGCTTCCTTGACCGCGGTCTCGGGGAGACCGACGATGGAAAGCCCCGGCAAGCCATTACTGAGGTGGACCTCGACGGTGACCGCCGGGGCCTCGATACCGAGCTGCGCCCGGCTGTGAATCACCGCTAGAGACATAAACCTTCCCTGGTTTGATGGCAGGCGCCTTGATTCCGTGAGCAGCGGATTTTCCCGCGATGCCGGCCCCGCTGCTCACCGGGCCAGCGATCTGGCCATAGGTTAAGGGCTACTCGCCCGACTTGGCCTGCAGGCTGCTTTCAAGCTGTTTAACCTGTTGCTCAAGCTGCTCAACCATGGCCCGGGTGCGCATCAACACCTCTTTTTGCGCCTCGAACTCTTCCCGTGTCACCAGGTCCAGGCGGGAGAACGCCCCTTGCAGCAGGACATTGATGCTTTTTTTCACCTCTTCCTGGGTTTTCTGCGGCCCTTCGCCGAACAGTTGGGTCAGTTGCTCGTTGAGACCTTCAAGCATTTTAGGTGGGAGCATGGCATAGGATCCTGTGAAATGAAGTTTTCCCAATTCTATCACGGGATAAATTCGCTGCTGACGCTCCCGCTCCGCCGATTAAGCACCAGAATGGTGCGCGCACCACATTAGCGCCTTTTTTTTGTGCTGTGCACTGCACAAAAACTCGCTCCAATCGCTGCACAACGCCCCTTCTACTCATCTAACCTACTGTTTATAAATCTTTTTGACGTTTTTGGCACAGCTGATGCAAAAGTGACAGCAACGGATTCAGGCTCAACGAACTGATCCCCAGTCCGCTTTTAAATATCGGGAGAAGAACCATGAAACTCATTTCGGCTGTGATCAAGCCCTTCAAGCTGGACGACGTGCGCGAAGCACTCTCCGAGATCGGCGTTCAGGGCATTACCGTCACCGAAGTCAAAGGTTTTGGCCGTCAGAAAGGACATACCGAACTCTACCGCGGCGCAGAGTACGTGGTGGACTTCCTGCCCAAGGTGAAGCTTGAGGCCGCGGTCAGCGAAAGCATCGTCGACCAGGTTATCGAGAGCATCTCCAAGACGGCAAACACCGGCAAGATCGGCGACGGCAAAATTTTCGTCACCGATATCGGAGAGGCGATCCGCATTCGAACCGGCGAAACCGGTGAGAGCGCCCTGTAACCGAACCGATCTCTTTTTCAGCGAAAAAACCCGACCGGCAGCGCCACAGGACGCGACGGTCATCGGAGGCTAACGATGGAAAATCAAATCTTTCAACTGCAGTATGCGATGGACACCTTTTATTTTCTGGTGTGCGGCGCATTAGTCATGTGGATGGCGGCCGGCTTCGCCATGCTCGAGGCCGGCCTGGTCCGCGCCAAGAACACCACCGAAATTCTCACTAAGAACGTCGCCCTGTTCGCCATCTCCTGCATCATGTACCTGGTGGTGGGTTACGAACTGATGTACGGCGGCGGTATCTTCCTCAGCGGCATCGAGGCCGTCGATGTGGAACAGGTGCTCAAGGACTCCGCCGAGGCGGGCTTTGAGGGCGGTGCGGTCTACTCCGGCGCGTCGGACTTCTTCTTCCAAGTGGTGTTTGTCGCTACCGCCATGTCCATCGTCTCCGGTGCCGTGGCCGAGCGCATGAAACTCTGGGCCTTCCTCGCCTTCGCGGTGGTGATGACCGGCGTTATCTATCCCATAGAAGGCGCCTGGACCTGGAACGGCGACGACGTGTTCGGCATGTACAACCTGGGCGACCTGGGCTTCTCTGACTTTGCCGGTTCCGGCATCGTGCACATGGCCGGTGCGGCTGCGGCCCTCTCCGGAGTCCTGCTGCTGGGTGCCCGTAAAGGCAAGTACGGCGCTAACGGCCAGATCAACGCCTTCCCCGGCGCCAACCTGCCCCTGGCTACCCTGGGTACCTTCATCCTGTGGATGGGCTGGTTCGGCTTCAACGGTGGCTCCGTGCTTAAGCTCGGTGACGTGGCCAACGCCCACTCCGTGGCCATGGTGTTCCTGAACACCAACGCCGCCGCTGCCGGTGGCGCCGTGGCTGCCCTGATCACCGCCCGCATGCTGTTCGGCAAGGCCGACCTGACTATGCTGCTCAACGGTGCCCTGGCCGGTCTGGTCGCGATCACCGCCGAGCCTTCGACCCCCACGGCCCTGCAGGCAACCCTGTTCGGTGCCATCGGCGGTGTCCTGGTCGTGTTCTCCATCATCACCCTGGACAAGCTGAAGATCGACGATCCGGTCGGTGCCATCTCCGTCCACGGTACCTGCGGTCTGCTGGGTCTGCTGCTGGTTCCCCTGACCAATGACGGTGTGACCTTCAGCGGCCAGATCATCGGCGCCCTGACCATCTTCGTCTGGGTCTTCTTCTTCAGCCTGATCGTCTGGGCTGTCCTCAAGGCTGTCATGGGCATCCGCGTCAGCGAAGAGGAGGAGTACGAAGGCGTCGACCTGACCGAGTGTGGCATGGAAGCCTACCCCGAGTTCACCAAGGGCTCCTGAGCCCTGAACAAAACACTGTAAATCCTCACCAGCAGTGAACTTGAGGCGCCCCGTCAAACGGGCGCCTTTTTTTATGCACCCGCGCACGGGTCGCCGGTGAGGCGCAGGACTGGCCCGACGGCGGCTCGCCTGACTGCCCCAAAGCCGCATTAACCCTTGGCTGGCAGTCGGGTTATACTAGCCTCAATTCCGTGTCGACAACGCCGCGTCACGCCCGTCGACCCGTCCAACGTGCAGTCCTACAGGAGAGATACCATGAAACTGGTCAGCGCCGTGATCAAGCCTTTCAAGCTGGATGATGTCCGCGAAGCCCTGTCCGAAATCGGCATCCAGGGAATCACCGTCACCGAGGTCAAAGGCTTCGGCCGCCAGAAAGGCCACACCGAACTGTATCGGGGCGCGGAATACGTCGTGGACTTCCTGCCCAAGGTCAAAATTGAAGCGGCCATCGACGATGCCATGCTGGATCAGGTCATTGAGGCGATCAGCAACTCGGCCAATACCGGCAAGATCGGCGACGGCAAGATCTTCGTCACCAGCCTGGAACAGGTGGTGCGGATCCGCACCGGAGAAACCGGCGCCGACGCCCTCTAGCCAGAATCTCGCCGGGGTTCGCTGTGGTCGGCTGGAGAAGTCCGCTGCTGGCACTGCTGCTGGCAGCCTCCGATGCCGCCCTCAGCGCACCGTCCTGCCCCCTCCCTCCCCTCGCCACACCATTCAGCCGCGGAACCCTGGCGCTGGATGGCGCCGTGCCCATTGAGCTCGCGGTTGCCACGACCTCCGCCCAGCGCCAGCGCGGCCTTATGTGCAGCCCCCCGCTGGCCGATAACCGGGGCATGCTGCTGGCCTACCCCAAGCCGCAGCACCTGGCCATCTGGATGAAAAACATGATCTTCTCCCTGGATATCCTGTTTCTCGACAGGTCCGCGAAGGTCCTGTCCGTCCATCGCCATGCCCCACCTTGTACCGAGGCGCCCTGCGCGCTATACCGCTCGGAAGGCAAAGCCCTTTATGCCCTGGAGCTGAGAGCCGGCCAGGCCGCCGCACTGGACCTGCACCCGGGGCGCCAGCTCAAGTTGCAGCTTTCAGACCCCGTCCCCCGGTAACCCCTTAGTCAAAGAGCCCTCGACTAGACTTAGGACACTCCGTCCAGGGTACTTGTCTGTGGAGAGCCCGAATGATCCGCGTACGTCCCATTCGTGAAGAGGATTTCCCGGTGTTGATGCGCATCGCCGAGGAGAGCGGCCCGGGCTTTACCTCACTGCCCGCCGCCCGCGATCTGTTGGAGGCCAAAATAGGCAGATCTCTGCAGGCCATGGGCACAGACATCTCGACCCCGGGGGATCATGGCTACCTGTTCATGATGGAAGAGAGTCGCAACGGCGAAGTGATCGGCACCACCGGGATCGAGGCCGCGGTGGGCATGCGCGATCCCTGGTACCACTACCGAATAGGGACCATCGTCCATGCCTCACGTGAGCTGGCCATTCACAACCAATTTCAGACCCTCTACTTGTGTAACGATTACACCGGCCACTCGGAAGTGTGCACCCTCTACCTGCTGCCCCGCTACCGCCGTGACGGCAACGGCACCCTGCTCTCCAAGTGCCGCTTTCTGTTCATGGCGCAACACCTCCACCGCTTCGCCCCGCGGGTGATCGCGGAAATGCGCGGCGTCAGCGACGAACGGGGCCGCAACCCCTTCTGGGAGGGGCTGGGCCGCCACTTCTTCACCATGGAGTTCTCCAAGGCGGATTTCCTTACCGGCATCGGCAACAAGGCGTTTATCGCCGAACTGATGCCCAAGCACTCCATTTACATCCACCTGCTGCCCCCCGATGCCCAGGCCGTCATCGGCGAAGTCCACGCCCACACCCGCCCGGCACGGCGGATGCTGGAGGACGAGGGGTTTCACTTCGAGGGTTACGTGGACATCTTTGATGGCGGCCCCACCTTGGTCTGCCGCACGGCCGACGTACGCAGCATCCGCCACAGCCGGCTTCTGACCAGCGCCGCACTCCGGCGCGCCTCGCCAACCGTCCACTGCCTGGTCAGCAACACACACCTTGAGGGCTTTCGCTGCATTCTGGCCCCCGTCGCCCTTGAAGCCGAGCGCGTACTCTTGACGGCGGAGCAGACCGACGCGCTGGAGCTGACCGCCGGCGCCCCGGTTCGGGTCGTCCCCCTGCAACAGACCCGAAAGTCCCACTGAAAGGAGCCATCTGCCTGCTAGTGGCCTGCGACGTCGACCACCGGGTAGCGCCGCCAAACTCGACGCCCGCCGGCCCCGGCACCATGCCCGGAATGGGCTAAGTAAGCGCAAACATGCTAGGATTACCGGGAACTCAAATAAATGGAATGACTTATGGCCGCCAAGCCCAAAAAATCAGCCGCCGTGGAAACGCACAAATCCATCGCCGAACAGACCGCCGCCTTCCTCAAGGCCGGAGGCCAGATCCAGGAAATTCCCCGCGGCGTTACCGGCCAGCAGAAAATGGCCGGCCCCCGCCAGATCGTCCTCGGCAAGCCGGCTACCCGCTAAGCCCACCCAGCCAGAACACTCCCCGCATTGTCTTCAGCCCCGCTCAGCCCCGGCCGGCGCTCTCTGTTCGCCGGTGCGGCGCTGGTTGCGGGCTGAAGCGAACTAGCTAATCGCGCTCAGCACAGCATCCCCGAGCTCCCGGGTGCCGGCGGAACCACCCATGTCCGGGGTCAGGCACTTGCCCTCGCGAAGCACGCTTTCCATCGCCGCCATCAGGGTGTCATGCACCTGCGAATAGCCCAGGTGCTGGACCATCATGGCGCCGGCCCAGATCGTCCCCAGCGGGTTGGCGATACCTTGCCCCGCGATATCCGGCGCCGAGCCGTGCACCGGTTCAAACATCGACGGAAAACGCTTCTCCGGATTGATGTTGGCCGAAGGGGCAATAGCGATGGTGCCGGTACAGGCCGGGCCCAGGTCCGAGAGAATGTCGCCGAAAAGATTCGAGCCCACCACCACGTCGAAGTGTTCCGGCATTCGCACGAAGTTGGCGGTAAGAATATCGATGTGGAACTGGTCCACCCTGACCTCGGGATAGCTCCTGGCCATTTCGGCCACGCGGGCATCCCAGTAAGGCATGGAGTGGTAGATGCCGTTGGACTTGGTGGCCGAGCTCAGGTGCCGGGCCGGGCGACGGTTGGCCAGCTCAAAGGCGTAGCGGAGGATGCGGTCGGTTCCGCGACGGGTAAACAGGCTCTGCTGGCAGACCACCTCCTGTTCGGTACCCTCGTACTGGATCCCCCCGATAGAAGAGTATTCCCCCTCCACGTTCTCACGCACCACGTAGAAATCAATATCCCCGGGCCGCTTGTTGGCCAAGGGACAGGGCACCCCCTCAAACAGGCGCACCGGGCGCAGATTAACGTACTGGTCAAAGGCGCGACGAATCGGCAACAACAATCCCCACAGGGAGATATGGTCCGGCACCCCGGGGAACCCCACCGCTCCGAGGTAAATGGCGTCAAAGCTGCGCAGTTGATCCAGCCCGTCCTCGGGCATCATCCGCCCGGTACGGTGATAAGTCTCGCAGGACCAGTCGAATTCGGTCCATTCAAAACTCACTCCATGGCGGCGCCCGGCCGCTTCCAGGGCGCGAATGCCCTCGGGAATCACTTCGGTTCCGATGCCGTCACCGGGGATCACGGCAATCTTCAATGCAGTCATAACTCGGCCCTTACTGACAAAAAACTGCTTCTATCATAAGGCACTACCGATTTGACCGCATTCGCCTCGAGACTTTAGCCGACCTCAGAGCAACTGCTGCAAGTGCCCGGTTTTGAGGTAAACCTGAACCCCCTCACGGCGGGTAAAAAACGACCAAGGGAGGCCCGGAGGATGGCGCAACCAGGTCCCCGGGGGATACGCCTGTTGGGCGTCATACAGGCAGCCCGCCAGCACCAGCAGCTCACGCCCGCCGTGATCGCCATCGAGCGGCATGAAGAGCTCCGCCGGCCAGCGCTCAAGCAACACCCGCTCACCCTCGAAGCGATGCAGCAACAGCTGCTGGATACCGTCGCTTGGGGTCAGCCCCCAGTCGGCGGCGGCCGTGTCGATCACACAGGGCGCCTGGTCGGCCGGATGGAACTGGTGCAATTTGACAAAAATAACCGCCCCCTCGCTGCCCACCCGGGGCCGGTGGGAAGTGCCGATCGGGTTACGCAGGTAGGTGCCGGCCGGGTAACGACCATGCTCATCGGCGAAGGCGCCCTTGAGCACCAGTATCTCTTCACCGCCAACATGGGTATGCCCGGGGAACTCGCTGTCGGGCGCATAGCGCACCAGGGAGGTCGCCCGGCCCACCTCCTCCCCGATACGGTCCAACATCATTCGCTCTACCCCGGGCACGGGCGAGGGCACCCAGCGATAGTCCTCGGGCGTCACCCGGACGGGTTCGGAAAAATCCGCGTTAAGCCTCATGGCTGCACTCCGTTCGCCTCACCTCGTTGAAAAATAGTTCACGCAGCCGTGACAGGCGATGCCGACACTTCCACCGCCGCCCTTGCGATCTCCGCGGCTCTTATCTTTGACATGATGATCATCATGCGATAGCTTCTTTTGCATGATGCACATCATATGGATTTCGCATGTCCTCACGAGCAACCCAAAAGCAGCAGTCGCGCGAACGAATCCTTGAGGCCGCCGGTCGGCATCTACGCACCGGGGGCATCGACGGTGCCGGCATCGCCGCCGTCATGTCCGAGGCCGGGCTGACCCACGGCGCCTTCTACGCCCACTTCAGCAACAAGGACGAGCTGACCCGCAATGCCCTGGTGCACGCGCTGGAGCAGAACCGGGCCCGCTGGCTTGGCAAGCCACAGCGAGAGTCCTGGACTCAACGCCTTGGCCGCCTCGCCCGGCGCTACCTGACCGGCGCCCACCGCCAGAGCCGGGCGGACAGTTGCGCGCTGGCGGCCCTGTGCTCGGAAGCGGCCCGGGGCGACAGCGCTTTTCGACGTACCTACGAGGAGGAGCTGCTGAAATCCCTGTCGGGGCTCTGCGAAGGCCCGTTTGAGACGCAGCCCCCCCAGCGCGGTGACGATGCCCTGGCGTATATGGCGTTGTTGGTCGGCACCCTGGCGCTGTCCCGCGCCGTCGCCTCCCCCGCCCTGGCCGAACGGCTGCTCAAGGCCGGGGCCGACGCTGCCGCTCGCATCGGCCACGCGGATCCTGAACAGAGAGCAAACCGATGACGCAACCCGAGACAAGCCAAGCACTCCTGGCGTTGGCCGATTTTCCCTTTCAGACCTTCGACAAGCTGCGCTACGCGGACACCGATCGCCAGGGACACGTCAACAATGCCGCCTTCTCGACGTTTCTGGAGACCGGGCGGGTGGAGTTCCTCTACGACCCGAACCATCCGCTGCACGGGGACAATGCGGCCTTTGTGATCGCCGGCCTGAGCCTGCAGCTGCTCGCCGAAATCCGCTGGCCCGGGCGCGTCGATATCGGCACCGCCGTCACCAAGGTCGGCAACAGCTCCCTGACCCTCTACCAGCAGCTTTATTCAGGAAGGGGCTTGCGTGGCGAGGGCGGAGACCGCCATCGTGCAGATGAATGAGCGCAGCCGAAAATCTCAGCCCCTCTCTGCCGAGGCCCGGGACTTTCTGCAACGCTACCTTGTGCCGGCTGAATAGCCGCCCAGGCCGAACCCTCACCGTATTCACCCGAACAATAAAAAAAAACAGGGCACCCGAAGTGCCCGGACGCTGGAGAAATACCCATGGCTACACGCACCGAACAGGTCAAGGTCCTGCTGGCAGGGATCAGCGGCCTGATCCTGATGCTGGGGATCGCCCGCTTTGCCTACACCCCCCTGCTGCCGCTGATGCTGGAGCAGTCCGGGCTCAGCGCCGCTCAGGGCAGCTGGCTGGCCAGCATCAACTACCTGGGTTATCTCAGCGGCGCATTGATCGCCTCCCGGATCAGCAACATGCCGCTCAAGGACAGCCTCTACCGCCTCGGGATCCTGGTGGCAGTGCTCTCCACCGCGGGTATGGCCCTCACCACCGACTGGCGGCTCTGGGCGCTGCTACGCTATATCGCCGGCCTGAGCAGCGCCGCGGGCATGTTGCTGTGCTCAGGACTGGTTCTTAACTGGCTGATTAGAAACCATTTCAGAGGAGAACTGGGGATCCATTTCACCGGCGTCGGCCTCGGCATTGCCGGCGGTGCCCTGCTGGTGGAACTGCTTGGCGACGCGTTCGACTGGCGCCAGCAGTGGCTCTGGTTTAGCGCGGCAGCGACGCTGCTCGCCATTCCCGCCTGGGGCTGGCTGCCCCGCCCCGGCGCCACCTCGGTGACCGTCAGCGGCGAGGCGCTGACCGACAGCCCCCCATCCCCCCTGTTTCTGCGCCTGTTCCTGGCCGCCTATTTCTGCGCCGGCACCGGCTACGTGGTCAGCGCCACCTTTATCGTGGCCATCGTGGACGCTCAGCCAGACCTCACCGGGCTGGGTAACCGGGTATTCCTGCTGATCGGGCTGGCCGCCATACCCGCCAGCATTCTCTGGGATCGCCTAGCGCGCCGCCTGGGGGTGCTCAATGCCCTGATCCTCAATTACCTGCTGCAGATCCTGGGAATCTCCCTGCCCCTGCTCAGCACCAGCCTGGAGGCCGCCCTGCTCGGCGCCCTCCTCTTCGGCGGCACCTTTGCCGGCGCCGTCAGTCTGGTATTGACCATGGCCGGTCGCTACTACCCCCGCCACCCCGCCAAGATGATGGGCAAGATGACCCTTTCCTATGGGGTTGCACAGATCCTGGCCCCGGGCCTGATCGCCCTGATGGTGACCAGCGATGCCGATTACCGCCAGGGGCTGGTGCTGGCCAGCGCGGCGATGCTGGTGGGCAGCGTGCTGATGGTCCTGCTGCGCGGCCTGGAAAAACACGAGTCCGGGCTGCACGCCCGGACAAGCTGATCCCGGGTCAGCCCCGCCCTCTCAACCAGCGCCCCGGAAGGTAGAAACGATCAGGGCCGCGGGCAACGCCGGGCTGTCGCCCTGCGCCCGTGACGGCACCTGGCGCGGGACTTGAAACGGCACCTGCGAGGGCGCCAGGGAGCAGATCAGAATCCCGCTGCAGGCGTTGAAGCGCTGCGGGGGCACATCCGCCCGAATGCAGAACTCGCCGGGATTAAGCTCACAGGGATTGCGGTGATCGGCGGAACGAAAGCCCGATTCCCGCAGCTGGATTAATTCATCGGAGAAGGCGCTGAAATCCATACAGCGTTTGGTGCGGATAGCCATCCTGGCACTCCTGAGGCGCAACGGCCAGCGTTAACAAGGTGTCCGACAGCGGGCGCTGGCGCCGACAACCTCCTCTCCCGCTCCTGGTCCCCTAGTGTAGTCGATGGCATGGAGCCGGGCGATGTGCAGCCTGAGCGCCCGGCACCCGGGGATCAGCCGGGAGAGTCGCCAGGGGCTTCCCCCGCCCCGGGCAGGGGAAGGCAGCCCTTCACCAGCCATTCCCGGGCCTGCTCAAACTCATCGAACAGCCGGGTTTCGATCCCCGTCAGGGTATAGACATTGGCAATGTGGGCGTAAGCGCGCTCATCACGCCCCGGCGCCCGCACCAAGGCGATCCGCGAACAGTGCGGCACGTCCCGGGCAAACTCCAGAGCCAGGGTATCCATGTCGATCAGGCTCAGTTCGCTGAGATCCGCCCGGCGACAATCCACCAGGGCGCATTCGAACGCCTGTCCCTGCCGGGTGGACTTATTTCGGGCCGCCTTGATGGCCTCCTGAGACAGGGTCCCGTCCTGGGTCACCTGCATAATACGGCCGCCATGGGTCAGTTCCAGCCGGGTCGTCATCGTGAAATCCGCTTAAAGCAGTGAATGGCGGCAATGGTACAGCCTTCGCGGCAGTGCCGCCAGCGGCCCTGAAAGGCCGCCGGGCAACAGCCCACACAGGCTGTGCTCAGGCGTTAGAAGATCTCCGAGGGCGCAAGTTCCACCCCTTCGATCTCCGTTTCGGCGCCCTCGGGTACCGCCGGCAGCCGCTTCAGGGTCTGCTGGTCCTGGCCTTTCTGGATCACGATCTCCACCCGCCGGTTAAGCGCCCGGTTCTGCGCCGTGTTGTTGGGTGCCAGGGGTTTGGTATCGGCATAGCCGATCACCTGGTAGCGGTCCTGGTTGATACGTTGGTCAGCGAACAGCTCCTGCGCCACGGAGAGCGCGCGGGCCGACGACAACCCCCAGTTGGACTGGAACTGGTTAGTGGAGATGGGAATGTTGTCGGTATGCCCCTCCACGGAGATCCGTCCCTGTATATTGAGCAGCAGGTCGCGGATTTTCTCGATGATGGGGATAAACTCGAAGTTGAGTTCAGCCGCCCCGGACTGGAAGGAGCCTTTCTCCCGCAGGCGGATGATCACTTTCGACTCACGGGTCTCCACATCCAGGGCGCCCAGGCCGATCTCGTTCTGCAGTGCCATGGCCAACTGCAGAGCGTCCTCCCGGGCCTCGGCTTCGGCCGCCGCCTGCTCCGCCTGCATCTTCTTGACCATCTCCTGCAGCGCGCCGGCTTCGGCGTCCATGAATTCAGCCTTGCCCTGCTGGCTGCGCACATCCAGGTTCTGCTTGCTGGTCTCGGTGGAGAACTGGCGCACCTCGTTCAGCGGCGTGGGCTCGGGCCGCCCGGGACTGAACTCCTGGGCGATAATGCTGGTGCCCTTGGGAATGTCCTTGACCTTGATCTGCTGCTGGACCCCGAATGCCTCGCGCATGGAGCCGGCCAGCTGCTTGAACTTGAGCACGTCCATCTCGGAAAAGGAGAGCAGCAGTACGAAAAAGCACATCAGCAGCGACATCAAGTCGGCAAAGGTGGCCATCCACGGGGGCGCACCCGCGCGCGGACACTTGCACTTCTTCTCTTCGTCGCTCATTAACGAGTCCGCGGCCTAGTCCGGCTCACCGGAGCGACGCTGGCTCTCGGGCAGGTAATTCTTCAGCATCGACTCGATCACCCGCGGGTTCTGACCCGCCTGGATCGCCAGCAACCCGTCGATGATCAGGGCCTTGTTGTTGACCTCTTCTTCCCGGCGCATGGTCAGCTTGTCAGCAATGGGGTTGGCGAACATGTTGGCGATCATCGCCCCGTAAAGGGTAGTCAGCAGGGCCACGGCCATGGCCGGACCAATCGCCTTGGGGTCATCCATGTTGGAGAGCATCTGCACCAGGCCGACCAGGGTGCCGATCATCCCCATGGCCGGCGCCACATCCCCCATGGCGGTAAACACCTTGGCGCCTTTTTCATGACGCACCTCGGCCTGGTTTTTGTCCTTGGCCAGCAGCACCTTGACCACCTCGGGGTCATGCCCGTCCACCAACAGCTGGATGCCGCGCTGCATGAAGTCGTTGCTCACCTCTTTCTCTTCCAGCGAGAGCAGCCCCCCCTTACGGGCGGCGTCGGCCAACTGCACGGTCTCGGCGATCAGGTCATCCGCCGAGTTGGAACGGAACATGAAGGCCTTGGCAGCGGTTTTGGTCGCGGCGATAAACTGCGCCATGGTGAACTTCATCAGCACCACCAGCAGCGTACCGCCCAGCACGATCAACATAGAAGGCGGGTTGACGAACACCCCGGCATTACCGCCCAGAATGATCGCCGATATGATGACTCCAAAGGACCCGATCAGTCCCACCAGCGTTGCGATATCCACCCCAATCCTCCGTTCACCCGGCAGAGCCCGGAGCGTGACGGCCCGGGCGGGATTTAGCTAAACGACTGGGATCATAACAAAAAACCCGTCGCGGTTGCGCTGCCACCCTCCGCTTTATTGATCCTGGTCGTCTCCGGTAGCCCAATTGACCCCCCCGGGGGGCTCAGGTAGTGTTAGCGGTCCGATTCACCACCGACATTTCCACATGCCCCGCAAAAAGAAGAGTCTCGATTTCGAGCAGAGTCTCGGCGAACTTGAAGCCCTGGTTAATCGCATGGAGCAGGGTGAGCTGAGTCTCGAAGAGTCCCTCGCCGCCTTCGAAGAGGGGATACGCCTGACCCGCGAATGCCAGCAACGGCTGGAGCAGGCCGAGCAGCGGGTGCAGGTCCTGATCGAAGAGAGTGGCGAGCTCAAAACCCGTCCCCTGGACGGGGATGACGTGTCGTGAGTCTGAGCCTGCAGGTGGCCCCCTGGCGACAGCGGGTTGATGCTCATCTGGAGGCCCTGGTGGCCCGCAGCGAAGCGGCGCCCCGGCTGCAGGCCGCGCTGCGCTACAGCCTCTTCAACGGCGGTAAGCGGCTGCGACCGATTCTGGTCTACGCCACCAACCAAGCCCTGGGCGGCAACAGCGAGGCCGCCGATGCCGCCGCCTGTGCAGTGGAGTGCATCCACGCCTATTCACTGGTCCATGACGACCTGCCCGCCATGGACGATGACGACCTGCGCCGGGGCCAGCCCACCTGCCATATCGCCTTTGACGAAGCCACCGCGGTGCTGGCCGGCGACGCGCTGCAGGCGCTGGCCTTTGAAGCGCTGAGCGATCCCCGGGACGAACTCCCGAGCACCACACAACTGGCGATGGTACGCACCCTGGCCCGGGCCAGCGGCGACAAGGGCATGGTCGCCGGTCAGGTAGTGGACACCCAGGCCGCCGGCGGGCCAATGACGCTGGAGGCGCTGGAAACCATGCACGCCCTCAAGACCGGCGCCCTGATTCGCGCCAGCGTCACCCTGGGGGCCCTGAGCGCCGGCGCCGACACCGCCGCGCTGAAGGCACTGGAGCGCTATGCCGAAGCCATCGGCCTCGCCTTCCAGGTGCAGGACGACATTCTCGACATCGAGAGCGACACCCAGACCCTGGGCAAGCGCCAGGGGGCGGACATCGCCCGGGACAAGCCCACCTACCCCGCCCTGCTGGGCCTTGAGGAGGCGAAAGCCAAGGCTCGCAAACTGCAGGCAACGGCCATCGAGGCCCTAGCGCCCTTCAACGACCGCGCGGGCCTGCTGCGCGCCATTGCCGCCTACATTATCGAACGCGACCACTGATGGCGCGGTCGTAGAGAGCATGTTCAGCGAAATTCCCGCCGCCCGTCCGCAGACCCCGCTGCTGGATAGTATCAACAGCCCCGAGGAGCTGCGTGACCTCGACCCCGCCCTGCTGCCGGAACTGGCCCGCCAGCTGCGGGCGTTTCTCCTTTACAGCGTGGGGCAGACCGGCGGCCACTTCGGCGCGGGGCTGGGCATGGTGGAGCTCACCCTGGCCCTGCATTTCGTCTATGACACCCCCCGTGACAACCTGATCTGGGACGTGGGACACCAGTGCTATCCCCACAAGGTGCTGACCGGGCGCCGCGAACAAATGGCCACGATTCGCCAGGCAGGGGGCCTTGCCCCCTTTCCGAAAATAGACGAGAGTCCCTACGACGCCTTCGGCACCGGCCATTCGAGCACCTCCATCAGCGCTGCCCTGGGCATGGCCCTGGCCCACAAGCTCAAAGGCGAGCCCAACCGAACTGCCGCCATTATCGGTGACGGTGCCATGACCGGCGGCATGGCCTTCGAGGCCCTCAACCACGCTGCCCACACCGGCGCCGACCTGCTGGTGATCCTTAACGACAACGACATGTCCATCTCCCCCAACGAGGGGGGGCTGGCCGCCTATCTTGCGAAGAACCTACGCGGCCGGACAGAAGCCAGCACCACCGCGGCCCTGTTCGAAGCCTTGGAGTTTCACTACACAGGGGCCCTCGACGGCCATGACCTGCAACGGCTGCTCCCCACGCTGCAGCGGCTACGGCAGGCTCCCGGCCCCCAGTTCCTGCACCTGATCACCACCAAGGGCAAGGGGTTCGCCCCCGCCGAGCAAGACCCCGTGGGCTATCACGCCATCACCAAGCTCCCGGCCCCGGATGAGAAAGCGCGCACGGAGCCCGCGGGCATCGCCTACTCCAAAATCTTTGGCAACTGGCTCTGCGATCAGGCCGCAGCCGATTCACGCCTGGTGGGTATCACCCCGGCCATGTGCGAAGGTTCCGGCATGGTGGAGTTCGCCGCTCGATTCAGACCCCGCTACTTCGATGTTGCCATCGCCGAGCAACACGCGATTACCCTGGCCGCCGGGCTGGCCTGTCGCGGCTGCAAGCCGGTGGTCGCGATCTACTCGACCTTCCTGCAGCGCGGCTACGATCAGCTGATTCACGACGTCGCCCTGCAGAAGCTGGACGTGCTGTTCGCCATCGACCGGGCGGGTCTGGTGGGCGAGGACGGCCCGACCCACCACGGCGCCTTCGACCTCAGCTTTCTGAGCTGCATTCCCGAGCTGCTCATCATGACCCCCGCCGACGAAGCCGAGACCCGGCGCCTGCTGAGCACCGGCTACCGCTACTCGGGACCAGCCTGCGTGCGCTACCCGCGCGGCAAGGGGCCGGGCGCAGAGGTCGATAACGACCTCGACCCGGTGGCCATCGGCCGCGCGCGGCTGCTCAGAGAAGGCCGCCAAGCGGCGTTGCTGAATTTCGGCAGCCTGTTAGGGGAAGCCCGCCAGGTAGCCGACGCCCTGGACCTGACCCTGGTGGACATGCGTTTCGTCAAACCCCTGGACGAGGCCCTGCTGCAGGAGCTGGCGGCCACGCACGACTTGCTGGTTACCCTGGAAGAAGGGTCTATCAGAGGAGGGGCCGGCGCCGGGGTGGCACAGTATCTGCAGTCTGCGCAGCTCAGCACCCCTTGCCTCAACCTGGGACTGCCGGACCGCTTTATCAGCCACGGAAAAGTGCCGGCACTGCTGGCCGAACAGGGGTTGGATGCAAAGGGAATCCAGGCGCAACTGCAACCGCGCCTGGAGGCGTTGAGGGCGTTCAAGCCCTAAACCGCCGCCGCTTAGTCCTTGAAGTGGTGCTCGGTCATCATGTGGCCGAGCTTGCCGGCCTTGGTCGCCAGATAGCTTTCGTTGTGGGAGTTTTTTCCCACTTGCAGGGGCTCGCGGGCCGCCACCTTGACGCCGCTTTTCTGCAGCGCGTCCAGTTTGCGGGGGTTATTGGTCATCAGCCGCACTTCGGCGATCCCCAGGTGCTCCAGCATCGTGTTGCAGATACTGTAATCGCGCAGGTCCGCGGCAAAGCCCAGCCGCTCGTTGGCCTCGACGGTGTCGGCGCCGCCGTCCTGCAGGTGATAGGCGCGGATTTTATTGATCAGACCGATACCACGCCCTTCCTGGCGCAGGTAAAGCAGAGCGCCGCGCCCTTCCTCGGAGATGCGTTTCAGCGCTTCCTGCAACTGAAAGCCGCAGTCACAACGCATGCTGAACAACGCATCGCCGGTCAGGCACTCGGAGTGGATGCGGGCCAGCACCGGCTCCCCGCTGTCGACGGCTCCCAGGGTCAGTACCACGTGCTCCTTGCCGCTGGCGCTGTCCTCAAAGCCATGCATGGTAAAAGTACCCCACGGGGTGGGCAGCTGGGATGAGGCGACGTAACGTACTGACACTGGCTTATTTCCTAAATTCTGACGCGCCGATATTCTACCAACCGCCTCAAGTATTGGCGACTGGTAAAGCCCTGCGGGCGTGTCTTTGATCGCCCGCTTGTACGACGAAAGTCTAATTCGTCTGCTATACAGACACTATTGTCGGCTTCCAATCCGGCAGACAGAAAAGGACCCGAGCGACACCCAACTACAGGATACTCACCATGGATGCCTTCCTCTTCGGCCTGACGGTGATTCTGACCCTGGCGAGCCCCAAAATCTGGGCCCGTTACGTCTTCTATAAACACAGCTGCAAACGCCAGGATCTCCCCGGCACCGGTGGCGATCTGGCACGGTTGCTGACCCGCTGCCTGCCCCTTAACCGGGTGAGTCTGAAACAGGCCGAAAACCGCAGCCATTACGACCTGGAAACCAGCAGCCTGAACCTCTCCGCATACACCATGAACAGCCGCAGCCTCACCGCCGTGGTGCGGGCCGCCTACGAAGTCGGCCACGCGGTACAGCACCAGCACAACGGCGACATGGCCCGTTTCAGGGAAGGGCTGCTGACACTGGCAAGATTCGGTGAAAAGCTCGGCTCGGGGGCCTTTCTGGTCGCACCGCTGATGGCCATCGTACTGCCTCCCGCGGCCGGCCTGCTGTTGTTTGTTGCCCTGGTCAGCATGTTGACGGGGGCCGTTATTCACCTAGTGCTCTTGCCGATGGAGTGGCAGGCCAGCTTTCACCTGGCCCGGCCCCTGCTGGCCGAGTCGCGCTACGTCCCCCACCAGGAGAGCGGTGCCGTGCGCCAGCTGTTGCTGGCCTGCGCGTTCAGCCAGCTGGCCTACGCCCTGGCCAACCTGCTGGACGGGCGCCACTGGCTGAAAGTGCTGGGGCTGCGCCAGGAGCGCTCAGGCCAGCCAGAGTGCAAATAGCTGCAGAACGAGCCAGGCGTAAGCAGCGGCCAAGACATCATCGAGCATGATGCCCAGCCCGCCCTCAACCCGCCGGTCCGCCCAGCGGATGGGCCAGGGTTTGATGATGTCGAAGATGCGAAACAGCACGACCCCTGCAACCAGCCAGCCCCAGCCGGGCGGCACCAGCACCAGGGTGAGCCAGAGGCCGACAAACTCATCCCAGACGATGCCGCCGTGGTCATGCACCCCCAGATCGCGGGAAGTTCGGCCACAGATGTAGATGCCGGCGACAAAGGCCACCGCGATCACCGCCAGGTAGGGCCAAAGCGAGAGCTGCTGCAGAAAATAGTAGGGAATCACGGCCGCCAGGGTGCCGCAGGTGCCCGGCGCCCGGCGCGCCGCACCGCTGCCGAAGCCGAAGGCCAGCAGGTGCCAGGGGTTGCGCCAGTTGGGCTGGATCAGAAGCAAAACCTTCTCCCGTCAGAAGTGGCGGTAGCCGCCGCGCGAGGCAACGTCGGCATCGGCGCCTGTCATCCGCAGCCCGGGCTGCGACTCCAGGGTGCCGATGCGGGTGACCGGCACCGTATGTTCAGCCAGTGCCGCCTCAAAGGCCGCCAGCCGCTCCGGGGGCACGGTGAAGCAGAGCTCGAAGTCCTCTCCGCCGCTCCCGGCCCAGCTCAGGGCCTGCTGTTTAGCGTAGTTGCTGCGTAACGCCTCGGATAGCGGCAGGCACTCGAAATCGATGCGCGCCCCACAGCCGCTGCGGTCCATCAAGTGCCCAAGATCGGCGACCAGCCCGTCGGAGATGTCAATCGCGGCACTGGCGTAGGGTCGCAGGGCCAGCCCGGTGGCGATCCGGGCCTGGGGACGGTAGAAGCGCTCGACCAGGGCCGGGGCCGGTTCCGCGACATGAAGCAGCTGGTCGAGCCCCGCCATGGCGTCCCCCAGGGTGCCGGTAACAAAAACAGCATCCCCCGGACGGCCACCGTCGCGGCGCAGCGCCTCTCCCCGGGGGACCCAGCCGTGTACCTGCAGGCTCAGGGTCAGGGGGCCACGGGTGGTGTCACCCCCCACCAGCGCCACACCGTAATCGGCGGCCCCTTCGGCCAGCGCTTTGCCGAAAGGCTCAAGCCAGGCGGGGTCGGCCGCGGGCAGGGTCAGGGCGAGGGTCAGCCAGGCGGGCTCGGCCCCCATCGCGGCCAGGTCACTGAGGCACGCGGCCAGGGCACGACGGGCAATACGCGCCGGAGGCGCATCGGCGGGAAAGTGAACCCCGCTCACCAGAGTGTCGATCGAGACCGCCAGCTGCTGCCCCGCCGGTACTTCCAGCAGGGCGCAGTCATCACCGATGCCGAGCGCCACGCCGCGCCCATGAGCGTCTGCACTGGACGCAAAGTAGCGCTCGATCAGCTCGAACTCCGAGAGCGCCATCAGCAGACCTAGCGGCCTTCGATCTCTGCCCGGCGCTGTCCCTTGGCCAGCTTGTCGAGCACGCCGTTGACGTACTTGTGGCTGTCAGTGGCACCGAAGGTCTTGGCCAGGTTGACGTACTCGTTGATCACCACCCGGTACGGCACTTCCAACCGGTGGGCGAGTTCGTATGCGCCCATGCGCAGCACGTTGCGCTCGATTGGATCCAGGTCGTCCAGAGACCGGTCCAGGCAAGGGCTCAGCAACGCATCCAGCTCCCCGACCTTGGCCGGAATGCCGTGCAGCAGCTCGGCGAACAGGCCAAGGTCAGCCTGTTCCATGGGCTGCTCGGTGCGGAACTGTGCCTCGATCTCGTTAAGGGTGTTGCCCGAGAGCTGCCACTGGTAGAGCGCCTGCAGGGCGAAGCTGCGCGCTTCACGGCGCATCTGGGTACGTGAAGCCTTCTTGGGCTTTTTTGGCTGGTTCACCGGTCAGCCCTCAAGTTGCTTGAGCAGGCTGACCATCTCCAGGGCGGAGAGGGCCGCCTCGGCGCCCTTGTTCCCGGCCTTGGTACCGGCGCGCTCAATGGCCTGCTCGATGCTGTTGACGGTCAGAATCCCGTTGGCCACGGGGATACCGAAGTCCAGGGAGACCTGGCCCACACCCTTGGCACTCTCCGCGCTGACGTATTCGAAGTGGGGGGTGCCACCGCGAATCACCGCGCCCAGGGCGATGATGGCATCGTCGCGCTTCTGCTCGGCGACTTTCTTCACCGCCAGGGGAATCTCAAAGGCGCCCGGCACGCGGATAATGCGAATGTTGGCTTCGGCCACACCGTGGCGCTTGAGGGCGTCCACCGCCCCGTCCACCAGGCTCTCCACCACGAAGGCGTTAAAGCGGCCCACCACAATGGCATAGCGCCCGTCGCTGTCGGTGAAGGTTCCTTCGATTGCTTGAATACTCATGTTGGCTTTTCCTGTTATGGGTCTCAGGCCTGGCAGGGGATGTACTCGACGATTTCGAGATCAAACCCCGAGAGGGCGTTGAACTTGATCGGAGAGCTCAGTACGCGCATCTTGCCCACACCGAGGTCACGGAGAATCTGGGAGCCGGTGCCCACGGTCAGGTAGGCGCCGGCGCCATCGGTATTCACGGGGCGCACCGGGCGCTGGTGAGCCCAGGCCTCAAGACTGTGGCCCAGGTCTTCCGGGGTGGTGTCCCCGAGCAGCACCACCACCCCGCGACCCTCTTCGGCCACCCGCTGCAGGGACTGGCGCAGACTCCACTTGGGTTCTCCCTGGTGGGCGGCACCGATTACATCCCGCAGGGCGTCGGCCATGTGCACCCGCACCAGGGTGGGTTCATCGGCCTTGATCTCGCCCATTACCATGGCCACGTGGCTCGCGCCCTGGATGGTGTCGCGGTAGCTGATCGCGCGGAACTCCCCGTGTTCGGTGGCCAGCACATGCTCCTGGCTGCGCTCCACGGTGTGCTCGTTGAGGGTGCGGTAATGGATCAGATCGGCGATGGTGCCCATCTTCAGGTCGTGCTTCTTGGCGAACTCCTCGAGGTCGGGACGCCGCGCCATGGTGCCGTCTTCGTTCATGATTTCAACGATCGCCGCCGCCGGAATACAGCCGGCCATCCGCGCCAGGTCGCAACCGGCCTCGGTGTGGCCGGCGCGGCTGAGCACCCCGCCGGGCTGGGCCATCAGCGGAAAGATATGGCCGGGCTGGACGATATCATCCGCCTTGGCATGGGGCGCCACCGCGGTCTGCACGGTGTGGGCCCGGTCGGCGGCCGAGATGCCGGTGGTCACCCCCTCGGCGGCCTCGATGGAGACGGTAAAGTTGGTGGAATGCTGGGCGCCGTTGTCGCTCACCATCAGCGGCAGGTTGAGGCGCTGGCAGTGCTCGCGGGTCAGGGTCAGGCAGATCAGGCCACGGGCGTGAGTGGCCATGAAGTTGATATCTTCCGGGCGGACCTTTTCCGCGGCGATAATCAGGTCGCCTTCGTTTTCGCGGTCTTCGTCATCCATCAGGATGACCATCTTGCCCTGTCGGATATCTTCGATCAGTTCTGCAGTGGAGTTGAGGCCCATGGTGTCTGTGTGTCCTCGTTAGTTGCGACCGGCAAAGCCGTGCTGAGCCAGGAACGCCAGGTTCAGGCCGCCGCTTGGCCGGTGTGGGGAATCCTCGGAGTCGCCGCCCGCCGCTCCTCCCTGGAGCAGACGTTCGAGATAGCGGGCGATCAGGTCGACTTCGAGGTTCACCCGCCGGCCGACACTGTAATACTTAATAAGGGTTTGTTCTAGGGTGTGGGGGACGATATTGAGCTCAAAACAAGCCCCCTCCACCCCGTTGACGGTGAGACTGACGCCGTCGACGCAGATCGAGCCCTTGGGGGCGATGTAGCGTCCCAGCGCCTCGGGGGCCTGGATGCGGTAACGGATCGAGCGTCCCTCCTCACGAATGTCCACCACTTCGCCGATACCGTCCACATGACCGCTGACCAAGTGGCCGCCCAGGCGACTGCTGGGGGTCAGGGCCTTCTCAAGGTTGACCCGCGCGCCCGGGCGCAGCAGGTGGAATTCGGTATGCGCCAGGGTCTCGCCCGAGACATCGGCCCAGAACCCGTCGCCTGGCAGCTCCACCACGGTGAGGCAGACGCCGTTGGTAGCAATGCTGTCGCCGAGGCGGACATCGCTCAGGTCCAGGTCTCCGGTACGGATGCGCAGGCGCAGGTCCTGCCCCTGGTCCCGGGCCTCGGCCACTTCGCCGATCGCTTCAATGATGCCGGTGAACATTCAGCTCGCTCCTTCCACGCGGTAAGTCAGGCACAGGTCCTCGCCGAGCCGACGCAGGTCGCTCAGCGTAAGGGGAATTTGCTGGTCCATGCGCGCCATTCCGGGCAGCTGCAGCAGCGGGCGCGCCTCTGAGCCCAGCAGCTTGGGCGCCACAAAGACCACCAGCTCGTCCACCAGACCGGCCCGCATCAGGCTGCCGGCGAGCACCGCGCCGGCCTCCACCAACAGCTCGTTGCACTCGCGCTCGGCAGCAAGCCACTGCAACAGCGACGCCGGGTCGTGAGGATCCATGGCCAGCAGGGAGGCGCCGGCCGCGGTCAGGCGCTCCGCCCGGGCCGGCTCATCGCAACGGTGCACGATCAGCGTCTCCCCGGGCTGCTTGAGAATGGCCGACTCTGGGGGGGTACGCAGCCCCGTGTCGAGAATAACCCGCAGCGGCTGGCGGCGCAGTGCCGCCTCGGCTTCAGCAGCGGGCAACCCCAGCTGCTCGGCGCGCAGAGTCAGGGCGGGATCATCGTGAATAACCGTGCCCACCCCGGTCAGGACCGCCGAGCTGCGCGCCCGCAGCCTTTGCACCGCGCTACGTGCGCAGGGGCCTGTAATCCACTGGGACTCGCCGGAGGCCATGGCGGTGCGCCCATCCAGGCTCATCGCCTGCTTGATACGCACAAACGGACGCCCGCGGGTCATGCGGGCGATAAACCCGGGGTTAAGCGCCCGCGCCTCGCTCGTCAGCAGCCCGCAGGCGGTGTCGATACCGGCCGCCTCGAGAATCCGGTGGCCGCGCCCGGCGACCCGGGGGTTGGGGTCTTCCATGGCGGAAACCACCCGCGCCACCCCGGCCTTGACCAGCGCCTCGGCGCAGGGGCCGGTGCGGCCCTGGTGGCTGCAGGGCTCCAGAGTGACGTAAGCGGTGGCCCCGCGGGCGCGATCACCGGCCACCGCCAATGCGTTCACCTCGGCATGGCCTTCGCCTGCGCGTACGTGAAAGCCTTCACCGACCACCACACCGTCGCGCACCAGCACGCAGCCCACCCGGGGGTTGGGCTCGGTGGTGTAAAGACCGCGCCGGGCCAATTGCAGGGCCCGCGCCATGTGGCGGTGGTCGTCGGCGCTGAACATGCTCAGGGTTCCTTCTGCGCCTGGGTAGAGAGCCGGTCGATCTCCGCCTTGAACTCATTGAGATCCTGGAAGCTGCGGTAGACAGAGGCGAAGCGCACGTAGGCGACTTCGTCCAGCTCGCGTAGCTCGTCCATCACCGCCTCGCCCAGGGTCATCGACTTCAGCTCCCGCTCGCCGGTGGCCCGCAAGCGGTGCTTGATGCGGTCGATGGAGGCCTCGATGCGCTCGATGCTCACGGGGCGCTTTTCCAACGAACGCTGAATCCCCGCCCGCAGCTTCTGCTCGTCAAAGGGCTGGCGGGTACCGTCCTGCTTCACCACCCGGGGCATAACCAGCTCCGCGGTTTCAAAGGTGGTAAAGCGCTCGTTGCAGGAAAGGCACTCACGACGACGGCGCACCTGGGCGCCTTCGGCCACCAGGCGCGAGTCGATCACCTTGGTTTCCTGAGCTTTGCAGAAAGGGCAGTACATAAGATGAACCCTGCGTCAGCCGCGTGCTGCGACAGAAACGACAAAGCCCCGGCACGAAGCCGGGGCTTGATGGTGCGGCGTCTCAGCCGTTACTTGTAGACGGGGAAGCGGGCGCACAACTCCAGCACCTGCTGCTTGACCCGGTTGATGGTCTCCTCGTTCTCGATATCGTCGAGAATGTCGCAGATCCAGCCGGCCAGCTGCACCGCCTCGGCCTCGCCGAAGCCACGCCGGGTGATGGCCGGGGTACCGATGCGCAGACCGCTGGTAACAAAGGGGCTGCGGGGGTCGTTCGGCACCGCGTTCTTGTTGACGGTGATGTTGGCCCGTCCCAGCGCGGCGTCCGCGTCCTTACCGGTAATGTCCTTCTTGATCAGGTCGACCAGGAACAGATGATCGTCGGTGCCGTTGGAGACGATATCAATGCCACGCTCCATGAACACCTTGACCATGGCCTGAGCGTTAGCCACCACCTGCTTCTGGTAGGTTTTGTAGTCTTCGGTCATCGCCTCCTTGAAGCAGATCGCCTTGGCGGCGATCACGTGCATCAGGGGACCGCCCTGGCTTTCGGGGAAGACAGCGAAGTTGAGCTTCTTCTCCAGCTCCTCGTTGGCCCGGGCCAGGATCAGGCCGCCGCGGGGGCCGCCCAGGGTCTTGTGGGTGGTGGTGGTGACCACGTCGGCAATCCCAACGGGCGAGGGGTAAACGCCCGCGGCGACGAGACCGGCGATGTGGGCCATGTCCACGAACAGGTAGGCGCCCACCTTGTCAGCGATATCGCGGAAGCGCTGCCAGTCGACGATGCGCGAATAGGCGGAGAAGCCCGCCACGATCACCTTGGGCTTGTGTTCGACCGCCAGGCGCTCGACCTCAGCATAGTCAATCTCCCCGGTGTCGGGGTTGAGGCCGTATTGAACCGCGTTGTAAATACGCCCGGAGAAGCTTACGGAAGCGCCATGGGTGAGGTGGCCACCGTGGGCCAGGCTCATGCCGAGGACGGTATCGCCCGGCTTGCACAGGGCCATGTAGACCGCCGCGTTGGCCTGGGAACCGGAGTGAGGTTGGACGTTGGCGTAGTCGGCGCCAAACAGCGCCTTGGCGCGGTCGATGGCCAGCTGCTCCACCACGTCGACGTGCTCGCAGCCGCCGTAATAGCGCTTGTTGGGATAACCCTCGGCGTACTTGTTGGTCAGGCAGGAACCCTGAGCCGCCATGGAGCGCGGGCTGGCGTAGTTTTCCGACGCGATCAGTTCAATATGCTCTTCCTGGCGTTTCTGCTCCGCCTCAATGGCGGCAGAAATTTCAGGATCGAACTCGGCAATCGACAACTCTGTGTTCAACATGGGCTACCCCTTATAAAACCTGTGCTTGGCCAGCGCGAAGAAAATAAAGCGCGGATTATAGCCCATTTAGTCAACACAGATCACTTGAAAGTCCGTCAAAAACCATCAAATTGGACTCAACTTTCAACCAACTTGAAAGCAAAAGCGATGAGTCGGGACAAAAGCAGAGAGGCTCCCGGCAGAGCCGGGAGCGAGAGGGTCAGCGTACGTCGATGTTCACGCCCCGGGCCGGCTGCTCAGGCTGCTTGGGCAGGGTCAGGGTCAACAGGCCGTCGCTGAATTGAGCCTTGACGGCGTCCGGGTCGACATCCGGACCCACCGACATCTGGCGTAAGAAGCTGCCGTAATGGCGTTCCTGGCGAATCAGTTTGCCCGCCTGCTTCTCCTCGTCCTCCTTGTGGGTTTCAGCACGGATGGAAAGGACTCCGTTCTCCAGCTTGACCTCGATATCCTCTTTTCTAACCCCCGGCAGGTCTGTCTTGATGATGTAAGACTCATCGGATTCCAGCACATCGATGGCCGGCAGTTTTTCGGTCGCAGACTGGGTCAGCGGGCGAAAAAAGTCATCGAAGAAAGTGTCACCGAACATGCGGTTGAAACGTGTTAAGTTGCTCATGACTGCGCCCTCCCTGTTGGTTGAACCACTTCACATCAGCACGGTTGATACACTCAATATCAACAGGTGCTAATTAACCCTACTATAAGTTTATTCGCCCCCGACCCGTTCGCCACTGAAAAAAATGCAGCCAAACAGGCCTGCACTTGAGCCGGCGTTTGGTTAAAATCGAGCCTTTAAACTCAGCAAAGGCCGAGGCCAGCAGCCGCCCCGGAAAGGGCTTCGGCCAGACGCGCTCAGCGACCGACTGCCGGGTCACCGACAGCGCCCATTTCTTCAAATATTTCAGGAGTTTTTAGTGGCACAGTTCGTCTACAGCATGAACCGGGTGGGCAAAATCGTCCCGCCCAAGAAGGAAATCCTCAAGGACATCTCGCTCTCATTTTTCCCCGGCGCCAAAATCGGCGTCCTGGGTCTGAACGGCGCCGGTAAGTCGACCCTGTTGCGGATCATGGCGGGTGTCGATAAAGACTATAACGGTGAAGCACGCCCGCAGCCGGGCATCAACATCGGCTACCTGCCCCAGGAGCCCGAGCTGGACGACAGCAAAACGGTGCGCGAGGTGGTCGAGGAGGGCGTTTCCGAGGCTAAGGAAGCCCTGACCAAGCTGGACGAGATCTACGCCGCCTACGCCGATCCCGAGGCCGACTTCGACAAGCTGGCCGAGGAGCAGGCGCGGCTGGAAAACATCATTCAGGCCACCGATGCCCACAACCTTGAGCGCCAGCTGGAAGTGGCCGCCGACGCCCTGCGCCTGCCCCCCTGGGAAGCCAGCGTCAAGCACCTGTCCGGGGGTGAGCGCCGCCGTGTGGCCCTGTGCCGCCTGCTGCTGCAGAAGCCCGACATGCTGCTGCTGGACGAGCCCACCAACCACCTGGACGCCGAATCCGTCGCCTGGCTGGAACGCTTCCTGGTGGACTTCAACGGCACCGTCGTCGCCATCACCCACGACCGCTACTTCCTGGACAACGCCGCCGGCTGGATCCTGGAGCTGGACCGGGGCCACGGCATTCCGTACGAAGGCAACTACTCCTCCTGGCTGGAGCAGAAGGAGCAGCGCCTGGAGATCGAGGCCAAGCAGGAGGCGGCCCACCGCAAAAGCATTCAGGCGGAGCTGGAGTGGGTGCGCCAGGGCGCCAAGGGGCGTCAGTCCAAGTCCAAGGCCCGCCTTAAGCAGTTCGAGGAGATGAACTCCCAGGAGTTCCAGAAGCGCAACGAGACCCAGGAGATCTACATTCCGCCGGGACCGCGTCTGGGCGACAAGGTGATCGAACTGCACGGGGTCACTAAGGCCTACGGTGACAAGGTATTGATCGATGACCTCAGCCTGAGCATTCCCCAGGGCGCCATCGTCGGCGTCATCGGCGGCAACGGCGCCGGTAAGTCGACCCTATTCCGCATGATCGCCGGTACCGAGCAGCCGGACCAGGGCGAGGTGGTGATCGGCGAGACCGTCAAACTGGCGTACGTCGACCAGATGCGCGACCTGGACGGCACCAAGACCGTTTTCGACGAGATTTCCGACGGCAACGACATCATCACCGTGGGCAATTACCAGGTGCCGGCCCGGGCTTACGCCGGCCGCTTCAACTTCAAGGGGGGCGACCAGCAGAAGTTCGTCAAGGACCTCTCCGGGGGCGAGCGCAACCGCCTGCACCTGGCCAAGCTGCTCAAGGAGGGCGGCAACGTACTGCTGCTGGACGAGCCCACCAACGACCTGGATGTGGAGACCCTGCGCGCACTGGAAGAAGCCCTCCTGGCCTTCCCCGGCTGCGCCGTGGTGATCTCCCACGACCGCTGGTTCCTGGACCGGATCGCCACCCATATCCTGGCATACGAAGGGGACAGCAAAGCGGTCTTCTTCGAGGGTAACTACACCGAGTACGAGGCCGATCTGGTCAAGCGTATCGGGGACACCACCCCGCACCGGGTCAAGTACAAGAAGATCGACGCCTGAGGCTCAGCCTGGGCGCCGGGCACTGAGCCTTTACGCCAAGCCCGTTACTCAAGGGAGGCCCCATGGCCTCCCTTTTTTGTGCTCGCACGCAACCACAGGGCACGGATCGCCGGAACGCTGGCGGCGGCCTCCGAGGTCGCCGCTGGCAGCACCTCCAGGATCCCCTCCATTCCCTGGCGCTGGTGGGTCGGTACGAAGCAGTGCAGGGAGTAGCGTCCGGGATCTTTTATATAAAGGTAGATATCCCGGCTGGAGAGCGGTGGCACGGGAATATGGTCGATGGTGGGCACATCGGTGCCGAGTATATTGACCACCTCTGCCCCGTATTGAAAGAACTCCTCGCCGCCGAAATAGTGGGTAACGCGGGCAATATTATTGAGCCGCACCCGGGTGATAGTGCCAGCGCGAAAGCGGATGACCGAAGGGTCGAACTGAAAGTCCGAGAGGTAGACATATTCGGTCTCGCCGTTGAAGACCAGTCCCCGGCCTTCCACCGCTTTCACCGCCTTGGCCAGCGCCCGTCTTTTACCCTCGGCATACTGGTCTTCGGTCAAAAGCGGTTCGCGATCATGAAGATGCCGGCTCTGCGGCGGCGCCTCCACCGCAGGCCCACTGCACCCCAGTACCAGCGACAAACCGAACAGCGGCATCCACCTCTTCACCCGCGAACCTCCAAGTCTCTTTTTCTAAAGAATAGAAAAAATGCCAAAAATCACAAACTTATCGACAGCCTGCCGATGGCGCTGAATTTCAGATTTTTTCCAATCCCAACTTTCCGGGCACTGTGGCAGATTGGAGGCCTGATAATAAAAACAACCGAGTTTTCCGTGCCTGCACCCTCGCAATACATAGGCCACGTGCTGTTTGAGCTGGACCAGTTGCACCTTCAGGCGATGCGTTCAGGATTTGACGCCATCCACGTCATCAAGGCCTGCCAGCGCATCGAACAGGAAATCAACGCCCGCTGTAACGAGGAGCAGCGAGCCCAGATGGAGCGCATGTCCCGCGCTTACCGGCAGTTGAAAAACCACGTCCCCCGCTGGCCCTCCCCCCTGCAAGACCGCCTTCCATGATCTGGGACAAAAACCCCGCCTTCAGCCCCGGGACTCAGCCCCTTATAATTCCATCAACCCAATTCAGGGGACCGACCAACAGGTAGCACCGCTTTCTTATGGCCCAACGCATCCTCAGCTGGCTTATCGGACTTCTTACCGTGGCGGCGATCGCCCTGGCCTTCACCGTGCAGGCAGTGGTGCCCGACCCTCAGGACCGCTCAGCCGGGATGGGTGCCAGCGAGCCCGCTCCACCCAGCGAAGAGGAAAGCTGGATGCGCAGCGAAACACGCGCCAGCGACAACAGCCTCCAGCACCCGGCCAGCCTGTCAGACGGTGACCGCTCGCTGGAAGAGCGGGTCATCAATACCCTCAAGGCCGAAAACCGCAAGCTGGCAGACGAGCTGGGCGCGGACGAGGAGGAACTGAAGCAACTTGCCGTCGATCGCGAACTGCTGCTTATCCAGTCTCAAACCCCCAACGCGCCGGCAGCGGCAACGATCGTCGGCGACCCGTTGCGAGAGGCCCGCAAGCAGGCTGGCGCGCATATTCGCAACCTTCTTCAAAGCACCTCCCTGGGGCAGGGACTGCACCCGGAAGAGCGGGAGATCATCGCCCGACTGGCGGTAGACAGTTACCAGGAAATCATGCGCCGCAGCCGCCTCGGCATGGCCGATGAACTCCAGCAGATCATTCTGGATACCGCGCTCCCCGATTACAGCCAGTGCCTGCGCGAGGGCATTCCCTATATCGCGCCTCTGGCGCACGAGCGCCAGCGCCTGCTGCGCTACCTCGAGACCGGCAACTCCCGGCAGCTCAACTACCGCCACCTGCGCGAAGACTACGAGGTGATCACCCAGGAGTGCTTCAGCGCCCTCACCGACCAGGTCAACCGGCGGATCGCCGCGGGCTAACCCCGGCTACCCGCTGAGCCCCTACAACCAAGCGAGCTCCCCTATACTTAGCCGTTAAAGCGGCCAGGCTCGTTACGCCCATGTCCCTCGACCCGTTTTTCACCCACCACCGCCCCTGGCGCTGGATAGAGGAGCCCCTCGGCGAGGCGCCGGGGGCGGCCCTTGCCCGCGATACCCAGCTGGTTCAGGCGCTGGCCCGGGGCGAAGGGACAGCCGTGGCCCGGCTCTGGGAGAACCCGCGTTGCCTGGTGGTCACCCGCCGCGAAACCCGCCTGCCCCAATTCGAAGCCGCCTGTCGCCTGCTGGCCGACGAGGGCTGGCCGGTCATCGTGCGGGAAAGCGGCGGTACCGCGGTGCCCCACGGGCCCGGCATTCTCCACTTCAGCCTCGTGTTTGCCCAGCACCGCGATGGCCGCTACGACCTCGACCAGGCGTACCAGGCCCTGTGCGAGCCACTGCGCGGCGCCCTGTCGGCCCTGGGCCTGAAGACCCAATACGGGGCGGTCGCCGGTGCTTACTGCGACGGGCGTTACAATCTCAACATCGATGGGCTGAAGGTGACCGGCACCGCCCAGCGCCTGATCGCCGCCCGGGCAAAGGGGATTAAAAATGCCGTTCTGGCACAGGCTATGCTGATGGTAGAGAGCGATGCCGCCGCCGGCACCGAACAGGTCAACCGGTTTTATCGCCTGGCGGGAGATTCGCGGCACTACGACCCAACCGTTTCCACCAGCGTTGCCGAGCGCCTGCGCGCCGCCGGTCGCCCCACCGAGGGACTGACCCAACAGGTGCGGGGCTTGATCAAGGAATCCTGGCAGCATTTAACCTCAGGCTGATTTTAGTCAAACGGTCGTTTAGCCCCTTGGGGCTATACTCCCTGCATCGCGAACCGCCCGAACCAGTTGGAGTACCGAGATGAATTTTCAACGCAAGACCGTTTTCATATACGAGATAAACGGCAAGGAGAAGATGCGGATCACCGATCCCAAGGATGCCGAAAAATGGGATCTGATCTTCGACACCGCCACCCGGCTAGACGGCATCCTTAGCAAGAAGGACCTGGGCTTCAAGCTGGGGGAGAGCGAGCGGGGCGACCTGTGCCTGTTCATGGCGCAGAACAAGCACGAGCTGATCGAAGCCCTGCGCGGCGACACACCCGCCACCGCCGGCAAGGCCGCGGCCAAACAACGCTCCAACATTCCGGAGATGAAGGTCCCCTCCTCCAGCGACGGCTTCAGCCTGTAGCCCGGTGCTAAGGCCTCAGGGGGCGCCTTCCACCGGGCGCCCCAATTGGGGCGGCAACCGTTCCAAAATCGCCCCCACCATTTTTTCGGTAAAGCGGCGGTAACCGGCCGGGTCGGAAAAACCGTCTGCGCGCCGCTCCCCCACCCCCCGCCAGATCAACGCCTGCTCGGGCAGCTTCACCAGGTCCAGGGTCAGGACCAGCGCCCGGTAATCCCGGGCCGTCCAGTGCACGCTGCCGCCGAGTTGGCTGCATCCCAGGCAGCCACCCAGCCCCACGAAGCTCTCGTACCCCTGCAGCTCCGTGCGTGGTTCGAGCTGCAAGTGAAGCTGAACGCCGAGGCCTGCCTGCCCGCTGCCGGGCCGCAGCCCGCGGGCCTGCAGGATCGCTTCCACCGCCTCCTGCACCCGCCGCACCGCCAACGGGCTGTTGTAGATCCGCGCGGCCCCCTCGCCCACCTCCGGAGCCAACCAGACATAACGTTCAAAACCGTCGAAAGCGGCCCCCTCGTCGTAATCCACCAGGACCGAGACGCTGCTGCAACCGGCCAGCAGAAGGAGACCGAGAAGAAGCCCCAGCCAGGCTGCCCCCTTGGTCGCCATGCCGCTTACGATCCCAGTTGCCATCCCGCTTCCCCCTGCCCTTACCGGCCTGCCCCTAAAAGCTGCGCTGGTAGCTCACCACCAGAGCGGTGCGGCTCCAGTCGACGCCATTGAGCCGCGTGCGGGTCACCCCGCCATCGGCAAAAAACACCGTATCCAGCCCCGGCGCACCGCGCCAGCGCTGGCGGCTGAGGGTAAGCCTGAGCCGTGCCGGGTCATCACCGGCCAGCCGGTAAGCCGCTCCCAGCTCCAGGCCGAGGCCGCTGCCGCGGGTATCCTGTACAAAGCTCTCGGGATGGGCAAAATCAGGCCTCAGGTTCCAGTCGGCGGTGGCCGAGTAGTCATCATCCCAGGAATAGCGGGCTTCAGCGAACCACTGCCAGCGCTCGGAGTAGGCGAAAACGGCGCCGATTCCCAGGAAAGGCCCGCGCCACGTTGCATCATAGGTACTGTCCAACCCCGCGAAGGGGCCCAGCTCCTCGCCCAAGGTGTTGAGGGTCTGGTTGCCGTCGGTAATAACCAACGCCAGCTCCCGGTAACCGTAGCCCAGGTAAGGGGACAGCCGCAGCCGCGGCAAGGGCAGGAAATCGACCCCCAGCGCCAGGCTCAGGTGCCAGGAGGCGCCATCATCGGCGCGATTTTCAGTACGCAGGAACTCCTGCTCCCGGTTGTCCGCCAGGAAGTCGCTGTCCCGGTTATCCCCGTCATAAATCCAGCCGTAGCAGCCCTCGATAAGAACAAAAAACGGAGGCTTCTCAACGGCCTTGCCCAGATTGAGCCGCAACCCCGCCTCCAGCTCGACCATCTGAACATCCCGCCAAATCAACTCCGAAAGAATATTGGGGTCGCTGCCGGCCAGGTTACCGGCGATCGACCAGTCGAATTCATGCTGGCTGACACCAACACCCAGGCGCAAGGCGGTTTCGGCCGGGAAGGGCTCGGCGCCGCTGACGCCACACAGGCTGATCAGCGCGGGGAAAGCCCACCAGGGCCTGCTTGGTTCGCTCACGGCAGTCTCGGAAAGTTCGCAGCTGAAATCAGGGGCCAGGGCCCGCCCACAGCGACAACCGAGCCCAGGCCGCATCGATCAGTGTAGACCCGGGAGCGGCCCCGGTGAGGGTTACGAGGAGGCCTTCCGCGCCTTGATCTGGACCGGCCAGGGAGCCGGCCGACTGATCAGAAAGCCCTGTCCCAGGTCGCAGCCATACCCCTTGAGCAAACGCCGCTGCTCGGAGGTCTCGATCCCCTCGGCCACCACCTTGAGTTGCAGTTTGTGGGACATGGAGATCAACGCCTGGACGATTTTCTTGTCGCTGGGATCCGTTTCCAGATCCTGGACAAAGCTCTTATCAATCTTGAGCCGTTCCACGGGGAGCTGTTTCAGCAGGGCCAAGGACGAGTAGCCGGTGCCGAAGTCATCGATCGCCGCCGAGACCCCGATCTCCCGAAGCTGGCGCAAGGTAGCGACAGCCTCGTCAACATTCTCCATCACGCAGGATTCGGTGACTTCGATCTCCAGGCGCCGTGCCTCGATACCGGCGTCCTCGACAATGCGCCGAATGTTGTCGAGCAACAGCGGGTCCTTGAACTGCTTGGGCGAAAGGTTGATGGCAATTCCAAAACGCCCCTCCCGAGCAACATCACTCGCCTTTAACTGGCGGCAGGCCTCGCGGATCACCCAGTAACCGATCTGGGTGATCTTGCCGGTCTCCTCGGCGAGGCAGATAAAGCGATCCGGATAGAGCAGACCGTCCCGGGGGTGCTGCCACCGGATCAGGGCCTCGTAGCCACGGGTCTCGCCGCTTTTCAGGTCGATGATCGGCTGGTAGTGCAGCACGAACTCTTCCCGGGCGATGGCCTCGTTCAGATCTTCTTCAAGTTGCATGCGGGCCAGGGCCTCGGCCTGCAAGCCGCGGTCATAGAAGCTGAAGTTGCGCTTACCGGCTTTCTTCGCCGCGTACATCGCCATGTCGGCGTTACTCATGATGGCCGCGACGCTGTCGCCGTCGGCGGGAAACAGGGTGATCCCGACGGAGGTGGAGACGTTCACCGCACGGCTGCCCAGCACCACGGGGCGCTCAACGGTTTCAATCAGCTTCTCGGCAATACGGCTGACGTCACGCACCGACTCGGCGTCCAGCAGCAGAATCCCGAATTCGTCGCCACCCAGACGGGCCACCAGGTCGCTGGTGCGCACACAGCCCCTCAGGCGCTCGGCGATCTTTCGCAGGAGCGCATCGCCGGCGTCGTGGCCCTGGGTGTCGTTGACCCGCTTGAAGTCATCCAGGTCCAGGTACATCAGCGCCGCCGGCTGACGATAGCGCTCGTGCTCGCGCACCACCCGGTCCAGCTGCTCGCTCAACTGCCGGCGGTTGGCCAGCTCGGTGAGATGGTCATGAAATGCGAGCCGCTCCAGGGCATAGGTCTTTTCCTTGACGATTTGCCGCAGCCGCTCGGGCTGGCGCAGCAGAATGTAGGCCACCCAGGCGGTCAGCAGCCCGGCCAACAGGCTGGCGATATAACCGGTGGTCGAGCGCCACTTCGGTGTCGGCGTGGACCGGCTCATGACCAGTTGCCAGGTGGCGCCCGGCACCTCCAGATCCACCGCGTAGCTGTCTTTGGTGAGGGGCGTGGAGGAACGGGAAAACACTTCCCTTTCCCCGGATGTTGGGTTGTTTCGACTCAGTTCGTAGCTGTATCCCTTGCGCCCTTCGGGATCCAGCTCGGTGACCCGGAGCAGGTCTCGCAGCGAGACCAGGGCCGAGGCAAAGCCCCAGAACGTCTCCCCGTCGGGGCCGCTCAGGAACACCGGGTTACGACCGATCAGACCCACCCCGCCCTGGATCAGGTTAAGGGGACCGGCCAGGGTCAGCCGGCGCTCCTCGATGGCCTGCAGCGCCAGGGAGCGGCGCTGCTCATCGGCCAGGATGTCATGGCCCAGCACCGCCTCGTTTCCCGCCAGCGGATAGACATGGCGAACCACGCCCCCCGGCGCCAGCTGCAGGTTGGAGATACCGTCGACCGAGCGCAGCACCTCGGCGGCGTAATCATCAAAGCCCGCAAAGGCCCCGCCGTTCTGACGCACCGCCTGGGCCAGGATGCGGGTGGCGGAGAGCGAACGGGTCAGGCGCCGCTCAATGGCAGAAGCCTGACCGTTGACCAGCTCGCTCATGTAGAAACGCTGCTCGTTGGTATAGAGCGCCTGACCCAGCCGGGTCCAGTAGGTGCCAATACCGCCAAAGAGCAGGAAAACCAGCAGGCAGATGAATGTTTTTCGGGTCACCACTGCAGAAGGCAAGCCGCCGCCTCTTCCGATAAAGTCTTTACAGTCTTCAGGGACAAACTACTCACAATTTCCACCCGTGACCACATTTTTTGATGATTTCGATCAGTCGCGTGGCGAATATCCGTGGCCGCTTTGACTGCCCCTGCCCCCTGACTCCGGAGAAGACAACCCTGACTATACTTTTCCGGCACCGACAGTCGGTAAAAACAAGGAGCAAGAATGATGAAAAGGATAATCACGGCCGCGGCCCTGATCGGCGGCATGACCCTGGGAGCCAACAGCCACGCTTGGGAGTGCCCCCAGCATATCGCCGCCGCGGAGAAGGCCCTGGCTGCGGCCGCCCAGGCGCTCGAAACAGCCCAGGGAAGCCCCAACAGCGCCCTGGCGCACACCCTGCGGGATGATGCCGAGATGCTGCTGCACAGTGCCAAGCACAATCACGAGAATCCCGCGGCCGGCGCCTTCGATCACGCCCGCTCCATGGCCAAGGCCAAGTCCGCCAAGGCCTTTGCCGAAACGGCCGAGGAGCTGGCGAACCGCTAGCGGCAAAGGCCCCGGCCCCTGGTTACCCAAGAAGCCCGCCCTGCTCAACCGGGCCTTGTGATGCGCCCCGGAAAAAGAAAAACCCCGGCCTCTCGGCCAGGGTTTTCAACGTGAGCGACGGGTAACTGCGCAGTCAGAAAGGACGCAACGCCCGACTAGCAGCCCCTTTTCGGGTGGCACTTGGCGTTGCTGTCGCCGGTCGCGCCACCGGTGACGGTAAGGCCAACCCAGGGGCTCCAGTCGGAGCCCCCCTGCGCGTTAACGGCACGCACCCGATAACGGTAGGTCCCGACGCCGCTGGGGTCGGTGTAGGCCGTGCCGGTAAGCCCGCTGGCCACGACGCTGTTATCCACCCAGCGTCCGTTCTTATGCTGTTTCTCACGCAGCAGTTCGTAGCTGTCGGCCTCGGCGGACGCGTCCCAACCGAGGGTTGCGGTGCCGTCACCGTTGTCGGCGGCGATCAGGTTGCCCGGGACGGAGGGCGGCGGCAGATCCGGTGTGCTCACCACGATTGCGCTCTGCACGGTATCGCTCAAGCCCTGGTCATCCGTCACGGTCAGGGTCACGGCGTAGGTGCCTGCGCTTGCAAAGCTGTGGGACGGGTTTTGCAGGGTGCTGGCAGTCCCGTCACCAAAATCCCAGCCCCAGGCGCTGATACTGCCGTCGCTGTCGCTGGAGGCGTCGCTGAAGCTGCAGTCCAGTGCGGTACAGGCGTGGGTGAAACGGGCCGTCGGTGCCTGGTTGCTGGCGCTGCCCCCCGGCAGCGTGATGCTGCCTTCGAAAAAGTACTGCCCAAGGCTCGCGTAGTCGCTATAGGGTGTCGCGGAGTTCCCCACCCCGCGTACCCGCAGGTAGTAACGACCGGCCGCCAGCGAAGCGGAGACCGTGCCATCGGTGTTGTCCACTGGATCGCTCTTGGCCAGCACGACACCGCCCTCATCCAACAGGGCAAGCTCCAGATCCAGGTTGGCGCCACGGCGCTGGCCACGGTAGAAGGCGTCCCAGGCAGGCAGGGCGCTCAGGGTCAGGGGGCCTGCGCCAACATCCACGTAGAACAGGTCAACGTCCGTCCGGGATTCAATCACCCCCTTGTTGCCGCTGGCATCGTTGAAGGCATCGGTCTGGGGATTACTGGAGACCACCTGGCCGGTCGCGTCCGCCACCAGAGCGGTGGCGCTGGCCGGAACATCGCCGTGATCGTCGCTGCGCAGCCCCAGGCCGCTGGCGATGATGGCCAGGTCATCCTGGGTGTTGTTGGCACCGGGATACTCGCCCTTGCTCCACTGGGTGACATTCTTGTAGTACCCCACCCCCATTACCGGCGCCCAGGAGACGAGGCTGCTGTCCGCGCCGTGGCCGGTGTAATAGGAGGCCGTGCTGCTGCCGTCATGGGATAGGCCCAGGTTATGGCCGAACTCGTGAGCCGCCGCTTCCGCCACATAGGGGGCGTAACCATTGCCCAGGTTGTTGTAGTACACCAGCGCAGGAGAATAATAGGGGTAGTTGTTCAACCCCCAAACATTGGCATAGGCCACTCCGCCAGCGCTGGAGTAAGGCATGGCCCGACCGTGCGCGTCGGTGTTATGGGTGATGAGCACGCGTCCGGTCTGCGGGCCAAAGGTAATCGGATCCTCGGTGGTGACATCGATATCAAATGGGGCCAGATCTTCGGCAACCCGGTGCCAGATCTCGGCGATCCGCGCCAGCTCGTCGTCGTCGAAGCCGTTAGTGCCGTTGGGGTCGAAGGGGCGCGCCTGGTAGCTGGGCTCTGCATTGGCGTTCCAGGCGGTGTTTTCGACCCGGTGGCCGTCAAAGTCGAGGTAGAGGGTTTTGCTGGCGCCGGGCTTGCTGTGCAGCATAAACGCGGTGTTCGGATCCACCGCGCTCACCGGCTCAGGGATGCCGATCGCCTGCGCCGCCGGCTCGGGCTGGTAAGCGTCGGCATAAAGGATGGCCCCCTGGGCATCCGCCCGCAGATACCCCGCGTCCTCGGCTGGAAAAGCAAATCCGTGCAGCCAGTCGATGGCCCGCGCTTTGGCCTGGGCCGGCAGCGCCTCCAGCGAGGCGCGAAGCGGCCCCGCCGGCAGCTGATCCAGGGTAAAGGGCGCCCCCTGGCCATACATGCGGGCGTCGGCCGCCTGCTCGGGCACGGCCTTCACCGGCAACGCGGCGGTGGCCATTAGCAGAGAAACCATCAACGAGGGGTGGCACTTTCGCATTCAAAACTCCTGTAGCCCACTGGGCTAAAAACATTCCATTGAGGGTGGTGTAACAACCGCGGCCAAACGTATCATTCAAACGATCGTTTTAATAGCCGACAAAATGCTACAGGAAGCGATAGGCGCGCATTGATCCACGTCAGCCAGGGCGACAAAGCGCAGGGGAAAGGTGACGAAAATGAAGGAATAGGAGAGCAGAAAAGCGCTCCGAACAACGCTGCCGGCTGACCGGTGCCGCGCTGGGCGTTAGGCTTAGCCGGTGGCGGCAGCGTTGCCTCAGTCTGGTTTGAAAGCCACCGCCCGCGCCTGCTGGCGTCGGTAATAGGCCGCCAAGCGGGCCTTTTCTTGCTGCTCCATCAACAGCGCGGAAGCCGACACCAGGCGAATACCCATCTCGTCCAGCAGCGGCAACGCCCGCTTCAGGTAACCGACCGTCACCGGATAGGGATGCCCGATGGCGATCGCCACGCCATGCTCCCTGGCGATTTCGATGGTTCGCAGAAACTGGCGGTGAACGAACGCGGGGGTCTGCTCGTGGTCCAGGAATACGTCCCGTTGCAGGTAGGGGATACCGCGGTCGCGAGCGACGCGCCAGGCGACGCTGTCGGCGGCGGTGCGGCTGTCGAGGAAGAACAGCCCCCGTCGCGCCAGCTCCTCCATCACCCACGCCATCTGCGGTTCCAGCGTGGTGAGCAGGCTGCCCATGTGGTTGTTGAGCCCCAGCGCCTGGGGCACGGCATCGAGGTCACGCTGCAGGGTGTGAAGGAAGGCCTCGGGAGAGAGGTCCCGGGTCAGGCCACCGGGGCCCAGGGGGCGGTCACGACGATTCTCCATCGGGGCGTGAAGGATCACATCCTTACCGCTGGCACTGGCCTGGTTCGCCAGCCGCGTGCCGAAGGGACTGTGAGGCAGGATGGCGAAGGTCACAGGGCCCGGCAGGGAAACGGCCGCTTCACCACGGGCCAGGTTATCCCCCATATCATCGATGACAATGACAATGGCCGGCTGCTCCACCGAGCCGCCGGGCCCGGCCTCGGCCCGTGGCCCGAGCAGCGCCCAAGCAATAAGGACTGTCAGTAAAGCCGCTTTCATCCGCCGCCGGCACGCCCTTGGCTGAAGATGACCAGCCCCTTGAGCAGGTTCAGCGCCTCGTTGAGCTGGTAATCCGCCTGCAGAATTTCCTGCTCCTCCTCGCTTGCCGCCGGGGCGGCTTCCTCAACGGCCGCCTCCTTGGCGTTGCCGTTGGAAAGATGGCCCTGCAGATTCGCCTCCTTGACCCGCTGGTGCGCAGGCTCAACCCGGGTCACCTTGGAGGGGTCGACCCGAATATCCGGCACGATGCCCTCCGCCTGGATGGAGCGCCCCTCGGGGGTGTAGTAGCGGGCGGTGGTCAGTTTCAGGGCGCGCTCGTTGTTGAGCGGCAGCACCGTCTGCACCGAGCCCTTGCCGAAGCTGGGCGTGCCCATGATGATGGCGCGCTGGTGATCCTGCAGGGCGCCGGCCACGATTTCCGAGGCCGAAGCCGAGCCGGCATTGATCAGCACCACCAGCGGCAGTCCGCCGGTGAGGTCCTCCTCGGCGGCGCTGTAGCGCAGCTCGGCCTGCTTGAGCCGTCCCTCGGTGTAGACGATCAGCGCGTCCTGGTCGAGAAAGGCGTCGCTGACTTCCACCGCCGCCTGCAGCACCCCACCGGGGTTGTTGCGCAGGTCCAGCACCAGCCCCTGCAAATCGGTCTGCTCGGCCAGGTCAGCGATGGTTTTTCTTACATCGGCCCCGGTGTGGGACTGGAACTGGGAAATCCGCAGGTAGCCGTAGTCGCCGTTCAGCAGCCGGCCCTTAACGCTGGCCACCTTGATCACCGCACGGGTCACCACGATTTCAATCGGCTGGGTCTCGCCCTCGCGCATGATGGTAAGGGTGATATCGGTGCCGGGCTTGCCGCGCATCAACTTGACCGCATCCATCAGCCCCATGCCCTGGACCGCCTGGTCATCGAGCTTGATGATCATGTCCCCGGGCTGAATGCCCGCCCGCTGCGCGGGGGTATCGTCAATGGGCGCAACCACCCGAACGAAACCGTCTTCCATCCCCACCTCGATGCCCAGGCCGCCGAACTCGCCGCTGGTATTGACCTGCAGGTCTTTGAACGCATGGGGGTCGAGGTAGGCCGAGTGGGGGTCGAGACCGCCGAGCATGCCCTTGATGGCGTTCTCCAGCAGTGTCTGGTCCTCCACCGGCTCCACGTAGGCGGCTTTGATACGCTCGAACACCTCGGTAAAGGTGCGCAGCGACTCCAGCGGCAGTGGCGCCTCACTCTGCGCCTCCTGGGCGGTTACCGCGGGGGCCCCCAGGCAGAGGCTGAGGCCGAGCACGGGAAGCAGTTTGTTTAACACCTTCATCAACGATCCTTCTTTCGGTCACCCTCGGCTTCGATTGAGCCAGGGGGCAGGGTTACGGGGCTTACCCTCGTGGCGCAGGGCGAAATAGAGTCCGGCTTTGGCACGACCGCCGCTGTCACCGACGCTGGCGATGGTTTCACCGGGCTGGACCCAGTCACCGACTTCTTTAAGCAAGGTCTGATTATGTCCATACAGTGTCATATAGCCACCGCCGTGGTCCACAATCAAGAGCAGGCCGAAGCCGCGCAGCCAGTCGGCGAAGACCACGCGGCCATGGTGAACCGCCCGCACCGGACTGCCCGCCTTGGCCGCGATCAGCATGCCATCGGCCTTGACCCCCAGGCTATTGCGGGCTCCGAAGTGCTCGGCCACCGGCCCCTGCGCGGGCCAGGCAAGCGCCCCCTTACGCTGGACGAAGGTCTTATCATCCAGCTGCAATTCGTTGAGATCCAGGGCACGCCGCAGCTCCTCGAGCACGTTCTGCAGCCGTTCACTGTTGGCTTTAAGCTGCCCCAGGCGCGTCTGGTCACCCCGCATGTCCCGCTGCAGCGCCGCCAGCGCCTGCTCGCGCTGCTTGCGTTGCGCCTGCAGGCTCGCCGAACGCTGCTGCAGCTGCGCCAGCTCCCCCTCTAACTGCAGCTGCCGCGCCTCCAGATCGGACTCCACCTGGTTCAGTCCCGCCAGGGTCGCCTCGTACTCCTCGATCGCCTGCAGCCTAGCCCGCCCCAGGTACTCGTAATAGGTCAGCATGCGGGTGACCCGGTGTGGGTCCTCCTGATTCAGCAGCAACTTGATGCGGTTCTGCCGGCCGGTGTGGAAGGCGGCCCGGAGTTGGGTTGCCAGCGTCTGCTGCTGGATTTCGCGGGCCTTCAGCAAGCCCTCCCGGCGGGACTGAAGCGCGGCCATCTCCTTGCGGGTCGCGGCGATCGCCGCCCGGCTCTTCTCCACCTGACCCGCGGTTTTGCCGGCCTCCTTTTCCGCCCGGCTCAGCGCCGCCTGCAGCCCCTTCTTCTCGCCCCGCGCCTTGGCGAGGCGTTGCTCAAGGGCGTGAATGTCCTTTTTCAAAGCCTGGATCTGGCGCTGGGTCTGCTCGCTGTCCGCCGCGCCCCAGGCCAAGGGGCCCGCCAGCAGGGCCATCAGCGCCAGCAGCGCCCCGCGGTGACGCCGCGCGAACCTCGATGCTTTCGCTGTGCGCGCCAAGCCTAACGAGCCAGCGAACGGCCGGTCATCTCCGCCGGTGCCGGAAGGTCCATCAGGTCCAGCAGGGTGGGCGCCAGATCTGCCAATGAGCCGTCTTCCAGGGTGAGCGACCGCTCACCCACGTACACCAGTCCCACGGGCCACAGGGTGTGTGCGGTATGAGCCTGCCCGGTGGTCGGATCGCTCATCAGCTCCACGTTTCCGTGGTCGGCTGAAATCAGGGCCTGGCCGCCGGCCGCCTGCAACGCCTCCAGCACCCGTCCCAGGCAGGTATCCACCGCCTCCACCGCCTCGACCGCCGCCTCGAAGTTGCCGGTGTGGCCCACCATGTCGGGGTTGGCGTAGTTGCAGACGATCAGGTCGTAGCCCCCTTCGGCAATCGCCCCCACCAGTTTGGCGGTCACTTCGGGTGCGCTCATCTCCGGCTGCAGGTCGTAGGTGGCCACCTGCGGTGACGGCACCAGCACCCGGTCCTCACCGGGATACGGCTCTTCCCGGCCCCCGTTGAAGAAGAAGGTGACATGGGCGTATTTTTCCGTTTCAGCGATGCGCAGCTGCTTGCGGCCCAGCTCTGCCATGTATTCGCCCAGCCCGTTACGGATCGGCTCCGGCGGGAAGGCACAGGGGGTGTCGATGTCCGCGGCGTACTCGGTCATCATCACGTAACCGGCCAGCCGGGGCTGGGCCTGACGGGCAAAGCCGTCAAACTCCCTGTCGACAAAGGCGCGGGTAATTTCGCGGGCCCGGTCAGGGCGGAAGTTGGCGCAGATCACCGCATCGCCATCACCGATAATGCCGCGCGGCTGCCCCTGATCGTCGAGAATCACGGTAGCCTGAACAAACTCGTCGTTCTCGTCCCGCTCGTAAGCCGCCGCCAGCGCTGCGGCGGCACTGCCCGCAGTGCAGGGCGCCTGCCCCAGGGTCATGGCATCGTAGGCCAGCTGCACCCGCTCCCAGCGGTTGTCCCGGTCCATGGCGTAATAACGCCCGGTGACGGTGGCGATAGCCCCCTTGCCAAGAGCCTCAAGTTTGGCTTCCATGGCGGCGATGGAGGGCTCGGCGCTGCGCGGCGGCATGTCGCGGCCGTCGAGAAAAGCATGGACGTAGATGTTTGCGGCACCCCGCTGCTCCGCCAGCTCGCACAGCGCCTGCAGGTGCTGCTCGTGGCTATGCACCCCGCCGGGGGAGAGCAGGCCCAGCACATGCACGGACTTTCCGGCGGCAATGGCCTTGTCGATAACCGTCACCAGCACCTCATTCTGGTAAAAGCTGCCGTCCTCGATCGCCTTGGTGATGCGGGTAAAGTTCTGGTAGACGGTGCGGCCGGCGCCGATGTTCATGTGCCCCACTTCCGAGTTCCCCATCTGCCCCTCGGGCAAGCCGACGGCCAGCCCCGAGGTCGCTACCTTGGCGTGGGGGCACTGGGCCCAGATCCGGTCCCAGGTGGGGGTGCGTGCGGCGTGAATGGCATTGTGGGTAGGGTCTTCGTTGACGCCCCAGCCGTCGAGGAGAATCAGGGCGGTCGGGGTGCGGGGATTGGGCATGGTGATGGGAACTCCCGTGCTGGCAATAATCGTGCTGGCAATAACAAGGGTCAGCCAAGGCTGTTTAATGCCCGAGGATTTTACTCCGTTGTGTTCCCCTTCGCTAGGCAGGCCCCGTAGCCGGGCGAAGCCCGGAAAGCTTGGCGCGCAGCCAGCTCAAGCAGGGGCGGCAGGCAGGCCGGGTCAGCAGCCGAAAGCCGGACCGCGCAGGTGTAGCTGGCTTCATCAGCACAGAATTGAAACCGCGCTAACCGGTCAAATTCGGTGGCCGGGTGCCGGATCAGCTCCATTGCCGCACGGGCCCGCACCAGACTCATGGTTTTGAGGGGCTGGCGCTCGGCAAGCACCTGCAACTGATCTGCAAAGAGATAGCGCTGAAAGAGCTCAGGGTCCGCCAGGGCGAGCACCTGATATGCCTCCAGGGCTTCATCGTGATGCCGGTGGCGCTCGAAAAATGAGCCCAGAAGGTAGTAACAGACCACCAAACCCTCGTCAGCGCAGCGCCTGAGTTTGGCCTCGGCGTCCGCGTAATCACGACGCTGGGCAGACCAGTCTAAAAAGTGCTCGACGTAGAGCTGCTCGAGGGCCGGGGCAAAGCGCAGCCGGGCCGCCGCCAGCAAGGCGTCATCGGCCTGAGCCTGACGCCCCTGCGCGCTCAGCGCCTGAGCGTGCAGGTAGAGAGCCGCCGGGTGGTCGCGAGAGGCCGCGGCGGCAACCTGCCGCTCAAGCGCCTCGGAACTCGGCAAGCAGCGCTGCCAGCAGTAATAGAGAACGTCCGCGCTGCCTGCGGCGGCGGCGCGGAGAAAATAGTCCTGCGCCCGGCTCGCGTCCCCCTCCACCCCGTAGCGCCCCTGTTGGTGCAGCCAACCCAGCAGGAAAAGCCCGTCGGCATCTGCCTCCAGCTCTGAGCGCTGGGCCTCGCTCAAGACCTCACCCCGTGCCAGCACCTCGACCGCCTCCTCCACGGTGGCCATGGCACTGGCCGACAGTACCCAACCGCACAGTACCAGCCACCCGCAGAGCAGTCGTCGCCTACATACCCTCATCGGCTCAGGCCTTCTCGCGCCATTGCAAGGTCCCGATTTCGACCCGGACCCAGTCGAAACCGATGCGCCGGGCAACGGAAACCGCGCCGTCCAGGCTCTTGAATTCCCGTTCACGAGGTGCCCGCTGCAGCGTCAGCACCTCCTCCCGTTCGTCCTCGGTGACAAATTTCAGACTCCAGCCCTTGGCCATGGATATCGGAATAGCACGGCACGCTTTGAAACAACCCGCCTTGAACAGCAACCGCAGCTCCCGCTCCTGCACCCTAAGCCTCCCCCTTTCCTTTGCCGTATATGTGCATAATTTAAGCATTATAAATGCTAAATGACTATCTAGTATTGGTTTTTGATTGATCGTAATTAATTTTTAATCGCCAGCCTCTCGGTCAGCTGCGCAGTACTTTCGGGAGGAGTAAATCCCGCTCGGTAGCCGCCCGGCCCTGCATGGCCACCCCCTTCCCGAACGGGTATACTTCGGCTTTCGCCGCCCCGGGCTACCGGGGAAGTCACTGATTTTTAGTATCGGAAACCGCTACATGGACCAACTGCTTGAATTCGCCAGCAACCACTGGTATCTCGTGCTGGCGCTGCTCGCCACCCTCGCCATGCTGATCTTCACCGAGTCGCGCAAAGGCGGTAAGTCACTCTCCACCCACGACGCGACACGCCTGATCAACAAGGAAGACGCGGTGGTACTGGATATTCGCCAGAAGAAAGAGTTTCAGACCGGCCACATCGTCAGCGCCATCAACATCCCCTACGCCGATCTGGACAAGCGCATCGGTGAGCTGAACAAACACAAGTCCAAGCCGGTGATCGTGGTCTGCAACCTGGGCCAGACCGCCTCCGGCGCAGTCAAGAAGCTGAACGACGCCCAGTTTGAAAACGTACAGCGCCTGCGGGGCGGGATGACCGAGTGGAAAGCCCAGAACCTGCCGGTGGTGAGAAAGTAAACAGGAGGAGCGGCGCACCATGGCCAAGATAACCCTCTACGGCACCGCGTACTGCCCGTTCTGCGTGCGCGCCAAGGCCCTGCTCGAGCAGAAGCAGCAGGCGTATGAGGAGATCCGGGTAGACCTGGAGCCCAAGCGCCGCAGCGAAATGATGAGCCGCAGCGGCGGCGCCCACACGGTGCCGCAGATCTTCATCAACGACATCCACGTGGGAGGCTGTGACGAGCTCTACGCCCTGGAGCGCCAGGGCCGTCTGGACAGCCTTCTGAACCAGCCCGACTGACACACTGACATTTAAGGACACAGCAATGGCCGAGCAAGAGAACACCGCCGGCGGTGAGAAGCCACAACCGCAATTTTCGATCCAGCGTCTCTACCTGAAGGACGCCTCCTTTGAGAGCCCCGGCGCCCCCAAAGCCTTCACCCAGGAGTGGAAGCCCGACGTCAATCTGGAGATCAACAGCCGCACCCGGCCGCTGAGCGAAGAGCTCTACGAGGTGACCCTGACCCTGACCGTCACCGTCAAGAACGGCGGCGAGACCGCCTACCTGATCGAGGTGCAGCAGGCCGGCCTGTTCCAGCTCAAGGGCATCGAGGGCCCCCAGCTGCAACACACCCTGGGCGCGTTCTGCCCCACCATCCTCTTCCCGTACGGACGCGAAGCCGTGGACAACCTGGCCCTCAAGGGCAGCTTCCCTCCGCTGCAACTGTCGCCGGTGAACTTCGAAGCCCTGTTCGCCGAGCAGATGCGAAAGCAGGCGCAGGAAGAGGCGCCCCAGGAGACCCACTGATCTCCCCGGGAAGCGGCGCCCGCCGCTTCCCTTCCCCTTACTCCCCTCCGGAAAATCCCAGCTGCCGCCAGGCTTCGTAGACCATCACCGCCACTGCGTTGGAGAGATTCATGCTGCGGCTGCCCGGGCACATGGGCAAACGCAACCGCTGCTCGCCAGGCAGGGCATCACGCACCGCCGCAGGCAGCCCCCGCGTTTCGGGACCGAACAGAAGGGCATCGCCCGCCTCGAAGCGGGCATCGCTGTAGGAACGTTGTGCCTTGGTGGTCAGGGCGTAGAGCCGCCGCGGCTGCACCTCGGCGACAAAGTGCTCCAGGCTGTCATGGCGCGACACTTGAGCCAGCTCGTGGTAGTCCAGGCCGGCGCGCCGCACCCGCTTTTCGTCCAGTTCGAACCCCAGGGGCTCGATCAGGTGCAGCTGGAACCCGGTGTTCGCACACAGACGGATAATGTTGCCGGTATTGGGAGGAATTTCAGGTTGGTAGAGCACGATATGCAGCATGGGAGAACCTCTTGAAGCCGCATATTATACGCTGCCCTCTTCCCCCCGGGCACCGGTTTCCATCCCCAACTCCTTGATCTTCCGGGTGAGCGTATTCCGGCCCCAGCCCAGCAGCTGCGCCGCGTCCCGGCGCCGCCCACCGGTGTGCTTCAGGGCGCTTTCGATCATAATCCGCTCAAACACCGGCACCGCCGCCCCCAGCAGGTCCTGCTGACCGCGGCCCAGCTCCTGGTCGGCCCACAACCGCAGCCCCTCTTCCCAGCTTCCAACCGGCACCTGCGCCTGCTCCTCGGCCAGCAGTTCCGGCGGCAGGTCATCCACCAGCACCTCGCGCCCGGAAGCCATAACCGTGATCCAGCGACAGGCATTTTCGAGCTGGCGCACGTTCCCCGGCCACTGCAGCTTGCTCAGGTAATTTTCCGCCTCGGGGGTGAGCACCTTGGGCTCCACCGACAGCTCTTCCGCGGCGCAGTTGAGAAAGTGCTGGGACAGCCGGGGAATATCCTCGCGCCGCTCACGCAGCCGGGGAATGTGAATACGGATCACGTTAAGGCGGTGAAACAGGTCCTCGCGAAAGCGCCCTTCCTTGACCAGCATCTCCAGGTTCTGGTGGGTGGCGGCAATGATCCGCACGTCCACCTTGATCGGGGTGTGCCCCCCCACCCGGTAGAATTCACCGTCCGCCAGCACCCGCAGCAGCCGGGTCTGGGTCTCGGCGGGCATGTCGCCGATCTCGTCGAGAAACAGGGTGCCGCCGTCCGCCTGCTCAAAGCGCCCCTTGCGCTGGCCGCCGGCGCCAGTGAACGCCCCCTTCTCATGGCCGAACAGCTCCGATTCGATCAGATCCTTGGGAATGGCCGCCATGTTCAATGGAATGAAGGGCGCGCGCGCGCGCGGGCTGTGCACGTGCAGCGCGTGGGCCACCAGCTCTTTGCCGGTGCCCGATTCACCGTTGATCAGCACCGTGATGTTGGACTGGGAGAGGCGGCCAATGGCACGAAACACCTCCTGCATCGCCGGCGCTTCACCGATAATCTCGGTGCTCTCCTGCAGCCCCGCGGCCTCGGACTCCACCTGGTTTTCCCGCGCGTGCGCCACGGCCCGCTTGACCAGGGAAACCGCCTCGTCCACATCAAAAGGTTTGGGCAGGTATTCAAAGGCCCCTCCCCGATAGGAGGCCACCGCGCTGTCGAGGTCCGAGTGGGCCGTCATGATAATCACCGGCAGCTGGGGATAACGTACCTGGACGGTATCGAGCAGCTGCAAACCGTCGATACCGGGCATGCGGATATCGCTGATCAGGGTATCGGGCTGGGCGGACTCCAGGGCGCGAAGGGCGGCGTCGCCGCTTTCAAAGGCGCGGGTGACAACCCCCTCCTGCTCCAGCGCTTTCTCCAGCACCCAGCGAATCGAGCGGTCGTCATCGACGATCCAGACCTTAGTTTCCGTTCGCATGCTTCTGCTCCAAGGGTAGGTAGATCAGGAACTCGGTACAGCCGGGCTCGCTCTGGCACTCGATAAGGCCGCTGTGCTGGTTGATCACCGACTGGGCAATGGACAACCCAAGCCCCGTGCCTTCGGCGCGGCCACTGATCATCGGGTAAAAGAGAATCTCTTTGAGCGCCTCGGGAATTCCGGGTCCGTTATCGATAATGGCAATCTGGCAGACCAGCCGGTGGCGCTCTGTACCGAGGGTAAACTGGCGAATCGCCCGGGTTCTGAGAATCACCCGCGGCGCTTCAACATCGCCTTCGGTGAGCGCCTGCACGGCATTGCGCACCACGTTGAGAAAGGCCTGAATCAACTGCTCCTCGTCCCCCTCCACATCGGGAATACTGGGGTCGTAATCGCGGATAACCTCCAGCTTGCCGTCGGTCTCGGCACTGATCAGGCTGTAGATGCGTTCCAGGATCAGGTGGATATTGAGGGGCTGAATCTTGGGCATGGTGCGCGGCCCCAGCATCCGGTCCACCAGGTTCTGCAGCCGATCGGCCTCACCGATGATTACCTGGGTGTAGTCGCTGAGACTGGCATCGGGCAACGCCCGGTCCAGCAGCTGGGCGGCGCCGCGAATCCCCCCCAGCGGGTTTTTGATCTCATGGGCGAGCCCGCGAATCAGCTCCCGCGTGGTCTGTTGCTGGGCGCGGGCATCCTCCTCGCGGCTGATACGCATCAGGCGATCCCGGGGCTGAATTTCCAGCAGCAGGTAGCCCCCCTGGTCTGCCGCCAGGGGCGTCACGCTGTAATCGGCCACCAGCTCACGACCGCTGTGAAGCTGAAGCTGCGCTTCACGCCGGGTAAAGGCATGACCTGCGCTGACGGCGTCATCGATAATTTGGTAAAAGCCGGCGTGATCCCTCACCAAGCCGACGATGTTCTCCCCCTCGACCCGCTTGGCACTGATCTCGAACAGCATCTCCCCCGCCGGATTGATGTAGCGCAGGCAGCGGTCGCGGTCGAGAAGCAGCACAGCGCTGGAAAGGTTATCCAACAGCTGTTTGTAAAGCTTCTGCACCATATTGAATCCCATCCCTTTGCGATCATTAAATCAATGCAAAAAGCAAACCATTAGAGCTGAAAATTTATACGTCTGTTTTTAAAGGCTTTAACCGGAATACATAAAGAGAGAGGGAGTAGTGTGCCTCAGGGCCTCGCACCATTTTAGAGCACAGCCAAGAGCGTGCGCCATCGTGCTGCGGCGTCCCGGATACCGCTACCGGCGCCCTGCCTCCGCGGCATGCCTACATCCCTGTAGGCAAAAAAAAGCCTCCCGAGGGAGGCTTTCTCTTCCAGCGGCTTGGCTTAGACGCTGTAGTACATGTCGAACTCGACCGGATGCGTGGTCATGCTCAGCACTTCCACTTCTTCTTTCTTCAGGGCGATATAGGCATCGATCATATCGTCGGTGAAGACACCGCCGGCAGTCAGGAACTCGCGGTCTTCATCCAGCGCGGCCAGGGCCTGGCTGAAGTTTTCGGCCACGGTGGGGATTTGCAGCGCTTCCTCGGCGGGCAGGTCGTAGAGATCCTTGTCGGCAGGGTCACCGGGGTGGATCTTGTTCTTGATGCCATCCAGGGCCGCCATCAGCAGTGCCGCGAAACACAGGTAGGGGTTGGCGGAGGGGTCCGGGAAACGGAACTCTACGCGACGGGCCTTGGGGTTGCTGACGTAGGGAATACGGATAGACGCGGAACGGTTACGGGCGGAGTAAGCCAGCATAACCGGCGCTTCGAAACCCGGCACCAGGCGCTTGTAGGAGTTGGTGGAGCCATTGGCGAAGGCGTTGATAGCACGGGCGTGCTTGATCACACCGCCGATGGCGTGCAGCGCCATATCGCTCAGGCCGCCGTAGCCGTCACCGGAGAACAGGTTCTGGCCGTCCTTGGAGATGGACATGTGTACGTGCATACCGGAGCCGTTGTCACCGACCAGCGGTTTGGGCATGAAGGTCGCGGTCTTGCCGTAGGCGTGGGCCACGTTGTGGACGCAGTACTTGAGGATCTGCACTTCGTCGGCTTTCTCGACGATGGTGTTGGCGCCAACGCCGATTTCACACTGGCCGGCGGTGCCCACTTCGTGGTGGTGTACCTCGACGGTGAGGCCCATGGCGCTCATGGCGTCACACATGGCGGCACGCAGGTCGTGCAGGGAGTCGACCGGGGGAACCGGGAAGTAACCGCCCTTGACGCCCGGACGGTGACCGATGTTGCCACCTTCAAAGCTGTGGTTGGACGCCCAGGCCGCCTCGTCGGAGGAGATGGCGTAGCCGCAGCCGCTTATGTCGGCGTGCCACTTGACGTCGTCAAAAACGAAAAACTCGGGTTCAGGGCCGAACAGGGCGGTGTCACCCACGTTCAGAGACTTCATATACTCTTCGGCACGACGCGCCACGGAACGGGGATCACGCTCGTAACCCTGGCCGGTGGCGGGCTCGACGATGTCGCAGCGAACGATGACGGTGGTGTCTTCGGTGAAGGGATCCAGCACGGAAGCGGAATCATCAGGCATCAGAATCATGTCGGACTCATTGATCCCCTTCCACCCGGCGATGGAGGAGCCGTCAAACATCTTACCGTCTTCAAAAAAGTCCTCGTCCACTTCGGTGACGGGAATGGTGACGTGCTGTTCTTTACCTTTGGTATCGGTGAAACGCAGGTCTACCCACTTCGCTTCACTTTCTTGAATCAGTTTCAGAGTCTCTGACATTTGGATCTCTCCGTATTTTCTTGGGCCGATTTTGGTCCTAAGCGGTTGCTTCCCCCTGTGCCAGCGCACAAAGCGGAAAAACTCGAGTGAATAGTAAGGCAAATGCCATGCCAGACATTAAAAACCTATAACTCTTTGATTCTTCGAAAACAGCCCCACCTTCCCCCATCTGCAGCGCTTTGTTTTGGTGCACGCAAACGCCAAAGGCACCAAAATGGTGCGGCAGAATTGATTTTCGCCTCATTGCAGAGCACATCACTCAGCACGCAGCTTAATACAGCGAAAAGTTATTGCATATATTTGCAACGCCAAACCGCGTGTAAGGCTCCAACTGTTGTATAATCGCGCCCTTTTAAAAGCAGCTCCCGGAGTGAAGCAGTGATTGAGAACCTCAGAAACATCGCCATTATCGCGCACGTAGACCACGGCAAGACGACCCTGGTCGACAAGCTGCTGCAGCAGTCCGGGACCCTTGCGCGTCGGGACGAGGGCGCCGAGCGCGTCATGGACTCCAATGACCAGGAGAGAGAGCGCGGCATTACCATCCTGGCCAAGAACACCGCCATCGAGTGGAACGGCTACCGCATCAACATCGTCGACACCCCCGGCCACGCCGACTTCGGCGGCGAGGTGGAGCGGGTGCTCTCCATGGTGGACTCGGTGCTGCTGCTGGTGGATGCCGTGGACGGCCCCATGCCCCAGACCCGCTTCGTCACCCAGAAGGCCTTCGCCCAGGGGCTCAAGCCCATCGTGGTAATCAACAAGGTAGACCGCCCCGGCGCGCGTCCCGACTGGGTGGTGGACCAGGTATTTGACCTGTTCGACAACCTGGGCGCCACCGACGAGCAGCTCGACTTCCCCATCGTCTACGCCTCGGCCCTCAACGGCATCGCCGGACTCGATCCCGAAGAGATGGCTGAAGACATGCAGCCGCTGTTCGAGGCGATCGTGGAAAAGGTCGAGCACCCGCAGGTGGATGCCGAAGGCCCCTTCCAGATGCAGATTTCAGCCCTGGACTACAACAGCTACGTGGGCGTTATCGGAGTCGGTCGGATCAAGCGCGGCCGTGTGGCGCCTAACGCACAGCTGAAGATCATCGACGCCGAGGGCGGCGTGCGCGGCGGCAAGGTACTGCAGGTGATGGGCTACCTGGGTCTGGAGCGGGTCGAGGTCAAAGAGGCCCAGGCCGGAGACATCGTCTGTATCACCGGCATCGACCAGCTCAACATCTCCGATACCCTCTGCGCCCCCGAGCAGGTTGAAGCACTGCCGGCCCTGACCGTCGACGAGCCCACCGTGTCCATGACCTTCCAGGTCAACGACTCGCCCTTCGCCGGCCAGGACGGTAAGTACATCACCAGCCGCAACATCAAGGAACGCCTCGACCGTGAGCTGATTCACAACGTCGCCTTGCGGGTGGCCCAGGGCGATAGCCCGGACAAGTTCATCGTCTCCGGTCGCGGCGAGCTGCACCTGTCGGTGCTGATCGAGAGCATGCGCCGCGAAGGTTTCGAGCTGGGTGTTTCGCGCCCCGAGGTCATCCAGCGCGAAGTGGACGGCGAGATCCACGAGCCCTTTGAGCAGCTGATGATCGACGTGGAGGAACAGCACCAGGGCGGCATCATCGAGGAGCTGGGCAAGCGCAAGGCCGAAATGACCAACATGGAGGTCGACGGCAAGGGACGGGTACGGCTCTCCTTCACGGTGCCCTCGCGTGGCCTGATCGGCTTTCGCAGCCAGTTCCTGACCATGACCTCGGGCACCGGCATCATGACCTCCATCTTCGACCACTACGGCCCCGCCAAAGAGGGCGCCATGAGCAGCCGCATCAACGGCGTGCTGATCTCCAACTGCGCCGGCAAGGCGCTGACCTACGCCCTGTTCAACCTGCAGGAGCGTGGCCGCCTGACGATCGACCCCAACATCGACGTCTACGAGGGAATGGTGATCGGCATTCACAGCCGCAGCAACGACCTTACCGTCAACCCCACCAAGGCCAAGCAGCTGACCAACATCCGCGCCGCGGGTACCGACGAGAACCTGCTGCTCACCCCCCCGGTGCGCTTTTCCCTGGAGCAGGCTCTAGACTTCATCGAAGACGACGAGCTCGTGGAGGTCACCCCGCACCACATCCGCGTTCGCAAGAAGCTGCTCAAGGAACACGAGCGCAAGCGGGCCTCTCGCAGCCAGGGGTAATCAATACGGCCACGGAGGGCCTTGCCAAATTTCGCGGGCTCTCTTTCGTTATACTTAGCCGAAAACGAGACGGAGCCCCATGCTGACCCTCTACCCCGAAATCCAGCCCCATACGCGCCACTTTCTGGCGGTGGACCCACCCCACCAGATTTACGTGGAAGAGTCGGGCAATCCCAAGGGCATTCCGGTCCTCGTGGTCCACGGGGGCCCCGGTAGCGGCAGCTCCGACAGCAGCCGCTGCTTCTTCAACCCCCAGAAGTACCGGATCATTCTGTTTGACCAGCGCGGCTGCGGGCGCTCGGTCCCCCACGGCTCACTGGAAAAGAACACCACCGCCCACCTGATCGGTGACATGGAGGCGATTCGTCTTCGACTGAATATCGACCAGTGGCTGCTGTTCGGCGGCTCCTGGGGCTCCTCCCTGAGCCTGGCCTACGCCCAGGTTCACCCGGAGCGGGTTGCAGGCCTCATTCTGCGGGGCATCTTTCTCTGCCGCCAGGCCGACGTGCAGTGGCTCTTCCAGCGCGGCGCCAGCCGCTTCTTTCCCGACCACTGGCGGGAGTTTCTCGAACCCATTCCCGAGCCGGAACAAGACGACTTGGTTGGCGCTTACTACCGCCGCTTGATGGACAACAACGAGATCGCGCGCATGGCCGCCGCCAAGGCCTGGAGCGTATGGGAGGCACGCTGCTCAACCCTGGCCCCCAACACGGAGTTGGTGGAGCAGTCCCGGGAGCCTCACTTCGCCCTCGCCCAGGCCCGTATCGAGACCCATTACTTCGTCCATAAGGCCTTTATGGAAGAGGGCCAGTTGCTGAGCGATGCCCACCGTATCGCCCACATCCCCACCGTGATCGTGCACGGCCGTTACGACATGGTCTGCCCGATCGAGCAGGCCTTTGAGCTTTACCAGGCCCTGCCCGACGCCGAACTTCACATCGTCCGCAATGCCGGTCACAGCGCCCAGGAGCCGGGCATCACCGACAACCTGATCAAAGCCACTCGCCAGTTTGCCGAGCGCCTGGCTTGAGGCTGGCAACCTGGAGAGGTCCCCTTCAAAGATGTTGGCACTGTTGCAACGGGTAAGCGAAGCCGCCGTCAAGGTGGATGACCAGGTGGTGGGACAGATCGGCCCCGGCCTGCTGGTCTTTCTGGGCGTGCAAAAGGATGACGACGAGGCCACCCTGCAACGCCTGCTGCAAAAAGTTTTAAGCTATCGAATTTTCGCCGACGCGGACGGCAAGATGAACCTCAGCCTCACCCAGACCGGTGGCGGATTGCTGGTGGTATCCCAGTTCACCCTCGCGGCCGACACCGCCAAGGGGTTACGCCCCGGCTTCTCCCGTGCGGCACCTCCAGCCCTGGGAGAGGCGCTTTACGACCGCTTCGTCAGCGAGGCACGGCGCATTCACGCACCGGTCGCAAAGGGACGCTTTGGCGCCGATATGCAAGTCAGCCTGGTCAATGACGGCCCGGTAACGTTTCTGCTGGAAGCCTGAACCGCCGGTGCCCCATACCCTATTTAGGAATTTTTCCTATTTTCAAACAGCCGTTCGATTGAGATACTGCTTTCAACGCGCTGACAGAGGGATCTGACGGTAGCAGGGAGAGCCACCGGTTCACACCAGAGGACGAAACGCTCGTTACAAAAAGGCCCCGCCGGGAAGGTTGGGGCCTTTTGTTTTTCCGTCCGATACTCCGCCCCCCGCGGCTGAACTATTATTACGCCGTATCGGGGCCCTCTTCTCGCCCCTCGCCTTTCTATTCAGGGATGAACCATGGAGGCTTCCCGCCTACGCCGTTCCCATCGCTGCCGCGCGGCAACGGCGGCGCGGCTGGTTTGGATGCTTTGGGTGCTGCTCGCACCGTCACTTGCCACCGCCCAGGACAAGGCCGGTGCCGGGCTGACCCCTGTTCGCCTGCAGTTGCAAAACCAGCACCAGTTCCAGTTCGCCGGCTATTACGCTGCCAAGGCCCAGGGTTATTACCGCGAGGCAGGCCTTGCGGTGGAGTTCGTGCCGGCCTCCCCCGACCACGAGCCGATTGAGTCGGTACTGGGCGGCCACGCCGATTACGGCGTGGCCAACGCGGCCGTTCTCCAGCAGCGGCTGCAGGGCCGCCCGCTGGTGGCCCTGGCTGCGGTATTTCAGCACTCGGGAGCGGCGCTGATCGCACGACAAGACAAGGGGGTGCAGGCCCTCACCGACCTGACCGGGCGGCGGGTAATGCTCAAACCCAGGGATGTGGAGCTGATTGCCCTGCTACGAAGCGAAGGGGTATCCGTCAGCGAAATGATACTGACCGAGCACACCTTTGATATCGAACCGATGGTCGAGGGCCGCGTGGCTGCGACCAGCGGCTACCTGCCGGCCACGCCCTACGAACTCGAAGCGCGGGACATTCCCTACGCCGCCTTTTACCCCGCCGCCTACGGGCTCGGCTTTTACAGCGACATTCTGTTTGCCAGCGAGCAGCAGTTGCGGGCGCACCCAAAACAGGCACGGGCATTTCGCGCCGCCTCCCTGCGCGGCTGGGAGTACGCCTTAAGCCATGTGGAGGAGATGATCACCCTCATCCTGCAAGACTACCGTCCCGAGCTCAGCCGCGAGCGACTGCGCTACGAAGCCTTGCGCATGCGCGGGCTGATCATGCCGGAGCTGGTCGAATACGGTCACATGAGCCGTGCACGCTGGCAACACATGGCCGATACCCTGGTGCGCACCGGCATGGTTCAGCCCAGTTACTCTCTGGAGGGCTTTATCTACGACCCAACACCCCGGCCGGACTTCAGCCGCTGGCAAACCACGGTGATTCTGCTGCTGGCGGTCTTGGCGGGCGTCGCACTGGTCGCGGGGCTGCTGGTGCGCTACAACCGCCGCCTGCAGGCGGCCATCCGAGACGGCCACGAAGCCCGCGCCGCCCTGAACGAAAAGACCGCGCTGTTTCAGGCCATCTTCGACAGCATGCCCGACGCCACGGTGGTCTCCGACACCCGCCGCAACGTGATCATGACCAATCCTGCGTTCGGGCGCACCTTTGGCTACCACGAAGCGGAGCTGGTCGGGCGCAGCTTTAAACGCCTCTACGCCGACCCTGAGGATTTCGAGAAGCAGGGACGACTCCGCTACAACCTGCAGACCACCGCGCGCCTGGCGCCTTTTGAAATTGCCATGCGACGCAAGAACGGCGAAGCCTTTCCCAGCCTGACCCAAGGCGCGCCCGTGTTGAGCGAAGACCGGCAGGTGCTGGGATTTGTCGCCGTGATTCGGGACATTACCGAGCAGAAAAAGGCCCGCGAGGAGATCGAACGCCTGGCCCTCACGGACCCGGTAACCGGGCTGGCCAACCGCCATCACTTCAACCAACGCTTTCACGAGGCCGTCAAACTGGCCGAGCGTCAAGATCTCTGGCTCTCGCTCGCCATGATGGACCTGGACCTGTTCAAAGAGGTCAACGACCGCTTCGGCCACCCTGTCGGTGACGAGGTGCTGGTGCGGGTCGGACAGGTCCTCAAGCGCTGCTTTCGGGAGAGTGATGTGATCGCCCGCATTGGCGGGGATGAGTTCGCCGTCATCATTATCGGCCCTGAAAGCCTCGCGGACGTGCGCCACCTGGCCGAGCGGGTAATCCAGGCCTTTGCCCAACCTCTGGCGCTGGAAGGGTGCGCCGTGCAGATCGGTGCCAGCTTCGGCATAGCAACCTACCCGCTGGACGCCACGGACCCCAGTGAGCTTATTCGCCTGGCCGACAACGCCCTCTATACCTCCAAGCACCAGGGCCGCAACATCTGCACCCTGGCCAGCGAGCCCCGTTCGGGCTGCGGCCAAGACCAGCCCGGCGCCCCATGAACCCCACCCGGGGTGCCACCCTCGGCTCAGCCCCCTCCCCGTCAACCTCAAGACCCCGATCAGGAAGGTCAGGATGAGGCGCATGAACCGGGGGGCGGCAGATCGGAACCGTGCCGCCAGCGCCTCAGCAGGCTGCATCTGAGTGGCAGTCTGATATCATTGTGCGACCACCCCGAAGTGCTCGGGGCCAGCGCCAAAAGCGCTTTATGGGGTCCGGCGCCCAGGCGGGCCTCGGCGGTTGTCGCTCCAAGCCACCAAGACTCTTTGTCAATACACTAGCGGACGTTTTCATGAACCAGCAGTTGGACAGCAAAGGCACTCTTTATATCGTTTCCGCCCCCAGCGGGGCCGGCAAGACCAGTCTGGTCAAGGCGCTCCTGCAGCGCGACCCGCTGGTCAGCGTATCCGTTTCCCACACCACCCGGGCGCCACGCCCCGGCGAAGTGGAGGGCTGGGACTACTATTTCGTCAGCCGCGAGGATTTCGAGTCCATGGTGGCCGAAGATGCTTTTCTGGAGTCGGCGGAGGTGTTCGGCAACTTCTACGGCACCTCCCGCGCTGCGGTGGAAAGCACCCTGGCCGAAGGCAAGGACGTGATTCTGGAGATCGACTGGCAGGGTGCCCAGCAGGTGCGCACCCTGATGCCCGAGGCAGTATCGGTCTTTATCCTGCCCCCGTCGCGGGAGGCCCTGGAAGAGCGGCTGAACAACCGGGGCCAGGATGCGGCCGAAGTGATCGCAGGGCGCATGGCCCAGGCAGTGACCGAGATGTCCCACTACCACGAATACGATTACCTAGTGGTCAACGACCAGTTCGAGCAGGCCCTGGAGGAGCTGGCAGCGGTCTTTCTCTGCCGCCGCCAGACCCTGGTCCGTCAGCGTCAGCGCCACCAGGCCACCATCGACCAGCTCTTGTCATAAGGGGCGCCGGTTTGTAAACTGTCTGGCTTGTTTTTTGGACCCCAACCCCTTTTCTTAACTGCCCCCAGAGGTTAATAATGGCTCGTGTAACCGTAGAAGATTGCCTGGAGAACGTCGAAAACCGCTTCGAACTGATCATGGTCTCCGCCAAGCGCGCCCGCCAGCTGGCGGTCGGAGGCAAGGAGCCCAAGGTAGGCTGGGAAAACGATAAGCCGACGGTCGTCGCCCTGCGCGAGATCGCCGAAGGCCACATCGACGCCAGCATTCTCAAGGAACAGCCGGTTGAACTCGATCTTCTCGAAGAAGCTGCCGAGGCGCCCAGCACCGAACGTGCTGAATAGGAAGTACCCCGCCCCCCGGGCGGCCGGCTTCTTGGCCCGGTAGTCGTCAAGGAGTCCGGATGCCCACGATCCAAGACCTGTCACATAGCCTGACCTCCTACCTGGACGCCGACCAGATCAATCTGGTTCGGCGTGCCTACTACTACGCCGAACAGGCCCACGATGGCCAGCGCCGCAAGAGCGGCGAACCCTACGTTACCCACCCCCTGGCGGTGGCCTCCATCCTCGCCGAAATGAACATGGACCATCAGAGCCTGATGGCCGCCATGCTGCACGACGTCATCGAGGACACCCAGGTCGACACAAAGGGGCTGTCCAGCCAGTTCGGCGAGACCGTCACCGGCATCGTCGATGGGGTCAGCAAACTGACCCACCTGCACTTCGAGACCAAGGCCGAGGCCCAGGCCGAGAATTTCCAGAAGATGGTCATGGCCATGGCCGAGGACATCCGGGTAATTCTGGTGAAGCTGGGCGACCGCCTGCACAACATGCGCACCCTGGGGGTGATGGCGCCGGAGAAGCAGCGCCGCATCGCGCGCGAGACCCTGGACATCTACGCCCCGGTGGCGGCACGGCTGGGGATGCACGACATTCACGTGGAGCTGCAGGACCTGGCATTTAGGGCCTACTACCCGATGCGTTACAAACACATCGGCCGGGCGGTGCAGCAGGCCCGGGGCAACCGCCTGGATATGATCGAAAAGATCGGCGACACCCTCAGCGCCTGTCTCAAGCGCGAGGGGCTTCCGGGCACCGTGACCGGCCGCGAGAAGCACCTCTACAGCATCTACCGCAAGATGGTGACTCAGAAGAAGTCCTTTGCCGAGATCATGGACGTCTTCGCCTTCCGTATCGTCACCGACAAGATCGACACCTGCTACCGCATTCTTGGGGCGGTACACAACCTCTACAAGCCGGTGCCGGGACGCTTCAAGGACTACATCGCCATTCCCAAGGCCAACGGCTACCAGTCCCTGCACACCGACCTGTTCGGCGCCCGGGACATCACCATCGAAATCCAGATCCGCACCGAGGAGATGGAGCAGGTAGCCAACCAGGGCATCGCTTCCCACAGCGGCTACAAGGCCGGCGGCGAACCGGCCAGCGCCAAGGCGCAGGGCAACTACAACCGCGCCCGGCAATGGGTGCAGGGGCTGCTGGAGATGCAGAAGCAGGCCGGCAACTCCATGGAGTTTATCGAGAGCGTGAAGATCGACCTCTTCCCCGACGAGGTCTACGTCTTTACCCCCAAGGGGCGCATTCTGGAGTTGCCCAAGGGGGCGACGCCGGTGGACTTTGCCTACGCGGTACACACGGATGTTGGCAACAACTGCGTCTCCTGCCGCATCAACCGCCGCCTAGCCCCCCTGAGCACGCCCCTGGAGAGCGGCCAGACGGTGGAGATCATCACCACCCCCAGCGCCCAGCCCAACATGGCCTGGCTTAATTTCGTCGTAACCGGCAAGGCGCGGACCAATATCCGCCACTTCCTCAAGCACAAGCAAAACGCAGAATCGGTGAGCCTCGGCAGGCGCCTGCTGAACCAGTTCCTCGCCAATTACGACCTGTCCGTGGACACTCTGGACCCGGAGCACCTGGGTCAGTACCTGAAGGGCTCAGGCCTGCAGAGTCTCGACGACCTACTCAAGGAGATCGGGCTTGGCAACCGCATGGCCTACATCGTGGCGCAGAAGCTCAAGCCCCGCTCAGGCAATGAGCAGGATGAGAACCAGAGCGAGGAGCCCCTCTCGGTGAGCGGGACCGAGGGTATGGTGCTCTCCTACGCCCGCTGCTGCCACCCGATTCCCGGCGACAGCATCCTGGGCCACATCAGCAGCGGGCGGGGAATTGTGGTGCACCGGGACGATTGCCGGAATATCGCCGAGTTCCGCCATGATCCCAAGAAATGCGTCTACCTCAACTGGGACAAGCGGGTGTCGGACGAATTCCAGGCCAGCCTCAAGATCGAGCTGATGGCCCAGCGCGGCATCATCGCCACCCTGGCCACCAAGGTATCCGCTGCCGGCGCCAATATTCACCGTATCGACATCGATGAAAAAGAGGCCCAGATGAGCACCGTGCACCTTGACGTCTCGGTACGCAACCGGGTTCACTTGGCCCAGGTGATGAAGCGCATTCGCACCCTGAGTTCCGTTTCACGGATTACCCGGGCCTGAGCCTGACCGGCAAACCGGCCCCGTTCGCGGTCCCTGCGACCCCGTACCCTTATCTACAAGGAGCCCCCATGAGCAACCGTGCAGTGATTCACAGCGACCAGGCCCCCGAGGCGATCGGCACCTACTCCCAGGCCGTTAAAGTGGGTCAAACCGTTTACCTTTCCGGGCAGATTCCCCTGATTCCCGAAACCATGCAGTTGGTGGACGGCGATGTGGAGGCCCAGGTAGTCCGCGTATTCGAGAACCTCAGCGCGGTCTGTGAAGCGGCCGGCGGTTCCCTGCAGGAGCTGGTGAAGCTCAACATCTACCTGACCGACCTTTCCAACTTCGAGACCGTCAACCAGGTGATGGCCCGTTACTTCAAGCAGCCCTACCCCGCCCGCGCCGCCATCGGGGTTGCAGCGTTGCCCAAGGGGGCGCAAGTGGAGATGGACGGCGTACTGGTCGTCGCCTGATTTCTTTTCCAAAGGCGACTGATTTTCCCGACGGTTACTGACCCATCGCCGCCCCCTCGCGGCGCGGGTCGATGCCGCTGCGCATGATACCGGCGCGGTCGATGGCGATGCCGTGCAGGCCGCTGTTGAGCACCCGCACTTTCACCGTATGCCCCAGCCGCTCCAGGGATGGCTTGAGCCTTGCTGCGGCCCTGCCTTCTTCCAGCGCCGTATAGCCGTTGCGGTTGCTGACGTGAGGCGCGGCGATGGCGGTCTGTAACGGCCAGTCCCACACCAGGGTCGTCAACAGGGTCCGTGCCACGTAATTGATAATCCGGCTGCCGCCCGGAGATCCCAGCAGCAAGCTGGGCTTACCCTGGAGATCAAAGACTATCACCGGCGTCATCGAGCTGCGCGGGCGCTTGCCCGGCTGCACCCGGTTGGCCACCGGTGCACCGTCCTCCTCGGCGGTGAAGGCAAAGTCGGTGAGCTGGTTGTTGAGTAGAAATCCCCCCACCATGAGCGTTGAACCGAATGCCATCTCGATGCTGGTGGTCATCGAGACGGCATTGCCGGCGGCGTCGACGATCACAAAGTGGCTGGTGGAAGGGAATTCGGGGGAGCGGTCGTCGCCCCGGGCCAGCCGTGCAACCCGACCGGGAGCCGCCTCGCCCATGTCCCGCTCCGGGTCGATCAGGCGGTGGCGGCGCGCCAGGTAATTCGGCTCCAGCAAGGCGTCGACCGGCACCGGAACAAAGTCGCTGTCGGCCAGGTAACGCGCCCGGTCAGCATAGGCAAGCCGGGCCGCCTGGGTGAAGAGGTGGACAAAGGCCGCCCCGTCAGGCTCGAGATCGACCAACGGGAAGGGAGCCAGCAATCCCAGTATCTGCAGCAGAGTCACCCCACCGGAGGTGGGGGGCGGCATGCTGCAGACCCGGTGCTCAAAGAAGGGGCGACACAAAGGCTCGCGCGCCACGGCCCGGTAACCGGCCAGATCCTCTTGGCTCAGCCTGCCCGGGTTATCCGAAGCCCCCTGCACTGCCTCGACAATCTGCGCCGCCAGCGGGCCACGGTAGAAATAGTCCGCCCCTTCGCTGGCGATCTGCTCAAGGGTCCGGGCCAGCGCCGGGTTACGCAGCCGGGTGCCCACCGGGAGCGGCTCGCCCTGCTCAAAAAAGTAATCGGCAGCCACCGGGTAGCGGCCCAGGCCCGGATTGATACCGCTGGCGATCAACCGGTGCAGCCGGGGGCTGACCTCAAAACCCTCCTGGCTCTGGCGAATCGCCGGCTGAAAAAGCTGCTCCCACGGCAGCTCCCCGTGCTCATCGTGGGCCAGCTCCAGCATGCGCAGCACACCGGGCACCCCCACCGCGCGGCCGCCCACCAGTGCATCACCCCAGGCCATGGGTGTGCCATCCGTCTTGAGAAAGAGGTCAGGGTCGGCGGCGGCCGGCGCCGTTTCACGGCCATCAAAGGCCTGCAGCCGTTGCTGCCCGGCATCCCAGTGGAGCATGAAGGCCCCGCCGCCGATACCCGATGACTGGGGCTCGACCAGGGTCAGCATGGCCTGTACGGCGACGGCCGCATCCAGGGCGCTGCCGCCGGCCTCGAGCATGGCGTAGCCAGCTTGGGTGGCCAGCGGGTGGGCGCTCACCACCATCTGCTCCCGAGCTTGCAATACCGGCTTGTCGGTCAGGCCGGTGGCAGCCTCGGGCGCTGCGGCCTGCTCCTGCGCCCGGGCGACACCACTGACGAGCACCATTATCAGGAACAGTGCCGGGATATGGAAACCCCCCGGGCACAGCGGGCGGCGTCTAACATATTGTTTATAATTCACGGGGCGAAACCGGGCCTTTTGGAGCTTGACGGCTTGAGTCGGCTCCTTCTAGGATAGCCGACAGTGTGCGCCCGGCGCACCGTCCGCCAACAGCGAGTGTGTAGTCCTATGCCCCATCAGCCGATCAGAATCGTGATGCTTAACGACAGCCAGGGAAAGATGCTGGTGATGTTGCCCAACGACCAGCTCCTCAACCTGGTTAGCGTCTGGAAATTCACCGGCCGCCGGCTGCAACCAGTCTCCTCGACAGATTCCCACAAGATTTTTTCCCAGCCGGCGCTGGAGTCCGACAGCGGCCGCCAGAAGCTGCTGGAACTGCCTTTGCTGGTCGATCCGGACTGTAAGCTCGAAGGCACGCTGAAACTGGTCGAACCCCATTCCGAGCGCGACTTCGAGGTGAGCGCCAGCGAGCTTGGCGCTCACGAAATCTGCAAGCTGGGGCTGACCCCGGCCGCCATCGACGCCAAGCAGCCCAAGGGCGATGATGTCACCGTCATCACCCGGGCCGTGGAGAAGTTCACCGCACTGCGCATCAAGCAGCGGCTGGAAGACACCCTGGGGCTGCCCACGCTGCCACCGACGGCCCAGAAGATCGTGGAGCTGCGCTCCGACCCCAACTCCGGCGTCGACGACCTGGTGCCCATCGTCAAGCTCGACCCCAGCCTCTCGGCCCAGGTCATGAGCTGGGCCTCTTCACCCTATTACGCCGCACCCGGCACCATCGACTCCATCAACGATGCGGTGGTGCGGGTGCTCGGCTACGACCTGGTGGTGAACCTGGCGCTGGGAATCGCCATGGGCAAGACCCTGGAGGTGCCCAAGGACACGCCCCGGGGTAGCACCCCCTACTGGCTGCAGTCGGTTTACATGGCCACCCTGACCGAGAAGCTGGTCAAGCAGATGCCGATCGCCACGCGCCCCAAGGCGGGCCTGGCCTACCTGGGCGGCCTGCTGCACAATTTCGGTTACTTGGCCCTGTCCCACATCTTCCCGCCGCACTTCTCCCTGGTCTCGCGCTATATCGAGGCCAATCCGCACCTGCACCACGAGTACGTCGAGAAACAGATTATCAACGTCACCCGCGAGCAGGTGGGCGCTTGGCTGATGGAGATCTGGAAGCTGCCGCAAGAGGTCTGCGGCGCCATTCGATATCAGAATGACCTGGGCTACGACGGCGAACACGCGGTCTACGCGCGGCTGCTCAACCTGGCGCTGCGGGTACTGCGTCAGAACGGAATCGGCGACGGCCCGGTCGGGGCGATCCCTGCCGACCTGTACGAATCCCTGGGGCTGAACCCCGAGCAGGTCCAGTTGGCCTTCGAGCAGATCAACGACAAAGAGAAGGAGCTGGAGGAGATGACCCGGCTGCTCAAGGCCGGCTAACCCTCACTTCCCCGCACCTTCCCGGCGGTTCGAGGCGCCTAGTCGCCCGCCAGGGCCTCGAGCTCTTCGCTCAGTTCCAGCCAGCGCGCCTCGGTCTCCTCCGCTTCTGCCCGCAGGGCGGCCTGCTCCTGCAGCCGCCCCCTGAGCGCATCCTTGTTCTCCTCCAGGTAAAGACCGGGGTCCGCCAGGGCCTCCTCCAAAGCTGACAGCGCCTCGCCCTGGCGCTCCATCGCCTGCTCGAGCTTGGCGATCTCCTTTTTCAGCGGACTGAGCCGCTGGCGCCGGGCGGCCTCTTCCCGCTTGCGCTCCTTACGGGCCTGGGCCGACTCGGCGGCCGGTTCCGCCGCACGCTCCACCGGCGCCTCCTCGCGGTTACGGCTCATCAGCCAGCGAGAGTAGTCCTCCAGGTCCCCGTCAAAGGGGGTGATGCGCCCGTCGCTCACCAGCAGGAACTGATCGACGCAATTGCGCAGCAGGTGGCGGTCGTGGGAGACCAGGATCAGGGCGCCGGGAAACTCCTGCAGCGCCAGGGTCAGGGCGTGGCGCACCTCCAGATCCAGGTGGTTGGTGGGCTCGTCCATCAGCAGCAGGTTGGGCTCCTGCCAGGCGATCAGGGCCAGGGCCAGGCGCGCCTTTTCGCCACCGGAGAAGAGCCGCACCGGCTCCAGGGCATCGTCACCCTGGAACCCGAAGCTGCCCAGGTAGTTGCGCACCGCCTGCTCACTGGCCTCGGGGGAGAGGCGTTGCAGGTGCAGCAGCGGGCTGGCGTCCAGGTCCAGGGCTTCGAGCTGGTGCTGGGCGAAGTAGCCGACCTTCAGGTGCTCGCCCTCCACCCGGCGCCCGCTCAGCAGCGCCAGGTCACCGGTGAGGGTCTTGATCAGGGTCGACTTGCCGGCCCCGTTGGGGCCCAGCAGGCCGATACGCATGTCCGGCTGCAGGTTGAGCGCCGCCTGCTCCAGCACCGGCTTGCCGGCATACCCCAGGGTCGCCTGCTCCAGGTTGAGCAACGGGTTGGAGAGCTTGCGCTCGCCGCGAAAGGAGAAGGTAAACGGGGAGTCGACATGGGCCGGCGCGATCTGCTCCATCCGCTCCAGCTCCTTGACCCGGCTCTGGGCCTGCTTCGCCTTGGAAGCCTTGGCCTTGAAGCGGCGTACGAACTGCTCGATGCGGGCCACCCGGGCCTGTTGCTTTTCGTAGCTGGCCTGCTGCAGGGCTAGGCGCTCGGCGCGGATCCGCTCAAAGGCACTGTAATTGCCCCGGTAGAGGGTCAGCTTGCCCCGCTCGAGGTGGGCGATCTCGTTGACCACCCGGTCGAGGAAATCGCGGTCGTGGGAGATCAACAACAGGGTGCCCGCGTAGCGGCCCAGCCACTGCTCCAGCCACAGGGTCGCATCCAGGTCCAGGTGGTTGGTGGGCTCGTCAAGCAGCAGCAAATCGGAGCGGCACATCAGCGCCTGCGCCAGGTTGAGGCGGATCCGCCAGCCCCCGGAAAAGTCCGACACCGGCCGTGACAGGCTGGTCTGGTCAAAGCCCAGGCCGTGCAACAGCTGCTCGGCGCGCGACCGGGCGCTGTACCCCTCGATGGCATCGAAGCAGGCGTGCAGCTCACCCAACTGACTGTGGCGGTCCTCGGCCTCGGCCTTCGCCATGGCCGCCTCCAGTTCACGCAGGGGAGCATCGCCGTCGAGCACGTAGTCCAGGGCGCTGCGCGCCAGGGCTTCCACCTCCTGGGCCATGTGGGCGATCTGCCAGCCGGCGGGCAGGCGCAGGGTGCCGGCGTCGGGCTGAAGACCGCCGAGCAGCAGTTGGAACAGGCTCGACTTGCCGCTGCCGTTGGCGCCGATCAGCCCCACCTTGTGGCCGGGGTGAATCCGCAGGTCGACCTGCTCAAGAAGAAGCGACTTGCCTCGCTGGAGGCTGAGAGACTGGAGTTCGATCATGGCGCGCAAGTCTACCACAGCCCCTGGCTAACCGGCGCGGGTGGAATTCACGGGAACTTTCCAGTTAAATGGTCGCTCAACGTAACCAGTATGTGGCCGAAGGGTTTTCCCCGCTGACAGCCCGATACGATGGCGCCGACGCTTACTCCAGGTAGAGCGCCCGTCCCATACCCAACGACAATTCGCCGGCCCCCCGGGCCGAATTAATCGACGCTTTAGTGACCGATACAAGGACAGCCAATGAAGAAAGCACTGATCTCCTCCGCGATCGCCCTCGCCCTCGCCTCCGCCCCCCTCGCTCAAGCCGCGGAGCTCGGCTCCGACGAGCAGAAGGTCAGCTACATCATGGGGCTGGATGTCGGCACCCGAATGGAGGGGCTGGGTTACGAGCTGGACCAGGAGGCCTTCCGCCAGGGACTGATGGAATCCGCCAAGAACAGTGAGCGCACACTCACCAACGAGGAGATCCAACAGGCCATGCAGGGGGCCCAGCAGCGCTACCAGCAGCGCCAGCAGGAAGCCCAGCAGGCTCAGGCCAAGGAGAACCAAGCCAAGGGTGAGGCCTTCCTCGCCGCCAACAGCGAGAGGGACGGTGTGGTGACCACCGCCAGCGGCCTGCAGTACAAGATCCTCGAAGCCGGTGAAGGCGACAAGCCCAAAGCCAGTGACACCGTCCAGGTGCACTACCGCGGCACCCTGATCGACGGCACCGAATTCGACAGCTCCTACTCCCACGGCGGCCCCGCCACCTTCCCGCTCAACGGCGTGATCCCCGGCTGGACCGAGGGGCTGCAGCTGATCGCCGAGGGCGGCAAAGCCGAACTCTACATTCCCGCAGAGCTGGCCTACGGCGCCCGCGGCATGGGCCCAGTGATCGGCCCCAACTCCACCCTGGTGTTCGAGGTGGAGCTGCTGGACATCAACCCGGAAGCGGAAAAAGCGGCCGAGTAAAAGCCGCTTATAACGCCTTCAAGGGAGCCCGATGGCTCCCTTTTTTGTGCCCGGTTGATTCCGGAGCGCAGAAAGCCTTGCGGTACGAGTCAGCCGTTATGGGGGTTTGATTCCCAGTCCGCTATCACCTCGTTCGCCACCCGAAACGCCTCGATCCCCGCAGGGGCGCCACAGTAGACGGTGCAGTGAAGCAGCACATCCTGTATCTCCTCGGCTGTACAGCCGTTACGAAGCGCCCCCAGCACATGGCCCCTGAGCTCGGCGGAGGCCTTCAGCGAGGCCAGTATCGCGACGGTGACGAGGCTTCTCGTCTTATCGGGAATCACCCCCTCAGACCATACCCCGCCCCAGGCATTCTCCGTCACCATGGTCTGCAGGGGCCTGGTAAAGGCCGTGGCGGAGTTCAACGCGCGATCCACGTATTCGTCACCCATCACCTTCCTTCTGACTTTCAGGCCCTTCTTGAATTTTTCTGATTCCATCCCCGTGTTCTCGTTTTTGTTTTTAGTACCGGGCCGAAACTGCGTAGCAGTGAAGGTCCGACCCCAACAACGCTGTGTTTAACGTTGCCGGCCTTGTTATGCAACAGCGTTTTACAGTGATGCTCTCTTAATCAGGTCGTAACGAATTCAAGGAGAAGTCCATGCTGTTGCCTTAAGAGGCGGCCCGCCGAATAATGGCGGACGCCCCAACGACGACAGCGAGCGACTGGTAACCTTTTTGAGGTGGTCTTTTCACTTCACTGAATCTTCGCGCTCTTCGCCAAGTTATGCCTTGCGCACAGGAGCTGGATGTTTTCCACCTTCAAAGATGTGCCTCCCTTCGAATACGGCAGGATGTGATCGAAGTGCAATTCATCAGTTGCGCCACATTCAACACACTTACCGCCATCACGTTTCCAAACTTGGAGCTTAACGCGAGTAGGAATAATTCTACTGCGCTTAGCTTCAGTATCATGTTCATCTTCCGGCGCATCCTCGCGGGATACACCCTCGACAGCCACAAGTTTGAATTTGAAAACCTCGCGCGAGCCGTCAGATTCGCGCCATGAATCTACCAAATGAAAATACCCATTATCGGACCAAATCCCTTTCTTGATTTTTTCGTATACCCTGACGATATCGGGATGCTTCAAGCCCGAGTTGTGATCCTGTGCAGCCTTGTGGAACTTTCCATTCTCTGACCGATTACCCGATGGTAAAAACTCTGGCTGATCGACAGCCTTGGGATTTCGAACGTGCTCCGTTCGTGGCTCATCATGACCTTCGTAGATGAGCACCGAGCCATCTTCTTCGACACGATCTTGGTAAGGAGCATTCGGATGAAGCGACATCAAAATTACAGAATGCCTACCACGCAGCCTAAAGTTCATACCGCGCTGCAAGCTCGTACCTTCTCTTTGGCACATCTCGTAGTAAGAAATGATATTCCCTCTCATGTCACCTTCTCTTCAGCACTTAACGCCGCCAAGAGCAAAAGCGCCGGGGCAGATCCCGCCTTTTGCCCGAGTTAAACACGGGAAACCTGGTCGTTCAGCGAGTCGTGAAAAATAGTTCTGTCCCTAGTTTGCTACGCACCACAGGCAGCTCACTTTGCCCCGCGCCTACGCTATCCGCTGCCCCATTAGCCACAGCATCAGACTATACCGTAGCAACCGAATTGATGACTATAACCTATTGATTGAATGGAAAATGCAGCGCACACCATTGGCAGGGGAAGCCTTCGCTAGGCGGGGCAGTACGGCGCAAGAACGGCCTAAATCCCCCTCTCCCTTCCAGATACAAAAAAACCCGCCGAAGCGGGCTTTTTATTGCGGGCCGGATCAGTAGCCCTTGAGGTAGTCGATGTACTCCGGCAGCCAGAGCGAGATCTGCGGGACGTAGGTGATCAGCATCAGGAACACCAGCATCAGCAGCAGCCAGGGCAGTACGGAGCGGATTACCCAGATCATGTTGCGTCCGGTGATACCGGCGGTGACGAACAGGTTCAGACCCACCGGCGGCGTCAGCATGCCGATCTCCATGTTCACCACCATGATGATACCCAGGTGAATCGGGTCGATGCCCAGCTGGGTGGCGATGGGGAACAGGATCGGCGCCATGATCAGCAGGATCGCCGAGGGCTCCATGAAGTTACCGGCGATCAGCAGCAGGATGTTCACCACGATCAAGAAGCCCCAGGCCGGCAGGCCCCACTCGATGATCACCTCGGCGATGGTATGAGGAATCCGCTCGGTGGTCAGCACGTGGGCAAAGAGCATCGCGTTGGCAATGATGAACAGCAGCATCATCGCCACCTTGGCGGCGTCCAGCACCACCTTGTTGACGTCCTTGCAGTAGATGCTGCGGGGGAACGCCAGGGCGATCTGCACCGCGTTACGGGCAAACGCGCTACCCAGACCTTCGCCGTCCTTACGCCAGGGCACGCCCTTGATAGGGCCGATGTCACGGTAGCCCATGACCGAAACCAGGTACGCGTAGACCGCCGCAGCCGCGGCCGCTTCGGTGGGGCTGGCGATACCACCGTAGATGGAGCCCAGCACGATGACGATCAGCATCAGGCCGCCCATGGCGATGGCGCCGGAGCGTGCCAGCTGGCCGAAGCCCGGGAAGGGCTGGGCGGGCAGGTTCTTGATCTTGGCGACGATGTAGATGGTCAGCATCAGCAGACCGCCCATCATCAGGCCGGGCACGAAGCCGGCCATGAACATGCGGGAGGCGGAGACCTCGGTGGCGGCGGCGTAAACCAGCATCACGATGGAGGGCGGAATCAGGATGCCCAGGGTGCCGGAGGTGGTGATGACGCCGGCGGCGAAGCTCTGCGGGTAGCCGGCGCGGACCATACCGGCGATCACGATGGTACCGATGGCCGCCACGGTGGCCGGGGAGGAGCCGGAAACCGCCGCGAACAGCATACAGGCCATGACCGAGGCCATCGCCAGACCGCCCTTGATGTGACCGACGCTGTCGATGGCGAAATCGATCAGGCGCTTGGCCACCCCGCCGGTGGAGAGGAAGGCCGAGGAGAGGATAAAGAACGGAATCGCCAGCAGCGTATAGTGCTCGGAGGTGGCCTCGAACAGCTTCAGGGCGATGGACGCCAGGGAGTCGTTGGAGAACATCAGGATGGTACCGATGCTCGACAGACCCAGCGCGATGGCGATGGGCATGCCCATGAACATGCAGGCAAACAGAATAATAAACAGCGTTGCGGTAGCCATTATTTCGCCTCCTGGGACTTGGCGTTCATCTCTTCCAGCTCTTTGGCGATATGCATGCTCTCTTCAGCTTCATCGGCCAGATGGAACCCTTCGGCCTGTTTGCGGAGCACCGCCCAGAACAGCTGCAGGAAGCGGATAATCAAGAGTCCGAAGCCGATCACCAGGATGCTCATGGGTATCCACTTCTGAATCGGCAGGTCTTCCATCTCGATGCCGATCATGTGCATCTTCTCCAGGTAGATCCAGGAGCCGTACAGGAACAGGCCGCAATAGATGAGGCACAGCAGAATGGCGAAAATAGTGACGCCGCGGTGCACGCCGCGGGGCAACATCTTGACGAAGACGTCAACGCCAATGTGGCAGCCCACTTTAACGCCGTAGGAGGCGCCGAACAGGACGAACCAGGCCGACAGGGTTAGCGTGACCTCCTGGGCCCAGTGGATGCCGGCGTTGAACCCGAAACGGGCCACTACCTCGGCGAAAACTAAGAGTGTCATGGACACCAGCAGGAGGCAGAGAATACTCTCCTCCAACCGTGTGATGGTTGCTTTAATCATGCCTCAAATACCCCTGATAGATCCTGTAGTGAAGCCGTCCCGTTCCTGGGACCCTTCACCGGCCGTGGAGGAATGTCCCACAGGGCATCCCGAAGGGCTTGCGCCGGGATCTCCTGTGGAACCGAGCCTCGCAGTCAGGCCCTTGAGCCTGAATCGAAAACAGGGGGGATTGCTCCCCCCCGTCCGTGGGGGTCAGCCGGGCTGACCCCGCTGGAAGGAGCGATTTAGTTGTTGGACGCGGCAGCGGCGTCGATCAGGTCAGCACCGATCTCGCCTTCGAACTGCTTCCAAACCGGCTTCATCGCCTCGACCCACTGCTGACGCTCTGCGTCGGTCAGCGAGATAACTTCGGAGCGGCCGGAATCGATGATGGCCTGCTTGTCGGCGTCGGCCTTCTCAGCGGCGATCTTGTTACCGTGAGCGATGGCTTCGTCCAGGGCCTTCTTCAGCTCGGTGCGGACATCGTCATCCAGGCCTTTCCAGAACTCGGCGGAGGTCACGACCAGGTAATCCAGCACACCGTGGTTGGACTCGGTGATGTAGGGCTGCACCTCGAAGAACTTCTTGGAGTAGATGTTGGACCAGGTGTTCTCCTGACCGTCGATGGCCTTGGTCTGGAGCAGGGTGAAGACCTCGGAGAAGGGCTTCTTCAGGGGTACGGCTTCAACCGCTTCGAACTGGGCCTGCAGCACGTCGGAGGTCATGATGCGGAACTTCTTGCCGGATGCGTCGGCGGGGGTGCGCAGGGCCTCACTGGCGGACAGCTGCTTCATGCCGTTGTGCAGGTAACCCAGGCCAACCAGCCCCTTGCTCTCGAGAGAGCCGAGCAGTTTCTGACCGGCGTCGCTCTGCTGGAAACGCTCAACCGCTTCCATATCCTTGAACAGGAAAGGCAGGTCGAACAGCTGCAGGGAGGTGGTGTACTTCTGGAACTTGGACAGGGAAGGCGCTGCCATCTGCACGTCACCCAGCAGCATGGCTTCGAGGACCTTGTTGTCGCCGAACAGCTGAGAGTTCGGGAACACCTTGACCACTACGTCGTCAGCCATACGCTCGGCGACCAGGTCACGGAATTTGATCGCCATCTGACCCTTGGGGGTGTTCTCGGCGACCACGTGGGAAAACTTCAGTTCAACGGGGGCTGCGGTGGCCACTTGGGCACCCACAGTCAGGGCAAGGGAGGCGACAGCCGCGGAAAGAATACGCATCAGTTTTTCCTCATCATTATTTGTTGTCGTTTTTAATTTGCCGTGTTTGGACCCGGAAGGCCGCTCACGATCTGGAGGGCTTTATTGCAAGCAAGATGCCAAACACTGAAAGCCATGCGCCGTTTTCTTATTTTCGCTTAATTTACAGAGTGTTAAAGCCTGCAAGCCACATCGAAGAGACCAATTTCGGGTTTCAGAAACGGCGGAAAACCACCCATTAGCTCGCAGTGAAGACGGGGAATATGACCCATACGCTCCGCGGTTGCCGACTGTTTCCGGCAACCGCGGTCGCTCAGCCCTTGAAGTCCCGCTTGTCGAGGTGGTACTTGCGCATCTTGTCGTAGAGGGTTTTGCGGGGCAGGCCCAGGTTGATCAGGGTCTCCTTGATGCTGCCCCGGCAGCGGGCCAGCTCTTCCTCGATCAGCATTTTCTCAAAGCGCTCGACTTTCTCCGGCAGCGTCAGGGCCGAAGCCGCTTCCAGCTGCGGGATCAGCTGATCAAACTCGAAGGTGCAGCCCTCGCCGAGCAGCACGTAGCGCTCGGCGACGTTGCGCAGCTCCCGGACATTGCCCGGCCAGTCGTAGCTCACCAGACTGTGAACCCGCTCAGGGCTCAGCGCCGGCACCTCCCGCTGGTACTGGGTGGAGGCAATCAGGGCAAAATGCTGGAACAGCAGCGGAATGTCTTCGGCCCGCTCGCGCAGCGGCGGAATATCCACCCGCACCACGTTGAGCCGGTAATAGAGGTCTTCGCGGAAATTGCCGGCGTCGCTCTGCTCCCGCAGGTCCGCCTTGGAGGCGGCGATAATGCGGATATCCAGCGGAATCTGCTCGTTGGAGCCCAGCCGCTCGATGCAGCGCTCCTCCAGCACCCGCAGCAGCTTTATCTGCAGCGATACCGGCATGCTCTCGATCTCATCGAGAAACAGGGTGCCGCCCTGAGCGTGTTCCAGCTTACCCACCCGCTGGCTTTTGGCGTCGGTGAAGGCCCCCTTCTCGTGCCCGAACAGCTCGCTCTCCATCAGGTTCTCGGGCACCCCGCCGCAGTTGATGGCGACGAAATTACGGTCCTTGCGGTCGCTGTTCTCATGGATGTAGCGGGCCACCAGGTCCTTGCCGGTGCCGGTCTCGCCCATGATCAGAATATCCGCCGGCGTATTGGCCACCTGGGCCAGGAGCTGGCGCATCCGCTGCAGGGGCAGCGACTTGCCGATGATGCGCGGGCCGGGAGCGCTCTGCGCCTGCAGCTCCTGGCGCAGGTTGCGGTTCTCGATGGTCAGGGCCCGTTTCTCCATCGCCCGGCGCACCACGTCGGTCAGCAGGTCCGCGGGAAAGGGCTTCTCGATGAAATCGTAGGCCCCGCCGCGGATGGCGTTCACCGCCATGGAGATATCGCCGTGGCCGGTGATCAGGATGACCGGCAAATCGGGGTCGATCGCCTGCACCCGCTCGAGCAGCTCGAGGCCGTCGATGCCGGGCATGTTGATATCGGTGACCAGCACTCCGGGCCAGTCGAAACTGACATCGGCCAGGGCTGGTTCGGCGCTCTCCAGCGCCTTTACCTGGTAGCCGGCCAGTTGCAGCGTCTGGCTGCTGGCGGTGCGGATGGATTTTTCGTCGTCGATCAGGATGACCGGCAAGGGCCGCTGCTCGCTCATGGTCTCGGTTCCGTTTGGAAAGCGCTGGGGCCCAGAGGATACCGCAAGATTCAGCCTCGCAGCTAGCGGATGCCCTGCGCCTTGAGAAAGTGCGCCATCTCCCGGTCGGCGTGAATATGGGCCAGCAGCCAGTCACGCAGCAGCTGCAGCAGGGCCTTGCCCGCCTCCTTGTCGCGGCCCAGGGAGGCGGCGTCAAAACCGAAGGCGCGCTCCAGGGAGCCGTCGTGCAACTTCTTGTGCTGGGCGAGGTCGGGGTAACCCGCCTCGCGCATCAGCGCCTCTTCCGTGCTGAAGTGATCGATGCAGAGCGTGTTGAAGCGGTTGAGGATCTGCACCAACTGGTCGCCGCTCTCCTCCGCTTCGAGCAGGGCCTGGGTCTCGTTGATCATGTCCACCATCTCGCCGTGCTGGCGGTCGATAGCTTCAATGCCAAGGTGAAGACTGGGTTCAAGTCGCAATGCGCGCATGCGTGTTCCTCCTACTGCCGGCCGCAAGGCCTAGGATAGTCTTGGCCATAGCCCGCTGAGGATGGCCGAAAGGTTGAAATGAAAGGGTGCCTTGACCATTTCCGCCACCGTGAAGCGGCGGATACCGGTATCCCGAAGTTCAGGCTCCGCGAGGTGCTCGCCGTCACTGGAGAGAATCACCGCCACCTCGGGAAACGGGTGCCCGGTCCCGGCCCCGGTCACCACCCCCACCTCGTCATTGATCAGGCGCACCCAGCTGCCGGGGGGATGCATGCCCAGGGTATCCGCCAGTGAGCGGGCGATATCGGCATCCACCTGCTCGTCACGCATTCGGAAGATATTTTTAATCGCCTCCCGGGGCGACAGTGCAGGACGGTCACCGCGAGGGCGCACCATGGCCACGTAGACATCGGCCACGGTCAGAATCCGCGCGCTGAGGGCGATCTCGCTGCCGGCCAGCCCCTGCGGGTAGCCCTTGCCGTCGGGCCGCTCGTGGTGCTGCTCCACCGCCTCCAGCCAGACCGCATCCTTGACCCCGGCCCGCTCCAGGATCCGGCGCCCCCCCGTGGGATGCTTGCGGATCATGGCGCGCTGCCCCTCGGTCAGTCCGGTGGCCTGCCGGTCCAGCTTGTTGTCCTGCAGGTCGAGCATGGCGATATCCTGGGTCAGGGCGGCGCAGATCAGCAGCAGCCGCGCCGAGGGCGAAAGCCCCGCCTGCTGACCCAGCTGCTCGCACAGCACGCCGACGAAGAGCTCCTTGACGTGCTGGTATTGAGGATTGCGGTTGAGCTGCAGCGCCGCCAGCAGGCCGTCCTTGTGCTGCTTGCAGGCGCCCTGAATCTGGTGCGCAAGATAGAGGCAACGGGAGATATGTTTGCGGTCGGGGCTGAGCAACAGCTGGTCGTAGGTATCCAGCAGAAATCGATGCCGGGCATCGATCCAGGCAAACACGCTAATACTCTTGGCGCCCCCCCGGGCGTTCCCGGGGTCGTGCGTCGACATTACCATCACCTCTAAAAGAAAGAGTTTCCGGTCCCTGGAGTCGCTCTACGGCAGAAAAAGCGTCGCTATTCTACTCTAGTACAGGGCGTGGAAGATACTCCAAGCGAGGCGGGAGAGCAAAACCTAATCCTTTGTTTTAATGAGGCTATTGATTCGTTTGAAGGGGGCGGGGGAGACGCCCCGCCTACAGGCTACTGGGCGTGAAAGTAGTCGATGATTTCCCGGGGAATCTGCTCCAGATCGACGCTGCGCTGCAGTGCGCCGATCTTAAAAGCCTCTTTTGGCATCCCGTACACCACGCAGCTGGCCTCGTCCTGGCCCAGGGTCTGGGCCCCGGCCTGGCGCATCTCCAGCAGGCCGCGGGCGCCGTCGTCCCCCATCCCGGTCATGATAATCCCCAGGGCGTTGGGGCCGGCACAGCGGGCAGCCGAGCGGAACAGCACATCCACCGAGGGCCGGTGGCGATTGACCAGCGGTCCGTCCCGCACCTCCACGTGAAACTGGGCGCCGTTGCGCTTGACCAGCAAATGACGGCCTCCGGGAGCGACCAGGGCCACACCCGGCAGCAGGCGGTCACCGTCATGGGCCTCACGCACGTTGATCTGGCAGAGGCCGTCCAGTCGCTGGGCAAAGGCCTCGGTGAACTTTTCCGGCATGTGCTGCACGATGGCGATGCCCGGCGAGACCCGGGGCAAGGCCTTGAGCACCCGCTCCAGGGCCTGGGTGCCGCCGGTAGAGGTACCGATCACCACCAGTTTCTCGGTGGTTTTCACGCCGTGCAGAGATCCTTCTCCTCTCAGAGACGCAGCCTTATCTAGGGGCGCTCCTCCGCCCAAGGCTGGCCCTTCAGGCAGGACGGCATCGGCGCTGAGCTTGGGGCTGACCTTCAGCTGCGCGCTGGCGTCGGTGCGCGCCTCAAGCCGCGCCTGGCTGGCGGCCTTAACTGCGGCGATCAGCCTCTTGGCCGACTCGTGCAGGAAGCCCTTCAACCCCACCTTGGGTTTGGTAATGATCTCCACCGCACCGGCCGCCAGGGCCCGGTGCAGGGTTTCAGAATTGGACTCGGTCAATGACGAGCAGATCACCACCGGGGTCGGGCGCTCGGCCATGAGCTTGCGCAAAAAGCTGATCCCGTCCATGCGAGGCATCTCCACGTCGAGGACGATGACGTCGGGCCAGCACTTTTCCATCTTTTTCAGGGCGAAGAGCGGGTCGGCGGCGCTACCGATCACCTCTATGGCCGGGTCGCTGGCGAGGGTGGCGGTCACGACCTGGCGCACCACCGCCGAGTCGTCCACCACCATGACTTTGATCTTTTCTCTGCCCATCTGCTCTTGGACCCTCAGTGTTCGTTCCCAGCGCCCTGCCCCTGCCAACGTACCCAGGTCCGGCCCGTCTCCAGTTCCAAAATTATCGCGCGGTGACCGCTCTTGCCCACGTGCTCGGCCCGGATGCGAAAACCCTCCTGGTGCAGCAGCCGGCGGGCGGCGCCGATGTTGCGCTGACCAATATCCAGCCCCTGGCGCGCCAGCTGGGGAAACATGTTGCCACCGCCGAACACCTTGACCTGGTAATCCCGGGGCCGGGTCCGGGTGCGGACCAGCTCCCGCTTGAACATCGCCATGACCTGGTCGGCGTAGCGGCCGTCATAGCCCCCCTTCTCCAGCTCCTTGCCGCCGTTATCGGGCAGCAGGAAGTGGCACATGCCGCCGATACGCTGTTGCGGATGCCAGAGGGTAATCGCCACGCAGGAGCCCAGCAAGGTTTTGATCTGTTCACCCCGGCTGCCGAAGTAAAAGTCGCCGGGTTTAAGTACCTGCATCGGCATCCTCTTTGGCATGACTTAAAGGGGCTTGCGGTAGAGGGTGGGACGAATGAGCTCGAGGGAGTCGGTGACCCCGTTGAGACTCTCCGAGTGGCCGACGATGAAATAGCCGCCGGGCTTGAGCTTGGGCAGCATGCGCGCCACCACCGACTGCTTGGTCTGCAGCGAAAAGTAGATCATCACGTTGCGCAGAAAGATCACGTCGAACTCACCGATGTTCGGCAGCGGCGCGTTCAGGTTCACCTGCTCGAAGCGCACGTGCTTGCGCAGCTCGGGGGCGATCAGAAAGGCGCCCTCCTGGGAACGGACCCCCTTGAGGCAGTAGCGCTTAAGGTAGTGCTCGGGAATCTCGTGGGCGACGTTCATCGAATAGACCGCCCGTTGCGCCCGCTGCAGAATCGCCCGGTTGATATCGGAGCCGAACACCTCCCAGGTGCCCTCGCCGAGCCGGTCGTGTATCACCATGGCGCTGGAGTAGGCCTCCTCGCCGGAGGAGCTGGCGGCGCTCCAGACCCGGATCCTGCGGCCCGGCCCCAAGGGGGCGAGCACCTGCTCGCGCAGAAAATCAAAATGGGCGGGCTCTCTGAAAAAGTGGGTCTCGTTGGTGGTGAGCTGGTCGATCACCACCTGCAGCTCCTGGGGCTCGAGCTGATGGGACATCAAGCGGTTGAAGTAGTCACCGAAGCTCTGCAGCCGGTAGTGACGCAGGCGCTTGCCCAAACGTCCCACCACCAGGCGCTTCTTAGCATCGGACAGGGTAATCCCCGCCTGCTCGAAGATCAGCTGGCGAAACTGGTCGAACTCCTTCTGGCTGATGGTCTCGGCGCTCAATGACTCTCCCTCCGCTTACTCCCCTAATCATCCGGCAAGGGGGCCGCCGGGGCAATCCGCGGCGGATAAGACATCTGTTTTGAATAGAAAAACGCCCGAAACACAGGCTTCGGGCATGGTTCCGGCAAATCGCCGCTTCTTCTTAACCGCCCTCAGGCGTCTTCACCACCAAGATCCGCACCGGGGACATCACCCAACTGGGAAAGCTCGTCCACCGACAGCACCTTGTTGACGTTAAGCAGCACGATAAAGTCCTCACCGACCCGGCCCATGCCGGCGATGAAGTCAGTGCGGATCTTGGCGCCAAAGCTCGGCGCCGCGCCGATATTGGCCGCCTCGATATCCAGCACCTCGCTGACGCTGTCGATCACGATGCCGATATCCAGCCGCTCCTGGTCACTCTCCACCTCGACAATGACGATGCAGGTGCGCTTGTTGGGCGGCGAGGAGGCCCAGCCGAAACGCACCGGCAGGTCGATGACGGGCACCACGTTGCCGCGCAGGTTGATCACCCCGCGCACGTATTCCGGAACCATGGGCACGCTGGTCACCTTGCCGTACTCGATGATCTCCTTGATGGGAAGGATGTTCAGGCCGAACATCTCTCCCTGCAGGTAGAACGTCAGGTACTGCCCGCCCTGCTGCGCTTGCGCCTCGGTCAGCTCGCCGGCCTCGGCCGGCTTCTCCATTATCTGCCCCATGCTGGCCTCCTAGAACCGCTGAAACTCGGCTTCAGGCGCCTCGGCAGCCGCCTCGGCTTCGGGCTCCTGGCGGCTTTGCCGGTTGCCGCTGATGGCGGTTGAGGTAGATAGCGGCAGCGGACTGCGGACGCCGTGCCCTTCCTCCACCTTGAAGTAGCTCATCAGCTGCTGCAGCTGCACTGCCTGGCTGCTCATCTCTTCGGAGGTGGCCGCCAGCTCCTCGGAAGAAGAGGCGTTCTGCTGGGTCACGCCGTCCATCTGGGTCATGGCGGAGTTGATCTGACCGACCCCGCAGGCCTGCTCGTTGGAGGCCGCGGCGATCTCCTGCACCAGGTCAGCGGTCTTGGCGATGCTGGGTACGATCTCATCCAGCAGGCGGCCGGCGTTTTCCGCCACCTCCACGCTGCTGGAGGCCAGGTCGCTGATCTCCTGGGAAGATTTCTGACTGCGCTCGGCCAGCTTGCGCACTTCCGCCGCCACCACGGCAAAGCCCTTGCCGTGCTCGCCGGCGCGGGCCGCTTCGATGGCCGCGTTCAGCGCCAGCAGGTTGGTCTGGTAGGCGATGTCCTCGATAATGGCGATCTTCTCAGCGATGTTCTTCATCGCCGCGACGGTGTTGCTGACCGCCTGGCCCCCTTCCTGGCCCTGTGTCGAGGCCTTGGTGGCCATGCCGTCGGTGAGCTTGGCGTTCTCCGCGTTCTGGCTGATGGAGGCGGTGATCTCCTCCAGCGACGCGCTGGTCTGCTCGACGCTGGCCGCCTGCTCACTGGAGGCCTGACTCAGGGACTGGGAGGTGGCGCTCACCTCTTCGGCGGCGCTGGCCAGGGCGTCTGCCCCGGAGCGTACCTGGCCGACGATCTCGCCCAGCTTGGCGTTCATCAGCCCCATGGCTTTCAACAGCTGGCCGATCTCATCCCTGGAATCGGATTCGATCTTCGCGGTGAGGTCGCCCTTGGCCACCTGTTCGCAAGCCTTGACGGCCCGGGCCAGAGGACCGCTGACGGAGCGGGTAATGGCGACACCCAGGATCACCCCGATCACGATGGAGGCCAGGGAGACCCCGATCAGCACGGTGATGGCCTCCTGCTGGGCACGGTTGCCGGCGGCCTTGGCCTCTTCCATCTCAGCCCCGGCCAGCGCTTCCACCTGGTTCAACAGCTCCTCGGCGTGGCCCCCGGCAGCATCCAGCGCCTGCATGGCGAGGTTAGCCGCCTCCATTTCACTGATCAGGGCCCGGCGGCTGGCCATCACGCTTTCAGCCGCCTGCTGGAATACGCCGTGGTACTCATCCAACTCTTTGACGGCCTGGCGCGCCGCCGGATCCGTGACGGCGACCATCGCCGAGCCGTCCACGGTACCGCCGTTCAGCAGCGCCTCTACCAGCGCGTCAAACTCGACGATGGTATCCCGGTACTCGGCTTCAAGGTCGTTCACGGCAGCAGCTTCGGTCATCTGCGCCACCTCTTCGAGCTTGATCCGCGCCAGCTCGATCGACACCTTGATCTCCATGGCGGCGTCAATCTTGGGCACATCCTCCCCGACCACTTTTTGCAGCGCGGCGAGGGTTCGGGCATTGGCCAGTCCGGCCTCCACCTGCTCCTTGAAGACCGTCTCGGCCTGGTCGGCAAGGTCGACCACCTGGTCAAAAGCGGCCTCCATGTTCAGCATGGCCGCATCGGCTTGCTTAGCCGACTCGATCAGCATCCGACCCCGGGCCTGCATTTCGGTCGCGGCTTTCTGGAACTCGCCGTTATGCACCTCGTCGGACTGGCGCACCAGGTTGGCCAGCTCGGGGTTGTCGGTCTTGATCACCACCGAGCCGTCCGGCAGGGTGCCGCCCTCGACGATGGCACCGTTGTAGATGTCAAAGGCTTCAACCGAGGCCTGGTAGTTGCGCAGAATCTCTTCGAGCGCCACTTCATTGTCGGTGGCGATGGTGGCGGTGGCGCCCTTGAACTCCTCCATGGCGTTGCGGGCCACCATCAGTTCGAGCTTCATCTCGTTGGCCGCCTCCACGATGGGGGCCTCTTCGTTGCCGACCACCTGCAGGCTGTGATCCACCTTCTTGATGCCATTGAAGCCGACAAAGCTGGCAGCGCCGATCAGCACCAAGAGGGTGCCGAATCCAATCGCAAGCTTGCTCCCAATCAATAAATTACGCCATTTCATGGCTTACTCCTTTCGCTCTTGCCTTAGGTACTGCACAGGTTTTGCGGCTCAACCCAACTGAAGGGTTTTCTGTTCCGCCTCTTTGATCAGGGCCGACACATCCAGAATCATGGCCACTTCGCCCGATCCCAGGATGGTGGAGCCGCTGATTCCGCTGAGCCGGGAGAAAATCCGGCTCAACGGCTTGATGACTGTCTGGTATTCGCCCATTAACTCGTCCACGACCAAACCCGCTTTCTGGTTGCCGCTTCTGACCACGACGATGTTCTCCCGCCCCACCGTGGACGCGCCCCGCTCACCGAACAGTTCGCGCAGGTTGAGATAGGGCAGCACCTCGTCACGCAGGTTGATGTAGCGCCCGCCGTGGGCGCGTACCTTGTCCACGTCCTGGTGCTCGATGCACTCCACCACCGAGTCCAGCGGGATGACATACCCGGCGCTGCCGACCCCCACCAGAAAGCCGTCGATGATCGACAGGGTCAGCGGCAGGCGCACCTTGATCGAGGTGCCCCGCCCCAGCTCGCTCTCCACCTCGATGTCGCCGCGCAGGGCCTCGACGTTCTTGGTCACCACGTCCATCCCCACGCCACGTCCGGAGAGGTTGCTCACCGCCTCCTTGGTGCTCAGCCCGGCCTTGAGGATCAGGCGCAGGATCTCCGGACGGCTGAGCTGGGCGTCAGCGGGCACCAGACCGTTGGCGCGGGCCTTGGCCAGCACCTTGTCGGCATCGATGCCGCCGCCATCGTCACTGACCTCGATAACGATGCTGCCGGAGTCGTGGTAGGCATCGAGCTTGACCATCCCCTGTTCCGGCTTGCCGGCGGCGCGGCGCGCCTCGGCGCTTTCGATGCCGTGATCAATGGCGTTGCGCACCAAGTGGGTCAGCGGGTCGCCGATCTTCTCCACCACGCTCTTGTCCAGTTCGGTCTCGCTGCCCTCGATCACCAGGCGGATGGATTTGCCGAGCTCCCGGGAGACATCCCGCACCACCCGGTTAAAGCGATTGAAGGTATCCCCCACCTGCACCATGCGCAGGCGCAGGGAGCGGTCGCGGATCTCCTCCACCAGGCGCGAGATCAGGGACACCGACTCCTGCAGGTCGGCATCACCCAGCTGCTGGGCCTTGAGGTTGGTGCCGGCGCCGGCGATCACCAGCTCCCCCACCAGGTTGATCAGCTGATCGAGGCGGCCGGCGTCGACCCGGATCGACTTGCTCTCCTTGAGCTTGACCTCCTTGATCTGCTTCTGCTTGCCCAGGGCCGCCTTGACGGTTTCCGGGTGCACTGCCCGCTGCTCCACCAGCACCTCACCCAGGGGCTGGGGCTCGGGGTCGCTGCGGTGGGCCTGCTGGTAGGAGAGCGCCTTGTCCAGCTCCGGCTGCGTCAGGGCGCCGCACTGGAGCAGCAGGTCACCGATGCGGTAGCTGTCGTCCTGGGCCTTGAGCTTTTCGATCAGCTCGGCATATTCGGAGAGCTTGCTGTAGGGGGGCAGCACCGCCACTTCGGAGTCTTCGGCGATGAAGTCGAACACCTCCATGATCGTCTGCTTGTCGGCGTCGCTCTTAAACGCCACCTCCATCCCGAGGTAGCAGGACTCGGGGTCCATCGCCTCGGCCTCGGGCATGGCGTCAAGGCTGGTGGCCACCCGCACGATCTCGCCGAGAGTGGCCAGGTAGCGCAGAAAGGAGAGCGGGTCCATGCCGTTGCGAAACACGTCAGGGTGGAACTTGAGGGAGATGTGCCAGTTGTCGTTCTCCACCGGCGGGCTCTCCTGACGGTCAACGCTCGCTTCCCAGGTCGAAGGGCTGCTGGCCGCCGCCTCGGCGCCCGCCGCGGGCGAGGCGCCGCCCGGACCACCGGCCACGCCTTGAAGCCGCTCCAGCAGCTGACCGGATTGCTCAAGCAGGGCCGGATCCGTGGCTTCGCCGCCCATATCCTCGATCAGCGCCTCGGTGTGATCCCGGCACTCGAGGAGAATCGCAATCAGGGGCGGCGTGATAGCGATATCACCGTCGCGCACCCGGTCCAGGACGTTCTCCACCTTGTGGGTGAAGGCGACGATATCATCCAGGCCGAACAGCCCGGCAGAGCCTTTGATGGTGTGGGCCGCGCGAAAAACAGAGTTGATCAGTTCCTCATTGTCCGGCTCGGATTCCAGCTGGTTAAGGCCTTCCTCCATGGCGATCAGCAGGTCGAGACTCTCGGTGACAAAGGTCTCCTGGGCCTGTTCCATCAAATCCATAATCCGTGTTCTCCCACCGCTGAGTGTTGCGCATCAAGGCATTGGCGCAGACGGTCCCCGGGCAGCCTGCCGGGTGACCGCGGGTTGCATTGTTAAGAGGCGAGGACCAAAGGGTCGCCGAAATCTGCTTCCATGTTGAGCAGCGCCAGGACCTCGAGCATTGCCGGGCTGTGCGCGACCAGGGAGACAACTTTGTTGCCGGACTTGGCTTCGCGCTTGAGCAGATAAAGCAATTGAAAGCCGGCCGCATCCATCTCTTCCACGCCGGCCAGGTTGATCTCCAGCCGGCTGGCGCCGGCCAGGTGCTCAAGCAGCACCGGCTTGAGCTCCGCCGCGCCGTAAATGGTCAGCTCGCCGCTGATGTTGATGTGGCAGTGGCTGCCTTCTTGGTGCACTTGCAGGTTGGCGTCCATGAAAACCTCCGCGTGCCGGGCTAGGGCAGTACCAGCTTGGAAACCGCCGCCAGCAGCTGCGGCGGCTGAAACGGCTTGACCACCCAGGCCTTGGCGCCGGCGGCCTGGCCGGCGCGCTTTTTCTCATCCTGGGACTCGGTGGTCAGCACCATGATCGGGGTGAACTTGTAGCGGGGCAGCTGCTTGGCTTCCTTGATAAAGGTGATGCCGTCCATGTTGGGCATGTTGACGTCGGTGATGATCAGGTTGAGCTTCTGCCCGTCCAGCTTGCCCAGCGCGTCCTTGCCGTCGCAGGCCTCGATCACGTCGTAGCCGGCCCCTTTCAGGGTCATGCTGACAACCTGGCGAATGGACGCCGCATCATCGATCACCATGATGGTCTTGTTGGCCATAAGCGTTTCTACTCCCTAGAAAAAGGTAATTTCGCCGGACTCGGACTCGTCGTTTTCCTGCTCGGCGCCGTGGTTGAGGCGCTGCTCGCGGGTCACGTAGTCCAGCTCCATCTGCCGGAGCCAGGCGTCAATGTCCAGGGGCTCGACATCACCAGCGTCTGTCCGGCGCCCCATCTCCTCGGCCAGCTCGTCGAGGGAGCCGCCGACCTGATTGAGGATCTGGCTGGTCCGGTCCTGGAACTGCAGCGCCACGATCACCTCGCAGATGTCCTGGTGCACCAGTCGGTTGCGCTCCTGCAGCTGCTGGGCGTCGTTGGCCAGGGCCGAAGCGGTGTCGTTGAAGCGGGCCAGGACCTTCTCGATATGCTCACGGGAGGCGCCTTCGGCCTTGGCATCGCGCTCGGAGGTCTGCTCGGCGATGTTGACCGCCTCGGTCATGGCGTGGGCCACCACCTCCACTTTCTCACGGATTTTCTGCGCGGTTTCGCCGGAGAGGCGGGACAGGTTACGGACCTCGTCGGCCACCACCGCAAAGCCGCGTCCGTGCTCACCGGCACGGGCGGCCTCGATAGCGGCATTGAGGGCCAGCAGGTTGGTCTGCTCGGCGACCTTGGCCACATCCAGGGCCATGCCGTCCAGCTCCGAGGTATAGCTGGCCAGCACCTGCACCTTGGTCAGCATCTGTTCCTTGGTTTCCATGATCGAGCGCAGCATGTCGACCACCTGGTTGAGATCGCCCTCGCTGTTCTCAATCGTTCGCAGCACGCCGCTCTCGCCCTGTACCTGGGACTGGGAGATGGTCGCGTCGAGTTGCTGGCTGAGGGAGCTGAAACGCTCCGTGAGCTTGGCGACCTCGGCTTCGGTCTGGTCACGCACGGTGCCAACGTGGCGCTTGAGAATCGGCAGCGCTTGGCTCAGCAGCAGCTGGGCCTGCTGCAGGCTCTGCCGCTGAGCGGCCTCCCGGGCGCTGACGACCTGCCGCTCGTTATCCAGGTGCTGCTCGCGAGCCTGCTGCGCGCGCTCTAGATAGCGCCCCACGCCGGCACCGGCAATAACCAGCACCAACGCCGTAACAAGGCTAGCAACAGTAAAACCGGACAGCAGCAGCACCGCGAAGGCGGCCGCCACGGAAATTGCGCAGGGCAAGAGCAGGAAAACGCGCTGCTTCATCAAAACATCCTTTGTTCGCAAGTTGAGTTCGCCCTGAACCAGCGGAGAACAACGGCAAGGTGCCGAGAAACCGCGAAAAATAGCAGGTTAATATCGGCAAACCCTTGATCTGAGTCAGTCTTAACGGCAACGGAAAGCGTTATTGGAGAGAATGGAGCGGAAGGGGTAGTGACAAAAGAGAATAAATCTTATTTGTCACCTAATTATTTGATCGTGAAGCACTTTATGACTTTAATCAGGCCGTCTCAGAGTTCGGCTGGGTCTGCGCCCGCGCCTGCCGCAAGGTCAGAGTAAAGACGGCGCCGCCTTCGGGGTGGTTGTCGACCTGCAGCCGCCCGCCCAGGCTTTCGATAATGCGATAGGAGATCGAGAGGCCCAGGCCCAGCCCCTGACCCGCCCGCTTGGTGGTGTAGAACGGCTCAAACACTTTTTTAAGCTGTTCCCGGGGAATGCCCGGGCCATTGTCGTGGAAGCGCAGCTGTACCTCCCGCTCATCCTCCTCACAATCAACCCGGATCCACTTCGGCTCCCTCTCCTCCATGGCTTGCATGGCGTTGGCCAGAAGATTCACCACCACCTGCTCCAGGCGCACCATGTCGCCCATGACCAGGATATCCTCCAATTTTTCAGGCCAGAGCACCGCCACCTGCTCCTTGTGCAGACGGCCGTAGAGGATGGACAGCGCACCGTCGCGCACCGTCTGCAGCGAGACCGGCTCCACCTGCCCGCTGGTCTTGCGGGAGAACACCTTGAGCGAAGCGATGATCTTGGACATGCGTTCGGTCAGCGCGGAGATTTCCGTCAGGTTGTCGGCCACCGGCTCCATCTCGCCCAGGCGCATGAACGCCCGGGCGTTGTCGGCGTAGGCGCGAATCGCAGTGAGCGGCTGGTTGAGCTCGTGGTTGATCCCCGCCGAGAGCTGGCCCAGCACCGCGAGCTTGGCGGTCTGAATCAGTTCGTCCTGGGTGTGGCGGTGCTCTTGGATCTCCTGGCGCAAGCGGGCGTTGGCGTGGGAAAGATCCTGGGTACGCTTTTCCACCCGGGACTCCAGCTCGTCACGGGCCTGGCGCAGGTGCTCCTCGTACTCCTTACGTTCAGTGATGTCATGGATCGTGACGATAAACTTGCCTTCACCCTGGTGGTGGATGCGGCCGATGGTCAACTCCATGGGGAAGCGCTGGCCGTCCCGTCGACACCCCTGGGCCTCGATCATCGGCGCCGGCGACACCGCGGCCTCCCCCGCCGGGTCGGAAATGACGCGCCAGCAGACCGGCCGGTCTGCAGGGGCAATCAGCATGCTGAAGTAGCGACCGATGATGTCGCTGTGGCTGTACTGGAACAGCTCGGTGGCGGTGGGATTGAAGGACTCGATGCGCCCCTGGTTGTCGAGGGTGATCAGCCCTGCCTGGGTATTGTCGATAATCGCCCGCACCCGGGCCTCGTTGGCCTCCAGCGCCCGCGTCGCCTGCAGTTTGAAACGCTGGCGCTCGCGCAGGGTGCGCCGTCGCAGCAGCCAGAACAGCAGCAGCAGGACGAGGATGATAAACACGAAGGCGGTCAGCGCCATGGTGTTCCAGACCCGCGCCGCCACCGGCGTCAGCTTGGCCAGGGCGACGATATTCAGCTCCGCCTCGGGCATCGGCTGGCTCAGCAGCATATACTGCCCGCCCGATACCCCTTCCAGGCCGCTGCCGACACTTTCGCCGCTGGATTCGAGCAGGGTGATGAGCTCGGCCTTCTCGGCGTAACGCTCGCGATTGAGAATGGGCAGGGAGCTTAACTTCTGATCCCCGTAGCGCAGGCTTTCGATGATCCGCTGCAGGTCCTGCGGGGCGAGCGGGGTCAGGGTCTTGAACTTCCACTCGTTGCGCGTACTGATAAAGACCACGTCATCGATATCGGTAACCAGCAGGTCCACCAGAGGGTCATTCCACTGCTCCTCAATGTCGTTGAGATCGATCTTGACCACAATGGCCCCGACGACTTCACCCGCCGCAAAGATCGGATGGGAGAAATAGTAACCCCGCTTGCGGGAGGTGGTACCCAGGGCGAAGTAGCGCCCCCCTTCACCCGCCATCGCCTGGCGGAAATAGGGGCGAAAATTAAAGTTCTTGCCGACGAAGGAGTCCGCCTGCTGCCAGTTGCTGGCGGAGACGGTGGTGCCGGTACGCGACATCAGATAGATATCGGAGGCGCCGGTAATGCGACTGACCTCTTCAAGGTAACGGTTGAGCTGGTGCGCCGCCAGCAGGTTATCGGGCGCCTGCAGTACCTGCACCAGTTCCCGGTGCGTGGCCAGCAGCTCCGGCAGGCTCTGGTATTTTTCCAGCTCGCTGCGCAGGCTCAGCCGGTAGCGGCTCAGGTCGGCCTCGATCTGCTGATACAGGGCTTGGAGTTCGTTCTGGCGGGTCAAGGTGGCGCTTTGCCAGACAGTAAAGGCAAACAGCAGCGTCAGAAGCAGGATAAGGGAGAGGCCTAAACGCTTGTCAGAGATCAAAGACGGCATCGGGAAGGCTCGGAGAACAGCATGGCTCCGATTCTATTACCTTCCTGAAAATAATTCATCGCCTTTGGGGAGCGCGCCTCACAGCTCCTTAGCCTTGTTGGCCAACACCGGGCTCGCGCCGCGGGGCGGATCCACTGCCTCGGTATCGTCGGCGTCGCGCTCCGCGGTCACTTCCTCAGACTTGGGAAGCAGCGCAATCAGATTGCGAGCGGTCTCCTCCACCACGGTGGTAAAGGTGATATCACGCTCGTTGAAGGTGTCCATCGCCAGATTGAGCTCCTCCACCCCCTCCCAGGCGATGGTGCCGTTTTCAGCATCCCAGACCTGAAAGAAAAGCCGGATATTGGCGTTCTTGGTGTGGAACAGTTTGAAGCCCAACATACTGTAGCGCCCCCGGGTCTGCTGGCTGAAGCTTGCCAGCTTGAGCTGCACCAGGTACCGGGCGTCAGTCACATCACCGACTTTGCGCAGGGTCTCCATCTCGAAAATACCGGTGTGCCGGTAATCGTCGAACATTCGCCGGTAATCGCCAGCCAGCCCCGCCCGGTTGATCGCCCCCAGGGTCTCGGGAAGCGAGAGGTATTTGATGTCGGGGCGCTCTTCATGCAGGGTCGAAGAGAACACCAACGCCAGGGTCTGGCGATCCTCCTCGTTACCGATCGCCATGGAGGGGCTGATAAACGCGATCCCATGCTCCTCAAGATCCTGGGGCGCGAGGGAGAGCGACTCGTGTTCCGAAGACGAGTACTTCTGGTTCAGGCTGCAGCCTCCCACCGTCAAGGCCACCCCGGCGATCAGCCAGGCTCGAAGGGTCCATTGAAGCAAGCGCACGGGCTGACGTAGATGGCTCATGTCGTTATTCCTCATGGGATCCCTCCCCATTTCTGCGCGTGAAGCCGAAGCCAATAGGGTCAGTCTAGACACTGTGGCAAGAACGGCCAAAACAAAAATGCCGGACTATTCTTGCCCTATGAATCGATTTCGCTTTCGCGCCGCCCACATCCTCTGGGCGTTGGCCGGACTAACCGCTTCGCTGCTTCTGGTCGCGGTGATTATTTTCTGGCCGGATCCCAAGGAGCCCCCTCGGCTACTGGCGACGCCTGCCCACAGCGGCCCCCTGCCCAACCTTCCAAGCTACCGGGGCGTCCACCCCGCCGTCAGCGCGCGCCCCGAAGAGAGCTTCCCGTTTCCCATCCCGCTGGGAACGGTCGGGCCGGCGACGCCGTTGTTCGCCGGCCCCCTGCGCTACCCCTTCCTCTGCCAGACCCAGGACTCTGACCTGGGGCAGCCACTGGTCGACAACCAGCAGGGGATCGGCGTCGCCGTTTACGAAACGCTGCCGGAGGGCGCACCGCCAGAGGCCAAACCGAAGATTGTCGGTTACAGCAAGGACTGCGGACTGCCAACCCAGGTGCTCTATTACTACCAGCGCCGCGGGGAGCCCCGCTTCTATCCCCTTGATGAGGCCGCCGGCGACATCGCCCGCGTTGAACTTAATGGACGTGCCGTAGAGATGATCGTGCGGGTCGAAGTCGGCACCATCAACCGCCACATTTATATGCTCGCCTCCCTGGCCGGTCCCGATGACAAACCCGAGGTACCGGACCTTAGCCACTGGAACCAGCGCCTGATCTACCAGTTCCGAGGCGGGGTCGGGGTGGGTCACAAGCAGGGCCGCATCGATATCGGCCAGCGGCTCGAGCGGCGTATAGACCAGTTGATGCAGGGCTATGCGCTGGCCTATTCCAGCGCCAACCAGACCTCCAATCACTACAACCTGCTGCTGGCCGAGGACACGGCAAGGCGGGTCAAGCAGCAGTTTGTCAGCCGCTACGGGGCGCCCCTGTATACCGTGGGTATCGGCGGCTCCGGCGGCGCCATCCAGCAGTACATTCTGGCCCAGAACGCGCCGGGGCTGCTCGATGGCGCCATCCCCCTGTACGGCTACCCGGACATGATCACCCAGACCATCTACGCCTTTGACTGCGAACTGCTGGAGCACTATTTCGATGTCACCGCCGCCGACAACCCCAAGTGGCGCCAGTGGGAAAGCCGCCAATGGGTCGAAGGATTGCGGGCCGGCCCCGCCCCGGCCTCCATGCGCCAGGTCGCCTTCGATCTGGCCCGGGTGCTGCAGGGGGCCCCGCCGCAGCTGTTCTCCGGCAGCAGCGAATGTGTGCACGGCTGGCGCGGCCTGACCCCGCTGACCCACAACCCACACTACCTTTCGTTTGCCGATGAGCTGGCGCCGGAGGTTTACCACAGCCACCACTGGAGTCACTGGGAAGACCTGCGCCACGTCTACGGCACCGATGCCAATGGGTATGCCCGCAGCAGCTGGGACAACGTGGGCGTGCAGTACGGCCTTGACGCACTGAAAGACGGAAAGATTACGCCCGAGGAGTTTCTGCACCTCAACCGCCATGTGGGCGGCTGGAAGCCGGCATCGGCCATGCAGCAGGAGCGCTTCTGGCGCTGGGGAGGTGAACCTTCTCTCTGGCGCTTCTCACCCTGGAGCCACCACAACATGACCCGTGCCGGGGCGGCGGGAGCGACGGCCCCGCGCTCCGAGGGCGACCCGCAGGCGATCGAAGCCGCTTACCGCTCAGGGCTGGTATTTCTGGGCGAGCTGCCCATTCCCGCCATCGCCCTGCGCCACTACCTGGAGCCCGAGCTGGATATGCATCACACCAGCGCCTCCTTCTCCACCCGCCGGCGTATTGAGCAGGCCGGAGGCGAGACCGGCAACCACCTGATCTGGGTGGCCCACAAGGATCACAACCCGGTGCCCGATGCGTTTGCCCTCATCGACCGCTGGCTGGTCCGGCTCAAGGCCATGGAAACGCCGGTCGTGGCCGAGGCACGCCCGGAAGAAGCTCTGGATCGCTGCTACGACGCCCAGGGGATCGTGATCGCCCAGGGGCAACAAGTCTGGGACGGGGCCTGGAACGGCCGCCCGACCGGCCCCTGCATGGCGCGCTACCCCATCTACAGCGATTCACGCCAGGTCGCCGGCGCCGACCTCTCAGGACTGACTTTCAAGTGCGCCCTGCAACCGGTCGAGAAGGCTCTTGAAAAAGGGCTTTACGGGCCAGTGGAGATGACCCCGCACCTGCCCGCCCTCAAGGCCATCTTTCCCCAGGGCGTCTGCGACTATCAACGCCCCTCGCCCTGGCTTCCTAGCGAGCTTTTGCGACCGCTCAAAACCGCTCATATCTTCAGCCTCAACCCGGGCGCGGAAACCCGCGTCGCCACTGCCGCCGAAGGCCAGGAGCGGAGCGACTCCTGAGCCCCCGGACCGGCCAAATCGCTGGCTGGGAAATACTCTTCTAGGACAAAGCGTTACTTGCTCGGCGGCACGTAGCCTTCCGCCTGGTCGAACGCTTCTCCTGAGAGGAATTTAGACATCTGTTCGCTCAGGTAGCTGCGCGCCTCGGGATCCATCATGTTCAGGTGCTTTTCGTTGATCAGCCGGGTCTGGTGCTCAAGCCACTCCTGCCAGGCCTGCTTGGAGACGTTCTCGTAAATCTCCTGGCCCTTGGCGCCGGGGTACGGCGGACGCTCCAAGCCTTCCATTTCACGCCCGTACTTCTTGCAGATAACCCTGTGTGTCATATCACTATGCCTCTGTCGATGATTCGTTGGCGCCCGCTTTATACCACGGCCGCCAACATAACCCTAGTTCTGCGCTAGGGTTTTCAGCAGCCGTACCACGGGGGCGGCCAGACCGATCTGGCCGGGCCGCTCGGGCGCGACCCAACGGCTCGGGGCCGCCTCCTCCAGTTGTTGCGCCGCACCCTGCAAGCGCATCTGCACCGGGTTTATCTCCAGCTGAAAATGGCTGAAGGTATGCACCCAGCCGGCCAGGGGTTCGGACTGCCCCCAGCCCTGAACATCGGCCTCGGCCTGCAGCTGTTCCGGCGTCTCGTACTGGGGAAAGCCCCAAAGCCCGCCCCAGAGTCCGCTGGGCGGGCGCTGCTGCAACAGCACTTCTTCGTTCGCGTTGACCAGTACCAGCATCCAGCACCGTCGTCGTGGCAACGCTTTTTTAGGCCGCGGCTGTGGGTATAGACTCACTTCGCCCCGGGCCCTTGCCAGGCATGAGGTCTGGAGCGGACAGCGCGGACAGTCAGGACGGGCGCGACTGCAGAGGGTAGCCCCCAGATCCATCATCGCCTGGGTGTAATCCGCGACCCGCTCCTCGGGGGTATAGCGCTCGGCGAGCGCCCAGAGCTGCTTCTGTACCTCGCTGCGCCCCGGCCAGCCCTCGACCGCGTGGTAACGGCACAGCACCCGTTTGACGTTGCCGTCCAGGATCGGGGCCCGCACGCCCCGGGAGATGGCGAGAATCGCCCCGGCGGTGGAGCGGCCGATACCGGGCAGTGCGCTCAGCTCCGCGACCGTCTCGGGAAACGCCCCGTCATGGATCTCCACCACCTGCTGCGCCGCCTTGTGCAGATTGCGGGCCCGTGCGTAGTAGCCGAGCCCCGTCCAGAGGTGAAGCACCGCGTCCACCGGCGCCCGCGCAAGACGCTGCACATCGGGGAAGGCCGCCATAAAGCGCTGGTAGTAGGGGATCACAGTGCTCACCTGGGTCTGTTGCAACATGATCTCCGAGACCCAGACCCGGTAGGGGGTTATCTGCTGCTGCCAGGGCAGGTCGTGACGCCCCTCCTTATCGAACCAGTCCAGTACCGCCTGGGAAAATGCTTCGGGCGCCATATCAGTTGAAGAGGCCTCGCAGGGCATCCTGCAACTTACCGTCCTCTTTAAGTTTCTCCTGCAGTTTTTCCCGCAGCTTGCCTTTTGCCTCCTCCTTGGCTTCCTCCACCTTGGCCTTGGCCTTTTCTCCATAGAGGGCAGCGATCGCCTCCTTCATGCGTGCGGTATCGGGCCCGCAGAGCTCTGCCGGCGGCTGCCCGAAACCGCCCTTGCAGCGCAGCGGCAGCGCCAGGTTATGCAACTGCTCGTCGATCTGGCAGTTGGGCCCCTTGAGCTCCTGCAATATGGACAGGTCCAGTCCATAGTCCAGCGCCTCCTGAGGCAGATCGACGGTGCCGGCGCCATCCAGGCTCACCCCCACCAGGGAGGCCCGCAGGTCCTGGTTGCTGGCCACCCCTTTATCAAGAGTCACGCTGCCACGGACGTTGCTGAACTCGGTGTAGTCCGCCACCGAAGCAGAACCGGGCGTTTTTCCCTGCAGCCGCAGAATGCCGCGGCACAGCGTATCGGTGAGGTTGACCCCCTCGAGCCGACCGTCGCTGAGGTCGAAGTTCATGTTGCCGTCCAGGCTGTTGACGATGTCATACACGGAATTGCCCCGGGCCCGGTACTGGCCCTGCATATCAAAGCGGCCACTGAACACCGCCTTTTCTGTCAGGTCCTGCAGCAGCTCCCCCAGGGCAATATCACTGACGTTCTTCTGAATGCTGTACGTCACCGGCTCTGTGCGGGCATCGATCAGGGCGCTGTTGTTGAACGCCCCCTGGTAAAGCCGGCCGGACACCTCCGAAACCTCCACCCGGCCGGCGTGAGCGCTCATCTTCAGGGCCAGTTCCTGCAGGTGCAGCCCGGCCACCTGCAGCGCTTCGAGGCCCAGGTCGGCATCCAGCTTCAGACCGCGCAGCGTTTCCAGCGGCAGCAAGGGCGCTTTCGAGTACCCCTCCGCGCTGCCGTCCGCCGGGGCCGCCTCGGTTTTCCCCCCAGCCCCGCCTTCGGGTGCCGGCGGCAGGTATCGATCCAGGTTCAGCTGGCCGCCCTGCAGACGCAGCGACTGGGCGCCGCTGGTCAGATCCATCCTCAACTCGCCCTTGAAGCGGGTGTCGTCCAGGTCGAGTTCAAGCGCGTTAAGCCCTAAGGTGCCGGCCGGACCGTCGACCTTGGCGGCGAAGGCGAGCGCGCGCAATGCCTCATCGTCCTGGGTCTGCGGCGGAGTCACGCCCAGGCTGTGCAGCAGCTTTTTCAGGTCGAACGCCGGCGCCTTGAACTCTCCGCTCAGCCGCGGGGTCCCCGAAAGCCCCGCCACCTGCAGGCTGGCCTGCAGGCTCATATTGGCCAGGCTCAGGCGGCTCTCCCGCACAAACGCCGTCTCTTGCGCCAGATCGGCACCCAGGGCACCGTCGAACTGGACCGGCACCGCCTGATCCCCGAAGGCCTCGCCTTGCAAGGTCAGCTTCAGGGCGGCCTGCTCGGCACGATACTGCTGTTGCTTCAAATCCAGGTACAGCTGGCCGTCGAATTCGCTCTCAACCCGAAGCACCGGCGCCTCGCCTGCTTGGTAAAGGCTGAGGGTAAACGCCATGCGTGCCGGGAAGCTGCGGGCACTGACCAGGTTATCGGCGCGAAAATTGAAATCCTCCAGCAGCAGCCGCTGCCCGGCCTGTGGATCCTGGTAGCGGATACGGGCATCGAGGATTTCCACGCGTCCCACGTCCAGCAGCAGCCCCGGGGCCCCGGCCACGGCGCCCTCGGGCGCGGGTTCCGAGTCCGGCTTCGAGGCCGCCGGCTTTTCGGTGCCCGGCGGGCGGATAATGTCCAGCGCCAGTCCGTGCACCACCAGACCGCTCATCTTCAGCTCCCCGGACAGCAGCGGCAGCAGGGCCACCCCGACTTCGGCGCGCTCCAAGGCAGCCAGCGGCTGGCCGGATGCATCCGCCACCTCCAGCGCCGGCAGCGCCAAAGCCAGGCCCGGAAACAGGGACCAGCCGATATCGCCTTGAATATCCAGCGCAAGGCCCGCCTTCTCCTGGGCCAGCCGTTCGATCTGGGGCTTATAGTCGTTGGGATCGAAGGTGGCCAGGAAAATGCCCGCCGCCAACAGCAGTAAAATCAGAAGTCCCGCGAAGAGTTTCGCGAAGAGTTTCATATACGCCTCCCGGGGATTGTCGCGTGAATGCTCCTATCTTAGCAGCGGTTACCCCCGCCCAGACAATCTAAACGCCCGAGATTCAAGGCCTTTGAGCATTCATTGACAACGCCATAGACTGTATAATGGCCAGCCTGACCAACCGGGAGAGACCAACATGGCCGACCGCCAAGCCCGCGTGTCCCGCGATACCCTGGAGACCCAAATCAGCGTTGCCGTGAACCTGGACGGCAGCGGCACGTTTGAAGCCGACACCGGCGTCCCCTTTCTAGAGCACATGCTCGACCAGATCGCCCGCCACGGGCTGATCGACATGAAGATTGAAGCCAAGGGGGATCTGCACATTGATGCTCACCACACCGTGGAAGACCTGGGCATCACCCTGGGCCAGGCTTTTGACAAGGCCGTAGGGGACAAGAAGGGGATCCGTCGCTACGGCCATGCCTACGTGCCCCTGGACGAGGCCCTGTCACGGGTGGTGATCGACTTCTCCGGTCGTCCTGGCCTGCACATGGATATCCCCTTTACCCGCACCCTGATCGGCAGTCTGGACGTGGAGCTGTTCGGCGAGTTCTTTCAAGGCTTCGCCAACCACGCCAAGGTCACCCTGCACATCGACAACCTCAAGGGTAAGAACGCCCACCACCAGGCCGAGACCGTATTCAAGGCCTTTGGCCGGGCGCTGCGCATGGCCCTGGAAATGGACGAGCGCATGGCCGGGCAGATGCCTTCCACCAAGGGCTGCCTGTGAGGAGTGATGAACCGATGAGCAGCGTCGCAGTCATTGATTACGGCATGGGCAACCTGCACTCGGTAGCCAAGGCTCTGGAGCACGTGATGCCCGGGGTCGAGGTGCGGGTCACCAGCGACCACGCGCAGATCCGCAGCGCCGACCGGGTGATCCTGCCCGGCGTCGGCGCCATCCGCGACTGCATGGGCGAGATCCGCCGGCTGGGGCTCGATGCCGTCGTCGAAGAGGTGATCCAGGCCGGCACACCCTTCCTCGCCATCTGTATCGGTATTCAGTCCCTGATGCGCCACAGCGAGGAGAACGGCGGCGTCGACTGCCTTGATCACTTCCCCGGTAATGCCTACTTCTTCGGCGACGATCACCGCGATCTCGACGGCACCCGACTGAAGGTGCCCCACATGGGCTGGAACCAGGTCAAGCAGCGGCGCCCCCACCCGCTCTGGAACGGCATCGAGGACGGCGCGCGGTTCTATTTCGTACACAGTTTCTATGTCAAGGCAGAAGACCGCGAGCAGGTGGCCGCCACCTGTGAGTATGGACTCACTTTCGACGTCGCCCTCACCGAAGGTAATGTCTTCGCAGTACAGTTCCACCCCGAGAAAAGCCAGAAACCGGGCCTGACCCTGCTGAAGAACTTTCTTCAGTGGGACGGCCGTGCCTGAGAATCCAAGGATTAAAGCATGCTGATCATCCCCGCGATCGACCTCAAGGACGGCAAGTGCGTGCGTCTGCGCCAGGGGCGTATGGACGACTCCACCGTCTTCTCCGACAACCCCGTGGACATGGCCGCCAAGTGGGTGGAGGCGGGCTGCCGCCGCCTGCACCTGGTGGACCTCAACGGCGCCTTTGCCGGTAAGCCGGTCAACGGCGAGATCGTCCAGGCGATCGCCCGCGCCTACCCCGAGCTGCCGATCCAGATCGGCGGCGGCATCCGCTCGGCGGAGATCATCGAAGCCTACCTCGAGGCCGGGGTCAGCCAGGTGATCATCGGCACCAAGGCGGTCAAGGAACCCGACTTTGTCACCGAAATGTGCCAGCGCTTCCCGGGTCACATTATCGTTGGCCTCGACGCCCAAGACGGCTATGTCGCCATCGACGGCTGGGCCGAGGTCACCGACGTCAAGGCGGTGGAGCTGGCCAAGCGGTTCCGTAACGACGGCGTCGAGTCCATCGTCTACACCGACATCGCCCGTGACGGCATGATGCAGGGGGTCAACGTCGAGGCCACGGTAAACCTGGCCGAAGAAGCCGGCATTCCGGTGATCGCCTCCGGCGGGGTCACCAACCTGGATGACATCCACGCCCTGGCCAAGGTCGCCGACCGGGGCATTCTGGGCGCCATCACCGGGCGCGCCATTTACGAGGGGACCCTGGATGTCGCTGAGGCCCAGGCGCTATGCGATAGCCTGGTGGGCAACTCACGCGTACCCACTCAAAACTGATCCCAGGAGAGATTCATGGCGCTGGCAAAACGCATTATCCCCTGCCTGGACGTGGAGAACGGCCGAGTGGTCAAGGGAGTCCAGTTCGTCGATATCCGTGACGCCGGAGATCCGGTGGAGGTGGCCAAGCGCTACGACGAGCAGGGCGCCGACGAGATCACCTTCCTCGACATCACCGCCAGTCACGAGGACCGTGACACCATGGTCCACACCGTGGAGGAGATGGCCAGCCAGGTGTTTATTCCCCTCACCGTGGGCGGCGGCATCCGCACCTGCGAGGATATCCGCAAAATGCTCAACGCCGGCGCCGACAAGGTGAGCATCAACACCGCCGCGGTCTTCAACCCGGAGTTCGTGCGCGAGGCCGCCGAGCGCTTCGGTTCCCAGTGCATCGTGGTGGCGATCGACGCCAAAAAGGTGAGCGGCCCGAAAGAGCCTGACCGCTGGGAGATTTTCACCCACGGCGGACGCAAGCCCACGGGGCTGGATGCGGTGGAGTGGGCGAAAAAAATGGTGGCCCTGGGCGCCGGCGAAATCCTCCTGACCAGCATGGACCAGGACGGGGTCAAGAACGGTTACGACCTGGGCGTCACCCGTGCCATCAGCGAAGCGGTACCGGTGCCGGTGATCGCCTCGGGCGGAGCCGGCAACCTGGACCACCTAGTCGACGGCGTGACGCTCGGCAAGGCCGACGCGGTGCTCGCCGCCAGCATCTTCCACTTCGGCGAGTACAGCATCCCAGAGGCCAAGGCCTACATGCAGAGCAAGGGGGTCGAGGTACGCCTCTGACCCCACTTTCCTCCAGTTTTATTTTTACGGAGCAATCATGAACGTCGTGATCAGTGGTAGCGGGTTATTTACCCCCGAACAGAGCATCAGCAACGACGAGCTGGTGGCCGCCTTTAACACCTATGTCGAGCGCCACAACCAAGCCCATCAGGCGGAGATCGACGCGGGCACCCGTGAGCCGCTGCAGCCCTCCAGCAGCGAGTTTATCGTCAAGGCCTCCGGCATCCACAGCCGCTACGTGATCGACAAAAAGGGGGTTCTCGACCCCGAGATCATGGCGCCGCGCCTGCCTGAGCGCCCGGACGACGAGCTGTCGATCCTGGCAGAGATCGGCGCCAAGGCGGCGCGCCAAGCCCTGGAGCAGGCCGGTCGCCGGGCAGACGAAGTAGACCTGGTCATCGTCGCCTGCTCCAACCTGCAACGGGCCTACCCGGCAATCGCCATCGAAATTCAGCAGGAGCTGGGCTGCCAGGGCTTTGGCTACGACATGAATGTGGCCTGCTCCTCCGCCACCTTCGGTATCGGCACCGCCGCCGACGCCATCCGCTCCGGCAGCGCCACCCGTGCGCTGGTGATCAACCCGGAGATCTGCTCAGGGCACCTGGAATTTCGCGACCGCGACTGTCATTTCATCTTTGGCGATGTCGCCACCGCGGTGCTGCTCGAGCGCGAGGACGCGTGCCAGACGGACGGCGCTTTCCGCCTGCTCGGAACCCACTTCAAGACCCGTTTCTCCAACAATATCCGCAACAACTTCGGCTTCCTCAACCGCACGGCCCCGGAAGCCCGGGACAATCGCGACAAGCTGTTCCGCCAGGAGGGTCGCAAGGTATTCAAAGAGTTGCTGCCGATGGTCACCTCCACCATCGACGAGCATTTGGAGAAGGCCGGATTCGCCGCCAGCGACGTCAAGCGCTTCTGGCTGCACCAGGCCAACCTGACCATGAACCTGTTTGCGGCGAAGAAACTGCTCGGGCGGGAGCCAAGCGCGGAAGAGGTGCCGATCGTGCTCGACCGCTATGCCAATACCAGCTCCGCCGGCTCGATCATCGCCTTCCACCTGCACAGCGCGGATTTACAAAGCGGCGAGCGCGGACTGCTCAGTTCGTTCGGCGCCGGTTACTCCGTCGGCAGCATATTGCTGGAGAAAGTCTGAGGGGCGCGGCTCAATCCCTGGCCTCGCGGCGCTGACTTCGCCAATAGGCCATCCGCGCCTGGTCAAAAATCGACTGGCCCAGGTCCGCGGGGAGCCGTAGCCGGTTCTCCGCCGCACGGCTCACCTCCGGCAGCTGGGCCAGGGTCTCGAAGCGGATATTGCGCAGGCCGTAGCGGGCAATTTCTGCCGTGGCCGGCGGGCGTTGGGATTTGACCGGGTAGCAATTACCGTCGCGGCAGATACTGTCCCGCGAGCGCGGCGCCTCGCCGCCAATCTTAACCCCCTGCCACTGTTCGCCCCGCACCAGGATATAGTCGGCCGCGCTGGCAGCAACCGGCGCGCCAAGCCCCAGCAGCACGCTGAACAGCGCCGCTGCGCAACCTCGGGTGAGCCGCTTCATGGGTGCCTCCTGCTCGAATTAGCTCATCTAGCACTCTGATTCAGAGCAGGTGCGGGGGCGACAAGTTCCCGCCCGAAGGCTCAGACGCCGTAGGCGTCGCGGTAGGCCTTGATGGCGCTAAGCTCGGCGTCCAGGCCGCCCCGCTCCTCGAGATACGCCACCAGGTCGTCGAGGCAGACGATGCTGACCACCGGCATGCCGTAGTCGCGCTCCACCTCCTGAATGGCGGAGAGCTCACCGTTGCCCCGCTCCTGGCGGTTGAGCGCGATGACCGCGGCGGCGGGGGTGGCGCCGGCGTCCTGGATCAGGGTCATCACCTCGCGAATGGCGGTGCCGGCGGTGATGACATCGTCGATGATCAGCACCCGGCCCTCAAGAGGCGCCCCCACCAGGTTGCCGCCCTCGCCATGGGTCTTGGCCTCCTTGCGGTTAAAGACGTAGGGCACGTCCTTGTGGTGGTCGTTAGCCAAGGCCACGGAGGTGGCTGCCGCCAGGGGAATCCCCTTGTAGGCAGGCCCCAGCATGACATCGTAGTCGATCCCGGACTGCTCGATGGCGGCCGCATAATAGCGGCCCAGCCGCGCCAGCGCCTCGCCACTGTTGAACAGGCCGGCGTTGAAGAAGTAGGGGCTGACCCGGCCGGACTTGAGGGTGAATTCACCAAAGCGCAGCACGCCGCGCTCGATGGCGAAGTCGAGAAATTCACGTTGATAGTCCTGCATGCGGGCCTCCCTTGGGGGTCTGGATAAAAAGGGGGCTATCATACCCCGATAAGAGAGGCTGCTCCATGCGCAGGCACCGGCCCGGACCCGTGACAACCCGGGACCAAGTTTGATTTCAGTTTTACCGGGTAAGGCATTACAATTCCGCCTTACCCGATTTCCGCTACTCTGATCACCAGACATTAGTATTAAGGCCCTACCCCGAATGCGCGTAATTACGTTGAATGTAGAGGGCATCCAGCAGGCTGCCGAACGCGGTTTTTTCGATTGGATGGTCAAGCAGAACGCCGATGTCGTCTGCCTGCAGAACATTCAGGCACGGGAATATCAGCTCGACGACGCCCTCTACCATCCCGAGGGTTACCAGGCCTATTTCTTCGAAGCTTTCGAAGACAACTTCAGCGGTGTCGCCCTCTACTGCAAGCAGCCCCCCAAAGCCATCATGACGGGGCTGGGCTTTGAGGCCTGCGACTTCAACGGTCGCTTTATCCAGGCCGACTACGAGCATGTCAGCATCGCCTCCATGATCATCCCCTCCGGGCTCAAGGATGACGCGGCCCAGTCCGCCAAGTTCCACTACATGGAGGAGTTTCTCAACCACCTGCGCAAGACCCTGCGCAAGCGGCGCCAGTTTATCTTCTGCGGCACCTGGAACATCGCCCACAAGACCCAGGACCTGAGCAACTGGTACGTGAACCAGAAAAACTCCGGCTTTCTGCCCGAAGAGCGCCAGTGGCTGGACATGGTGTTCGACGAGATGGGCTACATCGACGCCTTTCGCGAAGTGAACCACGCCGATCATCAGTTTACCTGGTGGCCCCCCTACAACCGGGCCTGGGCCCTGAACGAGGGCGCCCGTCTGGACTACCAGGTCACCACCGCCGGCCTGCGCAAGACCATCCGCAAGGCGCAGATTTTCAAGGGCGAGCGCTTCTCCAACCACGCTCCGGTCATCATCGACTACGACCTGCCCAAGTAAGCAGCTGGCCTGAACCTTTCTGCAGACACGCAGCTATACAGAGCCCCGCCCTCGCGGGGCTTTGTTGTTTTGAATGATGTTGTTTGCGGTGGTCTACAGTGGAGGCAGGCCCTGACAGGAGCGAACCTTTGGCAGACCCCTGGGTGGAGGTGGTGATCGAAATTCCCCGCGGCAGCTTTCTCAAGCGCGGCAGCACCGGCGAGGTGGACTTCGTTTCACCCTTTCCCTGCCCGTTCAACTACGGCTCGGTACCCGGCTATCTTGGCGGCGAGGGCGACCTGCTGGATGCCGTGGTGCTGGGCCCGCGCCTCGCCGCCGGCACCCGGGTGCGGGTGCCGGCGCGGGGCGCCGTCGGGCTCTCCGAGCGCTTCATGTACGACGACAAGCTGATCTGCAGCGCCGCCCCCCTGCGTCCTGTTCAGCGGCGGGCGGTACTGGCCTTCTTTCACTTTTACGCCTTCTGCAAGGGGCTGCTCAACCTCTACCGGCGCCGCCGCGGCGTCAGCCGCTGTGAAGGCTGGGGGGATGCCGCCGCCGCCATTGCCCGGGCGCGCCCCCTCAAAGCTCCCTGGGAGGGGCCCTCGGTACCCTTTTAAACAGAACCCTTTTAAGTGCAGCCTCATCATCACCGGTAGCCCGTGTTCGGCTAGGCTTAGCGTTGAATATGCGCGCGCCCATTGCATTGGATGCCGCTGCGGCACAGGAATAGAGCCACCTCTGACACTCGACAACACTTCACCCGAGGCCCCGCCATGCTTATCGAAAACAACCTCGAAATCCACCTCAAGCGCCGCCCGGTCGGTCTGCCGGCCAAGGAGGACTTCAGCCTCGTCTCCAACCCCATCGAAAGCCTGAAAGACGACGAGGTGCTGGTTAAAAATCTGTGGATGTCGGTCGACCCCTACATGCGCGGTCGCATGGTCGATCGCGAAAGCTACGTCCCCCCCTTTGCCCTTGATGCCGTCCTCGAAGGAGGCGCCATTGGCGAAGTGGTTGAATCCAACAACCCGGCCTTTGGGGTTGGCAGCAAAGTCGCCAGCATGAACGGCTGGCGTCAGTACTTCACCACCACCGGCAAAGACCTGCAGTTGCTGCCGGAAACCGGGATTGCCGAGCAGGCCTACCTGGGCGTGCTGGGAATGCCGGGCATGACGGCCTATACCGGACTGATGAAAATCGCCGGGCTTCAGCCTGGCGACAACGTGTTTGTCTCCGCGGCCTCGGGGGCGGTCGGGGCCATTGTCTGCCAGATCGCCAAGCTGAACGGCTGCCATGTGGCGGGCAGCGTCGGCTCCGACGACAAGGCCCGTTACCTCGAGGAGGAGCTAGGGGTCGATGCGGTGGTCAACTACAAGACCTGCGGCGATCTGCAGCAGGCAATTGCGAAAGCCTGCCCCGACGGCATCGACGTCTACTTTGAAAACGTGGGTGGCGCCCACCTGGAAGCGGTCCTCAACCTGATGAACGAAAACGGTCGTATCGCCGTGTGCGGCATGATCGATCAGTACAACGCGACAGCGCCCGCACCGGGCCCCGCCAACCTGTCGCAGATCATCATCAAGAAGCTGAAGTTGCAGGGCTTTATTGTCACCGACCACTGGGACGGCTACCCGGCGTTTGTGCAGCAGATGGGGCAGTGGATTCAACAGCAGAAGGTGACCTGGAAAGAGACCGTCTTTAACGGCATCGAGCAGGCGCCCGAAGCCTTTATCGGCCTGTTCGAAGGCAAGAACACCGGCAAGATGCTGGTCAAGCTATAGCTGCGCGCACGCTTTCGTTTAAAAGCGCTTTGGTATGGGTGCAGGTACGCAGTGGTATTGAGCATGACCGGGAATTCATTGCCGCTTTTGAGGCCAGCGCTGACATGCCACCCTGCCAGAAGCTGTAACGCCTCAGGACATCAACGCTCTTTTTTGTCGGTGTATTCAACCGCCGTTTGGCGGTCAAGGTCCGGCCTGCTATGGTGCAGGCCCGAATCAGGTTGTTTTGAACATCAGCTGACTGCCAACATCGCGGAGCCTCCCCATGAACATCAGCTTGAAAATACTCTTTGCTGCCACCGTGCTGTTCCTGGCGGGGTGCTCAGAGCAAAATTTGAGTTTCACGATCAGCTACAAGGATGTGAGCGGGCTGAAGAAAAGTGCCCCATTGATGTATCAGGGCCAGACCATCGGCACCGTGGATGAGGTTATCTACACCGCTCAGGGAGATTTTCAGGTAAGGGTATCCGTTGCCGAACCTTATCGCGCCCTTGCGACTGAATCAGCCCTGTTTGTGATTTCTGACGTCCCCAATCAAACAGACACCCGCATGATCCGGCTCATCGCAAGCGAAAAGCCAGGCCCATTGATACAGGAAGACCAGCTCGTTCAGGGCAGTACGGCCCTGGCAGGCGTCGCCAAAGAACTGGAAAACACCTTTGGCTCAGCGCTGGAATCCCTTTCTTCAACCATGGCAGATTCCTGGGCGTCTTTGTCCCAGCCATCGGCGGAACCGCAGGCCGAAAAACAGACGGAACAACAGGCACAACAACTGCAGTTAGAGCTGGACAAAATGCTGGAAGAGGCCAAACGTTTGAGTGATGCCGCCAAAGCACGACTGAAAGCAGATGTGATTCCGGCCATGAAACAGCAAATTGAAGCGCTAAGAAAACAATTGGAGCAAACGGCCCCTGACGACTCGGTGGATCAGGCTGAAGACAAGCTGGACGAACTGGAGCGCAGGCTGGAGACGTAAGCTAACGGAGTGGATCAACATGAATTCGTTAATTCGCTTTATTCCACTCCTCATTTTCCTTTTACCTTTCGTTGTCGGTTGTTCAACGACTTATACAGTTCAAAAACCGCATCCACCGCCCGCCGCGGTAAGTAGCACTGACCCGGCAGCCAAACCGCTTATCGCTCACTTTCGCGAATGGGAAGGGACGCCCTATAAAATGGGCGGGCAGAGCAAAAATGGAATCGACTGTTCAGGTTATATCCAATTAGCCTATCTCGAGGTCTTTAACAGGAAGGTTCCCCGCACAACAGAAGAGCTATCGGTCAGCGGACACCAAGTAGCGGACCATAAACGACGCTTTGGCGATTTGCTGGTCTTTAACACAGGCCTTACTCAGAAGCACGTTGGCATCTACATTGGCAACCGTCAGTTCATTCATGCATCAAGCTCCAAAGGCGTAACCGTATCCAGCTTAGATAATCCTTACTGGTCGCGAAAATACCGTCAGAGCCGGCGGGTTGCTGACTAGCTTTCCACCGGCCGCAGAGCACGCCCTAGCGCCAGCTTATGACCCCAGGCAGCCTGTTAGTAGTTCCTGATGTGACCTCAAAGCGGTCATCTCCCACGCCACTGACATCAAGCTCTACGCAATAGCCATGTCAAAATCCGTCAGATTGCGCAGTAACCGCTTCCACTAAAATAGCCGCCCGGTGGGCGGTTTTTTTATGTTTCCTGAACCGCTACCCGGGTTGAGGCCCTTGGAAAAAGTACGGGCAGGCTGCCGTCAGCCGCGGCTATCCGGCACCTCGCCCAGTTGCTGCAGGCTGTTGCACAGGGCGATCAGCATAGCGAGGTGGCGGCTCGGCTGCAGCCTGACCTCGTTGATCCGCTCGCGCAGGGCCTTGGCCGCCCCCGCGACCGCCCCGTCGCCCTCCCCGGCCCCGAGCCGGTACTCAAGATGACGTTTGACGGCGCTGTCGATATCCCGGATCAGCGCCTGTTTGGCCTTGCGGTGCCACTTGTCGAAGGCGGGCAGGCGCTCCACCTCCTGGCGCAGCCAGAACAGGTCCAGCTCTTTGTTGACGGCGAAAAAGCGCTTGGCCACCGTTTCAAGAGGCGCGCCTATCCGCTCGGCTACCTGGGCGATGTCGAAGGCATAGTAAAGCCACTCGAGCTGCTCCACCTGCGCCTGCAGGGTGGTGGCCACCTCGCCGAGACAGTCCCGGGTGCACTGCACCGCCCGACGGTAGTGTTCGACCAGAGTCGGGGTATCCCGGGTCCAGTCGGCCTGCTCCAGTACCCAGTGGGTGGCCCGCTCCAGGGGATGATGGATTTGCAGCTGCAGTTCCATCTGGGTGGCGTTGTCGAGGTTGAAGCCCTCGCCCTCGATCGCCTTGACCAGATCGCCGACACCCAGGGCCTCCCGGGCCACGGCGTAAGACTGGATCCAGCGGGCGCAGCTGACGTCCTGCTCCTCCAGCAAGCGGATCGCGAAGGTGGAGCCCATGCGGTTCATCACCTGGTTGGTGAGCTGGGCGGCGAGTATTTCCCGGCACAGCGGGTGAGCCAGAATGGCCTCTGGAAAGCGCTCGCGGATGGCGGCCGGGAAGTAGTCGTAGAGGGCCTGGACGATAAAGGGGTCGTCAATCAGGTCGGTGGCGGCCAGTTTCTCGAACAGCCGGCTCTTGGCATAGGCCAGCAGCACGGCGATCTCGGGGCGCGACAGTCCCTCGCCGTTGCCGATACGCTCTTCAATCTCGACATCGTCCGGCAGCGCCTCCAGCCGCCGGTCGAGGCGCCCCTCACGCTCCAGGAGCTGGATCAGGTGGGCGTGCTTGGCGATAAAGGCGGGCGCGGTGTAGTTGGACTGGCTCAGCATCTTGCTCTGCTGGTAGTTGTTGTCGAGCACCAACCGGGCCACCTCGTCGGTCATCTCTTCCAGCAACCGGTCCCGCCCCTCGCCGTCGAGGGCGCCGTCAATCACGAGGGCATCGAGCAGGATCTTGATGTTGACCTCGTGGTCCGAGCAGTCGACCCCGGCGGAGTTATCCACCGCGTCGGTGGTAATGCGCCCGCCGCTCCGTGCAAACTCGATTCGCGCCGCCTGAGTAAGCCCCAGGTTGCCCCCCTCGACCACGACCCGAACCCGCAGCTCCGGGGCGCTGATGCGCAGCGGGTCGTTGCTGCGATCACCCACCTGCGCATCGCTCTCGTGGCTGGCGCGAACGTAGGTGCCGATGCCGCCGTTCCAGAGCAGGTCCACCTTGGCGCTGAGAATGGCGCGAATCAGGGCATCCGGGGAGAGCTGCTCAACCCCCTCTTCGATGGCCAGGGCCCGGCGAACCTGGGGGGAGACCGGTATGCGTTTGCTGGTGCGGGCATGGACCCCGCCCCCCGGGGAGATCAGCGTGGGGTCGTAATCGCTCCAGCGGGCGCCGCCGGGGGTTGCAAATAGCCGTTGCCGCTCGGCAAAGGAGCTTGCCGGATCAGGCGTCGGGTCGAGAAAGATGTGCTCGTGGTTGAACGCAGCCACCAGCTTGATCTGGCGCGACAGCAACATGCCGTTGCCGAACACATCGCCGCCCATGTCACCGATGCCCACCACCTGGAAAGGGGTGGTCTGGGTATCCACGCCCAGCTCCCGGAACAGGCGCTTGGTGGACTCCCACGCCCCGCGGGCGGTAATCCCCATCTTCTTGTGGTCGTACCCCTTGGAGCCGCCGGAGGCAAAGGCGTCCCCCAGCCAGAAGCCCGCCTGCTGGGCGATGCCGTTGGCGGTATCGGAGAAGGTGGCGGTGCCCTTGTCGGCGGCGACGACCAGGTAAGGGTCGTCGTCGTCGTAACGTACCACCTGTGACGGCGGCACCACGACGCCGCCGAACCGATTGTCGGTGACCTCCAGCAGGGCGTTGATGTAGGAGCAGTAGGCCTGACGCACCTGCTCGGCGCGCTGACGGGGATCGCCCTCGCCGTTGAGACGCTTGCAGATAAAGCCGCCTTTGGCGCCGGTGGGAACGATCACCGCGTTCTTCACCATCTGCGCTTTCACCAGCCCCAGCACCTCGGTGCGGTAGTCCTCCTGGCGCTCGGACCAGCGCAGCCCTCCGCGGGCCACCTTGCCGCCGCGCAGGTGCACTCCTTCCACGGCGGTGCCGTAGACAAAGATCTCAAAGGCCGGCGCCGGCTGGGGCAAGTTGTGGATCAGCCCGGGCGTGAGTTTGAAAACCAGACAGCGGCCGGCCTCCTTCCACAGGCTATCGACAAAGAAATTGGTGCGAACAATGGCGTCGATCACCTCGATATAGGCGGTCAGAATACGCTCTTCATCGAGGGAGGCGACCGACTCGGCCAGGGCCACGGCCTGCTCCCGGCACCGGACGCCCTCTGCCGCATCCAGGGCCTGGTCCGGGTCGAACCTGGCCCTGAAATAATCGACCAGGGCCGTTGCCGCCTCGGGGTGCTGGCACAGGGTCGCCGCCATGTGGTCACGGCTGAACGGCAGGTTGATCAGCGACAGGTAGCGGGCAAGCCCCCGCAGCAGCACGCACTTGCGCAGGCCAAAATCGCCCAGGGTCACCAGGCGGTTGAAGCCATCGTTGTCGGCCCGGCCGTCGGCGACCGCCAGCAGGGTATCGACGAAACGCGCCTGCATGGGCACCGACGAGAGCAGCTCGGCCACGGCGGGGCGCAGGGAGAGGTCGATCTGCCAGCCGTCTGCTTGGGAACGGCTGGCCGAGGTGACCACCTCCACCCCCAGGTTCTCCACCTTGGGCAACAGCCGGGAAAGCGGCATCAACGGGCCAACACCGATCACCCGCAGCTCGATGCGCTCGCCATCGGCGGAAGCGGCGTCAAAAGCCCCGTCGGTCAGGGACGAGTGATGCGGTTCGACCGCGCAAGACTCGGATTTGGTGCTCATGAAGCGATGGCTCCTGAGGGCGCTCTAAAGGCCCAGGCTACGGTTGAAGAGCAGGCGTTCGGCTTCGGCCTCCCCCACGTCCATGGGATAAAAGCTGACCCGGCATCCGGGACCGCGCTGTGCCAAAGCGCCCGCACCCAGGGTGCTCAGGCACCCCAGCTTGGGGTAGCCGCCGATGGTCTGGCGGTCGCGCATCAGCACGATCGGGTTGCCATCCTTGGGTACCTGGATGGCCCCGTAGGCGATTCCTTCGGAGACGATGCCGTCGAGGTCACAGTGCACCGGGGAACCCGCGAGGCGATACCCCATGCGATCGATGTTCTGGGTCACCTCGTAAGTCTCGCTGAAAAAGGTCATCAGGGCGGTACGGGGAAAATGGGCCTGCTGATAGCCTAGCATCACCCCCAGGCGCAGGGGCTTTTGATAGTCGGGAACCGCCCAGCCCGGCACGCGGGCATCCAGGGGCGTTTCGAGGGCGCGATAAGGCAGGCGGTCCCCCTGACGCAATTTGGCCCCCTGCCCGTCCAACCCGCCCAGCTGTTCGCGGCTGACCGTGGCACAGCTGCCCAGCACCGGTTTGACCTCAAAGCCGCCGTGCACCGCCAGGTAGGCCCGCAGGCCGCTGCGCGGGCTTTGAAAGCGCAGCCGGTCGCCGGGGCGAACCGCATGAGTGCACCAGGGGGCGAGGGCCTCACCGTTGAGCTCGGCGCCGAGATCCGCACCGGTCAGGGCAATCGTGGTCGAGGCCTCGGCTCTCAGCTCCAGCATGCCGAAGGTGATTTCCAGTTGCGCGGCGCCGGCGGCGTTGCCCAGCAACTGGTTGGCCCAGTGGAAAGCGTGGCTGTCCATGGGCCCGCCGGTGGTGATGCCCTGGTGCTGATAGCCGTGACGGCCGCGGTCCTGGATCAGGGTCAGCATGCCCGGATTGATCACTTCAAAGCTCATCGAACCGGCCTCCCAGCTCCCGGTATTCCTCACGACTGATAGGTCTAAAGCGCACCCGGTCACCCACCTGTACCCGGGCCAGCGAGGCGCTGGACCAGTCGACCATGGCCAGCGGCGTGCGGCCGATGACCTGCCAGCCGCCGGGAGTGCTGCTGGGGTAGATGGCGGTCTGGGTGTCGGCGATGCCGAGACTGCCGCTGGGCACCTTCAGGCGCGGCGTGGATTTGCGGGACATGGCGATGCGTCGGTCGGTATTGCCGAGGTAAGCAAAGCCCGGGCTGAAGCCGATGGCGTATACCCGATAGTCGGTCTCGCTGTGGATGCGGACCACCTCTTCCGGGCTGAGTCCGGCGTGTTCGCAGATATCCGCCAGGTCCAGGGCCACTTCAGGACCGTAATAGACCGGCAGCTCCACGGTGCGCGGCTCAAAGCCCGCCCCGCCCGCCGCCTCGCCTCTCTCCAACGCCCGCCGCAACCGTGTCCGAATGCCGAAACGGTCGATGCGGGTCAGGTCATAGCAGACCAGGATCGAGGTGTAGGACGGCACCAGGTCCACCAGCAGCTCGCCCAGCTCTTCGCGAATGGCGGCCACCGCCCGGGTCACCCGCGCGGAGACCGCCTCGTCGATGGTCTCGCCGAGGTAGACGATGCAGCTCTCTTCGTTGAGGGCCTCGATCCTCATTGGGCATTGACCACGCTGCGAATGTGGCGCGCCGCCTCCACGGCGTGGTGGCTGTCGCCGTGAATGCAGATGGTGTCCGCCTCGATCGGAATGGACTGGCCGGTAATCGAGGTGACCCGGCCTTCGCGGATAATCTGCAGCACCTGCTGTTCGATGGCCTCGGTGGTCTCGTGCACCGACCCCGGTACCGAGCGTTTTACCAGCCGGCCCTCATCGTCGTAGGCGCGGTCGGAAAACGCCTCAAACCAGACCTGGACGCCCATCTCCCGGGCCAGCTTGCGGATGCGCGACGCATCCGGCGTCGCCATCACCACCAGCGGGCAATGAGGGGCGTAGGCCTGTACCGCCGCCATCACCGCGGTCAGGGTGCAGTCATCCACCATCATCTTGTTGTAAAGGGCGCCGTGGGGCTTCACGTACTCGATACCGGTCCCCTGGGTGCGGCAGATACCGTCCAGGGCCGCCAGTTGGTAAATCAGGATCGGCTTGAGCTCCTCGGGGTGGCACTCAAGCTCGCGACGCCCAAATCCGAGCAGGTCCGGGTAGCCGGGGTGGGCGCCGATGGTGACATTCTCTGCCCGGGCCATCTTCACCGTGCGTTCCATGGTCAGGGGGTCGGAGGCGTGAAAGCCACAGGCAATGCTGGCCATGTCGATGAAGGGCATGACCTGCTCGTCCATCCCCTTGGTCCAGGTACCGAAGCTTTCGCCCATATCGCAGTTGAGTTTCATCATCTTTCTCCGGGCAAAGGCCGCCCCCGCCGCGTCGTGGCGGGCATCTGGAAAGGGGCGGCGGTGTGGATAACGGGGCCTGACATGGGTCGCTCGTCTGGGGCCAGGCCGTGGCTCAGGTGTGCATCAACCGTGGCTCATGGTCGTGGGCAGGTAGGTGACGATGCCCGGGAACCAGCTGATCAGCACCACCGCGGCGAGTATCAGCAGGAAAAAGGGCAGCGCGGCCCGCGCCACGTAGAGGATGTCCTTGCCTGTCAGGGCCTGGATCACGAACAGGTTGAAGCCCACCGGCGGCGTAATCTGGCTCATTTCCACCACCAGTACGATGTAGATACCGAACCAGAGCAGGTCGATGTTGGCCTGCTGCACCATGGGCAGCACCACCGCCACGGTCAGCACCACCACCGAGATGCCGTCCAGGAAACAGCCCAGGGCGACGAAGAGCACGGTCAGGTAGACCAGCAGCTCGAAGGGGCTCAGGTTCATGGCCCCGATCCACTCGGCCAGGGCCCGGGGAATCCCCAGAAAGCCCATCGCCAGGGTCAGGAAGTGGGCGCCCACCAGGATCAAGCCGATCATGCAGGAGCTTTTCACCGCCCCCAGCAGGCTCTCCTTGAAGCTGCTGCGGCTCAGAGAACCCGTGGCGGCGGCCAGCAGCAGCGCGCCGAACACGCCCAGGGCGGCGGCTTCGGTGGGGGTGGTCAGGCCGCCGTAGATAGAGCCGAGCACGAAGCCGATCAGGCCGACGATGGGCAGCAGCTTGCGCAGGGCGCCGAGTTTGGCCGCCAGGGACACCTGTTCCTTGCTGTGGCGCGGCAACTGATCGCGGTTAAACAGGGCCCAGAGCATGGTGTAACCCATGAACAGGCCCACCAGCATCAGCCCGGGCAGGGCGCCTGCAATAAACAGGCGACCGATGGAAACTTCCGCCGCGACACCGTAAACGATCAGGATGATGGAAGGCGGAATCAGCAGGCCCAGGGTGCCGGAGCCGGCCAGGGTGCCCACCGCCATGCGGTCGCTGTAGCCCTGTGCCTTGAGCTCGGGCAGGGTCATGCGACCGATGGTGGCGGCGGTGGCCGCCGAGGAGCCGGAGACGGCGGCGAAGATGCCACAGCTGAGCACGTTCACGTGCAGCAGCTTGCCGGGCAAGCCGCCCAGCCAGGGCGCCAGCCCCTTGAACAGGTCCTCGGAGAGGCGGGTGCGGAACAGCACCTCGCCCATCCAGATAAACATCGGCAGTGCGGTCAGCGACCAGCCGGTGCTCGCGCCCCAGCTGGAGGTGGCGAACAGCAGGCCGATCTGGTCGTTACCGGACAGCAGCAGTCCCAGGGCGCCGACGCCCACCAGGGTCAGCGACACCCAGAACCCGGCGGCCAGCATCAGGATCATGGCGGCGGCGAGGATGATTGAGAGCAGGGTGATGTCCATCACACTTCCTCCAGGTTCAGCTCACCCTCGTGGGGGGCGTATGAGGGTGTGCGTCCCAGCAGCAGGGTGACCAGGTCATCCAGGACCGCGATGTTAAAGGCCAGCGCGCCGATACCCACCGGCACCTGGGGCATCCAGAGGGGAATGGGCAGGTAGCCGTGAGAAACCTCCTCGAAGATGTAGGACTCCCAGACCATGTGCCAGCAGTAGTAGGTCATGAAACAGGCCAGGCCCAGGGCCAGCAGCAACACCACCGCCTCCTGGTAGAAGCGGGCCCGCTTGGACCAGCTCTGAATCACCAGGGTGACACGGATATGGCCGCCTTCACGGAAGGTGTAGGCGAGCCCGAAGAAGGTCGCCGCGGCCAGAGCCCAGCCGGAGAAGTCCTCCGCCGATGGCACGATGAACCCGAACAGGCGGCCGACGATCTGCGCCAGGATGATCAGCATGATCAGCACAATGCACAGACCCGACGCGTAGCCCGACGCCAGGTAAAGCTTATCGCGAAATGACTTCATAGCGGTTGCCTCGCTGGGGGAGCGCCCCGCCGGGTGGCGAATGCGCTCCCGCTTTCGTTAACTGAGCAACCGGGCGGTTACTGCTGGTATTGCTCGAGAATCGCGGAAACCTCCTCGGGGGCCTCCTGCTTCCACTCCTCGATCATGGTGTCGCCGATCTTCTGCATCTCGGCCATCAGCTCGGCGGAGGGCTCGCTCACCACGATGCCGTTGTCGGCCAGGGTCTGGGTGTCCTCGGCGGCCTTCTTGCGAACCCCTTCCCAGCCTTTGGCTTCAGCGCGGGCGGCGGCGTCGAGAATGGCCTGCTGGGCGTCTTTATCCAGGCGACGGAAAGCGCGCTTGTTGACCACCACCACGTTCTTGGGAATCCAGGCCTTCACGTCGGTGTAGTGGCTCAGGTAATCCCAGGCCTGACCGTTCACCCCGGTTGAAGGGGAGGTGATCATGGCGTCGATGATGCCGGTGCTGAACGCCTGGGGAATCTCCGGCACCTGCACGGTGGTGGGGGTGGTGTTCATCAGGTCAGCCAGGCGCGAGGTGGAGGGGCTGTAGGCGCGCATTTTCAGCCCCTGCAGGTCCGCCAGGGTATTGACCGGTGCCTTGGTGTAGAGGCTCTGCGCCGGCCAGGCCACGGTGTAGAGCAGGGTCATGCCTTCGCGGTCGAGCTGCTTTTCGACCTGCGGCTTGGCCGCTTCCCAGAGCTTCTTGGCGTCATCGAAGTTGGTGGCCAGGAAGGGGATATTGTCGTGCTTGAACACCGGGTGGGTGTTACCCATGATGCCGATGAAGATTTCTCCCAACTGCACCTGGCCGGTCTTCACCGCCCGCGGGATCTCGGGATGCTTCACCAGGGAGGCGCCGGAGTGGACGGTAATGTCCAACTCGCCGCCGGTGGCCTCCTTAACCTCCTTGGCGAACTCATGGGCGATCTGGGTGGGCAGGTTGGCGTCGCCGTAGGGGGTGGGCATGTGCCACTTCTCCGCCTGGGCGGCGCCGGCGGTAAGGCCGCCGATCAACAGTGCAGTTGCGGTGAGCTTCTTTATCATCTGGGTTCTCCCATTGTTTTCGTTTTTAATTCTGTTGGGGAGCCGGGCGCGGCCGGCTTCTACAGTATTGCCAGTTCTTCGTTAAGTCGCTCGGTAATAAGCATTTTTCCGGGTACGTGAGTAATGGCGAGCGGCGGACGGGCGTTTTCAAGCGCCACCTGCGGCGTCACCCCGCAGGCCCAGAACAGGGGCAGCTCGCCGGCTTCGACGGTAACCGCATCGCCGAAATCGGGGGCGCTCAAATCGTCGATGCCGATCAGGGCTGGGTCGCCCAGGTGCACCGGGGCGCCGTGGGCCTTGGGCAGGCGGGTGGTGATCTGAATGGCGCGAATGGCGTCGCTGCTGTTGAAGGGGCGCATGGAGACCACCATGCGGCCATGAAAGCGACCGGCGGGCACGGTCTCGATATTGCTCCGGTACATAGATACGTTGGCGCCGCTCTCGATGTTGCGCACCTTGAGGCCGGCCCGCTGCAGGGCGTCTTCAAAGGAGAACGAGCAGCCCAGCACGAAGGTGACCATCTGCTGATCCCACAGCTCATTGATATCGCTGACCGTGTCAACGCGCTGGCCGTCGCGGAAAACGTGGTACTCGGGAATGTCGGTGCGGATATCGAGGTCATCACCAAGGCCGGGCAGCGCTGCCTCGCCGGGCTGGGACATGGCGATCAGGGGGCAGGCGACGGGATTGGCCTGGCAGAAGGCCAGAAACTCCGCGGCCCAGTCGGCAGGGAGAATCACCACGTTGCCCTGCACCAGCCCCGGGGCGTGGCCGCTGGTGGTGCCGCGGTAGACGCCGGCACGGATGTTGGCGCGAAGCTCGGCGGCCTGCTCAAGGACGCTGCGCTTGTAGGCGGAAGGCTCCGGAAGGCGCATGTGGATTCTCCTGTACCGACGGGGTTTTATTCTTTTCTGACAGGTTATCCCAGCGGAAACAAAAGTCTAATTATGGTTTTTTAAGTTAGTTGATAATTATTTTTTATCAACATCTCGGGCGTAGCGGTGGGCGACCTTGACCGCCAGGCTGGCGGCGGTCTCCGCCAGCGGGTTGAACGGGGCCGCCGAGTAGGAGGCGGTAAAGGAGAGTTCCGAGGGGGTCCAGGTGGTCTTGAGCCGCACCAGCTCGCCGCTCGCCAGCTGGTGGGCGATCATCACGTAAGGCAGGGAGGAGACCCCGACCCCGTCCAGGGTCAGCCGGTGGCAGGCGGCCAGGGAGCTGGAGGAGAAGAAGCGGGTCGGCTCGCCGTCCAACTCTCGGAACTTCTGACTGATCTCCGCAAAGGGCTTGGTGGTGCGGGCGTAGGTGATCACCGGCCAGGCCGCCAGCTCCTCCAGGTAGAGCATCCGGTCCGGCAGGTTCAACGCCGGGCTGGCCACCCAGACCAGCGGAAAGCGGCACAGGCTCTGGTTGGCGATGGAGGGTTCCGACACCGGCCCCATCAGAAAGGCCAGGTCCAATGAACGGTCGAGCAAGCCGGCGCGCAGGTTGCCGGTCACGTCCACGCTCATCTCAACGTCCAGGTGGGGCATCTCCCGGTGCAGGGAGCGGAGGAACTCCGGCAGCCAGGTGTGGACGATGGTCTCCGAGACGCCGAGGCGCAAGTTACCCGAGTGCAGGACCGAAGCGTTGGCCCGCTTGCGGAACTGGTCGGACATGAACAGGATTTTCTCCGCATATGGCAGCAGCGCCTTGCCCTTGGCGGTAAGGGTGATGCCGCCGGGACCGCCGTCGCGCTGGAACAGCTTGACCCCCAGCTCCTCCTCGAGGGCGGCAATGCGACTGGAGACCGCCGGCTGGGTGGTGAACTGCCGTTCCGCCGCCTTGCGAAAGCTGCCCAGGGTGGCCACCCAGACAAAGGTTTCCAGGCGTTTGAAGTTCATCGCACACTCTCCCGGGCGATGACGTGCCGGGCGGGCGAGGCCGCCAGCCCGTAGCCGTGCTCGCGCAGGATCTCCCCGTAGCGACCGCTGGCCTTGAGCTGCTCCAGGGCCTGGGCGAAGGCGGGCGCCAGCAACTGCCGCTTGGAGGCGCGGGAGAAGGCCAGGTAGCTCGGCACCCGCTCGATCTCCCCGGGCACCCGCACAATGCGCGGCCCAAGACCCAGGCGCTCGCGATAGAAGTCGGCGATACCGGTACTGCTCACCACCAGGTCGACCCGCCCCGAATCCAGCAACAGAAACTTGGTGCGCTCGTCGTTGGCCTGAATCACGTAGGGCAGCAGCTCCTTGAGCGCCCGGTCAAAGTGCTGCCCGTAGCTGACCGCCCGGGTAACGCCGATGCGGTAGGGAATCAATGCAGCCAGGGCGCCGTCGAAATGCAGCGGGCGATCGCTGCGCCGGTAAAGCGCGATCACCTGCTCAATCAGGGGCTTGCCGGCGTAGCGCAGGAAGGTTTCCCGCTCCGGGTTCTTGAAGATGGTAAAGATGCCGTCGGCCTGCCCGTGCTCCACGTACTGCAGGGAACGGGGCCAGGGCAGGATCTCCACCGTCACCGAGTGCCCCATGGACTCGAACGCCTCGCGCACCAGCGCCGTCGCCACCCCCTTGACCTCTCCATTCTCCTGGTAGACCAGCGGCGGGTACTGGAAGGAGACCAGGCGCACCGTGTCGGCCTGCACCGCAACGCAGAGCCAGCCAACGAAAAAGAAGAGTGCTGCCCGCCAGCGCCAGCCTGTGAAAGGAAGGCCCCTGCCCTGCTCCATTATCCGTGCTCCTTGATGATCAATCCGTGGCTCAGGGTAAGGGTAATACCGGCAGAATCAAAAGAGAAAGTTATCGCTTGGGTTAATAAACGATAACAAACAATCCAAGGTCCCGTGGGCTGCGCCCGTCGGGTCAACACAGAAGGAAGTGATCTGCCCCCTCAGCGCGGGTGCAGCCAGCTGGGCAGGAAACTGTAGGGATCCGCGGTTTCCTGCTCGTTGAAAGAGACCCCGTTATCCTTCAGCAAGGTCTGCAGGGAGCCGTCCCGGCAACGGTCGAACAGGTCGGTGCAGCCGCCGACAAACTCGCCGCCGATAAAGATCTGCGGCAGGGTGGTCCAGCCGGTCTTGTCTTTCAGCACCGCCCGCATCTTTCCGCCCAGATCGTCCTCCTGGTACGCCACCGAGTCCAGGTCCACCGAGCGGTAGGGAATCTGGTACTTGGCCATCACCTTGCGCACCGACCAGCAGAACTCGCACCACTCCAGGGCGAACATCACCACCGGGTTGTCCGGATCCTTGGTCGCCGCCTCCACCTGCCGAACCGCCTCGGGGTCCAGCGGCGCTGCCTGCTCGGCCGCAGGGGCCGGGACCGCCGACGGCTGATCAAAGCGATAGCCGGAGGTCGAGCGGGAAATGGCCTCCTCCTCCTCGGTCATGGTCTCGGGCACATCCAGGAACAGGGGCGTGGTCAGGTAGCGCTCGCCGGTATCGGGCAGCATGCACAGGAGGGTCGCCCCCTCCGGCGCCCGCTTGGCCACCTCAAGGGCACCGGCAAAGGTGGCACCGCCGCTGATACCGACGAAAATACCCTCCCGCGTCGCCAGCGCCTTGGCGCAGCGCAGGGCGTCGTTGCCGTTGATGGGAATGAATTCGTCGATGGCGTCGCTCTGCAGCACCGGCTCGACCAGTTGCGGCACGAAGTCGGGACTCCAGCCCTGCATCAGGTGGGGCCGAAATTTCGGGTGGCTCTGGCTGTGGGAGCCGTCGGCGCGACGCGGTTGGGCGATGCCGCTGGCCAGCATCGCGGAGTTGTCCGGCTCGCACACCACGATGCGGGTCCCGGGGCTGCGTTCACGCAGCACTGATGAGACACCGCTCAGGGTGCCGCCGGTGCCGAACCCGGTGACCCAGTAATCTAGGGGCAGGTCGTCAAAATCACGCAGGATCTCGACCGCGGTGGTGCGCCGGTGAATCTCGGCATTGGCCGGGTTCTCAAACTGCCGTGATCGCCACCAGCCGTGGGCCTCGGCCAGCTCCTCGGCCTTGGCGACCATCCCCGAGCCTTTTTCGGAGGCCGGCGTCAGCACCACCTTGGCGCCGAGAAAACGCATCAGCTTGCGCCGCTCGACACTGAAGTTCTCGGCCATGGTCACCACCAGCGGGTAGCCTCTCTGGGCACAGACCATCGCCAGGCCGATGCCGGTATTGCCGCTGGTGGCCTCCACCACCGTCTGCCCGGGTTTCAATTCGCCTTTGCGTTCGGCGTCCTCGATCACCCCCAGCGCCAGCCGGTCCTTAACCGACCCCATAGGGTTGAAGGACTCGACCTTGACGAACAGCTGCACATGCGCCGGAGCCAGGTGATTGATGCGCACCACCGGCGTATTGCCGATCGTGTCCAGAATGGAGTCAAAACGGTGCGACATGGCGAAAGTCCCCGAAAAGTGGGTGAGGGGCAGAGCGACCCCATACAGCTAAGTGTAGCCATCACCTGCCCGCCAGCCGCCCGTACATCCTCCGTCGCCCATTTGGCCCTTCGTGCTTGGCTGGGGCAGAATCCTTGTTTACCCGGAGACACGGAGCCTGCCCATGCTGCAACGCCTGGAACTGAAGATCCCCCCGCTTTTGCTGGTGCTGCTGTTCGCCGGCATGATGTGGCTGGCGGCACCGCTCGGCGCCCTGCCCTTGCCGCTCTCCCTGCGCCAGGGGCTCGCCGGCTTGCTGCTGGTTAGCGGTGCCACGCTCTGCGTCCTGGGCGTGCTGCACTTTCGCCGCGCCCGCACCAGCGTCAACCCCCTCGATCCGGGCCAGGCCACCACTCTGGTCAGCGAGGGCGTCTACCGCCTGAGCCGCAACCCCATGTACCTGGGCTTTGCCTTCAGCCTGCTGGCCTGGGGGCTGCTGCTGGGCAGCGCGGCCGCCCTGCTGCTGGCGCTGCTCTTTGTTCCCTGCATTCAGCGGCTACAGATCCTCCCCGAGGAGCGGGTCATGGCGCAGCGCTTCAACGGCGCCTACCTCGCCTACAAACGGCGGGTACGCCGCTGGCTCTGAGCCCGGACGAGGCCGGGACGCCCCGCCCCAAGGGCATAAAAAAGGCGGGCCGCCCAAAGCGCGCCCGCCTGTTACCGGCGCCCCGCTCACGGGGCACCCTCGCAAAGCCGCTATAACGGCAGCCCGGCCTTAGCCTCGCATCATCAGCCGCGCATAAACTGCCGAATCAATCGCTGCTGCTGGCCGGTCTGCTCGTTGAAGCGTTCGCTGATCTGCAGGGCCCGCTTGCTACCCTCCAGGTTGCCGATGGAGAGGTCATTCACCTGGTTCACATTGCGACTGATCTCCCCCGCCACGGCGCTTTGCTGCTCGGTAGCGCTGGCGACCTGCAGCCCCATCTCGGAGATCCTCGCCACCGCTTCGGTGATGCGGTCAAACACCTCGCCGGTACGCTCCATGTCCTTGATGCTGGACTGGGAGATACTCTGACTGCGCTGCATGGCGGTAACGCTCTCGCGCACCCCTTCCTGCAGCCCGTGAATCTGCTGGGCGATCTCCTCAGTGGACTGCTGGGTGCGCTGGGCCAGGGTCCGCACCTCGTCAGCCACCACCGCGAAACCCCGTCCGGCGTCGCCGGCCCGGGCGGCTTCGATCGCCGCATTCAGGGCCAGCAGGTTGGTCTGCTCCGCCACCAGCTTGATCACGTCCAGCACCGATTCGATGCTGGCGCTGTGGCGATCCAGCTCCTGGATACGGCGGGTGGCGTCTTCCACCTCGGCTACCAGCTCCCGGATCGACTGGAAGCTGTGGTCCACGTCGGTACGGCCGGTCACGGCCGCTTCGTGGGCCTCGTTGGCAGCCTCGGCGGTCGCCTGCACGTGGCCGGCCACATCCTCGATGGTGGAGGACATCTCGTCCATGGCGGTAGCGACCTGGTGGAGCTCGTCCTGCTGGCGCCGGGCTCCCTCGGCGTTGGCGCGCATATCCGCCATCGCATCGTCCGCCGTGACCTGCACCTGCTCGCTGGAGTCCTTGACCCGGGCGACCACGGCCCGCAGTTCCGCCTCCATCTTCTTCATCGCCACCTGCACCTCGCCCACCTCGTCACGACGACCGGTGTAGAGGTACTGCATCAGGGGGTTGTGGTAACGCTTACGCGCCTCCGCGGAGAGCTGGCGCAACGAGCCAGTGAGCCCGTAGAGCAGGCCGCCGCAGCACAGCAGCGACAGGACCAGGGCGACCAGGGTCCCCGTCTCGACGCCCTGGTAGAGGCTCCATCCCATCAAGGGGGTAAAGCCCAGCAGGCTGCCCAGCAGCAGCTTGAGGTGAAGGGACAGCCGGGGGGCTTTCAGGGCCGCAGGGGTGTTGCCCTCCATCAGCGACGGGTAGACCTTCTCCGCCCGGGCCACCGCCTTGCGGTCGGGCTGGACCCGCACCGACTGGTACTCCTGGGTGCGACCGTCCTCCTGGATCGGCGTTACATAGGCATCGACCCAGTAATGGTCGCCGTTCTTGCAACGGTTCTTCACCAGCCCCATCCAGGATTCACCGCCCTTGATGGTCTGCCAGAGGTTTTCAAAGGCCGCCGGGGGCATATCGGGGTGGCGTACCATGTTGTGGTTGCGCCCCAGCAACTCGTCGGTCTCAAAGCCCGAGACCTCGACGAACTCCTGGTTGATGTAGGTGATGGCGCCCTTGAGGTCGGTCGTTGAGAGAATGTTGTAATGGGCCGGATAGTCCAGCTCTCTATTTGTGACGGGAAGGTTCTTTTTCATCGCTTACACCGAAAACATGGGGTTCAGTCAACCTTCCGTGGCAACTCTGGGTAGGGGTGGGGGGGGGGATTTTAAAACATTAGCAAGGCCGTTCCAATGATACATGTCAGCATAACCAAGCATTAAGGTCGGAAATATCTTAGGGCCGAGCGGTGAAGGTATTCCGGCTGAGCTAGACTTAGTCCCACCGCAGAATCAATTTCATCTTTAAGTTCCACAGGTTGTAGTACCCATGAAGGGAAATCCCCGGCCCCTCGCGCGCTTCAGCACCCAGGCCCTGTTTTTTATTCTCGGCGCCCTGGCCCTTAGCTGGCCCCTGTTGGCCAGTCCCGGCGAGTGGGCACTGGGACAGCTGTTCCTGTTCCTGTTCCTGGTCTGGGGGCTGCTGGTGACCACCCTCTTCGCCGTGGCGCAACAGGGTGGAGAGGATGTTTGATCCCCGGCTGATCCTGCTGGTGCTGCTGGGTTACATCGCGTTCCTATTCCTGCTCGCCAACTGGGCCCAGAGGCGCGCCGAGGAGAAACGCAAAGCGCCTTCGGGCTGGATCTATGCGCTCTCCATCTGCGTCTTTTGCACCTCCTGGACCTTCTACGGCAGCGTGGGGGCGGCGGCCAACGGCGGCATTAGCTTTCTCGCCGTCTACTTCGGCCCTACCCTGGTCCTGCTGTTTGCCGGCACCCTGGTGCGCAAGATGGTGCGCCTGAAAAGCCTGCACCACATCACCAGCATCGCCGACCTCATCTCCACCCGCTACAACAAGTCCCAGGGCATTGCCGCCCTGGTCACGCTGATCTGCCTGGTGGGGATTCTTCCCTACATCGCGCTGCAACTGAAAGCGATCACCACCACCTTCGAGCTGATCGCAAGCCGCTCGGTGACGGTATCCAGCTTCACCGTCGAGTGGGTCACGGTGGTCCTGATGACGCTTTTCACCATTCTGTTCGGCGTCCGTCAGCTCGACCCCACCGAGCGCCACCAGGGGATGATGTTCGCCCTGGCCGCCGAAAGCCTGGTCAAGCTGATCGCCTTTCTGGCCGTTGGCCTGTTCGTCAGCTTCGGACTGTTCGATGGCCTGGGCGATCTGTTCACCCAGGCGCAACAGCACCGGCAGAGCCTGCCGGCGCTGGCCAACCTGACCGCCGCGCCCCCGTTCACCAACTGGGTCACCCTGATCGTGCTGTCGATGGCGGCCTTTATGTTTCTGCCCCGTCAGTTTCACGTCATGGTGGTGGAGAACGCCGACGAGCAGCATATTTCAACCGCCCAGTGGCTGGTCCCGGCCTACCTGCTGCTGATCAACATCTTCGTGCTGCCCATCGCCGCCGCCGGCCTGCTGCAAGGCATGGGGCCGGACGCCGCCGACAGTTACGTGCTCCGCCTGCCCCTGCTGGCAGAACAAAACAGCCTCTCGCTGCTGGTGTTCATCGGCGGCTTCTCCGCCGCCACGGGAATGATCCTGGTCAGCGCCATGACCCTCTCCACCATGATCACCAACCACCTGCTGCTACCGGTGATCGAAGTGCTGCCGGGGCTGCGGCGGCTGCGGGTCTACCTGCTGCAGTGGCGCTGGCTGGCGGTCACCCTGTTTATCGCCGGCGGTGCGCTGTTCAACCACACCCTGGGCGAGTCCTACATGCTGGTCAACATGGGGCTGATCTCCTTCGCCGCGGTCCTCCAGTTTGCCCCGGCCCTCATCGGCGGCCTGTTCTGGCGCCAGGGCAGCGCCCGCGGCGCAAGCGCAGGGCTTCTGGCCGGTTTTGGCCTCTGGGCCTACACCCTGCTGCTGCCGGCCTTCAGCAAAAGCGGCTGGATCGGCGATGCCTGGCTGACCGAAGGGCCGTTGGGGCTCGGGCTGCTGACCCCAGAAAGCCTGTTCGGTTTCACCCAACTGGCGCCGCTCCCCCACGCCGTGTTCTGGAGTCTGGCGGTCAACCTGCTGGCCTATATCGGCGTCTCCATCGCCGACCGCCCCGGCCGGGAGGGCCGCGCCCTGGCCAACGAATTCGTCGACATCCTGCTCAGCGGCGACCGCCCGGCCCCGGCCATCGCCCAGGAAAACACCATCCACCTGCCGCCCAAGGTCCACCTGCTGCGCCGCTGTTTCGCCGATTACCTCCCCCCTGCCGCTTGCAACACCGCCCTTGAGCACTGCCTGGCGTCGGCGGGCCTGAGCGGGCGCAACGAGGCCAGCCTGATGGAAATGGCCTACCTGCAGAAAGAGGCGGAAAACCTGCTCGCCGGGGCTATCGGCGGCGCCTCAGCACACAAGGCGATGCAGCGCTGCGGCCTGTTCCGGGTGGATGAGCAGGAGCAACTCTCAAGCCTCTACTCCCGTTTTCTGGCGGAGATTCACCTGACCCCCGAGGAGCTGCTCAGCAAAATCGACTACTACCAGGAACGGGAGCAGATGATCGCCGACCACACGGCCGAGCAGGACCGCACCATCGAGCGCCTGGAGAGCGAGGTGGCGCACCGGCTGGCGGCCGAGCGCGCCTTGCAGGAGCTGAACGAGAAACTCGAGCAGCGGGTGGAGCAGCGCACCACCGAGCTCAAGAGCAGCAACCTCAACCTGCGCACCACCCTGCAACAGCTCCAGCAGACCCAACGCAAACTGGTGGAAGCGGACAAGATGGCCGCCCTGGGCGGGCTGGTCGCCGGCGTTGCCCACGAGATCAACACCCCGCTGGGCAACAGCCTGACCGCCGTCACCCTGCTCAAGGACGAGTTCCAGCGCCTGGCATTCGCCTACCAGTCAGGAGATCTCAAACGCAGCGATCTGGAGGCCTTCAACGCGGTGGCCGAGGAGAGCCTGGACATCATCCACAGTAACGCCACCCGCGCCGCCCAGCTGGTCCAGAGCTTCAAGCAGGTGGCCGTTGACCAGGCCAGCGACGAGGAGCGCTCATTCCCGGTGCGGGGCTATATCGAGGAGGTGCTCTTCTCCCTGCGCCCGCAGCTCAAGCACACGCCGCACCGGGTGGAAGTGAACGGCGACCCGGATATCACCATCGACAGCTACCCAGGGGCCTTTTCCCAGATCATCACCAACCTGGTGATGAACTCCCTGCAGCACGGCTTTGAGGAGCAGGAGGCCGCAGGGCTGATCCGCATCGACCTGGCGCAGGAGGATGATACGCTGCGGCTGGAGTACAGCGACGACGGCCGCGGCATGAGCCAGCGTCAGCTGCGACGCATCTTCGAGCCCTTTTACACCACCCGCCGGGGGCGCGGCGGGTCGGGCCTGGGCGCCCACATTATCTACAACCTAGTCACCCAGCGCCTGGGTGGAGAGATCGACTGTGACAGCGAACCGGGCAAGGGCACGCACTTCAAGATTACCCTGCCCCTGCACCGCCCCGCCGAGCCGGAATCTGAATCCGAAGCCGAGCGGTCGCCACCCTGAAACCGAACAGCGAAAAAACACTTGCAATCGGAAAAAAGACCGGTTTAAATACGCGCCACGTCAGAGATGACACGCAGATGTGGCGGAATTGGTAGACGCGCTAGCTTCAGGTGCTAGTGTCCGAAAGGACGTGGGAGTTCGAGTCTCCCCATCTGCACCACCTCCTCAAGTATCCTTACTCTCCCTGGATTCAATCCAACAGCGAAGGCCCTGCTTCGAGCGCACTTGTCTCTAACGTTTTACTTGCCCGCGGCGCACGCCCGGACAAGATGCAGATGTGGCGGAATTGGTAGACGCGCTAGCTTCAGGTGCTAGTGTCCGAAAGGACGTGGGAGTTCGAGTCTCCCCATCTGCACCACCTCCCGGTTGAACAAAGCCCCCTCCCGCAGCGAAACTGTTATAACATTACAGTCTCATTTCCGGACGGTCGCTTCCATGTGTACACCCCCGCCTGACGAGGCGTTCAGCAACACTCACGATCACCAACACTGTATCGATTCCGCAGTAACCATTGCCGTGGCCCTGTGCAAATCCCGTGGCTGTCGCCTGACGCCGGTGCGCAAGCGGGTCCTGGAGCTGGTCTGGCAGAGCCACAAGCCACTGGGTGCCTACCAGTTGCTGGCGATGCTCGCCCACGAAGGCTTCAGCCCGGCGCCACCCACCGTCTACCGGGCTCTCGACTTTCTGCTCGAGCAGGGTCTGATCCACCGTCTCGCCTCCCTTAACGCCTTTATCGGATGCCGCGATCCCCGTCACAACCACCACGGCTATTTTCTGATCTGCCGAATCTGCGGCTGCGCCCTGGAGCTTGAATCGGAGCGCCTCGCCGGCGTCCTGCAGCACAGCGCCGACGCCCGCGGGTTCGCCCTGGAGAGTGAAACGGTGGAGCTGTTCGGGCGCTGCCCGCCCTGCCAGGAGAACCCCGCTTGAGCGCGCCCCTGGTCACCCTGCAGGGGGTCAACCTGCGCCTGGGCGGACGCCCGGTGATTCAGGACGTGAGCCTTGAGCTTAACCCCGGGCGCATCACCACCCTGATCGGCCCCAACGGCTCCGGCAAGTCCACCCTGATCCGCCTCCTGCTGGGGCTGCTGCAGCCCGACAGCGGCAAGGTGCAGCGCCAGCCTAGTCTTCGGATCGGTTACATGCCGCAGAAGCTGCACGTGGACGCGACCCTGCCCCTGACCGTGCGCCGCTTTATGCAGCTGCCAAGGCGCATGGATAAAACCGCCCTGCGCGAAGCACTGGCGATGGTCAACGCCGACCACCTGATGGAGAGCCCCCTGCAAAGCCTGTCCGGTGGAGAAACCCAGCGGGTGCTGCTGGCCCGCGCCCTGCTCCGCCGCCCCCAGCTGCTGGTGCTGGACGAGCCGGTGCAGGGGGTCGACATCAACGGCCAGATCGAACTCTACCGGCTGATCGGCGAGATTCGGGCCCGCTACGGCTGCGCCGTCTTCATGGTCTCCCACGATTTGCACCTGGTGATGGCCAGCACCGACACGGTGATCTGCCTGAACCATCACATCTGCTGCTCGGGGCATCCCGAACAGGTCAGCCACGACCCCGCCTTTGTCGAACTCTTTGGCCTGGAAGGGGCCCGCAGCCTGGCCCTCTACAGCCACCAGCACAACCATGATCACGACGCCCACGGCAACGTCATCTCCGACCGGCCGCAGGCCCCAGCGGGGTGCCGCCATGGCTGACTTTCTACTGCGGGCCCTGCTGGGCGGCATCGGCGTTGCCCTGGTGGCAGGCCCCCTTGGCGCCTTCGTGGTCTGGCGCCGGATGGCCTATTTCGGTGACACCCTGGCCCACTCGGCGCTGCTGGGGATCAGCCTGGGCATCCTGTTCGACGTCAACCTCAACCTGGCGGTGGTGGTGTGCTGCGTGCTGCTGTCGGTGCTGCTGGTAGCGCTGCAGAAGAAACACCTGATCGCGAGCGACACCCTGCTCGGGATCATGGCCCACAGCAGCCTCTCCCTGGGCCTGGTGGCGATCAGCTTTCTGCCGGATTTGCGCATCGACCTGATGAGCTACCTGTTCGGCGACCTGCTGGCGGTGAGCCGCGACGACCTTTACTGGATCTACGGCGGCGGCGCCCTGGTCGGGGCGCTGCTGCTGAAACTGTGGAATCCGCTGCTGGCGATCACCGTCAACGAGGAGCTGGCCCAGGTCGAGGGCGTGCCGGTGACCCTGACCCGCCTGGCGCTGATGCTGCTGGTAGGCATCGTCATCGCCGTGGCCATGAAGGTGGTGGGCGTGCTGCTGATCACCTCCCTGCTGATCATTCCCGCCGCCACCGCGCGACGCCTGGCCAACAGCCCCGAGCGCATGGCGGCGCTGGCCAGCCTGATCGGCTGTATCGCCGTCTGCCTGGGGCTGCTCGCCTCCTACCAGTGGAACACACCGGCCGGCCCCTCGGTGGTGGTCGCCGCGGCCTTCCTGTTCAGCCTCAGCCAGATCCTGCGACTGCCCCACCGATGAGCCTGGGGGCCACCTTCTGGCACGGTGAAAGCCATCGCCGGGTCTGGCAGCTGGCCTGGCCGATGATTCTCTCCAATATCACCGTGCCGCTGCTGGGCATGGTGGACACGGCGGTGATCGGCCACCTGCCCGAGCCCCACTACCTGGGTGCGGTCGCGATCGGGGCCAGCCTCTTCTCCCTGCTCTACTGGAGCTTCGGCTTTCTGCGCATGGGCACCACCGGGCTCACCGCGCGGGCCCTGGGACGCCAGGATCCCCTGGCGCAACGGCGCCTGCTGGGGCAGAGCCTGGTCTTGGCCGCCTTACTGGGGCTGGGATTGATCCTGCTGCAACAGCCGCTGCTCAGCCTGGGGCTGGCCCTGATGGACCCCAGTCCGGCGGTACTGGAGCAGGCCCGCCTGTACTGCGCCCTCCGCATCTACAGCGCCCCCGCGGTACTGGCCAATTATGCCCTGCTGGGGTGGTTTCTGGGCTTGCAGAACAGCCGGGTGCCCCTGCTGCTGCTGGTCAGCGCCAACCTGGTGAACATGATCCTGGACCTGCTGCTGGTGATGGGGCTCGGGTGGGGGGTGACGGGGGTAGCGGTGGCCAGCCTCTGCGCCGACTACGCCAGCCTGGGGCTGGGTGGCTGGCTGGCCCTGCGCCACCTGCAGCGGCTGCCCGGACCGAAGCTGCCGCTCGCCGCCCTGTGGCGCTGGCGCGACTACGGGCCCCTGCTGCGCAGCAACCGCTACCTGATGGTGCGTACCCTCTGCCTGCTGTTCTGCTTCGCCTTCTTCACCGCCCAGGGCGCGCGCCTGGGAGACAGTGTCCTGGCCGCCAACGCGGTGCTGCTGAACTTCCTGCTGCTGATCTCCCACGGCCTGGACGGGTTCGCCCACGCGGTGGAGGCGCTTTGCGGACGCTACCTGGGTGCCCGGGATCAGCAGGGGTTTATTCGGGCCTGCGCCGCGGCGACGCTCTGGTCCCTGGGCACGGCCCTGGGGTTCGCCGCCCTCTTTTACTTAGGGGGGGAGCTGCTGATCCGCCTGCTGACTGATATTCCCGCCGTCGTCAGCACGGCACGCAGCTACCTGCCCTGGCTGGTGGCGCTGCCCCTGCTGGGCGTCTGGAGTTACCTGTTAGATGGCATCTTTATCGGCGCCAACTGGTTCCGCGCCATGCAAAACTGCATGCTGGTCGCCACCCTGGGGATCTACCTGCCGGCCTGGTACCTGGGCCAGGGGCTCGGCAACCACGGTCTCTGGCTGGCCCTGGCACTGCTGCTGGCCGGGCGGGGAGTGCTGGGCGGTGCGGTGTTTGCCGCCTTTGTGCGCCGCCGCCCGGCTGGTGATTCCCGCTGTGATGAGCCCCGCTGAGCGGCGAGCTCATCAGCTGTTGCAGCCCTCTCAGGACTCCTTGCGGGCTTTCGCGCCCAGCTTGGGATTGGGCACAAACTGCAGCACCTGCTCGCCACTGGACGCCGCCGGGCGGGGGCTGTTGACCCGGGTCTCCATCTCGCGGGGGCTGGGCGCCCCGTCCAGGCGCATGCTGTCCTCGTAGCCGCAGGCCACGCACTCGCGGTGCTCGTGAATGGCGTCACGGTAGGTGCGGAGTTTGTCCATGGCCGCGCAACGGGGGCAGACGGCGCCGGCGATAAAGCGTTTGGTGATAGAACTCATGGGGCCTCCTGGGTGGCCGCGGTGATGCCGGTGTGACGCAGCAGGGCATCGACCCGGGGCTCACGGCCGCGAAACGCGACGAACAGGTCCATCGCCTCCCGCGCACCGCCCTGGGCGAGAATCGCCTGCTCAAAGGCGCGCCCGGTCTCGGGATTGAAGATCCCCTCCTCCTCGAACCGGGAGAAGGCGTCGGCGGAGAGCACTTCGGCCCACTTGTAGCTGTAGTAACCCGCGGCATAACCACCGGCGAAGATGTGGGAGAAGCTGTGCTGAAAGCGGTTGAACGCCGGGGGAGTCACCACCGATACCTCGGCGCGCACCCGGTCCAGCAGGGCCTGGACATCGGTGGCCGGCTCGGGCCGGTAGTCCCGGTGCAGCAGGAAGTCGAACAGGGAAAACTCCAGCTGGCGCACCATCATCATCCCCGCCTGGAAATTGCGGGCCGCCAGCATCCGCTCGAGCAATTCGGCGGGCAGGGGCTCGCCGGTCTGGTAGTGACCGCTGATCAGCGCCAGCGCCTCGGGCTCCCAGCACCAGTTCTCCAGGAACTGGCTGGGCAGCTCCACCGCGTCCCAGGCCACCCCATTGATCCCGGACACCCCCGCCCACTCGATACGGGTCAGCAGGTGGTGCAGGCCGTGACCGAATTCATGGAACAGGGTCGACACCTCGGTGTGGGTCAGCAGCGCGGGCGTCTCCCCTACCGGGGCGTTGAAGTTGCAAACGAGGTAGGCGACCGGCAACTGTACCGATCCGTCTTCAAGACGCCGGCGCACCCGGCACTCGTCCATCCAGGCTCCTCCCCGCTTGTGGCTGCGGGCGTACAGGTCGAGGTAGAAATAGCCCAGCGGCTGACCATCTCGCTCGATTCGAAACAGGCGCGCATCGGAATGCCAGAGCTGGTCGGCCTGCTCTTCCTGGATCTCGATGCCGTAGAGGCGCTGCACCACGGCAAACATGCCCGGCAGCACGCGATCCACCGGAAAATAGGGGCGCAACTCCTCCTGGGAGAGGGCGTAGCGCTGCTGACGCAGCTTTTCGCCAAAGTAGCCTATGTCCCAGGCCTCGAGGCGCTCGACCCCCGCCTGGCGGGCGAACCCGGCCAGCTCGCGGTACTCCGCCTGCGCCACGGGGCGGCTCTTGTGCGCCAGGTCGTTGAGAAAGCCCACCACCTGGTCGGTGGACTCCGCCATCTTGGTGGCCAGGGAGTAGGCGGCGTAGTTTTCGTAACCCAGCAACTGCGCCAGCTCGTGACGCAGGCGCAGAATTTCGTCGATCGCCTCGCTGTTATCCCAGCGCCCGCCCTGGGGGCCCTGGTCGGAGGCGCGGGTGCAGAAGGCCTCGTAGACCTCGCGACGCAGGTCGCGGTTGTCGGCGAAGGTCATCACCGCAAAGTAGGAAGGGAACTCCAGGGTGATGAGGTAACCCTCCAGCTCCTGTTGCCGGGCGGCCTGCGCCGCCTGGGCCAGAGCGTTCTCCGGCAGCCCCTGCAGCGGCGCCGCGTCGCTGAAGTGCTTGGTCCAGCCCTGGGTGGCGTCCAGCACGTTTTCCGAGAACTGGCTGCCCAGCTTTGACAACCGTTGCTTGAGTTCGCCGAAGCGGCGCTTCTTCGCCTCCGGCAGATCCACCCCGGAGAGGTGAAAATCCCGCAACGCATTGTGCACCAGCTGCTGTTGCGCCTGGTCCAACCCGCTGAATTCATCACTCTCGGCCAGCCCTTTGAACGCCTGGTAAAGACGGCGGTTCTGCCCGAGCTCCGTGTGGTACTCGGTGAGCTTGGGCAGCACCGCGTTGTAGGCCTCGCGCAGGGGCTCGGAGTTGACTACCGAATTCATGTGGCTCACCGGCGACCAGGCCTGGCTGAGAAGGTCATCGATGGCTTCAAGGCGTTCCACCAGCGCCCAGCCGGCGGGCGGATCGGCCAGCAGGGTCTCCAGCTCGGCGCGGCTCTCGGCCAGCAGGCGGTCAAAGGCCGGTTCCACATGCTCGGGCTGAATACGGGAAAACGGAGGGAAACGGTGCGCTTCCAGCAGGGGGTTACTCATAGGGTGTCCATGGATTCGGCGGCGGCAGCGGACGGCCGCGTAAACATTGATGACTCATCATCCCCGCCGGCTTGGGGTAAAATGGCGCTCCCGCCCCGGGCCGGGGTAATCTTGACAGTTTACATGGGAGAAAGATCCATGAAAATCCGCAGCTACCAAGGCACCTCACCGCGCCTGGGCGAACGCGTCTTCGTCGACCCCAGCGCCGTCGTGCTGGGGGATGTCACCCTCGGCGACGACACCTCGGTCTGGCCCCTGGTGGTGATCCGCGGCGACATGCACCGGATCCGGATCGGTGCCCGCACCAGCGTGCAGGACGGATCAGTCCTGCACATTACCCACGCCGGCCCCTACAACCCCGATGGTTTTCCCCTGGAGATCGGCGACGACGTCACCATCGGCCACCAGGCCATGCTCCACGGCTGCACGTTGGGCGACCGCATCCTGGTGGGCATGGGCGCCATGGTGATGGACGGCGCCGTGGTGGAGTCGGAGGTGATCATCGGCGCAGGCTCCCTGGTGCCCCCGGGCAAAACCCTCAAGAGCGGTTACCTCTACGTGGGCCGCCCTGCCAAGCAGGCCCGCCCCCTGACCGAAAAAGAGCGCGAGTTTTTCACCTACACCGCCGCCAACTACGTGCGCCTGAAGGACAAGCACCTGGCGGAGAACTACGACGAGCAGGATTAACCCCCTATGAGCAATCCCTACCAAAAAGACTTTCCCATCTCCTGGGCAGAACTGCACCGCGACGCACGGGCGCTCTCCTGGAGACTGCTGGAACGGGGCCCCTGGAAAGGCATCATTGCCATTACCCGCGGCGGCCTGGTGCCGGCCGCCATCATCGCCCGGGAGCTGGACCTGCGCCTGATCGACACCATCTGCGTGGTGAGCTACCAGGAGGGGGAGCAAGGGGAGCAGCAGCATCAGGGCGAGCTGAAGGTGCTGAAAAACGTCGAGGGCGACGGCGAAGGCTTTCTGCTGATCGACGACCTGGTGGATACCGGCAAGACTGCCCGGGTGGTGCGCGAAATGCTTCCCAAAGCCCACTTCGCCACCATCTACGCCAAGCCGGCAGGACGCCCGTTGGTAGACACCTTTATCACCGAGGTGAGCCAGGATACCTGGATCCGCTTCCCCTGGGACATGGAGTTCCAGTTCGCTGCCCCGCTGGCTTCCCGCTGAGGCCGCAAACCTCAGGGCTTGGCCTTGGCCATCTCCCGCAGTCGCTTGACCACCCGGTGGTTGAGCGAGCGCTGGGTAAAGGTGCCGTCACTCTTCAACACCCCCGCCTTGCGCCCGGTCAGCAGCTCCAGGGCCTGGTCCACGGTGGCGACGGTGTAGATGTGAAACAGCCCCATCTCCACCGCCCCCACCACTTCGGCCTTGAGCATCAGGTTGCGGCGGTTGGCCCGCGGGATAATCACCCCCTGGCTGCCGCTTAACCCCTTGCTCTTGCAGATCTCGAAGAAGCCCTCGATCTTCTCGTTGACCCCGCCGATCGCCTGCACCTCGCCATACTGGTTAATGGAGCCGGTCAGCGCGTACTCCTGGCTGATGGGGGTGTGGGTCAGGGCCGAAATCAGGGTACAGATTTCGGCCAAAGAGGCGCTGTCGCCGTCCACGTGGCCGTAGGACTGCTCCAGGGCAATACTGGCCGAGACCGAGAGGGGGAAGTCCTGGGCGTATTTGTGGCCCAGGTAGCCGGACAGGATCAGCACCCCCTTGGAATGGATCGGCTGCCCCAGAGTCACCTCCCGCTCAATGTCCACCACCCCCCGGTCGCCGGGATGCACGGTGGCGGTGATCCGCGCCGGGGTGCCGAAGCTGACATCCCCCACCTGCAGCACCGTGAGGCCGTTGCACTTGCCCACCGCTTTGCCTTCGGTGTTGATGAGGATCACCTCGTTAAGAATTTCGTCCCGCAGCTTGGTGCTGAGGCGGTCGGTGCGCCGCTCCTTGGCCAGTAGGGCCATCTCGATGTGCTCGTGGCCGATCAGCGCTTCGCCGGTGCGCTCGCGCTTGAAGTCAGCCTCGAAGACCAGGTCCATCATCTCCCCGATATGGGCCGAGAGCAGCTCCTGGTCTTCGGCCAGCCGCGAGCTGTGCTCCACCAGCCGCGCCACGGCCCTGCGAGTCATGTGGGCGCAACCCTCTTTCTGCGCCAGCGTCTTGATCAGGCGCGCGTAGTTGCGGATCGCGGCCTCGGTGCGCGGCACCTCCTCGTCGAAGTCCACCACCACCCGAAACAGCTTGGGAAAATCGCCGTCCATCTGCTGCAGCAGGTAGTACAGATCACGCTCGCCGATGATCACCACCTTGACGTTCAGGGGGATCGCCTCCGGGGCCAGGGTGATGGTGTTGATCCCCGCCATCTCGGCAAAGGGGCTCTCGATGCGCAGCTCCTTGGACTTCAATGCCCGCTTGAGGGCGCTCCAGACCATGGGATGCTCAAACAGCTTCTCGGCTTCCAGTACCAAGTAGCCGCCGTTGGCCTGGTGCAGGGAGCCGTCGCGGATAAGCTGGAAGCTGGTCAGCAAAGCCCCCATCTCGCTGGTGTACTCCACCCGACCGAACAGGTTTTCATAGGTGGGATGGGACTCGAACACCACCGGCACGCCCTTGGTCTTGTGGTGGTCAACCAGCAGGTTGACGCCGTAGGTCTGCTCCAGCTCCGCCGAACGCATCAACTCGCTCTTGTTCTCCCCCGACTTGTCCTCGCCGACCAGATCGGCGGCGTTCTTGATCAGGTCCGCCTCCACCCGCTTGAGGTAGCTCACGACCCGGGGCTGTGACGCGTATTTCTCTTTCAGGGGCTGAAACAGGGGGGCGAGGGTTTCGCGCGCGGTTTCGTGCTCGAGCTTCTTCTGCTTCTCGTTGGCCTCCCGGCGCCATTGCGGCAGGGTGGTCAGGGATTCGTTGAGAAAGTCTTCCAGCTCGCTGATGTTCTGGTTGATCTGGTTGCGCTCGCCCTCTTCCAGCTGGGAAAACGCTGCCTCGTCCATGGCCTGGCCGTTGACCACCGGGGTAAAGCCAACACTGCCCGCATCCCGGTAGAGGGCGATACTGCGGCCCCTGGCCTCGTTCTCCACCGTTTCCAAGGCCTGGTCGTAGAGGCGGCTGAACTCGCGGTCAATCTGGCTCTTCTGCCGCTGGTAGCCGGGGTTCTCAAACGCGGCGGGCAATTCACTGGCGGTCCGCTCGAGCAGGGTATTGACGTCTTTACGAAACACGCTGCCCTTGCCGGCAGCGAAGTAGAACGCCAGGGGATTGCGGGGATCGGCAAGGTTATTGAGGTAACACCAGTCCTGGGGGTTCTTCTCTTTTTTGGCGGCTTTTTTCAGGGTCTCCATGACAAAGGAGAAGCGGCCGCTCTGGGAGTGCCCCATAACAAAGAGGTTATAGTCGGTGCGGCGCATGCCCATGCCGAAAGCCATCGCTTCCACGGCCCGCTCCTGGCCGTAAATACCGTGGAAGTCTTCCAGGTTTTCGGTGGTTTTGAATGGCAGCAACTCCGGGTCGCAACCGCGGTAAATCTCCTTGCTGGACAGCCGATTCGGCCCTGACATGACATCCCCTTCTACAGCCCTGTGAACAATTTACGCCCGTGCCGAGTCTTCCAGCTGGCAGCGCATCTCAAGGATAACCGATCGCGTCTGCGGTGTGACGCCCCGCCACAGGCGGAACGCCTCGGCGGCCTGCTCCACCAGCATGCCCAGGCCATCCATCACCCGTGCCGCGCCCGCCTGTTGCGCCCAGCGGTTGAATACCGTGGGCTCGGCCCCGTACATCATATCGTAAGCCCAGGCACCCTCCGCCCAGATCCGCTCGGACAGGGACGGCAGCTCGCCGTGCAGGCTCGCCGCGCTGCCGTTGATCACTAGGTCAAAGGGCGCGTTAACTGCCGCGAAACCACAGCCGCGCACATTTCCGAGCGCCGAAAAATGCTCAGCCAGCGCTTCGGCCTTGGAAGCCGTTCTGTTTGCAATCACTAACTCGCCTGGTTTTCTCTTAAGAAGCGGCTCGAGAACACCTCTTACTGCGCCTCCTGCGCCGATAGCAAGTACTCGCTTATTTACAATATCCCCGCCGTGATTACGCTGGATGTCGGTAATCAGCCCCTGGCCATCCGTGTTGTCGCCAACCAAGCGACCGTCCTCGTCCCGGTATAGGGTATTGACCGCCCCTGCCAGTCGCGCCCGTTCACTGAGCCGCCCGGCAAGTTTCCAGGCCTCCTCCTTGAACGGCACCGTGACATTGAGCCCCTTCCCTTCCGCGGCGAAGAAAGCCTCCACCGCGGCGGCGAAGCTGCCCGGGGCCACCCGGATTGCCTCGTAGGTCAGGTCCTGTCCGGTCTGGGCGGCAAAGGCCGCGTGAATCTGGGGCGACTTGCTGTGGCTGATGGGATCCCCCATCACGGCGTAACGGTCGGTCATGGCTCTCCTTTCACGTGCGGTTGAGGCGCGGGCCTGGGCTCAGCGGCTCACACCTCAAAGTCGCTGTCTCTATGCCCAGTCCCGGGGTTTTAGGTAGCGCTCGTACAGTTCGGCTTCGGGGGTGCCGGGCTCGGGGTGCCAGTTGTATTCCCAGCGCACCTCGGGAGGTAGCGACATCAGGATCGACTCCGTGCGTCCCCCGGACTGCAGGCCAAAAAGGGTACCCCGGTCCCAGACCAGGTTGAACTCCACGTAACGCCCGCGCCGGTAGCGCTGAAACTGCTTCTCCCGCTCGCCATAGGGGGTGTCCGCGCGGCGTTCGACCAACGGCGCGTAGCCCTGCAGGTAGGTCTCCCCCACATCCCGGACAAAGGCAAAGCAACTTTCAAAGTCGGGCGTATTAAGGTCATCGAAGAAGATGCCGCCGACTCCGCGGGGCTCGTCCCGGTGCTTGAGGTAGAAATAGCGGTCGCACCAGGCCTTATATTCGGCGTAGCGCTCAGGGCCAAAGCGGTCGCAGACGGCCTTGGCGGCCCGGTGCCAGTCACGGCAATCTTCGTCGAAGCCATAACAGGGGGTCAGGTCGAAACCGCCCCCGAACCACCAGATGGGCGCCTCGCCTTCCTTCTCGGCAACGAAAAACCGCACGTTGGCGTGGGAGGTCGGCACGTAAGGGTTGTGGGGGTGCATCACCAGGGAAACGCCGACCGCCTGGTAATGACGTCCTGCCAATTCGGGCCGGTGGGCGGTGGCGGAGGCGGGCATGGAATCGCCACGAACGTGAGAGAAGTTGACCCCGCCTTTCTCAAAGCGAGCGCCGTCGGTCATGATCCGTGAACGACCACCGCCCCCTTCCGGGCGGATCCACCGATCCTCCGCAAAACGTCCATTGCCATCCAGGGCCTCAAGCCCCTCGCAGATGCGCTCTTGCAGGCTTTCCATAGAGGCGATGACCGCCGCGATATTTACCGCCATTGAACTCTCCGGGTCAGTGTCTGAGGGTATCCAAGGTGCGCAGATCTCGAATTTCGCTGGGCCGCTCGCGCCCCCCCAGCGCCCCCGGTAACAGGTAGTCCAGACCCGGGCCCAGCGCCAGACGTACCTCACGCGGAGTGCGCCCCGGCGGATGGCCGGCCCGATTGGCCGAGGTGGACACCAGGGGGCCGCCAAACGCGCGACAGAGTTCGGCCACCAGGGGGTGATCACTCACCCGTACCGCGACCGTAGGGTGCCCCCCCTTGATCCATGCCGGGACCCAGTCCTGCGGGTCGGGTAGCAGCCAGGTCACCGGGCCCGGCCAGCTGGCCGCCAGGTGTTGCGCCTGGGCCGGGGTCAGCTCATTCAACAGCGGTGCGATCTGGCTGCGGTCGGCGGCGATCAGGATAACCCCCTTCTCGGGCGGGCGGCGCTTGAGCGCCAGCAGGCGACGAAAAGCGGCCTCGTTCCACGGATCACACCCTAGCCCCCACACCGCCTCGGTGGGGTAGGCGATCACCCCCCCGGCCTGCAATGCCCGGGTAGCCTGCTTCAGGCGCCAGCGGTCAACGCCTCGGCCTCGGGTGCCTCCTTTAACCATCCTGGAGAAGGGCCTCCGCGGCGGCAATCCGCTCGGCCAGCGCCTCCGGTGAGCCGGCCCGCAGGGTCACGTGCCCCACTTTACGTCCGGTCCGGGCCTCTTTCTGGTAATCATGCAGGTGGGCGCCGGGAATGGCCAGCACCGCCTCGGCAGCGGGTACCCGGCCAATGAAGTTGACCATGGCGCTCTCACCCACCGGGTCGGTCGCCCCCAGCGGCAGATCCAGCACCGCCCGCAGGTGGTTTTCAAACTGGCTGGTTTCAGCGCCTTCGATGGTCCAGTGCCCGGAGTTATGCACCCTTGGCGCGATCTCGTTGGCCAGCAGTTGCCCGTCCATCTCGAACAGCTCCAGGGTCAGCACCCCGACATAGTCGAGCGCTTCGGCAATCTTGCGGAGACAAGCCTGAGCCTCTTCCTGCATGGGATCCGAGGCGCGACAAACCGCAAGGTGCAGAATACCGTCGCGGTGTGTGTTCTCCGATATGGGGTAGAAACACATGGCGCCATCTCGGGTACGCACCCCGATAATCGAGATTTCACGGCTGTAGTTCACAAAGCCTTCCAGGATCAGGGGCACGCCGCCGAGGCGTTCCCAGGCCGGCTCCAGATCAGCGGCGGTGCGCAGCACCGCTTGTCCCTTGCCGTCATAGCCTTCGGTACGGGTTTTGAGCACCGCCGGCAGCCCTACGTCAGCAACGGCCAAGCGCAGGCCCTCCAGGCTGTCCACAGCGGCAAAGGGGGCGACGCCAATTCCGAGATCACGAAACAGGTTTTTTTCCCGCAGGCGATCCTGGGCGGTGCCCAGGGCCCCGGCCGGGGGGTAGGCGGGAAGCTTCGCTGCCAGCCGCTCGACGCTGGCCGCCGGCACATTCTCGAACTCGAAGGTCACCACCTCGGCCCAGTCTGCCAGCTCATCCAACGCCTCGGGATCACCGTAGCCGGCGCGGATGCCGGTCGATATGTCGCCGGCACAGGCGCTGGAAGAAGGATCCAGAAAACGTACCTCAAGCCCCAGGGGCGGTGCAGCCAGCGCCATCATCCGTGCCAGCTGCCCCCCCCCGATAATGCCCAGCCGCTTCATGCGTCACCATCCCTCGGATCGGGGTTGGCCAGCACCTTCTCCGTCTGCTCGTTTCGAAACGCGTTCAGGGCGCTGCGTATTTGCGGGTACTTGTTGCCCAGCATGGCGGCGGCAAGCAGGGCGGCGTTGGCGGCACCCGCCTTGCCGATGGAGAGAGTGCCCACGGGAATACCCGCCGGCATCTGCACGATTGAGAGCAGCGAGTCCATGCCGTTAAGCGCGCGAGACTGAACCGGAACGCCCAGTACCGGCAGCACGGTTTTGGAAGCGGCCATACCCGGCAGGTGGGCAGCCCCGCCAGCCCCGGCGATGATCACTTCCAGGCCGCGGGACTCGGCGTTCTGAGCGTATTCAAACAGTTTTTCGGGCGTCCGATGGGCCGATACGACCTCCACCTCGTGGGAGACACCGAGCTTTTCCAGAATCGTTACCGCCTCGCTCATGGTTTCCCAGTCGGAACGCGAGCCCATGATGACTCCAACCAGCGCACCCATGTTTCTCTCCTCAACTGCTTCAGCTTAAATGGAATAAAGACTCCACACCGAGCCGCTCCGGCCCGCGCGGAAAAAGCGTCCATTATCGCCCAGATAAAAGAGTAGAGCCAGTCGCTCAGCCGTCCTGTCGAAGACGTACGTCCCCAAACCTAGCGCCGTTGATAGCCCCCTGCGACCGCGGTAACCCGTCCTGCCAGCTCCAGGGCCAGCAGCTCGCTCTGCACCACACCCGCGCTCAGACCGCTGCGCTCGACCACCCGGTCCAGGGGAGTGGTGTCGTAACCGCAGGCCGCCAACACCCGCGCCGCGCCGCTTTCCAGCGGCTCCTCTTCCTGACCCGTGGGATCTCCTCCGGCGTCCTCCCTCGCATTAAACGGCAGCTGCGGTGCCACCTCTTCGAGAATGTGGTCCACCGTCTCCACCAGCTTGGCCCCCTGGCGAATCAGTCGATGACAGCCCCGGGCCGCCGGATTGTGGATTGAGCCGGGCATGGCGAACACCTCTCGTCCCTGCTCCAGCGCCAACCTGGCAGTGATCAAGGAGCCAGACTCCTGTGCTGCCTCAATCACCAGCACGCCCAGGCTCAAGCCACTGATAATGCGGTTACGGCGGGGAAAATTCTGCGCCCTGGGCGGGCTTTGCAGGGGCAGTTCAGAGACGAGGGCGCCGCCAGCGGCCACAATCGACTCAGCGAGACTCCGATGGCGGGCCGGGTACGGCCGATCACAGCCCGAGCCCAGCACGCCAAGCGTCACCCCCAACCCCTCCAGCGCGCCCCGGTGCGCCTCGCCGTCGATCCCCAGCGCCAAACCGCTGGTGACGACGAAGCCGGCCTGCGACAGGGCGCGACCGAAATCCCGCGCAGCCTCCAGACCGCTGATCGTGGCATGACGACTGCCCACCAGCGCCAACTGGGGCTGAACCAGCACCTCCGGATCACCGGCGACGTAAAGACAGGGAGGCGGATCCGGAATATTCCAGAGACGGGAGGGGTAGCGGGGATCGTCGGGGCAGAGAAGGTGATGATCGGGCGCCGCCAGCCAGTCGTGAAGTGCGATACGCTCCGTCTCGGGCAGGGGCTGCTGGGCGGCTATCGCCACCCGTGCCGCCACCGCAGGCCGCAGGCCCAGGGCCTGCAACTGGCTCGGCGGGGCTGCGAGGACCGCTTGCGGCGAACCCAGGGTTTCGCGCAGCTGCTTGAGCGCCCGGGGGCCAAGGCCCGAAACCCGGCTCAGGCGCAACCAGGCACTTACATGCTCATCCATGGGCGGTCATCCTTGAACGCCATCTCGTGTTGGTTGGTTTTAGCGGGCGCTGCGCACCTCATCCAGGACGGACAGGGTATTTTGCGCCTCCATGACCAGGGCGTAGCTGACCTTTTCAAAGACGTTGAACACCATGACCACCCCGCCGCGCTCCTTGGGCAGCGTCAGCATCTCTCCGGTGACCGGATCCTTGATGATTTCGCCCTGCTTGTAGACGTGGAATACGTGTCCCGGCTCCAGCCCTTCGCGCTGGCCCAGGTTGATCGCCACCACGTCGAACTGACCGATCTTGGCGACGCCACGCAGCACGGAGAGAATCTTGCCGCTCAGCTCTGTGGCCGGCGCGCTGGGATAGAACACAGACTGGACCACCTGCTCCTGGGTCGGCAGCACGCGATCGAGGACCCGTACCTCTTCGCTGGTACGCTTGAGTTCAAGGGTGAGAATATCGTCCTTGGTGTTGACCAGGTAACCGCCGCCGATGGACTGGGACTCATAGCCCAGCACTTCGCCGGTGTCGGGATCAGTGTAGGTGCGGGCCGGGCGGTAGACGCCGAAGTAGTTCTGCTCATCGTCAGGCAGATCGCCCCGGGCGTAAACGCGATCGCCGGCGCCGGCGATGATGCTCTCATTGACCCCGCCGATCACGTAGGGCGCCTTGTCCAGCAGGTTCTCGGACAGCACCAGGTTGTCGGAGAGGAAACTCTTGATGTCCTGCAGGGGGATGGCGGGGATTGCCTGCTCCAGCGAGGAAGTACGAATTTCGGGCGAGAGCTTGCGGTCGCCCCGCTTGAGCCGCAGTTCCGGCTTGCCGTTCACGAACACCAGGTAAACGATATCCCCGGGATAGATGAGGTGCGGGTTATCAATCTGGGGGTTGACGGTCCAGACCTTGGGCCAGAGCCAGGGGCTTTCGAGAAAACGGGCGGAGATATCCCAGAGGGTGTCGCCCTTCACGACCACATACTGATCGGGGTAATCATCGGCCAGGTTGATCACATCGGCACGGGCCGGACCCCATCCAACCAGCAACAGCACTGCAAATCCGATCAGGAGCTTTCTCATGGGCAATTCCCTTAAAACGCGGGTAACAACGGGCCTGTAGGCCGCATGGTGCCTTATTCTTCCTATGGAATCGGCGGTTGTAAACAGTATAATAGGTCTATCGTTGAAATAAACAACGGCAAATCCCCTTCAATCCCTCCTTTAACGTCCTGTTTTATTTATGGCTTTACTCCCGATTTTAGAGTTCCCCGACCCCCGCCTGCGGACCCGGGCCGAACCCCTTGAAAGCGTCGATGAAAGTGTCGGCAAGCTGATCGACGACATGTTCGAAACCATGTACGACGCCCCGGGTATCGGCTTGGCCGCGACCCAGGTCAACGTCCACCGTCGCATCATCGTAATCGACATCAGCGAAGACAAGAGCGAGCCCCTGGTGCTGATCAATCCCGAGTTCGACGTGCTGGACGAGAGCCGGGAGGAGAGCCAGGAGGGCTGCCTGTCCGTGCCTGGCTTTTACGAGCCGGTCGAGCGCGCCAACCACATCCGCGTGCGGGCCCTGGATCGCGAGGGAAAACCCTTTGAGAAGGAAGCCGAGGGGCTGCTCGCCGTCTGCATTCAGCATGAAATCGACCACCTGGACGGCAAACTCTTCGTCGACTACCTGTCGCCGCTCAAGCGCAACCGCATTCGCAAAAAGCTTGAGAAGCTTCACCGCCAGGCCGGCCAGGCCTCCTGAACTGAGTCTCACACGGCAGGGCGTGACGTTAGCGCCCTGCCCTGATTAAACCGGATCCTATGGAAACAAAGCCGCTCCGCATCGTTTTTGCCGGTACCCCGGCCTTTGCCGCCGCCAGCCTGGACGCGCTGCTTAACACGCCACACCAGCTGGTCGGCGTCTATACCCAGCCCGACCGCCCTTCCGGGCGGGGCAAGAAACTGACACCCAGCGCCGTCAAACTGCGGGCCATTGAGGCGGGCCTGACGGTGTTCCAGCCGCAGAGCCTGAAAACCCCGGAGGCGCAAGCGGAACTGGCGGCGCTGGAGCCCGACCTGATGGTGGTGGTGGCTTACGGCCTGCTGCTTCCCAAGGCCGTGCTGGATATTCCCCGCCTGGGCTGCATCAACGTCCATGCCTCCCTGCTGCCCCGCTGGCGTGGCGCGGCGCCGATCGAGCGGGCCCTGCTGGCCGGCGACGAAGAGACCGGGATCACCATCATGCAGATGGACGAGGGGCTTGATACCGGCGACATGCTGCTCAAGAAGCGCTGCCCGATTGCCGCTGATGACACCAGTCACAAACTGCACGAGCGCCTGATGGGGCTGGGCGCCGAAGCCCTGGACGAGGCCCTGGAAAACATCGCTCTGGGACGCGCCGTGCCGGAACCCCAGGACGAGACCCGAGCCTGCTACGCCGCCAAGCTGACCAAGGCCGAAGGGGCGCTGGACTGGGCACTGCCCGCGGCGGAGCTCGACCGCCGCATCCGCGGCCTCAACCCGCGACCGGTGGCCTTCAGCGATCTGAACGGCGAGCGTGTGCGAATCTGGGATGCGTTCCTCACCAAAGAGTCCAGTGAGCGCCCCCCCGGGGAGCTGATTTGCGCCGAGAAGGAAGGCCTCAAGGTCGCGACCGGCAGCGGCGTGCTGGTGATCACCCGCATGCAGCTGCCGGGCAAGAAACAGTTACCCGTGGCTGACCTGCTTAATGCCCGCCAGGACCTGTTCCGCGCCGGCAACCGCTTCGAAAGCGTAACCGCGTGAGCCAGCGGCTACAGGCGGCCCGCGTCCTGGCCCGCGTGCTCAAGCGCGAGGCCAGCCTCGCCAGCGCCCTGCCCCCGGTCCTGGCACGCCTCGAGCCGGCCCAGCGTCCGCTGGTGCAGGAGCTGTGTTACGGGACCTGCCGGTTTTTACCCCGGCTAGAGCGGCTCGCCAAGCAGCTGCTGAAAAAGCCGCTCAAACGCAAGGACCAGGACGTACAGGCACTGATCCTGCTGGGACTCTACCAGCTGGACTACATGCGGGTGCCGGCACACGCGGCCATCGGCGAGACCGTCCAGGCGGCGTTAAAACTCAAGAAACCCTGGGCCAAGGGGCTGATCAACGGCGTGCTGCGCAGCTTCCAGCGCGACCCCCAGTTAGCCGCCGCCCTCCAGGCCGATCCGGTATTTCATTTCGCCCACCCCGCCTGGCTTATCGAGCGCCTGGCCGGGGCCTGGGGTGAGCAGCATGCGGCCATCCTTGAGGCCAATAACCGCCAGGCCCCCCTCACCCTGCGCGTTAACCAGCAGCGCAGCGATCGGCCGAGCTACCTGGCCCGGCTCGAGCAGGCGGGCATCAAGGCCCGGCCCACCCCGTTCGCTCCCGAGGGGCTGACTCTTGATGAGGCCCAGGACGTGGAGCAGCTGCCGGGGTTTTCCGAGGGGGGAATCAGCGTTCAGGACGAGGCGGCCCAGCTGGCGGCTGGGCTGCTCGACCTGGGGCCCGGACAACGGGTGCTGGACGCCTGCGCGGCCCCCGGCGGCAAGACCGGCCATATTCTGGAATCTGAAGGTATGCTGAAGGCCTGCCTGGCGCTGGATGTCAGCGAGGAGCGGCTGCCGCGGATCGAGCAGAACCTCGACCGCCTGGGGCTGCGCGCCGACCTGAAGGCGGCCGACGCCAGCGACCGAGCGTGGTGGGACGGCGCGCCCTTCGACCGTATCCTGCTGGATGCGCCCTGCTCCGCTACGGGGGTAATTCGACGCAACCCGGACATTAAATACCTGCGCCAGGCAGACGATATCGCCCCGCTCGCCGTCCTGCAGGGAAAGCTGCTGGATAACCTCTGGCCCATGCTCAAACCGGGTGGAAGGCTGGTTTACGCCACCTGCTCGGTACTGCCCGAGGAGAACGAAAAGGTTGTGCAAGCCTTTCTGGCAAGGCATCCTCAGGCCCGTGAGTGCCCTGTCAAGGCCGAGTGGGGGATGACACGCCCCGTCGGCCGACAGCTGTTTCCCCAGCCTCAGGGTCATGACGGCTTCTACTACGCGGTACTGGAAAAACCTTCCGGGTGTACAGACTAAACCTATGAAAATCATTATTCTCGGTGCCGGCCAGGTGGGCGCGACCCTGGCGGAGAACCTCGCCAACGAAGCCAATGACATCACCGTGGTGGACACCGACTTCAGCCGCCTGCGGGAACTGCAGGACCGGCTGGATATCCGCACGGTAGAGGGACAGGGCTCCACCCCCTCGATCCTGGCCCAGGCCGGCGCCGAGGACGCCGACATGCTGATCGCGGTGACCAACTCCGACGCGGTCAACATGATCGCCTGCCAGGTCGCTTACACCATTTTCCATACCCCGACCCGGATCGGCCGGGTGCGCGGGCACGACTACCTGGCGGACAAGGACAAGCTGTTCTCCGACAAGGCCGTACCGATCAACGTGCTGATCAGCCCCGAGCAACTGGTGACCCGCCACGTGAAGCGGCTGATTCAGCACCCCGGCGCCTTGCAGGTGCTCGATTTTGCCGAGGGCCAGGCCCAGCTGGTCGCGGTCAGAGCGTACTACGGAGGCCCCCTGGTGGGTCACGAGATCGCCTACCTGCGGGCCCACATGCCGGCGGTGGACACCCGGGTCGCAGCTATCTTCCGCCGTGACCGTCCCATCATTCCCCAGGGCGACACCGTCATCGAGGCCGACGACGAGGTCTTCTTTATCGCCGCCCGCAAGGATATCCGCGCGGTGATGAGCGAGCTGCGCCGCTTGGACCACCCCTACAAACGCATCATCATCGCCGGCGGCGGCAATATCGGCGCCAACCTGGCCCGCAGCCTGGAGCGGGACTACCAGGTCAAAATCATCGAGCGCAATATCAAGCGCTGCAACCAGCTCGCCAACAACCTCGATCGCACCATCGTGCTGCAGGGCAGCGCTTCTGACCAGGAGCTGCTGCTGGAAGAGAATATCGAAGGCACCGACGTGTTCTGTGCTCTCACCAACGACGACGAGGCCAATATCATGGCCTCCATGCTGGCCAAGCGACTCGGCGCCCGCACCGTGATGACCCTGATCAACAACCCGGCCTACGTGGACCTGGTGCAGGGCGGCGTGATCGACATCGCCATCTCCCCGCAGCAGGCCACCATCGGCAGCCTGCTTACCCATGTAAGGCGAGGAGACGTAGTAAATGTTCACTCACTTCGCAGAGGAGCGGCCGAAGCCATGGAGGCGATCGCCCACGGCGACCGCCGCTCGTCCAAAGTGGTAGGCCGCGCTATCGAGGAGATCGACCTGCCGCCGGGCACCACCATCGGCGCCATCGTGCGCAACGATCAGGTACTGATCGCCCACGATGACGTGGTGGTGGAGAACGGCGACCATGTCATCCTCTTCCTTGTGGACAAGCGCCGCATCACCGAGGTGGAGCAGCTGTTCCAGGTCGGATTGACCTTCTTCTAAACGCGAGGCGGAGCATGCATTTTCGAGTCATCCTGCGCATTCTCGGCATTCTGCTGATGCTGTTCAGCTTCAGCATGCTCCCTCCGGTGCTGATCTCCTGGCTCTACCAGGACGGCGCTCACCTGCCGTTTCTCATCGCCTTCGGCATCACCCTGATCACCGGCTTTTTGATGTGGGTCCCGGTTTACCGGGTGCGCCAGGACCTTAGAACCCGCGACGGCTTTCTGATCACCGTGCTGTTCTGGACAGTACTGGGCCTGTTCGGCTCCATCCCCCTGCTGCTCTCCCAGGAACCGCATCTGAGCGTCGTGGATGCGGTCTTTGAGTCCCTGTCCGGGCTGACCACCACCGGGGCCACGGTCATCACCGGCATCGATGCCCTGCCCAAGTCGATCCTCTGGTACCGGCAGCAGCTGCAGTGGTTCGGCGGCATGGGGATCATCGTGCTGGCGGTGGCGATTCTCCCCATGCTCGGTATCGGTGGCATGCAGCTCTACCGGGCGGAAACCCCCGGGCCGGTCAAGGACTCCAAGCTGACGCCGCGCATCACCGAGACCGCCAAGGCGCTCTGGTACATCTACCTGTCCCTCACAATACTGTGTGCGCTGGGCTACTGGTTGGCCGGCATGAGTCTGTTCGACGCCGTGGCGCACGCCTTCTCCACCGTCGCCATCGGCGGCTTCTCCACCCACGACGCCAGTATCGGCTACTTTGACAACGCCCTGATCGAGACCGTCGCGGTGTTCTTCATGGTGATCTCGGCGGTCAATTTTGCCCTCCACTTCGGTGCCTGGCGGGTGCGTAGCCTCCGCACCTACTGGCAAGACCCGGAGTTCAAGTTCTACCTGGGGATCCTCGGCGTCACCACGCTTTTCACCACCGTGGTCCTGGAGCTGACCGGCACCTTTGCCGGGACCGAGGCCTTTCGCAAGGCGATATTCGAGGTGGTCTCCATCGCCACCACCACCGGCTACGCCACCGCCGACTTTTCCCAGTGGCCCACCATGCTGCCCTTTATGCTCTTCATCGCCGCCTTTGCCGGAGGCTGCGCTGGCTCCACCGGCGGCGGCATGAAAGTCATCCGCATCCTGATTATCCTCAAGCAGGGGCTGCGGGAGGTGAAGCGACTGATGCACCCCAACGCAGTTATTCCCATTAAAGTCGGCAACCGCCCCATCTCCGATCGCGTTGCCGAGGCCGTCTGGGGCTTCTTCTCCGTCTACCTGATCGTGTTCGTGATCATGCTGATCGCCCTGCTCGGCACCGGGCTGGACCAGGTGACCGCCTGGACCGCGGTCGGCGCTACGCTCAACAACCTGGGACCGGGACTCGGTGAAGTAGCCGGCCATTACGGCGACCTCAACGACACCGCCAAGTGGATCCTCTGCTTCTCGATGCTGCTGGGACGCCTCGAGGTGTTCACCCTGCTGGTGCTTTTTACCCCCGTGTTCTGGAAGCGCTGATGACTCTGTTGCAGGGGGCTCCGATGGACCTGCTTCAGGCGGCGCCGATGGCTCTTTTCCGGAGGTGCCGATGACACCCGCCGTCAACCTGCTGAAAAAAGCCCGCGTGGCCTTCCAGGTCCACCAGTACCACCACGAGCCCGGTGTCGACTCTTACGGTGCCGAAGCAGCCCGGGAGCTGGGCGTCGACCCGAGCCGGGTCTTTAAGACCCTGCTGGTAGCGCTGGACAACAGCCCCAAACAACTCGCGGTTGCCATCGTGCCGGTGGACGGCACCCTGAACCTCAAGGCCGTCGGAGAGGCCTTGAAGTGCAAAAAAGTCGCCATGGCCGACGCCCTCGAGGCCCAGCGGGCCACCGGCTACCTGGTGGGCGGTATCAGCCCCCTGGGGCAGAAAAAACGCCTGCCGACCCTGATCGACAGCAGCGCCGAACAGCTCGAAAGCCTCTTCATCAGCGGCGGTAAGCGGGGGCTGGATATCGAGCTGGCGCCCAGCGATCTCGCTCGACTGACCGGCGCACGGTTCGCCCCCATTGGCCGTGGCTGAGCACCCCCGCCAAATGCGCTGGGACCGGCGCTATCAGGAGGCCGAGGCACCCAACAGCCCGGCCCGGGTGCTGGTGTGCAACCTCCACCTGCTTCCGCCCAAGGGAGATGCCCTGGAGCTGGCCTGCGGGCTCGGTGGCAACGCCCTGGCCCTGGCCCGCCATGGCCTCAGCACCCAGGCCTGGGACCTGTCGCCGGTGGCGGTGGACAAGGTCAACGCCTTCGCCGCTGCCGAAGGCCTTCCCCTGGCAGCCCGCGTCGTCGACCTGGAAGCCAGCCCCCTCCCCTCCGGCGCCTTCGACGTAATCTGTGTCAGCCGCTACCTGGAGCGCGCCCTCTGCCCGGCGATTGTCGAAGCCCTGCGGCCCGGCGGGCTGCTGTTCTACCAGACCTTTACCCGCCAGCGACTCGGCACCAGCGGACCGGACAACCCGGCCTTTCGCCTCGCACCGGGCGAGCTGCTGCGGCTTTTCGCGGCCCTTGAGCCGCTTGTGTACCGGGAGGATCGAGACTGCGGCGATACCACCCAGGGACTGCGCGACGAAGCCTACCTGGTTGCCCGACGCCCCTGACGGCGCGCTCCGTTTCACCACTTTTCCACGCTATTTCACAGCTTATCCACAGGGCGACCTTGGTCGTCCTGCGGCCGCAACCCCGGGGGAATCATGTATAATGCGCGGTTTCCCAACAGCCCTACAAACGACCATAGATGGTGAATTAAGTGAGTGACCAGTTAACCGCAGACGTCAGTACCTTCCAGGGTCTGATTCTCGCCCTTCAGCAATACTGGGCCAACCAGGGTTGCGTCATCGTGCAGCCGCTGGACATGGAGGTGGGCGCGGGCACCTTTCACCCGGCCACAACCCTGCGCGCGGTTGGCCCGGAGAGCTGGAACGCGGCCTATGTGCAGCCGTGCCGACGCCCCACCGACGGGCGCTACGGCGAGAACCCCAACCGTCTGCAGCACTACTACCAGTTCCAGGTGGTGATGAAGCCCTCCCCGGACAACATTCAGGAGCTCTACCTGGGCTCGCTTAAGGCCCTGGGTATCGACCCGGCCGTCCACGACATTCGCTTCGTCGAGGATAACTGGGAATCCCCCACCCTGGGCGCCTGGGGCCTGGGCTGGGAAGTCTGGCTCAACGGCATGGAGGTGACCCAGTTCACCTATTTCCAGCAGGTGGGCGGACTCGAGTGCTACCCCGTGACCGGCGAGATCACCTACGGCCTCGAACGGATCGCCATGTACCTGCAGGGGGTGGACAGCATCTACGACCTGGTCTGGACCGAAGGGCCCCAGGGCAAAGTCACCTACGGCGACGTTTTTCACCAGAACGAGGTGGAGATGTCCACCTACAACTTCGAAGAAGCGGACGTCGAATTCCTGTTCCAGTGCTTTGACAACTACGAGAAGGAGAGCCGGCGCCTGGTGGAAAAGAACCTGCCCCTGCCCGCCTACGAGATGGTGATGAAGGCCTCCCACACCTTCAACCTGCTGGATGCGCGCCACGCCATTTCCGTCACCGAACGCCAGCGCTACATCCTGCGGGTTCGCACCCTCGCCCGGGCGGTTTGCGAAACCTATTTTGAAGCCCGAAAAGCCGCCGGGTTCCCGCTCGCCAGCGAGGCCCTGAAGGCTGAAGTACTCGCTGCCCAAGGGGAGGAAAAGTAATGTCCCAGCGTGATTTTCTGGTCGAAATCGGCACCGAAGAGCTACCGCCCAAGGCGCTGAAATCCCTCTCCGAGGCCTTTGGCAACGGTATCCGCCAGGGGCTTGAAGAAGCCAACCTGGACTACGCCAGCGTCAAACTCTTTGCCAGCCCCCGACGTCTGGCCGTGCTGGTGGAGGGGCTCAGCGAAGCCCAGCCCGACCAGCAGATTGAGAAGCGCGGCCCCTCGGTCAAGGCACCGGAGCAAGCCATCCTGGGTTTCGCCCGTTCCTGCGGCGTCACGCCCACCGAGCTGGAAACCCTGAGCACCCCCAAGGGCGATTACTTCCTGTTCCGCAGCGAGCAGCCCGGCCAATCCAGCCAGGCCCTGCTGCCGGAAATCGTCCGCCACAGCCTGGCGCGTTTGCCCATTCCCAAGCGCATGCGCTGGGGCGCGCGCCGGACCGAATTCGTACGCCCGGTCCACTGGGTGCTGATGCTGTTCGGTGACGAAGTGGTGGAGGCCGAGATCCTCGGCCGCCCCACCGGGCGCAAGACCTTCGGCCACCGTTTCCACTACAACAAGCCCATCGAGCTGATCGCCCCCGGTGACTACGAACGAGTCCTCGCCGAAGACGCCTACGTGATCGCCGACTTCGCCACGCGACGGGCCAACATCGAGGAGCAGGTTACCCTTGCTGCCCGGCAGCTGGACGGCGAGGCGGTCATTGATCCGGACCTGCTGGACGAGGTCACCGCGCTGGTTGAATGGCCCGTGGCCCTGGCCGGTCGCTTTGAAGAGCGCTTCCTGGCGGTGCCCGCCGAGGCGTTGGTCTCCTCCATGAAGGAGCACCAGAAGTATTTCCACGTGGTCGACGCCGAAGGGGCCATCAAGCCCTACTTTATTACCGTCTCCAATATCGAGAGCCAGGATCCGCAGCAAGTGATCGCCGGCAACGAGAAGGTGATCCGGCCCCGCCTCGCGGACGCCGCCTTCTTCTACGAGACCGACAAGAAGCGCAGCCTTGAGTCCCGTATCGAGCAGCTCAAGCCCATCGTATTCCAGGCCCAGCTCGGCACCGTCCACGATAAGGCGCAGCGTGTGGCCACTCTCGCCGCCGCCATCGCCGAACGCATCGACGGCAACCCGCAGTGGGCCGAGCGCGCCGGGCAACTGGCCAAGACCGACCTGGTCACCGAAATGGTGCTGGAGTTCACCGACCTGCAGGGGCTGATGGGTTACTACTACGCCCTCAACGACGGCGAGCCCGAAGAGGTGGCCAAGGCCCTGCTCGAGCAGTACCAACCCCGCTTCGCCGGCGACCAGCTCCCCACTACCCGCACCGGTAGCGCCCTGGCCATCGCCGATCGTCTGGATACGCTGGTAGGCCTGTTCGGCATCAACCAACCCCCCACCGGCAGCAAGGACCCCTTTGCCCTGCGCCGCGCGACCCTGGGCGTACTGCGGATCATCGTCGAGCAGCAGCTCGGCCTGGACCTGCGCGAGCTGCTCGCCCTGGCCGCCGACCAGCACCGGGAGCTGCCCGCCCGCGAGGGGCTAGAGGAGACCGTACTCAGCTTCATGCTGGAGCGGTTCCGCGCCTGGTACGCCGACGAGGGCGTGCCCGCCGAGGTGTTCCTGGCGGTCATGGCCAACCCCTCCAGCAAGCCCCTGGAGTTCGATAAGCGGGTCCAGGCGGTGAATCACTTCCGCACCCTGCCCGAGGCGGAGGCGCTGGCTGCCGCCAACAAGCGGGTCGCCAATATCCTCAGCAAGCAGCCGCAGCTGGACGGACAGAGCCCTGACAGCCGCCTGTTCCAGGAGGAGGCCGAGCGGGTACTGCACCAGGAGATCGAGGCTCTCAACGCCACCGTCGACGCCCTCGCCGAACAGGGTGAGTTCAAAGCGATCCTGGAGAGGCTCGCAAGCCTGCAGCCCACCGTCGACCGCTTCTTCGACGAGGTGATGGTCATGGCGGAGGATAGTGCCGTGCGGGACAACCGCATGCGCCTGCTCGACCAATTGCGCCAACGCTTCCTCAAGGTCGCGGACATCGCCCTACTGGGGTAAGCGGCAGGGAACTCGCTCCATACAGCCGGCGCTTCGCGCCGGTTTTTTTTGCCTACTCGTTGAGTAGCCTTCTTCCCTCCTCCCCCGCTCCACCGCGAGCGCTCCCCTTTATCGGTGGGTCGCTGCGATTCGCGCTTAGGCTAAGCAACTGTTGTCGACGGCGGCTAGCAAGACCATCGCTGCCCATGACATTCCGGTTGTGGCAGAATGGCTCGATCTTTTCTGGCCACCGATGTTTGATTGACCATGAACCAGCTGCTTATTCTCGACCGCGACGGCGTTATCAACGAAGACTCGGACCACTACGTAAAGAGTGTCGACGAATGGATTCCGATTCCCGGTAGCATCGAGGCGATTGCCCGCCTGTCGCAGGCCGGCTACCAGGTCGTTGTTGCGACCAATCAGTCAGGATTGGCCCGTGGCTATTTTCAACTCGACGACCTCGTCGCGATGCATGAAAAGATGAGCCGACTGGTCGAGGCTGCGGGCGGCAAACTGGAAGGCGTCTTTTACTGCCCGCATGGCCCAGACGACGGCTGTGATTGCCGCAAACCGGCGCCAGGCCTCATTGATCAGATCGAGCGGGCGCTGAACTGCTCGGCGAAGGATTCCTTTATCGTCGGCGACAGTCTGCGCGACTTGGAAGCCGGCCTGGCCAAGGGCTGCCGGCCGGTTCTGGTGAAGACGGGTAAGGGTAAACGAACCCTTGCCAAGGGCCTACCCTTCCCCGATGTTGCTGTCCACGAGAGCCTCACGGACTTCGTCGACCATCTACTCCGCTAGTCGGCGCGGTCACGGGGCGGGACCAATTGGGCTCATAGGTTTCACGTGAAACATGGCTTATCCATATCCAGGCAGGAGAGGGTTCCACGTGAAACACCCCGACCTCCCCATCGTCTATAGCCCCCACTACAGCATCCCATGGGACCCGAAGCACCGTTTCCCGATGTCCAAGTACCAGCGCCTGTATGAACTCCTGGTAGCGGAAGGACTCGCGCACAGGGGAAACGTCAAGGTGCCTTCCCCCTGCCCGAGAGACACCCTCGCCCTCGCCCATAGCCTGCCCTACATCGATCGATTCCAGCGGGGGGAGCTAACCGAACGGGAGCTGAAGCATTTGGGGCTGGTCTGGTCGGAGCCCCTGGTAAGAAGAACCGTCACCGCCGTAGGGGGCACGCTGTTGACCTGCCGGCTCGCGCTCGAGGCTGGCCTGGCTTGCCACTTGGCCGGCGGCACCCACCACGCGTTCAGCAACCGTGGCAACGGATTTTGCGTGTTCAACGACCTGGCCGTCGCTGCCCGATATTGCGTTGAGCACCTGGGCCTGAACCGAGTTCTGATTCTCGACTGTGACGTACACCAGGGAGACGGCACCGCAGCCATTCTGGGTAACGAGCCCCGCTGTTTTACCTGCTCGATCCACGGTGCCCGAAACTACCCCTTTGAGAAGCAGCGCAGCGACCTGGACGTCCCCCTCCCCTGCGGAACGGACGATACGGGATACCTGGCGGCGCTGGAGCAGACATTGGCGCAACTGGATCAGAGCCCCCTACCAGAACTCCTGATCTACGACGGGGGATCCGATGTCCACCAGGAGGATCGCCTGGGCCGCATGAACTTGACTGATCGGGGCGTCATCCAGCGGGACCACCGCGTCCTGGCGTGGGCCCGAAAGCGGGGCATACCGGTCGCCTGCGTCATCGGCGGTGGTTACGACCATGACCACCAGCGCCTCGCCGAGCGTCATGCACTGCTAGTGCGAACGACCCACCGCTTTTACCGGGACTATTTTTCCCAGTCTGATTTCGCCAACTAAACTCCGCCGACGCCTGCCTGTGAAGCATCGATGCAGGCGCCGCATTGCACATGGAGCAAGTGGACCCTGACCGGGTCTACTCGCCCTACCCCGAACAGGCCTTTCCGAACACGGTGTATTTCGGTGATACCCACCTGCACACCTCCTATTCCGTGGATGCCGGTATGGCCGGGAACACGGTAACGCCAGAAGGCGCGTACCGGTTTGCCCTCGGCTATGAAGTGGAGAGCAGTACGGGCCTTCACGCCAGGCTTAAACGGCCTTTGGATTTTCTTGTGGTCGCTGATCACGCCGAGAACCTTGGCCTGGCGCCGCTGATCGACAAGAGCGCCAGATCGTTTTGGACAACCCCCAGGCCAAGCGCTACCACGACATGGTGAAAGCCGGTAACGGTTACGACGCTTTCCTCGACTGGCTGAGTTACCAGGGGCGCGCAGAGGACCCGATCAAGGACCTGTCGATGACTCGCACCGCCTGGGACGAGATTCTCGACATGGCGGAAAAGTACAACCAACCGGGCCGCTTTACCGCGATGATCGGCTTTGAATGGACCACCAACGTCGAGGGTAACAACCTCCACCGCAACGTGCTGTTCCGGGGTGACAAGACCAGCGCGTCCCAGATTGTCCCTTTCTCTCAGTACGACAGTCGCGACCCGGAGGATCCTTGGGCCTGGATGGCCGAGTACGAAAAAAAGACCGGCGACCAACTCTTGGCGATCCCCCATAATGGCAACCTCTCCAACGGCATGATGTTCGCGTCGACCACCCAGACCACCAACGAGGCGTTGGATGCCGACTACGCCGTGCGGCGCAGCCAGTGGGAACCGGTGGTCGAGATTATCCAGCCCAAGGGCTCCGGTGAAGCACACCCCTTTCTCTCGCCAAACGACGAATTCGCGGACTTTGCCCTGATTGACGGCACCAACCTCAACGGCACCGCGGCCAAAACGGACGAGATGTACCAGTACGAGTACGCCCGGGAAGCCCTCAAGCGCGGCTTGGCCTAAGAGGAGAAGCTCGGTGCAAACCCGTTCAAGTTCGGCATGATCGGCAGTACCGACGCCCACGGCGGCCTCGCCTCGACTGAAGAGAGCAACTGGTTGGGCAAGGCCAACATCGTCGAACCCAGCCCGGAGCGATGGAAAGATGTGTCGATCAAATCATCGGTGGATGACAGCCTCTCCATCACCGCACTCAAGCTCAATGCCTCGGGACTCGCCGCGGTCTGGGCCCGGGAGAATACCCGCGAAGCGATCTGGGACGCCTTCAAGCGCGCGAGGTGTTCGCCACCTCCGGCACCCGCATCCGGGTACGGGTCTTTGCCGGCGTCGACTTCAACGAAGAGGACCTCTACAAGTCGAACCTCGCCGAATATGGCTATGAACACGGTGTGCCCATGGGCGGGGACCTCTCCAGCGCGCCCGCCGGCAAAGCGCCGGGTCTCCTTGTAATGGCGCTTCGCGACCCCGACGGCGCCAACTTGGACCCTGTGCAGGTGATCAAGGGCTGGCTCGACGCCGACGGCAATCCCCAGGAGAGAATCTTCGATATCGCGCTATCCAATGATCGCAAAGTCGGCAGAGACGGGCGGGCTAGAAAAGCCGTGGGCAATACCGTCAATATTGACGAAGCCAGCTATGACAACTCCATCGGCGCAGCGAGCCTGGGCGGCTACTGGAAAGACCCCTGATTTCGATCCCGCTCAGCGGGCGTTCTACTACGTGCGGGTCATCGAGATTCCAACCCCGACCTTCTTGGCCTACGACCGAAAGTTCTACGGCCTAAGGGACGAGATGCCGGAAGATGCAACCTACTTTTCCCAAGAGCGCGCAATCACCAGCCCAATCTGGTACACGCCCTGAGGGGGAGGCTGAAAAAGCACAAAGCTGCGACAGAAAAGCCAGAGCCACGTTCAGGGTTTTTATCTGGGGGCGGCTTGTCGGGGGCCGGGGGCCGCGCCGTATTGGACGCCGCCTCTCATAAACGCCCCATTTGCCAGTGTTAAAGCCGATAAATTCGCTTTGAGGAATCAGAGACTGCGGAAGTGGTCGGGTCCGCCCTTGGAACACCGCTGGCCCAAACGAGAAAAGCCCGGCATCGCCGGGCTTCTCCTGAGCCTGTCAGCCTGTAAAGAGGGCTAGACGTCCAGGTTGGTGACGCTCAGGGCGTTGCTCTCAATAAAGTCACGCCGCGGCTCCACTTCATCGCCCATCAGGGTGGTGAACATCTGGTCGGCCGCGATGGCATCCTCGATGGTCACCCGCAGCATGCGGCGCGAACCCGGATCCATGGTGGTCTCCCACAGCTGCTCGGGGTTCATCTCCCCCAGCCCCTTGTAGCGCTGTACGTAATAGCCGCGCTTGGCCTGGTTCATCAGCCACTCCAGCCCTTCGTCAAAGTTCGCGATCGGCTTCACCCGCTCGCCCCGACGGATATAGGCCCCCTCCTCCAGCAGCCCGCTCAGAGTCTCTCCCAGCTTCACCATGGCCCGGTACTCGGCGGAGAGGAAGAAGTCGTGGCCAAAGGTGTGCACGTGGGGCACGCCGTGGGCCACCACGGTGATCTGGGGCAAAAAGAGTTTGCGCTCTTCGTCTACCGCGACACCGGACTCGAAGGTACTGGCGCTGCTCTGAGCGATATCGATGGAATCCACCAGGTTGCGGGTCCAGGCGGCGACCTTTTCCCGGTCCCTGAGGCCCTCTTCATCGAGTGCCGGGGCGTAGACAAGCTGGTTGAGCACGTCCCGCGGGTAGATCCGCGAGATCCGGCCGATCAGCGACTGCACACTGCGGAACTCCGCGATCAGGGTCTCCAGCGCTGAGCCTGTGATGCCCGGGGCGGTCGGATTGACATGCAGGTGCGCGTCGCTGAGCGCGGCCTGGATCATGAAGTTCTCCAGCGCCTCGTCATCCTTCAGGTACTGCTCCTGCTTGCCCTTCTTGATCTTGTAGAGGGGCGGCTGGGCGATAAAGACGTGACCCCGTTCAACCAGCTCGTGCATCTGCCGGAAGAAGAAGGTGAGCAGCAGGGTCCGAATGTGGGAGCCGTCGACGTCGGCGTCGGTCATGATGATGATGCTGTGGTAGCGCAGCTTGTCGGGATTAAACTCCTCCCGACCGATGCCGCAGCCCAGGGCTGTGATCAGGGTGCCCACTTCAGCGGAAGAGAGCATCTTGTCAAAGCGCGCCTTCTCCACGTTGAGAATTTTACCCTTGAGGGGAAGGATCGCCTGGGTCTTACGGTCACGGCCCTGCTTGGCGGAACCACCGGCCGAGTCACCCTCCACCAGGTAGATTTCAGAGAGTGCCGGGTCCTTCTCCTGGCAGTCGGCCAGCTTGCCGGGCAGGCCGGCAATATCCAGCGCCCCCTTGCGTCGAGTCATCTCCCGGGCCTTGCGCGCCGCTTCCCGCGCCCGCGCCGCGTCGATCATCTTGCCGACGATGGCCTTGGCCTCGGCGGGCTGCTCGTGGAGGAAATCGGTGAGCGACTTGTACATCGCCTGTTCGACCGCGGTCTTCACCTCGGAAGAGACCAGCTTGTCCTTGGTCTGCGAAGAGAACTTGGGATCCGGCACCTTCACCGAGATGATCGCGGTCAGGCCTTCACGGGCGTCGTCCCCGGAGGTGTTGACCTTGGACTTCTTCTGCACCCCTTCCTGCTCGATGTAGCTGTTGAGCGAGCGGGTGAGCGCTGCGCGAAAGCCCGAGAGGTGAGTACCGCCGTCCCGTTGCGGAATGTTGTTGGTGAAGCAGTGAATGCTCTCCTGGAAACCGTCGTTCCACTGCATGGCGACCTCCACCGCGATGCCGTCCTCGCTGGTCTCGGTGAAGTGGAAAACACGGTTGATGGTGTTCTTGTTCTGGTTCAGATACTCCACGAAGGCGCTGACCCCGCCCTCATACATGAAGGTCTCTTCCTTGCCGCTGCGCTCATCCTTGAGGTTGATGCAGACACCGGAGTTAAGGAAGGAGAGTTCGCGCAGGCGCTTGGCCAGGATATCGTACTGGAACTGGATGTTGGCGAAGGTCTCCGGTGAAGGGTCGAAGTGAATCCGGGTACCGGTGCTGCTGGTCTCGCCGACCACCTGCATGGGCGTGGCGGGAACCCCCTGGTTGTAGACCTGCTCGTGGACTTTGCCTTCGCGGCGGATGGTGAGTTTGAGCTTGCTGGAGAGGGCGTTGACCACCGACACCCCGACCCCGTGCAGTCCACCGGACACCTTGTAGGAATTATCGTCAAATTTCCCCCCGGCGTGCAGCACGGTCATGATGACTTCTGCCGCGGAAACCCCCTCCTCTTCGTGGATGTCCACGGGAATACCGCGGCCGTCATCCGCGACGCTGATGGTCTCGTCGGGGTGAATGATCACGTCAATCTTGGAGCAGTGGCCGGCCAGCGCCTCGTCGATGGAGTTATCCACCACCTCGAACACCATGTGGTGCAGGCCGGTGCCATCGTCAGTGTCGCCGATATACATGCCAGGGCGTTTGCGTACGGCATCAAGCCCTTTCAACACCTTGATACTGGATGAGTCGTAAGCGTTAGTGTTGGCGTCGCTCATTCTTTGCTCCCATTGACAGGGTTGTTCGCCAGTTTCCCGTCGCGAATCGGGAACTCCTGGACATCGGTATCGTTACTCCAACAGCCGGCAAAAGCACTGGCGTCGGTGCAGGTGACGAGCACCTGGGTATTCATCCGTTCGAGCAGCATGCACAGTCGCTGTCGGTGCTGTGCGTCGAGCTCCGCCGGCAGGTCGTCGATCAGGTAGATGCAGTGGCGACCCATCAGCTCCTTGAGCAGGTAGCCCTGGGCCACCTTAAGTGCACTGACCACCAGCTTCTGCTGTCCCCGGGAGAGAATCTCTGCGGCGGCAACCCCGCCCACCTTGACCCTCAGGTCCGCCCGCTGCGGCCCCTGCTGGGTAAAGCCCTGGGCACGATCCCGCTCAAGCCCCTCGGCCAGAACCTGATCAAGGGGGCGGTTTCGATCCCAGCCCCGGTAATACTGCAAACGCAGTCCTTCAAGCTCTACCAGCTCGGCCAGCAGTCGCTCAAAACAGGGAATCAGGGCTTCGATATAGCGGGTGCGGTAGCCATCCAACTCCTCGGCCCGGGCCACCAACTGGGCATCCCAGGCGGCTCGAACGGAAGGCTCAAGTTTACCATATTTCAATAAGCTATTGCGCTGCTTAAGGGCCCGCCGAGTGGCCTTCCAGGCACTAAAAAAGCGCGGTTCCAGGTGAAACCCACCCCAGTCCATAAACTGGCGCCGAACCCCCGGACTCCCCTCCAGAAGCGCAAAGGTGTCGGCATTGATCAGCTGCACCGGCAACAGTTCTGCAAGGGTGGCCAACGACTCCACGGTCTCCCCGGCAATGCGCACTTTCAGTGTCCCGCCCTGGTCACGCTGCACCCCCACCGGCAAGACGCCCCCCTCTGGAGCCGCCACCCGACCAAACAGGGTACAGTGCGGCTCTTCGTGACGAATGTAGTGCTTGTACTTGCTGGTGCGAAAGGAACGGGCCAGGCTCAACAGGTGAACCGCCTCGAGAATGCTGGTTTTGCCGCTGCCGTTGGGGCCACTAAAGATATTGGTTCGGGGAGCGAGCACCAGCTGCAGGGAAGCGATGTTGCGCAGCCCGCTGATGGTGAGCGATTGCAGGCTCATAGGAGCGGCTCAGACAAGGTAGGCAGGAGTAAAGCAGCAGCAAAAGGAGGGGCCTGCCGTGCAGGCCCCTCAAGGTTCACATGCGCATCGGCATAATAACGTAGAGGCTGTCGGTGGCCTCGACCGCTTCCACCAGGGCACTGCTGTTGGGGTCCTGCATGGTGAGCTTGACCATCTGCTCAGGCAGAATCTGCAACGCATCCAGCAGGTAGTTGACGTTAAACCCGATCTCCAGGGAAGGCCCTGCGTAGTCCACCGCCAGGGTCTCCTCGGCCTCTTCCTGCTCGGGATTGTTGGCGGTGACCTGCAGGTAGCCGTCGCTGAGCGCCAGCCGCACGCCGCGGTACTTCTCATTGGAGAGGATAGCGATCCGGCTCAACACCGAGCGCAGCTCCTGGCGGTCGGCGATGAGCAGCTTGTCGCCCCCACGGGGAATCACCCGCTCGTAATCGGGAAACTTGCCGTCCACCAGCTTGGAGGTGAAGATGAAGGTGCCGGTATTGACCCGGATGTGGCTGCTGCCCACCACAAGCCGCGCTTCCTTATCGCTGTCCTCCAGCAGGCGGCCCAGCTCCAGGATACCCTTACGGGGCACGATCACCTGCTGCTTCTGATCGATTTGCGCTTCCACATCGCAGATGGACGTGGCCAGCCGATGGCCGTCGGTGGCCACCGTGCGCAAGCGGGTGCCTTCCAGCTCCAGCAGCATGCCGTTGAGGTAGTAGCGGACGTCCTGCTGCGCCATGGCGAAACTGGTGCGTTCGATCAGGTGACGCAACTTGTCCTGGGGGATGCCGATCTCCAGGTTCTCCGGACCGTCTTCCACGTTGGGGAACTCGGCCGCCGGCAGGGTGGCGAGGGTGAAGCGGCTACGCCCCCCCTTGATGGTGACTTTCTGTCCGGTCAGGGTCAGTTCGATATCCACGTGATCGGGAAGCGACTTACAAATATCCATCAGCTTCTTGGCAGGCACGGTGATGGAGCCCGACTCGGCCTCCTGCTCCAACTCGATGCGCGCCACCATCTCCACCTCGAGATCGGTACCGGTCATCGACAACTGGTGCCCCTCGACCACGATCAGGATGTTGGACAGCACCGGCAGGGTCTGCCGCCGCTCCACCACCCCGGCCACCAGCTGCAGGGGCTTCAACAGTGCTTCTCTGGATATCGTAAATTTCATGCTTCCTACCCTTCGATAGAGGTTCCTCAAGAGGACAGCAGCCTCAGGAGATTCTTGTAATCTTCGCGAATATCGGTGTCGGTTTCCCGCAATTCTGCCACCTTACGGCAGGCATGCAATACCGTGGTGTGATCCCGGCCACCGAAGGCATTGCCGATTTCCGGCAGGCTGTGGTTGGTCAGCTCCTTGGAGAGCGCCATGGCCACCTGCCGGGGCCGGGCCACGGATCGGCTGCGCCGCTTGCTGTGCAGATCCGCGACCTTGATCTTGTAGTATTCGGCCACGACCCGCTGAATATTATCGATACTGACCAATTTATCCTGCAGGGCCAGCAGGTCCTTGAGCGATTCGCGGATAAACTCCGTGGTGATGCGCGAGCCGGTGAAGTGAGCATTTGCTATCACTCTTTTTAGCGCACCTTCTAACTCACGTACATTTGAGCGTATTTTCTGAGCGATAAAAAAGGCGGCGTCGTGCGGCAGTCGGACCCGCGCCTCCTCGGCTTTTTTCATCAGGATCGCCACCCGGGTCTCCAGCTCCGGCGGCTCCACGGCCACGGTAAGCCCCCAGCCGAACCGGGACTTGAGCCGGTCCTCCAGACCGCTGATCTCCTTGGGGTAGCGGTCACAGGTCAGGATCATCTGCTGCCCACCCTCCAGCAGCGCGTTGAAGGTGTGGAAAAACTCCTCCTGGGAGCGGTCCTTGCCAGCAAAAAACTGAATATCATCGATCAGCAGCGCGTCGACCGTGCGGTAATAACGTTTGAAGTCATTGATGGCATTGAGCTGCAGCGCCTTGACCATATCCGCCACAAAGCGCTCGGAATGCAGGTAGACGATCTTGGCGTTGGGGTTGCGCTCCAGCATCGCGGCACCCACCGCGTGCATCAGGTGCGTCTTGCCCAGCCCCACCCCGCCGTAGATAAAAAGCGGGTTATACGAGCTGCCCGGGTTCTCTGCCACCTGTTGCGCGGCGGCCAGCGCCAGCTGGTTGGATTTACCCTGGACGAAGGTTTCAAAGGTAAAGAGGTTGTTGAGGTGGGTCTGGTGGCGGATACCCCCTTCGACATCCGCCTGCCGCTCCTTCTTCTTGGCACTGGCCCCGCTCTCTTTCATCAACATGTCCGGCTGCACCGGCTCGCTGGCCTGTCGCAGCTGGTCGGCGCTGGGCTGGACCCGCTCCACCCGACTGGGGGCGCGAGGGGCGCTGGTACGCGCCGGACTGGTGCTCGCCGGACGAGCCCGCTGCGGAGTTCGAGCCGGGCGGCGGGCGCTGGACGCGGCCCCGGTGCGGACCTCCAGCACCACCTCGGTTACCCGGTCGCCGCCCACCTCGGCCAGCAGTTCGCGAATGCGCTGCAGGTACTTGTCCGAGACCCAGTCCATCACGAACCGGTTGGGCGCCAACAGGCGCAGCTGGCGGTCACCACCGCTTTCCGCCTTCAAGGGACGGATCCAGGTATTGAACTGTTGGGAGGGAAACTCTTCCTGTAGATAGCCCAAGCAGGTTTGCCAAAGTTCAATCGCCATGCAGCCGGTCCCGAGTCCTCGCCGAAAAATGAGGGGGACATTCTATCGCCTCGGGACCCAGTTATCCACAGTGAAAAGACCCTTCACTGGAAACATTTTTACCTTTTTGCCGCTCGGCTAATTTTCGTCGCCCCCTAGGTAACGCACGGCTTTGCAAGGCTTTATCACAGCTTTATCAGATCTTATCAGCAGCAAGCACACACATTTATCAACAGCGTTAATGGCGATATATCCACGTAAATTTTCGCTTATCCACAAAAAGCATTAAAACGAGACACGGGTGCTGCTTGACTCTGCCATTCCTCTATAGCGACGAAACAATTGCAGTTGGCTGCGGATTTCACTAGAATTCCGCTCTTGTTTTCACGTGGTGGGGAGAAAGCTCCCTGTTAATTAATGTAGGACTGAGTGATGAAAAGAACCTTTCAACCCAGCGTATTGAAGCGCAAGCGTACCCACGGCTTCCGTGCCCGTATGGCCACCCAGAACGGCCGCAGCGTACTGCAGCGCCGTCGCGCCAAAGGCCGCAAGTCTCTCGCCGCCTGATCGGCTACGGTGACTGATTCGGCCGTTTAGTTGATGACCAGTTTCGGCTTCCCCCGCTTTTCGCGCCTGTTGAACGCGGGGGACTACCGACAGGTCTTTAACGGCGCCAAGATAAAAGTATCGGATAAGCATCTGCTTATTCTGGCAAGTCCGAACCCTCTTTCCCGTCCCCGCCTTGGCTTGGTGATTGCGAAAAAAAACATTCGCCTGGCCGTTCACCGCAACCGGGTCAAACGCCTGGTTCGTGAGACATTCCGGCAGCAAGATCCGGCACTTCCGCCGCTGGATATTGTGGTACTGGCACGCAGAGGGTTAGGCGAGCTGGATAACCAGGCGCTGCACCAACTGCTCAACAGCAGCTGGAAGCGGTTAGTAAAATACTCTCGCCGGCATCTGGACAGACCCACGCCGACATGAGACGTTGCCGTTTCCCCGCGGGCTTAGCCGCGATCGCAGCCCGACTCAAATTCTAAAATTACACGGCATCGGCAAATTCAAGCATGGATATCCAACGTATCATCCTGATCGGCGCCCTGGCCGTCATTTCCTACGTCCTGGTTCTTCAGTGGCAGCAGGATTATGGCCAGCCCGCTGCGCCTTCCGAACCGGTCACCTCGGTCTCCTCCTACAGCGGCGCACCCGAGATCAGCACGCCCCAGGCCGGGAATAGCGCAGCCTCAGATGTGCCCAGCAGCGCCAACGACAGCGGGGCCTCCTCCACCCCCACGACCGCCTCCAACGAGAGCGGCGAGCTGATCCGGGTTCAGACCGACGTCCTGGATCTGCGCATCGACCCCTACGGCGGCGATGTGATTCATGCCGAGCTCGAGGCGTACCGGGCCGACCTCAACTCCGAGCAGCGTTTCGTGCTGTTGGAGCAGAACGCAGCCCGCACCTACATCGCCCAGAGCGGCCTGACCGGTCGCAACGGCCCCGACGCTTCGGGTAAACGTCCGCTGTACCAAAGCGAAGGCGCGGTGTTCGAGCTGGCCGACGGCCAGGACGAGCTGCAAGTGGCGCTGACCTTTACCCAGGAGAACGGCGCGCAAATCACCAAGCGCTACACCTTCCACCGCGGCAGCTACCTGGTGGAGCTGAGCTACGAGATCGACAATAAGAGCGATCAAAGCTGGGAAGGCGCCCTGTTCGGGCAGATCAAACGCGACGCCAGTGAAGATCCCTCCTCGCAGACCAGCATGGGGATGCAGTCCTACCTGGGCCCGGCCTTCTCCACCACCGAGAGCAACTACGAAAAGGTCAGCTTCGAGGATATCCAGGACGACGGTAAGTTCGCCCGTAAGTCCGAGGCCGGCTGGGTCGCTATGCTGCAGCACTACTTTGTCAGCGCCTGGATCCCCGAGAAGAGCAGCGCTCACAGCTACTTCGCCCGCGAGCGCAACGGCAACTACTTCGCCGGCTTTGTCTCGCCGACCATGACCGTGCAGCCCGGTGCGCAAGGCGTAACCTCCGCCGAGTTCTATGTCGGCCCCAAGATTCAGGACCGCCTCGCGGAAGTGGCCCCGAACCTGGAACTGACCGTGGACTACGGCTGGCTCTGGTGGATCGCCCAACCCCTGTTCTGGCTGCTGAAGACCATCCAGGCCGTGGTCGTCAACTGGGGCGTGGCCATCATCCTGGTCACCGTCGTGGTCAAGGCCTGCTTCTTCCACCTCTCGGCAAAGGCTTACCGCTCCATGGCCAAGATGCGTGCCGTGGGACCGGAGATGCAGCGCCTCAAGGAGCTCTACGGGGATGATCGCCAAAAGATGTCCCAGGCGATGATGCAGCTCTACCAGAAAGAGAAGATCAACCCGCTGGGCGGCTGCCTGCCCATTCTGGTGCAGATGCCGGTCTTCATCGCCCTCTACTGGGTGCTCATGGAGAGTGTGCAGCTGCGCCACGCGCCCTTCATGCTCTGGATTCAGGATCTGTCCCGGATGGATCCCTACTTCGTGCTGCCGATCCTCATGGGCGCCACCATGTACGTCCAGCAGATGCTGAACCCCACCCCCCCCGACCCCATGCAGGCGAAAGTGATGAAGATGCTGCCCTTTGTCTTCACTTTCTTTTTCCTCTGGTTCCCGGCGGGACTGGTCCTGTACTGGGTGGTCAACAACATTCTCTCCATCGCGCAACAGTGGGTCATCACCCGCAAGATCGAAGGGGAGACGGCGACCAAGAAGGCCTGACCCGTACGTCAAACGTGACAAAGGCTCCCCCTGGGAGCCTTTTCTTTATGCCCCGCAATGGGCACTATGCCGCGAGAGACCCTGAACGGCCGGAACAGCTTTGGAGCTTGTCATGAGCCTGATCAATACCGACACCATCGCCGCTTTAGCCACGCCCCCGGGGCGTGGCGGGGTGGGCATTATCCGGGTCTCGGGACCCAAGGTCCCGGCCATCGCCAGCGCCATACTGGGTGCGCCCCTGCAAGCGCGCTACGCCCACTACGGCCCCTTCCTGGATGCCGACGGCACCCAGCTTGACCAGGGGATTGCCCTCTTCTTCTCCAACCCCCACTCGTTCACCGGCGAGGATGTGCTGGAGCTGCAGGGCCACGGGGGTCCGGTGATTCTCGATCTGCTGCTGCGCCGGGTGCTGGAACTCGGCGCCCGCGCGGCCCGGCCGGGCGAATTCTCAGAGCGCGCCTTTCTTAACGACAAGCTCGACCTGGCCCAGGCCGAAGCCATTGCCGACCTGATCGACAGCGCCTCCGAACAGGCCGCGCGCTCAGCCCTGCGTTCGCTCCAGGGGGCTTTCTCGGCCCGCATCGATGCCCTGGTGGAGTCCCTGGTCCAGCTGCGGATTTACGTCGAGGCGGCAATCGACTTTCCCGAGGAGGAGATCGATTTTCTCGCCGACGGAAAAGTCGCCTCGGACCTGGACGCCGTCTACGGGTCACTGGAGGCCGTGCTGGCCGAAGCCCGCCAGGGGGCGCTACTGCGCGAGGGCATGAACGTGGTGATCGCCGGGCGTCCCAACGCCGGCAAATCGAGCCTGCTCAACGCCCTTGCCGGCCGGGCTTCAGCCATTGTCACCGACATTGCCGGCACCACCCGGGACGTGTTACGTGAACATATCCACATCGACGGCATGCCCCTGCACATTATCGACACCGCCGGGCTGCGTGAAGGCGCGGACGAGGTGGAGCGCATCGGCATCGAGCGCGCCTGGAAAGAGATTCAGCAGGCCGATCGGGTACTGCTGATGGTGGACGCCACCCGTACCCCGGAAACGCGGCCTGAACGCATCTGGCCGGAATTCATCAACCGCCTTCCCGATCCCGATAAAGTCACGGTGATCCGTAACAAAATCGACCTCAGCGATGAACAACCGGGGCTGGACGACCAGGCCGACTGCCACCTGATCCGACTCAGCGCCAAGGAGCAACGGGGGATCGAGCTGCTGCGCGAACACCTCAAGCAATGCATGGGCTTTGACAGTACCAGCGAAGGGGGTTTCATGGCCCGACGGCGTCATATCGAGGCACTGCACCAGGCTCGACGCTTTCTGGAGAACGGGCGCGACCAGCTCGAAAGCTTCGGCGCCGGAGAGCTGCTCGCCGAAGACCTGCGCCAGGCGCAAAACGCCCTGAATGAGATTACCGGTGAATTCAGCAGTGACGATCTGCTGGGCCGCATCTTCAGCAGTTTCTGCATCGGCAAATAGCCGTAAGCGAACACTCACACTTTTGGCGAGTGTTCGCTCACTTTGACTAGAAAAGCCATATTCAGGCTACCGTGCGGACAAGCAGCTTCAATTGGGTCAGGATTCTGTCACCGGACTGACACCTGGCTACACTACCCTAGGGAACTGAAGGAACAGGACTTCGGACTAATCAATGTCCGACCAATAAAAGGAGATACCCACCCCATGCTCGAGATCAACGATCAACTTCGATTGGTATGCCATCCGGGAAAAGCCGGTGGTGTCTGGCGCATTGAGGAGCGCCTCGAGACCCACAGCGGTACCTTCAAGGGCGCGCTCTGGAAGCCTGTAGGCACCTTGCTGACCCCCGAACAGGCTGAACACTGGCTCATCAGCACCCAACCCATGCCGGAAACCGCCGTCGCCCGTTTCCGGGCCTGCAACGCCTGAGCCCACTCCTCTTATCCCAATAAACGGCGGCCTTACGGCCCTCCACCGGCTTTACTCGGTCCGCCACCTCCCCCGCCTTACCGTCATCGCTCTACCGCCTTATTTAAGCGGCCGTTCGCCCACAAACAACGGTTTACCCCTATATTTTATCCACAGCCCCTTGTTGGTAATATGTATAAGTACGCAGGTAGAACTCCGTCCCGAACCTGTGAACAAAATCAGCCTGTGCATAACCACCCCACTTATCCCCGCTTCACCCACAATCCACACAGAGGCATTCAACCAGGATCCCCCGTGTTTATAATAGACGCATGTAACTGTTTTGTAACGATAATTATGACTTACACACAGATTAGCGGGGGACTATAAATAACAAACATAATCATCTCTTCTTCATATACATTTCTTAATCTATTTTTTTATTCAGCAGGCAGAGACATTTTTTGGATGGATGAACAAACGAAGACATGACCTGTGCCGCCTTAGATAGCTTTTCCCGGCCTTGGACAAACCGATATAATCAGCCCTTTTCTTCTTCGGGTGCCGAGGCGCCAACGAGGTTCTAGTGGATTTTCCCAACGGTTACGACGTCATCGTGGTCGGCGGAGGTCATGCGGGTACTGAAGCTGCCCTGGCTGCCGCCCGCACCGGTGCACAGACACTGCTGTTAACTCAAAACATCGAGACACTGGGTCAGATGTCATGCAACCCGGCCATCGGTGGTATCGGTAAGAGTCACCTGGTCAAAGAGATCGACGCGCTTGATGGGGCCATGGCCCGTATCACCGACCGTGCCGGCATTCAGTTCCGTACCCTCAACTCCCGCAAGGGGCCAGCGGTACGTGCCACCCGTGCACAGGCTGACCGCCAGCTCTACCGCCAGGCGTGCCGTGCAATCCTGGAATCCCAGCCCAACCTGGAGCTGTTTCAGCAAACGGTGGACGACCTGATCATGGAGGGCGAGCGGGTTACCGGGGTCGTGACCCAGATGGGACTGCGCTTTCATGCGCCCTGCGTGGTACTGACCACCGGTACCTTTCTCGGCGGAATCATCCATATCGGACTGGAGAATCATGCGGGCGGTCGTGCAGGCGACCCGCCCTCTTCCACGCTGGCACGGCGGTTACGGGAAACCGCGCTGCGCATTGATCGCCTGAAAACCGGTACGCCGCCGCGGATAGATGCCCGCAGCGTCGACTTTTCGGTGCTCGAGGAGCAGCCCGGCGACACGCCGCTGCCGGTGATGTCCTACCTTGGCAGCGTTGATGAGCATCCCCGGCAGATCAGTTGCTACATCACCCATACCAATGAGCGCACCCATGACATCATTCGCGGCGGCATGGATCGCTCACCGCTCTACACCGGGGTGATCGGCGGCGTTGGGCCCCGCTACTGTCCGTCCATCGAAGATAAGATTGTGCGCTTTGCCGACAAGCAGTCGCACCAGATCTTTGTCGAACCCGAGGGACTCAACAGCCAGGAGCTCTACCCCAACGGCATCTCCACCAGTCTGCCTTTTGACGTGCAGCTGGAGCTGGTGCGCTCCATGAAGGGCTTTGAGAACGCCCACATCACCCGCCCTGGGTACGCGATCGAATACGATTACTTCAATCCTCAGGATCTCAAGCACAGCCTGGAGAGTAAAGTCGTACCGGGGCTGTATTTCGCAGGCCAGATCAATGGCACCACCGGTTACGAAGAGGCCGCGGCCCAGGGGCTGCTGGCCGGCCTTAACGCCGCCCTGGCCGCGCAGGGGCGTGAGCCCTGGTGCCCGCGTCGCGACGAAGCCTATATCGGGGTGATGGTGGATGACCTGATTACTCTCGGCACCTCAGAGCCTTACCGCATGTTTACCAGCCGCGCCGAGTACCGGCTGATACTGCGCGAGGACAATGCCGATATGCGCCTGACCGAAAAGGGGTATGAACTCGGGTTGGTGGGAGAAGAACGTTGGCGGGCCTTTGGTGAAAAGCGTGAGGCGATTGAGCACGAGACTCTGCGCCTTAAGCAACGCTGGGTGCAGCCCCAGAGTCCGGAAGCGGAGGCCCTGGCGCCCCGGCTGAAAGCACCCCTGGGGCGTGAGTACAACCTGCTTGACCTGCTCAAGCGGCCGGAACTTGGCTACCGGGACCTGGCCGCCATCGACGCTGCTGCAGCGGTGGATGAACGGGTGGCCGAACAGGTGGAGATCCAGGCCAAGTACGCCGGCTACATCAACCGTCAGTCCGAGGAGATCGAGCGTCTGCGCCGGCAGGAGGGCACCGCCCTACCCGATACCCTGGACTACGAGCGGATCGACGGGCTCTCCAATGAGATCCGTCAGAAGTTGGCCCAGGCGCGGCCGGAGACCCTGGGCGCAGCCGCCCGGATCCAGGGGGTGACCCCCGCCGCGGTATCGTTGCTGCTGATCCATCTCAAGAAACTCAACAAGCTCGCGCCGCGGGCGGAGGGTAGCTGAGTGGATCCCCGTTGGGAGTCGCGCCTGAGACAGGGGCTTGAGACACTGCAGCTGGCGCTCAGCGATACCCAGGTGGCGCAATTACTGCGCTACCTGGCCCTATTGCACAAATGGAACCAGGCCTATAACCTGACGGCGGTGCGTGAGCCCATGCAGATGATCGAGCGCCATCTGCTGGACAGCCTCAGCGTCGTCCCCTACGTGCAGGGCACGCGCATTGCCGATGTCGGAACAGGCCCCGGCCTGCCAGGCATTCCCCTGGCCATCGTCTATCCGGACAAGGCCCTGGTGTTGATGGACAGCAACGGCAAAAAAACCCGCTTTTTGCAGCAGGTAAAGCTGGAGCTGGGACTGCAGAATATCGAGATTTACCATGGCCGCGTGGAGCGTTACGAAGCCCCGGGCGGTTTCGATGCTGTTATCTCCCGTGCGTTTGCCTCCCTGGCCGACATGCTCACCTGGGTTGGCGATCTCTGCCATGAGGACGGTGTCTTTATGGCCATGAAAGGACTTTACCCCGAGGCTGAGCTGGCCCAACTGCCGTCCGGCTTCGCGTTGCGCGAGAGTCATCGTCTGCAGGTGCCCGGTTGCGATGGCGAACGGCACCTGCTGTTGCTGCAGCGCTCTTGAGTCTGACCCCGAGCGAGGAGGAGATATCCGCGGTGGTTCATATACTGGCTGTGACTAACCAGAAAGGCGGGGTGGGTAAAACCACATCCTGCGTTAATCTGGCCGCGTCGCTGGCGGCGACCAAGCGCCGGGTGCTGCTGGTGGACCTGGATCCCCAGGGCAATGCCACCATGGGTGCCGGCGTCGACAAGAGTGATCTGGAACTCTCCGTTTACGACGTCCTCACGGGGCGGGTCGATATCAACGAGGCGATCCGCAGCGACACCAGCGGCGGTTTTGACCTTCTTCCTGCCAACGGAGACCTCACCGCCGCTGAAGTGGAGCTGATTCCGGTCAAGCGTAAGGAGTTTCGCCTCAAGCAGTCCCTTAACCTGGCCCAGGAAAAGTACGACTACGTTCTTATCGACAGTCCCCCCTCGCTGAACATGCTCACCGTTAACGCTCTGGTGGCCGCCAACGGTGTGATCATTCCCATGCAGTGCGAATACTACGCCCTTGAAGGGATCTCGGCGCTCATGGGCACCATCGAGAAAATCCGCCGGGCGCTGAACCCGCAGCTGAAGATCGAGGGCATCCTGCGCACTATGTTCGATCCGCGCAACGGCTTGACCCGGGATGTCTCCAGCCAGCTGCTCGAGCACTTTGGCGACAAGGTCTACCGCACCGTCATCCCCCGTAACGTGCGCCTGGCCGAAGCCCCCAGCCACGGTCTGCCGGCGGTCCAGTACGACCGTTATTCCCGCGGTGCGGTGGCCTACCTCGCCCTGGCCGGCGAAGTTAACCGGCGCTGTGATGCGGCGACTGTCCAAGCTGAAACTGTCTGATACGGAAACCCTGAGAAATGGTCAAAAAACGTGGTCTTGGTCGTGGTCTGGATGCGCTTTTGGGCAGTACCGGTGTCGAGGACAGCCCGGTGGAGCTGGCGGCGTCCGGTGGCGAAGAGGCGCTTCGGCATATGGCCGTGGACAAGATCCAGCGGGGCATCTACCAGCCGCGCCGGGACATGGACCCGGACGCCCTGGAGGAGCTGGCCAATTCCATCCGCGCTCAGGGGGTGATCCAGCCCATCGTGGTCAGGCCGGTGGATATGGGGCGCTACGAGATCATCGCCGGTGAACGGCGTTGGCGGGCGGCCCAGCTGGCCGGACTCACCGAAATCCCCGTGACCGTGCGCGAGGTGCCGGACGAGGCCGCCATCGCCATGGCCCTGATCGAGAACATTCAGCGCGAGGACCTGAATCCCATCGAGGAGGCCACGGCCCTGCAGCGGCTGATGGACGAGTTTGAGCTGACCCAGCAGAAAGTCGCCGAAGCGGTGGGTAAGTCCCGCACCACCGTGACCAACCTGCTGCGGCTGATCAAACTGACCCCCGAGGTCAAGCGGATGCTGGAGTACGGCGACCTGGAGATGGGTCATGCCCGCGCCCTGCTGGCGCTTAACGATCACGACAAGCAGGTCACCACCGCCAAGGAGGTGGTGGGCAAGGGGCTTTCCGTGCGCCAGACCGAGGAGCTGGTCAAGAAAGTCCAGGCCGGCAAGACCAAGCCGGCCAGACCCGAGCCCGATCCAGCCCTGGCGGCGTTGGAAGAGCGACTGGCCTCCAGCCTGGGCCTCAAGGTGAAGATCAACGCCGGGGAAAAGGGCGACGGGCGCCTCACCATCCAGTACCAGTCCCTGGCCGAGCTTGAGGCCATTCTGGGCCGCATCCAGTAGTCCTGTTGACCCCGCGTCAATCCCGCATGAGCCGTGGCGAAAGCCCCGGTTTGCGGGGTTACGACCTTAGTGCTAAAAGCCAGTTTTAAGTTGATGTGCCAAGGCGAACTCCCTATAATCGCTGGTCGGTTGAGGGGGGCCTTGGGGCTCCGAACCGTGAAGTTTACTGCTCGGAACGCGCGCGTGGGATCGAATCTAAAGCCCCAGTTCAGAGGCAAAACGACCCGCAGGCAGGCGCGTTTGATTCAGCGGATTCTGGCTGTCCAGGTTCTGCTGACGCTGTCCATCAGCGCCGCCATCGCGGTACTGAAAGGGGCCGTTCCGGGGTACTCGGCACTGTTGGGTGGATTGATTTATCTGCTGCCTAACCTCTACCAGGCGAAACAGGTTCTGACCGCTCGCCACTCAGACAACGTTCGTCAGACCCTGCGGGATCTGTATAAAAGCGAAATATGGAAAATGGCCCTGACCATGGTGCTGTTCGGCACCGTCTTTACCCTGGTCGAGCCGGTTGAGCCCTTTTCCCTATTTGGCGTTTTTATATTGATGCAAGTGATCGCATGGGCTGCGCCGGTAATACAGAATCAACAATTTTTAAGATAATTGACTGAGAGGAAATCATGGCTGCAGAAGGCGGACTCACGACTTCCGGGTATATTATCCACCACCTGACCAACCTCACCTTCGGCAAGCTGCCCGAGGGCTTTGTCCGTTATAACGGCGAGGTGGTCGGTGAGGGCGGTACCTGGACCATTGCGCATGGCAACGAAGCGGCAACGATGGGCTTCTGGGCGATCAACCTGGATACCATGTTGTTCTCCGTAGGCTTGGGCATGCTGTTTATCTGGCTGTTCAAGAAAGCGGCAACCAAGGCCACCACCGGTGTGCCCGGTAACCTGCAGAACTTCTGCGAGTGGATCGTCGAGTTTGTTGACGAGCAGGTTAAATCCTCCTTCCACAGCCGCAACCAGGTGGTCGCGCCCCTGGCCCTGACCATTTTCGTCTGGGTTTTCCTGATGAACCTGATGGACCTGATCCCGGTTGACTGGATTCCCTACCTGGCCCAGCAGATGGGCGTGCCCTACCTGAAAATCGTGCCTTCCACCGACGTCAACGCCACCATGGGCATGTCCCTGAGCGTGTTCGCGCTGATCATCTACTACAGCCTGTCGGTCAAGGGTCCCAAAGAGTTTATCGGTGAGCTGACCCTGCAGCCGCTGGGCAAGTGGGCGCTGCCCGCCAACCTCTTCCTGGAAGGGGTTAACCTGCTGGCCAAGCCGGTCTCCCTCGGCCTGCGACTGTTCGGCAACATGTATGCCGGTGAAATGATCTTTATCCTGATCGCGTTGCTACCGTTCTGGATTCAGTGGGTGTTGTCCGTACCCTGGGCGATCTTCCACATTCTGGTGATTACGCTGCAGGCGTTCATCTTCATGGTGCTGACCATCGTGTACCTGAGCATGGCTCACGAGTCGCACTAAGCGTTCAAACTAACTAAACCTTTAACTTTCAAAACTTAACTCTTAATAGGAGAAAACAATGGAAGCTGCTCTGCTATACCTGGCTGGTGCTCTGGTAATGGGTCTGGGTGCAACTGGTGCTGCAATCGGTATCGGTATTCTTGGTGGTAAGTTCCTGGAAGGCGGCGCCCGTCAGCCTGAGCTGATCCCCATGCTGCGTACTCAATTCTTCATCGTTATGGGTCTGGTTGACGCGATCCCCATGATCGGCGTTGGTATCGGTATGTACATCATGTTCGTGGTTGCTGCAGGCTAAGCCGATACTTTTCAACTCACATAAACGAGAAGAGGTGTTGGTGTGAATATCAATGCAACCATCATCGGCCAAGCCATCGCGTTTTTCTTCTTCGTCTGGTTCTGCATGAAGTTCGTATGGCCCCCCCTGACCGGGGCCCTGCGCGAGCGCCAGAAGAAGATTGCCGAAGGTTTGGACGCGGCAGACCGCGCCTCACGTGACCTGGAGCTGGCCAAAGAAAAGGCCACCCAGGCACTGCGTGAAGGCAAGGAAGAGGCTGCGGCCATTATCGAGCAGGCCAACAAGCGTGCTAACCAGATTGTCGACGACGCCAAAGAGCAAGCGATCGAAGAGGGCAACCGCCTGAAAGAAGCTGCCAAGGCTGAAATCGAGCAGGAAGTAAACCGTGCCAAAGAGGCCCTGCGGGCCCAGGTCGCCGTTCTGGCGGTCGCCGGTGCGGAGAAGATCCTGGGTAAATCGGTAGACAGCAAGGCCAGTGCAGAACTTGTCGACAAGCTTGCAGCGGAGCTTTGAGCAACTGGAGAGGTGAACGATGGCTGAATTAAGCACAGTCGCTCGACCCTATACGAAAGCTGCGTTTCAAACTGCCCTTGAGCAGAAGGCTTTGGACAAGTGGTCAGAGATGCTCTCCCTGGCAGCTCAAGCAACCCAGGATGAACAGGTCGCCCAACTGCTGGCCAACCCGGGGCTTGCCGCCGCGGAAAAGGCCGGCTTGGTCCTGGACATCTGTGCGGAGAAGCTGGACGAGCAGGGCCGGAACTTTATCAACCTTCTGGCCGAGAACAAGCGCCTGCCCGTACTACCTGAAATTTCTGTGTTGTTCGATCGGCTCAAGGCCGAGCAGCAAAAGAGCGTTCAGATCCAAGTGACCTCTGCGTTCAAACTGACTAAAGAGCAACAGACCAAGCTAGCTCAGGCTATTGGTAAGAAGCTGGACCGTGAAGTAGAGATCAGTGCCGAGGTAGACCAGGCCCTGATCGGCGGTGTGGTGGTTCGTACCGAGGACCTGGTAATCGACGGTTCGGTGCGCGGCAAGCTGCAGAAGCTGGCCGAAGCCATGAACTCCTGAGCGAGAGGGATTAAAGCATGCAGCAACTGAATCCATCTGAGATCAGCGAAATTATCAAGAAGCGCATCGAGAAATTCGATGTGTCTTCTCAAGCCCAGAACGAGGGTACCGTCGTCAGCGTGTCTGACGGCATCGTTCGTGTCCACGGCCTGGCCGACGTCATGTACGGGGAGATGGTTGAATTCCCCGGCAGCATCTACGGTATGGCCCTGAACCTGGAGCAGGACTCCGTCGGTATCGTTGTCCTGGGTGACTACCTGGGCCTGAAAGAAGGGATGACCGCCCGTTGTACCGGCCGCATCCTGGAAGTACCGGTGGGTGAGGAACTCCTGGGTCGCGTCGTTGACGCCCTGGGTAACCCCATCGACGGTAAGGGCCCCATCGACGCCAAGCAGACCGACGCCATCGAGAAAGTGGCGCCGGGCGTTATCTGGCGTAAGTCGGTCGACCAGCCGGTCCAGACCGGTTACAAGGCCATCGACTCCATGGTGCCGATCGGTCGTGGTCAGCGTGAGCTGATCATCGGCGACCGTCAGACCGGTAAGACCGCCGTGGCTGTTGACGCCATCATCAACCAGAAAGGCACTGGCGTTAAGTGTGTCTACGTGGCCATCGGCCAGAAGCAGTCCACTATCGCCAACGTGGTGCGCAAGCTCGAAGAGCACGGCGCTCTGGAGCACACCATCGTAGTTGCGGCCGGCGCTTCCGACTCCGCCGCCATGCAGTTCCTGGCCGCCTACGCCGGCTGCACCATGGGCGAATACTTCCGTGACAGCGGTGAAGACGCCCTGATCGTCTACGATGACCTGACCAAGCAGGCCTGGGCCTACCGTCAGATCTCCCTGCTGCTCAAGCGTCCCCCGGGACGTGAGGCCTACCCCGGTGACGTGTTCTACCTCCACAGCCGTCTGCTGGAGCGTGCGGCACGGGTATCCGAGGAGTACGTCGAGAAGGAGACCGAGGGCAAGGTGAAGGGCAAGACCGGTTCTCTGACCGCTCTGCCGATCATCGAGACCCAGGGTGGTGACGTATCTGCGTTCGTACCGACCAACGTAATCTCCATCACCGACGGTCAGATCTTCCTTGAGACCGACCTGTTCAACGCCGGTATCCGTCCTGCGATGAACGCCGGTATCTCCGTATCCCGAGTCGGTGGTGCGGCCCAGACCAAGGTGATCAAGAAGCTGGGCGGTGGTATCCGTCTGGCCCTGGCCCAGTACCGCGAGCTGGCGGCCTTCTCCCAGTTTGCATCTGACCTGGACGAGGCGACCCGCAAGCAGCTTGAGCACGGTGAGCGCGTCACCGAGCTGATGAAGCAGAAGCAGTACTCGCCCATGAGCCTGGCTGAAATGGGTCTGGTCCTGTACGCGGCCAACGAGGGTTACCTCGAGGATGTCGAACTGAACAAGATTCAGGATTTCGAAGCCGCACTGCTGGCCTACTTCGCCTCCGAGCACGCTGACCTAGTCAAGAAGGTCGACGAGTCCGGCGATTATAACGACGATATTGCTGCCGAGTTCAAGGCCGGTATCGAGAAGTTCAAGAGCACCCAGACCTGGTAATTGGCCGGGGGCTCAGGCCCCCGCTTTACCCGCGGGTAGAACTTCAACGTATATAAAGGCAAAGAGATATGGCAGTCGGAAAAGAGATCAAGACCCAGATTGCGAGTATCCAGAGCACGCGTAAGATCACCAGCGCCATGGAAATGGTGGCTGCGTCGAAGATGCGCAAGGCTCAGGACCGCATGCAGGCGAGCCGCCCTTACGCGGACCGCATGCGCGGTGTGATCGCACATCTGGCGAAATCGAATCCCGAATACAAGCACCTGTACCTGCAAGAGCGGGACGTGAAGCGGGTTGGCTATATCGTTGTATCAACTGACCGTGGACTCTGCGGTGGCCTGAACATCAACGGGTTCAAGGCCATGGTCAAGTCCATGTCCGAGTGGCACGAGAAGAATGTCGAGATCGACATCTGCGCCATCGGCTCCAAGGCGGGCGGTTTCTTCCGCAGCTACGGCGGGAACGTGGTTGCGGCCACCTCCGGCCTGGGCGACGCCCCGGAGATCAGCAGCCTCATCGGCAGCGTCAAGGTCATGCTGGACGCGTACGGTGAAGGCAAGCTGGACCAGTTGAACATCGTATACAACAACTTCGTTAACACGATGACCCAACAGCCGGTCGTTGAACAGCTCCTGCCCCTGAAGGCGGAAGAAGACGACGACAGCCTCAGCCACCACTGGGACTACATCTACGAGCCCGACGCCAAGGAGCTCCTGGATGGTCTGCTGACTCGCTACATCGAGTCACTGGTCTACCAGGCCGTGGTTGAAAACAACGCCTGTGAACAGGCTGCGCGAATGATCGCGATGAAGAACGCCACCGATAACGCCGGCAACCTCATCGACGATCTGCAGATGGTTTACAACAAGGCGCGTCAGGCTGCGATCACTCAAGAGATCTCCGAGATCGTGAGTGGCGCGGCAGCTGTTTAACAGGTGAAAAAGGTTTAAGAGGAAACAAACATGAGTAGCGGACGTATCGTACAAATCATCGGTGCCGTTATCGACGTTGAGTTTCCGCGCGAAGATGTACCCAAGGTATATGACGCGCTGACGGTAAACTCAAGCGACCTGACCCTCGAAGTCCAGCAGCAGCTGGGCGACGGCGTCGTTCGCGCCATCGCCATGGGCCAGACCGAAGGTCTCAAGCGTGGCCTGGAAGTAAGCAACACCGGCGCACCGGTTTCCGTACCCGTTGGTAAGGAAACTCTGGGCCGGATCATGGACGTACTGGGCAACCCCATCGACGAGGCGGGCCCCATCGGTGAGCAGGAGCGCCTGCCCATCCACCGCAAGGCGCCCTCTTACGAGGAGCAGGCCGCGTCCAACGAACTGCTGGAAACCGGCATCAAGGTAATCGACCTGGTTTGTCCTTTCGCCAAGGGCGGTAAGGTCGGCCTGTTCGGTGGCGCCGGTGTAGGCAAGACCGTAAACATGATGGAGCTGATCCGTAACATCGCCATCGAGCACAGCGGTTACTCAGTATTTGCCGGTGTGGGTGAGCGGACTCGTGAAGGTAACGACTTCTATCACGAGATGAAGGACTCCAACGTACTGGACAAGGTATCCCTGGTTTACGGCCAGATGAACGAGCCCCCCGGAAACCGTCTGCGTGTGGCCCTGACCGGCCTGACCATGGCAGAGAAGTTCCGTGACGAAGGCCGCGACGTACTGCTGTTCGTCGACAACATCTACCGTTACACCCTGGCCGGTACCGAGGTATCTGCACTGCTGGGCCGTATGCCCTCAGCGGTAGGTTACCAACCCACTCTGGCTGAAGAGATGGGTGTACTGCAGGAGCGGATCACCTCCACCAAGACCGGTTCTATCACGTCTATCCAGGCGGTATACGTACCGGCGGACGACTTGACCGACCCGTCTCCGGCAACCACCTTCTCGCACCTGGATGCGACCGTGGTACTGTCCCGTGACATCGCGTCTCTGGGTATCTACCCGGCTGTAGACCCGCTGGACTCCACCTCCCGTCAGCTGGATCCGCTGGTGATCGGTCAGGAGCACTACGATGTGGCCCGTAACGTTCAGGGCACCCTGCAGCGTTACAAGGAGCTGAAGGACATCATCGCCATCCTGGGTATGGACGAACTGTCCGAAGAGGACAAGCTGACCGTATCCCGGGCGCGTAAGATCCAGCGCTTCCTGTCCCAGCCCTTCTTCGTGGCCGAGGTCTTCACCGGTTCTCCCGGTAAGTATGTGCCCCTGAAGGACACCATTGCCAGCTTCAAGGGTATCCTGGCCGGCGACTACGACGACATGCCCGAGCAGGCATTCTACATGGTTGGTGGCATCGAAGAGGCGGTGGAAAAAGCCAAAGAGATGTAATCTCTGAGCGACTTCCACCTGTGGTGAGGGCCCTGGCCCTCACTTCACCCCAAAGAGGCAACTAAACATGGCTATGACTGTTCACTGCGATATCGTCAGCGCCGAGAACGAAGTGTTCTCCGGTCTGATCGAGTTCGTATCTCTGACCGGCAGCCTGGGCGACGTGGGTATCACCCCCGGTCACGCCCCGCTGCTGACAGAGATCAAGCCCGGTCCGGTCGAGCTGAAAAAGCAGGGCGGCGCCGAAGAGGTGTTCTACGTCTCCGGTGGTTTCCTCGAGGTTCAGCCTCACAAGGTCACCATCATGGCGGACACCGCGCTGCGGGCCCACGACATGGACGAAGCGGCGGCCGAAGAGGCCAAGAAGCAGGCCGAGCAGGCGCTCAAGAACCAGAACGCCGAGTTCGAGTACTCCCTGGCCAGCACGCAACTGGCGGAAGCCTCCGCCCAGCTGCGTACCCTGCGCGCCATTCGTAAGAAAATGGGCAAATAACGGGACCTTTGGTCTCCAATTTGCTAAAAAGGCGGCCCACAAGGCCGCCTTTTTTCGTTCCGGAGCGCCCGTCGCCGGGGCGAATGCTATTTTAAAGCGGGCGGCGTTTGTCTGAGTATGCCAAGCGCGTCACAATCACTGCCGAGTTGAGTTCAAAGGATCTTTTCTATGTCCCTGGAAGTGATCATCCTGGCCGCCGGCCAGGGAACACGGATGAAATCACAGTTGCCCAAGGTGCTGCACCCCCTGGCCGGAAAGCCCATGGTGGGCCACGTTCTGGATACCGCCGCCGCCCTCAAACCCGCACACATGCACCTGGTGGTGGGCCATGGCAGCGACCAGTTGCGCGGTTACTTGGCCGGACGGAAAGATGCCGATGCAATCAATATCGTGGAGCAGACCGAGCAGTTGGGAACCGGTCACGCGGTGGACCAGGCGATGCCCCAGGTCGACCCCAACAGCACGGTGCTGGTGCTCTATGGCGACGTTCCCCTGACCACCCTCGCCACCCTGCAGCAGTTGGTTTCTCTGGCCGACGCGCAGCGCCTGGGACTGCTCACCGTGACCCTGGAGGATCCGACCGGCTACGGACGCATCGTCCGCGACCACGATCACCAAGTGGTGGCTATCGTCGAGCACAAGGATGCCAGCGAGGCGGAGCTGGCCATTGCCGAGATCAATACCGGCATCCTGGCCCTGCCCGCGGCCTGGCTCAAGCAGTGGCTGCCGGCGCTCTCGGCCGATAACGCCCAGGGCGAGTACTACCTGACCGACATCATCGCCATGGCCGCCGCTGCCCGGCACACCATCGATGCGGTGCAGCCCGGCGCCGAGCAGGAGGTGCAGGGGGTCAACAACCGTCTGCAGCTGGCGGCGCTTGAGCGCTGGTACCAGCAACAGCAGGCCGAGCACTGGATGACCGAGGGGGTCACCCTGATGGATCCGGCCCGGGTCGACTTCCGGGGCGACATCCACATCGGCCAGGACGTCACCCTGGATGTGAACGTGATTCTCGAGGGACGGGTGCGGATCGGTGACGGCGTGGAGATCGGTGCCAATTGTGTGATCCGAGACTCCGAAATCGCCCCGGGGACGGTAATCAAGTCCCACTCCCTGCTGGATGGCGCCAGCGTCGCCGAGGGCTGCGACGTGGGCCCCTTCGCCCGCCTGCGTCCCGGCACCGAACTGGCTCGCGGGGCCAAGGTAGGGAATTTCGTTGAGACCAAGAAAGCGAAAGTTGGCGAGGGTTCCAAGATCAACCACCTGAGCTACGTGGGGGATGCTGACCTTGGCCGCGAGGTCAACGTGGGTGCCGGCACCATCACCTGCAACTACGACGGGGTCAACAAGCACAAGACCGAGATCGACGACGGCGCCTTCATCGGCTCCAACACCTCCCTGGTGGCGCCGGTGCGGGTCGGCAAGGGGGCTACCACCGCGGCGGGTTCCACCATCACCAAGGCGGTGGCCGACGGTGCTCTCGGGGTCGCACGGGGCCGGCAGGTTTCCCTGGCCCAGTGGCAGCGGCCCAAAAAGCAACAGTAAGCGAGGCAAGAGTTTATGTGTGGAATCGTGGGCGCCATCGCGCAAAGGAATGTGGCCGCCATTTTGTTGGAGGGGCTGCGTCGCCTCGAGTACCGGGGGTACGATTCGGCCGGGATGGCGGTACTGGACAACGGCACCGGGCAGCTGGGCTGCACCCGCCGTTCGGGTAAAGTGGCGGAGCTGGCCGCGGCGCTGGAGGCCGCGCCCCTGAACGGTACCCTGGGGATCGCTCACACCCGTTGGGCCACCCACGGAAAACCCGAAGAACGTAATGCCCACCCTCACCTGGCCAGCGGGCGGGTGGCGGTGGTGCACAACGGCATCATCGAGAATTTTGAACCCCTGCGCCGAGCGCTGGAGGCTAAAGGGGTGCGATTTGCCTCGGACACCGACACCGAAGTGATCGCTCACCTCGTCTACGAGAAGCTGGAGGAAGGGCAAAGCTTTCCTCAGGCGGTGCGCGATACCATTGCTCAATTGGACGGGGCCTATGCGCTGGCGATCCTCGACCGGGAGAACCCAGAGCGGTTGATGGCGGCTCGCATGGGCAGTCCCCTGGTGATCGGTGTCGGAATTGGTGAGAACTTTATCGCCTCTGACCCCCTGGCCCTGCTGCAGGTGACCGACCAGTTCATCTACCTGGACGAGGGCGAGCTGGCCGAGGTGGAGCGCGAGCAGGTGCAGGTATTTGACCGGAACGGTCAGCCGGTTAGCCACAGCGTGCAGCGTTTCGAGCACGGCCACGACGCCGCCGATAAGGGCGAGTACCGTCACTACATGCTCAAGGAGATCTACGAGCAGCCGGCGGTGGTCAACGCCGTACTGGAAGGGCGCATCGGCCGCGAGCGGGTATTTGAAGCGGCCTTCGGAGCCGGCGCCGAAGCGATCTTCGACCGTGTCCAGGCGGTGCAGATCATTGCCTGCGGTACCAGCTACCACGCCGGCATGGTGGCCAAGTACTGGATCGAGGAGCTGGTGGGTATTCCCTGCCAGGTGGAGGTGGCCAGTGAATACCGCTATCGCAAGCCGGTGGCGCTGCCCAACAGCCTTTTCCTCACCATCTCCCAGTCCGGTGAGACCGCCGATACCCTTGCCGCCCTGCGCGAGGCCAAGCAGAACGGGTTTCTGGCCTGCCTGACCATCTGTAACGTGCCCGGAAGCTCCCTGGTGCGCGAGTCGGACCTGGCCTTGATGACCAACGCCGGTCCCGAGATCGGGGTCGCCTCCACCAAGGCCTTTACCAGCCAGCTGGTGGCCCTGCTGCTCACCACCCTGGCCCTGGGTCGCCGCCACGGCCTGGCGCCGGAGCTTGAAGCGGAGCTGGTGCGCGAACTTCACGGCCTGTCGGCACTGCTGGAGCAGGTGCTGGGCATGGACGAGGCGATTCAGACCCTCTCCCAGCGCTTTGCGGAAAAGCATCACAGTCTGTTCCTGGGGCGCGGGGCCATGTACCCGGTGGCCATGGAGGGGGCGCTCAAGCTCAAGGAGATCTCCTACATTCACGCCGAGGCCTATCCCGCCGGGGAGCTTAAGCACGGCCCGCTGGCGCTGGTGGATAAGGAAATGCCGGTGATCGTGGTGGCGCCACACAACAACCTGCTGGAGAAGCTCAAGGCCAACATGCAGGAGGTGCAGGCCCGTGGTGGCGAGCTTTACGTCTTTGCCGACGCCAAGGCGCAGATGGAAAGCGGTAACGGATTCTACAAGCTGGATCTGCCCCACACCCACCGGGTGCTGGAGCCGATCCTCTACACGATTCCCCTGCAGCTGCTCTCCTACCACGTGGCGGTGCTCAAAGGCACCGACGTGGACCAGCCCCGCAACCTAGCCAAATCGGTGACCGTCGAGTAGGGGAAGTCAGAGGAAACGATTTCTCGAATTCGCATCCACAAGCAAAACTAAAAAGCCCGGTAACCCCGGGCTTTTTAGTTTTTTAACCGAGCAAAATTTTCGCCGCCCATCGTTCTGGTGGGAGGCTATTCGGGTGGCCCGAGCCTGGCTTGCAGGCAAGTGCTATTTTTTCTTGATGCGCTCCCTGCTCTTTTTCGATCCATCTGCTTAACTATCTGAATGCAAATAAAATTAAAGCCATCCTCTTTGAGCGCTTGTCTGGCCGTCATTCCTTTGTCCCGGGAGCTCAAGGGGTTGAGGCCAGCCACGATTTTCCGATGTTTCCTATCAAGTCCGAGGGCCGAGTGAGCTTTCTTCAACCGTTGTCGCCGCTTAAATCGTGCCGTGTCTTTAGGGGAGTTACGAGAGGGGTGGCGCCACCTTCCGGCCAACCCAATACCGCGCACCCAGGATTAGGGCCATTCTGGGGGCAAGTAAAAAAAGTACTCCTCCTGTCGGTGCTGCTCATCGCCAGGGCGTTTGGCATCGAGCCACCGCAAATGGCAACCGAGGCCATGGGCTATGCGCCAGAAGGGAGTTGCGCCGGCTGCCACGCGGCCCAGCACGAGGCGTGGCAGGATTCGGATCACGGTTGGGCGATGCGTGAAGCAACCGCGGGTAATGTGCTCGGCAATTTTGCCGGTGCCCGCTTTGAAGACGGGCCGGTCAAGGCCGTCTTTGGCCGTGACGGGGAGCGGTTTGTGGCTACCTTGGAAGGGCCGGAGGAACCAGCGCAGAGCTACGAGATCGCCTATACCTTCGGCTTTTACCCGCTGCAGCAGTACCTGGTTGAGCTGCCCGGGGGGCGGTTGCAAAGCCTTACCATTGCGTGGGATGCGCGCTCGAAGGCGGAAGGGGGGCAGCGCTGGTTCTCCCTCTACCCGGGCCAGGCGTTCACGCCGGACGATGCCTTGCATTGGCGCGGGCGCTACCAGAACTGGAATGCGATGTGTGCCGATTGTCACTCGACCAACCTGCAAAGGCACTACGATGCGACCACGGACACCTTTGCAACCACCTGGCACGAGCTGAACGTGGGGTGCCAGAGTTGTCACGGGCCCGGCCAGGGTCACATAGATTGGGCTGCGCAGCAGGCGAAAGCCGCCGATGGGGATAGCGCGATAACGCCGAATAATGGCCTCGCGGTTAATTTGTCATCGCTGTCGGGCCCTCAGTTGGTCGAGCAGTGCGCCCGCTGCCACAGCCGCCGGCAGACCCTTGGAGTAGGACCGCAGCCGGGAGCGCCCCTGCTGGACAGCGTCTTGCCCGCCTTGTTGAAGCAGGGAATGTACCACGCCGACGGTCAGATCCAGGGGGAGGTCTATGTGTACGGCTCCTTTGTACAGAGCCGCATGCATCAGGCAGGGGTCAGCTGCACCGACTGCCATGACCCTCACACCAATAAGCTGCGCGTGACGGGGAATGAGCTGTGCACGCAGTGCCACAATCTTTCACCGCCGGTGCGTTTTTCATCCCTCAAGCCTGCCGATTATGACGGACCCGGACACCACCATCATGCGCCGGGCAGCGAGGGAGCACGGTGCGTCAATTGCCATATGCCCGCCACCACCTACATGGTGGTGGATCCGCGCCGCGACCACAGTCTTCGCGTGCCACGCCCGGATCTCGCTGAGCAGACCCAGAGCCCGGATGCCTGCACCCGTTGCCATGAAGGGATGAGCCCCCGGGAGGCGGCGCAAAGCATTACGAAGTGGTTCGGTGAGCGGCCAAGGGCGCCGCACCACGGTGAAGTCCTGGCCGCCGCCCGACAGGGTGATCCATCGGCGCCGAGTGCACTGATTAAGCTGATCGGGGATGACAGCGTGCCCGAGATCGTCAGGGCGACCGCGGTCAGTGAGCTGAGGTCTTTTGGCGCGCAGGGATTGCCTATCCTGGCGTCTGCCCTCGACAGCGGGTCGGCCCTGGTGCGGGCCAGCAGTGCGCCGGCTTTCGCCGAAGCGCCCCTGCAACTTCAGCTCGAGCACCTGCTGCCCCTGCTGGATGACCCCCGGCTTGCCGTTCGGGATGAGGCCTTGAAAGCGCTGGCCGGGATCCCGCTGCAAGCGTTACCTAAGACAAGGCGCGGGGCCTATGTCGAGGCGATGGCCGACTACGAGCGTCGGCTGTACGAGAGCGCCGACCTACCGGGTAACCGGCTCAACCTGGCCGTGGTGCTCGGGCGCAGCGGTCGGGAAGACGACGCGATTGAGCACTATCAAGCGGCACTGGGCATGGATCCATACTTTCTGCCGGCGAGAAGCAACCTGGCGACGTTGTTCAGCCAGCGGGGGGAGGTTGATCGCGCTCAGCAGGTGCTGCAGGAGGGGGTCAGCCTTTCTGAGGCGCCGCCGGCTGACCGGGGACACCTGGCCTACCTGCTGGCGCTGGTGCAGGTGGAACAGGGCGATGCTGCCGCGGCGCTGCACTGGCTGGAGAAAGCCAGCGTATGGCGCCCCGGCCACGTGCGCACCTACTACAACCGTGCGCTGTTGCTGGACCGTGTCGGACGCAAGGACGAGGCTGTAGCGGCTATCGAGGAGGGACTGGCGCGGGCCCCGAACTCTGCCGATTTGTTGGATGTGGCTGTTTACCTGCACCTGGGAAGCGGGGATGTGGCCCAGGCCCTGGACGCGGTTTCGCGGTTGCGCGCGGTTCGTCCGAATGACCCGCAGCTGATCCAGCTGGAACGGAAGTTACGGGGGAGCCCGTAGAGAAGCCCACAGCAGACAGTGGACACCCGGACGTGCAAGGCTGGCGGATCCGCGGGTAGCAACCATAAAAAAAGCCTCCCGAGGGAGGCTTTTTTGCGTAAGGCGGTGGGGTTACTTGCCCATCCCCTCAACGTAAGTGGCGACGGCCTTCATGTCCGCGTCGCTCATGTTGGCGGCAACGCCGCGCATCATGCCGTTGGGATCGTTGGCGCGGGCGCCGTCGCGGAAGGCCTTCAGCTGGGCCTCAACGTAGGTGGCGTACTGGCCCTTGAGGGTGGGGAAGCCGGCCAGGGCATTGCCCTCGCCTTGGGTGCCGTGGCAGGCGCCGCAAGCGGCAACGCCTTTATCAGCCAGGCCCGCTTCGTAGATTTCCTGGCCACGGGCGTCGCTGGTGTCGCCCAGCTTGACTTCCAGGCTGCCGAAGAAGGCGGCGAGGTCGGCCATATCGTCTTCGGAGAGGCCCGCGGCAAAGCCGGCCATCGTGGCGCTGGGACGGTCGCCGCTTTTGAATTCTTTCAGCTGCTTGACCAGGTAGTTCTCATGCTGAGCGGCCAGCTTGGGGAAAGTCGGGGTGGTGGCGTTGCCATCGGCGCCGTGACAGCCAAAGCAGACAGCCGCTTTTGCCTGGCCCGCTTCTGCATCACCCTCGGCGTGTGCGAAACCAGCAATACCCAAAGAAACTAACAGGCTAATCAGTAGTTTGTTCATCGACCAGTCCAATCCAAAGTTTAAATTTTAAGTTTGGCCGCTGACGGCGTCAGCGCGATTCGTATGCTGCGGAGTGTCCGGAGAGGGGCTGGCGGCAGCGAAGGACGCAGACCGCACGCTACCACCCGGACAAAATTTTCGGCATTATACACAAATCTGTTCTCGAACGGGAACGAATCCTTCTTGCACTGCAGCAAAGCCAAACCAAAGTCTATGATCTCTCAGCCGATTCAGTACAACCGCGCCCGCTACCTGACCAGCGCTAGCCGTTTTGACCAGTGTCCCGCGGATGAGGGCGCCGAAGTGGCCTTTGCCGGCCGCTCCAACGCCGGCAAATCCAGCGCTATCAACACCCTGACTGGCAATGGCAAGCTCGCCCGCACCTCCAAGACCCCCGGACGGACGCAGCTGATCAACTTTTTCGACCTGGGCGAGCCCGAGATCCGGCTGGTGGACCTGCCCGGTTACGGCTACGCCAAAGTGCCGGTGGCGATGAAGCAGCACTGGCAGAAGCACCTGGATATCTACCTGCAAAAGCGCCGCTGCCTGCGGGGGGTGGTGCTGGTGATGGATATCCGCCACCCCATGAAACCTTTCGACCAGATGATGGTGGACTGGTGCGGCAGCTCGCAGATGCCCCTGCACATCATCCTGACCAAGGCCGACAAGCTGAAAAAAGGACCGGCCCAGAGCGCGCTGATGCAGCTGCGCAAGACCCTGCAACCGACCCTGGGGGAACTGCTCAGCGTGCAGACTTTTTCGGCCCTGAAGCAGCAGGGGGTGGACACCCTGCGCCAGCGTCTCGACCAGTGGCTGCGGGTTCCTGATGACACCGCGGAGGTTGTGTCATGACCCGTGTCCTGTTGGTGCTCGCCCTGTTGCTGGCAGCCCAGGCGCCGCTGGCCTGGCAGGCTTACGAAAAGACCCGGCAGTGCGAAGGCTCGGTGGCCAAGCAGGCCAGCAGCAAACTGGCGTCCCTGGCGGTGGAATTGGATGTGGTGGACTGTGCGTTCAGCCGCTACTACCGGGCGGCCTGGCAACAGCTGCTGGAAGGCTGATTCTGGCTTTAGCGGGCATTCGGACAGGCCCTGAAAATAACAGGCCCGGCGGCATGGGCGATGCCGTCGGGCCTGCGTTTTCTTACCAGAGAAGAATGTTCAAAAAAGGCCCTATCATCGGAAGGGGAGCGATCGGTAGGGCCAAGTTGGAACGTAATTCTCCAAGAGAGCCCACTGTACACGTCAGATGTCGAGAATGACTTGGCTCTCGAGTATAAAGACTCTCCGGCTGCAAGGGAGTTCCAGCCGGAGGTAAAAAAATGGTTGAAATTTGTTCAGCTATTGAACAGGGGTGGCCGGGTCAGTGAGCCTGTTCCCAGTTGTCACCCACGCCCGCTTCCACCAGCAGGGGGACATCGAGCTCGGCGGCGCTGGCCATGCGCTGTTTCACTTCGCGACTAAAGTCCTCCACCGCTTCGGCGCGCACTTCAAACACCAGCTCGTCGTGGACCTGCATGATCATGCGGGCGTCCACGCTGCCCTCGCCTAGCCAGGCGTCCACCTCAATCATCGCCTGCTTGATAATGTCCGCCGCGGTGCCCTGCATGGGTGCGTTGATCGCGGTGCGCTCGGCGGCCTGGCGACGCATGCCGTTGCGCGCGTTGATCTCCGGCAGGTAGAGCCGTCGTCCCCGCAGGGTCTCCACGTAGCCCTTTTCCGCCGCCGCGGCGCGGGTGCTGTCCATGTAGCGCTGCACCCCGGGGTAGGTGGCGAAATAGTGGTCGATGTAGGTGGCGGCATCCTTGCGCGCTATGCCCAGTTGCCGGGCCAGGCCAAAGGCGGACATGCCGTAGATCAGGCCGAAGTTGATCGCCTTGGCGCTGCGACGCTGGTCCGCGGTGACCGCCTCCAGTTCAACCCCGAACACCTCGGCGGCGGTGGCGCGGTGGATATCCTCGCCCTTGGAGAATGCCTCCAGCAGCCCCCGGTCCTGGGAGAGGTGGGCCATGATGCGCAGCTCGATCTGGGAGTAGTCCGCTGCCACGATGCGATAGCCCTCGGGCGCGGTGAAGGCCTGGCGAATGCGGCGGCCTTCCGGGGTGCGCACCGGTATGTTCTGCAGGTTGGGATCGGAGGATGAGAGGCGGCCGGTGGCGGTGACCGCCTGGTGGTAGGAGGTGTGGATACGCCCGGTTCCCGGCTTGATCAGCAGGGGCAGCTTGTCGGTGTAGGTGGACTTGAGCTTGCTCAGTCCCCGGTGTTCCAGGATCAGCTTGGGCAGGGGGTAGTCCAGGGCCAGCTCCGCCAGCACCTCCTCGGCGGTGGAAGGCGCGCCCTTGGGGGTCTTCTTGATGACCGGCAGCTTCAGCACCTCGAAGAAGATGCGTTGCAGCTGCTTGGTGGAGGCGAGGTTGAACTCCTCACCCGCCAGCTCGCAGGCCTCCTGCTCCAGCTCCGCCAGGCGCGCGCTGATCTCCCGGCTCTGCTGGCCCAGCAGCGTCGCGTCCACCTGGGTGCCGGTCTGCTCCATGCGTGCCAGCACCGGGATCAGGGGCTTTTCCAGCTCCTCGTACACTTTGAGCAGGGAGGGGGTTTGCTCCAGCTGCGGGTAGAGGGCCTGGTGCAGGCGCAGGCTGACATCGGCATCCTCCGCCGCGTAGGGGGCCGCCTGCGCCAGCTCGATCTGGTTGAAGGTGAGCTGTTTCTTGCCTTTGCCGGCGATCGCCTCGAAGCTCACCGTGGGCAGTTGCAGGTACTTCTCGGCCAGGCTGCCCATGTCGTGGCGGGTGGCCGTGGAGTTGAGCACGTAGGACTCGAGCATGGTGTCGAAGGCGACGCCCCTCAGGGTGATGCCGTAGCGGGCGAGCACGTTCATGTCGTACTTGAGGTGCTGGCCCACCTTGGGCCGCGCGGCGTCCTCCAGCAGGGGCTTGAGGCGGGCGAGGACGGCGTCGCGGTCGAGCTGGGCCGGGGCGCCCATGTAATCGTGGGCCAGGGGCACGTAGGCGGCCTCTCCCGGCTCCACGGCGAAGGAGACGCCGACGATTTCGGCGGCGGTGTAGTCAAGGCCCGTGGTCTCGGTGTCGAAGGCGAATAGCGGCGCGGCCTCGAGCTTATCCAGCCAGGCATCGAACTCGGACTCGGTGAGCAGCGTCTGGTAGTCGGTCGCCACGGGCGCCGCTGCTTCGGCGCTGGCCTGGGGATCACTCAGCTCCTCCACCCAGGTGCGGAACTCGAACTGCCGGAAGAGCGCCAGCAGGGCTTCGTTATCGGGCTCGGGCAGGGCGAAATCGTCGATCCCCAGCTCCATCGCCACGTCGGTCTTGATGGTGGCCAGCGTGTAGGAGAGCTCGGCCTCTTCCCGGTGCGCTTCCAGCTTTTTCGGCAGGCTCTTGGCGCCACGGAAGCCCAGCTCCGGGATCTTCCCCAGGTTGGCGTAGAGGGCGTCGAGGCCGCCCAGCCCCTGCAGCAGCCCCAGCGCGGTTTTCTCCCCCACCCCCGGTACCCCGGGAATGTTGTCCGCCTTGTCACCCACCAAGGCCAGCAGGTCGATGATCAGCTCGGGGGGCACGCCGAAACGCTCGATCACCCCCTCCCGGTCCAGCCGGGTGTCGTTCATGGTATTGATCAGGGTGACGTGCTCATCCACCAGCTGGGCCATGTCCTTGTCGCCGGTGGAGATCAGGGTGTCGCGTCCGGCGGCGCTGGCCTGGCGGGCCAGGGTGCCGATGACGTCGTCCGCCTCCACCCCCTCGACGCTGATCAGGGGCAGCCCCATGGCGCGGATGATGTCGTGAATGGGTTCGATCTGCTGGCGCAGGTCGTCGGGCATCGAGGGCCGGTGCGCCTTGTACTCGGCGTAGAGCTCGTCCCGGAAGGTCTTGCCCTTGGCATCGAAGATCACTACCACCGGGCTTTCGGGATACTCCTTGAGCATGCGGCGCAGCATGCTGGTGACCACCCGCACCGCCCCCGTGGGAAAGCCCTCCGCGGTGCGCAGATCCGCCTGCTGGGAGGCGAAGAAGGCGCGGTAGAGGTAGGAGGAGCCGTCGACGAGGATCAGGGGTGCGGTCATAGGGGTTACGCTTCCGACATGGGGGATTGAAGCCGATATCATAAAGAATCCCACCGACAATATCAGCGCCTGCTGTCACCGGGGCGGGCGCACGTTTACACTGTCAGTAGACCGAGTCACTCCATGTAAGGACGCCGCGATGACTGCCAAACCCCTCGTTCTGCTCTTCACCCTGGCCCTGGCGCTGGGCGCCCCGCTGACCTTTGGCGCCAACCACGACCAGCCGGAGGACATTCGCATTCGCCCGGGGGAAAACGGGGAGGTGTGGTACGAGTACCGGATCAACGGCGAGATCCAGGAGATCAAGGTTGTCCCCAAGAACGGCAAACCTTACTATCTCGTCCCGTCCGAGGGGCACGACGGCTATATTCGCCTTGATCGCTCCCAGTTGCTGGTGCCCAAGTGGGTTTTGTTCAGGTGGTAGTCATTCGTTCAGGTGGTAGTCAATGGCGGTATACACTCAGCTCGAGCGGGCAACCCTTGAGGCTTTTCTAAGCGACTATTCCCTCGGGGAGCTGGCCCGGTTCGAGGGGATCGAAGGGGGCATCGAGAACACCAACTACTTCGTCGATACCCTCCAAGACGGCCAGACAAGGCGCTTCGTCCTCACCCTGTTCGAGGAGCTGTCCCAGGATGAGATGCCCTTCTTCGTCGAGCTGACAGCCTACCTGGCCGAGCGCGGCCTGCCGGTTCCGGCGCCGCTGAAGGACCGCCACGGCATCGCCCTCAAGACCCTGGCCCGACGCCCGGCACTGTTGCTGCCGCGCTTTGCGGGCCGCAGTCTCGTTAATCCCGGTCCCGAGCACTGTGCCCAGATCGGCGAAGCTCTGGGCCGTTTCCACGTGGCCGGGCGTGACTTCTTCATCACCCGCCAGGCCCATCGCGGCGTGTTCTGGTGGCGGCGGGAGTCGCACAACGTCGCCGCCCACCTGAGCGCCGACGACGCGGCGTTGCTGCAACAGGAGGTGGCGCTGTTCGACCACCTGCGCGAGCAGTCGCTGGATCTGCCCCAGGGGGTGATTCACGGCGATCTGTTTCACGACAACGCCCTCTTCGACGCGGGGCGGCTGAGCGCCATTATCGATCTCTACAACGCCTGCACCGGCTACCTGCTCTATGATCTGGCTATCGTGGCCAACGACTGGTGTATCGGCGAGGACAGTGCCTTTGATCCACAGCGGCTGCAGGCCCTGCTCCAGGCTTATAACGGGGTGCGTCCCTTTACTCCCGGCGAGCACCAGGCCTGGCCGATACTGATCCGTACCGCCGCCATGCGCTTCTGGCTCTCGCGCCTGATCAGCCAGTATGGCCTGGAGGAGACCCGCTACGAGGGTGAGCAGGTGGTGAAGGACCCGGACGTGTTGAAGCGGATCTTGCTCAACCACATCGCACGGCCCAGCCACCTGCCAACAGCCTAGGTTGCCGGGGCGGGGGCCGCGGTTGCGATCAACCGCCCCCTGCTTAGCGCGCTGCGCACTGGTATAATCTCCCTCCGCATTTTTCTCACCGCGACACTCGGACGGCCCTATGGATGTATCCCCCATTCTCGACCCCCTTAACGAAGCCCAGCGCGAAGCCGTGGCCGCTCCGCCCGTCAACCTGCTGGTGCTGGCCGGGGCCGGCAGCGGCAAGACCCGGGTGCTGGTGCACCGCATTGCCTGGCTGATTCACGCCGAGCGGGTTTCGCCCCACGGCATCATGGCCGTCACCTTTACCAACAAGGCGGCGCGGGAGATGCGCGGGCGCATCGAGGAGATGCTGGGGATCAACCCCTTCGGCATGTGGGTGGGCACCTTCCACGGTCTGGCCCACCGCCTGCTGCGGGCCCACTGGGCTGATGCCGAGCTGCAGGAGAATTTCCAGATCCTAGACTCGGACGATCAGCTGCGGCTGATCAAGCGGTTGATGAAAGAGATGAACCTGGACGAGAACCGCTGGCAGCCCAAGCAGCTGCAGTGGTACATCAACGCCCAGAAGGACGAGGGGCGGCGGGCGCGTCATATCGAGCATTTCGGCGACCCCTACCAGCGGACCCAGATCGACTTCTACCGCTACTACGAGGAGACCTGCCAGCGCTCGAGCCTGGTGGACTTCGGCGAGCTTCTTCTGCGCGCCCACGAACTCTGGCTCAACAAGCCCGAGATCCTGGCCCACTACCAGGAGCGCTTTCGGCACATCCTGGTGGACGAGTTCCAGGATACCAACGACATACAGTACGCCTGGCTGCGGGTGCTGGCCGGCAACCAGAGCAAGCTGATGGTGGTGGGCGATGACGACCAGTCCATCTACGGCTGGCGCGGGGCCAAGATCGAGAATATTCAGCAGTTCAGCCAGGACCACCCCGACACCCAGGTGGTGCGCCTGGAGCAGAACTACCGCTCCACCGGCACCATCCTTCGCGCCGCCAACACCCTGATCGCCAACAACCAGGGGCGTCTGGGCAAGGAGCTCTGGACCCAGGGAGCAGACGGTGACCCCATCTCCCTCTACGCGGGCTTCAACGAGCAGGACGAGGCGCGCTTTATCGTCGATACCATCGAGAGCTGGGTCAACAAGGGCAACGCTCGCGCCAGCAGCGCCATTCTTTACCGCTCCAACGCCCAGTCGCGGGTGCTGGAGGAGGCCCTGATTCGCGCCGGGGTGCCGTATCGCATCTACGGCGGCCAGCGCTTCTACGAGCGCCTGGAGATCAAGAACGCCCTCTCCTACCTGCGCCTGGTGCAGAACCGCCTCGACGACAGCGCCATCGAGCGGATTATCAACGTGCCGGCCCGGGCCATCGGCACCAAGACGGTGGAGGTGGTGCGTCAGCACGCCCGTGATCAGGGCATCAGCCTGTGGCAGGCGCTGAACGAAGTGGTGGAGCTGAAGCTGCTGCCGGGACGGGCCAGCAATGCGCTCAACGCCTTCGCCCAGCTCATCTCGCGGCTGGACGATGAAACCGAGGGTCTGCCCCTGCACGAGCAGACCGAGCACGTGATCAAGCACAGTGGCCTGATCGAGCACCATCTCAAGGAAAAGGGCGAGAAGGCCCAGTCGCGGATTGAGAACCTGGAGGAGCTGGTGAGCGCCGCTCGCCAGTTCGCCAATCAGTGGGAGCGCAACGAGGAGCAGCAGGACGTGCCGGTGCTGGCCGCTTTTCTCGACCAGGCGGCGCTGGATGCCGGCGACGCCCAGGCCGACGAGTTCGAGGACAGCGTGCAGCTGATGACCCTGCACTCGGCCAAGGGGCTGGAGTTCCCGCTGGTGTTCCTGGCCGGGGTGGAAGAGGGGCTCTTCCCCCACAAGATGTCCATGGAAGACCCCACCCGGCTCGAGGAGGAGCGCCGCCTCTGCTACGTGGGAATCACCCGGGCGATGGAGAAACTCTATATCACCTATGCCGAATCCCGCCGGCTGCACGGGCAGGACAATTACAACGCGCCCTCGCGCTTTATCCGCGAGATTCCCGAATCCCTGCTCGAAGAGGTTCGCCTGCGCAGCCAGTTCTCGCGGCCGGTGAGCTTCAACCGGCCCAGCCCGCGCCGGGAAAGCAGCCTGTTCGGCGGCAGCGAGGTGCCCGAGACCGGGCTCAGCCTCGGCCAACGGGTGCTGCACGGCGTGTTCGGCGAGGGCACGGTGCTCAATTACGAAGGGCAGGGCAGCAATGCCCGGGTGCAGGTGAACTTTGACAGCGAGGGCAGCAAGTGGCTGGTGGTCGGCTATGCCAAGCTCCAGCCCCTCTGATCTGGACTACATCACAGGCCTGCGCCAGCCCCGGATCAGTGCAGTCAGCGCCACTATGGTGCACCGCAACAAGAGAGTAAATTCAGGTATTTAAGGTAACTGTCGGAATATTATAGGTATTAACTTTTTGGCACAGTTTGTGATTCATCCCATGGGAGAATCCACTCAACTGCAGGCAGCCGGGCAGAGACCGGACGCCCCAAGGAGAATGCCTATGAAAGCCACTAAATCCATTCCTTTCCTGCCGGCGCTACTGGCTTGCGCCGTAACGGCACAGGCCGACGTCAGCGGCAATGTCGCCTTGACTACCGACTACGTCTGGCGCGGGGTGTCCCAGTCCGACGAAGACATGGCCGTCCAGGGCGGCTTTGATTACAGCCACGACAGCGGTCTCTACGCGGGTGTCTGGGGGTCCAACGTGGACTTCGACGAAGGGGTCGATGATCCCGCGGATATGGAGCTGGATCTTTATGGCGGCTACGCCACCGAGATTGAGGGCATCAGCGCCGACGTGGGGGTCATTCACTACCGCTACCCCGGCACGGACGCGGACCTGGACTGGACCGAGTTCTACCTGAGTCTGGGCTTTGACGCCTTCAGCGCCAGTATCAACTACTCCAACGATGTCTTTAACGCCGACGAGGACGGTATCTACTACAGCCTGGGCTACGGGCGCGAGATCGGCAGCACCGGCTTCAGCGTCAGCGCCCACGTCGGTTACTACGATTTCGACAACGACCTCACCGGCAGCGGCAACCCCGACAGCTACACCGACTGGCAACTGGGCGTCGCCACCACCCTGGCCGGGCTCGACCTCGACCTGAGCTACTTCGATACCGACAGCGACGGTGAGGACCTGTTCGGCAACTGGGCCGAAGAGCGCCTGGTGCTGACGGTCTCCAAGAGCCTCTAAGTGCCCCATAACAGACACAAAAGCGCTTAGCGCAGACACAAAAGGGCCGCCATCGAGGCGGCCCTTTTCGTTTTACCGGGGTGGTTCAGGTGTCAGCTGTCAGTGGCTTGGCCCCAGCTTGCCGCCGGAGCCTAATCCCTGAGGGTCGCCTTGATCTCCTTGAGGGAGGCGTGGCTGACGTTGATGCCCTTGACCAGGTAGATCAGGTGCTGGCAGATGTTGCGGGCGTGGTCGCCGATCCGCTCCAGGCTGCGCAGCACCCAGATGATATTGAGGATACGGCTGATACTGCGCGGGTCCTCCATCATGTAAGTGGCGAGCGCGCGCATGGCGCTCTTGTATTCGTCGTCCACGTCCCGGTCCATCTTGGCCACCTTGTAGGCAAGGTCCGTGTCATAGCGGGCAAAGGCGGTGAGCGAGCCGTTCAGCATCTCGCGGATCAGGCCGCTGATGTGGCGGGTCTCTGAGTAGCCCCGGGGGGACTCACCTTCGGCGGCCAGTTTGGCGGCCTGCTGGGCGATGCGGGCCGCCTCGTCGCCGACCCGCTCCAGGTCGTTCACCGCCCGGCTCACCGCCATGATCAGTCGCAGGTCGCTGGCCGCCGGCTGGCGGCGGGCGATGATCTGGGTGCACTGCTCCTCGATCTCCACCTCCCAGGCGTTGATCAGCTTGTCCGACTGCCGGGCCCGCTCGGCCAGCTCGGAATCGCCGTCCAGCAGGGCGGTGACGGCATCCTGCAGCTGCTTCTCGACGATGCCGCCCATGGTCATCAGGTGGCTCTTGATTCCTTCCAGCTCCTCGTTGAACTGGCGCGAGATATGGTCGGTGTGGGCGTCTTTCTGAAATTCCATGGTTTGCTTCCTTAACCGTAACGACCGGTGATGTAGTCTTCGGTCTGCTTCTTGCCGGGGGTGGTGAAGAGGGAGTCGGTGTCCCCGAACTCGATCAGATCACCCATGTACATAAAGGCGGTGTAATCGGAGACGCGGGCCGCCTGCTGCATGTTGTGGGTGACGATGACGATGGTGAAGTTCTGCTTCAACTCGTGGATCAGCTCCTCGATTTTCAGGGTCGAGATCGGGTCCAGGGCCGAGGCCGGCTCGTCCAGCAGCAGCACCTCGGGCTTGACCGCGATGGTGCGGGCGATCACCAGCCGCTGCTGCTGACCGCCGGACATGCCCAGGGCGCTCTCGTGGAGACGGTCCTTGACCTCGTCCCAGAGGGCGGCCGAGCGCAGCGCCCACTCCACGGTCTCGTCGATCAGGCGCTTCTTCTTCACCCCCTGGATGCGCAGGCCGTAGGCGACGTTCTCGTAGATGCTCTTGGGAAAGGGGTTGGGCTTCTGGAACACCATGCCCACCCGGCGGCGCAGGTCCGCCACCTCCACGCTGCGGTCGTAGATGTTGCTGCCCTCGAGCAGGATCTGGCCGTCAACCCGGCAACCGTCCACCAGGTCGTTCATGCGGTTGAAGCAGCGCAGCAGGGTGGACTTGCCGCAGCCGCTCGGGCCGATGAAGGCGGTGACCCGGTTCTTCGGGATATCCATGTTGATCCCGTGCAGGGCCTGCTTCTCGCCGTAATGCAGGTTGAGGTCGCGCACCTCCAGGGCGATATGCTCCCGCTCCAGGGAGAGGGTTTCGCGCCCCTGGGGCAGGGCGTCAAGGCTTACCCCGTGGGCCCTGGGTGCGGTTGTTGCGGTGGTCTTGGTCGCGTTGGTCATATCAGCAGTTGCAGTCGTCATGATTCAGCTCGCATCAGTGCTCAAGGGCCTTGTACTTCTCCCGCAGGCGGTTGCGGATCGCCACTGCGGTCAGGTTCAGCAGGGCGATTACCACCACCAGCAGCAGGGCCGTGGCATAGACCAGGGGGCGGGCGGCTTCCACGTTGGGACTCTGGAAGCCCACGTCGTAGATATGAAAGCCCAGGTGCATGAACTTCTGGTCCAGGTGAATGTAAGGGTAGTTAGTGTCCAGGGGCAGGGAGGGGGCCAGCTTGACCACGCCTACCAGCATCAGGGGAGCCACCTCGCCGGCGGCGCGGGCCACCGCCAGGATCACCCCGGTCATCATGGCCGGGCTGGCCATGGGCAGTACCACTTTCCACAGGGTCTCGGCCTTGGTGGCGCCGAGGGCCAGGCTGCCCTCGCGCACGGCGCGGGGAATCCGCGCCAGCCCCTCCTCGGTGGCGACGATCACCACTGGCACGGTCAGCAGGGCCAGGGTCAGGGACGCCCACATCAACCCGGGGGTGCCGAAGGTGGGTGACGGCAGTGCCTCGGGGAAGAACAGCGGGTCGATGGTGCCACCCAGGAAGTAGATGAAAAAGCCCAGCCCGAACACCCCGTAAACGATGGAGGGCACCCCTGCCAGGTTGTTGACGGCGATGCGGATCAGTCGCGTGAGCGGACCTTGGCGTGCGTATTCGCGCAGGTAGACCGCGGCGATGACGCCGAAGGGGGTCACCATGATCGACATCAGCAGCACCATCATCACGGTGCCGAAGATGGCCGGGAAGACCCCGCCCTCGGTGTTGGCCTCGCGGGGCTCGTCGCTGAGAAACTCCCACAGCTTGGACAGGTAGTGGCCGGCCTTGTCGACCATTCCCATGGCGTTGGGCCGGTAGGCCCGCACCACGTGGCTGACCGCTATTTCCATTTCGCGGCCGTTGGCTACCTCGGCTAGGTAGTGGTCGCGGTTGAAGGCGCGGTAAAGCTCGGTGAGCTCGCCCTGCAGCCCCTCGTAGCGGCGGTTGAGTTCATCGCGCTGGCTCTGGATGTCGGCCTGGACCTGTGGGGTCAGGTCGCCGTCGAGTTCATGGCGGCGCTCCTTGAGGCGCAGGCGCTCCAGCTCGTAGTTGATGGCGCCGATGTCACCTTTTTCGATCGTCTTGATCTGTTCGTGAATCGACAGGGCGCGCTCGACCCGCTGCAGGAAATCGTTCCACAGCTGCTCGTAGTCGGCGTCGTCGTCCGTGGCCGGGTCAAACCGGGCCACCTCCTCGCCGTCCTGTTTCAGCCCGCGCAGGTAACCGTAGAAGTTGCCCCACTCGCGCCGTTCGGCGGCAAACAGGCGTTCAGGGTACTGGACCTCTTCGAGGTTGTCCTTGAGCGCCCACTGGAAATCAAGGCCGGTAACGTCGCGGTTACCCACCTTGAGCAGGTGACGGGCCATGGTCTCGGTGCCCTCGGGCACCGGCACGCCGGCCTGGCGCAGCTGCTCGGCCGGCACCCGCTCCGTGTCCGCCACTTCGCCGATCACGCGCACGGCTTCACTGTTAGGAACCTGGTAGTGCGCCTGGAGAATATCCGCGGGCCAGAAGTGACCCAGCCCGCGCCAGGCGATCAGGATCAGCAGGCCGGCCACCATGATCACGTTGATGGCGACGGCGCCGCCGGTCAGCCAGACCCAGGGGGCGCCGGACCTGAACCAGTCGTTGAAAGAAGTGTTCATCGTCAAAAACCTTAAAACTTAACCTGAACCAAAACGTCGTCCGCACCGAAACCTAGAGCGAGCCGTACTTGCGTCGCAGGCGCTGGCGGATCAGCTCGGCCAGGGTGTTGACCACGAAGGTGAACAGGAACAGCACCAGGGCCGCCAGGAACAGGATGCGGAAGTGGGAGCTGCCGACTTCGGATTCGGGCATCTCCACGGCGATGTTGGCCGCCAGGGTACGCATACCCTCGAAGATGTTGACGTCCATGATCGGGGTGTTGCCGGTGGCCATCAGGACGATCATGGTCTCGCCCACGGCGCGGCCCATGCCGATCATCACCGCCGAGAAGATCCCGGGGCTGGCGGTGGGCAGCACCACCCGCGACAGGGTCTGCCAGGGGGTCGCGCCCAGCGCCAGGGAGCCGTTACTGAGGTGCTTGGGCACGCTGAAGATGGCGTCCTCGGTGATGGAAAAAATGGTGGGAATCACCGCGAAGCCCATGGCCAGCCCCACCACCAGGGCGTTGCGCTGGTCAAAGCTGATGCCCAGCTCGTTGGTAATGTAGGTACGCATGTCGCCGCCGAAGAGCAGCGCTTCTACCTGCTCGGCCAGGGGCATGCAGGCCAGGGTCAGGAGCACGATCACCGGGATCAGCAGGGCCGCGTCCCAGCCGTCTGGCACCAGCCAGCGCAACGCCTTGGGCGCCCTGCTCCAGAGGTAGGCGAACACCAGGATGCCCACCGGTACCAGCAGCAGAATGGTGAAGATGCTGGCCAGTCGGTCTTCCACGAAGGGGGCCAGCCAGAGACCGGCCAGAAAGCCCAGGATGACCGTGGGCAGCGCCTCCATCAGCTCGATAAAGGGCTTGATCTTGCGCCGTAATCCCGGGGCCATGAAATAGGCCGTGTAGATGGCGCCGGCGATCGCCAGCGGGGTCGCCAGCAGCATGGCGTAAAAGGCCGCCTTGAGGGTGCCGAAGGCCAGGGGGGCCAAGCTGTACTTGGGCTCGAAGTCGTTGGTGGAGGCCGAGGACTGCCACACGAACTCCGGTTCCTGGTAGCCCTCGTACCAGACCTTTTCCCAGAGGGCGGACCAGGAGACCTCGGGGTGCTCGTTGTTGACCCGCCAGAAGCTCATGCGGTGATCGTCGGTTTCCAGCAGCAGTCCGTTGGCCCGGGGTGAGATTGTCATGCGGGTGATGGTGGCGCTGCCGAGGTCGGCGCTCAGCACCTTGTTATGGGCGGTGGCGTTGTAGAAGCTGACGCTGTGCCCGCCCTCGGCCACCACGAACCCCTTGCGCCGTTGCTCGGGAACGATCAGGCTCGCGGGTTGCCCACGGGTGCCGTCGAAGCTGCGTATTTTCTGCAGGTGGTATTCGTTGCTGTCGTCCCGCACCAGGAACCATTGGCTGACCGTCCCCTGATCATCGCCCACCAACAGGGAATTTCCGCCCAGCAGAAAGGCTACCGACGCGATCCTGCCGGTGGTTGCTTGCTCGGTCGCATGCAGCAGCGGCTCTTGCGGGTCGCGCAGGTCCACCGGGGTCAACTGGCCCTGGGGCCCCACCGCGTAGAGCCAGCGTTGGTCGGGGCTGATCAGCAGCTTATCCACCGGGTGCGGCAGCCGGGGCAGCGCGTAGTGCTCGCTACTGATCTCGATTTCCTCTGTGATGAAGTTCTCTTCCTTGCTGAAACGGGTCAGGTGCAGCGCTTTGCCGTCCAGGGCCACGGCGCTCATTCGCTCCTCGCCGTCACGGAAGGCCAGTTGGTCGATCTGGCTCAGGGCCGGACTCAGCGCCAGCGCGGTCTCCCCGTAGGGATACTGGAGCTGGGGGGTAATCAGCCTTACATCGTTGGGGTAGGTCACCTTGTAGTGGTGCTTGGCCACCGTCAGGGTGCCATCGGCGTGGCCCAGGGCGAACAGCTGGCTATGGTCTGAGTTGAGGGCGAAGGCGCCCACCGGGGCCTCGCTCAGTCCCACCTCGATCTGTTCGATCAGCTCGCCGCTGGTCACGTCGAAGAAGTAGGCCTGGCCCTCGGTGTCGAGGCGCATCGCCACCTCGTTCTGCTCCTCCACCCCCAGGTACAGGGTATCTGCCTCGTCGCCGGGGCGGGCGTAGGCGGCCACCGCGCCGCTCTGCTGCTGCCAGGGCTCGATGGAGGCGGACTCGAACAGCGGCAACACCTCGTAGAGGAGGTAGATAAAAATCAGCATGATGGCGATGATCACGCTGACGCCACCGATGCCCACGGAGGCGGTGGTCAATTGATCCTTGAAGCGACGCACCCGGCGCAGGCGGGCCGCGGCCGGGGTGTCGAACTGAAGGTCGGGGGCGGAAAAGGTCACTGGCTTATTCATGCCGCTAGGTTATCGCTACTCTGTGACAGTTGTATGACAGGCTGTCATCTGGGTGACACGAGACCGTCACGAAGCCGCACAGCATAGCTGACGGTCCAGACGGCTATGCAGACGGACTCGTCGCGAGGCGGGGCGGAAACGAAAAAGGGGAGCATCCCGCTCCCCCGTTCATCCATGAACCGGAAACTGTTACTGAATGGCGGCCAGGGTCTTGTCCACCACGCTCTTGGGCAGCGGAATGTAGCCATCCTTGACCACCACTTCCTGGCCGGTCTTGGACATCACCATCTTGATGAACTCGCGCTCCAGGGGCGCCAGGGGCTTGTTGGGCGCCTTGTTCACGTAGACGTAGAGGAACCGAGAAAGCGGGTACTTGCCGGTGGCAGCCATCTCGGGGGACGCCTCGATGTAATCGTCACCCTTCTTGGCCAGCGGCAGGGCGCGGACGCTGGAGGTCTTGTAGCCGATACCGGAGTAGCCGATGCCGTTGATGGAGGTGGAGACGGACTGCACCACGGAGGCGGAGCCGGGCTGCTCATTCACGCTGTTCTTGAAGTCACCCTTGCACAGGGCCTTGCTCTTGAAGTAGCCGTAGGTGCCGGAGACGGAGTTGCGGCCGTAGAGCTGAATATCCTGGTTACCCAGGCTGCCCTGGATACCCAGGTCGCCCCACTTGGTAGCGTCGCGCTCGTAACCGCACTTACGGGTGCTGGAAAAGACCGCGTCGACCTCGGCCAGGGACATGCCCTTGATCGGGTTGTCCTTGTGGACGAACACCGCCAGGGCGTCGATGGCCACCGGAATGGCGGTGGGCTTGTAGCCGAAGCGCTTCTCAAAGGCTTCCAGCTCCTTGTCTTTCATCTTGCGGCTCATGGGGCCCATGTTGGAGGTTCCCTCGGTCAGCGCGGGGGGAGCGGTGGAGGAGCCGGCGGCCTGAATCTGGACGTTGACGTTGGGGTAGTTGCGCTTGAACTCTTCGGCCCACAGGGTCATCAGGTTGGCCAGGGTGTCGGAACCCACGCTGGAAAGGTTGCCCGAAACACCGCTTGCCTTGGTGTAGGTGGGCAGGTTGGGGGCCAACAATTCGGAGGCCTGGGCGCCGGTAGTCAGGCCGGTGGTGGTCAGGGCGACGGCGGCCAGCAGTTTTTTCGCGTTCATGGACTTCTCCTGAGGTCTTGAGGTTTTGCCTTCCGGGCATGTTCTGGAAGCGACTTGTTCTGGAAGCGACTTGTTCTGGAAGCGACTATAGGGGCCCTGTATGACAGTTAGGTTAAAGCTGCTAAAAAAACGCTGATCGGCGCCGATGAAGGAGAAGAGGCGGCTGTGTTATGATCCTCCGCCCTGAACTTCCCTAGCCTAGAGAAAAAAAATAATGGGCCACGATGAAACCCTCGCTCCGGAAGGCGAGCTGACCCTGCAGTTGCCGGCCACCGCCCGCGACACCAATACCTTTGGCGACATTTATGGCGGCTGGCTCGCCGCGCAGATAACCACTGCGGCCGAGATCCGCGCCGCGCGTCGCGCCCAAGGCCGGATCGCCACTGTCTCCATCGGCGCCATGGACTTTGTCTCGCCGGTGCTGATTGGCACCCTGTTGAGCTTCTATACCCGAATAATTGAAACCGGCAGCAGCTCCATGCGTATCTGCGTGGAAGTCTGGGGCCAGTGTCCCGACGGCAGCGGCGCCCGCAAGATCACCGAGGCCGAGCTGGTGCAGGTGGCGATCGATCCGGAGGGGCGTATCCGGCCGTTGCCGGATACGCAGGCCTGTGCCGCGGTGGGAGGTGCTCGCGCTATCTCAGGATGTTGAGATAGCCGTTGGAGGCGAGGGCGTAGAAGCGGCCGTTATCGCCAAAGCCGAGCCCGTAGATGGTGGCCCCGGTGGGGCGGAAGGGGTCGCGTAGGTGCGCCTTCCAGCGCCGCAGCTCCTCACCGGAGCGGATATCCCAGAGCTGAATCAGGCCCGCGCTGCTGCCGGTAAGCAGCCGGTCGCTGGCCGGGGAAAACCGGGCGGCGGTGTAGGTCAGTCGTTGTGAGGCAAAGGTCGCCGGCCCCGACAATGTCTGCAGAATCTCACCGGAGGAGGTGTCCCAGATCACCGCCTTGTCCAGCTGCCCGGCGCTGAAGGCGTAGCGTCCGTTGGGAGCAAGGGCCACCGTGTTGACCCCGTTGCCGTGGCCCACGCTGAGCAGCTCTGCGCCCCGGCTGAGATCCCAGAGGCGCGCCAGGTTGTCGTCGCCGCCGGTCAATGCCAGCTGACCGTCGTCGCTGAGGTCCACCGCGCGGACCGGCCCCTCGTGAAAGAAGGTCTGTCGGACTCCGCCGTTCTTGATGTCGAAATAGACCGCCGTATGATCGTCCAGGCCCAGGAGGGCGAAGCTGCCGTCAGCGGCCAGGGCGACGTCCTGAATGCCGCCGGGGGCGTTCCAGAACCCCTGGGCGAGGCCGGAGCTGACCTCCCAGAGCACCAGGTCGCGTTGGCCGGCGGTGACCGCATAGTCGCCGTCCGGCGAGAAGTCCGCGGCCACCAGGTTGGAATAAGCCCCTTCCTGGTGATTCCAGTTGTAGAGGCGCTCGCGCTGCTGCACATCCCACAGGCTGCCGCCATGCTGAATGGAGCCGATAAACGCGTAGCGGGACTGGGGAGAGATGGTGCCGCTGTAGGCGCCCTGTACGGCGAATTCGACCTGTGCGTCGGGGGAGTCAACCCCGCACCCCCCGAGCCCAAGGCTCAGGAAGGCCGCGAGGGCCGCAGCGCCGGGCCGCATCGGGCCGGGGGTCAGACGCGGTCCTTGTGGGCGGTGTGCAGGCGCTCGATCAACTGGTCTTCCAACTCGAAGCGTTCGGCCAACACCTCGCCCAGCTTGGAGAGGTCTTCGCTCAAGTGACAGACTTCCTGCACGCTGAGGCTGTCGATGTTCGAATAGCGGTCGTTGAAGTTGAGCACTTCGTCCGTGCTGGCGCGTACCCGCGGATCCAGCTCCTTGGCCAGTTCCAGGCCGCCATCATTGAATTCATCGGCTTCTGCCAGCAGGTGCTCATAGAGGCCGAAGTGCCAGGATGAAACGTAATCCACCAGAATCTCGCTGAAGCGGCTGAGGGTGCCGATCACGTCTTCGCGGATCGATTGTTGCGGCAGGCTGACAAAAAGGCTCAACAGGTCCTGGCGCTCCTGCAGCCAGCGGTCGATCAGATCGCTGACACCGCCCCAGCGTTCTTTGGCGTCGCGGCATTGTTCCAGCATGGTTGAGCTCCTTGCCTCATTATCGTGATGATGGATGGGGATCAATACTAGCGCCAAGCCCCAATCGATGGCAACCGCTTAGGGGCGGGCTAGGATAGCCCTTTGCAGGCAGGCCGTTATATACTGAATCGCCTTAAACTTGCTGCGATCGTTGTAACCCTGCGAGGTCTATATGATGTTGAAACGACTGCTGCTGGCGGCGCTGCTGCTGGTGTCCGCCCTGCCGGTTCTTGCCCAGCAAGGGGGTGGCGCCTACGTCGAGTATATTGAGCTGCAGCCGCCGTTTATCACCAACTACGGCGGTCCCGGCCCGCTCAAGTACCTGAAAGCGGAGGTCTCTATCAAGGTGACCAGCCGCGAGGCCGAGGCCAAGGTGAAACTGCACCAGCCCAATATCCGCAATAACCTGGTGTTCCTGCTCAGTCGCCAGAACGACGACAGCGTCAACTCTGCCGCCGGGCGCGAGCAGATTCGACGGCAGGCGCTGGAAGCGGTGCGCGAGATCCTGGTGGAGGAGTATGGCCAGCAGGGCTACGAAATGGTCGGCGACCTGCTGTTTACCAGTTTCGTGGTGCAGAGCTGACGCTGTCGAGGCGTTCAGCTCTGCAGGTAGTTCCTGAGGAATTCATCGAAAGGCGGCTGCGCGGCCGCTTCCAGTGCTGCCTGGTCGGCCTGCGAGCGGGCGGTGAGCCGATCCAGCTCCTGCCGGCAGACGGCACTGAGCGCCTGCTCACGGAGCCGTTCGCGGTGCTGCAGTGATTTTTTCAGGGCGAACTCATCGTAGGACAGGTTTTCCCGCTGCAGCTCTTGCAGCACCTGGCCCGAAGGTGTTGCCTCCGGATCGAGCAACTTTTCACGTTGTGCAATCACCGCCTTGGTGTGGCAGGCGCGGTGCTCGGCCCGGTCCAGCTCCTCGGCCACCGGCAGCAGCGCATCCAGCAGCGATAACCCCCATTCTGATAGCGAGCGCTTACCTTCTACGAGCTGGAGTTCCAGACCGGGCTGGCGCCCCCGGCGCACAACGCGGGCGTGGTTCTCTTTTATCCGCGCGCATTCGCTATCGTCGATCTCACCGGACTCCAGCAACAGGCAGTAAACCAGGAAGCAGTCCAGGAACCGTGCCTGTTCGGCGTCCAGTCCCACCGGCAGGAAGGGGTTGATATCCAGGCTGCGCACCTCCACGTATTCCACCCCGCGGGCATTCAGCGCCTGGAGCGGCTTCTCGCCGGAGTGGGTCACTCGCTTGGGCCGAATATCGCTGTAGTACTCGTTCTCAATCTGCAACAGGTTGGTGTTGAGCTGACGGTACTCGCCGTCTACCCGGACCCCGATCTGCTGGTAGGGCGGGTAGGGGGTGGTGATCGCCTGGGCGAGCGTTTTGGCGTAGTTGTCCAGCGTGTTGTAACAGATGTTGAGCTGTGACTGGGCCTGGTTGGAGTATCCCAGGTCGCTCATCCGCAGGCTGGTGGCGTGGGGGCCGTAAAGGGTCTGTTCCCCGTGGCTGAGCAGGCCCTGGCTGTCGCCTTCGACAAAAGAGCGACTCAGGGCCGGTGAGGCGCCGAAAAGGTAGATCAGCAGCCAGGAAAAGCGGCGGAAATTGCGGATCAGTGCAAAGTAGGCGTTGGAACGCAGGTCCTGCAGGCTGGTTCCGGAATCGCCCTTGACCGCTTGGTAATGGGGCCAGAACTCGGCAGGCAGGGAGAAGTTGTAGTGGATCCCGGCAATGGACTGCATCACCCGCCCGTAGCGGTGCTCCAGCCCCACCCGGTAAATGTGCTTGAGACGGCCGATGTTGGAGCTGCCGTACTCGGCGATGGGAATGTCTTCGGGGCCGTTGAGGCTGGGCGGCATGCTCGCCGCCCAGATCAGCTCCGAATCCAGCTGCTCGAAGCTGAAGCGGTGCAACTCTTCCAGGTAATGAAGCGCCTGGTCGATATCGCTGAACACCGGCGTGATGAACTCCAGCAGGGCCTCGGAGTAGTCCGTGGTGATGCGGCTGTGGGTGAGCGCCTTGCCCAGGCCCCGAGGGTGCTCACGTTGGGAGACCCGGCCTGTGGTGTCGACCCGCAAGCCCTCCTTTTCGATGCCGTGCTGGATGCCCTTGAGCAGCCCGCTGTTTTGTTGAAGCAGCGAGTGCAGTGTCCGTTGAAGCTGTTCAGACAAAATCGACTCTTCCTTAAAAGGGGTGGCTGTGGGGCCCGCCAGGGGGCGTTTCCGCAAAGCCCCCGGAGCGGTGTAACACCTCAGACAATCGTGCCGTCCAAGGGGGAGGACGCGCTGGCGTAGAGTTTTCGCGGCATGCGGCCGGCCAGGTAGGCTTCGCGGCCCGCTTCCACCGCCTTCTTCATGGCCGAGGCCATGAGCACCGGCTTTTGCGCCGCGGCGATCGCGGTATTCATCAGCACCCCGTCACACCCCAGTTCCATGGCGATGGCCGCATCGGAGGCGGTGCCCACGCCAGCGTCGACCAGGACGGGGACCTTGGCGTTTTCCAAGATCAGGCGGATATTGTAGGGGTTGCGAATACCCAGGCCGGAGCCGATCAGCGACCCCAGTGGCATGACCGCCACGCAGCCCATGGCTTCGAGCTCCTTGGCGATAATGGGGTCGTCGCTGGTGTAGACCATGACCTTGAAACCGTCGTCGATGAGCTCGCGGGCTGCCACCAGGGTCTCGGTGACGTTGGGAAACAGGGTCTTCTCGTCGCCCAGCACTTCCAGCTTCACCAGATCGTGACCGTCCAGGAGCTCGCGGGCCAGCTTGCAGGTGCGCACCGCGTCCCGGGCGCTGTAGCAGCCGGCGGTATTGGGGAGCAGGGTGTAGCGTTCGGGTGAAACCACGTCCAGCAGGTTGGGTTCGCCGGGATTCTGGCCGATATTGGTGCGGCGCACGGCCACGGTGACGATCTCTGCGCCGCTGGCCTCGATCGCCGCGCCAGTCTCATCCAGGTCCTTGTACTTGCCGGTGCCGACCAACAGCCGTGACTGAAAGGTCTGTCCGGCGATAACCAGCGGTTGCTCCAGGTGCTCTTCGCTCATACCTGCTTTGCCCTTGTTGGGGTTGCTTGCCCGGTTCAGCCGCCGCCGATGGCATGGACGATCTCCACCCGGTCCAACGGGGACAGGGTGGTGTTGCCATGCTCACTACGAGGCAGAATTTCCAGGTTGTATTCCACCGCGATGCGGCGTTCTGTAAGGCCCAGTGTCGTGATCAGGTCCAGTACGGTGCTGCCGGCGGCCACCGACTGGCGTTCGCCATTGAGTTCGATTTCGATCATTTGCCTGTTGTCCCCGCTTGTCGGAACAGGGCCCGCGCCAACACCAGCCAGCCGGCGATCAGCGCCAGCCCTCCCAGGGGCGTCAGCCATGCCACCCAGCGGACCTCTGTGAGGCTGAGTATATACAAACTGCCGGTAAAAATACCGGTCCCGGCCGCCAGCAACGTGCCTGCCAGCCGCAGCCCGCACCAGCCTTTCACTTCAGCCAGAATTCCTACGCCCAGCAGCGCCAGGGCGTGGTAGGCCAGGTAACGGGTGGCGGTATCGAAGGTTGCGAGCGCGGCGGGGGTTAAGTGCCCGCGCAGCGCGTGGGCGCCGAAAGCGCCCAGGGCGACGCCGCAAGCGCCCAGCAGCGCTGCGGTGACAAGCAGAAATCGGGAGGGGGAGCGTTGCACCATGGGGGCACTTCCGTGGCCGCCGCAGAGCGGCGATGGCTTAAAAGCCGGGCTCAGGCTTCCAGAACCGCCCTGACTTTCTTCATGGCATTCTTTTCCAGCTGCCGAATACGTTCGGCAGAGACCTGGTACTGGGCCGCCAGCTGGTGAAGCGTCGCCTTCTCCTCCTGCAGCCAGCGTTGGGCCAGGATATTCTGGCTGCGTTCGTCCAGGTTGCCGATGGCCTGGCGCAGGCGCTGGCTGGAGGTCTCGTCCCACTGGGCGTCTTCCAGCAGGCGGGCCGGGTCTGAACGCTTGTCCTCCAGGTAATAGGCGGGCGCCTTAAAGGCCTGGTCATCGTCGTCGTCAACGCCGTGATCAAAAGGCGTGTCCTGGGAGCTGAGGCGTCCCTCCATCTCGCGCACCACCCTGGGCTCGACACCCAGGTCCTCGGCCACCGCGTCCACCTCGGCGCTGGTCAGCCAGGCAAGGCGCTTTTTGGCGCTGCGCAGGTTGAAGAACATCTTGCGCTGCGCCTTGGTGGTGGCGACTTTGACGATGCGCCAGTTGCGCAGGATGAACTCGTGCATCTCGGCCTTGATCCAGTGCACGGCGAACGAGACCAGGCGGACGCCCACGGTGGGATTGAAGCGCTTCACCGCCTTCATCAGGCCCACGTTGCCTTCCTGAATGAGGTCAGCCTGGGAGAGACCATAGCCGGAGTAGCTTTTGGCGATATGGACCACGAAGCGCAGGTGCGACATGACCAGCAGCCGTGCTGACTCCAGGTCCTGTTCGTGGTAGAGGCGGTCGGCCAGAGCCCGCTCTTCCTCGGCACTCAGCACCGGAATGGCGCTCACCGCCTGAACGTAACCCTCGAGGTTGCGTCCGGGGCTCATCAGGTCCGTAGGCTGCAGGCTGGTACCCATCAATGTCTCCGTTCCAAAGGCGTTTCGGTGTTGCGTGTCCGTTTTGCGCCGGCCCCATGCCGCAACGCAAAAAGCAGCATAGCACAGGCGCCAAAGCGGACCATTTTACTTACGGGGCATGTCCTACGCAACCGGTCGGGTATGTGCACTTGCGCGGGAACTCCTCTCCGGGGCGGCTTGGTCAGCGCCTGGTGGCCGCGAGCGGGCGCCGCTCTGATCGACTAACGTGGCTCGATGGCGTGCAGGTGGCGAACCACGGCGATCCAGGCGCCAAGGACTCCCATCAGGGCGCTGATGAACACCAGCACCAGCCCTGGCAGGGGACCGAAACCGGCCGGGGCGAAGCTGCCTTCGTAAAGGCTGACCAGTGCTCCCACGGGTTCGGACAGCAGCCAGAGTCCGGCCAGGATCAGGCCCCAGGCCAGTACACCGGAAAAAAGCCCGTAGCAGAAACCGCTGTAAAGAAAGGGACGGCGCACGAAGGCGTCGGTGCCGCCGACCAGCTTCACCACCAGGATCTCTTCGCGCCGGTTCTCAATTTCCAGGCGAATGGTGTTGCCCACCACCAGCACCACGGCGGTGGCCAGCAGCACGGCGAGGAGCCCGGTAATGCGCTCGCCCAGGGCAATGATCTGGTTCAGGCGGGCGACCCAGGCCTGGTCGCTCTGCGCCTCGGCGACGCCGTCCACCGAACCCAGCAGCTGGCGCAGTTGCTCCAGGGCAGGCTGGCGTCGGTACTCCGGACTGGGGGTGACCAGGATGACCGCCGGCAGCGGGTTTGCCTGGAGCTGGTCCAGGGCTTCACCGAAGCCTGAGAATTGCTGGAATTCGGCCAACGCATCGTCGGGTGAAAGGTAGCTGAGCGTTTCCACCTGAGCGTTGGCGCGCAGCTGTTGGGCCAGGTCCTCCCCGGCGGCGGAATCCAGGCCTGGTTGCAGGTAGAGGCTGATCTGTCCTTCCCCCTGCCACTGGTGGCTCAGCGACTGGGCATTGCTCAGCCCCACGTAGAGCAGGCCCGGCAGGGAGAGTGCAATGGCCATTACCAGCAGGGTCATCAGGCTGTTGAGGGGGGCGGTGCGCAACCGGCGCAGGCTCTCGGCGGCCACCTGCCGATGGTGATGCAGGTAGCTGCGGCCCCGGTCCTGCCAGCTGACCCGCTGACTGCTGGCGCCCTGGGGGGCGGGGCGTTTGACGGTCGGTTCAGCCATGGTGAACGCGCCCCTTCTGCAAGGTGATGACCCGGTGCGGAAGCCGGGAGATCAGCGCCAGGTCATGGCTGGCTACCAGCACCGTGACCCCCACCTGGTTGAACTGGTGGAAGAGCCCCATGATCTCCGCCGAGAGTCGCGGGTCCAGGTTGCCGGTGGGTTCGTCCGCCAGCAGCAGCTGAGGCTTGTTGACGATGGCCCGGGCGATGCCGACCCGCTGCTGCTCGCCGCTGGAGAGCTGGATGGGGTTGAACTTCTCCTTTTCCAGCAGGCCCACCTTGGCCAGGGCGGCGCGTACCCGGCGGCCGATGGCGTCCCGTTCGTAGCCGGCGATCAGCAGCGGCAGGGCCACGTTGTCGAAGGCGGTGCGGTCAAACAGCAGTTGGTGATTCTGGTGGATTACGCCGATCTTGCGCCGGTGGAAGGGAATCTTGCGCGCCGGCATGCGGTTGAGGTTCTGGCCATTGACCCGCAGTTGACCCTGGCTGGGGCGCTCCATAAGCATGATAAGCTTGAGCAGCGAGCTCTTACCGGCCCCGGAATGGCCGGTCAGAAACGCCATCTCCCCCCGCGCCAGGCGCAGGTCCACCTGGCTGAGCGCCTCGAAGCCGTTGGGGTAGCGCAGGCTGACGTTGTCAAACTCGATCATCGGACGGCGGCTCGGCTCAGTCGAAGAGGGCCTCGACAAACTCGTCGGCGTCGAAGGGCCGCAGGTCGTCGATCTGCTCACCGACACCGATAAAGCGGATCGGCAGGTTGAGCTGCTTGGCAATGGCGAAGATGATGCCGCCCTTGGCGGTCCCGTCCAGCTTGGTCAGGGTGATGCCGCTGACACCCACCGCCTCGGAAAAGAGGCTCGCCTGGCTGAGGGCATTCTGGCCGGTGCCGGCATCCAGCACCAGCATCACCTCGTGGGGCGCGCTGGCGTCGAGCTTTTGCATCACCCGCACCACCTTCTCCAGCTCCGCCATCAGGTTGGCCTTGTTCTGCAGCCGACCCGCGGTGTCGGCGATGACCACATCCACCCCCTTGGACTGGGCCGACTGGACGGCGTCGAAAATCACCGAGGCACTGTCGGCGCCGGTGTGCTGGGCGACCACCGGAACCTGGTTGCGCTCGCCCCAGACCTGCAGCTGCTCCACCGCGGCGGCGCGGAAGGTATCCCCGGCGGCCAGCATCACGGAGCGGCCCTCGGCCTGGAAGCGCTTGGCCAGCTTGCCGATGGTGGTGGTTTTACCCACGCCGTTAACCCCCACCATGAGGATGACGTAGGGCGTTTTTTGCGAATCGATCGCCAGGGGCGCGCTGCTCTCTTCCAGCAGCCCGGCGAGTTCCTGCTTGAGGGCGGCATAGAGGGCGTCGGCGTCGGCCAGCTGCCTGCGTTCGCAGCGCTCGGTCAGGCGTTCGATGATCCCGGTGGTCGCCTCGACGCCTACATCCGCCATCAGCAGCTGGGTTTCAATCTCCTCGAGCAGGTCGTCGTCGATCTCCTTGGCGCCCAGGAAAAGATCGGCCAGGCCGCTGGTCAGGTTGGCCTTGGTGCGGCTCAGCCCCTGCTTGATGCGACCGAACAGGCGCGCCTGGCGCTGTTCCGGGGCCTCTTCGGGCTCGGGTGCCGGCTGGGCTTTCGGGGTGACTGCAGGTTCAGTCTGGGGCACAGGAGCCGGTTCAGGCTCGGGGGCCGGCGCGGGCGCGGCTTCAGGTTCGGGCTCAGGTTCGGGCTCAGGTTCGGGCTCAGATTCGGGCTCAGATTCGGGTGCGGCTACCGGCTCCGGCTTGGGTTCCGGGGCCGCCTCGGACAAGGGCTCGGCGACCGGCTCGGGCGTTGATTCATGCTTAAGCTCAGGCTCAGGCTCAGGCTCAGTGCTCGGTGCAGGCGCAGGTTCTGCTTTGGCCCCGGGAACAGGCTCCGCTTCGGCCTTGGCTTGTGGCTCGGCTGGCTCCTTGGTTTCGGCGCCGGCTTTCTGATCCTGCTCCGCCTGCTCTGAGCCGGCCTCGGCATCAGATCCCGAGGTCAGCCAATAGAGTGCGGCGACAACGATCACCAGGGCGATCCCCCCCATCACATAGGGAAAAACTTCGGGGCCGCCGAGGGCCTGAATCAACTCATTCATCGGGTCTGTATCCATTCTTACGCTAAAAAGATCGGCCTCATCCGCCCTGGGGATCGGGCGCCGGCTCAAAACAGCCGATGATCTTACCATAGAGGGTCTGCTGGGGTATAAAGGCCCAGAGATGATCGAGGCCCTAAATGTTTGGAGATAAACCGCTCTTTTCCCGTCGCCAGTTGAACATCCTGATGGTGGCCGTGACCCTGGCCATCGCGCTGCTGGCAAACCTTGACGACGATTCCGGCAGTCGGTCCGCGGCCGAGGTGCCGACGGAGCGCGCAGAGGTGGCCGGGGTACCGGTTTACTGGAGCAGCCGCCACCGGCAACAGCCGTCTACGCTGATCAACCTGGCGCTGCCAGCCGAAGCGAAGCCGCAGCGGCTGTACGCGGTGTTGCAGGAGCTGACCGGTCGCCTGCCCGCGGAGGTCAAGGCCCTGCGTTATCCGGATCGCTGGACCGTACTGCTTCCGGGTGCGGCGGATTTAGCATCCACGCTGTCGGCACTGGCTGCTCCCCTGCCCGATAACGAATGGCAAACGCGGCTTGAGCGCCAGCGTACCCAGCGCTACTTGCAGGGGGCGTTGCCCGCTCAAGCCCTGACTGAAACCGGCGGGAACGCGGCGGCGCAGGCTGCGAATCTGCATCGCCGTCTTTTAAGTCGCGCTCAACTGAGTCTGAGCCTGAGCGGCACCGAGCTGAATCCGGCGTCGCTGGAGCAGGCGCTGATGCGCCTGCCCGCTGGGGAACCCTGGCCGGCGCGCAGTGAGATGCCGGAGGAGCGCGGCCCCGGTCTCGCCCTGCCCGGACGGCACAGCCCGGACTATCCGGAAACGGCGTTGACCGCCCGGCTGCTGACAATCCTCGCTGAGGATCGGGCGGCAGTGGAGTTTATTCCCGGCGGCTTGCACAGTCGGCTGCGGATTCGTCCGCTGCAGGGGAGCTCGGACTCGGCCTTCAAGACCCTGCGCCAGCGTCTGGAGACGGCGCCGGAACGGCAACTGGAGGGCTTGCAGCAGCAGTTCCTGAGTGACCTGCAGGCGCGGCTGGAGGATCCCGAAGGGTTCGCCTACCAGCAGGGGGTGCAGGCTTTTTACCGGCTTCCTCTGGACTACTGGCCGGGCTTTGTCGCTAGAATAGAGGCCCTGTCAGCCTCGGCGCTGACCCAGCGGGCCCTGGACTGGCTCGACCGTGCAGAACAGAGCGAATCGACAGATGACCCGAAAAAACCGGCCCCGGGCACCGCGCCCCCTTAACCAGCTGCGAATCATCGGCGGCGACTGGCGGGGCCGCAAGCTGAGCTTTCCCGACCTGCCGGGGCTGCGCCCGACCCCGGATCGTCTCCGCGAAACCCTGTTCAACTGGCTGCAGCCCTGGGTTCCCGGCGCCCGTTGCCTGGATCTGTTTGCCGGCAGCGGCGCCCTGGGCCTGGAGGCGCTCTCTCGCGGCGCGGACCACGCCACTTTCGTTGAGCAGGCACCTGCCGCAGCGGCGCAACTGCGCGCTAACCTCGCCCTGCTGGGGGCCCAGGACTGCAAGGTGGCGGCCGGCTCCCTGCCGGGGTGGCTGCAGCAGCCGCCAGAACGGCCCTGGGACCTGGTGTTTCTTGACCCTCCCTACCGCCAGGGGCTGCTGTCCGACTGTTGCGCCTTGCTGGAGAGCCAGGGATACCTGGCGACTGACGCGGCCATCTACCTGGAGGCGGAACAGGAGCTGGGTGTGCCCCGGGTTCCGTCCAACTGGACGCTGCATCGCGAGAAGCGGGCCGGGCAGGTGGCCAGCTATCTTTTTTTGCGTGGCGACGCTGGCTGAAGATCGCTGCTATATCCCGGCAAAATGCCGTAGTTTTCCTTGAGATAGGCATATCAATAGAGCCGCATTCTATTTGTACCGCTAGTGCAATTTCGGTACCATTCGGCCTCGTTTGAGGCCCGCTTGCCTCACCCATCGGCACACGGTGAATTTTTTCATGAATATCGTTGTCTACCCGGGAACGTTCGACCCCATTACCCATGGCCACACCGACCTGGTGACCCGGGCGGCACGCCTGTTTGACCGGGTGGTGGTGGGCATCGCGGCGAGTCCGAAGAAGCGACCGCTGCTGCCGCTGGAGCAGCGCGTGGAGCTGGCCAGGGAAGTGGTGGCGCACCTGGATCACGTGGAGGTGGTTGGCTTCGACGGACTGCTGACCGACTTCATGAAGCAGCAGCAGGCGAACGTGGTGCTGCGGGGCTTGCGGGCGGTATCCGATTTCGAATACGAGTTTCAGCTGGCCAATATGAACCGGGCACTGGCCCCTGAGATCGAGAGTCTATTTTTAACCCCGGCCGAGAAATACAGCTTCGTTTCCTCGACCCTGATCCGCGAGATCGCCAGCCTCGGGGGGGATGTCTCCCAGTTTGTGCATCCGGCCGTGGTCGAAGTCTTGAAGCAGCACCGGGCTTAACGCCGGTGCTCCTGAATCCGCGTATAGAGGTAGCCAAAAAATGGCATTGATTATTACTGACGAGTGCATCAACTGCGACGTATGTGAGCCCGAGTGCCCGAACGAGGCGATTACCCCGGGTGACGAGATTTACGAGATCGACCCGGCCAAGTGCACGGAGTGCGTGGGCCACTATGACACGCCCCAGTGTGTCGAGGTGTGCCCCGTGGACTGCATCCCCAAGGATCCGGATCACGAGGAGACGGAAGAGCAGCTGATGGAAAAGTACAAGCGCCTGCAGGGCCAGTAACGGCTTTCAGGGCCGGGCGAATCACGCCCGGTCCTTCCTTTCCCTTCCTTCGTATTCCCCGCGGCTCAGATCGTCAGGGCCAGCTGCGACAGCCCGAACTCTGCTTCCATTCGTTCCCCGATCAGGTTGCCGTCGCACAGGTAATGGGCGTAGTGCATGTGCAGACAGCGCACCTTGTCCCACTGGCGGATGCCCCCGATACCGTACTCGTCGAACAGCCGGGCAAAGCCCAGGGCCTCGATGCGCGCCCGATCCCCGGCGTCCATCAGCGCCCAGCGGCGCGCTACGTAGGCTTCGTGGTCCCGGCGGTAGCGGGCCCGCAAGTCGGCATCCCGGGCCAGCTCCGCTTCCATCGCCTTGACCCAGCCGGCGGTTTCGATGCGGCTGATCTCCCGGTAAAGATCTTTCGATGAGAGCCAGTACAGGGTGGGGAAGGGCTGTTCGTCCACCAGTGAGCGCATCTGCAGCACCACCGGCAGCCCCGACGCAGTCTGGTGGGCGACGGCGACAATCCCCCGGGGGGGGCGGCCAAGCTGGCGTTCGATCAGTTGCTGTTGTTGCTCGCTCAGGGGCATGGTAAAAGGGTGCCTCGTTTGAAAAGGGCCTATTCTACCCCCTGTGGGCGTGAACGCGAGCCTACCCATCTTTTGGCCTTAACCTTCAAGGAGCCAGACCATGCACGATCACCGCAAAGCCACTTATGCTGTCCTGGCTTTCGGCGCGCTGCTGGTGCTGATCGGCTTGTTCCTTGCCAGCGTACGCCCGCCCCTTGTGGCTAAGGGCGATGAGCCGGCCGTCGGCCCCGATGCCCTGATGGGGCGCTGGCACACGCGAACGGTGGTGGATGGGGATCCCAACACCGCTTACGACGGGGCGTTGCTGTTCGGGAAAGACTTTTATGAGATGGGGAACGCGGTGATCGGCACCTCGGTGCGCATCGAGAACGTCCGTTACCGCCGTGAAGGCGATCGAGTCATGCTCTGGGTGCAGGGCACCCCGGAAAAAGTGACCACGGTGACGCTGCTGGAGGAGGGCGGTGCTCTGGTACGTCTACCGGGACGGGAGGCGCTGCAGATCGAGCTGCGCCGCGCCCCTTAGCCCCTTAAACCAAGCCCTTAAACCTGGGCATAGCGCTCGCCACGGCCGAGCCAGCGACGAATGATGGCGTCCACCCGTGGGGTGTCTTCAGCCAGCTCCTGGGCCACGGCCTTGACCCGGGTCAGCAGGTCGGCGTCGCGCTCCAGGTCCGCCACCTTGAACTGCATCATGCCGGTCTGGCGGGTGCCCAGTACCTCGCCCGGGCCGCGGATCTCCAGGTCTTTCTCGGCGATGCGAAAGCCGTCGTTGGTTTCGCGCATCACCCGCAGCCGCTCCCGTCCCTGTTGCGAGAGGGGATTCTGATACATCAGCACGCAGTGGCTCGCCACCGACCCCCGGCCGACCCGCCCCCGCAGCTGGTGCAGCTGCGCCAGCCCCAGCCGCTCGGGGTTCTCGATGATCATCAGGCTGGCGTTGGGTACGTCCACCCCCACCTCGATCACGGTGGTGGCCACCAGCAGGTCCAGTTCGTGGCCCTTAAACGCGGCCATCACCGCCGCTTTCTCGGCCGCCTTCATGCGCCCGTGGACCAGCCCGATGCGCAGCCCCTTGAGCTGTTCGGCCAGGTGCTCGGCGGTGGCTTCGGCGGCCTGGCACTGCAGGGCTTCGGACTCCTCGATCAGGGTGCAGACCCAGTAGGCCTGGCGGCCCTGCTGGCAGGCGGCCCGCACCCGCTCGACCACGTCATCCCGTCGCTGGTCGGCGATCAGCACCGTGTTGACCGGGGTCCGTCCCGGGGGCAGCTCGTCGATGATGGAGCAGTCCAGGTCGGCGTAGGCGCTCATGGTGAGCGTGCGGGGAATGGGGGTGGCGGTCATGATCAACTGGTGCGGCTGGCCGCCCCCGGCTTCCCCCTTCTCCCGCAAGGCCAGGCGCTGATGCACCCCGAAGCGGTGTTGCTCGTCCACCACCACCAGGCCGAGTCGGTGAAACTTAACCTCTTCCTGAAACAGGGCGTGGGTGCCGACCACCACGGGTGACTCACCGCCGGCGATTCGGGCCAGCGCCTCGCTGCGCTTGCGCCCCTTGAGCTTGCCCGCGAGCCAGTCGACCGTCAGCCCCAGGGGCTCTAGCCAGGCCCGGAAGTTGCTGAAGTGCTGTTCGGCGAGGATCTCCGTGGGCGCCATTACCGCCGCCTGGTATCCGTTTTCCACCGCCTGCAGGGCCGCGAGGGCCGCCACCACTGTTTTGCCGGACCCCACGTCCCCCTGCACCAGCCGCAACATCGGCGCCGGGCTCGCCAGGTCTTTTCCCACCTCTTGATAGACCCGCTGCTGCGCCTTGGTCAGGGCAAAGGGGAGCTGCGCGAGAAAACGTTGTTCCAGCTCGCCCTTGGCATTCAGCGCCGGCGCCCCCTGGCTGCGCTGCTGCTGGCGCAGGCGCAGCAGGCTGAGGTGGTGGGCCAGAAGCTCCTCAAAAGCCAACCGCCGCTGCGCCGGATGGCGCTCCTCGCTGAGCTGGTGCAGATCCGCGTCTACCGGCGGGTGGTGCAGGTAGGTGACGGCCTCGTTCAGCGGCATCAGGCTGAAGCGCTGCTGCAGCGCCTCGGGTAGCCACTCCCGCAGGCCGCACTGCTGGACCTGCAGCTCCAGCGCCTGGGCGCAGAGGTTGCGCAGGCGGCCCTGGGTGACGCCCTCGGTGAGGGGATAGATGGGGGTCAGGCGCTGCTCGGTGGGCTCCGGCGCTTCCTGGGCGATCTCCCGGTACTCGGGGTGGTAGAGCTCCAGCCCCCCGGGTCCCGGCCGGGCCTCGCCGAAACAGCGCAGCTCCAGCCCCGGTTTAAGGGCGTTTTTCTGGGCGGCACTGAAGTGAAAGAAGCGCAGGCTCACCTGGCCGGTGGCATCGCGCAGGCGGCAGCGCAGGCTGCGCCGGCGCCCCATCACCAGGTCGCAGCTGACCAGGGTGCCCTGGATTACCGCCTCGTCGCCCGGGCGCAGCTGGCCGATGGGCTTGATGCGGGTCCGGTCCTGGTAGCGCAGCGGCAGGTGGAAGAGCAGGTCCTGGACGGTCTCCAGCCCCAGCTTGGCGAGCTTGTCGGACATCGCGGCCCCCACCCCCTTGAGGCGGCTGACCGGGATCTGCTCCAGCGAACGGAGGGCGGAGGTCACGGGCGCCCGTCCAGAAACGGCTCGCGGCATTGCAGAATGCTCTGCAGCAGCACCTCGATGGCCTTGGGACGGGGAAAGCTGGCCCGCCAGGCCAGGGCCAGGGTGCGGGAGGGGACCGGGTCGAAGGCCTTGAGGTGCAGTTCCGGTGACTCCTGCAGCCCCACCGCCGCCGACTGCGGTATCACGCTGGCGCCCAGCCCGCCGGCGACCATGTGGCGGATGGTCTCCAGGGACCCTCCCTCGGTGATCAGGGCGCCGGATTCGCGGCGCTGCAACCCGGGGCAGGTCTCCACCACCTGGTCGCGAAAGCAGTGCCCTTCACCGAGCATCAGCAGGCGGGTCTGGTGCAGATCCTGCGGGTCGACCGTGGCCTGCCCGTCCCACTCGTGGCCGCTGGGCAGCAGCATGACGAAAGGCTCGTCAAAGAGGGGGCGCACCAGCACGTCGGCCTCCTCAAAGGGCAGCGCGATGACGATGGCGTCCAGCTCCCCGCGGTGCAGCTTCTCCCGCAGCACCTCGGTGAGGTTCTCCTCCAGGTACAGCGGCATTTCCCGGGCCAAGTCGCGAATTGCCGGCACCAGGTGCGGGTAGAGGTAGGGGCCCACGGTATAGATGGCGCCGATCTTGAGGGTGGCCTTGAGCTGGTCGCGGCCGGCATGGGCCAGCTCGCTGATCCCCTGGACCTCCTCCAGTACTTTCTGCGCCTGGCTGACGATACGCTCGCCCACGGGGGTGGGCTGCACCGAGCTCTTGCTGCGTTCAAAGAGGGGCACCCCCAGCTCCTCCTCCAGTTTCTTGACCGCGACGCTGAGGGTCGGCTGGCTGACGCAGCAACGCTCCGCGGCGCGGCCAAAGTGGCGTTCCTGGGCCAGACTGACGATGTAGCGGAGTTCGGTCAGGGTCATGGGGGATTCCGTTCGGGGTGATCGTGGTCTCGATTTAAGGCGATGCTGACAGGGGAGTATTTTGGTATGCCCCTGCTGTTATGCTCAAGTGATTCCTGAAGGGTTATAAGAGGATCGGCTAACCATGGCAACTATTCTGCTGGTCGGATGTGGGGACATCGGCAGCCACCTGGGGCTGACGCTGGCGCGGCAGGGGCACCGCTGCATCGGCCTGAAAAGGCAGATCGCGGGCCTGCCCGCGGCGATCGAGGGGGTGGCCGGGGACGTCACCCGTCCCGAGACCCTGTCCGGGCTGCCGCGTGATGTCGACTACCTGGTCTACAGCGTGGCCGCCCCGCGTTTTGACGCGGACTGCTACCGGGCGGTTTACGTGCAGGGGCTGGGCAACGTGCTGCAGGCGCTGCAGGGCCGGCAGACAGCGCCGCGACGCTGTTTTTTCGTCTCCAGCAGCGCCGTTTATCACCAGCGGGACGGCGAGTGGGTGGACGAGACCAGCCCCACCCGGCCCACCTCGTTCTCCGGGCAGGCCATGCTCGAGGCGGAGCGGCTGCTGGAAGAAGCGCCGCTGGCCACCACGGCGGTGCGTCTGAGCGGGATCTACGGCCCCGGGCGGCGGCGGTTGCTGGAGTGGGTCAAGGCGGGGGTGGCCTGCGCGGCCGAACCGGTGCTCTACAGCAACCGGATTCACCGGGATGACGCGGTGGGGATTCTGGATTTCCTGATTCGGCGGGATTTGGATGGCCAGGAAGTGGCCGGTCTCTATCTGGCGTCGGACCCCCATCCCAGCCCTTACCACGAAGTGCTGGAGTGGCTGCGCCAGGCGTTGGCGCTGCCGCTGCCGGCGCCCGAGCGCTACGAGGACTTCAGCCAGCGCCTGCGCACCGGCAGCAAGCGCTGTGATTCGAGTCGTCTGCAGGCCAGCGGCTACCGCTTTATTTACCCCAGTTACCGGGAGGGCTTTGCCGACCTGATCGCCGAGGAGCGGGCTGCGGGCGGCTGACCGGGGCCGCCCGGCAGGGACGGACGCTAGCGGTTGAGGACCTGGGCTGCCCGCTTGGCGAAGTAGGTGAGAATACCGTCGGCGCCGGCGCGCTTGATGCAGACCAGGGACTCCATCATTACCGCCTCCTCGTCGAGCCAGCCGTTCTGCGCCGCCGCCATGTGCATGGCGTACTCGCCGCTCACCTGGTAGACGAAGGTGGGCACTTTCAGCTCCTGCTTTACCCGACGCACGATATCCAGGTAGGGCATACCCGGTTTGATCATCACCATGTCGGCGCCCTCGGAGAGGTCCAGGGCGACCTCATGGAGGGCCTCGTCGCTGTTGGCCGGGTCCATCTGGTAGCCGGCCTTGTTGCCCTTGCCCAGGTTGGCCGCCGAACCCACGGCGTCGCGGAAGGGGCCGTAGTAGGCGGAGGCGTATTTGGCGGCGTAGGCCAGAATCCGGGTGTTGACGTGGTCGCCGTCCTCGAGCACATCGCGGATCGAGCCGATGCGCCCGTCCATCATGTCCGAGGGGGCGACGATGTCGGCCCCGGCCTCGGCATGGGACAGCGCCTGTTTGACCAGCGTCTCCACGGTGCGGTCGTTGAGCACGTAACCGTCGTCGTCGATGATGCCGTCCTGGCCGTGGGTGGTGAAGGGATCCAGCGCCACGTCGGTAATCACTCCCAGCTCCGGGTAGGCGTCTTTCAGGGCCCGTACCGCCCGCTGGGCCAGCCCGTCGGGGTTGTAGGCCTCTTCCGCGTAAAGCGATTTCTTGTGCGCCGGGGTTACCGGAAACAGCGCGACCGCCGGCACTCCCAGGCTTACCAGCTCGCCGGCTTCCTTGAGCAGCAGGTCGATGCTCAGGCGCTCGACCCCCGGCATGGAGGCAACGGACTCGCGCTCATTCTCTCCCTCCAGAACAAACACGGGATAGATCAGGTCGTCCGGGGTCAGGGTGGTCTCGCGCATCAGGCGGCGCGAGAAGTCGTCCCGGCGCATACGCCGCATTCGAGTATCGGGAAAGAATCGCTGGCTGTTGTTGAAGGACACGTCCATCTCCTCTGTTGGCTCGCCGGTGGCCGCGAAACGACCTTGGGTGGGGCCCGAATCATAGCGCACCTCCGGCAACGCGAAAACAGCGCGGCTGCACGCGCACCAAAACCGAGCACGGCGCATAGCCCATACCGGTAGCCCCGTGCTAGCATGCCCCCTTAAATGTAGTGGGATTGGTGACAGGAGTCAGGGGTGAGCAGTAGCCGTAAACGCAGACAGGCAGCCGTCGGTGTATTGTTGTTGGGCGTCTTGCCCCTGGTCACGCTGGCGGCGGAGCCGGCCCCGCCGCCACTGACAGAGGCGGACTACCTGGCCGAGCTTGAGTCCACCCGGACCGCTACCCGCATGCGCCAGCACCGCTTCGAGGTGCCCGCCGCGGTCACCCTGATCGATCGACCGATGATCGAGGCCTCGGGGGCCCGGGAAATCGCTGACCTGCTGCGCCTGGTTCCCGGCTTCCAGGCTTACCACGTAAACGGCCACAAGTTCGGCGTCACCGCCCACGGTCTGGGCGCCCCCCATCCCGGCCGCCTGGAGATCATGGTCGACGGCCGTTCAGTCTACCTGCCCTCATTCTCCTCCGTGGATTGGCGCGCCCTAGGGATCGGCATCGCCGATATCGAGCGCATCGAGGTGGCCCGGGGGCCGGCGGTGACTACCTGGGGCTCCAACGCCTTCCAGGGAGCAGTGAATATCATCACCCGCAACCCGGTGGCCTTTCAGGGCACCCGGGCCATCGCCCAGGGGGGCAGCGCCGACAGCGCGCGGCTGGAGTTGAGCCACAGCCAACAGCTCGAGACGCTGAGCCTGCGCACCTCGGCCGGTTACCGGGACAGTGACGGCTTTGAGGTGAATGATGACGGCGAGAGCGGCTATTTCGGCCTGCGGGGGGTGATGACCCCCAGCCTGCGCGACACCCTGGACCTGCAGCTGGGGTTCAGCGGCGGCCACCACGGGGTGGGGGATGCCTTCAGCGATATCAACCGGCGTGATTTCAAGAACTTCTACCAGTCCCTGAGCTGGCGGCGGGACCTGATGTCGGGGGGCGAGCTGCAGTTGAACGCCCACCACAATTACCTGGACTACGAGATGGAAACCTGGCTGCTGTCCGAGGGGCTCGGTATTCCGCCGGCGACGCTGGCCGCCCTCGGGGTGCCCGACGAACCCATTATCGCCAACCTGGAGCACGGTGCCTCCCGGCGCTACGACCTGGAACTGCAGCACACCTTCACCCCGCATCACGGACTGCGGGTGCTCTGGGGGGCGGGAGCGCGCCTCGACAAGGGCAAGAGCAGCGCCGTCTTCTCCACCCGTGGCAGTGAGCAGGCCTGGTTCTGGCGCGCTTTTGGCAACCTGGAGTGGAAGCCCGCCCCGCGCTGGGTCTGGAACCTGGGAGCTATGCTCGAGCACAGCAAGTTCACCGAAACCGAACTTTCGCCGCGCCTGGGACTCAACTATCGGCTCGCCCCGGCCCACACCCTGCGCGCCAGCTACACGCTTGCCCACCGTGCCCCGTCGCTGGTGGAAGCGCGGCAGGATTCGCGCCTGTTCCACAGCAACGGTACCCAGCTCCTGTGGCTGCGTCACGCCGATCCTAGCCTCGGTGCTGAAACCAATCGCGCCCTGGAGCTTGGCTACCTGGGCCAGTGGCCTTCCCGCGACCTGGAGCTGGACCTGAAGCTTTTCTGGGAGCAAATCCGCGACGGCATCGGGCGCGCCACCCTGATCGATGCCCAAGCGCCTCTGTTCTCCCAGGTCGACCCTTCGAGTAACGTGAACAACGCGGATTGGGACACGCGCGGCCTGGAGGTAGAGGCGCGCTACCGCCCCTCCGCGGGCCGCTGGCTGGCCCTGGCCTACAGTTACCTGGAGCTGGACGGCGGCATGACACCGGGCCCGCTGGATGACCCCGCGAACCCCATCTTTGACTTTGATGACCGCGGGCCCCGGCACAACCTGGCCCTGCTTGGCAGCCAGCAGTTGGGTCAGAACTACCGACTCAGCGCGGCCCTCTATCGCCAGAGCGACGTCGACTGGATCGGCGGCTCCGACCTGACCGGCTACACCCGCCTCGATCTGCGCCTGGCCCGGCAGCTGCGCCTGGGCAGAAGTGATGCCAGCATCGCTCTGCTGGTGCAGAACCTGGGCGGCGAGTACGCGGAATTTCACGCGCGCAACCGTTTCGACACCCGCGCCTACCTGACCCTGTACCTGAGCCTGCACTGAATACCAAAGCGTCTAGAATGGAATTTCATACGGCCTCGGCCCCCTACCGGCAAAAAGGAGAAGGCGATGAAGAAGGTGGCAGTCATACTCGCGGGTTGCGGCGTCTTTGACGGCTCGGAGATCTACGAAACGGTGATGACCCTTTACCAGCTGGAGCAGCAGGGCGCCTGCTACCAGTGCATGGCCCCCAACGTGGAACAGCACCACGTGATCGATCACCGATCCGGAGAGCCCATGGCGGATGAGCGCCGCAACGTGCTGACCGAGTCAGCGCGCCTGGCCCGCGGGGAGATTATCGATCTTGCCGAGGCCAAGCCCGATGAGTACGACGCCCTGATTATTCCGGGCGGGTTCGGCGCGGCGAAGAACCTGTCCGATTTCGCCCTCAAGGGCGCCGAGTGCCGGGTCAACGAGCAGGTCCTGGCCTTTGTGCAAGCCATCCACCAGGCGGGCAAGCCGGTGGGGCTGGTCTGCATTGCCCCGGCACTGGCGCCGCGGCTGTTCGGGGAGGACGTCATCTGCACCATCGGTGAGGACGAGAACGTGGCCGAGGCCATCACCGCCATGGGAGGCCGGCACCGTCCGGCCCGCGTCGACGAGGTGGTGATCGACCCCGAGCGGAACCTGGTCACCACCCCCGCGTATATGCTGGCCAACTCCATCTCCGAGGCGGCCGAAGGGATTACCTGCCTGGTTGGTGAGGTACTGGCCCGCGCCTGATCAACAGGCGCGCGATGTTTAGATTCGCAGCAAGAGCAACCACTGTAATGGGTGAAACGGTTGTACCCCATGATAAAGCTGCACCGCGCTAGTCGCGGCAGGTGCCTGCTGGCGCTCTGGCTGCTTCTGGTGTTGCCGGTCCAGGCAATGGCCGCGCGACTGTTGCTGCTGCCCAGCGAGGACCAGCCGCTATACCGGCAGCTGGTGGAGGCGTTGACCGTCGAGCTGGGTGATGACAGCGACTGGTCCTGGCGGGTACTCGACGCCGATGCCGAGCTGTCCGCGTCCGGGCTGGAGCAGGTGGATCTGCTGATTACCCTGGGTACTCGCGCCACCCGGCGCGCGCTGGCAGTGCCGGAACGGCCGCCGACCCTGAGCGTCTTTATCCCCCGCAACGCGTTCGAGGTGCTGCTCGAGGCCTCGCCCGGGGCAAGGGAGGCGCAGGCAGAGGGGCGCCTGAGCGCGCTCTATCTTGAACAGCCTTTTGAGCGACAGCTCGCCCTGGCCAAGCTCATCTCGCCGAACGCCGGTACCCTGGGTACCGTGCTCGGTCCTCGTTCGATCCAGGATCAGGCCGCTCTTGAGCAGGCTGCCAGCCGGCTCCAGCTCGATCTGCTGGTCAGCATCCTGGGGCCGGATGCCAACCCCATTCAGCAGCTCAGCCCCGTGATTGCCAGCAGTGATGCTTTTCTGGCGGTACCCGACAGCGCCGTGTTCAATCGCCGTACCGCGCGCTGGATTCTGCTGATGACCCTGCGCCAGCGCATTCCCCTGGTGGCCTATTCCCGGCGCTACGTGGAGGCCGGGGCGGTAGCGGCGGTCTTCAGCACCACCGCCACCGTGGGCCGTGAGGCAGCCATGCGGGCGCGGCACTGGCTCGCTGACGGGGAGCTGGCAGCCCCCTCGCACCCGGAGCTGTTTGAGGTCAGCGTCAACCCGACCACGGCGCGTTCACTGCGTCTCACCCTGCCACCCGCGCAGGCGCTGGCGGACCAGCTAAGGAGGCTCGCACCATGAAGCGACTCGGCTTGCCCGTCAGGTTCGGGATCCATCAACGGGTGTTGCTGTTGGGGTTGCTTCCGGTGATCCTCATTACCCTGGTGCTGTCCGGCTACATGATCAAGACCCGTCTTGAGCACGAGCGGGAGAGCCTGTTCGAAAACAGCCAGGCTTTAGCGCACTACCTGGCTGCCGGTTCCGAGTTTGCCCTGTTTACCGGCGATACCCGTGACCTGGAATCCCTCACCCGTGGATTGAACGAACGGCCGGAGTTGACCGAGGTGCTGTTTGTCAACGACCAGCTGGAGCTGGTTCACCGCACCGGCCCTCAGCCCTATGACTACCTGCCGGCCGAGCACCGGCACCAGTTGCAGCAGCCGTTCCATCAGCTGGCGTCGGGGCTCTGGGCGTTCCATGCCCCGGTGCTGGCCTCGGATATGGCCATCAATGATTTTGCTCAAACCGCCAACACCCAGCGGCGCCTCGGCTGGGTGGTGGTGCTGGTCAATGACGACGCCCTCAAGGCGCGCCAGGCAGAGATTTTGCTGGATGGGATCATCATCACCCTGGCTGGGCTGGCCCTGACCCTGTTGCTCTCGCGCAGCATCGGGCTGAGCATCACCCGGCCACTGGAGAACCTGGTGCAGACGGTGAACCGGCTCGGCGCAGACGAGCTCAAGGCACGTGCCAGAGAGGGCAGTGCCGGTGAGCTGGGCGAGCTGCAGCGGGGCATCAACAGCCTCGCCGACCGGGTCGAGCACAACCAGTCCCTGTTGCGCGTGGAGGTGGATGAGGCGACCCGCGCCCTGCGCGACACCCTGGGGCAGCTGGAGGACAAGAACCGGGCCTTGGAAGAGGCGCGGGCGCGGGCGGAGACCGCCAACCGCGCCAAGGGCGAGTTTCTGGCCCGCATGAGCCACGAGCTCCGAACGCCCCTGACCTCGGTGCTCGGCTTCGGACAACTGCTGCAGCGTACCCGGCTGGATCACGAGCAGACGGAGTACAGCGAGATTATTCAGCGCACCTCCGGTTTGTTGCTCGCCCTGATTGACGACGTCCTGGACTTCTCCAAGCTGCAGGCCAACGCCATCGTGTTGGAGCAGGTGCCTTTCTCGCTCGCCCAGGCCGCCGAGGATATCCTGGCCATGCACCGTCCACTGGCGGCGGAAAAAGGGCTTGATCTGACATGGCGCGCGCCGGCCGGGTTGCCCAGTCAGGTGGTTGGAGACCCCATGCGCATCCGCCAGGTGATGACCAACCTGGTCAGTAACGCGGTCAAGTTCACCGAGGCCGGCACGGTCGAGATGCTGCTCGTTTCCCAGCGGGCTGCCTCGGGGATCAACCTGGAGCTGCAGGTGAAGGACACGGGGCCAGGAATACCCTCGGCCCAGCAAGCGCGGCTTTTCGCCCCGTTTGCCCAGGCCGATATGTCAATCAGTCGCCGCTACGGCGGTTCGGGCCTGGGGCTGATTATCACCAAGCGTCTGGTGGAACTGATGGGGGGGCAGGTGGGGCTGGACAGCTCGCCCGGCGTCGGGACCCGAATCTGGGCCCGGCTGCCGCTGGCCACGATCGACTCCTTCCCCGGTCCGTTGCCAGAGCAGGTAGGCGATACGCCGGACCCGGGACCGGTGCTCGCGGGGCTGCACATTCTGGTGGTTGAGGATAATCGCTTCAACCGCGTGTTGCTGCAGCGCATGCTGGAATACCGCAAAGCCGAGGTGACCTTGGCGGAGAACGGCCGCCAGGCCCTTGACCAGGTTGCGAACCGCTCCTTCGACCTGGTGCTGATGGACCTGCATATGCCGGATATGGATGGGCTTGAGGCCACGCGCCGTATTCGCGCGCTGCCAGCCCCGAGTGCCCGCGTGCCGATTATCGCCCTGACCGCCGATGTGATGGCCGGGAGCGAGGAGAGCTTCAGCCGGAGCGGTATCGACGGCATCCTTTACAAGCCCATCGACGAGGTACGGCTGATCGAGTGCATCCGCCAGCGGGTCAACCCGTCAGCGACGACAGTGCCGTCCGGCGGCGCAGCCTCGGGGCCTCCGCGCCTGGAGAGCTATGGAATCACCCCCCAGGCGCTCCACGAGGAGCTTCAGCGCCAGGTCGAGGGAATTCACCGCGGGTTTGTTGCACGCAATGCTGAAGCCATGCGCGATCACGCCCATCAGCTCAGCGGCCTGGCGGGACTGTTGGGAATGGCGGAGCTGGAAGCAGCCACCCGCAGCTTCCACCTGGCCGCAAAAGGGGCAAGCGCGCGGCGGCAGTGGCGTGAGCTCTGGCGTCTGGAGCGGGTGATCGACGGCTTGGCGCGCTAACGGGCGCTAGAGAGACGGGCGGGAAACGCAAAGGGCGCGCAAACAAAAGGGCCGCCAGCGGCGGCCCTTGGGTCCTGCGTACTGCGACTCAGGACTAGAGGCTGCGAGCCTCCAGGTAGGCTTTCTCGGATATGGCGTGGTAGGCCTCGGCCTGGTCGCGGAACTGGCGGAAGGAGTCGTACACCTTGCGGGTCAGTTCGTCCTGCTCGGCCTCTTCGGCGACCACCTCGTCGGAGAGCTCCTTGAGTCGCTTGAGCACCTCGTCCGGGAACTTGCGCAGCTCCACGTTATGCTCGTTCACCAGCTGTTGCAGGGCGGCGTTGTTGCGGGCGGTAAAGTCGGCCAGCATGTCCTGATTGGCCACCCGGCAGGCGTTGCGGACGATCACCTGCAGATCCGCCGGCAGGGCCTCGAAGGCTTCCTTGTTGATAAAGCTCTCCAGGGTGGTGCCGGGCTCATGCCAGCCAGGGTAGTAGTAGTACTTGGCCGCCTTGTGCAGACCGAACGCCAGGTCGTTGTAGGGGCCGACCCACTCGGTGGCGTCGATGGCGCCAGACTGCAGGGACGGGAAGATTTCACCGCCGGGCAGCAGCACCGGGGTGCCGCCGGCGCGCTTCAGCACCTCTCCGCCGAGGCCGGGAATACGCATTTTCAGGCCCTGCAGGTCGTCAACAGAGTTGATCTCCTTGTTGAACCAGCCGCCCATCTGCACACCGGTGTTGCCGGCGGCGGCGGGGATCAGGCCGAAGGGTGCGTAAACTTCTTCCCACAGTTGCATGCCGCCACCGTGGTAAAGCCAGGAGTTCATTTCCTGGGCGGTCAGTCCGAAGGGCACGGCGGCAAAAAACTGTGCCGCGCGGCTCTTGCCTTTCCAGTAGTAGGCGGCGCCGTGACCCATTTCAGCGGTGCCTCGGGAGACAGCGTCAAAGATTTCCAGCGCGCCCACCAACTCTTTGGCCCCGTAGACCTTGACCTTGATGCGCCCGCCACTCATCTCCTCAATCAGCTTGGCGAGGTTGTTAGCACCGGTACCCAGGCCCGGAAAGTTCTTGGGCCAGGTGGTGACCATCTTCCACTCGATGGTTTCGGCTTTCTTGGTTTCCTGCTTGGCCTCTTCGGGCTTTTGAGAGCAGGCGGCGAGGGTGCCCGCAGCCAGTGTGCCGAGTCCCAGGGCTTTGATGAGTTCGCGACGTTTCACAAATGCTTCCCCTTGTTGTTTTTAGTTTTTGCCAAGCTAGCATGGAATGATAAATGCCGCAATTTGCCCATCGGCACAAAAAATATCGGAATCAGCCAGTTGAAAGCAGCGCTTGCTGAATGTTGCGTTGCACCATAAAACGTGGAACACTGGCGGTGCGTTGGGCAATTGAATATGCTTCAGCCTCAGTCCGGCGGCGCGAGTCAAATCGTCTGGATTCAACGGGTTCGGCAATCCGGGCCGAAACAGCAGCACGAGACCATCCTTGAACACCGTTAACCTTCTCAAAGCGATCGCTGAGGCGCGCCCCAGCCTGCGCAAGTCAGAGCAGAAAGTGGCTGACTACGTGCTGGCCCAGCCCAACGAGATCATCCACATGCGCATTGTCGACCTGGCTTCCGAAGCCCAGGTCAGCGAGCCCACCGTGGTGCGTTTCTGCCGCGCGCTGCACTACGACGGTTTTCAGGACTTCAAACTCACCCTGGCCCAGGGGCTGGCCACCAGCCCCAACTTCGAGCAGTTCTCCCTGGACAAGAAGGACAGCGTCAGCGACTTCAAACAGAAAATCTTTGACTCCACGGTGGGCAACCTGATCAACGTGCGGGAGACCCTCGACGCCGAGACCCTGGAGCAGGCGATCGACGCCCTGGCCCAGGCCAAGCGTATCGAGTTCTACGGTTTTGGCGCCTCGGCCGCGGTCTGCACCGATGCCCAGCACAAGTTCTATCGGCTCAAGGTCACGGCCGTCTCCTACTCCGACCCGCACCTGCAGGCGATCGCGGCAGTGACCCTGTCCGAGGGGGACGTGGTGGTGGCCATCTCCCAGACGGGCCGCACCAAGGACCTGCTGCACTCGGCCAAGCTGGCCCTGGAGCAGGGGGCCCAGGTGATTGCCCTCTGCCCCAGCAACACCCCCCTCTCAGAGCTGGCCACCATCCCTATCCACATCGACCTGGAGGAAGACCGGGACCTCAGCGCACTGATGGCCTCGCGGGTTATCCACCTGGTGGTTATTGATGTCCTTGCGGTGGGGCTGGCGATGCGCCTGGGTCCCGGGGTCATCGATCATCTCAAGACCATTCGGCGCAGCCTGCGCTCCTTGCGTCAGAACGAAAAACGCCCGCCGCTGCGCAAGAATTGAGCGGGTTCTCGCCCTCAAAAAGTCTTTAACGCAACCGCTGCGTCCGACACAGATTTGATTTTTGCACCAAAACTGAGGTATTTAGGAGGTTACGGGACCGGAGTTGTCGCCGTATCGTCACAGAAGGCGTTTAAGGTGGGTCCCGCTTGATTGCTAGTTGGCATGGAGTGATGACCATGATGCGAAACGACCCCCAGCTGAATAACCTGCAGTCCCAGATTTTCGATATCTTCATGGAGCTCGACTCCGAAACCCAGCAGGCCGAGCGCAAGGCCGCCTGCGACCGCAACCTCAAGGCCCGCCGCGCCATCGAGGATCACTTCGAGCGCAAGCGCCTGCGCAAAGCACTGATCGATTACGACTTCGAAGACTGATCCCGGCTCACCCGGGAACGGGTTCGCCCCTTTCCCGGGCCGCGTTGCCAGGCGCGGGCGCGATACAGTATGCTGGCCCGCAGCGCGGGACTGCCACAGGCCCCGCTTTCCTTGTCACGGGGCCGGGTTAAACGTCCTTCATGTCATCCATCACGACCAGCGATATCACCTGCACGTCCGAGGTTGATGCCCGGGGGCTGCGCTGCCCCCTGCCGCTTATTCGTCTCCAGGAACGAATGGAAACCCTCGCCAGCGGCGAGTCGCTTCGGCTGCTGGCGGACGATCCGGGTATCGAAGACGACCTGCCCGCCTGGTGCGAGGCCACCGGCCACCGCCTGCTCAGCCTGCAGCAGCGTCCCGACGCGAGCTGGCTGGGCCAGGTCGAAAAACAGTAACCGGCGCTTCTCGCGCCCTTTCGGAGAGATCGCTTGAAACCCTGGCTTATCCTGCTCAATAACTTCAGCCATGACCTCTTTACCGGCCTCTGGTTCGGCAGCTTCGTCACCCTCTACGTGCTCAAGGTCAAGGCCGCGGAACTGGGGGCGCCCGGCCCCTGGCTGGCGGAGCTCAACAGCTTTTTCTTTACCTTTTGCTGGGTCTCGCTGCTGCTGGTCTGCCTGACCGGGCTGTTCCGCTTCCTGTTTGACCGCCGCGGCGACGGTGGCATCAGCAAGGACAACTGGCAGGTGAAGAAGCAGATGCTGATCGTCAAACACGCGGTGCTGGGAACCGCTTTCATCGGTGGCAGCATCATGAGCTACGTATGGACGCACTGACTGCGGAGCGCGAAGCGCTGGCCGCCGCCATCGGTGCGCGGATCGAGGCGGGCATCAACGGGGATGCGGCGGCATTTGAGCCGCTGGCGCTGCGCCTGTTCGCCTACCAGTACCGGGCCAATGATCCGTTCCGCGAATACTGCGACGCCCGCGGCGTGACGCCGGAGAACGTCGACCGCTGGGAGCAGATCCCGGCCTTTCCCACCAACGCCTTCAAGGACACCCTGGTCACCTCGTTCCCGCAGGAAGAGGCGGTGATGGCACAGCTGACCTCCGGCACCACGGCCAACAAGCGGGGCCAGATCTTCCGCGACGCCCAGGGCCGGGAACTGGTTTTCGCCGCCAACCGGGTGATGACCGAGGCCTACCTGTTTCCCGACCTCAAGGCCCGCGAGGCCGCGGGGAAGCCCCGCTGCCGGGTGCTGATCCTGGCCCCGAGCCCGCAGATGGCCCCCTCCATGGGCATGGCCATGGGCATGGAGGAGACCCGGGTCCGGTTCGGCGCGGACAACAGCCGCTTTCTGCTGGAGCGCAGCGGCATCGACATCAAGGGCATGGTGGAGGCCCTGACCGAGGCCGAGCGCAGCGGCCAGCCGGTGGCTTTTATCGGCGCGACCGGGGCCTTTGTCTACTTCTTTCAGGCGTGCCAAAAGCGCGGCCTCTCCTTCCGCCTGCCCGAAGGCAGCCGCATCGGTGACGGCGGCGGCTACCGGGGCCGTTTCGGGGAGATGGACCGTAACCAGTACTACCGCATGGCCGAAGAGATCCTGAGGATTCAGGCCGATCACTGCATCAACGTGCTGGGCATGGCCGAAAGCGCCACCAACTACTTTGAAAATCCCCTGCACGATCGCACCCACGGCCTGCGGCCCGGTCCCCGGCGCATGATCCCGCCCCCCTGGACCCGTACCCAGGTGGTGGACCCGCACACCCTCGAGCCCCTGCCCGCGGGCGAAGTGGGTCTGCTGCGGCACTTCGATCTGGCCAACCTGCCCACCGTGCTGGGGGTGCAGAGCGACAACCTGGGGGTGGCCCTGGAGGACGGCAGCTTCCGTATCATCGGTCGCGCCCAGGTCGAGGACGGCAAGGTCTCTCTGCTGCCTGCCGAGCGCACCGTGGGGCCCATGGGGGACAATCGCATTTTCCGTTTCCTGGAGAACTACGTTAACTTCTCCATCCGCTTCAAGATGGGGCTGCTCTCCTTGGGTAAGCGCCAGCCGCGGGCTCCCGCGCCGGTGCCGAACCCGACGGCCAACGGTCCCGCGCGCTCGCCCGAGGCCGACATGGAGACCATGGGGGCGGACTGTCCCTGCGGTGAGGGCATCGAACAGCTGGTGGAACAGGGCCAGAACGGGGACAAAGAGCGGGAAAAGCCCTCCGGTTCCAGTTAAGATATGTCACTCCATCCGGCGCAGCCGCGTCCACCCGTGATTGTCCAGGTTTAAGCAGTTTGTGATGAAAAAGATTCTCTTTATCGCGCCTCCCTATCACTGCTGGGGGGTTCAGGTGATCGGCACCTGGCCACCGCTGCAGCTGGCCTACCTGGCCGGCGTGGCGGTCAAGGCCGGCTTCGAGGCGAAAATCTTCGATGCCATGAACAAGTACGTCACCTTTGACGAGGTGCGCGCCGAGATCCAGCGCTACCGGCCCGATTGCGTGGTCTCCCTAGACTACCTGCCGGTGTCCGGCGCCATCAGCACCGCCACGGTGCCGGCGGCATTGGAAGCGCTTGCGATCGCCAAGGAGGTGGATCCGTCGATCACCACCCTGATCGGGGGCCCCCACCCCACCTTTATGTACCAGGAGATTCTCACCGCCGAGCGCCTGCCGCCGGATTTTGTCCTGCGCGGGGAGAACGAGGCCACCTTTGCCGAGATGCTGCGCCTGTGGAGCGATACGGAGCGGCTGGCCATCAACTGGCGCGAGGTGAAGGGGCTGGCCTTTATCGATGACGGGGAGGTGGTCAATACCCGCCTGCGCCCCCACATCGAAAACCTCGATGATTATCAGCCCGCCTGGCACCTGCTGGACTGGGAGGACTACCACTACAACATCGAGCCCTGGGGGCGCATGGCCTCGATCATGACCACCCGCGGCTGCATGATGGACTGTTCCTTCTGCTCCCACCGGGTGTTCTGGCGCGGCGACTGGCGGGTGCGCTCGCCGGAACTGGTGATCGAGGAGATCCGCCACCTGGTGGACACCTACCAGGTGGAGTTCATCACCCTGATCGACCCTTATCCCACCAAGGATCGGGAACGCTGGGAGCACCAGCTGGACCTGCTGATCGAGGCCCAAATTCCGGTACGGCTGCTGATGGAGACCCGGGTCGAGGACATCATTCGCGACGCCGATATCCTGCACAAGTACCGCGACGCCGGCATTATTCACATGTACCTGGGCGCCGAGAGCAGCGACGACACCACCCTCAACAGCCTCAACAAGGGCACCAGCGTGGACATGAACAAGGAGGCCATCGACCTGCTGCGCGAGGTGGATATCATGACCGAGGCCTCGTTCATGATCGGCTTCCCCGAGGACACCCCCGAGAGCGTCAGCGCCACCATCGACGAGGCGATCCGCCTCAACCCCGATATCGCGGTCTTTCCGCTCATCACGCCGATGCCCTTCACCCCGCTCTACAAGCAGATGAAGAGCCGTATCCGGGTCCACGACTGGTCCAAGTACAACCTGATGACACCGATCATCGAGCCGGACAACATGTCCCTGGACCAGGTGCACCGCGAACTCGCCCGCTGCTACATGACCTTCTACGGCAACAAGATGAAGGAGGTGCTGGAACTGCCCGACGGCTTCAAGCGCCGTTACATGCTCAGCGCCTTCAAGGCGATGATGAAGGACTTCCACAACCACTTCGATTTCGGCGACCACCCGGTCCCTCACGATATGGCGGGGCTGCGCGAACTCAAGGACGCGATCGATTACTGAGCGCGGCCTGAGCGGAGGCCTAGTGAGGGGCGCTGGCCTTGATTGAGTTGTTGGTCGCCGCCGGTGTGTTCGTGTTCAGCCACCTGCTGCCCATGCATCCGTCCTGGCGCGGGAGGCTGGAGCAGCGCTTGGGCGAACGGGGATTTTTGCTCGGTTACAGCCTGCTCTCCCTGGCTGTTCTCGCCTGGCTTGGTCACGCCTTCGCCAGCGCCCCCTACGTGCTGCTCTGGCCCTGGCACCCGGCGACTGCCTGGGTGCCGGTGCTGGTGATGCCCTTTGCCTGCATCCTGCTGGTAGCGGGTCTCAGCTCATCCAACCCCTTTTCGCTCGGGCTTGGCGCCCAAGGCTACGACCCGGGGCGGCCGGGGATCGTCTCCCTGACCCGCCACCCGGTGATGTGGGCCCTGGCGCTTTGGGCTGGCAGTCACATGCCCGCCAACGGTGATCTGGCGGCGGTGGTGCTGTTCGGCCTGTTGCTGCTCTTGAGCCTCACCGGCACCCGCACCATCGAGGGGAACCGCCGGCGGCGTTTCCGCGTCGAACAGTGGGCGGTCTGGCGCGAGGGGACAGGGAATTGGCCCTCCATCGCCTCGGTGGACTGGTCCGGAATCGGTCCGGCGCGCATCGGTGGCGGCCTGGTGCTTTACGGTCTGCTGCTCGCCCTTCACTCACGGCTGGTGGGGCCTGACCCCCTTGCCGTTCTGGGCGGGTAAAGGTCGGGTGGTTGGCCCTCATTTGTTGATATCGAGGCAGGACCCCTTTAGTATCCGTACGTTTGCCATGGAATGGCGCCTTCAAGGCGGTCGGGCGAGAGGTGTAAACGCGCGCATGATGAAAAACCGTGGAATCGGTCTAGGCCCCGTCCTCCTTTGCCTGTTATCCCTGCTGCTGGGTGCCTGCGCCGGCCCCAACTATTCGCTGCAGAACCCGGTTGATGCCATCCCCCTGGACGAACGTCCGACCTGGCCCCGCGGCGGAGAAACGGCCCGCTATCGGCTGGCGGGCCTCTACTACGGCGAACAGAACCTGAATGCCTCCTTTGAGGACGATGCCTCGGCCGCCTTCACCAAGGCCCTTTACTGGGTCGCCGGCGTGTTCCAGGACAACACCAGCCGGCAACTGCAGTCGCCCCAGGGCGTGTTGAGCGATGAGCTGGGCGCCCTTTACGTGGCGGACGTGGGCTGGGGGGGGATTTTTGTCTTTGACCCGCTCTATGCGGCCTCCACCGGCGGTGCCCTGCCGATCTGGACCCGGGCCACCCCTGACGGCGAGCGCTTTATCACGCCGGTCGCCCTGGTGAAGGCGAGCAACGGCGACCTGCTGGTGACCGACGCTGACCTGGGGCTGGTGGCGCGCCTGGACCGAGAGGGGCAACCCAAGGGAACTTTTGGTAAAGGAGTGCTGAACCGGCCCACCGGAATTGCCCGCGATCCCGCACGGGGCCGGATCTACGTGGCGGACACCCAGGACCACGACATCAAGGTGTTCAGCGACAAGGGTGAGCTGCTTGACACCTTTGGGCAACGGGGGGTGGGCGCAGGGGAGTTCAACTTCCCCATCCACCTGGCGTTTGCCCGTAACCGGCTGCACGTGGTTGATTCCATGAACGCCCGCATCCAGGTGTTCGACACCGAAGGTGAGCACTTGCTCAGTTTCGGCAAACGCGGACGCTACCTGGGGGACTTTACCCGTCCCAAGGGGATCGCTGTCGACAGCCAGGGCCATGTCTATGTCTCTGACTCCTTCGTGGACAGCGTGCTGGTTTTCGATGCCGAGGGGCGCTTTCTGCTGCCTATCGGCGGTAGTGGCGCAAGGGCCGTGTTCCAGCTGCCGGCGGGGATCTTTGTCGACGACCGGGACCGGGTTTTTATCTCGGATTTGGATAACGGGCGGGTGGTTGCCCTGGATTACCTGGGTGGAAGTTGACCCGCGGCATACCCGCAGGATTGTTATGCGTTTAAAATAGGGCGCTGGATCGCGCCTGCAATCGCGCGTGCAGGGAAATCGGATTGGTGGTGATGAAAAAAACTCTGGCTCTTGCGGTAACGGCAACACTGGTGCTCCTCAGCGCCTGGGCGCAGGGGGCCCGTGTCTCCGATATCGCCAGAACCAAGCACAACCTGTCCGCCAACTCCGGCGGAGTGGAGAGCACCGAAACCACCGAAATTTGCGTCTTCTGCCACACCCCCCACGGCGCCAATGCCGGCAGCGGCGGGCCGCTGTGGAACCGTCCGCTCAGCGGCCAAACCTATACGATGTACAGCTCCTCGTCGTTGGATGCCGCCTCCCTGGCTGGTAAATCCCTGGGTACCCCCGAGGGCAGCTCCAAACTCTGTCTGAGCTGCCACGATGGCACCATCGCCATCGGTACCGTCAGCAACGAGCCTGGGCAGGACGTGGGTGACGGCACCATCGCCATGACTGGCACCGAGACAGACGGCAGCATGCCGCTGGGTACCGACGGTTATACCCGCCGCCTGGGTACCGACCTGACCAACGACCATCCCATCTCCATCAACCTGGATCTCGACGTGGCCCAATCCGACGGCGAACTGAGAGAGCCGTCCAACGACGCCAAGCAGGAAATACTCGACGGTGGGCAGACATTGGTGGGGGTTCGCGGCGCCGACGGACTGGCCTCAAAGCCCAAGCTGCCCCTGGAACCTACCGGCAGCGGCAATGCCGGGCAGGTACAGTGTGCCAGCTGTCACGACCCCCACATTACTGAGACCGACAGCAGCAAGCACCTGGGGGAAAGTATCAAGTTTTTGCGCCTCAACCGCTTCCAGCTGGCCGAGCCCACCGGCACCTACAGCCAGGAAAACGACATCATCTGCCTGGCCTGCCATGACAAGGATGGCTGGGAAACCTCCGCCCACGCGCTGCAAAACGTTGCCGGCGAGACCTACAAGACGACGCCGGCGGCCACCCGCGAGTTCCCCGATGGTCTGCCCGTCTACAAAGCCGCCTGCCTTAACTGCCACGACACCCACACCGAGTCTGGCGCGCCGCGGCTGATGCGCGCCGGCGCCGATACTAGCGGCAAGGCGGCGGTGGAGGAGACCTGCTACCAGTGCCATACCACCAGCGCCAACGCGGTGGTCAACAAAAGTGAAACGAGCGGCTCGCCGACCAATGCGGTGCCCAATATCGAAACCGAATTCGGCAAGAGCGTGCGCATGCCCATCACCACCGATGATCAGCGCACCACCGGGAATCCGGCGCACGACATTCACAACGCCGATTTCGTCGAGGATCCTGCGAATCTAAACGGTGGTAACAATGCTAACCGCCACGCCGAGTGTACCGATTGCCATAACCCTCACCGGGTGATGCGTAATGTGCGCTTCAACGGCAACGCCGATGGTCTGGGAGACGATACGCTGCGGACTCACGAGACCGGTCGTGATGAAACCAGCGCGGGTCCGGCCGACGGTCGCGAGGGCAATGTGGCCTCCGGGGTGCTGCGGGGCGCCTGGGGGGTCGATCTGCTCAACCCGTCTTTCTTCCGAACCAGCCTGGGCGTCAACTGGCCGGAGCAGATGACGGCCGCGGATTTCGAGATCAAGTCGGGCGACCCGGGCAACAGCGACCTGTCTCAGGCTGAACTCAATGACAACCTGACCCGGGAGTACCAACTGTGCTTCAAGTGCCACTCCAGCTACAGCCAGAACGACCGTCTTAGTGGCGGCCGCTCGGAAACCGATATTCCATTGGGTGGTCACGGGGGCGCTACGGCCGCCAACACCAACGGGCTCGATTATTACACCAACGTGGCGGCCGAGTTCCTCTCGGTCAACGCCACTAACCCGCCAACATCGGGCACCGACCAGGGTGAGGTATTGAACACAGGGGGCGGCGCCGACGGCAACACCGAAGCTTTCGATAGCGGAGGGAATAGTGCCGGTAACCTGTGCGGTGGTGGTGGCTGTGAACCGGTTGCGTCGGGGCCGGGCAATACCAACGCCAACGATACGTCCGGCTTTAAAGATTCACGTGATATTCCACCGGGTAGTAGTCCGTTATTTGATCCGGATATCAACCATCGCTCCTGGCACCCGGTGGTGTTCCCGACCGGGAGGGATCGCGCCAGGCGCGGCATCAACAGCGGAACCGGTCCCGTAAACTTCAGAGCCCCGTTTGCCGACAACATCGGCGCCCAGACCATGTACTGTTCAGACTGCCACGGCGCCGAGGGCTCCTGGGACACCACGAACGGGGGGGCTGATCGTTCCACCGTGCAAGGCCCCCACGGTTCGAATACCAAGTTTCTGCTTAAGACCGACTCCACCAACCCGTGGAACCCTGGGCCCCCATCCAGCGCCGGTATTACGCGACTTGGCAGCACGCGAAACAACTTGGGCCTGTGCGGTAACTGTCACCAACCGGAGGTCGACAACAACGGCAGCGGCTTTTACGGGAACCATATTCCTGACGGCAACATGGGAACCGAGGCCTGCATGAACTGCCATATCGCCATCCCTCATGGGTGGAAAAACAAGGCGTTTCTGGTGAATATGCGCTGTGTCGGCCCGGAAGCCGCCGGTATTACCCAAACCTGCACCTCCCAAGGCTCTTGGGATAATGGCCAGACCATAGAGCCTTACTACGTGGACGCCTACCTGCGGATATCGCTCTGGGCACCGGCGGGCTCCTGGTATTACGAGGCCTGCGGTGGTGACGCCATGAAAAACTGCGCAAGTGGTGACGGTTATTAAGGCTAAACAGCAGTTCGGACCGGTCAAGCCTGAAACGCTATGAGCCAGACCACGCAGCGCACGGCACCACGGTGGTTAGGTCAACTGGCCGCCGCCCACTGGACAGTCCTGTTCTTTCTGGCCACCGCCCTTTCGGCACTGGCGGTCACCCGTACCGAGGGTATGGCGACCGTGCTGATGGTCGTGCCGTTCACCCTGCTGGCACTGAATCTGGGTGCCGCGATTATCACGCTGCCGCGCTTTCGCCGCGATCTGCCGCTGCTGATTTTTCACTTATCCCTGCTGGCGCTGGTCATTCTATTGGTCGCTTCACGATTAACCTATTTCCAGGCAGGGGCGAATTTGGCCGAGGGTGAAACCTTTTCAGGTAACTGGGTGGCCAGTGAAGGCGGCCCGATGCACCACCAAGCCGCCAGGGAACTGTCCTTCACCAACTTAGGTTTTCGTGATGTGTGGCCCCGCCAAGGCCCGTTTCGTTACACCTACAACCGAATTCAGTGGCAGTCAGCGGATGGTCAATCGCACTTTTCGGTGATCGGTAATGATACGCCCCTGGTACTGAATGGCTATCGGATCTACACGGGGCCAGTACGCGGCTTCGCTCCGGTCTTTCGATGGGAAGACAATAAGGGCAACCGCACCGTCGGAATGGTGCACCTCAACAACGAAGTGGTGGATGAGACGCCGTCAGTCAACGAGTGGCAGTTACCCTCGGGAACTCGTGTGTGGGCCATGCTCGATCGTGGGGCGGCTTCTCCCCGTGAATTTGCACCCAGAGCCGATCGACGTGAGCGTCGGAACCTGGGAGCAGACAGTTTGCCGCATTCACTGGTGCTTCGCCTTGGAGATGCCAAGCGGTTTGAACTGCGGGTCGGGGAGAGTGTGGACATTGATAACGGAACCCTGACCTATCTGAAGCTTACTGCCTGGATGGGCTACAAAATTATTTACGACCCCATGCGCCCCTGGCTTCTCAGTACCGTTATTATCGGTGTACTCAGTTTGTGCTGGTTTTACCTGCGCCGCGTTTTCAGAGGCAGCTCATGGGATTCCGACTAAGTCTCCGGCAGGCGACATTCAGTCTATCGATGGGAGTTGCATTGTTGGGGGCAACTGGCAGTGCATGGTCAGCCGTTGCTGCTTGGGCGGACCCGCTGACGGGGCAGCGTTTTTTAAAAATCGACGCGGGATGTTTTTCCAGGGGGAATCCCGATGCGCTGGAGGCAGACCGCTCCGATTACCAGCTGACTCAGCTGGGCTTTAACTCACGCCCCTTCGCTGATGAAGCACCGGTGCACCGCACCTGCCTAGATACCTTTTGGATCGCTCAAACCGAAGTGACCGCCGCCCAATGGCAAAGAGTTATGAACCGCCTGCCACCTGCGGGCGCAGGCCAGCAACCGGCGGCGGGAATAAGCTGGCAGCAGGCACAAAACTTTATTCAAACTTTAAACGCAAAAGCAGCGCCCGAGCGATATCGCCTTCCCACCGAAGCCGAATGGGAGTATGCCTGCCAACTTGGGTTTCCGGAGGGACCACCAAAACGCCGGGGGCAGTATCGCTCGCTGGCCTGGTATAACCTGCTCGGACACCGCGTTGATGCGGCACAGGAGGTCGCAACGCTTTCAGCAGACCAGCTCGGACTTTTTGATATGTTGGGCAATGTTTGGGAATGGACGCAGGACACCTACGATCCCGAAGCTTACATCGACAGCCCGCGGTATCAACCGACATCAACCAAGCCGACCGGAACGCGCGTCATACGTGGCGGCAGTTACCGTAGCCAGTGGCGGCAAGTTCGATGCCGTAACCGCGCTTCCTATCCGGAACGGATGGATGCCGTTAAACAGCTCGGCTTGAGGCTGGTGAGGGAGCCTTGAGAGATGCATAGATGGATCCTCTTCATGCTGCTCATGGTTTCTGCCGTTCCAAGCGCGGTTATGGCGGAATCCGCTTCAGACCTTCCCTCCGAGGTTGTCATAGACGGCATCCCCTTTGTGTTGATACCCGAGGGAAATTTCACTTTTACCGCCCATACCGGGGCGGCTCGCAGCACGCTCAAACCCGGCCAGCAATATTACCGCGATGTTTCGATATGGCTTGATAGTTTCTACATCGGCAAGTGGGAGGCGCGCGCGGTAACGCTCGCGCGCTACCTTAACGAGGCGGCAAGCCAGGCTGTTCGTGATGACTATCAGCGAGGTTGGGATCGCCCCGCTTCTGCAAAGGCGCCCGTTGCAGAGGGGTGTTCGCTTAAACTGTCACAGGAAACGCTTTTTGAAGTTAACGGCGATCCCTATTGGCCCGCAACGGACCTTTCCTGGGAGCTTGCCCACCAACTTGCGACTTGGTTAGGGTTCAGGCTTCCCACCGAAGCCGAGTGGCAGAAGGCCGCTCGCGGCTCTGATCCGCAGATATGGCCTTGGGGAAACACCTTCCCAGACGATACCTATGCCAACTTTGGGATGGGCCGGCACTGCCATCCGGAGCCTGTTAACCAGTATCCGCGCGGCGCATCGCCCTATGGCGCACTGCAAATGGCGGGTAATGTGAGTGAGTATGTCGTTGATTGGTACAACGAACATAACGATTCGCAACTCACGGACGGGACCAGAAACCCTGTACCACCGGCCACAGCGACCCCGCTGCCCTTTGAGGAGCCGCAGCGTATCAGCAAAGGCGGCGACTGGGGAGGAGGACCGACCTTTTTGGCCATCGGTTTTCGTAATTACCGCCAACCCGACCTGCCACAGAACCGCGCCGGTGTGCGCTTTGCGCTTGATGCACAAAAAGTTATTGAGCTGATCGCGGCAGGAAAAGCGTCGGTTTCTGGCAGAATAGAGCACTATGTTGAGAAGTGATGGGGGCGATAAAGGCATGCCGTTAGCTCAAAAGCCAATGCAAGCAAGACGGAAGGATTTTCGCTTACCGGCGTTGATCGGGGTGCTGACTGTGGTTGTGTTAATTGGTTTGGGGATACGAAGCCTGCCGGATACAACGGCTCCGGCGCTGTCGCTTGAAGAAACCACTCAACATCAATCGTTTCAGCGTTTTCAATCACAGGCTCCAGAAGAAGCAGAGGAGAAAGTGTGGAAAACGGAACCCCGGATAAATCCTCAAGATGACCCGAGTGGTCATGCAAAGCAGGCCAGGGAGAGTGAAGCGAGCTTACGTTTCCAACAAGCCTTGGCCATGATGGACACACAGCGCTTTGAGTATGCTTTAGTGGCCCTAAACCGGGTACTCGAATTAAACCCGGATGACCCCCGCGCGCTGACCAAGAAGGGGTTTGCCTTACAGGCACTTGGACAGCCAGCTCAAGCATTCGCGGCATTTGATAGAGCGCTGGATGTTGACCCGGGGCATGCCATGGCCTACTTCGGGGCGGCCGCTGCTTTAGAAAGCTTAGGTGATCTGGAAGCGGCCCTTAGCGGGATGCGATCATTCCTGCACACGACAGACATGGGACCGGAAAAGCTTTATGTAGCCCAGGCCCGTTCGGCCATCTGGGAGTGGGAGGCCCGGTTAGGCCGGGGGCCTTGGGGGCCGACAAAAGGGATCCCGCCGGGATTCAGTGCCGAAGAAGTGCGCCGCGATGGCAAGGGGGTTGGCGTTAAAATTCCGCTGCCCGAAACAGCGGATGAAGAAGGACGCATGCGCTACGAGATAAAAGCTGCAGAAAAAACTGAAATATTTGAACGGTAAGCATTTGCCAGAAAACGAGGCTCAATTCATGCGATATGTAAACCCAAGGTTCTGGCTAGTGACTGTAGCACTTATTTCGGCTACTGCTACTGCTACGGCTGACGATCAGCCGGGTTTCGCGGACATGGCTTTTACCCGTGTTGATGCCGGATGCTTTTTAATGGGACACAATCAGGTAGAAGCGCCTCCCCCCGGCCAGGTTGTCGAAGGGCCCCGAAGTGATGAGTACCCCCAGCACCAGGTCTGTGTGGATGTCTTTGACCTTGGAACCTATGAGGTCACTCAACAAGAATGGTATGCGGTCATGGGTGGCCCGAAACCAACGCACCCGCAACGGCCCGTAGCCAATATTTCGCGAGAACAGATTGGGTACTTTCTTGAGAAGCTGAATAGCCTTCAGAGTGAGAGTCGTTACCGGCTCCCCACCGAGGCTGAATGGGAATATGCCTGCCGTGCCGGCGGCCACGATGAGGGCACCAACTTTCATGACATGGCGCGTCGCGACCGCTTAATGGAAGTTGCCTGGTATAGGCGTCCAGTGCGGCCTGACGCAACGCCAGAGCCGGTGGGCAGCAAACTGCCCAACGCTTGGGGGCTCTACGACATGCTCGGTAATGTATGGGAGCACACCGCGGACAGTTATGTTTCGGATGCGTACGCAACCCATGCTGAGAACAACCCGGTGACGCAATCACCCACGGACAAGTACGTCATCCGGGGTGGCAGCTACAAAAGTGAGCATTTTCAGGTCCGTTGCGGCTCCAGAGTCTACAGCCTAAGTGACGATCCACTTCCGACGGTTGGTTTCCGGCTGGTCAAACAGATTCCGTAAGCGAGCCCGATGATGACTATTGAGGTGAGACGAATGAAACTTGTTGCCGCGTTTTTGACGCTGCTAGGGATAAGCATCGCCGCACAGGCGCAAAGCCTGGATTCCCAGGCATTGCCAGACCAAGTCAGAATAAATGGCGTTGAGTTTGTACTAATTCCCGAAGGCTGGTTTTACAAGGCATCAGCGTCGATTTCAGCCGGAGGCGCCGAACTAGCCGTAGAGGATCCTAAAATCTGGCTGGACAGCTTCTATATTGGGAAGTACGAAGCCCGCGCCAAAGATTTGGTGCGCTTTCTTAATAGCAATCGTGGAGTTGACTACCAGGGGGTTGGGACTAGCTGCTCGATTGGCCGGGAGGCTGACGGACAATACGTGCAGTTTCGGCCCGACGACAACCTTCCCGCCACCCACCTTTCGTGGGAGCAGGCCAGCCAGTGGGCTTTGTGGATGGGGTTTCGACTGCCGACCGAGCTGGAATGGGAAAAAGCGGCAAGAGGACAGGATAAGCGCATTTTTCCCTGGGGGAACGCTTGGCCTGATGAGACCTATCTGAACTTTTACACTAATAGTAAGTGTTCAGTAGAGCGCGTCGATCGTTACAAAAAAGGGGTCTCCCCCTACGGCATTTACAATATGTCTGGCAATGTTTACGAGTATGTAGGTACCTGGCTCGATCACGAGTTTGACCGCAGCTTGAAGGATGGTATGCGCAACCCGACGCCTGCGGATGACAGTGCCAGCACCCGAATAATCCTTAAAGGCGGACGCTGGGGGTCAAAGGCTGACTTTGTGAAAATTGGTTCGCGTATGGCCAGCAGCCCCGATCACATCTGGCGGTGCAATGGAACTCGGTTTGCCATTGATACTGAGGCTGTCAAACGACATCTTGATAACGGCTCAGCCGAAATTCTCTGACAAGAAAGGCTCAACCTGAATGGATTCAACCGCGTTGGAAAACCTGACTCTTTGGCTGGCCCTGGTGGGTTATGTCGCCGTAACTATTTGGGCCCTCTCGGCTCTGGTATTCAAGCGTTCTCTCGGGGAAGGATTATTCTGGCTTTTGCTTTGCAGCACAGCACTTCATACGACCTCTCTCGGGTTGCGTTGGAGCATCATCGACCGGGTTCCCGTGGTTGGGATCTACGAGATGCTTTCAGCCAACATTTGGGGGTTGATGGTGGCGGTGACCGTCGCCTATAAAATCCTGCCAAAAACCCGCCTCATCATAGCTTTGTTGATGCCGATCATCATCATGCTGATGGCATGGATGATGCTCAAGGCGGACGATCCCGCTGCTACTCCCAGCACCTACGACACCATCTGGTTATACATCCACATCGGTTTTATCAAACTGTTTTTGGGGTGTGCGTTTATCGCCCTTGGATTGGCCTTGGTGATCCTGCTTAGGCACAGTGGCTTTGGGCCAAAACGCCTGCTGGAGCTACCTAGCGATGCCGGGCTGGATAATCGCGCTTACCGGTTTATGGCCCTGGCGCTGGTCTTTGATACCCTCGGCGTCGTCTCCGGTGCCATCTGGGCCCAGGACGCCTGGCATCGATACTGGGCATGGGATCCTCTAGAAGTGTGGTCACTGGTCACCTGGCTCTGCATTGGTCTGACATTGCATATCCGCGCTCAATACAAGACCTCCCCTCTGGTGAACGCCTGGTTAATTCTTGCCACCTGGCTGGTCGCCTTTTTTACCTTCTTTGGCATTCCTTTTGTATCGGCTTCCCTGCACAAAGGCATGATTTAGTCGCACGACAAAAGTGCCGCTGGTATTGCCGGCAGAACTTGTGCTCCAGTTACCCGTCAGATCAGATTCTGTTACGTTACGCTCTCTATTTATCAACAGGATAAGGCCTGATAAGAGTCTGAGCATGACCGCACTCAATCAACTCCAGTCCCTTCAACGCTGGCTCGAATCCCAGATCATCGGCCAGCAGACCCTTATCGAGCGGCTGTTGATCGCCCTGCTGGCGGACGGTCACCTGCTGGTGGAAGGCGCGCCGGGGCTCGCCAAGACCCGGGCGATCAAGGCGCTGGCCGAGGGGATCGAGGGGGACTTTCACCGTATCCAGTTCACCCCTGACCTGCTGCCCGCCGATGTCACCGGCTCCGATATCTTTCGCCCGGAGAACGGCAGCTTCGAGTTCCAGCCCGGGCCCATCTTTCACAACCTGGTGCTGAGCGATGAGATCAACCGCGCTCCGGCCAAGGTGCAGTCGGCGCTGCTGGAGGCCATGGCCGAGCGCCAGGTCAGCGTGGGCCGGCGCAGCTACCCGTTGCCGGAGCTGTTTCTGGTGATGGCGACCCAGAACCCCATCGAGCAGGAAGGCACCTACCCGCTGCCCGAGGCGCAACTGGACCGCTTTCTGATGCAGGTGCTGGTGGATTACCCCGATCGCGACGCGGAGCTCGCCATTCTGCGCCTCAACCGCCGCGAGGCCGACCCGGCGGGCTCGATGCAGCGGCCTGAACCCCTGGGGCAGGCCGCCCTGGCCCGGGCCCGGACCGAGGTGCTGGCGCTGCACATGGCCGAATCCGTTGAGCGCTACATCGTCGAGCTGGTGCTGGCCAGCCGTGACCCGGGGCGCTACAGCGAGGCGCTGGCGGGCTGGATCGACTACGGCGCCAGTCCCCGCGCCACCATCGCCCTGGATCGCTGCGCCCGGGCCCGGGCCTGGCTTGCCGGGCGTGACTATGTCAACCCGGACGATGTTCAGGCCGTGGCCCACGACGTGCTGCGTCACCGCCTGCTGCTGAGTTTCGAGGCCGAGGCCAACGGCATGACGCCGCAGGGGGTCATCGACGAGCTCCTGCAGCGGGTGCCGGTCGCCTGAGCAGGTCGCCATGGTAGCTGTCGTCACGCCAGACCGGTTTCGTGTGCGGGGTGCCTTTACCGAGGTGGACCGCCTGGTGGCGCTGCACCGCTGCACCCGCGGGCTCAAGCTCGGCGGCGGGCGCCGCCGCGCAGCCCCCCTGGCCGGGGAGTGGAAGACCCGGCGCCGGGGGCGCGGCATCGATTTCGAGGAGGTGCGCCTCTACCAGCCCGGCGACGATATTCGCGCCATCGACTGGCGGGTGACCGCCCGCAGCCAGCACCCCCACACCAAGGTGTACCGGGAGGAGCGTGAACGCCCCATCATGCTGGCGGCCGACCTGCGCTCACCGATGTTTTTCGGCAGCCGCTGCTTCAAGTCGGTCTACGCGGCCTCCCTTATGAGCGCTTTGGCCTGGGTCGCCCTGGGTAACCGGGACCGGGTCGGCGGCATCGCCTTTGGTGACAGCGACCACCGGGATATCCGGCCCCGGCGTAGCAAGCACGCGGTGCTGGAGTGGATCCGCCAGCTCGACCGCTACAGCCGCAAGCTACAGAGCCCCTGCCCCGGAACGCCGCCGCAGCCCCTGAACCGTCTGCTGGAGCAGCTGATTCACACCTGCCGGCCGGGTACCGCGATCTACCTCGTCAGCGACTTTCACGACCTGGACGCGGCCAGCCAGCAGCGGCTGCACCAGTTATCCCGTCACAACGAACTCACCCTGTGCCTGCTGGCAGACCCCCTGGAGCAGGGGACGGCAGGCGAGGAGGGACTCTGGATCAGCGACGGGCGCCATCGACAGCCGCTGCAGAGCACCGCGCCCCTGGCCGCGGCGCTGCAGGCGAGATACCGGCAGCTGCAGCAAGGGTGCGCCCCCCTGGGGGCCGCCGCCCACCTGTTCGATACCGGGGCGCCGCTGTCCCAGCCCCTGAGTGTCCTTTGCAGCGGGGGCAAGCCATGGTGAGCAGCGCCGCCCCCAGCCTGGCCCAGCTGCGCCCGCTGCAGGCGCCGCCACCGGTCAGTTGGTGGCCGCCGGCGCCGGGCTGGTGGCTGCTGGGGCTGATGATCCTGGCGCTGGTGGCCTACGGTTTGTGGCGCTTTCGCCAGCACCGCCGCCGCAACCGTTATCGTCGCCGCGCCTTGGTGGAGCTGAGCGCCATCTACCGTCAGTATCAGGCGGGGGGGGATGCCGTTCAGTACCTGCACCAGGCTTCCAACGTGATAAGGCGGGTGGCCCTCAGCGCCTTTCCCGCGGAACAGGTCGCCGGCCTTCAGGGCCAGGCCTGGGTCGACTTTCTGCATCGCAGCAGCGGCCTCGAGGGGTTTGCCGAGGGGGCCGGCGTCTGTCTCGCGGCGGGGCCCTACCAGCCCGCCCCCCGGGTGGAGGTGGAGCCGCTGGATGCGCTCCTGCGGGCGTGGGTCGTGCGCCATCGAGGGGATTGGCCCGGTGGGGGAAGGCCATGACGTTCGGTTTTGACTGGCCCTGGCTGTTACTGCTGCTGCCCCTGCCGTGGGTGGTGAACCGGCTGCTGCCCGCCGCTCCGCCCCGGCGCGCGGCCCTGCGGGTTCCGTTCTACCAGCAGGTGGGTGGCACCGAAGGCGGCGCCGATTACCGCCCGGCCCACCGCGGCAGGGCCGCGCTGCTGTGGCTGATCTGGCTGTTGCTGCTGCTGTCGGCCGCACGCCCCCAGTGGGTGGGGGAACCCCAGCCGGTGGCCCTCAGCGGGCGGAACCTGATGCTGGCGGTGGATATCTCCGGCAGCATGGATTCCGAGGACATGCTGCTGGACGGCGCGCGGGCCAACCGGCTGCAGGTGGTCAAGCGGGTATTGGGGGATTTTGTCGTCCGCCGCGCCAGCGACCGCCAGGGGCTGATCCTGTTCGGCACCCAGGCCTATACCCAGGTGCCTCTCACCTTTGACCACCTTACCCTGGCCCGTTTGCTGGACGAGGCGCAGATCGGTTTTGCCGGCGAGAAAACCGCCATTGGCGATGCCATCGGTCTGGCCATCAAGCGGCTGCGCGAGGCACCGGCCGAGAGCCGGGTGCTGGTGCTGCTGACCGACGGCGCCAATACGGCGGGCCGGGTCGAGCCCCTGGATGCCGCCGCCATGGCCGCCGGCGAGGGGATCCGCATCTACACTCTCGGGTTCGGCGCCGAGGAGGTGGAGGTGAGGGGGCTGTTCGGCACCCGCCGGATCAATCCGTCGGCGGACCTGGATGAAACCACCCTGCGGGGAATCGCCGCCCGCACCGGCGGCCGTTACTTCCGCGCCCGTGACCGGGAGGAGCTGGCGGCGGTCTATGCCGCCCTGGACGAGCTGGAGCCGGTGGAGCAGGAGGCCGAGGTGGTGCGCCCGCGCCAGGCTCTCTTTCACTGGCCCCTGGCCCTGGTGCTGCTGCTGAGTTTCGCCTGGGCGGCATTCGCCCTCTACCGGGGGCGTCGAACGCTGCCGGCCGACGCGGAGGCGGCGCGATGATCGAGGCCTTTCACTTTTTGCGGCCCGCCTGGCTGCTGGCCCTGCTCCCGGCGCTCTGGCTGGTCTGGCGGCTGTGGCAGAGCCCGGGCGGCGCCAGCGGCTGGCAGCGTTGGATTCGCCCCGAGCTGTTGCCGCTGCTGCTGGAACGCCCCGGTGGCGCCGGCGGCCAGCGTCTGCTGCTGGCCCTGGCGGCGGGCTGGGGGCTGGCGGTGCTCGCCCTGGCCGGGCCCACCTGGGAACGCCTGCCCGAGCCTCTCTACCGGACCCAGCAGGCCCGGGTGTTGATTCTCGACCTTTCCCCCTCCATGCGCGCCGGCGACCTGAAACCCTCGCGCATCGTGCACGCCCGGCACCGGCTGACCGACCTGATCAACTCCCGCCGCGAAGGGCTGACCGGCCTGGTGGTCTACGCCGCCGATGCGCACGTGGTCTCGCCTTTGAGCCATGACCGGCGCACCTTGCTGGCGCTGACGCCCACCCTCTCCCCGGATTTGATGCCCGCCCCGGGCAGCCGGGTGGAGGCGGCGATTGAAGAAGCGTTGGCGCTGCTCAAGAACGGGCGGCACACCCGGGGTGAGCTGCTGCTGATCACCGATGGCATCGCTCCCGAGGCCGAGGCGCGCATTGGCGAGCTGCTGGGCGGCGGCGATTACAGGCTCTCCATTCTTGGCGTGGGCACCACCGAGGGGGCGCCGGTGCCCCTGGCGGACGGTCGTTTCGCCCGCGACAGCGACGGCAACCTGCACCTGGCCCGCCTGCAGCCGCAGCGCCTGGCCCGTCTGGCCCGGGCCCATGGTGGCGTTTATCGCCCCCTGGCGTTCGATGGCAGCGACGTGCAGAGCCTGAACGCGCAGCTGGCCCGCGCACCGCGCCCGACGGACAAAGACCCGGCGGCGCTGGAACAGCACTTTGATCGCTGGGCGGAAGCAGGCCCCTGGCTGGTTCTGCTGTTGTTGCCCATCGCCGCCCTGGCCCACCGTCGCGGCTGGCTGCTGTTGTTGCTGATCACCCCCCTCACCCTGCCGCAGCCCGCCCATGCCCTCGAGTGGCAGGACCTGTGGCTGACGCCCGACCAGCAGGGAGCTCGCGCCCTGGAAGAGGGGGATCCCGAACGGGCCTCGCGGCTGTTTGCCAGCCCCCAACGCCAGGCAAGCGCCCTTTATCAACAGCAAGCTTACCCGGAGGCCGCCGAGCGCTTCGCCGAGGCGGTGAAGGCCGACCCCAGCGCCGTCAACCACTACAACCACGGCAATGCCCTGGCCCGGGCCGGTGAGCTGGATGCGGCACTGGCCGCCTACGACCGGGCCCTGGCATTGGCGCCCGGTATGGAGGACGCCCGCTTCAACCGGCAGTTGGTGGAGCAGCTGCGCCAGCAGCAAAGCGAGCAGCGGGAGTCGCAAAGCCAGCAGGAGCAACAACAGCAACAACAACAACAACAACAGCAGTCCGCCGCCGGCCAGCAGCCCGACCAGGGGCAAGCGGCGCCCCGGGGAGCAGAAGGGGACCAGGAACAAGCAGCGAACCAGGGGCAGGAGAGCGAGCCACAGTCCGGGGGACAGCAAGTTCAGCAGCAAAGCGGGCAGCCACGGGATGAGCCGCAAGGCCAGCAGCCAGGTGAGCCCAGCCCGCCCCCGCAAGCTCGGGAGGCGTCGCCTTCGGCCGATGAGCAGGCAGGCGAGCCTCCGCCGTCAACGAGCGCCGGACAGGAGGCGGCCCCGGCCGAGCAGGCGCGAATCGGTGCGGAACCGGTGGCGCCGGAGGGCGAGGCGGGGGAAGGGGATGCCGATCCTGCCCTGGAGCGGTGGTTGCGCCAGCTGCCGGAGGACCCGGGCGGACTGCTAAGACGCAAGTTTGCCTATGAATACCAACGCCGCCAGGCCCTGCAGGGCCCTCCCGGCACGCCGCCCCCGCAGCGCTGGTGACAGGCACTCCATGGGACGACAGCAAGTGATGAGCAGAGCCATGACGAGAGAACTATGACGAGATTACAGCAGATCAGCGCGGTGCTGGGGCTCTGTCTGCTCCTGGCCTTTTCCGCGACGGCCGCCGAACTCTCGGCCCAGGTGGACCGTCGGCAGGTGGCGCTGGACGAGACCCTGCGCCTGACCCTGCGGCTGGATCAACGCTCGGTCTCCAGCCCGCCCGATTTCAGCGTGCTGGAAGCCGACTTCGATATTCTCAACCAGGGCCGCAGTACCCAGTTGCGCATCGTCAACGGTCGCTCCGAGGCCTGGACCACCTGGGAGCTGGTGCTGGCGCCCAAGCGCGAGGGCGCCGTCACGATTCCCGCGTTCGACGTGGACGGGGCGCGCAGCGATCCCATCACCCTCCAGGTCGATCAGTCCGCACCGGCCGACGCCAAGGGGAAGGCCGAGTATTACGTGGAGCTGGAGGTGGACAAGGAGCGGCTCTACCCCCAAGAGCAGCTGCTGGTGCGGATCCGGCTGCTGAGCGCCGTACCCCTGGGGGATCTGCGCGGCACGCCGCTGGAGATCGAGAACGCCCGGGTGGTGCCCCTGGGGGAGCAGCAGTACCAGAAAACCCAGGGCGCGCTGGACTACCGGGTGTACCAGCTGGACTACGCCGTCTTCCCGGAGGTATCCGGCACCCTGGAAATACCGCCCCAGCGCTTCACGGCGGTCAAGAATCCCTCGCGGTCGCTGTTTGACCGGGGGCGCGGGCGCCAGGTGCGCATGGCCACCCGGGCCCGGCGACTGGAGGTCAAACCGTTGCCGCCGGGGGCCGAAAGAGCGCGCTGGCTTCCGGCCTCGCGGCTTGAGTTCAGCCAGGAATTCAGTGCGGAGGGAGACGGCTACCGGGTCGGGGAACCCCTGACCCGTACCCTCACCCTGACCGTGGACGGCCAACCCGCAAGCCTGCTCCCTTCCCTGACCTTACCTCCGCTGCAGGGGGCGCGACGGTATCCCGAAGCGCCGGAGAACAGCAGCCGCGAACATCGCGACGGCATCACCGCCACCCAGCGGCTGCGGGTCAGCGTGGTGCCCGGGCAGCCGGGCACCCTGGAGCTGCCCCCGCTGGAGCTGGCCTGGTGGGATACGACTGCCGACCGGGCCCGCGTGGCACGGGTGCCGGCCCGCACCATCGAGGTGCTGCCCGCCGCGGTCTCTCAATCCACACCGGTGGTCGCGGACCCCGCACTGCCACCGGCGCCGGCTGCTCCCGTCCCCGCCCAAGCGCCCGTCGAGTCGCCTCAGGGTACCCATTGGCTGCTCTGGAGCAACCTCGCCTGGGCGCTGATCAGCGCGGGGCTGGCCGTGCTCTGGTGGCGGGCCCGCCGCCGCAGCCCTGCAGGCGCCACCGGGCCTGCCCCTGCGGCAGGACCGCTCGCGGGATCGCGACCCGCCGAAAGCCGGGCCTTTGAGACCCTGCGCGAGGCCTGCCGCGGCGGTGATCCCGGCGCCATTCGACAGGCGCTGCTGGACTGGGCGCCGCTTCGTTTTGAGCTGAATGGGGCCGCGACCCTCGAGGCAATCGGCCGACAGACGCAGGAAGGGGCGCTTATCGAGCAGCTTCGCCTGCTGGACCGGGCCCTGTTTCACCCCCAGGCTGCCCAAGGGCTGAACCCGGACCAGCTGCTGTCGGCTTTGCAGCGGTTGCGTGAGCAGAAACCGGGACCAAGCAGTACGCAAACGGACCTCTTGCCGCCACTCTATCCACAGTCAGGATCGGCCGTAAATTGAGACAGGTTATCGGGGGGCTTTATTAATCGGGCTTCCAGCATAAGGATTTCCGATTTTTATTGAATATCCTGGCGTATAAACAATTCAATCACTGCGGGCGTTCGTCCCGGTGCATTTGTGCCATAAAAGCATGTAAATTAGTGTGAATTTGCTTCGTAGTAGCACTTTCACGTCACAGGCTCTTGAAAGGACCCAGGCTAATGGCTCAACAAAAAGGAACCCTGAAAACTTGGAAGGATGAGAAGGGGTTCGGCTTCATCAAGCCTGATCAGGGTAGCCGTGATGTGTTCGTTCACATGCGGGACTTCGGCAATATCGCCAGAAATCCTCGTGTAGGCGATATCATTTACTACCAGCCCATGAAGGACAAGGAGGGCCGTATTCGTGCGGGTGACGTTCATATCGAAGGGTTGGCTCGCGGGCCTGTTAGTCGTCTCCAAAAAGGGCTTTCCTCGCCAGCAAGCGCCAAGGCTTTGAAGCATAGTGGTAAGCCGCGGCCAAATAAGACAAGGCGTCAAGGCGGCTCTACAGCGACACTGGTGGCCGCTGTTTTCTTCAGCATCCTCGGTATCTCAGCTCTTTCAGGAAAAATAGACTCTCTAATTTTTGCCCTTTATCTAGTAGCGAGCTTGCTTGCCTTTCTCATGTATGCGGTTGATAAATCGGCAGCTAAGAAGGGGGCATGGCGAACTCAAGAAAGCACGCTGCATCTGGTTGCCCTAATCGGAGGCTGGCCTGGCGCACTCCTTGCCCAACAAAAGCTACGCCACAAATCCAAGAAACAGTCTTTTCGCTCTGTATTCTGGATGACTGTCTGCTTGAACTGCGGATTTCTTGTGTGGCTACTTACGCCGACAGGGGCTTCTACGGCAAACGCGTTGATTTCACAGATAGGATGGGGATAAAGGGAGGCCCGGTCTATTTCAGCTTACCGCCGATCGGGTTGGGCGTCTGGTTTCGACTTCTTCGACTAACCGCAGGCCTGCGGTCAGCTGACAACGTTGCACAGGGTGGGAACAAGGGAGGTCCTTGTTCTCCCCGAACGCGAGGGTCAGGACTGCAGGACGTTCTTCAGGCACTCCATCGTTCAGATCACGGACATCAAGGCTGATCCTGAGGCAAATATCGCCTTAGGGCGTCGCGGAAAAGAAGAGATACTGGAAAGATCGGTTCCGGCCGGAGAACGGCCAGAGGCCAGAAACAAAAAGGCCCCGTTCACTGACGAGGCCTTGAAAGAAGTGGTGCCCGGAGGCGGAATCGAACCACCGACACGAGGATTTTCAATCCTCTGCTCTACCAACTGAGCTATCCGGGCAACGGGGGCGTATTAAACACGCCCCTTTTTTATTAGTCAACACGAAATCCGTCGCTAGGCGCTGGAGCGGCGGTGGCATCAGGGGCCGGGCTGTGATAATAAAGGCACTTCAAACTCGTTGGCGTCGGAAGTAAGGGGAAGTACGCTGTTCAGCCTGTTCAGGAAAAAACGTAGTAGGGACGGGCGGGTCGGTCTCTGTTTGCGGCAGGAAGGTGCGGCGCTGGCCCATTACCGGACTGGGGCGGAGCCGGCGTTGAGCCAGTGCGCCCTGATTCCGGGCGTCACTCACGATAATCCCCAACCCCTGCGCCAGGAGGTTGAAGCCCGCGGCCTGCAGGGGTGTGCCACCAGTTATCTGCTGGGGCCGGAGGACTACCAGCTGCTGCTGGTGGAGGCGCCTGCGGTTCCGGAAGCCGAGCTGCTCGAGGCCCTGCAGTGGCGGGTCAAGGATCTGATCGCCTACGATGTCGCCGAGGCGGTGATTGATTACGTCACCCTGCCGGAAGACGCCTACCGCGGGCGCTCGCGCATGCTCTACGTGGCGGTGATGAACCGTCAGGTGTCGGAGCAGGCCGAGGCGCTGACCCGGGCGGTGGGGCTGCATCTTGATATCCTGGACATACCGGAACTGGCGCTGCTCAACCTCAGCGACCTGCTGCCCGCCGAGTCCACCGGCTCGGCCCTGCTGGGGCTACAGGCCGGCACCAGTCATATCAACCTGCTGGCCGAGGGCCAGCTTTACCTGACCCGCTCCCTGGAAGCACCGGCAGAGGTGCTCTCCCCCGATGCGACCGATATCGAGTCCCGTGCCAGCGCCCTCGTTCTGGATATTCAGCGCTCCCTGGATTACTACGAGAGCCAGATCGGCAAGCCCCCCTGCCTCAAGCTCCTGGTCTGCCCGCTGCAGCCGGGCGAAACGCCGCTGCTGTCCCAGTTCCGTTACAACCTGCCGGTAGAGGTGGTGCAGCTGGACCTGGGCGAGTGGCTCACCAGTGCCGAGCCCCTGACACCCTTGCTTCAGGCCCAGTGCCTGCCGGCCATTGCCGCGGCCCTGCGCCCGGAGGGGGCCGCATGAAGCAGCGCATCAACCTCTACGTGCGACGCGAAAAAAAGCGCCTGCCCTTTTCTGCGGGCATCTGCCTGCTGGTGCTGTTGGCGGTGGGGACAACGGTGTTAGCGGCTTACCTGTTTAGCGCCAGCGAGTTGAAACAGGCGCGGGCAGAACTGGCCGCACTGCGCACCGAGCAGGCATCGCTGCAGGCCGAACTCGACCAACTGCAGCAGCACCGGGCACAGCTGGTGGCCTCGCCGGCCCTGGCAACCCAAATCGCACGGCTGGAAGGCACCCTGGCGACGAAGCAGGAGTACCTGGCCCTGCTGGGCGCCTTGGAGCCCGCTGCCCAGACCCCTTTTTCCGTGCTGCTGGACGGGCTGGCGGCGCAGAGCCCGTCTGAGCTCTGGCTGACCCGGATTCAGGCGGCCGAAGGCGGGCGCCTCTTCAGCCTTGAGGGGCGTAGTCTGCGTGCCGGGCTGGTGCCCGAGTACCTGCAGCGGCTGGGCGCCGAGCCCGGCTATCGCCAGGCCCGCTTTGACGACTTCTCCCTGGAGCAGGGCGAGGGGCGCGGCCTGCGGTTCGAACTGAACGCACGACTGGTGCCGGGGGTGGACGGTGAAAGCTAAGCTGCTGGCCCTCGCGGAGCGGTTTGACGGGCTGACCCTGCGCGAGCGGCTGCTGATCCTGATCACCCTGGTGGTGGCCCTGGTGCTGCCCACCTTCCTCTATTTGATCGAGCCGGCGCAAAAGGCCAAGGCCGGCGTGGAGCGTCGCGCCGTGCAGCTGGAGGCGGAGCTGGCCAACAAGAAGCTGGAGCTGGTCACCCTCAAGAGCCGTCCCCTGGTGGACCCCAACGACGCCCTGCGTAGCCAACTGGCGGCGCTGCAGGCGCGGGAGAAGGCCCTTGATGCCACCCTGTTAGAGCGCAGTGCGCGGCTGATTTCCCCGCAGGAGATGCTGGAGGTACTGCAGGCGGCGCTGGCCGAGCAGGCCGGGTTGACCCTGATAAGCGCCCGCAAGGGAGATGCCGAGCAGGTGGCCGAAGGGCCGGAGGGGGCACCGCTGAAGGGGGTTTACCGCCATGACCTGACCCTGGTGGTGGCGGGGGGCTATTTTGACGTGCTCGCCTACGTGCGGGCGCTGGAGTCCCTGCCCCGGCGCTTCTTCTGGGATGCGATTGACTACCAGGTGCGGGACTATCCCCGGGCGGAGGTGACCTTGAAACTGCATACCCTGAGTACCGAGAAGGGGTGGCTGGGTGTTTAGGGCGGCGCTGCTAAGCCTGGCCACGTTGCTGGCCCTGTCTCCCTGGGCAAGCCTGCAGGCCGCCAGCGATCCGACTCGCCCCCCGGTGGTCGTGCGCGCCGCGAAGAGCCAGCCGGCGGCGGCCAATCAATGGCGCCTGGAGTCGGTTATCATGGGCGCCGGGCGCAAGGTCGCGGTGATCAACGGCCGGCGTCTGGGGGAAGGCGATACCCTGGGCGCGGCCCGGGTGCTGAGCATCGACGCCGGCGGCGTGTGGCTGAGCAGTGACGGTAAGCGCCGGCGGCTGCAGGTGCACCGGGCCTTGAACAGAAATTGGATAAAGCGGGATCGAAATTGATGGGGCTGCGAAGCGCGCTGGTTGTATTGGTATCTGTGGTGGTGGCCGGCTGTCAGAGCTGGGCGCCGGTGTCCGGGACCCCGCCGCGGGAGACGGCCATGGCGCAACTGAGCCAGGATGTCGCCGAGCACCGTGCCGCCGAGATGGCCACCCCGGACGCGCAGGTGCTCGAGGCCCTGTTGCCGCCCCTGGACGTGACCCGTGGAGGCCCCGAGGCCGAGGCGCGGTTTGATATCGCGGTCAACGGCCTCGCCGCCCGGGAGTTTTTCATGGGGCTGGTGCAGGGCACCGATTACAACATGGTGGTGAGCGAGGGCATCGGGGGGACCCTCTCTCTGGATTTGAAGAACGTCACCGTGGAAGAGGTCATGGAGATGGTGCGGGATGTCTACGGCTACGAGTACAAGCGCCGGGGCAACCTCTTTTCGGTGGTACCCGCGCGCCTTGAAACCGCGCTGTTTCACATCAACTACCTCAACGTGAGCCGTGACGGCAGCTCCGACGTGCGGGTGAGCGCCGGTACCGTCGCCGACTCCGACGACAGCAACCGCTCGGCGGTGGTGGGCACCCGCATCAACACCCGCAACGCCACCGACTTCTGGGGGCGTCTGGAAGCCACCCTGCGCACCCTGATCGGCAGCGGCGAGGGGCGCAACGTGGTGATCACCCCCCAGGCCGGCGTGGTGGCCGTGCGGGCCATGCCCAGCGAGCTTCAGACCGTGCGCGCCTACCTGGAGCAGGCGGAGCTGACCCTGCAGCGACAGGTGATCCTGGAGGCGAAGATCCTGGAGGTGGAGCTCAGCAACGGCTTTCAGAGCGGCATCAACTGGAACGCGGTGATCGATGCCGGCAGCGACGGTGAAACCCTGGTCCTCAGCCAGTCCAGCGCCGTGCTCAACAACCCGGACAACATCGCCGGGGTGTTCGGCGCCGCCCTCAACCTCACCGACTTCAGCGGCCTGATCCAGCTGCTGGAGACCCAGGGCGAGGTGCAGGTGCTCTCCAGCCCCCGGGTCTCCACCCTCAACAACCAGAAGGCGGTGATCAAGGTGGGTACCGACGAGTTCTTCGTCACCGATATCGAGACCACCACCACCACGGGCACGGCCACCACCACCACCCCGGACGTTGAGCTGACCCCGTTCTTTTCCGGCATCGCCCTGGACGTGACGCCGCAGATCAGCGGGGAAGGGGAGATCATCCTGCACGTGCACCCCTCCATCAGCGAGGTGACCGACCAGCAGAAGACCGTTACCGTGGGGGCCGATACCCTGCAGCTGCCGCTGGCGCTCAGCACCATCCGTGAATCCGACAGCGTGGTGCGCGCCAGCAGCGGCCAGGTGATCGTGATCGGCGGCCTGATGAAATCCGCCGTGAAGGACACCCGCGCCAAGACCCCGGGGATGGGCGATATTGCCGGTATCGGCGCCCTTTTCCGGCAGAAGCGCCAGGCGTCGCTGAAAAGCGAGCTGGTGATCCTGCTCAAGCCCACCATTGCCGGCAGCCGGGGCTGGCAGCGCAGCCTGCAGCAGAGCCTGGACAACTTCACCCAGCTGCGTCGCGCCGACGAGCCCGGGCGGGTGGAGTAGCATGTACGAGCAGCACTTCGGCCTGCGGGAGCTGCCCTTCACCCTGACTCCCAACACCCAGTTCTTTCTCAACCTGCCCACCCACCAGGAGGCGCTGAACCTGATCCTGGTGGCGCTGGGCAACGGCGACGGCTTTGTCAAAATCGTCGGCGAGGTAGGCACCGGCAAGACCCTGCTGTGCCGCAAGGTGCTCGGCGCCCTCGACGAGGCGTGCTACGTCAGCGCTTACATACCCAACCCGGCCCTGAATCCGGAGGACTTTCGGTCTAACTTCGCCCGTGAACTGGGGCTGACGCTGACCCCGGGCGAAACCGGTTTTGCCCTGCTGGAGCGGATCAACCAACGGCTGATCGAGCTTGCCGGGGAGGGGCGGCAGGTGGTGCTGATGGTGGACGAGGCCCAGACCATGCCCGAGGAGACCCTGGAGAGCCTGCGGCTGTTGACCAACCTGGAAACCGAGTCGCGCAAGCTGTTCCAGGTGGTGCTCTTCGGCCAGCCGGAGCTGGATACGCTGCTGGCCCGGCCTTCGCTCCGGCAGTTGCACCAGCGCATTACTTTCTCGTACCGGCTGCGAACCCTCGATCGCAGCGGCACTGGGCACTACCTGCAGCACCGGCTCGGCGCCGCCGGCTACAACGGCCTGCCGCTGTTCACGGCGGCGGCGTCGCGGCTGGTGTACCGGGCATCCAGCGGGACGCCCCGGTTGATCAACATCCTGGCCCACAAGGCGATGATGGCCGCCTACGGCAAGGGTGAGCGGAGCGTCGCCCCCGCCCGGGTGCGCGCCGCCGTGGCCGATACCGAGGGGCTGCGCCTGCCGCTGCACAGTCGCCCCTGGGTGCGTTACCCCGCAGCCCTTGGCGCTCTGCTGCTGGCCGGGCTGTCGGCGTTCTGGTTTTCGGGGACCAGCCTGTGAGCCTGGTCAACGATATGCTGCGGGACCTGGAGCAGCGCCGCGAGCAGGGGAGTGATGGCAACCTGCAGGAGCGCGGTGGCACCCCCCCGGTCACAGCGTCGCCGGCGGCCGAGCGACGTTTTCCGCGCTGGCTGGCGGCACTCGCGGTGGTGGTCGCAGGCCTGGTGGCCTGGCTGCTGCTGAATCCCGAATCGCCGCAGACGGACACCCGCTTTCAGCCGCGCCAGGCCAGGGTCGCCGCATCTGCCGAGAAGGCTACTTCAACTGCGTCTGTCGCCCCTGCTGAAATTGGTACTTCTGCTGAGTCTGTCGTACCGGATGCGCTTGCCAAGCGGGCCGAGCGCACGGTCTCGCCGCAAGCGCCCCGGGCCGTGACCGAAACGACGGCGCCGGAGCGTGCGCCCGAGAATGACCCTGTGGTGACTTTGCCCCGGCTGGCCCCGCCCGAGCCTGCGCCGGCTGCCGAGACTCCTGCCCCTGCCCCTGCGAAGGCGGTGGCTGCCATTGAGACGGCCCCCCTCGCACCCGCGCCGGGTGAGGCAGCTCCCGTCGAGGTCGCTTCCACGCAGGCTGCTTCCACGCAGGCTGCTTCAGTTCAGGCTGCCCCCCTTCAGACAACGGTGCAGAGTTCGCCGCCGGTGGGGCCGCTACGCAAGACGCCCCGGCTGAGCGCGGCTGAGCGCGACCGCCAGACCGTTCAGGATGCCCGCGCCCTGGTCGCCCGGGGCGAGCAGGAAGAGGCCCAGCGGCGGCTTAAGACTTACCTGGGCAAGGAGCCGGGCGCGCTTGAGAGCCGAGCCCTGCTGGCCACCCTGTTGCTCAGCGAGGGGGATGTGGCCGGGGCGGAGCAGGTGCTGGATAGCGGTCTGGCGCTGGCGCCCGAGGCGCCGGGGCTGAAAAAGCTCAAGGCGCGGCTGCTCTTGCAGCAGGGGCGCGCGGAGGCCGCCGCGGCGTTGCTGGCCCCCGCGGCGCCGTCACCCGTCGCCGACCCGGAGTATCACCAGCTGCGGGCCGCCGTGCTGCAGGCCGCGGGCGATCACGGCCAGGCGGTGGAGACCTACCTGGCGCTGCTGCGCCTCGACAGCACCCGTCCGGCCTGGTGGCTGGGGCTGGGGATTTCCCTGGAGGCGCTGGCTGCCCCGGAACAGGCCCGTGAGGCCTATCGCAATGTGCTACGCATTCCCACAGCCGAGCCCGCCCTGAACCGCCATGCCCGCCAGCGGCTGGCGCAGCTGGGCGGTTGAGGAGAGACCATGTCCCCCCCGAAGAAGATCCGCATCGGCGACCTCCTGGTCCAGAACAACGTGATCAGCGAGCCCCAGCTGATGGAGGCCCTGGCCAAGCAGAAGCAGACCGGGCAGAAGCTGGGGCGCACCCTGGTGGCGCTGGGGTTCGTCACCGAGCAGCGCTTTCTCGACTTTCTCTCCCAGCAGCTCAACATTCCCAAGGTCGACCTGACCCACTACGAGTTCGATGCCCAGGAGGTGATGCGCCTCTCGGAGTCCCACGCCCGCCGCTTCAGGGCCATCGTGCTCAAGGAGCACGCCGATCACTTCCTGATCGGCATGGCCGACCCCATGGACCTGCACGCCTTTGACGAGCTGCAGCGGCTGCTGTCCAAGCCGATCCGCCAGGCGGTGGTGCCCGAGAGTCAGCTGCTGGGCACCCTGGACCTGATGTACCGGCGCACCGAGGAGATCGCCTCCCTGGCTGGCCAGCTGGAGGAGGAGATCAGCGACGACGCCTTCGACATCGCCCAGCTCAGCGCCCAGGACGACAGTGAAGTGCCGGTGGTCAGGCTGCTGCAGACCATTTTCGAGGACGCGGTGCAGGTGCGGGCCTCGGATATCCACATCGAGCCCGACGAGCACGTCCTGCGCATTCGCCAGCGGGTGGACGGGGTGCTGCAGGAGAACGTAGTCAAGGAGCGCCGGGTTGCCTCGGCCCTGGTGCTGCGCCTCAAGCTGCTGGCCCAGCTCAATATTTCCGAAAAGCGCCTGCCCCAGGACGGGCGCTTCAACATCACCGTCAGTGGCCGCAGCCTGGACGTGCGTATCTCCACCATGCCGATCCAGCACGGCGAATCGGTGGTGATGCGTTTGCTGGATCAGTCCGCCGGGGCCATCGGCCTGGACAAGGCCGGGCTGCCCGAGGCGTTGCTGAGCCGGTTCCGCAAGCTGATCCACCAGCCCAACGGGCTGATCCTGGTCACCGGCCCCACGGGGAGCGGTAAGACCACCACCCTCTACGGCGCCCTGATGGAGCTCAACGAGGCCAGCAAGAAGATCATCACCGTGGAGGACCCGGTGGAGTATCGCCTGGAGCGGGTCAACCAGGTGGGCATTAACCCCAAGATCGGCCTCGACTTCGCCACCGTGTTGCGCGCTACCTTGCGCCAGGACCCGGATATTCTGCTGGTGGGGGAGATCCGTGATGCGGAGACGGCCGCCATCGCCATGCGCGCGGCCATGACCGGGCACCTGGTGCTCTCCACCCTGCACACCAACGACGCCATCAGCAGCGCCATGCGCCTGGTGGATATCGGCGTCGAGGGGTTCATGGCCGCCAGTGCCCTGCGTGGGGTGCTGGCCCAGCGGCTGGTCCGTAAGAACTGCGTCCACTGCAGCCAGCCCTACACCCCCAGCGCCCGGGAACAGGCTTGGCTGGAGGAGCGGCTCGGTGCGGAGCTCGCGGGGGCCAGCTTTGCCGCCGGCAGTGGCTGCACTTACTGCAACAACACCGGCTACAGCGGCCGTATCGGTATCTTCGAGCTGCTGGAGCTGGACGACGCCATGGCCGACGCCCTACGTTCCAGCAATACCCTGGCCTTTACCCAGGCCGCCCGCAGCGCCCCGGGCTACACCACCCTGGCCGAAAGCGCCCTGGCCTTTGCCGGGCAGGGGGTCACCACCCTGGAGGAGGTGTTCCGGGTTACCGAGCAGATGGACGAGGTGGCGCAGGAGCTGGCCCATGCCTTCCAGCCGCCGGATAAACCCCAGTTCGGTGGCCTCAGCCTCGAGCCCCTGGACGGGGAAGGCTAGGCGGTATGGCGGTCTTTCAGTACGTGGGGCGCGATGCCGGTGGCGCCCGGGTGACCGGCCGCCACGAGGCGGGCAATGCCGGGCAGGTGGCGGCCTTTCTCAGCGAGCGCCAGATCACCCCCGTCTCGATCACCCAGGAGCGGGGGGCGAAGCCGGCCGAGGACAGCGCAGGGGCCGTCAGGCTGCGCCTGCTGCAGCGGGTGAAGCTGGACGAGCTGATCATCTTCAGCCGCCAGATGTACAGCCTGACCAAGGCCGGCATTCCGATTACCCGGGCCATGCGCGGGCTGGCCCTGTCGGTGCGCAACCCGTTGCTGAGCGAGACCCTCAACGCGGTCACCGACGACCTGGAGCAGGGCCACACCCTCTCCGGCAGTCTCAACCATCACCCCAAGGTCTTCTCGTCCCTCTACGTCAGCCTGATTCACGTGGGGGAGAACACCGGTAACCTGGACCAGGCCTTCCTGGAGATCTCCAAGTACCTGGAGCTGGAACGTCAGACCATCAAGAACATCAAGCAGGCGACGCGCTACCCGCTCTTTGTGATGATCGCCATCGGTGCAGCCATCGCCGTGATCAACCTCTTCGTGATCCCTGCTTTCGAGGGGGTGTTCCGAAGCCTGGGCGCGGAGCTGCCCTGGCAGACCCGGGCGCTGATCGCCACCTCCGGCTTTACCCGGGATTACTGGTACCTGATTGTCGGCGGCTTTGTCGGTGCGCTCTACGCGTTTAAGCGCTACGTCGCCACCGAGCCGGGACGGCTGAAGTGGGACCGACTTAAACTGCGCCTGCCGGTGGTGGGCGGGCTGTTTCAACGGATCACCCTGGGGCGCTTCTCTCGGACCTTCGCGCTGGTGATGCGCGCCGGGATTCCCATCGAGCAGGCCCTGACCATCGTCTCCACCGCGGTGGGCAACGCCTATATCGGCGACAAGGTGCGCGGCATGCGCCAGGGCATCGAGCGGGGCGAGGGCTTTACCCGCACCGCCCATGCCACCGGCATGTTCAGCCCCCTGGTGCTGCAGATGCTGGCGGTGGGGGAGGAGACCGGCAACATCGACGACCTGCTGGAAGAGGCGGCCGATTTCTACGAGCAGGAGGTGGAGTACGACCTCAAGGGGCTGGCCAGCGCCATCGAGCCGATCCTGATCGTGGCCATCGGTTTCATGGTGCTGGTGCTGGCCCTGGGGGTGTTCCTGCCGCTGTGGGAGCTCAACGCCTCCGTCAACCGATGAGGGGCGATGCTCGCCGGCAGCGAGGGTTCACCCTGTTCGAGCTGGTGGTCTGCCTGCTGCTGATCACGGTGCTGGCGACCCTGGCCTACCTTCATTACCAGCGCCTGGCGGTGGATGCCGAACGGGCGGCGTTTCGCGGGGTGCTGGGCTGGCTGCGGGCCGGCATTAACCTGGAGCGGACCCGGGCCCTTGGCAGCGGCCAGCCGGCGTCGTTGGAGGCCCTGGAGGGGACCAACCCCATGGCCCTGCTCGCACGGGTGGTGACCCCGCCTGCGAATTACGTCGGCGAGCGCAACGGGGACGAGGCGCTGGCGGTGCCCGGCGGCCGCTGGTATTTCGACAGCGGGACGGGGCAACTGGTCTACCGGGTGCGCTACGCCGCCAACCGGCGGGGGTTGCCCCCGGGGGTGGAGCGGGTGGGGTTTTCTCTAAAGGTGCACCCTGCTCCGGCCGATAAAAAAGACAGGCGGGTTAGACGGGGGCTGGCGTTGACGGCCCAGACCCCGGGCTACGACCGCAGCCCTTTAAGGCTCGGCGGACGCTGAATGAGTTCGTGTTTATTTAACAGGCTATTGTGTAGGGTTTTTCGGTTTTAACTCAACCAAGACTGTTATATCTTTGAACCCTATACAAAAGCTCCGGTGACGGTGACGAAGAGGTCGAATCATGAGTAACAAGCAGTCCGGTTTTACCATTATCGAGTTGATCGTGGTAATCGCCCTTCTGGGGATTCTTTCCGCCGTGGCCCTGCCGCGTTTTATCAGCGTCACCGACGACGCCCATGATTCGGCGGTCGAGGGCGCCGGGGCCGGTTTCGCCACTGGTATCGCCCTGCTGAAGGCGCAGGTGGTGGCCAACGGTGACCTGGGCTCCTTTACCCAGGATGTTGACGGCTACGGCGACGAAACGTTGGACGTCAATGCCAACGGGTATGCCGTGGGCACCAATGTCACTACCAGTGGCGGCGCTGCCTCGCTGTCTCTGACCCAGTGTGCCGACCTCTGGGCCGGTGTCTTCGATGCCAATGGGCCGACCGCCTCGACCGCCGCGGACTCCGACTATACCCCCGCGGGTAGCGGCACCGAGTGCACCTTCACCTACAGCAGCCAGAAAAACGGCCAAGATCGGGAAATCTTGTACAACTCCGCCAACGGCGAGGTGGTGACCGTCATTCCTGCGGGCTAAACCCGCCTCATGACTCCGCGCGTCCGGCCCCCGGTGTCCGGCAGGGTCGGCGCCGGCTTCTCGCTGATCGAGCTGATCAGCATCCTCGCCCTGCTCGGCATTCTCGCCGCCGTGGCTTTTCCCCGTTTCGCCGATACCCAGAGCTATCGCGACCTGCTGCTCAAGGATCAGCTCATCAGCAGCGCCCGCTTCGCCCAGCAGGCGGCCCTGGCCCGCCATAACCAGTCGGTGAGTCTGGTGTTGGGACGGCCTGACGACTGGCGCTTTGAGGTATGGGTGGACACCGACGGGGACGGAACCCAAGATCTTAGGCTGCAGCAGCAGACACCGGAGCGGGGAAACGCCCGCCTGAGCCTGGCCTCACCTACGGCGGTACCTGTCACCGGTGCCAACGCGGTGCGGGTCGGCTACGATAACCTCGGCCACCTGAACACCCTTAACGGGGCGCCCCTCAATGCCAACCTGGCGTTTACCGCCAGCGAGCGGATTGTCTGTCTCTCCCTGGCCGGCTATGCCTATGAAGCAGCGAACCTTGCAGACTGCATCGCCCAGTAGCGCCGGGTTTACCCTGGTGGAGCTGGTGGTGACCATCGCCGTGCTGGCCATCGCGCTGCTGGCGGTGGCCAATTCGCTGCGGTTCAGCAGCCAGTACAGCGCCGACCCGCTCTGGCAGGCCAAGGCGGTGGCGCTGGCCGAGGCCTACAGCGACGAGATCCTGGGCAAGCGCTTTGATGAGCGCACGGCGCTTGGCGGAGTGCCGGCGTGCGTTGGCATCGGCGCCAGCGCCGGCCAGTGTACGCCGGCGGCGGACTTTGGCGCCGCGCTGGCGGAAGAGGCCGGTGAAACCCGCGCCAGCTTTGACGACCTGGACGACTTTCACGGCCTGGATGAGTCCCCCCGCAGCGCAGAAGGGACGCCCCTGGCGCAGTACGCCGGGTACGGTGTCCGGGTGTCGGTGCATTACGCGGGCAGTGAGCTGGGGCTTGATCCATTCGATGCCAAGGCGGTGACGCTCACCGTGACCCCGCCGGGGCAGGCGCCGCTGGTGTTCAGCTTCTACCGGGGCAATTTCTGATGCGCGCCAGCCGCGGCTTTACCCTGATCGAGCTGATCGTGGTGATCGTGGTCATGGGCATCATGGCCTTCGGCACGGTGCAGTTCATCGTCAACAGCAGCCAGGGCTACGCCGACGCGGCGCGCCGGGGCCGCCTGGGTTCGACCGGAGCGGTGGCGGTGGAGCAGCTCGCCCGGGAACTGCGCAACGCCCTGCCCAACAGCGTGCGGGCAGGGCGTTCCCCTAACGTGGGGATTCCCTGCCTTGAGTATGTGCCGGTGCTGGCCGGCACCCATTACCTGGATATACCGGTGCAGAGCGCCTCCAGCGGTTTTCTCTCGGTGCCGTTCATGGCGCCGCCAGCGATCGGCCGGGTGGCGGTTTACCCGCTGCAGGCCGCCGACATCTATCGGCTGGCTTCAGTCCCGGGCGAGCCCTCGGTGATCTCGGCGGAGAAAGTCATCACCGCCCCCTCGGACCTGGTGGGTACGGCAGCGGTACGGGTGGGGTGGGGCAGCAGCCATGCCTTCCCCTCGGCGTCCCCCACCGGGCGTTGGTTTATGGTGGATGAGCCGGTGAGCTTCTGCGTGGTGGGGGACAAGCTGTTTCGCTACGCCGGGTACGGCTTCCATTCGGTCCAGCCTTTTCCGCAAGAGTCGTCTGCTCCGCTGCCCGCCGCCGTGCCGCAGCGACGTCTGCTGGCCGATGCCCTGGTGCTGGAGGGCGAGCCCTTCCGCCTGATCGCCGCCACCCTGCAGCGTAACGCCCTGGTGCGCCTGGACCTCTCCTTCAAGGCAGGCGACGAGGGCGTGCGCATTCAACACGAGGTGCAGCTGCGCAATGTACCTTAGAGACACGTATCCCAGAGAAAGGTGCTCCAGGTTGCGCGGCGCGCAGCGTGGAATCGGGCTGGTGGCGGCGATCTTCGTGATCACCGTGATGGCCCTGATCAGCGTCGGATTGAGTCAGCTGGTGGTCACCGGGCAGCAGGGCTACGGCTACCAGGTACTCTCGGCCCGGGCCTTTCTCGCCGCCGAGAGCGGCGCCCAGTTGGCCGCCAACCAGCTGATGCCTCCCGAGGGCGGCGGGGGGAGCGGCTGTCCGCTGCCGAATCCGCCGCTCCCGGCCGAGGGGTCCGGGGGCTGTGAGGTCCGGTTGGCGTGCAACCAGGTCGGCCCCCTCGAGGTCCAGGGGAGGCTGACCACTTACTACACGTTGCAGAGTGAGGGGCGCTGCGGCAGCGGCAAGGATCTGGCGATACGGCGCCTGACCCTGCGTTTCCAGAGACCGGAGTAGCCCGAGGCCGCCACTCAGCCCCGGAGGTGATATGCGCCAGCCAGGTCGCGCTCGGGTCCTGTTCCTGAGCCTGGGATTGGCCTTTCCCCTGGCCGCGGCAGAGCGCTATTGCCTGCGCACCGATGCCGCACGCGGGATTACCGATGGCGATACCCACCAGAGGAGTAAGCGCGGGTGGGGCGGGCAGGTGGGCAAGGCGGAGGAGGGTTGCTACGACCTGCGGTTTATCAAGGGCAAGTATGCGGCGCTGCTCGACCGGGACGGCCAGGTCGCGTACGAGTCGGCCCCTGAGCAGCTGCAACGGGCGCCCGACAGCCGGGCGTCCCTGCCGCCGGAGATCGGGAGCCGGATCTACTATGCCGCCTACCGCGCCTGGATTCAGACATTTATCGGCGACTGAGGGGCCGGGGTGTCAGGCACAACGTCCAGGTGCGCCCTTTCGGGATTGGCGTTATAGTGTGGCCCAGACAGCCTCGATCATGGAGATTCACCCGGTGGCAGTAACCCATCCCCCCGCGCAGGACCGGCGCCGCTTTACCCGTATCACCTTCGATGCCCGTACCGAGCTGAGGATCAACGGCGAGCGTTGGCCGGTGCAGTTGGTGGATATCTCCCTCAAGGGATTGTTGGTCAGGCTGATCGATCCGGTGGAACTGGCCGTTGGCGATGAACTCGAGGCGCGGGTTACCCTGGCCCGGGGCGAAATCGAGTTGTGCCTGCCGGTGACCCTGACCCGGATGACGCCGCCTTATCTGGGCTTTGAGTGCGGCGCGATCGACCTGGAGAGCATCAGCCACCTGCGCCGCCTGTTGGAGCTGAACCTGGGGGATGCTTCCCTGCTGGACCGGGAGCTGGAACAGCTGGTGGCCGAGGAGTAGCCCGGCCAGACGTTTTCTTGAAGGGCTCCGGCGGCTCTAAGGGCCTCCAGCGCCTCTAACGGGCCTCCAGCGGCTTTAAAGGGCGTCCAGCGCTTCGCTGAGGCGCTCCACTCCGATCACTTCCATTCCCTCAGGCGGATTTTTCGGCGCATTGGCCTTGGGCACGATGGCGCGGCGGAAGCCGTGCTTGGCGGCCTCGCGGATCCGCTCCTGGCCGCTGGGGACGGGGCGAATCTCCCCGGACAGCCCCACCTCCCCGAACACCACCCAGTCCTGGGGCAGGGGCCGGTCGCGCAGGCTGGAGACCACCGCCAGCAGCAGCGCCAGGTCAGCACTGGTCTCCAGCACCTTGACCCCGCCCACCACGTTGACGAACACATCCTGGTCCCCGGTGTGCAGGCCGCCGTGACGGTGCAGCACCGCCAGCAGCATCGCCAGGCGGTTCTGGTCCAGGCCCACGGCGATGCGGCGTGGGTTGCTCAGGTGGCTCTCGTCCACCAGCGCCTGGACTTCCACCAGCATGGGCCGGGTCCCTTCCCAGATCACCATGACCAGCGAGCCCGGACTGGCCTCCTTGGCCCGGTTGAGAAAGATGGCGCTGGGATTGGTGACCTCTTTGAGCCCCTGTTCCAGCATGGCGAACACCCCCAGTTCGTTGACCGCGCCGAAGCGGTTCTTCTGCCCGCGCAGGGTGCGGAAACGGCTGTCGTTGCTGCCTTCGAGCAACAGCGAGCAGTCGATCATGTGCTCCAGCACCTTGGGGCCTGCCAGGGTGCCATCCTTGGTGACGTGGCCGACCAGAAACAGCACGGTGTGGGTCTGCTTGGCGTAGCGGGTGAGAAAGGCGGCGCTCTCGCGCACCTGGGAGACGCTGCCGGGGGCGGACTGCACCTCGTCCATGTGCATCACCTGAATCGAGTCCACCACCAGCACCTTGGGCTTGTGCTGCTGGGCGATCTGGCAGATTGCCTCGGCCCGGGTCTCGGAGAGCATTTTCAGCTTGTCGGTGGGCAGCCCCAGGCGCTGGGCGCGCAGCGCCACCTGCTGCAGGGACTCCTCGCCGGTGATGTAGAGGGCGTCCTGGGTTTCGGCCAGTTTGCACAGGGTCTGCAGCAGCAGGGTGCTCTTACCGGCCCCGGGGTGGCCCCCGATCAGGATCGCCGAGCCGGGCACCAGCCCGCCGCCCAGCACCCGGTCGAACTCGCTGGAGCCGCTGGAAAAGCGGGGCAGGTCGGCCAGGTCCACCTCGGCCAGTTTCTTCACCCCGTCGCCGCCGGCGGTGCCTGCATAGCCGGCAAAGCGGGGGGCGCGACTGGCGGTGGTGGCGCCCAGGCGCACTTCGCTGAGGGTGTTCCAGGCACCGCAGTCGGTGCACTGGCCCTGCCACTTGCTGTAGTCCGAGCCGCAGTCGTTACAGACGTAGGCAGTTTTCTGCTTGGCCATGGGCTTCTCCGCTTCGCTAAGGCGGCGATGATAGCAGATTGGAACCGGGCCCGCTTTTGCGGTTATATTGCCAAATTCCCAATGATAACAAGGACGGAAGCGACCGAATGAAACTCGAGACCCAGGCCATTCACAGCGGCTACCAGCCTGACCCCACCACCAACGCGGTGGCGGTGCCCATCTACCAGACCACCTCCTACGCCTTCGACGACACCCAGCACGGCGCCGACCTGTTCGATCTCAAGGTGCAGGGCAACATCTACACCCGCATCATGAACCCCACCACGGCGGTGCTGGAGGAGCGGGTGGCGGCCCTTGAAGGGGGCATCGGCGCCCTGGCGGTGGCTTCCGGCATGGCGGCCATTACCTACGCCATCCAGACCCTGGCCGAGGCCGGCGACAACATCGTCAGCATCAACAAGCTCTACGGCGGCACCTACAACCTCTTTGCCCACACCCTGCCCAAGCAGGGCATCGAGGTGCGGATGGCGCCCCACGATGACCCGGGCGCCCTGGAAGCGCTGATCGACGACAACACCAAGGCGGTGTTCTGTGAGTCGATCGGTAACCCGCTCGGCAACGTGGTGGATATCGCGGCGCTGGCTGAGGCGGCGCACCGCCACGGCGTGCCCCTGATCGTCGACAACACCGTGGCCACCCCGGCCCTGCTGCGTCCTATCGAGCACGGCGCCGACATCGTGGTGCACTCGCTGACCAAGTACATGGGCGGTCACGGCACCACCATCGGCGGCATCGTGGTGGACTCGGGCAAGTTCCCCTGGGCCGACCACAAGGCGCGTTTCCCCATGTTCAACGAGCCGGATCCTTCCTACCATGGCGTGGTTTACACTGAGGCCCTGGGCGAGGCGGCCTTTATCGGTCGCTGCCGGGTGGTGCCCCTGCGCAACATGGGCGCGGCCATCAGCCCCTTCAACGCCTTCCAGGTGCTGCAGGGGATCGAGACTTTGCCGCTGCGCATGGAACGCCACTGCGACAACGCCATCCGCGTGGCCAGGTACCTGAACGACCACGATCAGGTGGAGTGGGTCAACTACGCCGGGCTCGAGGGCAACGCCGGCTATGAACTCGCCCAGAAGTACGTCAACGGCCGCCCCTCGGGCATTCTCAGCTTCGGCATCAAGGGGGGCGTGGAAGCCGGTGCCCGCTTTATCGACGCCCTGCAGCTGGTCACCCGCCTGGTCAACATCGGCGACGCCAAGTCTTTGGCCTGCCACCCGGCGAGCACCACCCACCGTCAGTTGGCCGAGGATGAGCTGGCCGCCGCGGGGGTCAGCAGGGACATGGTGCGCCTCTCCATCGGCATCGAGCATATCGACGATATCCTGGCCGACATCGAGCAGGCGCTGGAGGCTTCGCGGGGCTGATCCGCGCCCATCCAACTGCCACTTGAAAAGCCTGGCCGAATGGCCGGGCTTTTTTGTGGGCGACATTGGGCGTGTGGCGGGGGTGTCGGCTCCAGCCCTCTTTTTCTTCAGGCTGGCGGCCGCCGGGCACCGCCAGCCCGCGGTTGATAAAAAAGCCCAGCGCGGTGGCTGGGCTTCTTCGTGTAGTGGGAGGCTATCGCGGATAGCGGCTAAAGCTCCGAGACGCTGCCGATCGGGTAGTGGGGCGGTAGCGGCAGGCGCGCCACACCCACTTCCACGGCGGCCTCGGCCACGGCCATGGAGACCTTGCCCAGCAGGCGCGGGTCGTTGGGCTTGGGCAGGATGTACTCCGGGCCGAACTCGATTCCTTCCAGGTTGTAGGAGTCGAGTACCGCTTGCGGCACCGGCTCCTTCGCCAGGTCGGCAATGGCGTACACCGCCGCCATCTTCATTTCGTGGGTGATGTGGCGGGCCCGCACGTCCAGGGCACCCCGGAAGATGTAGGGGAAGCAGAGGACGTTGTTGACCTGGTTGGGGTAGTCGGAGCGGCCGGTGGCCATGATCACGTCAGGACGGGTCTGGTGCGCCAGCTCCGGCTTGATTTCGGGGTCTGGGTTGGCGCAGGCGAAGACGATGGGGTTGGCCGCCATGGTCTTGAGCATCTCCGGGGTGAGCTGGTTGGCGCCGGCCAGGCCCAGGAACACGTCGGCGTCTTTTACCGCGTCTTCCAGGGTGCGCATGTCGGTGTTGATGGCGGCGAACATCGCCTTCTCCGGGGTCAGGTCGCCCCGGCCGTCGTGGATCACGCCGCGGCGGTCCACCACGATGATGTTGTGGCGGCGGATGCCGGAGCTGATCATCAGGCGCAGGCAGGCGGTGGCGGCGGCGCCGGCGCCGAGACAGACCACCTTGACCTCTTCAATGTCTTTCTTGGCCAGTTCAATGGCGTTGAGCAGCCCCGCCACGGTGACGATGGCGGTGCCGTGCTGGTCGTCGTGGAAGACCGGAATATCCAGCCGCTCCACCAACTGGCGTTCGATCTCGAAGCACTCGGGCGCCTTGATGTCTTCCAGGTTGATGCCGCCGAAGGTGGGGGAGATACGGGCGACGGTGTCGATAAAGGCCTGGGGGCTTTCGTTGTCCACTTCGATATCGATGGAGTCGATGCCGGCGAAGCGCTTGAACAGCAGCGCCTTGCCTTCCATGACCGGCTTGCTGGCCAGCGGGCCCAGGTTGCCGAGCCCGAGGATGGCCGAACCGTTGGAGATCACCGCCACCAGGTTGCCCTTCATGGTGTAGCGGTAGGCGTCGTTGGGGTTCTCGGCGATGGCGCGGACGGGCTCTGCGACGCCGGGGCTGTAGGCCAGGCTCAGGTCTTCGGCGGTGTCCGCAGAGGTGGTGATTTCAACGCTGATTTTTCCCGGCTTGGGGTACTCGTGGTAATCAAGGGCGCGTTGAGTAAACGAGGTGTCCGTCATGGTCGCTTTCCATTGGTCAGAAGACTGGGGGCGGCCATGTTATACGAAAGTCGCACCTTGCTCAATGGGGCATGCCGGCGTAACGTCTTGTCAGGCCTGGGTTTTGCCGCCAGTTGAGGCGCCCGGGTCAGTCGGGGCGGAGGTGGAGGGCGTCCGGGTGGCGCAGTTCCAGCATGAAGGGGCGGTAGCCGCGGGCCTTTTCCTTGGCTGATAGTTGTCGCGGCACCACCCAGCCTCGCACTTCCACCAGCCGGTCTTGCAGGTGGGCGAAATCATGGCGCTCAAAGTACTGCATATGGCGCTGGCGGACCCGCACGAAAAGGCGGTCGTCCAACTCCAGGTAAGGGCCGCCGCGGGTCTTGCCCGTGGTGCTGACCCGACCGAGTACCCGTCGAAAGCCGCCGTCTTCGGGGCCGAGGTGCGATGCCCTGACTGGGCGGTAGGCCGGTAGCGACCAGACCCCCAGGCCCGCCGCCTGCGCTTGCGCTTCGGCGGTGTTGAAACAGTCGCGTAGGGCCAGGTTGGGAGGGAAGCTCAAGGAAAAGCCCAGCCCCTGGCGCAGCAGTTCGGCCTCGAGGTTCTGGCCGCGGCCGTTGTAAAGGTGGGCGAGGGTGCGGCCATAGTGGTCCTGCGGGTCTTTTTCGGTGTGCAGGCTCAGGGTGCGGGCCTCGGCGACAAAACGGCGGGCCGCGTTGCGGGCGCTGGCGGCGAGGGGTTGGTCGGGGGCGCCGTCCCGGCCCAGCTCGGGAGTGTTGATGCCGATCAGCCGCACTTTGCGACCGTCCGCCAGGCGCAGGGTGTCGCCGTCAAACACGTGCTCTACCTGGACGGGCTCACCGGGAGAGGGCGGTGCGCAGGGATCGGCCGAGGTGGCGGCTGTAAAAAGCCCAGAAAGCAAAAAGGCACCCCCGAGGAGTGCCTTTTTCACGTTCACCATGGCGTCAGCCCGGTGCGTTTTTACTTCTTCAGGCTGCGGCTGCCGAAGCGCTTGTTGAAGCGATCGATACGGCCGCCGGAGTCCAGTACCTTCTGCTTACCGGTGTAGAAGGGGTGGCAGGCGCCGCAGACGTCCACGTGGATGTCTTTGCAGACGGTGGAACGGGTCTTGATGACGTTACCGCAGGAGCAGGTGGCGGTAATTTCTTCGTACTTGGGATGGAGTTCAGCTTGCATCAGTCTATAACCTCAGAGTTTTTGATGTGCCGCCACCCAGGTTTCTCACTGGGCACCGCACTCATGCAGGGAGGAATTACCTCACACCTGCGACCAGGCGGCGAAGTTTATCAGACTCGGCACCGGAAGCAAGTAATAAGAAGCGTAGGGCGCTTTGGGGGTCGAGAAAAGCGGGGGGCTTTAAAAACCGGGTGCTACAAATACCGGGTGTTACAATGGCCGCTTTTCTTTTCTTTGATTGACGACTGGCCGTAACGGATGACCCCTGAGCTGTTCCTGCGCCTGGCCCTGCCATCGCCCCTGAGGCGCAGCTTTGACTACCTGCCTCCCGAGGGCGTTGACCCGCGGACCTTGCAGCCCGGCGTGCGCCTGCGGGTGCCCTTTGGTCGTCGCGAGCTGGTGGGGGTGCTGCTGGAGGTCGCCGATCACAGTGAGGTGCCCGCCGACAAGCTGCGCCCGGCCATCGCCTGCCTGGATAATGCCCCCCTGTTGCCGGCGCACCTGCTGGTACTGGCCCGCTGGGCCGCAGCCTACTACCAGCACCCGGTTGGTGATGCGCTGTTCTCGTTGCTGCCGGCCCAGTTGCGCCAAGGGGTGCCGGCGGCCTTTCGCCACGAGCGGCTCTGGGTTGCGCGCAGCAGTGAGTCGGCGGCGCTGGCCCGGGCGCCCCGGCAGCAGGAGTTGCTAGCGCTGATTGTCCGCCACCCAGACGGCATCAGCCTGGATGCGATCAAGGCCCTGGGGTATGCCCCGGGCTTGCTGCGCAACCTGGCCGAGCGGGGGCTGGTGGAGGCGGTGACCCGGGAGCTGCAGCCCGCCGCAGGCGCCGCCGAGGGGGAGCTGCTGCACGAGAGCCCCCTGACCCTCAACCGCGAGCAGCAGGAAGCCCTGGCGGCCCTTGCCGAGAGCGGGGACCGCTTCGGCGCCTTTCTTCTCCAGGGAGTGACTGGCAGTGGCAAGACCGAGGTCTATCTGCAGGCCATCGAGCGGGTGCTCAAGCAAGGGCGCCAGGCGCTGGTACTGGTCCCGGAGATCGGCCTCACGCCGCAGACGGTGGGGCGTTTCCGCCAGCGTTTCAACGTGCCGGTCGAGGTGCTGCACTCCGGGCTCAACGACCGCGAGCGTCTCGATGCCTGGCTCAAGGCCCGTGAAGGGCTGGCGCGGATTCTGATCGGTACCCGTTCGGCGCTGCTGACGCCGCTTAAAAATCCCGGCTTGATCGTCATTGATGAGGAGCACGACGGCTCCTTCAAGCAGCAGGAGGGGTTTCGTTACTCGGCCCGGGATTTGGCCGTAATGCGCGCCCGTGCCGAGCGGATCCCCATCGTGCTGGGCAGCGCCACTCCGTCGCTGGAGACCCTCAGTAACGCCCAGAGCGGCCGCTACCATTGGCTGCAGATGAAGTCCCGGGCCGGCGGCGCCCGGCCGCCAGCCTTTGAATTGCTGGATATCCGTGGGCTGGAGTTGGATGAGGGGCTGTGCGCGTCGCTGCTGAACGAGATCGGTCGCCATCTGGCGCGCGGGGAGCAGGTGCTGGTGTTTCTCAACCGGCGGGGGTTCGCGCCCACCCTGATGTGTCACGACTGCGGCTGGATCGCCGACTGTCCCCAGTGCGACGCCCACATGACCCTGCACCGTCGTCCGCCGCACCTGCATTGCCACCACTGCGACTTCCAGTCCCCGTTGCAGCCGGCCTGTCCGGAGTGTCAAAGCCGCAACCTCAACCCGGTGGGAGCCGGTACCGAGCGCACCGAGGAGAGCCTGGCGCGGCACTTTCCCGAGGTGCCTGTGTTGCGGGTGGACCGGGACAGCACCCGGCGCAAGGACGCCATGGCCAAGATCCTGGCTCGGGTGCACCAGCCGGGGCCCTGCCTGCTGGTCGGCACCCAGATGCTGGCCAAGGGGCACCACTTTCCGCGGGTGACCCTGGTGGCGATCCTGGATGCGGACGCCGGGCTGTTCAGCGCTGACTTTCGCGGCATGGAAAAGATGGGGCAGCTGCTGCTGCAGGTTGCAGGCCGTTCCGGGCGGGCTGAAACCCCCGGGCGGGTGCTGATGCAGACCCTGCATGCCGACCATCCCCGGCTGCGCACTCTGGTGGAGGAGCCCTACGAGGTGTTTGCCGGTCAGGAGCTGGCCGAGCGCCGCCTGGCCCAGCTGCCCCCTTACAGCCACCTGGCGTTGCTGCGGGCCGAGGCGATCAGCATGGGGCGGGCAGAGGCGTTTCTGCAGATGGTGCGGGCACTGGTCGAACCGCTTTGCGGACCGGAACTGGTGCTGCTGGGGCCTTTGCCCTCGCCCATGGAGCTCCGTGCCGGGCGCTACCGCGCCCAGCTGCTATTGCAGTGCGCCAGGCGCGGACCCCTGCAAGGGGCCGTCGGGCGCCTCGCCCTGCTGTTGGAAAACAACCCCCAGGCCAAGAAGGTGCGCTGGTCGATCGACATCGACCCGCAGGATATGTTCTGATCCCTTGGCAGCTCCAGTCCGCCCGTAGATAATAGCGCCCACGACCCGACCCCACCCTTACAGCGAGAGTACCCGCTCCTTTCATGGCTCAGGATTACGCACACAAAAACCGCCGTCAGCGACCGGCGGCGCAGAAAGTCAGCGCCAAGCCCGCCCCTGCCGCGTCCGGCGGGCGTTGGTTGTTGGGGCTGGTGACGTTGGTTGCGCTGGCGACGCTGGGAGGCGGCCTCTATTTTCTCACCGGAGTCAGGCCCGATCCGGTGGCGACTCAGGAGACGGTCAAGCGCCAGGCGGGCGAAACCGCCCCGAGTACCGCCAAGGCCGCTCCCAAGGCGCCCGCGGAGCCCGCCGAAAAGGATTACCGCTTCTACCAGCTGCTGCCAAAGAGCGAGGTGGTGCCCCCGGAAGTGGAGGCCTACAAGTCCACCCCCCGCTCCGCCGAGGAGTACAGCCAATACTTGCTGCAGGCCGGATCCTTTCGCAGCGCCAGCGACGCCGACAGCCTGCGCGCCAAGCTGATCCTGCAGGGGCTGCCCAACGTCACCACCAGTCGCGTGGTCTCCGACAGCGGCGCGGTCTGGTACCGGGTGCGGCTGGGCCCCTTCCCCTCGCGCTCCAAACTCAACAAGGCCTATGACAGCCTGGTACGGCTGAACCTGCAGCCGATGCGGGTCAAGCTTCCCAAGGGGGCCTGAGGGCGCGGTCAAGGGTTGAAATTCGCCCGTGCGCCTACATAGTGAACGGATCAGGTTTAGCAAATAGGGCTCTAACCCATGACGACAATTGTTTCAGTTCGCCGCGGCGACAAGGTGGTGCTGGGCGGTGACGGCCAGGTCTCCCTCGGCAACACCGTAATGAAAGGGAACGCCCGCAAGGTGCGACGCCTCTACCGGGACCAGGTCATTGCCGGCTTCGCCGGTGGCACCGCCGACGCCTTTACCCTGTTCGAGCGCTTTGAGGCCCAGCTGGAAAAACACCAGGGGCAGCTGGTGCGCGCCGCCGTGGAGATGGCGAAGGAGTGGCGCAGCGACCGCGCCCTGCGCCGGCTCGAGGCGATGCTGGTGGTGGCCAACGCCGAGGCCTCGCTGATCATCTCCGGTACCGGTGATGTGGTGGAGCCGGAGGCGGGGCTGCTGGCGATCGGCTCGGGCGGTAACTTCGCCCAGGCGGCGGCGAAAGCCCTGATCGAGAATACCGACCTGGGGGCGCGGGAGATCGTCGAGAAAAGCCTCAATATTGCCGCCGATATCTGCGTCTTTACCAACCATAATCTGATGATCGAAGAGCTGGATGCGAGATAAATCATGTCCCAGATGACCCCCCGAGAGATCGTCCACGAACTGGACAAACACATCGTCGGTCAGGCCGAGGCCAAGCGTGCCGTGGCTATCGCGCTGCGCAACCGCTGGCGCCGTATGCAGCTCGACGACACCCTGCGCAGCGAGATTACGCCCAAGAATATCCTGATGATCGGCCCCACCGGGGTCGGCAAGACCGAGATCGCCCGTCGTCTGGCGAAGCTGGCCAACGCGCCTTTTATCAAGGTGGAGGCGACTAAGTTTACGGAAGTTGGCTATGTCGGGCGTGATGTTGAGTCGATCGTGCGCGATCTTGCCGATATGGCGATCAAGATGCTGCGCGAGGAAGAGATGGCCAAGGTGCAGCACCGGGCCGAGGACGCCGCCGAGGAGCGTATTCTTGACGCCCTGCTGCCGCCGCCCCGGAGCGGTTTCGGCGAGGAGCCGCCCCGCGAGGACAGCAGCACCCGGCAGATGTTTCGCAAGAAGCTGCGCGAAGGTCAGCTCGATGACAAGGAGATCGAGGTGGAGGTGAGCGCCTCCCCGGCAGGGGTGGAGATCATGGCGCCCCCTGGTATGGAGGAGATGACCAGCCAGCTGCAGAACATGTTTTCCAACCTCGGCTCCGGCCGCAAGAAAAGCCGCAAGCTGAAGGTGCGCGACGCCCTGAAGGTGCTCCGCGATGAAGAGGCCGCCGCCCTGATCAAGGAGGATGACCTCAAGCACCGGGCGCTGGAGCTGGTGGAGCAGAACGGCATCGTCTTCCTCGACGAGATCGACAAGGTGGCCAAGCGCACCGAGGGCAGCGGCGCCGACGTCTCCCGCGAGGGGGTGCAGCGCGACCTGCTGCCGCTGATCGAGGGCAGCACCGTCAGCACCAAGTACGGGATGCTCAAGACCGACCACATTCTCTTTATCGCCTCCGGCGCCTTCCACCTGGCCAAGCCCTCAGACCTGATCCCTGAGCTGCAGGGGCGCCTGCCCATTCGGGTGGAGCTGGATGCCCTGACCCCGGATGACTTCCGCCGCATTCTGGTCGAGCCGGACGCCTCCCTCACCGAACAGTACCAAGCACTGCTGTCGACCGAGGGAGTGACGGTGACCTTTACCGACGAGGGGATCGAGCGCTTGGCGCAGATGGCCTTTGAGGTCAACGAGCGCACCGAGAACATCGGCGCACGGCGACTGCACACCCTGATGGAACGGCTGCTCGAGGAGGCGTCGTTCGAGGCCAGCGACCGCTGCGGTCAGACCCTCACCATCGACGCGGCCTACGTGGACCAGGCGCTGCAGGCGCTGTCCCAGGATGAAGATCTGAGTCGTTACATCCTCTAGGGGAATGGCCGTGAGCGAAGCGCATCCGCAGAAAATAGCCCTGCACCTTAAATCCCGCGAGCTGGAGCTGGTCTATCCCGATGGCAGTTACCGGCTGGGCGCGGAACTGCTGCGGGTGCTGTCCCCCTCGGCCGAGGTACGCGGACACGGTGTCGGTAACGGTGTGCTGCAGACCGGAAAGCGCCATGTCGGCCTCGTCGCCGTGGAGCCCAGCGGACGTTATGCCCTGAAGCTGACCTTTGACGACGGCCACGACAGCGGGCTGTACAACTGGCACTACCTGCGCGACCTGTGCCTGAACCGCGAGCGTTACTGGCAGGACTACCTGGCCCGGCTCGAGGCGGCCGGTGCCAGCCGCGACCCCGACGGGGCCGGTGCCGACTAGGAGGGAGAAAATGGACTTCTTAAACGCTGGCTTGAACGTGCCGCTGGAGGTGGCGATACGGGCGGCGGTGCGCCGCGACCCCCGGGCCCAAAAGCGCTTGGCGTCCCTCGAGGGGCGGCGGATTCGGGTGGACCTGCGGGTGCCTGCCCTGAGCCTGGTGCTGGCCCCCCACGGCGAGGGCATTGACCTTTCAAGCCCCGGTGAAGAGGCCGTTGACTGCACCCTCGAGGGGGGCGTGGCCGACCTGCTGCAGGTGCTGATGGATGAGAATAAGGCTTTTGGCAAGGGGATCCGGATCAGCGGCGACAGCCAGTTGGCCCTGGATCTGAAGCGTTGCCTGCAGGAGCTGGATCTGGACTGGGAGGGCTTTCTGGGCGATCACCTGGGGGACCTGGCAGCGCACTCACTGGCCGGACTGGTGCGGGACGGCTTGGATTGGGGCCGCCGCAGCCGCGAGTCCCTGCTAGACGATCTCGACAACTACCTGCACGAAGAGCTGCGCACGCTGCCGCCGCGGGAGGAATTGAACGGCTTCTACAGCCAGGTGGACCGCCTGCGGCTGGCTGCCGACCGCCTCCAGGCACGGGTGCAGCGGCTGCAGAGCAGTGTCCATCCCGTGACCGAGGACGCGGGGAGCTAGCGGGCCCGCGTACGCACCTCAAGCACCTCACCAAGCTGCATCCGTAATGCGTCACCCGGATTGAGGGGGCCGACCCCGGCGGGGGTGCCGGTCATCACCACGTCCCCTGGCAGCAGGGAGAAAAAGCGGCTGCAGTAGGCGATCAGCGCGTGCACCGGCAGCGTCATCTGGTTGGTGTTGCCGGCCTGGCGTGGCTCTCCGTTGACCCAGAGGCGCAGGTCCAGCTGGTCGACGTCATCCACCGCATCGACCGGCAGGAAACCCGACAGGGGCGCGCTGGCGTCAAACGCCTTGGCCCGCTCCCAGGGGTGCCCCTGAGCCTTGAGCCGGTTCTGTTCGTCCCGCAGCGTCAGGTCCAGCCCCAGCCCGTAGCCGGCGACCGCGGTTGCAACCTCCTCCTCCGTGGCGCCGCAGAGGGGGCGGCCGATCAGCACGCACAGTTCCAGCTCGTGATGGCATTCGCCACGCTCACGGGGCAGCACCAGCGGTGCGGCCAGGTCGGCGTGGCTGGTGTTGGGCTTGAGAAACAGCAAGGGCTCCTTCGGAACGGCGTTGCCCAGCTCCCGGGCGTGTTCGGCATAGTTGCGTCCCACGCAGACAATCTTGCCAATGGGGAGGTCGATGGCGCGCCCGTCCGGGCGTCGGTGGTGATAGGACATGGGTGCGAAGGCCCTCTGCTGGATCTGGGTTACCGCGGGTCAGGGGCCTATCTAACCGTTTTTGTTGCCGTAGATCAATTGGCGGGGTGCGCACTCCGGAGTTGCTTGCATTGGGCTGTAGCAGTTGATTAGCATGGTCTGATTGCGCGCGAGGGCACCCCGTCCTGCGCCTGTCCAGAGCAGTGCATGGATTCAATTCGGGCCGGTATGTTCAAGCATATAGGGCATAAGATCATCACCGTGTTTGGCATCGTGGCCAGCTTGGCCATGCTGTCGATGATCGCGTTCTATACCTACAATCAAGAAAAAAGCATCCTGGCCCAGAACGAGCGCACCATGACCAAGCTGACCGAGAGCGTCAGTGAAGGCTTGCAGTCGGTGATGCTCGCCGGTTACGCCGACATCGCCCACAGTTTCGCGGCCCGCCTCAGGAACGTGCCCGAGGTGGTCGATTTCGTGATCATGCGGACCAACGGCAAAGAGGCCTTTCTCGATAACAGTACGGTGACCTCGGTCAACAACCGGCTGGGGGAGGAGGACTTCGACCCCAAGGACAACACCCGTATCCACCAGGTGCTGCCGCCCCGCGACCCCAACCTGCAACAGGTGCTGGATACCCGCCGCCAGGTTTCCTACTACGAAACCGACGCTGACAATTCCGAGCTGCTCACCTTCCTGGCCCCCATCCCCAACAGCAAAGACTGCCACCGCTGTCACGGCGGGGATCATGCGGTGCGCGGTGTGCTCAAACTGACCACCTCCCTGGCGCCCATACGGGATGACATCAAAGCCACCCGGTACCAGTCGCTGATGGTGCTGGTGGTGATGCTGGTGCTGGTGTTTATCGTCACCAGCCTGCTGATCCGGCGCTCGGTGGTGGCTCCGATCAACAAGCTCACCGACGCCATGTTGGAAGTCAGCCGCGGCGACCTGGACCAGGTGGTGCCGATTATCGGTCGCGACGAACTGTCGCGGATGGCCCGCAGCTTCAACCACATGTCCCGTGAAGTGCTCAACTCCTACAAGGGAATCAAGAGCGAGCAGGACAAGCTCAACACCGTGATTCTCAGCTCCCTGGAGGGGATTGTGGTCACCGACAGCAGCGGTAACGTGGTGCTGGTCAACCCGGCGGCGGAGAGCCTGCTGGGCAAGAGTGCCGAGGCAATCCGCAAGGACGGCTTCCTCTACATTCTCGACGACCCCGAGCTGATCAAGCAGAACCTGCACGGCGAGGATGAAACGCAGGAGCCGGTGCTCATCGAGTACAAGGATCTGATTCTGCAGATGCTGGCCTCCAGCATTGTGGACTCCCAAGGGCAGGTGATCGGTTCGTCCGTGCTGCTGCGCAACGTCACCGAGGAGAAGAAGCTCGAGCGTAAGCTGATCGAACTGTCCACCACCGACGGCCTGACCAAGCTCTTTAACCGCCGCTACCTCGATGAGACCCTGGCCCAGGAGCTCAAGCGCGCGCGACGTTACAAGCTGGATCTGTCGATTTTGATGTTCGATGTGGACCACTTCAAAAAATTCAATGATACCTACGGTCACGACCAGGGCGACCGGGTTCTGCAGACCGTGGCCCGGGTCATGCGCGAGGCCATTCGGGAGGTGGATATTCCCTGCCGTTACGGTGGTGAGGAGTTTGTTGTGATCCTGACCAATACGTCTCGTAAGGGAGCGCTCACTACGGCCGAACGCCTCCGTAGAATGATGGAGGAGTCCCGCACCGACGACCTGCAGGTCACCATCAGTATCGGGGTGGCCAGCTATCCCTACGTGGACGTGCAGGACGCGGACACCTTTGTGGAGCTGGCCGACGGCGCCCTTTACCAAGCGAAGGAGGAGGGCAGAAACCGCGTATGCGCTGTTTGACCCAGTCTGGCCCGGGCCTTCTGGCCAAGGTGCTGCTTATGCTGAGCCTGGGGCTCGCCGCCCGGGGCGCCCTGGCCGCCGAGCCGGCGCTGGTCCTGAGCCTGAATGCCGAGCCCGCGCGCCCCGTTCCCACCATCGTCGAGGTAGAGCCGCGCAAGCAGGCCCTGGGGCGGAAAATATTCTTCAACCCGCGGCTGTCGAAAGATCAGCAGACCAGCTGTGCCACCTGCCACGCGCTGCCGCCGCTGAAGGAAGGGGAGGAGCTTCACCAGGCATCCGAGCTGATGGGCGACCACGACCGCAGCGTGCCGCTGCTCTACAACGTGGCCCTGGCCTACTGGTGGAACTGGGATGGCCAGTACCGCAGCCTCGACGACCTGCTGGAAGCGTCCTTTCCCGCCCTGGACAAGATGAACCTGGCCTGGGACCAGGTCATTCTGCGATTGCTCGCTGCCTATGGCGATGAATTCGAGGCCATTTACGGCGGCCCGCCCGATCAGCAGCGGGTGGTGGAAGTGCTTGGCGCCTTTCTCAAGGGGCTGAATGCCCCCAATGCCCGCTTCGACCGCTTTCTGCGCGGCGAGGTGGAGGCGCTCTCTCCCCGGGAGCGGGAGGGTTACGAGCTGTTCAAAGAGATCGGCTGTGCCTCCTGCCACCACGGGGTCATGTTGGGTACCAACTTCTTTGAAGAGTTCTATATCTACCGCCACGAGGGTGAAGAGGGGGTGAAGGCGCGTCTGAAGGACCTTGGTCGGTTCTACGTGACGGCCGAGGAGAGCGACCGCAACGTCTTCCGCGTACCTAGCCTGCGCAACGTGGCGCAGAGCGCACCCTATTTTCACGACGGCTCCGCCGACACGCTGGAAGGGGCCGTCGAGGAGATGATCGAACATCAACTGGGGCTCAAGCCCGAGCCGGCCCAGGTGCAGCTGCTGGTCGACTTCCTCCATACCCTGACGGGAAGTCACCCGGGAGTGTCGCCATGAGACAGATGAGCTGGACCCCGATGCTGGCGGGCATCACGATTCTGATGCTGCTCAGCTTCCTGTTCTTCCAGGCCCAGCAGGTGGACGAGATCAACGAAGAGCACTCGGCGGTGCTCGACACCCTCTACCAGGCCCAGCGGCTGGACGACCAGTTGCGCCAGGGCGTGTTGCAGATCTACTACGAGCGTCACCATAACTTTGACCGGGTGCTCCAGGATCAGCGCCGGCTCAGCGGCATCATCCGTGAACTGGGCAGTTCATCCTACAGTTCTTTCCGCGAGGCCAGCACGGGGGTCGAGTACTACGTCAACCGCCTGGCTAACCTTCAGCAGGAGCGCGAGGACCTGCTGGCCCGCTATATGCGAAGCGTTGTTCTGCTCAAAAATGCGGTCTCGGGGCTGTCCCAGAGTCAGTTGACTGCCAAGCTGGAGGCGGGCAGCGAACTCAGGCAGACCGTTGCCGCTTACCGCGACAGCCTGCTGCGCTACGCCACCAACCCGGATCCGGGCCTGGGCGAGGAGGCGCAGGAACTGATCGAGGCGCTGGAGTACGCCCTCTACGATCTCGCCGAGTCGCCGCTGCACGATGAATTTGAATACGGTCTCCAGCATGGTGAAGTGCTGTTGCGCGAACGCCAGCAGCTGGGGGGGCTGATCAACCAGATTTTCGAAGTGCCTATCCCTTCTCACCTGGCCCAGGTCACCGATGCTTACCTGCAGTACCACGAGCAGCAGGAGCGTTTCTCCCGTTACTACCGCATCGGGCTGTTCGCTGCCGGTGCGCTGCTGCTGGTATTGCTGGTGGTCACGCTGCTGCGGCTTCGGCATACCGCGGTGCACCTGTTCGGCGAAAAAGAGATGGCCCAGATTACCCTGAGCTCGATCGGCGACGCGGTGATTACCACCGACCACCACGGGAATATCTCCTTTATGAACCCGGCGGCGGAAAAACTGACCGGGCATACCGCGTCCGGGGCCAAGGGGCGACCGCTGGCAGAGGTGCTGACCCTGGTCAGCGAGATCAACCATCGGCCGGTGGATGATCCTGCAAAGCAGGCGATGGCCAACGAATCGGTGGTGGAGCTGGCCCAGCACATCTACATGGAGCGGCCCGAGGGGGGGCTCAGCCATGTCACCCTGACTGCCTCCCCCATCGGCTACGCCGGGGAGCGTATCCTGGGCGCGGTGCTGGTGGTGCAGGACGAGGGCGAGGCGCGGGTGCTGGCTGAGCAGCTCTCCTACGAGACCTCCCACGACGCCCTCACCGGTCTGCTCAACCGTCTGACCTTTGCCCAGCGTATTCACAACACCCTGAATGAGTATGAAGGCAAACACAGCCCGATTCTCTGGCATATCGACCTGGATCACTTCGCGGTGATCAACGATATCTGCGGCTCCAAGGGCGGCGACGGACTGTTGCGGGTGATCAGCGGCGTGCTCAAGGAGGTGATCGGCGACCACGACGTGCTTTCCCGGGTCGGCGGGGATGAGTTCGCCATTCTGCGGGCCAAGGCGGGGCCGGCGGACGCCCTTAACCTGGCCTGCAAGGTGCGCGAAGCGATTAATGAAATCGACTTCGACTGGGAAGATAATCGCTTCGATATCACCGCCACCATCGGGGTGGTCTTTATCAACGACAGCTACCGGGATCTTTCCGATGTGTTCATGGCGGCCAAGGCGGCGGTGGACACGGCCCGCGAGAACGGGCGCAACAATATTCACATCCATACCAAGGACCATTACGAGAAGAGCCGCAAGCACGAGCTGAGCCTGTGGGTGCCCAAGATCAAGAAGGCGCTGGACGAGAAGCGCTATCACCTCTTCCTGCAGTCGATCTCCCCGGTCACCGAGCAGGGCTGTCAGGCGCCCCACCACGCCGAAGTGTTGATACGGATGGAGAACGAAGAGGGCAAGCTGCTGCCTCCGATCTTTATTCCGGCGGCGGAAGAGTACGACCTGATGCAGCAGGTGGACCGCTGGGTGATTCAGGAGGTCTGCGCTAACATCGCCCTGGCCCAGGAGCAGGGGCTTCCCGACAAGGACCTGTGCTACTCGGTCAACCTGTCGGGGACGACCCTGAGCGACACCTTCTTCCTCGACTACCTGCGTGGGCTGTTTTCCGAGTTTAAAACCCCCACCGAGCAGATCTGCTTCGAGATCACCGAGACCGCGGCGATTCAGAACCTGGAGTCGGCGGTGGTGTTTATCGAGGCGGTGCGCAAGCTCGGCTGTAAGTTCGCCCTCGATGACTTCGGCAGCGGCATGTCATCGTTCGCCTACCTGAAGAGCCTGCCGGTGGACTACCTGAAGATCGACGGCGCCTTCGTGAAGCGTCTCGCCCAGGATCCGGTTCAGTACAGCATTGTCGAGGCGGTCAACAAGGTGGGCCACACCCTGGGGATGCATACCATCGCCGAGTTCGTGGAGGACGATGATATCATCCGCGGTCTGAGCAAAATCGGGGTCAACTACGCCCAGGGTTATGGAATCGACCGTCCCCGGCCGTGGCGGGAGTACTTCGACGCGGCCACGGGTGAGCGGCAGGTGGCCGGCTGAGTCCGGAACCCAATACGCCAGGATAAAAAAAGAGCCCCTCGGGGCTCTTTTTTTATCCTGGGCGCGACGCCGCGTCGCCAGCCAGATTCTCTACTTGCTGATCTGCTTCTCCAACCCTTCCAGCAGGTTGCTGGGTAGAGAGGGGTGTACCCCCGCCACTTTCAACTCTCCGACCTCTTCATGGAGCTGCTCGATCTCGCGCAGGCGGCGATGGCTGTTCTCCAGGTCCTCACACATTGTCAGGTTCACCAGCAGGGTGATGACGCTGCTGACGCTGCTGTAGGAGTCGAACAGCGAACTGCTGTGAACGTGGCAGCGGAGGCTCCACTGGGCCAGCTCTTGCAGTTCGTTGGCCGAGGGGTCTGCGATCAATACGCAGGGCACCTGTCGTTTCTTCGCCAAGCTCATCAGCTCGCGGACCTTGGGGATCCGGCGGCGCATGGCCACCACCACCAGCAAATCCTCGCGGCCAAAGTCGACGAGATCCTCGGCGACGGTCTGTCCGGCCGCCGGTAGCAGCGAGACGTTCGGGCGCAGCAGGCTCAGCTGGCGGTGGAAATAACTCGCCAGAAAGCGGCTATTGCGAAACCCGATTACCGCGACCCGGCGCTGGCGGGTGAGCTGACCGGCGATGGCCCGCAGGGTGTCGGGGTTGAGCGCCTCCAGGGTGCGCTGCAGGTTGACCGTCTCCCGCTCAAGGTGGGCGCTCACCACCTGGCTGCGGTTGAAGGGGCTGGTGCTGGTGCTGTCGTGCTGCTGGTAGAGCGGCGATCCCCAGCGCTGGGCCTCGCGGATCTGCAGTCGGGCCTCATTGAAGTCCTTGTAGCCCAGGCGACGGAAAAAGCGGGTTGCGGCGGCCTTGGAGGTGCCCGCCAGGTCCGCCAGCTCGGTGGCCGAGTAGTTGGCGATATCGCCGGGAAAGCTCAACAGCAAATCACCCAGCCTGCGCTCTGCCGGGGGGAGCTCCTCATAGCACTCCTGAATGCGGGTATCGAGGGGTTTGGGTTCCTGCACGCTCGCCTGACCTCTGCTGCAAATGAAACACGAGTATCATTTTCGCTCATTTATTTAAAAAAATGAAACCAAAATTTCACTTTCGTGTTGACAGACTGAAACCTCTGTTTCAGTATCAACTGAAAAAGAAACCTCAATTTCATTAAGAAGAGGCGTTATGGCAGCGAGCGACGTTGCGCAGCAGAACCGGTTTTCTGTGCGCTTTATTCAGGTCAGTCACAAAATCAACTGGGTGGTTGAGCGCTGTTGTGCGGCCTTGCTTGGGGCCATGGTGCTGATCGTCTGGTTCGGGATCGTCAACCGGTACTTCTTGGAAACCGGGGTAACCTGGACCGAAGAAGCCGCCCGTTACCTGATGATCTGGGCGGCGCTGCTGGCGGTCTCCTGTAGCGCCCGCTACCGGGAACACATCGGCTTTGAAACCCTGATAAGCCGCCTGCCAGCTTCGCCGCAACGGGCCCTGCGCGTGCTGACCGACGTGCTGGCCGTGGGCTTCTTTATCTACCTGACGGTCTACGGACTGCGCATGACCTCTTCTGGGGCGCACCAATACGCCACCATTTTTGGTATGACGATGATGCTGCCTTTCGCCGCGGTACCGGTTTCCTCGGCTTTAACCTTGATCCAGCTGGTGGCGTCGATGCTGAGCGTTTCGCCTCAAGCGCTGGCCGCTGAAACCCACGAAGCGATTGACGGCACGGAGGCGGCATCATGATCACGGTGGCCATCTGTTTCTTCGGACTGATGCTGGTCGGCATGCCGATCGGCTATGTATTGGGCATTGCCGGCACCATCGGCCTGTTCCAGCTGGGCGGCAGCAACTTCCTCGAAATGGGGCCCAAGCGCTTCTTTGAAGGGCTCGACCTGTTCACCTTCATGGCCATGCCCTTTTTTATCCTGGCCGGTGAAATCATGAACCGCTCGGGGATCACCCTGCGCCTGATCGCCTTTGCCGATGCCCTGGTGGGCTACCTGCGCGGGGGCCTGGCCCAGTCCAATATGCTGGCCTCGGTGCTGTTTGCCGGGATGACCGGCGCGGCGGTGTCGGATGCGGCCGCGTTCGGCAACACCCTGGTCCCGGCCATGGTCAAGAAGGGCTACAGCCGCCCCTTTGCCTGCGCGGTGACAGCGGCGGGCTCCATCATTGGCCCGACCATCCCCCCTTCTAACCTGATGGTCATCTACGGCTCCTTGATGGGGGTCTCCATCTCCGGCCTGTTTGCCGCCGGTATTCTGCCCGGCCTGCTGATCGCCCTGACCTGCATGGCGCTGATCGCGGCGTTCGGGCGTCGCTGGAAGCTGCCCAAGGGTGAGCAGCGCCCGAGCCTGCGACTGATCCTGGTGAGCTTCCGCTCCAGCCTCTTGGCGATCATCATGCCGGTGATCATCCTGGGCGGCATCATCGGCGGCATCGTCACCCCCACCGAGGCGGCGGCGGTGGCGGTGCTCTACGCGCTGATCGTAGGCGCCGGCATCTACCGCTCCATCACTTGGCAGGACCTGCAGGAGATGCTGATCCGCACCGCCAAGATTACCGGTATCGTGTTCCTGATCATCGCCTCGGCATCCATCCTCGGCTGGTGGATGACCTTCAACCAGATTCCACAGATGGTGGCCGAGGGCTTCCTCGCGATCTCGGAAGATCCGGCGATGGTGACGCTGATGATTCTGATGCTGCTGATCGGTATCGGCATGTTCATGGATATCAACGCGGTGCTGATCATTCTGGCGCCGGTGCTGGTGCCGCTGACGGTTGCCATCGGTATGGATCCGATCCACGCCGGCATCATGATCATCCTGGCCCTCAATATCTCGCTGATGACGCCCCCGGTCGGCGCCTGCCTGTTTGTTCTCTCGTCGGTAACCGGGGAGAAGATCGAACGCATCAGCGTGGCGCTCTGGCCGTTCCTGCTGGTTCAGTTTGGCGTCCTGGTCCTGATCGCCTTCTGGAGTGACCTCACCTTAATGATTCCCCGCCTGTTGGGCATGTAAGTACCTTTTGTTAACTGGAGAAATACCTATGAAATTGATGAAGAAAATCGTATCGGCTTCAATGACGTTGGGTCTGGCTGCCGGTCTGCTGGCTGCCCCGATGGCGCACGCTGAAAAGGTGCTGAAGCTGCACCACCTGAACAACAACGACCCCTTTGACAACCCTACCGGCGCGATGGCCAGCGTGTTCAAGAGCCTGGTGGAGTCCGGCACCAATGGCGAGGTCAAAGTGCAGCTGTTCCCCAACTCCCAGCTGGGTAAGGATGCGGAGGTGGTGCAGCAGGTAAAGGCCGGCGTGGTGCAGTCGGGCATCCACTCGGTGGGCGGCTTCGCCAGTGCCTACCCCCTGATCGGGGTGCTGGACGTGCCCTTTGCCTATCCCAACATCAGCGCCACCTACAAGGTGTTTGACGGACCCTTCGGCAAGCGCCTGGCCGGCGATATCGAAGACAAGACCGGAATCAAAGTACTGGGTTTCGGTGACTCCGGCGGCTTTTTTGCCATCACCAACTCCAAGCGCGAGGTGCGCTCACCGGCCGACATGAAGGGGCTGAAGATCCGTACCATGGGGCTGGACACCCACAAGGCGGTGATCGAGTCCATCGGCGGGCAGCCGGCGGCGATCGCCTGGTCCGAGGTCTATACCGCGCTGCAAACGGGCGTGGCGGACGGCCAGATGAACCCGGTGCCGATCATCTCCTTTGCCAAGTTCAACGAGGTGCAAAAGCACCTGACCCTGACCGGGCACCTGTTCACCCCCTATGTCTGGTCGATCAATGCCGATTTCTATGACGGTCTGAGCGAGTCGGAAAAGAGCGTGGTGGAGTACGCCGCCCGTTCCGCCATCGTTGCCGGTCGCGGTATGGCCCGGGCCATCGAGGCCTCCGAGCGCGGTCTGCCGTCCCTGGAGAAGAGCATGAAGGTGTATTCACCGACCCCCGCCGAGCGCGAGGCCTTCCGCGAAGCGGCCCAGCCGGTGGTGAAGAAGGTGATTGCCGAGAAGTACGGCGAAGAGGGTGAGGCCCTGATGAACGCTTTCCTCGAAGCGGTTGAGAGCTAAGTCAGGTTTTCCAGAGCGTAGCGGCGCTACCTTCGGGTAGCCCGCCAACCCTAGGACATGAATGAATGAGTCTGTTAAATAGCCAATACCCGGTGCAGCTTGCTCATAACGCCCAGGTTATAAAGGGTCGCGCCATCGGCGATCGCCAGCTGGCGGTCCTCAATGCCGAGGGGTTTGAGGTCGCCAAGGGCGAGATCAGCCGCTGGCCGGGGTATGCCGTCACCCCCCTGTGTGAACTCGACCGGGCGGCCGATCAGCTGGCGCTTGGCGGGATCTGGTACAAAGACGAGGCGGGGCGCTTCGGGCTGGGCAGCTTCAAAGCGCTGGGCGGTGCTTACGCGGTCGCCCGGTTGCTCAAGCGGGAGCTGGTGGCACGGGGCGTCTGTGCCGCGGTGCCTTCGACCGAAGAACTGTTGAGCGGCCAGTACGCCGAGGCGTTAAAAGCGATTGTGGTGACCTGCGCCACCGACGGCAACCATGGCCGTTCGGTGGCCTGGGGCTGCCAGTTGTTCGGCTGCGGTTGCGTGATCTACATCCATGCCACGGTGAGCGAAGGGCGTCGCGCCGCGATCGCCGCCTACGGCGCCGAGGTGGTGCGTGTGCCGGGGAACTACGACGACGCCGTCCGCCAGGCCGCCGCCGATGCGGCAGAGCTGGGGCGCTTCGTGGTGTCCGACACGTCTTATCCCGGCTACATGGAGGTGCCCCGTGACGTAATGCAGGGCTACACCCTGATGGCCCAGGAAGCGTTCGAGCAGTTACCCGAAGGGGTTAAACCGACCCATATATTCCTCCAAGGCGGAGTGGGCGGCCTCGCCGCGGCGGTGGTGGCTCAGGCCTGGCTGCACTACGGCGCCGAGCGCCCCCACTGCGTGGTGGTGGAGCCTGATCTGGCGGCCTGCCTGTATGAGAGTGCCAAGCAAGGGGCTCCTACCGTGGTCGAGGGCGACCTTGACACCCTGATGGCGGGGCTGGCCTGTGGCGAGGTTTCGCTACTGGCCTGGGAGGTGCTCAGCGAGGGTGCCAGTGATTTCATGACCGTTACCGACCAGGCGGCGGTGGACTGCATGCGCCTGATGGCCAATGGCGCGTTGTGCAGCGAGCGGCCGGTCGTGGCCGGTGAATCAGCGGTTGCGGGCCTTGCGGGTGTGATCCTGGCGGCTCAGCAACCTTCTTTACGTGAGGCCCTGGGGCTGGATGAAAACAGCCAGGTCCTGCTGATCGGCAGCGAGGGGGCGACTGACCCCGAGCTCTACACCGAGCTGGTCGGGCGCAGTGCCGAAGCCGTGGAACGGGGCGAGTGATGAGCAGCGAAGCGTTGAAAATCAACCGGCAGCGGCTGCATCAGCGGCTCCAGGCGCTGGGCCAGTGCGGCGCCCTGGCCGGCGGTGGTGTCAGCCGCCTGGCCCTGACCGATGCGGACAAGCAAGGGCGGGATCTCGTGGTCGGCTGGATACGCGAGCTCGGCCTTGCGGTCGAGATCGACCAGCTCGGCAATGTCCTGGGCCGGCGCGCGGGGCTTGAAACGGGCCCTGCGGTGATGACCGGCTCGCACATCGACACGGTCAGCACCGGGGGCCTTTATGACGGCAACCTGGGTGTGCTGGCCGGGCTGGAGGTGATCCAGACCCTTAATGAGGCCGGCGTCAAAACGAGAAAGCCGCTGGCGGTAGCCTTTTTTACCAACGAAGAGGGGGCGCGTTTTGCCCCGGACATGATGGGCAGCTGCGTCTTCACCGGCGTGCTGGATCTCGAAACGGCGCTTCAGACTCAGGGTATCGACGGCGCCCGGGTTGGCGACGAGTTGGAGCGGATCGGCTATCGGGGTGAGGCTCCGGTCAACCGTGCCCGGGAGCAGGCGGCTGCCTTTATCGAACTGCATGTCGAGCAGGGTCCGGTGCTGGAGCAGGACGGAATCCGGATCGGCGCGGTGGAGGGGGTCCAGGGGATCTCCTGGACCGAGTTCAGCATTAAAGGGACTTCCAACCATGCCGGCACCACGCCCATGGCTTACCGACAGGACGCCGCCTTAGCCGCCGCTGAAATCACGGTGTTCGTTCGCCAGTTGGCCCAGCGCCTGGGGGGGCGGCAGTTGGCGACCGTGGGGCACTGCGAATACCGCCCCAACCTGGTTAACGTGATTCCCAACCACGTCGAGCTGACGGTCGACCTGCGCAACACCGACGAGCAGCAACTGCAGCAGGCAGAGGCCGAACTGTTTGAATTCGTGCGCGCCGTTGCCGAGCGCGAAGGGGTGAGTATCAGCCACCGTTCGCTGGCCCGCTTCGAGCCGGTCAACTTTGACCCGGCGCTGGTGGCCCGCATCGAGCAGATCGCCCTGGACCAGGGCAACAGCGTCAAGCGCCTGCCCTCGGGGGCCGGGCATGACGCGCAGATGTTTGCACCGGTCTGCCCTACCGCGATGATTTTCGTTCCCAGCGCGGGCGGAATCAGCCACAACGTGCGCGAGCACACCGATTTAGATGACCTCGAAGCCGGCGCCAATGTGTTGCTGCAGGCTTTGCTGGAATTGGCCGAACCGGCTTAACGGGAGAGTGAATATGTCGAGAGTAATTACCGCGGCTGTTGCCCAGATGGGGCCGGTGGCCCGAAGCGATACCCGCACCCAGGTGGTTGAGCGGCTGGTGGCGATGATGCGCGATGCCAGCGCCTGCGGCTGCTCCTTGGTGGTGTTCCCGGAACTGGCGTTGACCACTTTCTTCCCCCGCTGGTTCATGGCGGACCAGACCGAGGTAGACCAGTTTTTCGAAACCGAGATGCCGGGGCCGCAAACCCAGCCGCTGTTTGACGAGGCGCGGCGGCTGAAGATCGGCTTCTACCTCGGTTATGCCGAACTGTGTCAGGACGAGGCCGGCAGCACCCGCCACTTTAATACCTCGATTCTGGTTAACGAGCAGGGCGAAATCGTCGGCAAGTACCGCAAGATCCACCTGCCGGGCCATCCCGAGCACGAGCCGTGGCGCCCGTTCCAGCACCTGGAGAAGCGCTACTTCGAGCGGGGTAATCTCGGTTTTGGCAGCTGGGATGCCTTCGGCGGCAAGATCGGCATGGCACTTTGCAACGACCGCCGCTGGCCCGAGACCTATCGGGTGATGGCGTTGCAGGGGGCAGAGATGATCCTGCTCGGTTACAACACGCCTATGCACTATCCCCCGGTGCCGGAGCACGACCACCTGCAGGGCTTCCACAACCACCTCTGCATGCAGGCTTCGGCCTACCAGAACGGCTGCTGGATTCTGGCCGCGGCCAAGGCCGGTAAGGAGGAGGGGTGCGACCTCTTGGGCCAGAGCTGTATCATCGCCCCTACCGGCGAGATCGTCGCCCAGGCCTCGACCCTGGAAGATGAGTTGATCATTGCCCGCTGCGACTTTGAACGGGTCGCGGAGATTCGGGCCAATATCTTCAACTTCGCCCTTCATCGGGCGCCCGAAGAGTATCGGATTATCTCGGCCGCTTCCTGCGACGCTTGACCTTGCCGCCAAGAATGACAAGGTGAAAAAAAGCCCCGCATCACGCGGGGCTTTGAGTTGTTCGGTCCGGAAAAGGGACGCAGGCGCCTAGCTGTTGAGGCTGTCCTTGAGGGCCTTGCCGGGCTTGAAAGCCACGTTGGTGCTGGCCGCGATTTCCATGGGGGCGCCGGTCTGGGGGTTCTTGCCCTGACGGGCCGCGCGGTGACGCTGGGTGAAGGTGCCAAAGCCGATCAGAGAGACGGTATCTCCCTTGGCCAGGGCGTCGGTCATGCTGTCGGTCATGGCGTTGAGAGCGGCCTGGGCTTCGCTCTTGGTCAGGTCCGCTTTTTCGGCGATCAGCGCCACCAGTTCTGCTTTACGCATAATAATCCTCGTAATTCCCGAAGTTGTCGGGGCTGATTAAATCAGCCCAACCCTAAAGAAGCAAAGGCCTTTTTCAATATCCGCCCCCCGCTATTGCTCCAGGTCATGCTACCGTGCCGGTGGCCGCTCGGGCGGCGCTTGAATATGGACAGTGAATCGCGCATCCTCTGCGCCTGATTTTTCATCACAGGACCTTTTTGTGCCGGTTGCTTCTTCCCTGGCCCGACAGCCCCTGTCCGTGCGTTGGCGCAGCTACCGCCGTGGCCCCTGCAGTCGCCTGCCCCGGGCCTGGCGGGGCTGGCTGCTGGACTCGGGGTCGCTGACCCGGCGTCTCAAGCGGGCCAGCGCCGGCGACTTCAGGGTCGAGGTGCTGTTCCAGGGCTGGAGCCGTCCCACCCTAAGCGAGGCCCGCGCCCTGGGAATTGCCCCCAGCCAGCAGGTGCTGGTGCGCGAGGTGCGCCTCTGGGGGCTTGGCGAGCCCTGGGTCTGCGCCCGCAGCATCATTCCGGCAACCACCCTCACAGGCCCCCAGCGGCGCCTCAAGTTCCTCGGCGAGCGTCCCCTGGGCGCGGTGCTGTTCAACGATCCCAGCATGCACCGCGGCCCCATCGAAACGGCGCAGCTGCCCCTGAACGGCACCCGGACCCGGACCCGGGCCTGGGCGCGCCGCTCCGTATTCCGCCTAGAGGGCAAGCCGCTGCTGGTCAGCGAGATTTTCCTGCCTTCGCTACTGCAGGTACAATGAGCCCCTTCGATTCCTAGAAGGAGCGGAACTTGCTGCGACCGATGGATATTCGCCGGGGCCTGAGCGTCGAGCGGCTCAGGGCCTGGATGGAGCTGACCCGCCTCAACCGGCCGATTGGCATCTACCTGCTGCTCTGGCCGACCTACTGGGCGCTGTGGGTGGCGGCCGAAGGGGTGCCCGCGCTTCACCTGCTGATTATTTTCACCCTCGGGGTGGTGCTGATGCGCTCGGCTGGGTGTGTGATCAACGACTTTGCCGACCGGCACCTGGACGGTCATGTCAAACGTACCCGGGGCCGCCCTCTGCCCTCCGGACGGGTCACCGTTCGCGAGGTGATCGGCCTGTTTTTCGTACTCTGCCTGAGCGCCTTTGTGCTGGTGCTGTTTACGGACCGCCAGACCGTGCTGCTCTCGTTCGGCGGGGTCGCCCTGGCCACCGCCTACCCGTTTATGAAGCGCTACACCTACCTGCCCCAGGTGGTGCTGGGCGCGGCCTTCTCCTGGGCGGTGCCCATGGCCTTCAGTGCCCAGAGCGGCGAGGTGCCGGCCATTGCCTGGCTGATTTATGCCGCCAACCTGCTCTGGACCGTGGCCTATGACACCCTCTACGGCATGGTGGACCGGGACGATGACTTGAAGATCGGCATCAAGTCCACCGCCATCCTCTTCGGTGACGCCGACCGCGTCGCGGTGGGCGTCCTGCAGGGGCTGGTGGTGCTGACCCTGCTGCTGCTGGGGGCGCAGTTACAGGCGGGCGTGCTCTATTATTCGGGAGTCACCCTGGCGGCGCTGCTGTTCGGCTATCAGCAGTATCTGATCCGTCACCGTACCCGCGAGGGCTGCTTTGAGGCGTTTCTGAACAATCACTGGGTGGGGGCCTTGGTCTTCGCCGGACTTTCGCTGGATTACCTGCTGCGGGGCTGAATCCCGTGCCTGTCATGGGACTGTAACATTGGCCCGCTGTAATAGGCCGTTAATGGTTCAGTCATAGAGGGTCGAGGTACCATGAGCAGCAAACGCGTGCTGATTGTTGACGATGAAAAGCCGATCCGGGAGATGCTCAGCCTGGCGCTGGAGATGGCCGGCTACGAGTGCCTGGAGGCGGATAACGCCCAGGCCGCGCTGGCTGCCGTGGTGGATGCCCAGCCCGATCTGATTCTTCTGGATTGGATGATGCCCGGCACCAGCGGCATCGAACTGGCCCGGCGGCTGAAAAGAGATGACCAGACCGCCGATATCCCCATCATCATGCTGACCGCCAAGGGGGATGAGGACAACAAGGTGCAGGGCCTGGAGGCCGGTGCCGACGATTACATCACCAAGCCCTTCTCTCCGCGGGAGCTGGTGGCGCGCCTGAAGGCGGTGCTGCGGCGCGCAAGCCCCGGCGGCGAGGAGGCGCGGATTGAGATTAACGGTCTGGTGTTGGATACGGTCTCCCACCGGGTGACGGTGGACGGCGCCCCCCTGGAGCTGGGGCCGACCGAGTACCGGCTGTTGAGCTTTTTCATGACCCACCCCGAACGGGCCTTTTCCCGCGCCCAGTTGCTCGACTTTGTCTGGGGGGGGAACGTCTATGTCGAAGAACGTACCGTGGATGTCCACATTCGACGGCTGCGCAAGGCCCTGGGTGAGGAGCTCGCCCCCCTGGTGCAGACGGTGCGGGGCATGGGCTATCGCTTTTCCAACCAGCACCTGAAGGCGTAGACAGGCGTGCCGCCGGACTCTCTTTTCAGCGTTAAGTCCACCACGGCCCTGCTGCTTTTCGCCCTGCTGATCGGCTGGTGGCTGGATGCCTTGGGCTGGGCCCTGGCGGCAGCGCTGGCCGGGCTGCTCGCCTGGCACAATTACCAGCTGAGCCGTCTCTACCGCTGGCTGTTGCGCAGCGACGGCAGCGACGCCCCGGAGGCGCCCGGCGCCTGGGGACACCTGACCGATGCCATCTACCGCCTGCAGCGTCAGCACCGCCAGTCGGAGGCGCACCTGAGGGGCGTCATCAAACGGGTCCAGGAATCCAGCAGCGCCCTCAAGGACGCGGTGGTGATGATCGACTCCCAGGGCAATATGGAGTGGTGGAACCGGGCGGCCAAGCAGTTGCTGGGGCTGCGCCGGCCCGACGACGTGGGGCAGGGGGTGCTCAACCTGATCCGCGATCCCCGCTTTGTCCGCTATTTCGAACGCCGCGACTACGATACCCCCCTGGAGCTTCCCTCGCCGGTCAACCCGGCTGTCCGGCTGCAGTACACCATCGCCGTCTTCGGCAAGCACGAACGCCTGATGCTGGTGCGGGATGTCACCCGCCTCTACCGGCTCGAGCGGATGCGCCAGGACTTCGTCGGTAACGCTTCCCACGAATTGCGCACCCCGCTCACGGTGATCCAGGGTTACCTGGAAACCCTGCAGGATCAGCTGGAGGATAGGGAACCGGGGCTCAGGCGCGCCCTGCAGCAGATGGAGGGCCAGGCCCGGCGGATGCGGAACCTGGTGACCGACATGCTGATGCTCTCCCGGCTGGAGACCACGGAGAGCCTCAGCGACGAACTGCCCATTGATCTCGGCCACCTGCTGCGGGAGTTGCGCGAGAACGCCCTGGCGCTGGCGCAGGACAAATCTCACCAGATTACCCTGGAGGTGGATGAGCGCTACCTGTTGATGGGGCAGGAGGCGGAGCTGCTCAGCGCCTTCTCCAATCTGGTCTACAACGCGGTTAAATATACCCCCGAGGGCGGCGATATCGACGTTCGCTGGTGGGTGGACGGCGCCGGCGGGCACTTCAGTGTCCGCGACGACGGCATCGGTATCGAGCCGCACCACATCAGCCGCCTCACCGAGCGTTTCTACCGGGTCGATGCCGGGCGCTCCTCGGCGGCGGGGGGGACGGGGCTGGGGCTGGCGATTGTCAAGCACGTGATGTTGCGCCACGGGGCGCGCCTTGAGATCGACAGCCGCCCCGGCGAGGGCAGCCTTTTTCTCTGCCACTTCCCGGCGCACCTGTTGCGCCCGGCCTCTGCCATGGTCAATGAGGATTCGGCCTGAAATCAGCGGGAAAGGGCCGCTTCGGGCTGTTCGCTGACATTCAGCGTCGGCTAGGCACGCCCCGGGCTTGCTCGGGAAACTCCTCGACCCAGAACAGGGTGGCGCCGATCACCGCGGCCGGCATGATCAGCAGGTTGATCACCGGCACCAGCATTCCCAGTGACACTAGGGCGCCGAAGCCCAGCGAGCTGAGGCGCCGGCTTTTGAGCAGCTGGCGCATGTGGGTAAAGCTGACCCGGTTGTTGTCCATGGGGTAATCGCAGTACTGGATCGCCATCATCCAGGCGCCGAAGAAAAACCAGAACAGGGGCGCGGCAAATCCCACCACCGGCACTAGGGTGAGGATAAAGATCAGCAGCAGGCGGGGCAGGTAGTAGACCAGCTTGGCCAGCTCGCGCTGCAGCGCCCGCCCCGTGGAGGCGAGCAGCTCCCGCCAGCCTTCGTCCGGCGGAATGGTGCCTCGCAAGCGATGCTCGACCCGCTCGGCCAGCAGGCCGTTAAAGGGGGCGGCGATGAAGTTGGCGATCAGGGTAAAGCTGAAATAGACCCCCAGCAGCACCAGCAGGGCGAACAGGGGCCAGAGCAGCCACTCGGCAAAACTCAGCCACTCGGGCATCAAAGAGAGCCAGTAATCCACCCAGTTGCCGAACTGCTGTATCAGCAGATAGATGGCGGTGCTGAAGAGCAGCAGGTTGACGATCAGGGGGACGATGACAAAGGTGCGCAGGCCCGGCTCGGTGAGCAGCTGCAGGCCTCGGAGCAGGTAGCCGCCCCCTTTGACGGGATTGCCTCCCATCAGGCGATGGCCCAGGCGTTGAAGAAGCGCAGGACGATGCCCATCACCATGATGGTGATGCCGATACGGTTAATAACGAACTCCTTGTGGGTAAAGGCGATATCCGCCTGCCAGAACTTGAGCACGGCTTGGATGTTTTTGGTGCGGATGATGAACATGGTGAGCGAGGCCAGGAAAACCAGAAATCCCAGTACGAGAAAGAGCGGTTCCATAAGGTCCAGGGGCATGAATAACTTCCTTTGGGGTTTTGTTTTTATTGGTCTGTCGATGGTAGCGGTCGGGACGCTTCCGCCACAGTAGACCAAGGGTGGATTACCAGTCGGCCGGCACGCTGAAGACGAACAGCCAGGGGCGGCGGTCTTCTGGATCAGCAGCTCTCGGGCCGTGATTATTGTCCAGCACAAGATAAAGAAGATCACCCCGGCGGGCAATCCCCTCGGCCTTGCCAAACCGCTGATCGCGGTAGGCCAGGTCGGGGGCCTGCTCTACATGCCGATAGCCCCAGCAGCGGTTGGCTTTGAAGTCCGGCGGCGGCCGCCTGCAGACCTGATAATGGTTGCGCTCCAGGGTGTAGAGGGTATCCGTTTCTGCCCAGAGGCCACTGAAATCATGGGGACTCATCAGGTCGGGAAAGGGGGTGAGCCAGAGGGCCCGCGCGCGAGGCCAGGGGCGTCTGCCCCGCTCGGCGATCACCAGTCCCCGGGGCTGGCGCTCGCCGGCCACAAAGGCCTGGCTCGGCGTCAGGGTCAGACCCTCGGCAAAGGCGTTCGGCAGGGCGAAGAGGCCGATGTCACGCCCGGCCCGGTACAGGCTGGTACCCATCCAGGTTCCGAGCCCCTGGCTGTCCACCGCCAGCACCTGCGCCAGGGTTTCGCTGAGCAGGAAAAGCTCCCCGGCCTCGCAGGCGATCCCCTCCCAGTCCCAACGTCCCTTAGCGGCCAGCCGTCTGAGCCGTCGGGAGGTGTAATTCGGCAAGGTGGGGGGCGCCCCTACCTTGATCTCTATGAAGACCCGGGCCCTGGCCTGGCGGGGTCCCGGGAGCAGCTCGAACACGCGGTCATCGTGATCGTCTGAAACCATCAGCAGGCGATCACCGCAGACGGCAAGGCCCGAGGGCTCCAGGGGGACGGTGTCATGGGCGGCAGGCACAATGGGGAGCGCCTGTACCAGCTCCAGCCGCTCGGCGCCCTGCACGGCGGTTCCCCAGAGGGCGCAAAGCCAGAGCAGGAAAACGGCAGCCGCCGTGGGCTGCGGCACCGGCAAGATCATGCTTCACCTCCGGGACAGTGGGCGCTATGCTGAAAAGAAATTCACCTCATTCAACAGGATACCCCCATGAAAGCGGTCCGTCTTCACCGCTTCGGTGGCCCCGAAGTGCTGCAGTATGAAACTCTGCCCGACCCCCGGCCCGGCGCCGGCGAGGTGCTGATTCGAAACCAAGCGGCCGGTGTTAACCCCATCGACTGGAAGACCCGAAGCGGCGGCGGTGCGCGTCCCTTCCTGGGGGAGCCGCCGCTGATCCTGGGTTGGGAATTTGCCGGGGAAGTCGCTGAGATAGGCCCTGAGGTCAGCGACTGGAGCGAAGGGCGCAGGGTCTGCGGGCTGCTGAACTTTCCACACCCGGGAAGCTGCTATGCCGATCGGGTGGTAGCCCGCTCTTCCCAGCTCGTGGCCCTGCCCGACGGGGTCGCGCCCGAGGTGGCCGCGGGCTTGCCCATCGCCGGCATGACTGCTTGGCAGGCCCTGTTCGAAGCCGCGGAGCTGGAGTCCAGCCATAAAGTGCTGGTGCTGGCTGCCGCCGGCGGGGTGGGGCACTTGGCGGTGCAACTGGCTCACTGGAAGGGCGCAACCGTGGTGGGCACGGCCTCGCCGGTCAACCACGCCTACCTGCAGGAGCTGGGCTGCTCCCAGGTGGTTGATTACGTGAGCGCCGATCTGGCGAGCGCAGTGCAGGACTGCGATCTGGTGATCGACGGGGTTGGCGGGCAGGCGGGTATCGAGGCCCTGGGCTGCCTGAAGCCCGGTGGCCTTCTGGTCACCCTGCCGACCGTTACCGCCGACGAGGTGGTGAAGGCGGCTCAAGAGCAGGGGCTGAAGGCCCAGGGGATTCGGGTTCACGAGGACCCAGCGCAGCTGGCGACGCTGCTGGCGCTGGTGGCCGATGGCCACCTCAAGCCCCGCGTGGAGCGGACCTTTGCGCTGAGCGAGGCCGCCGAAGCCCACCGCCTCAGCGAGAGCGGTCACGCCCGGGGCAAGCTGATTCTGACCATGGAGGGCTGACGCCCGGGCTCACGGCTGGTCGCTGATACCGATGTTGCTGACACCCTCGTTAGCGGCCAGCGTGCGCAGTTCGTCGACGAGGCCGGCCTCGGCTTTGGCGGCCGCGTTTAGTTTGGCGAGCAGCGTCTCCTGAAATTCACGCTCCTGTTCCATCAACGGGTGGGTGTTGATGTGACGCACCAGCTCCTCGTCGGAAAGGTCGACATCGGCGGTGATCTCAAGGTAGGTCTCGACGCCAGTGAGGGCCAGTTCGCTGAGGTTTTGGGCCTCCTCGGCGCTGGCTTCGACCATCTGGTTGAGGGCGCCGTAAAGGGCCACCGCCGCATCCAGCGCGGGATAGACGCCGAACATGTCGAAGGCTTCCGGATCTGGAATCTGCCCGTCCACCCGCTCCAGCTGGGTGTCGAAGTTGACCTTGCCGCCGCGATTGGCCAGGCGGTCCCACACCTTGTCCAGGGCCTGTCGCATCAAGGGTGCGTCTCCGGTGTCCGTGAGGCGGGCAAAGAGGGCGTAGTTGGGGAACAGGCGCTCGGCGATGGCGGCGGAAAACACCCCCAGCTGCCAGCTGCCCAGTTGGCCGAGGCGCAGGCTGTGGTCGGATTGATTCAAGGACGCTAACTCCTGGTCGATTTTTGTGTATTCTAGGTGATTCCCAGACAAATCAATACCTAATCCCCGGCGGGGGTAGGGATAATCGAGCGCTCGGTTACGGAGGATCCGTCTTTAATGTCATCTCTTAGGCTAATGGGCATCGTGCAGCGCATTGATCGCCTCAGCGAACTCACCGGGCGGGCTATCTCCTGGCTCACCCTGCTGATGGTGCTGATCACCTTCACCGTGGTGGTGCTGCGCTACCTCTTCAACGTGGGGTGGATCGCCCTGCAGGAGTCGGTCATTTACCTGCACAGCTGGGTCTTTCTGCTGGGGGCCGCCTACACCCTCAAGCACGACGGTCACGTACGGGTGGACATTTTTTACCGGCCGATGCCCGAGCGGCGCAAGGCCCTGATCAACATCGCCGGCACCAGCCTGTTGCTGCTGCCGGTGTCGGTGTTCATGTTCTGGATCGCCTGGGATTACGTGGCCAACTCCTGGGCGATTCTTGAAGGATCCCAGGAAGCCGGCGGCATCGAGGCGCGCTTTGTGCTTAAGACCACCCTGCTGGTGATGCCGGCGTTGATGATCCTGCAAGGCATCGCCGAGCTGTTGCGTAACCTGCTGGTGCTGCGCGGGCAGGCCCATCTGGAAGAGAACCAGGAGACCGAGCTGTGACCGAACTGATGCCCCTGCTGCTGTTTCTGACGGCGCTGATCATTCTGCTGGCCGGTTACCCGGTGGCTTATTCCCTGGCGGGTACCGGGCTGCTCTTTGCGGCCATCGGCACCCTCAGCGGTTACTTCGACCCGGTGTTTCTGGAGGCCATTCCCAACCGCCTGTTCGGAATCATGACCAACGAGGTGCTGGTGGCAGTACCCTTGTTTGTCTTCATGGGGGTGATGCTGGAGCGCTCGCGCATTGCCGAAGAGCTGCTGGACACCATGGCCACCCTGTTCGGCCCCCTGCGCGGCGGACTCGGCATCTCGGTGACCCTGGTGGGCATGCTGCTGGCGGCCAGCACCGGTATCGTGGGCGCCACCGTGGTGACCATGGGGCTGTTGTCCCTGCCCACCATGGTGCGCCGCGGTTATGACCCGCGACTGGCCACCGGCACCATCTGCGCCTCCGGTACCCTGGGGCAGATTATCCCGCCCTCCATCGTGCTGGTGCTGCTGGGAGACGTGATCTCCTCCGCCTACCAGCAGTCGCAGTTGGAACAGGGGATCTTTTCGCCGGAGACGGTCACCGTGGGGGACCTCTTTCTCGGGGCGTTGCTGCCGGGGCTGGCCCTGGTGGTTGCCTATATTGTCTATCTGCTGCTGCGGGCGCTGCTGGACCCGAAATCGTCCCCGGCGATTCCCGCAGAGGAGCGCCGCGCGGTGGCGAACCTGGGCAGCAAGACCTTCAAGGTGCTGGTGCCGCCGATCCTTTTGATCGTGCTGGTGCTGGGTTCGATCCTGGGGGGGCTTGCGACCCCTACCGAGGCCGCCTCGGTGGGTGCGGTGGGGGCACTGGTGCTCGCGGCCCTGCGCCGCAGCCTGAACCTGGATATTCTGCGCGAAGTGATGCGCACCACCACCCAGGTCAGCTCCATGGTCTTCATCATCCTGGTGGGCGCCTCCATCTTCTCCCTGGTGTTCCGCGGATTTGGCGGTGACGACCTGGTCCGTGACTTCCTCCACGAGCTGCCCGGCGGCACCTTTACCGCGGTGTTGCTGGTGATGGCAGTGATGTTCCTGCTCGGCTTTTTCCTCGACTTTATCGAGATCACCTTCGTGGTGGTGCCGTTGGTGGCGCCGGTGCTGCTCTCCATGGGACTGGATCCGATCTGGCTGGGGATCATGATCGCCCTCAACCTGCAGACCTCCTTCCTCACCCCGCCCTTTGGCTTCGCCCTGTTCTACCTGCGCGGGGTGGCACCGGACAGCATCAGCACCGGCCAGATCTACCGGGGGGTCATGCCCTTTATCGTTATCCAGCTTGGGCTGCTGGGCGTGCTGGCCTACTGGCCGGCGCTCGCCACCTGGCTGCCTAAGCTGGTCTACGGATAAAGGGCGGCGCTGCGATTCAATAATATCAATAATAGAAGTGCAGGGGCCGCCACTGCTGGCGGCCCCTAGAAGGGCCAGAACCAGGGGGAGTCGAGGTCATCCTCGCAGCGTTTGAGCTGCACGGCGTAGCGGTAGGCGTTGTCCTTGACCTTGCGGGCGACGCCCAGCAGCCAGGGCTTGCGGTTGTAAGTCTTGCGCTTAAAGCCCCCCTGCCCCTCGTGGTAGGCCAGGTACTGGTTGTAGGCGTCCCACTTGGAAATTCCCAGCATTTTGTGGCTCATCTGGCCGTACCAGCCGATAAAGTCCACCGCGTCCTCGAAATCGTCCCGGTCGGCGCCCCAGTTGCCGGTCTTGCTGATGTACCAGTCCCAGGTGCCGTCCTTTACCTGCGCGTAGCCGTAGGCAGAAGAGGGACGGAACCAGGGAATGATCCCCAGCAGGTACGTGCGCGGCGGGCGGGCGTCGTACTGGAACTTGGACTCCTGGTGAATGATCGCCAGCTGCACGTGAATCGGCACCCCCCAGCGCTCGAAACTGTCACGGGTGGCATCGTACCAGTCGTCCTTGTCGTAGAAGATATCGCAGCTGTTATTGATGTTGCGGGGCGGGGAGTTGGCGCAGCCGGAGATAAACAGGGCGCCACAAAGAACCACTGCTAGTTGGAAGGCCGATTTGCTCATTACTGCTGATACTCTATAAAAAAAGCCGGGCTAAGCCCGGCTCTACAACTATCCAAGGGCGATTAGGGGTTTATTGTAATCGGAATCGAGGCGGTTGTTTCATCTCCAGCCGGTGTTGTGACTTTGGCTGTTAATTTACCGTTCAAGGTCGAGTCCGTGGCTTCTCCCTTGAATTCCAGGTCTGCGTCGAATGGATCCAGCTGATTTCCGACGGTGAAAGAGGTTTGCCCTTGCAGGCTGCCCACTGTCACTGTGAAGGCCACCGTGGTTCCGTTAGGGGGTGAATTACCGTTCACGTCCTGGACGGTTGCGGAAATATTGGCTTTGCCATCATCGGTGACTGTGATGGACGCGGGAGAGAAGGTGATCCCGCCGACTTCAGGAACCGCGCTAGACATAACGATAATCGAACTTTCGCGGACTTCGACCAGGCTGGCGCAGTGCCCCAGGGTCTTGGCCGCTGAGGTACAAAGGGAGCCGTTATAAAAGCTGTCGGCGAGGGTGTACTGACTGTCTTCATCAAAATCGCGGAAAAACTCGCCGCTCTCCCAAACACCGCTTTCATCTGCATCACGGAAGGCTTCGGGCAGTGAGCTGACCGGCTCGCCGTCGTCATACAGGCCATTACCGTTGAGGTCAGTAAAGTCCTCTTCACCGATGGCGGTGGCGAGCACGGTTACGCGACCGTCCGCGGGACGCGGATTCTGGCTGGTCCAAATTACATTACAGGCACCACCTTCGGTGACGCAGCTTGGTTCAATGACGCCTCCTTCCGTGGTAAAGAGCACGGTGGTGTTATCGGGCACCGGGTTATTAAAACGGTCGGCGAGGCGGGCGGTAAAGGTCACTTTCTCACCGTCACGATCCCATCCCTGGGGGGTTTCGATATCCCGGGAAAGCGACAAACTGTTCTGGTCGGGCAGGCCGGTGCTGAGCGTGAGGTTGCTGGAAACGGTAAAGAGATCCGTTCCCCCGCCGGTGGTAAAGCGGGCGTGGACCCGAACATTGGTGGGAACGGTTCCCGCGTTGACCACGGTTTGGACAAGGCCGCTGCTGTCCGAGGTGGCGCTGGTGGTAGAGAGGGATAGACCACCAACGGTTGTGGAGAGGTTGAAATTCACGGTTTGACCGGCACGGGGATTGCCGTTGATATCCAGCACCTTGAACACCACCGTGGAAGTTTCCGGTCGCTCGCTGTCACCGGTTCCTTTCAGTGCGATGGTGCCAGGGGTGGCTGAGACAAACTCCAGGGAGCCTGCCGCCGCGGCCGCCACGAGAATGTTGGTCGAAGCGCTGAGGCCACCGGGGGCCGATGCTGTGATGGTGTCGCTGCCGACGCAGCCGTCGGCCCGATAAGTGGCTACGGCGGTTCCGCCGACGGTGGTGACCGTACCGTCGATAGTCGCTTTACTCGCCGCGACACAGGAAGAGGTAAAACTCACCTCCACCGGAGAGGTGAACAGGGCGTTAGCGTTGTCCTGATCTGCAACCGTGGCGGTAATTGTCATGGTGCCTCCGGCGGAAAGCTCCGCGGGTGGCGCCACACTGGGTTCCAGCGAGCCTTCGCTGAACCCGGCGCCTGAACCTGAGCCCAGGGCGATATTGGCCAGAGAGGTGCTGAAGGCCTGCGTATCCGAGACGCTCTCATCGTTGACGGTGGCGGTGGCGGTGGCCGTCGCTGCGCCCGCGGCGGTGCCTGCCTTCAGGGTGATGCGCGCTTCGCCGGAGGCGTTGGTCAACGCGGTGCCGGACGCCGGCTCCAAGGTACCGATGTTGGTGTTGTCGAGTTGGAAGGTAACGACGGTCTCGGCGACCGGCACGCCGCCTGCGCTCAGCACCTTGGCGACCAGCGTGCCCTGTTGGGATTCGGTGATGCTGGTGGTTTTATTGGCGCCGCTGTCGATCAGGGTCAGGGCTAGTGATGGGGAAGTGGATGCAGTGGTGCTACCGGTATCCCGGGTAGCGCTGCCCCCGCCGGAGCCTACCGCCCCGTCACCGCCGCCACAGGCGGCAAGAAGGATTCCACAGAAAACTACGCACAACAATCGGTGAATTAACTGCCCCATCATCATTTCCTTTTTAATGGTGACTGTGACAGGTCAGTTTTTCCTAAAAGGAATCGCTACCCTGCTCCAACGTATATTCGTTCGGACAAGGCTAGCATATCTAACAAATAATTAGGAAGGTTAGTGGCTAAATAAGAAGGGGGGGTTGGATTTAAATAAACCGACTTAAACAGTTGTTTAAAAAGGGCTGGGTGTACCAGCCCTTTTGGGCTTACGCGTGATATTTCGCGCTCAATTCATGCACCGCTTCCACAAACACTTTCGCGTTTTCCGGGTCCACATATTGGTGAATGCCGTGGCCCAGGTTGAAAACGTGTCCGGGGTTATTACCGAAACGTTGCAGGATATCTTCGACTTCCGCGCGGATCCGCTCGGGGCCGGCGTAAAGTACGCAGGGGTCCATGTTGCCTTGGATGGCCACCTTGCCTCCGACGCGCGCGCGGGCTTCGTCGATGTTGGTGGTCCAGTCCAGGCCCAGGGCGTCGGTGCCGGTGTCGGCGATCGCTTCCAGCCACTGGCCGCCGTTCTTGGTGAACAGGATCACCGGGACCTTGCGGCCGTCGTGCTCACGGATCAGGCCGTCAACGATCTGCTGCATGTACTTGAGGGAGAATTCGCGGTAGCAGGGGCCGCTGAGCACGCCACCCCAGGTGTCGAACACCTGTACCGCCTGGGCGCCGCTCCTGATCTGCTCGTTGAGGTAGGCGGTGACGGTGACGGCAAGTTTGTCGAGCAGGGCGTGCATCACTTCCGGGGTCTCGTACATCATCCGCTTGATGTGGCGGAAGTCCTTGGTGGAGCCGCCTTCGACCATGTAGGTGGCCAGGGTCCAGGGGCTGCCGGAAAAACCGATCAAGGGGACGCGGCCGTTGAGTTCGGCGCGGATGGTCTTGACCGCGTTCATCACGTAGTCGAGGTCGCTGCTCACGTTGGGCAGGGGCAGGGCGGCGACATCCTGTTCGGTGCGCACTGCTTTTTTGAACTTGGGTCCTTCGCCGGTCTCGAAATAGAGGCCCAGCCCCATGGCGTCGGGAACGGTGAGGATATCGGAGAAGAGAATCGCCGCATCCAGGGGAAAACGCTCCAGGGGCTGAATGGTGACCTCGCAGGCGAAATCCGCGTTTTTGCACAGGCTCATGAAGTCGCCGGCGGTGGCGCGGGTCTCGCGGTACTCGGGCAGGTAGCGGCCGGCCTGGCGCATCATCCAGACGGGGGTGACATCCACGGGTTCGCGGTTCAGGGCACGGAGAAAGCGGTCGTTTTTCAGTTCGGACATGGAAACTCTCGGCAAAAACTCGTTAACAGCCGCCTAGTATAGGGGCTTACCAATAAAAAAGGCACGGGTTTACCGTGCCTTCTTCGCGACAGCTCAACACGATCAGGCGTCGAGGTAGTCCAGAATGCCTTCGGCGGCCTGACGGCCCTCGTGAATGGCGGTGACCACCAGGTCCGAGCCGCGGACCATGTCGCCGCCGGCGAACACCTTGGGGTTGCTGGTCTGGAAGGGGAAGTCCCCCTGCGCAGGCGCCACCACCCGGTCGCCCTCGTCGAGCTGAATATCAAACTGTTTGAACCAGGGGGCGGGGCTGGGGCGGAAGCCGAAGGCTACCAGTACCGCGTCGGCGGGCACCACTTCCTCGCTGCCCTCGACCACCTCGGGACGGCGGCGGCCATTGGCGTCGGGCTCGCCCAGGGCGGTGGTGACCAGCTTGACGCCGGTGACCTTGCCGTCCTCGCCTACCACCTCCACCGGCTGGCGGTTGAAGAGGAACTTGACCCCTTCTTCCTTGGAGTTGACCACTTCCTTGCGCGAGCCCGGCATGTTGGCCTCGTCGCGACGGTAGGCGCAGTGCACGCTCTTGGCGCCCTGGCGAATGGAGGTGCGGTTGCAGTCCATGGCGGTGTCACCGCCACCGAGGACCACCACCCGCTTGCCCTTAAGGTTGATAAAGCCGTTTTCGTCCTGGGGGTAGCCCAGGCAGTTGTTGACGTTGGAGATCAGGAAGGGCAGGGCGTCATAAACGCCTTCCAGCTCTTCTCCCGGGAAGCCGCCCTTCATGTAGGTGTAGGTGCCCATGCCCAGGAACACGGCGTCGTACTCCTCGAGCAGGGTGTCAAAGGCGACGTCCTTGCCCACCTCGGTGTTGAGGCGGAACTCGATGCCCATGCCCTCGAGCAGCTCGCGGCGGCGGGTGATGACGCTCTTTTCCAGCTTGAACTCGGGAATGCCGAAGGTAAGCAGGCCGCCGATCTCCGGGTGGCGGTCGTAGACCACGCACTGCACGCCGTTGCGGGTCAGCACGTCGGCGCAGCCGATGCCGGCCGGGCCGGCGCCGATCACGGCCACCTTCTTACCGGTGGGAACCACGTTGGAGAGGTCCGGCTTCCAGCCCATGGCGACGGCAGTGTCGGTGATGTACTTTTCCACCGAGCCGATGGTGACGGCGCCGAAACCGTCATTGAGGGTACAGGCGCCTTCGCAGAGACGGTCCTGGGGGCAGACGCGGCCGCACACCTCGGGCAGGGAGTTGGTCTGGTGGGAGAGCTCCACCGCCTCCATGATATTGCCCTCGGAGACCAGCTTCAGCCAGTTTGGAATGTAGTTGTGAACCGGGCACTTCCACTCGCAGTAGGGGTTGCCGCAGGCCAGGCAGCGGTGGGCCTGGGTGGCGGCCTCCTCCGGCTTGAAGGGCCCGTAGATCTCGGCGAACTCCTTCTTGCGGATGCGCGCGGGGACCTTGGTCGGGTCCTGGCGCTTGACGTCCACGAACTGAAAATCGTTTTGCAGGCGATCACTCATTTCACCTAGTCCTCATATCTCGGCCCCTCGCGGGGGGCGTACAAACCTGTGTCACCGAAGGGCCCCTTACTCGGGGCGCTTGCGCATATTGTCGAGCAGCTCACCCAGGCCCGCGGCCTTGGGCTTGACCAGCCAGAACTTGGTGATGTAGTCGTCGAAATTGTCCAGAATCTGCCGACCCCAGGCACTTTCGGTTTCCTCGACATACTCGGTTATCACGGAGCGCAGGTGGTGGCGGTACTCCTCCATGTGGTAATTGCTGATGCGATGGATCTCCACCAGCTCGTGGTTGTACTTGTCCACGAAGGAGCGATCCAGGTCCAGCACGTAGGCGAAGCCGCCGGTCATGCCGGCGCCGAAGTTGTAGCCGGTGTTGCCGAGGACGGTGATCAGGCCGCCGGTCATGTATTCACAGCAGTGATCCCCGGCACCCTCGATCACCGCATCGGCGCCGGAGTTACGTACCCCGAAGCGCTCGCCGGCGCAGCCCGCAGCGAACAGCTTGCCGCCGGTGGCGCCGTACAGGCAGGTGTTGCCGACGATGGAGGTTTTCTGGGTCTCGCACTCGCTGGCGGCGGGGGGACGAATGACGATCTTGCCGCCGGCCATCCCTTTGCCCACGTAGTCGTTGGCATCCCCTTCCAGGCGCAGCTCCAGGCCACCGGCGTTCCAGACGCCGAAGCTCTGCCCGGCGACCCCTTCCAGGTTGATGCGGATGGGGGCATCGGCCATGCCGTCGTTGCCGTAGTGCTTGGCGATCTCACCGGAGACCCGTGCGCCCACCGAGCGGTCGCAGTTGGTGATGGTGAACGTAAACTCGCCGCCGCGCTTGTTGGCGATGGCGTCCCGGGTCGCCTCCAGCAGCTTCAGGTTCAGCTCGCCCTTGTCATAAGGGGCGTTATGGGCCTGCTGGCAGGTCTGGGGCTTGCTGCCGTCGACGAAATCGTTCTCCAGGATCGGGCTCAGATCCAGACGCTGCTGCTTGTCGGTGGTGCCGGGCAGGATTTCCAGCAGGTCTGTACGGCCCACCAGTTCCTCCAGGGTGCGCACGCCCAGTTTGGCCATCCACTCCCGGGTCTCCTCGGCGATAAAGGTGAAGAGGTTCTTCACCATCTCCACGGTGCCGATGAAGTGCTCGGAGCGCAGGTAATCGTGCTGGGTGGCGACACCGGTGGCGCAGTTGTTGAGGTGGCAGATACGCAGGTACTTACAGCCCAGGGCCACCATGGGCAGGGTGCCGAAGCCGAAACTCTCGGCGCCAAGAATGGCCGCCTTGATGACATCCAGGCCGGTCTTGAGGCCGCCGTCGGTCTGCACCCGCACCTTGTCGCGCAGGTTGTTGATCATCAGTGCCTGGTGGGTCTCGGACAGGCCGATCTCCCAGGGCGAGCCGGCGTGCCGGATGGAGGTGAGCGGGCTGGCCGCGGTACCGCCGTCGTAGCCGGAGATGGTGATCAGGTCGGCGTAAGCCTTGGCGACACCGGCGGCGATGGTGCCGACACCGGGACGCGAGACCAGTTTCACCGAGACCAGCGCGTCGGGGTTGACCTGCTTGAGGTCAAAGATCAGCTGCGCCAGGTCTTCGATCGAGTAGATGTCGTGGTGCGGCGGCGGCGAGATCAGGGTGACGCCGGGCACCGAGTAGCGCAGTTTGGCGATCAGGGCGTTGACCTTGCCGCCGGGCAACTGGCCGCCCTCGCCGGGCTTGGCTCCCTGGGCTACCTTGATCTGCAGCACATCGGCGTTGACCAGGTAGTGGGGCGTGACGCCGAAGCGGCCGGAGGCGATCTGCTTGATCTTGGAGCGGCGGTTGGTGCCGTAACGGGCCGGATCCTCGCCTCCCTCACCGGAGTTGGAGCGCCCGCCCAGCTCGTTCATGGCCACGGCCAGGGCCTCGTGGGCCTCGGGAGAGAGGGCACCCAGGGACATGGCGGCGGAGTCGAAACGCTTGAAGATGGCTTCCTTGGGCTCGACCTCGGAGAGGTCAATGGCCTTGCCCTCCTTGAGCTTGAACAGGTCGCGCAGGGTGGCCACCGGGCGCTCGTTGACCAGCGCCGCAAACTCTTTATAGGTGCCGTAGTCGCCGTTCTTTACCGCTTTCTGGATGGTGCCCACTACGTCCGGGTTGAAGGCGTGGTACTCCTTGCCATGAACGAACTTGAGCAGCCCGCCCTGGTCCACTGGCTTGCGCAGCTTCCAGGCGTCCTGGGCCAGTTTCTCCAGATCACGTTGGAAGTCAAAGAAGTTGGCCCCCTCGATTCGGCTGGCGACGCCGCGGAAACAGAGGTCCACCACCTCGCTGGCCAGACCCACGGCCTCGAACAGCTGGGCGCCGCGGTAGGAGGCGATGGTGGAGATGCCCATCTTGGAGAGGATCTTCAGCAGCCCCTTGTTGATGCCCTTGCGGTAGTTGCTGTGCAGGGTGATCTGGTCCCCCTGCAGCTCCCCGGTGGCCAGCATGTCGTTGATGATGCGGTAGGCCAGGTAGGGGTAGACCGCGGTGGCGCCGAAGCCGAACAGTACCGCCATCTGGTGGGAGTCGCGGGCGCTGCCGGTGTCGACGATGAGGTTGGCGTCGCAACGCAGTCCTTTCTGCACCAGGCGGTGGTGTACTGCGCCGATGGCCATGGGGGCGGGAATCGGCAGCATGCCCTGCTTGATGGCGCGGTCGGAGAGGATCAGCAGGATCCGGCCATCGCGCACCGCCTGCTCGGCGTCGTCGCAGAGTTTCTCGATGGCCGCTTGCAGCCCCAGCGCGGGGTCGTAATTGAGGCCCATGAAGTGGCTCTCAAAGCCCGGCACTTCGTTGTTGAACAGCACCTGGTACTTGCGCGGCGAGAGTACCGGGGATGCCAGAATGATGCGCTGGGCGTGGTCGGCGGTGTAGTCGAAGACGTTGCGCTCGTTACCCAGGCAGGTCTCCAGGGACATGACGATCGCCTCGCGCAGGGGGTCGATCGGCGGGTTGGTGACCTGGGCGAACTGCTGGCGGAAGTAGTCGTAGATGGGCCGCGCCCGCTGCGACAGCACCGCCATGGGGGTGTCGTCGCCCATGGAACCCACCGCTTCCTGACCGGTCTCGGCCAGGGGGCGGATCACCTGGTCTCGCTCCTCAAAGGTGACCTGGTAGAGCTTCTGGTGGGTTTTCAGCTGGTCCGGGGTGAACTCCTTGAACTGCAGGTCCTGGTCGCGCAATTGCGCTTCCAGGCGGTAGGAGTGCTGCTTCAGCCACTGCTTGTAGGGGTGGGCGCTCTTCAGACGGTTGTCGACGTCGTCGGTGTGCAGCACTTCGCCGGTCTCGGTGTCGATGGCGAGGATCTGGCCGGGGCCCACCCGGCCTTTGGCGACCACGTCTTCGGGCTTGTAGTCGTAAGTGCCGATCTCGGAGGCGGTGCAGATGATGCCGTCTTTGGTCATCACCCAGCGGGAGGGGCGCAGGCCGTTGCGGTCGAGCATGCAGACCGCGGTGCGACCGTCGGTCATCACCAGGCCAGCCGGGCCGTCCCAGGGCTCCATGTGCATGGAGTTGTACTCGTAGAAGGCGCGCAGATCCGGATCCATGGTCTCCACGTTCTGCCAGGCCGGGGGAATCATCATCCGCACTGCCTGGTAGAGCTCCATGCCGCCGGCGATCAGCAGCTCGACCATGTTGTCGAGGCTGGACGAGTCGGAGCCGGTGGTGTTGACCACGGGCTGCAGCTCCTCGAGGTTGGGCAGCAGGTCGGTTTCAAAGGTACGGGCGCGGGCATTGGCCCAGTTGCGGTTGCCTTCGATGGTGTTGATTTCGCCGTTGTGGGCGATGGTGCGGAACGGCTGCGCCAGGGGCCAGCGGGGCGCGGTGTTGGTGGAGAAGCGCTGGTGGAAGACGCAGATGGCGGTCTCCATGCGGGCGTCGTCCAGATCCTTGTAGAAGCTGGTCAGGTCGGCCGGCATCACCAGCCCCTTGTAGGAGAGCACGCTGTTGGAGAGGCTGCAGACGTAGAAATCTTGGTCCTCGACCAGGGCCAGCTCCGCCTTGCGGCGGGCCACGTAGAGGCTCACGGTAAGTTGCTGGGCAGATTTTCCGGCGCTGTTGACGAACACCTGCTCAATGCGGGGCAGGGTCTCCAGGGCGATGGGGCCACAGGAGGACGGGTCGGTGGGCACTTCGCGCCAGCCCAGCACTTCCAGCCCCTGGGCGGTGAGCGCCGCATCAAGGCGCTGGCGGGCGGTGGCGGCCTTGGCCTCATCCTTGGAAAGGAAGATCATGCCCACGCCATACTGCTCGCCGAGCTCGCGATCAAAGGCCTCCTTGGCGACGGTGCGCAAGAAACTGTCGGGCTTTTGCAGCAGCAGGCCGCAACCGTCTCCGGTTTTACCGTCGGCAGCGATGCCGCCGCGGTGGGTCATGCAGGTCAAGGACTCGATCGCTTTCAACAGCAGGTCGTGGCTGGCCTCTCCTTTGATGTGGGCCATCAGGCCGAAGCCGCAGTTGTCCTTGAATTCGCCAGGGCGATAAAGTCCTGTCTTCATAAGCAAACCCTATGTAAAGCTTTTGAAATCAGCTGCTTATGACGGCTTCGTTCGAGCGGGGGCCGTTGCAGCCGAGAAAAAGGGACGGACAGTCTACCTGCCAACGGCCAGCAGGACAAATTAATAGCGTTTTAGGGGGTATGGACGAGCTGTTTGGGCACGATTATTGCGTAAATTATTCTTTACGCCGTATGTCATTCTGAACACCCTTGATGCTGCGTGCCCAGGGGCGACGCTCGCGCAGTGTTCGGGGCAGTTCGGGGATGGCCGCCATGGCCTGATCGCGGGTGCGGTACTCGCCGTAGACCACCACGTACCAGGGCTTGCCCTTGAAGATGGTGGAGAAGGCGTAGAGGTCGGCCCGTTGCGGGTGCCCCTGGACGAAATCGGTCACGCTTTGCTCCTTGCGGGCACCCAGGATCTGCAGGGTATAGCCGTCCGGATTCCAACTCAGCAGGACATTTTCACGCCCGAAGGTGGTGTCCTGCGGTTGGGCGGCCAAGGGCGGTGTTTGCGGAATTTCCAGCACCCGTTTTTTCGGCGTGGGGGGCTCGGCGGCGCTCACTTCGCCGGGCTCGGATGCTACCGGCGTGGCACGAACCGGGGCGGCAGGCAGCTGGTCGGTTGAGGCAGGCGTGGGCTCCGGCGGGGCCGCGGTGTCGTCACTGGCAGGTACGGGGTCCGCGGGCGGTGTCGGCTCAGCCTGGGCGGTTGCTGCCAGCTCCGCTTCGGCGCGGGCCAGCTTCTCCTCCAGCGACAGTGCAGGAGTCGGCGGTTCAGTATCCGTGATCGGCGAAGGCTCGGTCATGGGTACTGGCAGGGTCACCTGCAGGCGGTCGCCGGCTTGCTGCGAGCCCAATGGCAGCAGCAGCCAGGTGGCGCCTGCCCCGGCTGCCAGCAGCAGCACCAGGCCGGCGCCCAGAAGCCATTTGCGCGGCGCCGTTTTGGGGGATGGCCGGGTCTGCGGCGGCTCAGCTACGCTCTTTTCCCCTTTTATCACGGCCTTGAGCACACGGGGAACTCGCCCGGGAAGGCCGAAAGATTCGTTGTGAAGGCGCTTGAACTGGGCTTCGCTCAAGCGCGGATAGATGCTGGGAAAACGGTGGCGGAGGTAGGCCGCCATGGCCGCTTCATCCAGGGCCTCGAGTTCCATAAAGTGGCAACTGCTGTCCATCACCGGCTGGAACAGGGGTTGGTTGAGCATCTCGCGCAATTTTGGGGTGGCGAAAAACACCAGGTGGGGGCGGGCATCGGTGTGGCTCACCGCCAGCAACCGGTTGAGCAGGAGATCCAGGGCGCTTTCCGCCAGTTGCTCGGCATCGTCGATAATGATCAGGAAGAGGCGCGAGATGTCCTGCAGCAGCTCGGCGTGCTCCGCCACCGCACGCTCCTTGGTTTCGTCGCTGGCGGTCAAGGCCACATCCAGGGTGAGCTGTTCAACCAGTGCGCTCAGCAGCTCCGAGTCTGACATGGCCTCGCTGGCCTGGATGCTGCAGGCATGGACGCTGGTGTCGCCGGGGTCGGGTTCGAACTGCTGGCGCAGGATGGTTTTTCCGCTACCGGGTACCCCTTCCACCACCTGGACGAAGTGGCTGTAGCGGCTGAGGTGTTCCAGTTTTTCCAGCAGCTGCACATGGGAGGGGGGCAGGTAGTGCTCGCCCTGGGGCGCGCGATCGCTCAGGGTAGGGGCCTGGCGGGGGGGCGGGGCCTCGTAGTCGCGACGCTGGTCTGTCATGGTTCCTCAGGCGCTTGCTTGGCTGAGCGCATCGTCCAGGGTCTGGTGAAGCGCGTCAGGGGCGAAGTCTGCACTCACTACGGCGTGTCCCAGGGACTTAAGCAGGACCAGCCGCAGCTGTCCGTCGATCACTTTTTTATCCACCGCCATGCGCTCAAGGAAATCCTCGGGGGTCATTCCCTTTGGTGGCATCAGGGGTAGCCGGGCGGCCTGCAGAATGCGGCGAACCCGTTCGCAGTCCTCGCCGTCGAGCCAGCCAAGGCGGCGTGAGAGCTCGGTAGCCAGTACCGTGCCTGCCGCCACAGCCTCGCCGTGGAGCCATTCGCCGTAACCGGCATAGGCTTCGATGGCGTGACCGAAGGTGTGGCCCAGGTTTAGCAAGGCCCGCTGTCCGGCCTCTTTTTCGTCGGCCGCCACCACTTGCGCCTTGATGGCGCAGGAGCGCCTGATCGCTTCGGCCAGGAGCTCGGGATCTCGCGCCATCAGGGATTCCATGTGCGCTTCGAGCCAGTTGAGAAAATCTGAATCCAGGATCAGACCGTACTTGATCACCTCGGCCATGCCGGCGGCAAGCTCGGTATCGGCAAGGGTCTGTAGGGTATCGGTGTCGATCACCACGCAGCGGGGCTGGTGGAAGGCGCCGATCATGTTCTTTCCTTGGGGGTGGTTGACGCCGGTTTTGCCGCCCACGGAAGAGTCCACCTGGGACAGTAGGGTGGTGGGAATCTGGATAAAGTTGACCCCGCGCTGGTAGCAGGCGGCGGCAAAGCCGGTCATGTCGCCAACCACGCCGCCCCCCAGCGCCACCAAGGTCGTGGTGCGGTTGTGGCGGCACTTGAGCAGGCGGTCGAATATCCGGTTAAGGGTTTCCAGGGTCTTGAAGCGTTCGCCGTCCGGCAGGATGACGGTGTCGACAGTCTTTCCGGCGAGGGCAGTCTTCACTTGCTCCAGGTAGAGCGGGGCGACCGTTTCGTTACTGACGATCATCACCTGGCTGCCGTGAACGGCATCGGCCCATAGCGCGCCGTCCGTCAGCAGGTCGCGGCCAATGTAAATCGGATAGGCGCGCTCACCGAGGGCGACGTTCAGCCTGTGCATCGTTGGCTACCTCTGAATTCCGGCCTGCTGCAGATATTTGATGATTTCGCGGGCCACGGATTTGGGTCGGCGGCCGTCCGTTTCCACAACCAGGTCGCAAAGGCGGCGGTAGATGGGGTCGCGGGCGGCCATTAGGTCGGCCAACACTTTAGAGGGATTTTCCTGTTGAAGCAAAGGGCGGTTGCGATCCTTGGCGGTCCGCTCCACCTGCTGCCCGATGCTGGCGTGAAGGTAAACCACGGTTCCCCGGGATTGCAGGCAGCGCTGGTTGCCCGGGTCCAGCACGGCGCCGCCGCCGGTGGCCAGAACCAAGTCTTTCTCGGCGCTGAGTTCGTCGATCATCGCGGCCTCTCGGCGGCGAAAGCCAGCCTCGCCTTCCACGTCAAAGATCCAGGGGATGTCGGCGCCGGCGCGTTCGACGATCTCACGATCCGAGTCTTTGAAGGTCAGCTTCAGCTCTTGAGAAAGAAGACGGCCTATGGTGCTTTTTCCCGCACCCATAGGCCCGATGAGAAAGATGTTCAAGTCTGTCGATTCCGATCTTTAGCGCGCGGTGACCGACTCCTCGATGATCTTGGGGGTAATGAACACCAGCAGCTCCGTTTTGCTGTTGGTGTTCTCGGTGCGACGGAACAGGCTTCCCACGAACGGCAGGTCTCCGAAGAAGGGGACCTTGGAGAGGTTCTGGGTGGCTTCGTTGCGGAATACGCCGCCGAGCACGATGGTCTCGCCGTTGTCGATCAGCACCTGTGTTTCCACTTCGTTGGTAATGATCCCCACTTCACCGTTCGGCAGCTCTTCGCCCACGGAGTCCTGGTTCACCTTGAGGTCGAGGATCAGGCGGTTATCCGGTGTGATCTGCGGCGTTACGTCCAGTGCCAGCACCACCTCTTTGAACTCCACGTTCACTTCGCCGTCCTGCACGGTCTGGAAGGGGATTTCGTCACCGGACTGAATGCGCGCCGGCTTGCCGTTGGCGGTGATGATCTTGGGCTGGGAGACGATCTCCGCCTTGCCGTCGGTCTCCAGGGCGGAGAGTTCGAGTTGCAGCAGCGAACTGCTGGTGCCGATGCCGATGGCGAGGGCAGAGTTACCGGTGTTGGTTGCGCCCAGGTCTACGTTAAGGGCCCCACTGGGCGGAATGCCGTCGGTGGGATTGGCGGTGTTGCCGATCCGTGGGCCGATCTTGAAGCCGCGGGAGCCGTCCCGATTGGCGTAACCCACACCCCAGCGTACCCCCAGCTCCTTGGTGATATCCGTGGTGACGGTAACGATACGGGCCTCGATCATGACCTGGCGCACGGCGATGTCCAGCTTCTTGAGGGCGCGGCGCACCTTGGAGATGTTGTTATCCGTATCCTTGATCAGCAGGGTGTTGGTGCGCGGGTCGGCGCGCACGCTGCCGCGCTCGGACAGCAGCCCCTGTTCGGTGCCCAGCAGGGCGACGATCTCGGAGGCTTTGGCGTAGTTGACCTGGAGGAACTCGGTGCGCAGGGGCGCGAGCTCGGCGACCTGCTTGTTGGTCTCGATCTCGAACCGCTCCCGCTCGGCGATCTCGGATGCCGGCGCGATCATCATCACGTTGCCGATGATCCGCTTATCCAGGCTCTTGGTCTTGAGTACCAGTTCCAGGGCCTGGTCCCAGGGGACGTTCTTCAGGCGCAGGGTGATGTTGCCGCTGACGGTGTCGCTGACCACCAGGTTCATGTCGGTGACGTCGGCGATGATCTGCAGCACCGAACGAATATCGATATCCTGGAAGTTCAGGCTGAGCTTCTCGCCGGTGTAGGGGAAGCGCTCGCGCTCGCGCTCCTGGGCTTCCAGGTCGGTAACCGGCTTGAAGTCGATGATCAGCTGATTCTCGGATTGGTAGGCGAGGTAGTCGTAAGGCTCGGCGGAGGGCTTGACCAGGATGCTGGTGTTGAGCCCGTCGCCCATGGCGTCGATAAAGGTCACCGGGGTGGCGAAGTCCTGCACATCCAGGCGCTGCTCAAGTTCAGCCGGCAGTTGTGCCCCGATCAGGTTGACCACGACGTTGCTGCCTTCCTCGACGATATCGACACCGGCCTTGCTGTCGGTGAGGTCGATCAGCACGCGGCCCAGGTTTCCTTCCACACGGCGAAAATCAATGCTTTGCACCTGGGTGCGCATCGGTTCGGGGGCGGAGGCGGTCTGTGCCGGCGTGTCGTCGGAGGCGGTGTCGACCGCGGCTGCAGCGCCCGCGCCAAAGACGATGAAGAGGCTGTTGTCTTCGACGTAGGCGTTGTACTCGGCGGGCTCATAGAGGTTGGCGATGACCCGCACGCGGCCTTTCACCTCGGCGATGCTGATGCTGTCCACCTGGCCGCTCTTGATATCGATGTTCTTGGTGGCAAGCCCGTTGCGCGCGTCCCACAGGTCCAGAACCACTCGTGCGGGCTCTTCGATCATGTAGCTGCGGGGCAGGGGAGGCGCGCCGTCGAAATCAAGGCGCACTTCCATGCGGTTGCCGGGAAGTGACACGAACGAGGAGTTCTCAATCGTCACCTCGGCGCGCGCCAGGCTGGCCAGCAGAAGGCAGGTGGTGAGTAGCAGCCCCTGCACGAGGCGAAGGGGTGCCCAACCAATATTAGTATCGTGATTAACAGCCATCTTCATTTCCATACCTTCTTATTGGTTTTCCACCAAGACTAAGTTTCTCGGGCGCTTCATCCATCCGTCCCGCCCGTTGGGAACGATCTCCAGAATATCCAGCTGGGTTTCGTCCACCTGAGTGATTTCGCCGAAATTGCGTCCCAGGTAGTTGCCGCTGCGCACCCGGTGAATTTCGCCGTTGGCGTCGCGGATCAGGGCAGTGAGGTCGCCGTTCTCGAGCATGTGAATGGTGCCGACCATGCGCAGGTTTTCCAGTTTGAACGCTTCGAGCGGCTCTTTCGGGCGCTCAAAGTCGGGCTTGAGGTCGTTCTTGACGAACTCTTCTTCATCGCTGGGCTCAATGCGAACCAGCTCCTGGAAGGGCCCCCGCAGGCTGGTGGCCCGGTAGAGGAAGCTCTCGTAGGGTTCGAACTTGGGTAGCGGGTCGATCCGGCCGCTGGGCTTGGCCTGGGTCTCGCGTACATACTGCTGCAGGTCCGAGAGGTCGTTGACCTGGCTGCAGGCTTGCAGAAGCATCAGCCCAAGGGCGGTAATCGCCGCTCTTGCCAGCGGCCGGCGCTGTTTACTGGGTGTCGTCATAACGATAAGTCCTTGCCGCGATGGTCATACTGAGATCGCCTGCCTGCGAGATCGGCCGAATGGAAAAGTCGTGCAGGGTGACGATGCGGGGGAGTGCTGCGACTCCGCTGACGAATTCGCCCAGCTGGTGATAGCTGCCCTTAACCTGGATATTGATGGGGAGCTCGATGTAGAACTTGACCTTTTTCTCCGGCGCCAGGGAGATCACATCGAAACTCAGGCCGCTGTTCTGGCCGATCTCGGTGATGTCCTCCAGCAGGCCGGGCACCTCGGTGTCGGTGGGCAGCTGTTTGAGCAGCTCGGCGAAGGTCTCCTCCACGTCCGCCATCTGCTTTTTCAGTGCCTCCAGGTTGGCCACCTGAAAGGCTTTCGATTGGTATTGACGCTTGAGATCCGGTTCCTTGGCGATCTCCTGCTCGAGGCGGGTCTGCAGATCCTTGATATAGAAGTGGTAGCCGCCTGCCGAGACGGCCACGAAAACGATCAGGAAGAAGACGGCCTTGACCCCCACCGGCCAGGAGCCGGCGGTGTTGAAATCCAGGTTGTTGATGTCAAAACCGCGGAAGGCGTTTTTCAGCTTTTCCATGATCAGCCCTCCTGCTTACGCTGGGGTTTGGTGAGCCCCACGTTCATGTCGAAATTCTTGTAGGTGTCGCCCTTGCCCACGGTGCTCAGGTTGGGGTTCTTGAACCACTCGGAGCGGTCCAGGTTGCGCATCAGGGCGGAGACGTCCTTGTTGTTCTGTGCCCGCCCGGTTACGTGTAGGCTTTCGCCCTGGCGGGTCAGCGCGGTGTAATAAAGCTCGTCGGGAAGCACCCGGACCAGTTCGTCGAAGGTGCGCACAATCACGGGCCGGTTACCCTGCAGGTCCTGAATGGCCTGCAGGCGCTCCAGCAGGCGCTCGCGCTGGGCGCGAAGAGTGCGGATCTCTTCGATCTTGGAGTCCAGCTTCGCCATCTCCTGGGTCAGGAAACTGTTGCGGTTCTGCTGCTTGGTGGTCTGGGTCTGAATATAAAAGCCCACCGCCCACACCAGCACGATGGCCATGATGGTGGTAAAGAAGGTGGAGACCACGAAGCGCTGCTGGCGGTCCTTTCTTCGGTCCTCACGCCAGGGGCGCAGGTTGATCAGCGTTGCTGCCATGGTTAGTCCTCGAAACTTCTCAGTGCCAAGCCGCAGGCCAGCACCAGCGAAGAGGCTTCTATATCAAACTTGCCGCGGTTGATGCGGCTATCGATCGCCATGTCCCGGAAGGGGTCGGCGATTTCGGTGCGCACGCCGAGTTCTTGAGTCACCGTATCGGCGATCTCGGGCAGGGCCGCCACGCCACCCATCAGCAGCAGGCACTCGATTTCGCCGTGGGTGCCGGAGGAGTAGTAGAACTGAAGGGAGCGAGAGATCTGCTGCGCGGTGGTCTGTTTGAAGGGCTCGATGTAGTCACGCACCAGGTCGTCGGGGAGCTCGCCCAGTTTTTTGGCCCGCTCGGCTTCATCGGCGGTCATATCGGTGATCTGGGTGAGGTTGTGGGTCAGGTCGTTGCCGCCAAATGCCTGCTCGCGGCTGTAGATCACTTCACCGCCGTCAAAGACGTACAGCGTCATGCTGCTGGCCCCGATGTCCACCAGGCCCACGGTCTTGCCTTCCAGCTCATGGACCGCGCTGAGGGGCTTGAAGGCCCGTTCGAGGGCGTAGGTGTCGACATCGATCACATCGCAGGTCATGCCGGCCCCGTTGACCGCGTCTTCTCGGGACTGAACGCTGTCCTGGCGGCAGGCCACCAGCAGTACCTCGTTGAGGTCGGGGCTGGTGGCGGACTCGCCCTTGATCTGGAAGTCGATCGCCACCTCGTCCAGCGGGTAGGGGATAAACTGGTCGGCCTCCACCTTGATCTGCTCTTCGAGCTCATCTTCGGTGAACGATTTACTGAACTCGAGGTTCTTAACGATGACGACTGAGGCGGGCACCGAGGTCACCGCGGGTTTCAAACGGCTGCCGGAGACGCGGAGCGCTTTCTCCAGGGCCTCTGCAACCACCGGGACATCTTGGACATTGTTGTCAATTACCGCGCCTTCGGGAAGGTGGGAGACAGCGTAGGAGTCCACCTTGAATCCCTGCGAGCTTTGGGAGAGACCCAGCAGCTTGACGTAGGAAGAGCCGATATCGACACCGAGGAGGGACTTGGACTTGCTCTTGAAAAAGCTTATCACCGATTGATCCTTGAACTATCTACACCGACAACCTGACTAGTTCGGTCGATTTTCGGCAGTGTAAGGCAAAAAGACTCGATTTCGAATCCGTCAGTAAACTGGCATTATTATATATCGCCAAAGAGCTCTTCACCTTTAGGTTATCATGATCAAAATCAAAACTCTGTTCAGCTTCTTGCTAATAACCGGTCTTATTGGAGTGGTTTTGGCCGTATTAATAGTCGCTGGCGGCTATTTTTACCTGAAGCCCGGCCTTCCGGATGTGGAGCGGCTGCGCGATATCCAGCTCCAGACCCCCCTCAGGATTTATTCGCAGGACGCCAAACTGATCGCTGAATTCGGCGAAAAACGGCGCACGCCCATCGACTATGAACAGATTCCGGAGCGCTTTATTCAAGCGATTCTGGCGGCCGAAGACAGTCGCTTTTTCGATCACCCTGGCGTTGATATTAAGGGACTGGCGCGGGCGGCTTTTCAGCTGGTGAGCACCGGGCGGATTCAGACCGGCGGCAGCACCATTACCATGCAGGTGGCGAAAAATTACTTTTTGACCCGGGAGCGTACGTTCGTGCGCAAGTTCAGTGAAATCCTTCTGGCGTTGCAGATCGAGCAGGAGCTGACCAAGGAGGAGATTCTCGAGCTGTACGTCAACAAGATCTATCTGGGAAACCGGGCTTACGGCATCCAGGCGGCCGCCAATGTCTATTACGGTCGGGATATCGACGAGCTGACCCTGGCGGAGCTGGCGATGATCGCTGGCCTGCCCAAGGCGCCCTCGGCGTTTAACCCGTTGGCGAACCCGGAGCGGGCCTTGGAGCGCCGTAACTGGATCCTTTCCCGCATGCGTGATCTTGGCTTTATCGAGGAAGAGGCGTTCGAGGTTGCCCTTCAGGCCCCGGTCAGTGCCGAGTACTACGGTTCCGATATCGAACTGTCTGCGCCCTATGCCGCCGAGATGGTGCGGGCGGAGTTGCAGCAGCAGTACGGGGACCGGATCTATACCGACGGCTTTCGCGCCTACACCACCCTCGACAGTACTCAGCAGGCGGCGGCCAACCAAGCGCTGGTGGATGGGCTGCTGGCTTACGAGCGGCGCCACGGCTACCGGGGGCCGGAGAAGCAGCTGCCGGACCCCGCTGACCGAGAAGCGCTGTTGGCGGCGCTCGCCGAGACACCCAATTACGGCAGCCTAGTGCCGGCGGTGGTGCTGGCGGTGGAGGAACAGCAGGCGCAACTGCTGCTCGCCGGCGGCAGTGAGGCGCTCCTGGCCTGGGAGGGGATGAGCTGGGCGCGGCCCTACATCGACCAGAACCGTCGGGGCCCTGAACCGAAGACGGCGGCGGACATTCTCGCACCCGGCGATCTGGTCCGTGTGCGCCTGACTGAAGAAGGGATGCAGCTCAACCAGGTGCCGACCGTGCAGGGGGCGCTGACCGCTCTTTCCCCACGAGACGGCGCGATTCGGGCGCTGGTGGGGGGGTTCAATTTCGCTCATAGCAAGTTCAACCGCGTGACCCAGGGAACCCGTCAGCCCGGTTCCAACTTCAAGCCGTTCATCTACAGCGCGGCCTTGGCCAACGGCTTTACGCCCGCTACCCTGATCAACGATGCGCCGGTGGTTTTTGAGGACAGCCAGCTTGAGAGCCAGTGGCGGCCGGAGAACTACAGTCGCAAGTTTTACGGACCTACCCGCCTGCGCGAGGCCTTGTACAAGTCCCGCAACCTGGTCTCCATTCGTATTCTGCGCCGGATTGGTATTCGCCCTGCCCTGGGCTTCGTGGAGCAGTTCGGCTTCGATCCTGCCCGGCTTCCTGCCAATCTCTCGCTCGCCCTGGGTAGCGCTGATGTTACGCCTCTTGAGCTGGCTACGGGGTACGCCACCTTCGCCAATCAGGGCTTTAAGGTGGATCCTTACCTGATCGCCCGGGTCGAGGACGTGGACGGCAGCGTGCTTTACCAGGCGGAGCCGGCGACGGTCTGCGACGGGTGCCGGCGGGTGCCGGTGGAAACCACCATGGCGGCTGCGTCTGAAGCGACAGTGTCACTGGCAGAGTCCGGTGAGGCTACCGAAGGTGATGCCGGTGCCGAGACCGATGCTGAAGCATCTGCGTCAGGAGAGCTGGTGACGACCTTGCCTCTGGCCCCCCGTATCGTCGACCCCCAGACCGTCTACCTGATCAACAACATCATGCAGGATGTGATCAAGCGCGGGACGGGGCGCAAGGCCAAACAACTGGGACGCAGTGATCTGGCCGGCAAGACCGGTACCACCAATGACCAGAAAGACGCCTGGTTCTCCGGTTTCAACCAGAACCTGGTGGCCTCGGTCTGGGTGGGCTTTGACCAGCCAAAAAGCCTGGGCCGACGTGAGTTTGGCAGTACCGCGGCCCTGCCGATCTGGATCGACTTCATGGAAAAAGCACTGGCGGAAACCCCGGAGACGCCGCTGATTCCCCCCGAGGGTATCGTCAGCGTGCGCATCGACCCGAAAACCGGGCTGTTGGCGGCCCCCGGCCAGGACGACGCTATCTTCGAGGTGTTCAGGGAAGGCGAGGTGCCGGAGAAAAGTGCGGTGGCTGAAGCCGCTGTTGGCGAACAGATCAACCCGGAGCAGCTGTTTTAACGCGGCTCAAATCAGGTGCGGTGCGCCATTTAGGGGCCGGCTGAGGCATTAATGGTGTGGGCGGCTGGAAGCCCGGTTGTTCTGTCGCACCGCCCCCACCCCGCTGAAAACCATCGCTTTAGCCAGGCGGATGAGCGAGCGGAACGAAGAGAACCCGGTGGTTTAAGTCTAGACTTCAGCCCATGCCCGGAACCGGTGACCGGGGAAAGAGGGGGGAGCTGCGATGCTGATGAAGTTGGAGGAGAGCCGTACCGACATCCTGGGCTTTATGGCCAGCGGACGGCTGACTGACAATGACTACAAAAACTTTCTGATCCCGCAGGTCAAGGGGGCTATCGAGCGCGAAGGGCGCATCCGCCTGCTGTTTCGAATGGACGGCTTTCGTGGCTGGGACATTCAGGCCGCCTGGGACGATTTGTCTTTTGGTATCGAGATCAACCCTCAGGTGGATAAGATCGCCATCGTGGGTGATCGCAAGTGGGAGCGTTGGGTAGCGCGCCTGCTGGGGCCCTTTGCCCACGGTGAAATTCGCTATTTCGACGTCGCCGAGTTGCAGGCAGCCTGGTCCTGGATCAGAGCGTGACGGGCTCGCCTGACGTCTCCTGCCGGTACAGCCATAGCGCCAGGGTGGCGGTAACCATGAGTACCGCCAGTGAGCCCCCTACCACCCCGGACCAGCCCCAGGGCAGCCAGAACAGGTTCAGATAGATGCCGCCGGCGCTGGCCCCCAGGTAATAAAACACCAGGTAGAGTGAGGACGCGCTGGCCCTTGCGCCCTGGGCATGGCGGTTGATCCAGCTGCTGGCCATGGAGTGGCAGAAGAAGAACCCGAAGCTGTTGATCAGCAGGCCGCCGATGATGGCCGGGAGGCTGTCGATCAGCGTCACCAGCGAGCCACTCATCAGTATCAGGATCCCCAGCAGCATGCACAGCGACTGCGGCAGCTGTTGGGCCACCCGCCCGGATAAGGCTGACCCCAGGGTGCCTGAAAGGTAGGTCAGAAAGAGCATCCCCAGCCAGGTGGGGGGCAGGCTGTAGGGCGCCTCGCTGAGTACGTAGGTGATAAAACTGTACTGGTTGGCGAAGATAAAAAAGTTGAGCCCGCCCACCGCGTAAGCCGCCAGCAGCAGCGGGTTGCGCAGGTGCCCGCCGAGATCGCGCAGCATGGTGGCGGGGCGCAGGGGGCGGGGCTGGAAATGGCGTGAAGGCGGCAGCAGCCAGATAAACAGCACCACGGCGACCAGGCTGGCGGCCGCCAGCGCCTGAAAGGCGAAAGGCCAGTCCACCCGGTCTGTGAGCCACCCGCCCGCCAGCCGACCGCCGATGCCGCCCAGGCTGTTGCCACTGATATAAAAACCCACCGCCATCAGCAGCGCCTTGCGGTTGAACTCGTCGCCGAGGTAGGCGATGGCGATGGCGGGCAGCCCGCCGAGGAAGAAACCCTGCACCACCCGCCAGCCCAGCAGGGCGCCGTAGCTCTCCACCCGGGCGATCAGAAAGGGCACCAGCACGGCTCCCAGCAGACTCACGATCATGATTTTGCGTCGGCCCAGAGCATCGGAGAGGGGCCCATAGAGCAGCAGCGACAGGCCCAAGCTCAGGGTGCAGATCGACAGGGACCAGGTGGCTTGCAGGGCGCTGATTCCAAAGCGGGCGCTGAACAGCGGCATCAACGGCTGGGTGATGTAGAGGTTGGCGAACACCAGGAAGGAGCCCAGGCAGAGGGCCAAGGTCGCGCGCCAGAAGGCATAAGTGCCGGGTTCGATCATGGGGGGCCTCGTCATCAGGATGAAGCGATCGTACCCGGATAGCGTTAATATATTAAATATATACTTAATATCTTAACCATATATAAAATATATGAATGGATCTGAAAAAACTGCGCATCTTCAATACCGTGGCTGAGCGCCTTAGTTTCACGGCGGCGGCCGAAACCCTGCACATGGCACAACCGGCGGTGAGTATCGCGGTGCGCAAGCTGGAGGAGGAGCTGGATCTTCTCTTGTTTCACCGCCAGGACCGGCGCATCGCCCTTACCGCTGAAGGCGTCGCGCTCAAGCGCCATGCCGAACGTCTGCTGGCAGATGCGCACCGGGCGCAACTGGAGATGGCCGAGCTGCGCGGGCTGCGCAAAGGGACGGTGCGCATTGGCATTCCCAGTATGCTCGGCAGCTATTACTTCCCCGAGGTGTTGATGGCCTTCAAGGCGGCGTATCCGGCCCTGCAGCTGCAGGTCCAGGAGGCGGGAGCGCGCGATATTCAGCGCATGATCGACCGGGGGGAGCTGGACATGGGGATTATCGTCCGCGAGGAGGTGCCCCCGGACCTGGAAGCGGCTTTGTTTCTGCGCGAAGAGATGGTGGTCGCGGTCCCCCTGGATCACCCCTTTGCCCAGCGCGAGAGCATCAATCCCGAGGCCTTGTTCGCCGAGCAACTGGTGCTGTTCCGTCCCGGCTATTTTCACCGCGAGTTTATCAACCGCTTGGCCGAGGCCAACGGGCAGCCGCTGCAGGTGGCGTTTGAGACCAACCTGATTCCCCTGATCCGTGCGGTCGTAAAGAAGGGGTTTGGTATCACCACTTTTCTGCGCATGGTGGTGGAGGGCGACCCGGAACTGCATGCCTGCCCCTTTACCCAGCCGGTCTGGCTGGACTTGTGCATTGCCTGGAAGCGCAACGGCTACCTCTCCCACGCGGATCGACGATTTGTCGACTTCCTCCTCGAAAATGCGCCCATTGAGAAGGATTCATAGGTCTGGGAAAATTTTTCACCCCTTTGAATTCGGGTACTTAAATCTCTCTGTGCTATGATTGGCGCCCCTTTATAAGCGGGGGCTCCGTGACCGGCTCCTGAGGCAAAACAGAGGTTTAAGCGAACCCTATGAGCAAGATTACCTCCCTGGAAAAGAGCAAGATCAAGTTTTTGCTGCTGGAAGGCGTGCATCAGTCAGCCGTCGACACCCTCAACGCCGCCGGCTACACCAATATCGATTACCTGACCACGGCGCTTCCCGAGGAGCAGTTGATCGAGCGGATCAAGGACGTGCACTTCATCGGTATTCGCTCGCGTACCCAGCTTACCGAGGCGGTGCTGGAGGCGGCGGAGAAACTGCTCGCGGTGGGTTGCTTCTGTATCGGTACCAACCAGGTGGATCTGACGGCGGCCATCGAGCGCGGCATCAGCGTCTTCAACGCCCCCTACTCCAACACCCGCAGCGTCGCCGAGCTGGTGCTGGCCGAAGCCATCATCCTGCTGCGTGGCGTGGCGGAGAAGAACGCCAAGGCCCATCGCGGGGTCTGGGAAAAATCTGCCAAGCACGCCTACGAGATTCGTGGCAAACGCCTGGGTATCATCGGCTACGGCAGTATCGGCTCCCAGCTCAGCGTCATGGCCGAATCCCTGGGGATGGAGGTCTGCTTTTACGATGTGGTGACCAAGCTGCCGATCGGCAACGCGACCCAGGTTGGCAGCCTGCAGGAGCTGCTGGAAACCTCCGATATCGTCAGTCTGCATGTCCCCGAGACCCCGGCCACGAAGAACATGATCGGTGCCGAGCAGCTGGCGCAGATGAAAGAGGGCAGCATCCTGATCAACGCCGCCCGCGGAACGGTGATCGAGATCGACCGCCTCTGCGAAACCCTGCGCTCGGGCAAGCTGCTGGGCGCGGCCATCGACGTGTTCCCGGTGGAGCCCAAGTCCAACGACGAGGAGTTTGTCTCCCCCCTGCGTGAGTTCGACAACGTGATCCTGACTCCTCACGTGGGCGGCAGCACCATGGAGGCGCAGGAGAACATCGGCTACGAAGTGGCGGAGAAGCTGGTCAAGTACAGCGACAACGGCTCCACCATCACCTCGGTCAACTTCCCCGAGGTGGCGCTGCCCGCCCACCCGGGTAAGCACCGCCTGCTGCACATTCACCGCAACGTGCCCGGGGTGCTGACCAAGATCAACACCGTGTTCTCGGAGAACAACATCAACATCAGCGGCCAGTACCTGCAGACCAACGACAAGGTGGGCTACGTGGTGATGGACATCGATGCCGAGTACAGCGATCTGGCGCTCAGCGCACTGCAGCAGGTGCCGGGTACTATCCGTTGCCGGGTGTTGTTCTGATCGCACCATGCTCTGACGACTAAAAGAGGGCCCTGAGCCCTCTTTTTTTGTTTCTGAAACTTTGTTTTCAGGTCAGGGGTATCGCGTCTATGGCAACGCGGCTTTCTGACCTTGGACCTTTTCCGTCACGCTTGCGGGTGGGTGCGACGCCGCTGCTCTTGCAAGGCCAGCCAGGAGTGGACGCTGATGGCTGCCAGGATTACGGAGCCGCCCACCAGGGTCAGGGGCGGGATGGGCTCGTGGATCACCAGCCAGACCCAGATGGGACCGAAGACGGTTTCGATCAGCAGAAACAGGCTCACCTCCGGCGAGGAGAGGTAGCGGGTGGCGTTCATGATCAGTACCGAGGCCAGGGGCATCTGCACCAGTCCCATCAGCGCCAACCAGGCGAATTGCTCGGCGGGCAGGATGAGCGCCTGACTCATCGGCAGCGCAAGCCCCATCATCACCAGCCCGCTCAGGGCAATGATCAGCATGCGCGGAATCTGCGCGTAGCGGCGCATCAGGCTCAGCATCACCCCCATGGAGAGGGCGAGGATCAGCGCCAGCAGGTCGCCGCGCCAACTGGCCAGCCCCAGCGAGCCGGCGAACACGATGATCACGCCGGCAATGGAGACGGCGATGGCGGCCCAGGTGCGCCGGCGCACCGGCTCACGGAGCAGCAGCCAGGAGAAAAAGGCGGCAAAAAAGGCGCTGCTGCTGAGAATCACCACGGTGTTGGCGGTACTGGTGTGGCTGATTGCGAGCACGAAGAGCAGGCCATTGACGCCGTAGAGGACCGCCAGCGCCAAGATGGCTTTCCAGAAACGGCGCGCCAGGGGCAGGTAGTCTAGCCGGCGGGTGAGGACCATCAGTCCTCCCAGGCTCAGGGTCGTGAGGATGCCGCGCCAGAAGGCCACGGTCCAGGGGTCGGCGTTGGCCAGACGTATCAGCAGGGCATCGAAACTGAGCACCAGCACGCCGCTGACGGCCAGCTGGATGCCGAGGCGGTGATCGGTGCTGGGGTGGTGGCTCGGCACGGGCTTCCTTGGGCTCGGGTAAGGGGGCACGCCATCATACTTGGAGTTTGGCGGTGGGGAAATCTGGCGTTGCTACTGATGTGGTCGGGCGTGGAGTGGCTCGCGTGTGCGAACAGCGCTAGGGCGGATCCCGTTCGAGCAGCCAGCGGCTGGCGCGTGTGGTCAATTCGGCACCGGACTTAAGATGAAGCTTCTGCTTGATTCTGGAGCGATGGGTCTCGACGGTATTGGGGCTGATGCTCAGACGCTGCGCGATGGTGCGGGTGGCCAGGCCCTGCCCGATCAGGGTGAAAATTTCCAGCTCACGGTTTGACAGCGCATCGGCGAGGTGGGTTTTGTGGTCCTGGCTGCGGTTTAGTGAGCGCGACAGCAACTCTTGGAAAAGAGCCTCGTCCAGGTAGAGTTGGTGGCGGGCGACCGTTCTAATGGCTTCAACCACTTCCTGGGTGCTCTGGGTTTTGCAGATGAATCCCAGGGCGCCGGCGCGTATCGCGCGCTCGGCGTAGAGCGGCTCGGCGGAGGCGGCCCAGAGCAGTATTGCTACCGGGTAATTCCGCGATTTGATTTGCCTGACCAGGGTGAGCCCGCTGCCGTCGCTGAGGTTCATCTCGATGACCACTGCGTCCGGTCGAGACTGTTCAAGCTGCTCCAGGGCTTGTTCAATGCTCTTTGCCTCGGCGCAGACGCTCATCTTTGATTGCTGGCTGATACGCCATGCCAGCCCCTCCCGCGAGGCGGGGTGAGGATCGACGATCAAAACACGACAGGTCCCCATTCAGGACAGGCTCGACGATGGGGGGGGCTGAACAAGGGTGCTTGGCTGGAGGTGTTCGCGTTTGCCCGGTCTTGCCGGAACGGGGGGGCGGACAGCCTTTGGGTCTTTCATGGCGTCTCCCTGGGCGCTTGAGCGAACCCTTGCCGACGATGGCTTTGGGGGGCTGCGGTGGCGGCGCACGCGCCCGGCCGGTCAGTCCCATGGTTGGTTGGCGTGAGTGGAAATGACGCTTCCCAAGAGGGTACACGGGCTGCGCAACCCTGGTCAATTTACTCCCCCCTGCTCATCGGTTATGGTGTGTTTTGTAGTTGAATTAACTACAAGCAAATGAATGAATACAGGGATATCCCCGATTAGATGCCCTTGCGATGATAGATGCCTGTATAAGGCGTCAGTATTGGTTCTGTAGTTGGGTGTTTAGTCCGGCTGAGGCTCGCTGGTTGTGATCCGCCAGGATGGTTGGTCCCGCTTTTCCGTGGTTTTGCCATTGGCAAGCTGTATGTTCATTGACAAAGGGAATTGGCCACTGTTTTGGTCGAGACAAACGCGATGGAAAATGTCAATTATAAAGATCCATTAACCGGCCTGTACGATCACGATTTCTTTCAGCAACAACTCTCTCCTCTCCTCAAGCAGATGGCGGACAATCAGCGCTGGGGAGCCTTGGTGTTGGTTGAGCTGAAGAACCTGGATGAATTGAGCCGTACTTCCGGGCAGGAGGTCGCCGATAGAATACTGGCGCGGGTGGCCGAGATGGTCCGCTACAGTGTCCGTATCTCCGACTTGGTGGCCCGTTACGGCGACAACCGCTTTGCCATCCTGCTGCAGGAGGGAATGCAGCCCACCGCCGCGATTAACCTGGTGAAGCGCCAGTTTAGCCGGCTTGCCGAACCGATTCGGGTCCGCGGACAGCAGGTGGAGCTGGAAATAGCTGTCGGTATTCGTGTCGTTGCCCCAGAGGGGCGTGAAGCGGTCGAGCTGATTGCCCAAGCCGAACGGGCGCTTGAGGAAGCGAAGGGAGTCGAGGGCGGCGGCTACCATATCTTCCAGGAGGAAGATGACCACCGCTTCGATATCGCCCCTTCTCACAGTGGTGGGCACTTGGCCCACTGAACCGCTAGACGCAAGCGCGGGGTTAGAAGATCCCCGCTTCCAGCCCTGCGGCCAGGCCCATCCCCAGCTCTTCACACTGGCCGAGAAAGGCTTCGTCAAAGGGGCCCCGCATCACCAGCGGGGCTTGCACCGCCCGCCACCTGAGTCCCGCGACGATCCTCTCCACGCTGCTCACCGCGCCCCGACCATCGTTGCCGGCTCTGACAAAGAGCGCATAGGGGCGGCCTTGGGTGTGCTCCAGGCATGGATAATAGATGCGTTCGAAAAAATCCTTCAGGGCCCCGCACATGTAGCCGAAATTCTCCGGCGTGCCGAGTATCAGGGCGTCGGCGGCCAGCACCTCTTCGGGACCTGCGTCAAACGGCGAGCGCATTTCCAGTTCCACGCCCGCGATATCCGGATGGCGAGCGCCGCGGGCGACGGCCTCGACGAGCCGTTTCAGGTTGGGGGAGGGGGCATGGGCGACCAGCAGCAGGCGGGGCATAATCAGATCATCCGGGTCACAGTCAGGCTACCGAGGTCATAGTCAAACCGTCCAGTGGCGTTGCAGCCAAGCCAAGTACTCGTGCCGGATTTCGGGGGCTTCATTGGCGAGGTGGTGCCGTCCCTGCTCCAGGTAGCAGATTCGGCAACCGGGAAATTTGTCCTGCAGTACCCCCAGATTGTAGCGCCAGTCCACGGTGCCGTCCTCGCGTCCCTGGATGATCAGGGGGCGGTAGTCAGGGGCTGGTGCCAGCGCCAGAAAACCAGGAATCCAGCGTCGCAGCGCGCCGATCCAGGCCGCAGAGATGATGCGCGCCTGCAGGGGGTCTTGCTCGCGCAGGAAACGCAGGAAATCGACATCGTGGCTGTTGCTGGTGAAGGTGCGGGGGATTCCGTTCGTCCACGGGGTCAGCAGGCGGTGAGCGGTCTGCACCAGCTGCCATTTGGCCGGGCGTACCAGGGGGGCGAGCAGCACCACGGTACCGTCGGGGCTCGGGCGCTGCTGCAGCAGGTGCTGGCAGAGGATGGCGGCACCGGTGCTCTGGCCCAGCAGGTGCAGCGGGCCGGGCCAGTCCAGCGTGGCCCGGTGGGCGAGCACCCCCTGTAGCACCTGCTGGTAACGGTCGAAGTCGTCGATGCTGGCCCGCGGGCCGGCGGAGAGACCGTGGCCGGGGAGGTCGAAGCAGAGCACCGCCAGGTGGCGCTTGAGGGCGTACTCGATCAGGTGGCCGTATAGACCATGGTGGTCCTGGTAGCCGTGTACCAGCAGTACCGTGCCGCGGGGTGCGTGGGGCAGAAAGTGGTGCACGGCGATGGTCACGCCACCGACGGTCAGCCCCTGGAGCCAGCGCCGGCGCACGAGCCGAGCGGGGAAGTCGAGGCCGTAGTAGCGGCTGAAGGCAAGGCCCGGCTCTGCCAGCTGTTCGGGGGAGGCGCCTGCGTGTAGCCGGGTCGCCAGGGGGGTGGGATCGTAATCCATTGGATTTCACAAAGAAAAAAGGCGGCTAAGCCGCCTTTTTTACGCGAGATACGCGCCGGGGTAAAGCCGTGATCAGTTGACCTTGGGGTCCAGCTCGCCGCTGAGGTAGCGGTCGGTCATCGCTTCCAGGGAGAGGGCGCTGATGCTGGAGGCCTTGCCGGCGGTACCGAAGGCCTCGTAGCGGGCGATACAGATATCGCTCATCGCCTGCATGGTGGCCTTGAGGTATTTGCGCGGGTCGAATTCGGCGGTGTTCTGGGCCAGGAAGCGGCGTACCGCGCCGGTGGAGGCCAGGCGCAGGTCGGTGTCGATGTTCACCTTGCGCACGCCGTGTTTGATCCCCTCGACGATCTGCTCCACGGGGACCCCGTAGGTCTCGGGGATTTCGCCGCCGTGCTCGTTGATGATCGCCAGCCACTCCTGGGGCACCGAAGAGGAACCGTGCATGACCAGGTGGGTGTCGGGCAGGCGGTTGTGGATCTTCTTGATGGTGTCGATGGAGAGCACGTCGCCGGTGGGCGGGCGGGTGAACTTGTAGGCGCCGTGGCTGGTGCCGCAGGCGATGGCCAGGGCGTCGACCCCGGTGCGCTTGACGAAGTCGGCGGCCTCGTCGGGGTCGGTCAGCAGCTGGTCGTGGGACAGGATGCCCTCGGCGCCGATGCCGTCCTCTTCGCCGGCCTGGCCGGTTTCCAGGGAGCCCAGGCAGCCCAGTTCGCCTTCCACGGAGACGCCGCAGGCGTGGGCCATCTCGACGGTACGACGGGTGACCTCGACGTTGTAGTCGTAGTCGCTGGGGGTCTTGCCGTCTTCTCGCAGGGAGCCGTCCATCATCACCGAGGAGAAGCCCAGCTGGATGGAGCGCTGGCACACCGCCGGGGAGGTGCCGTGATCCTGGTGCATACAGACCGGGATATGGGGAAACTCCTCGATCGCGGCCAGGATCATGTGCTTGAGGAAGTTGGAGCCGGCGTACTTGCGGGCACCGGCCGAAGCCTGGACGATGACCGGGCTGTCGGTCTTGTCGGCGGCTTCCATGATGGCGCGCATCTGCTCAAGGTTGTTGACGTTGAAAGCCGGAATGCCGTAGCCGTGTTCGGCGGCGTGGTCCAGCAGTTGACGCATGCTGATCAGAGCCATAGTTGTCTCTCTCGTTCTCTTGTTTGGGCCGGTTGGTCGGGCCGATGGTTAGACCGGTTGTCAGGCGTTCGCCCGTTCTTCAAGGATGGCCACCGCGGGCAGGGTCTTGCCCTCGACGAACTCCAGGAAAGCGCCACCGCCAGTGGAAATATAGGAGACCTGGTCGGCGATGCCGTACTTGTCGACCGCGGCCAGGGTATCACCGCCGCCGGCGATGGAGAAGCCGCTGCTGTTGGCGATCGCCAGGGAGAGGGCCTTGGTGCCTTCCCCGAACTGGTCGAATTCAAAGACCCCTACCGGGCCGTTCCAGACGATGGTCTGCGCCTCGGTGAGCAGGTTGGCCAGGGCCGCGGCGGACTCGGGGCCGATGTCGAGGATCATGTCGTCTTCGCGGATCTCGTCGACTTTCTTCACCGTGGCGGCGGCGGATTCGGCAAACTCGGTGGCGACCACCACGTCGGTGGGCAGCGGAATCTGGGTTTTGGCCATCAGCGCCTTGGCCTGGTCGATCAGGTCGTGCTCGCAGAGGGACTTGCCCACGGAGTAGCCGGCGGCGGCGAGGAAGGTGTTGGCGATGCCGCCGCCGACGATCAGCTGGTCCACCTTCTCGGACAGGGCCTCGAGCACCGTCAGTTTGGTGGATACCTTGGAGCCGCCGACGATGGCGGTCATCGGCCGGGCCGGGGTCTTCAGGGCCTTGGCCAGGGCGTCCAGCTCGTTGGCCAGCAGGGGGCCGGCGCAGGCGCTGGGGGCGAACTTGGCGACGCCGTGGGTGGAGGCCTGGGCGCGGTGGGCGGTGCCGAAGGCGTCCATCACGAAGACGTCGCACAGGGCGGCCATTTTCTTAGCCAGGGCATCGTCGTTCTTCTTTTCGCCGACGTTGAAGCGCACGTTCTCAAGCAGCACCAGCTCGCCTGCGCCGACCTCGACGCCGTCGAGCCACTCCTTTAGCAGCGGCACGTCGCGGCCCAGCAGGTCGCCGAGATGTTCGGCCACCGGGGCCAGGGAGTAGGCTTCCTCGTAGTCGCCCTCGGTGGGGCGGCCCAGGTGTGACATCACCAGCACCCGAGCACCGGCCTTGAGGGCGTGCTCCAGGGTGGGCAGGGCGGCCCGAATGCGGGCGTCGCTGGTCACTTTGCCGTCCTTGACGGGGACGTTCAGGTCTTCGCGGATCAGCACGCGCTTGCCGCGCAGATCCAGGTCGGTCATTTTCAAGACACTCATGGGCGCTTCCTATAAGTGGTGCTTAACGTTCAAGGTTTGGAATCGGGTAGTTTGAGCCAGGCCTGGGCCACGTCCAGCATTCGGTTGGCGAAGCCCCACTCGTTGTCGAACCAGCACAGCATTTTCAGCAGGGTGCCGCCGCTGACGCGGGTCTGGGTACCGTCGACGATGCCGGAGCGGGGGTCGGTGTTGAAGTCTACCGAAGCGTGCGGCTCCTCGGTATAGCCTAGCAGCCCGGCAAGGCTGCCCCGGGCCTGGGCCTGGAACAAGCGGTTGACTGCCTGGGGGGTGGTGGCCCGCTGCAGTTGCACTGACAGGTCCATCACCGAGACGTTGATGGTGGGCACCCTCAGGTGCAGGCACTGAAAACGGCCTGAAAGCTCCGGCAGCAGCCGGTCGATGCCCCGGTCCAGCCCCGTGTCCACGGGGATGATCGACTGCAGGGCGCTGCGGGTCAGGCGCAGGTTGGTGTGGTGGTAGCTGTCGATTACCGGCTGGTCGTTCATTGCTGAATGCAGGGTGGTGGTGACCCCGTGCTCAATGCCGAAGGCCTCGTGCAGCAGGTTCAGCACCGGGACGATACAGTTGGTGGTGCAGGAGGCGCTGGAGACGATGCGGTGTGCGGGCTTGAGCAGGCCGTGGTTGAAGCCGTAGACGATGGTGGCGTCCACTTCGGCGGAGGCGGGCTGGGAAAACAGCAGGCGTGAGGCGCCGCTGCTCAGGTGCTGGCTGGCGGTGGCGGTGTCATTGAAGGATCCTGAACACTCCAGCACCAGGTCCACTTCCAGCTCGGCCCAGGGCAGGCGGGCGGGGTCGGGCTCGTTGAGCACGCGGATGGCATGGTCGCCGATCATCAGGTGCTCGCCGTTGCGTTCCACCGGCAGGGGAAAGCGGCCGTGGGTGGTGTCGTAGCGGGTCAGGTAGGCGAGGGTGTCGATATCGCTCAGTTCGTTGATCGCCACCACGTGCAGGTCATGGCGGGCGCGGTGGGAGTAGAGCGCCCGCAGCACGCACTGGCCGATGCGGCCGTATCCGTTGATCGCTACCCGATATCCCATAGGCTTCCTTCAATCGTCGGATCCCGGCAAATTGCGTTGCCGGGATCCACGCTATGCCGTCAGACGGCCGCGTTTACAGCAGCTCGCGCGCGGTTTTGACCAGGTTGTCCACTGTAAAGCCGAACAGCTTGAACAGCTCGCCGGCGGGGGCTGATTCGCCGAAGCGGGTCATGCCGACGATGCGCCCGTTCAGGCCCACGTACTTGTACCAGAAGTCGCTGTGGGCCGCCTCGACCGCGATGCGGGCGGTGACCGCCGACGGCAGCACCTGCTCGCGGTAGTCGTTGGATTGCGCTTCGAAAGCCTCGGCGCAGGGCATGGAGACCACCCGCACCTGTTTGCCGTCCGCGGACAGCGTCTCTGCCGCTTCCATGGCCAGCGAAACTTCGGAGCCGGTAGCGATGAAAATCAGGTCGGGCTGGCCCTGGCAGTCGCGCAGGGTGTAGCCGCCGCGGCGGATGTTGTTGAGGCGCTCGGCGCAGCGCTCCTGGTGGGGCAGTCCCTGGCGCGAGAAGATCAGGGCACTGGGGCCGTCGACCCGGCTCAGGGCCTGCTTCCAGGCGACGGCGGATTCCACCGCGTCACAGGGCCGCCAGACGTCCAGGTTGGGGGTGTGGCGCAGGTTGGCGATCTGCTCGATAGGCTGGTGGGTGGGGCCGTCTTCACCCAGGCCGATGGAGTCGTGGGTATAGACGAACAGGGCCCGCTGCTTCATCAGCGCCGCCATGCGCACCGCGTTGCGGGCGTATTCCATGAACACCAGGAAGGTGGCGCCGTAGGGAATGAAGCCGCCGTGCAGGGCCAGGCCGTTCATGATCGCGGACATGCCGAATTCGCGCACGCCGTAGTAGATGTAGTTGCCGTCGGCTTCGTCTTTGCTCAGCCCCTTGCAGCCTTCCCACAGGGTCAGGTTGGAGCCGGCCAGGTCGGCGGAGCCGCCCATCAGCTCGGGCAGCAGCGGGCCGAACGCGTTGAGGGCGTTCTGTGACGCCTTACGGCTGGCGATGGACTCGCCTTTCTCCTGCAGGTTCTCGATAAAGCGGTCGGCCTGGGCGGCGAAGTCTTCTGGCAGGTCGCCGCTGATGCGCCGCAGGAATTCGGCGGCGAGCTTGGGGTGCGCCTCGCTGTAGGCGGCAAACAGCTCGTTCCAGCTGTTCTCCACAATGCAGCCGTCATCCTTGGCGTCCCACTCGGCGTAGATCTCTTCGGGAACTTCGAAGGGGGCGTGCTTCCAGCCCAGGGCTTCACGGGTCAGGGTGATCTCGTCGTCGCCCAGGGGCGCGCCGTGACAGTCCTCCTTGCCCTGCTTGTTGGGCGAACCGAAGCCGATGACGGTCTTGCAGCAGATCAGGGTGGGCTGCTCGGTGTTTTCGCGGGCCTGCTCGATGGCCGCGGTGATCGCCTCGGGGTCGTGACCGTCGATTGCCGGAATGACCTGCCAGCCGTAGGCTTCGAAGCGCTTGACGGTGTCGTCGGTGAACCAGCCTTCGACTTCGCCGTCGATGGAGATGCCGTTGTCGTCGTAGAAGGCGATCAGCTTGCCCAGCCCCAGGGTGCCGGCCAGGGAGCAGACCTCGTGGGAGATGCCTTCCATCAGGCAGCCGTCGCCGAGGAAGGCGTAGGTGTAGTGATCGACAATGTCGAAGCCGTCACGGTTGAACTGCCCGGCCAGGGCCTTCTCGGCGACAGCCATGCCCACCGCGTTGGCGATGCCCTGGCCCAGGGGGCCGGTGGTGGTTTCGACACCCGGCGCATAGCCGAACTCGGGGTGACCGGCGGTCTTGGCGTGGAGCTGACGGAAGTTCTTCAGATCCTCGATGCCGAGCTCGTAGCCGCTCAGGTGCAGCAGGGAGTAGAGCAGCATGGAGCCGTGGCCGTTGGAGAGAACGAAGCGGTCGCGGTTGATCCACTGCGGGTTGCTGGGGTTGTGCTGCAGGTAATCGTTCCATAGCACTTCAGCGATATCCGCCATGCCCATGGGGGCACCGGGATGACCGGATTTGGCGCGCTGAACGGCGTCCATGCTCAAGGCGCGAATGGCGTTGGCAAGTTCTCTGCGGGAGGACATTGAGGCTAGCTCCTGGGTTGGACCCTGAGGGTAAGTCGAAAAAATCAGACGCGTATTCTCTCTCACTCCTTAAGCAGCTTCAAATGGGAATCGGAAAAAAACGACCGGTTGAATTGATTTCAGGTGATTACGCCGATTTTTCCGGGCTTTTGGCCGCAAAAAAAATGCGCACCGAGGTGATAGCCGGTATCATACGGCTTCTTGATTCCCGCCCCGGCCAAGTCGCCACGCGACACCTGCGCCGGTAAGACCGTCACTCGGGCGCTCAGGAACCCGCTGTAGACGTTTTATTGCTTGGTAATTAAGTCACTGTTTTTATCAAAACATTCAATTATTAAGGCAACCGCTTTATGAGTAACTATTCCCTGTTTACCTCCGAGTCCGTGTCCGAGGGGCACCCGGACAAAATGGCCGACCAGATTTCCGATGCGGTGCTGGACGCCATTCTGCGTGACGACCCCCATGCCCGCGTTGCGGTGGAAACCCTGGTCAAAACCGGCATGGCGGTGATCGCCGGCGAGGTGCGTACCTCCACCTACGTGGATCTGGAAGATATCGTGCGTAACGTGATTCTCGATATCGGCTACACCAGCTCCGAGGTGGGGTTTGACGGCGCCTCCTGTGCGGTGCTCAACGCCATCGGCAAACAGTCGGTGGACATCGCCGTGGGCGTTGATGAAGGTGAATCCAAGGATCTGGGGGCCGGTGACCAGGGGCTGATGTTCGGTTACGCCACCAATGAGACCGAGGTGCTGATGCCGGCGCCGATCTACTACGCTCACCGACTGGTGGAGCGCCAGGCGCAACTGCGCAAGAAGGGCATCCTGCCCTGGCTGCGGCCCGACGCCAAGTCTCAGGTCACCCTGCGCTACGAGGATGGCAAGCCGGTAGCGGTGGATGCGGTGGTGCTCTCCACCCAGCATGCCCCCGATATCGAACAGGCCGATATCCGCGAGGCGGTGATGGAGGAGATCGTCCAGCACGTGCTGCCCAAGGAGTGGCTGCACAAGGACACCAAATACCATATCAACCCCACCGGCCAGTTCATCATCGGCGGCCCCATGGGGGATTGCGGTCTGACCGGGCGCAAGATCATCGTCGACACCTACGGGGGCATGGCCCACCACGGCGGGGGCGCGTTTTCCGGCAAGGATCCCTCCAAGGTTGACCGTTCCGCCGCCTACGCCGGGCGTTACGTGGCCAAGAACATCGTTGCCGCGGGTCTGGCCGAGCGCTGCGAGATCCAGGTCTCCTATGCCATCGGCGTCGCCGAGCCCACTTCGATCAGCGTCAATACCTTTGGTACCGGCAAGCTGAGCGACGACAAGATCGTGGCCCTGGTGCGCGAGCACTTCGACCTGCGTCCCCAGGGGCTCATCGAGATGCTGGACCTGCGCCGTCCCATCTACCGTCCGACGGCGGCCTACGGTCATTTCGGTCGTGAAGACGCAAACTTTACCTGGGAGCGTACCGATCGCGCCGAGGCCCTGCGCGCCGCTGCCGGCCTCTAACGGCCTGTTAAAAGGGGGCTGCGAGGCGGCTCCTTTGAGTATCTGCTTATGCGAGTTCCCCGCGTCTACGACCCGCAACCGCTCCACGAGGGCGCTGAGCTTGCGCTCGGTGCCTTTGCCGCCCAGCACCTAGGGCGTGTCTTGCGCATGGGTCCCGGCGATGAGGTGGTGGTGTTCAACGGTGAGGGCGGTGAGTTTCCCGCCCGCATTGTTGAGGTCACCAAGAAAACCGTCCGGGTACAGTTGGCCGAGTGCAGGCCGGTGCCGGCTGACCCCCGGCTGAGTATCAGCCTCGGCCAGGGCATCTCGCGGGGCGAGCGCATGGACTATGCCCTGCAGAAAGCCACCGAGCTGGGAGTGGGGACGGTGACGCCCCTGTTTACCGAGCGCTGTGAAGTGCGCCTCAACGCCGAGCGCCAGGCCAAGCGAACCGCCCACTGGCAGCAGGTGGCGGTGAGCGCCGCCGAGCAGTGCTTGCGCAGCCGGGTACCCGATGTCAGCGCGCCGCGGGTGCTGGCTGACTGGGTTCAGCAGGTCGATGCGGAACTGAAATTGATCCTTCATCCTGAGGCGCCTCGCGCCCTGGGCGAGTTTGCCCGTCCCGCCTCCGTGGCGCTGCTGGTCGGCCCCGAGGGCGGGCTCAGCGATACCGAGCTGGAGCAGGCCCGCGCCGCCGGCTTTGTGCCTCTCTCGCTCGGCCCACGGGTGCTGCGCACCGAAACGGCGCCGGTGGCCGCGCTTTCGGTGCTGCAATACCTGTGGGGCGACCTAGCCTGAAGCGGGGCTTACCGTTACGCTTTTTGTCCCCCCGGTGCAGGCCTGATCTGGTACTATGGGAGCCCGTGAATTTAGACCCTTCTACTCAAGGCGACAGGTAGCTTTATGAGCCTAAACGTCGGCGTGGTCATGGACCCGATCGAGTCCATCACCTACAAAAAAGACAGTACCCTGGCGATGCTCTGGGCGGCCCAGGACCGGGGCTGGAATCTCCATTACATGGAGCAGTCCGGACTGTTCTCCCGGGACGGCCAGGCCATGGCGCGCATGGCTGATCTGCGGGTTGCCCGGGATCCTGAAGCCTGGTTTGAGCGCGGGGCTTACAACGAAAAGGCTCTGGCCGAACTGGATGTGATCCTGATGCGCAAGGATCCGCCTTTTGACAACGAGTTCCTCTACACCACCTACCTGCTGGAGCAGGCCGAACGGCAGGGGGTTCTGGTGGTCAACCGGCCCCAGAGTCTGCGGGATTTCAATGAAAAGCTGTTTGCGACCCAGTTTCCCCAGTGCTGTCCGCCCCTGCTGGTCAGTCGTGAGCCGATGCTGCTCAAGGAGTTTTACCGGGAGCAGAAGGACGTGATCTTCAAGCCTCTGGATGGCATGGGCGGCGCGTCCATTTTCCGTTGTAAGGAGGGGGATCCCAACCTCAGCGTGATCCTGGAAACCCTGACCCAGCACGGCCAGCGCCAGATCATGGCGCAGCGTTTTATCCCCGAGATCAGCGAGGGCGACAAGCGGATTCTGATGGTTGACGGGGAACCGGTAGATTATGCCCTGGCGCGTATTCCCGGTGCCGGTGAGACCCGGGGCAACCTGGCCGCCGGCGGACGCGGCGAAGGCCGCCCCCTGACCGAGCGGGATCGCTGGATCTGCGCCCAGGTGGCGCCGGTGCTGCGGGAGAAGGGACTGTTGTTTGTCGGCCTCGACGTTATTGGCGACTACCTGACGGAGATTAACGTGACCAGCCCCACCTGCATTCGCGAGCTGGACGATCAGTTCGGTCTGGATATCGCCGGGCGGCTGATGGATGTTATCGCCGAGCGCTGTGCAAAGCGCTGAGGGGCATATGGCTGTGCAGTCTGTGTCTCCGGTCCGTCCCATCACGCCCTTCGACCGCCTTGGGTTTACCGTTTTTCTGGCCATTGCGGTACACGCCATCGTTATCCTGGGGCTCGGTTTCAAAACCGATACCGCCAAGCCCGTGGCCCGCACGTTGGAAGTGACTCTGGCTCAGTTTGAAAGCGAGCAGGCCCCGAAAGAGGCGGACTTCCTTGCCCAGCACGACCAGGTGGGCAGCGGCAACGTGGCCGAGAAAACGCTGCCAAGTACCCGGGAAGTGGCCCCCTTCAAAGCCAACCAGCCCCGTGACGTGGCGCCCCGGGTGCAGCCTGCTCCCGCCCAGGAACAGGCCCTTGAGCCTCAGCCGGTACCCGCGCCGGAACCGGTGCCCGAGGTGGTTGAGCCCAGTCCGAAACCGCCGGCCGAGAGTCGCAGTCTGCGCGAGCTGGTGGTGACGCAGAGCGAGCGGGCGTTGTCGCTGCTCAGTGACCGGGCGAACGCGGAGGCCGCGGCGGCAAGGCCCGCGACGGGGTCGGCGACCTCGCTGTTGGCCCGCAGCCTGGAAATTGCGAGCCTTGAGGCCAAGCTGGATCTCTACCAGCAGCAGAGCGCCAAGCAACCGCGGGTGCGGCGGCTCTACTCGGCCTCCACCCGCAAGGCGTTCGACGCTGCCTACCTGGATAGCTGGCGGCGCAAGGTGGAGCGCATCGGCAACCTTAACTACCCCGAGGAGGCCCGGAAGCGAGAGCTTTACGGGCACCTGCGGTTGCTGGTGGTGATTCGCCCGGACGGTTCTCTCGAGCGGGTGGATGTGCTCCAGAGCTCGGGCTACAAACTGCTGGACGACGCCGCCCGGCGTATCGTGCGTCTGGCGGCCCCCTTTGCGCCTTTCCCGCCGGAGCTGCGTAAGCATGCCGACATGGTGGAGATTATCCGTACCTGGAAATTCGAGCGCGCCCGCTTCGGCCTTAACAGTTAGGTCGGGGCCGGTTCCTACCGTCTTCGGCTAAAATTCAGCCATCAGTACTTGCATCCTGTTCTCTTCAGGAGGTTTGAGATGGCTGTTACTCCCTTGGGAAGCGGGTCTAGCGCGCCGGCGCGAAGCGATCAGCCTAGTAATCCCGCACCCGCGCAACGAACCCTTTCCCCTGTCCAGCGCCAGAACCTCGCCGTTTTGGAGGCGGGCCAGCGGGTCAGCCTGGCCGCCGGTAATCAGCCTCTCGCGTTAACCTACGCCGCGGCGATCGAGGCCATCAACGAGACCCTGGCGCCGGCGCTGGGTGCCGATGCGCTGCAGCGGACGCGGCAGGAAGCTCTCGACGTGTCGCCGCAGGCTACGGCGGAGCGAATCCTGAGTCTGAGCACGGGGTTGTTGGCGCGCTTTCAGGCGCAGCACCCGGAACTGACCCAGCCTGAGCAGGTGGAAGGCTTTTTGGAGCTGATCGGCTCCGGCATCGAGCGCGGCTTTGAGGAGGCCCGCGACATTCTCCAGGGGCTCGGGGTGCTCGAGGGGCGTATCGCCGATGACGTCGACAGTACTTATCGCCTCGTGCAGCAGGGGCTGGAGGCGTTTCGTGAGCGGATGTTGGGCGAGGCTTGAGGAGTGCGCTTGAAGGAGCGTCTATAAGGGTTGAAAGCGAGCCCCGAAGCCGGGGCCCGGGCTAAAATCAGGCCCCCGGAACGTATTTCCCGCTGACGGTGCCCTTGGCGATCATTCGCGACAGGTAAGACAGTTTGGCCGGATCCTGGTCCACCAAGGTGGTGGTCACGTTGATCAGGCTGCTGTCCATCGTCGGCTCGGCGGCCTGCAGTTGATGCACATAGGCATTGAGCCGCGCGATGTCTTCGCCGGCCGACCCTTGCTCCAGATCCACCACCACCGACTCGAGGATCGAAGGTACGCCGTCCTGGGCGCGACACACCAGGATGATCTGCTTCAGGCTCATGGATTTGACGATGCATTGAACCGTCTTCTCGCCAAAGCGCAGGTGGGCCGAGCTCTTCATGGCCGTCTGTTTGGGTGCGGGCGGGGCTTTGCTCGCGGTCTTGGCGGTCAGTGCGGCGACGCTGCCGCCGGCTGCGGGCTTGGGTGCGGAGGCGGGTTTGGCCGCCGGCTTCACCGCGCGGCCGCCGGTCAATGCCTGCAGCGAGCCGTCGCCGACATTGCCGCTGCTGACCTGTCGCCCGCCCTCCATGGCCTGGAGGCTGTGACGTTTACCCATCACCTTGAGCACTTTGCCCAGCAGCTTGTCGTTGGAAAAGGGCTTGCCGATATAGTCGGTCACCCCGGCCTGGATCGCCTCGACCACGTTTTCCTTGTCCCCCCGGCTGGTGACCATGACGAAGGGGGTGTCGGCCTTGTGCTCCTGGCGCAGCCAGGTGAGCAGTTCAATGCCGGACATTTCAGGCATCTCCCAGTCGCACAGTATCAGGTCATAGCTCGTGCGGCTGAGGATCTTCTGGGCTTTGCGGCCGTCGATCGCCTCGTCCACTTCCATGCCGGGGAAGCGTGCGCGGATCGCCTTGCGCACCATGTCGCGAATAAAGGCCGCGTCATCCACGACCAGAACTTTCAATTTTGTCATATTACGGCGCCATCCTCCTGAAGCGCAAAGCATAACCGAGGGGGTGAGGGGACGCTAGGCGCCAGATCAATGTTTGGTGTGCACGGGGGAAGTTGAGGGCGCGCAAATGGACTTGTGTAGCGGAGTTTAGGGATCGATACTAAGGCCATGGAAGCCTCAATGAACGACATTAATCTGCGCGATCACTTTTTGATCTCCATGCCGCACCTGAATGACGGCAATTTCAGCCATACGCTGACCTATATCTGCGATCACAGCGACCAGGGGGCGATGGGGCTGGTGATCAATCGGCCGATGGAGCTGTCCCTCAAGGATATACTGGGTCACCTTGAGATCGACGTCGAGGCGCTGGCCAGGCCCGAGATGCCGGTTTACGCCGGCGGTCCCGTGCAGGGGGAGCGCGGCTTCGTGCTTCACCGGCCCTGCGGGCGAGCGTGGAACTCCACCTACGAGATCAACGCTGACCTCCACCTGACCACTTCCCTTGATATTCTCGAAGCCATTGGTGCCGGCAAGGGGCCGGATCAGTATCTGATCGCGCTGGGCTATGCCGGTTGGGGCGCCGGCCAGCTGGAACAGGAAATGAGCGACAATGCCTGGTTAAGTTGCCCCGCCGATTTGGATATAATCTTCGCCACCGCGGCGCCGGAGCGACTCGAGGCGGCAGCCTCGAAGCTTGGGGTCAATCTTGACCTGCTGACCTCGCAATCCGGGCACGGCTGAATTTGGCGCAGGGACAACGGAAAGCGGATTGATATTAGCCTTTGATTTCGGCACTCGCCGTATCGGTGTGGCGGTCGGCCAGCAGGTCACCGCGACGGCCACCGCGCTGGCCCCGGTATCGGCCCGCGATGGCGTCCCGGCCTGGGAGGCGCTGGATGCGTTGATCGCAGAATGGCAGCCGCAACACCTGGTGGTGGGCCTGCCCCTTAACATGGACGGTTCCCTGTGCGAGATGTCCTTCCGGGCGCGTAAATTCGCCAACCGGCTCCAGGCCCGTTACCAACTGATCGCTTACCTGATGGACGAACGCCTGACCAGTCACGAGGCCAAGGGGATCCACCTGGCCCGCGGCGGGCGCGCCGACTTCAAGACCCATTCGATGGATGGCATGGCCGCCCAGCTGATTCTCGAGAGCTGGTTCCGGGAGCCCTCCCTGCGCAACAGTCAGGACAAATTAGAGGAGTAGTAATGTCCGAAACCCTCGCTGTCGAGCCTTTGCTGGAGAGTATCCAGCAGCAGCTTCGCGCCTACCTGGACCAACGCCAGATAGACAACCCACTGCTGGTGGGCATTCGCACCGGCGGCGTCTGGCTCGCAGAACGCCTTCACCAGGCGCTGGAGCCGAGCAGCCCGGTGGGCGTGCTGGACATCAGCTTTTACCGCGATGACTTTACCCGCATCGGGCTGAACCCGAAGGTGCGGCCCTCGGCACTGAACGAGGCGGTGGAAGGGCGTCATATCGTGCTGGTGGACGATGTGCTGATGACCGGACGGACCATTCGGGCAGGCCTGAACGAGCTCTTTGACTACGGTCGCCCGGCGTCGGTGACGCTGGTGGCCCTGGTGGACCTGGAGGCGCGGGAGCTGCCGATTCGCGCAGACGTGGTGGGGCGCAGCCTGAACCTCGACCCCGGTCAGCAACTGAAACTGACCGGGCCCGAGCCGCTGCGGCTGGAGCTGCAGGAAAAAAACCGCTGACCCTTTTACCCCGTTTTCGGACCCGACACCATGAATCAGCCTTGTGATCTTGCCAAGCTGCAACTGAACCGGCGCGGCCAACTGCGCCACTTCCTGACCACCGAAGGGTTGAGCCGTGAGCTGCTCACCGAGATTCTCGATACGGCCGACTCCTTTGTGGACATGAGCGATCAGGCGGTAAAAAAGGTTCCCCTGCTGCGCGGTAGCACCGTGGTTAACCTCTTCTTTGAAAACAGCACCCGTACCCGCAGTACCTTTGAGCTCGCGGCCAAACGACTGTCCGCCGACGTACTCAACCTGGATATCAGCACCTCGGCGACCTCCAAGGGGGAGACCCTGATGGACACGCTGCGCAACCTGCAGGCCATGCACAGCGACATGTTCGTGGTCCGCCATCCCGACAGCGGTGCGGCCCACTTCATCGCTCAGCACGTCACCCCGCGGGTGGCGGTAATCAACGCCGGCGACGGTCGTCATGCCCACCCTACCCAGGCGATGCTGGACATGCAGACCATCCGCCGTCACAAGGGCGACTTCGGGGCGCTGAAGGTGGCCATTGTCGGCGATATCCTGCACTCCCGGGTGGCTCGCTCCCAGATTCACGCCCTCAATACCCTGGGAGCCGGAGAGGTCAGGGTGATCGGCCCCAAGACGCTGCTGCCCAAGCACATCGAAGAGCTGGGGGCGCGGGTTTACTATGACCTGGGCCAGGGCCTGCGTGACGTGGATGTGGTGATCATGCTGCGGCTGCAGACCGAGCGCATGGCCAGCGCCTTTCTGCCGAGCCAGAGTGAATTCTACAAACTTTATGGTCTGACCCGAGAGCGTCTGGCGCAGGCTAAGCCGGACGCGATCGTGATGCACCCCGGCCCGATCAACCGCGGGGTGGAGATTGAATCCGAGGTGGCCGATGGCAGCCAGTCGCTGATTCTTAAGCAGGTCGGTTACGGCGTTGCCACCCGCATGGCGGTGATGTCGATGGCGGTGAGCGGTCAAACCACCGAACACCTCAATGAATAGTCGAAACGGTACAGCAGGCGAGTGAATCCTCCGGTGATCAATCAACAGACGCAATCCATGAACATTCACATTCGGGGTGGACGGCTGGTCGACCCCTTTAACGGGGTCGACGCCCATCAGGACCTCTTTCTTCAAGCCGGCCGGGTCGTGGCCATCGGCGACCACCCGGCGGGGTTTGAGGTCGAGGAGGTTGTCGAGGCCGAGGGTTGCGTGGTCGCGCCCGGCTTTATCGATCTGCAGGCGCACCTGCGTGAGCCGGGACTGACCCAGAAGGGCACGATCGAAACCGAAACCGCCGCCGCTGCCGCCAGCGGGGTCACCACTCTGTGCTGTCCGCCCCTGACTCAGCCGGTTATCGACACCCCCGCCGTGGTGCAGCTGATTCTGGACCGGGCCGCCGAGGCGGGCTATTGCCGGGTGCTGCCCCTGGGGGCTTTCACCCGGGGGCTGGAGGGCGAGCAACTGAGCAACATGGTGGCGCTTAAGGAAGCTGGCTGTGTGGCCTTCACCAATGCCCGCCGGCCACTGCCCAGCAACCGCACCCTGATGCGCTGCCTGGAATATGCCGCCACCCACGACCTGCTGGTCATGGTGCAGGCGCAGGATCCGGGGCTGGGAGCCGGCGGTTGCGCCCACGACGGGGCCACCGCCGACCGGCTCGGCCTGGCCGGGATTCCGGAAACCGCGGAGACCGTGGATGTGGCACGTCATCTGCTGCTGGCCGAACAAACCGGGGCCCGCCTCCATTTTGGCCAGCTCTCGTCCCGCGCCTCGTTGCGGATGATCGAGGAGGCCCGTGCCCGCGGCCTTCGCGTCAGCTGCGACCTGGCCGTGCATCAGCTGATCTTCAGCGACGCCGACCTGAGCGGCTTCGACAGCCGTTTCCACCTGCTGCCCCCCCTGCGCTCGCAGGCCGATCGCGACGGCCTGCGCCAGGGTCTGGCGAGCGGGAGCGTTGATGCCGTCTGCTCCGACCACCAGCCCCATGAGGCAGCGGCCAAGGCGGCGCCCTTCGCCGCGACCGAGCCGGGTATGAGTAGCCTGGAAACCCTGTTGCCCCTGGCGCTGGCGCTGGTGGAGCAGGGCGTGCTGACGCTGGATCAGCTGGTCGCCCGGTTGACCGTCGGTCCGGCCCGGGTGCTGGGATTGGCCCATGAGGGGCTGAAAGAGGGCGCGCTGGCGGACATCTGCGTGTTCGATCCGGTACGGGAGTGGAGCCTGACGGCAGAAAGTTCACGCTCGCGGGGGCTCAACAGCCCGCTGCTGGGGCAGCCCCTGAAAGGGCAGGTGAGGACGACCCTGCTGGAGGGGCGGGTGGTTTTCAGGCAGCCCTGAGTGAACGGCCTTGCGGATACGAAAAAGGCGATGGATGACTCCATCGCCTTTTTTCTTTCGGGGTGGGGCGCAAACGCCCTTCGCTGTTAGAAGTTGAGGTAGTCGTCCTCTTCCTGGAGGAAGAACATATCGCCGTCCTCGCCGCCCTTGATGCGGCTCTGCAATTCCGGGTTGGTTTCGGCCGAGAGCTTGATCATCAGGCGCAGGTCGTTGGCCGAATCCGCGTGGGCCAAGGCGTCTTCGTAGGTGATTTTGCCCTCCTCAAAGAGGTTGTAGAGGGCCTGGTCGAAGGTCTGCATGCCCACGTTGGTGGACTTTTTCATCAGCTCCTTGAGCTCGTGAACCTGGCCCTTGCGGATCAGGTCGGAGACCAGGGGCGTGTTCAGCAGCACCTCGATGGCGGCGACGCGGCCCTTGCCGTCGGAGGTGGGCAGCAGCTGCTGGGCGACGATCGCCTTGAGGTTGAGGGACATATCCATCCACAACTGGTTGTGGTGATCGGCGTCGAAGAAGCTGACGATCCGGTCCAGCGCCTGGTTGGCGTTGTTGGCGTGCAGGGTGGCAAGGCAGAGGTGGCCGGTTTCGGCGAACTGCAGGCCGTAGCCCATGGTGTCCTTGCTGCGAATCTCCCCCATCAGAATGACGTCGGGCGCTTGGCGCAGGGTGTTCTTCAGGGCTACCTCAAAGCTGTCGGTATCCAGACCCACCTCGCGCTGGGTGATGATGCACTTCTTGTGGTCGTGGATGAACTCGATGGGGTCCTCGATGCAGATGATGTGGCCTTTGCTGTTCTGGTTGCGGTAATCGATCATCGAGGCCAGCGAGGTGGACTTACCGGTGCTGGTGCCGCCCACGAAGAGGATCAGCCCGCGTTTGCCCATGGCCAGATCCTTGATGATCGGCGGCAGGCGCAGTTCGTCCATGCTGGGGATTTCGTTCTTGATTCGGCGCAGCACCATGCCCGGGGAGTTGCGCTGGAAGAAGGCGCTGACCCGGAAACGGCCGATGCCCGGCGCGCTGATGGCATAGTTGCACTCGTGCTTGGCCTCGAACTCGCTCTGCTGCATGTCGTTCATGGTGGCGTAGGTGAGGCCTCGCGCCTGGGAGGGGGTGAGCGCGTCGCGGGTCAGGGGCTTGAGGGTCCCGTCCACCTTGATGCTGGGCTGGGCGCCGGCGGTGACGAAGAGGTCGGACGCGTCCCGCTCGACCATGACTTTCAACAGCTGGGTGAAATCCACGACATTACCTTCAATGTTGTAAACCTAGAGGGTCGCGGGGCTGTGTGCCCCCCGGCTCCTCGGGAAGCCGGACCCCGGTCGTGAGCCGGGTACCGGGCCTATGATAACCGAATCAGAAATTCTGCGGCATCTTCGCCTTCTCGCGCGCCGCCTCGCGGGAGATCAGTCCTTTCTGCATCAGGTTCTGCAGGCACTGGTCCATGGTCTGCATCCCGAAAGCGGCGCCGGTCTGAATGGCGGAGTACATCTGCGCGACCTTGTCTTCGCGAATAAGGTTGCGGATGGCGGGGGTGCCGACCATGATCTCGTGGGCCGCGACCCGGCCGCCCTTGGGCTTTTTCAGCAGGGTCTGGGAGATGATCCCTTCCAGCGATTCGGACAGCATGGAGCGCACCATCGCTTTCTCCTGCGCCGGGAACACATCGATGATCCGGTCGATGGTCTTGGCGGCGGAGGTGGTGTGCAGGGTGCCGAATACCAGGTGGCCGGTTTCGGCCGCGGTCAGGGCCAGGCGGATTGTCTCGAGGTCACGCATCTCGCCCACCAGGATGATGTCCGGGTCTTCCCGCAGGGCCGAGCGCAGCGCTTCGGCAAACCCCAGGGTGTCGCGGTGCACTTCCCGTTGGTTCACCAGGCACTTCTTGCTGGTGTGGACGAATTCGATCGGGTCCTCGATGGTGAGGATATGGTCGTTTCGGGTGTCGTTGACGTAGTCGACCATGGCCGCCAGGGTGGTGCTCTTACCGGAGCCGGTCGGGCCGGTCACCAGCACCAGTCCCCGGGGGCGCTCCGACAGGTCCTGGAACACCTTGCCCATGCCAAGGGTTTCCATCGACAGGATCTCGGTGGGGATGGTCCGAAAGACCGCGCCGGCGCCGCGGTTCTGGTTGAAGGCGTTGACCCGGAAACGGGCCAGGCCCGGTACCTCGAACGAGAAGTCCGTCTCGAAGAACTCCTCAAAGTCCTTGCGCTGCTTATCGTTCATAATGTCGTAGATCAGCGAATGGACCTGCTTGTGATCCAGCGAAGGCATCTTGATCCGGCGCATGTCCCCGTCCACCCGGATCATGGGGGGCATGCCGGCGGAAATATGCAGGTCAGAGGCGTTCTGCTGCACGCTGAAAGTTAGAAGCTCTGTAATATCCATGGCACCGCTGGACCCTGTAAACGCAATCAAATAAAGTTGGGCCCCCCCAACCACCCGGGTGGCTGATGACCCCTGAAAACGAGATGTTTAGCATAACAGAGAATATTTCTCGAACGTTGACCCTGATCAGAGAAGCAGAGCTTCGCGCAGGCCGCCCGGAAGGGGCGGTGCGCCTGCTGGCGGTCAGCAAAACCAAGCCGGCGCGAATGGTCCGCGAGGCGGCGTCCGCGGGGCAGCGGGATTTCGGTGAGAACTACCTGCAGGACGCGCTGGATAAAATGGCGCAGCTGACCGACCTTGACCTGGTATGGCATTTCATCGGTCCCCTGCAGTCCAACAAGACCCGGGCCGTGGCCGAGCATTTCGACTGGGTCCACAGCATCGACCGGCTCAAAATTGCCCGCCGCCTGAGCGAACAGCGTCCTGTCGGCCTGCCGCCTTTGAACGTCTGCCTGCAGGTAAACATCAGTGGAGAGGCGAACAAGGCCGGGGTTACGCCTGATGAAGCGCCGGCGCTGGCGGAGGCGATCGTCAAACTGCCCAACCTGATGCTGCGCGGCCTCATGGCCATTCCCCGGCCGGAAACGGAACAGGCGGCCCAGCGCCATGCCTTTTCCCAGCTGCGCCAGCTGCAGGAGCGGCTCAAGCCCCAGGCGCCGACCATGGATACCCTCTCCATGGGCATGAGCGGTGATATGGATGCGGCGATCGCTGAAGGCTCGACCCTGGTGCGTATTGGCACCGCCCTTTTCGGGGCGCGTGACTAGCGAACGGTCGCCAGAAACTCCCAACCCAGAAGGAACACACCGTGACTGGACAGAACTCTTACCCCGTGCTGGCATTTATCGGTGTCGGCAACATGGCTTCGGCGATTATCGGTGGCCTGCTGGCCAATGGTTATCCCCCCCGGCGTATCTGGGCCACGGCCCGCTCCGCGGACAAGCTGGAGCGCCTGCATGCCGATTGGGGCGTCCAGGTGACCACCGACAACGAAGCGGCGGTGCGCGTCGCCGAGGTGGTGGTGCTGGCGGTCAAGCCGCAGATGTTCAAGGATCTGTGCGTCTCCCTGCGTGAGGCTATTGCCGAGACAAAGCCGCTGGTGGTGTCGGTGGCCGCCGGCGTCCTCTGCTCCAGCTTGGAGCAGTGGCTGGGGCGCGATACCGCGCTGGTGCGCTGCATGCCCAACACGCCGTCGCTGGTGCAGAGCGGCGCCAGCGGGCTTTACGCCAACGCGGCCGCCAGCACGCTGCAAAAGCAACAGGCAGAGCGGGTGATGAAGGCAGTCGGCTTGACTGTCTGGGTGGAGGAGGAGGCGCTGCTGGATGCGGTGACCGCGGTGTCTGGCAGTGGCCCGGCCTACTATTTCCTGTTTATGGAGGCGATGATCGCCGCCGGCCAGAAACTGGGGTTGAGTGACGAAGTGAGTGCCCAACTGACGCTGCAGACGGCACTGGGAGCGGCCCGAATGGCGCAGCAAAGCGATCTGACACCGGCAGAATTGCGCCGGCGGGTGTGCTCGCCCAACGGTACCACCGAGCGGGCGATCAAGGCGTTTCAGGCCGGGGGGCTCGAGCCCCTGGTGGAGAAGGCGATGCAGGATTGTGTCGAGCGGGCCCGGGAGATGGCTGAGGAGCTGGGGCGGGGCTGAACGGTGGAAAAGCCCCCCGCGCGCCCCTATTATAGGACCCTCGCTTTCAATGGCTTGGCAGCATAACCGGAGATTTCTGCTCAATGGGACACGACACTTTAAGCCTGATCATCCGTACACTGGGGGAGTTTTACGTTTTCCTGGTGATTCTGCGCTTTCTCCTGCAGATGGCCCAGGCGGACTTCTACAATCCCATCTCCCAGGCTGTCTACAAGCTGACCCAGCCCCCGGTGTCACCACTGCAGAAGCTGCTGCCGCGACTGGCCGGGCGGGACTTTTCTGCCTTGGTCCTGGCCCTGTTGGTGAAGATGCTGACCTTCGGTCTGCTGTTTGGCCTGCGCGGCGGTTTCCCCGAGCCGGTCAGCCTGCTGGTTGTGTCCCTGGTGGGCCTGCTGAGCAACATTCTGGATATCTATTTCTACGCGGTGATTGCCTCGGTCATCATCAGCTGGGTGGCGCCCAACAGCTACCACCCGGCGCCGCAGCTGATCAACCAGCTGTGTGAGCCGGTCTTCAACCTGGCCCGTAAGGTGGTGCCCCCCATCGGCGGCCTGGATCTGTCGCCGATCCTGATTTTTCTGGTGATCCAGGTGATCCAGCTGCAGTTGCACCGCATTATCTGATGAGCGGGCCGGGCCGCTGGCAGGGGGAGGACCTCTACCTTGCCTGCTATCTGCAGCCGCGGGCCTCCCGTGACGAGATTGCCGGGCTGCACGGTGACAGTGTTAAGATACGGCTCAGCGCACCGCCGGTGGATGGCCAGGCCAATGCTCAGTTGATTCGCTTTATGGCCAAGGCCTTTGGTGTCGGCCGCCAAGCCGTTGAAATTGTCAGCGGTGAGCGGAGTCGGCGCAAGCAGGTGCGGATCCAGCATCCTTCCAGGGTGCCGCCGGAGTTGGGGATCACAAGGGACGACTGACCATGGGCTATTACGAGATCAGGCTGCTGTACGACATGTAAGGCGCGACGCCGATGCTCCCGTTCTGTCCGTATTTTTGCTTCGAGTAGACTGATGCCCCACGATTTTCCCGCCGATTCGGTCGGTTTGGTCGAGCCCCAGACCTTCCATTTCAACGAGCCCTTGCTCCTCACCTGTGGCCGCAGCCTGTCCAGTTATGATCTGGTGGTTGAGACCTACGGCGCCCTTAACAGCGAAGGCTCCAATGCCGTCCTTATCTGTCATGCTCTGAGTGGTAACCACCACGTGGCCGGCTACCACAGTCCCGAGGACCGCAAGCCCGGCTGGTGGGACTCGGCGGTTGGTCCGGGCAAGCCAATCGACACCGATCGCTTCTTCGTAGTGGCGCTCAACAACCTGGGCGGTTGCCACGGCAGCACCGGTCCTGACAGCATCAACCCGGAGACGGGGGAGCGCTACGGGCCGGACTTTCCCATGGTAACGGTGCGGGACTGGGTTGCCAGCCAGGCCCGCCTGGCGGACCGCCTGGGTATCAGGCAGTGGGCGGCGGTGGTCGGCGGCAGCCTGGGTGGCATGCAGGCCATGCAGTGGGCAATCGACTTTCCCGAACGGCTGCGACACTGTCTGGTGATTGCTTCCGCGCCCAAGTTGTCGGCCCAGAATATTGCCTTTAACGAGGTGGCGCGGCACGCCATCAGCAAAGATCCTGAGTTCCTCGGGGGGCGCTACCAGGATCACGACACCTACCCCAAGCAGGGCCTGATGCTGGCGCGCATGGTCGGCCATATCACCTACCTGTCTGATGATGCCATGGGGGCGAGATTCGGCCGCGAGCTGCGTGGCGGCAAGCTGAGTTTTGACTACGATGCCGATTTTGAGGTCGAAAGCTACCTGCGCTACCAGGGGGAGACCTTTTCCCGGAGTTTTGATGCCAACACCTACCTGTTGATGACTAAAGCCCTGGATTACTACGACCCGGCCGCCGAGTACGGGGACGACCTGGTCAGTGCCCTGGAGCGAACCCGCTGCCAGTTCCTCGTGGTGTCGTTCACCACGGACTGGCGCTTTTCGCCGGAGCGCTCGCGGGAGATCGTCGATGCTCTGGCCGCGGCGGGTAAGCCGGTCAGTTACGCCGAGGTGGATGCACCCCAGGGCCACGATGCCTTCCTGATGCCGATTCCGCGCTACATGGATATTTTTCGGGGCTATATGCAGCGGGTGGCGCGGGATATTCCGGGGACGGAGGACAACTGATGCGTGCGGATCTGGAGATTATTCAGGAGTGGATCAAGCCCGGCGCCCGGGTGCTGGACCTGGGCTGCGGACGGGGCGAATTGCTCAGTTTTCTTACTCGTCACAAGGGTGTCCAGGGCTATGGCCTGGAAATCGATCCGCACGACATCACCGCCTGCATCGAAGCTGGGGTCAACGTGCTTGAGCAGGACCTGGACAAGGGGCTGGGGAACTTCAAGGACAACAGTTTCGACGTGGTGGTGATGACCCAGGCGTTGCAGGCCGTGCATCGTCCCGACCGGGTTCTGGAGGAGATGTTGCGGATCGGCAAGGAGACCATCGTGACCTTTCCCAACTTCGGCCACTGGCGCGCACGCTTCTACTTGGCCTTTCGGGGAAAGATGCCGGTTTCGAAATTTCTCCCCTATACTTGGTATGACACGCCCAACATACACTTCTGTACTTTCAATGACTTCGAAGAGCTTTGTTGGCAGAAGAACATCCATATCGTGGAGCGGACCGTGGTCGACAGCCGTCACCGCAATCGCTGGTCCAACCGGCTGTGGCCCAATATGTTGGGAGAAATCGCTATCTATCGGGTGACCCGATAGCCCGCGGGGCGGTCACCGCAGCGTTCAAGGAGAAGCTTTATGCGACTGACCCGTCTGGCTGCCGCCGTTCTGGTTCTGTTCGGAATGGGGGCGGGGAGCGCGGTACACGCCGAGCAGTTCCAGCCCTTCGATGACTACGAAGTCCACTACAACGCCTTTAACAGCAGCTTCCTGCCGCCCGAAGTGGCCCAGGCCTACAACATTCAGCGCAGCAAATACGGCGCGCTGCTGAACGTGGCGGTGCTGCAGGTGGGGGACAACGGCAAGAAGCCGGTCCGGGCCAACGTGGTCGGGACCCTCAAGAACCTGATGGGGCAGGTGCAGGACCTCGAGTTCAAAGAGATCGAAGAGGGAGAGGCAGTGTACTATATCGCCGATTTCCGCTTCACCAACGACGAAATACTGAGCTTTGACCTCAAGGTGGTGCCGGCACCGACCTCATCCGCGTATGAGATCAGCTTCAGACAACACTTCTACGCCGATTAAGGATTTATGCAAAAGATTGTACTGGCCAGTGGCAACCGGGGAAAACTGAAAGAATTCAACCAGGTGCTCGGCCCGCTGGAGTGGGAAGTGCTGCCCCAGGTCGAGCTTGGGGTCGCCGATATTGAAGAGCACGGGCTGAGCTTCGTGGAGAATGCCCTGATCAAGGCCCGTCACGCAAGCCGCTGCACTGGCCTGGCTGCCCTGGCCGATGACTCCGGCCTTGAGGTGGATGTGCTCAAAGGTGCGCCCGGAATCTATTCCGCCCGTTACGCCGGTCCCGGCGCCACCGATGCCGATAACAACGCCAAGTTGCTCGAAGCCCTGGAAGGGGTGCCCGAGGAGCAGCGTACCGCCCGTTTCCAGTGCCTGTTGGTATTTTTGCGCCATGCCGAGGACCCCACCCCGCTGATCTGTCAGGGGACTTGGGAGGGGCGTATCGCCCTCGCCCCCAAGGGGGCAAACGGCTTCGGTTATGATCCGCTGTTCTACGTGCCCGAACACCGCTGCCACAGCGCCGAGCTGGACCCGGCGCAAAAGCACCGGCTGAGCCATCGCGGCCAGGCGGTGGCGGAATTGGTTCGGCGCCTGCAAGCGCGCCAGGTCTAAGTCATGGTCAGCCAGGACGGGGCGGCGCTCTTGCCGCCCCTTGGGCTTTACGTGCATGTGCCCTGGTGTGTGCGCAAATGCCCCTACTGTGACTTCAACTCCCACGCTCAACGGGGAGACCTTCCCGAAGATGATTACCTCGCGGCCCTGCTGCAGGACCTGGAAGCCGAGGCGCGGGAAGCCGGCGGGCGTCCGTTATCCAGTATTTTTATCGGCGGCGGCACCCCCAGCCTGATGAGTGCCGAATTTTACCGGCGGCTGCTCGATGGAATCGAGGAGCGCTTCCCCGGGGTTCGTGATCAGGAGATCACCCTCGAGGCCAACCCCGGTACCTTTGAACAGGCGCGGTTCGAGGCGTACCGAGCGGTGGGAATCAACCGCCTATCCCTCGGTATCCAGAGTTTTGCGGACGACAGCCTGCGGCGACTGGGCCGTGTGCACAGCGGCGCGGAGGCGCTGCAGGCGGTGCAGGCGGCGCAGCGAATTGGCTTTGAGCGACTCAATCTCGACCTGATGCACGGCCTGCCGCAGCAGACGCCCGCCATGGCTCTGGGCGACTTGGAGCAGGCGCTGGCCCTGGACCCGGGCCATCTCTCCTGGTATCAGCTGACCCTGGAGCCCAATACCGAGTTTTACAGCCGTCCGCCGAATTTGCCCGAGGACGAGGCCTTGTGGACCATTCAGGATCGTGGTCAGGCCCTTCTGGCGGAGCGGGGTTATGCCCAGTACGAAGTTTCCGCCTACAGCCGCGGCGGCGATGAACGCTGTCGGCATAACCTCAATTACTGGCGTTTCGGTGATTACCTGGGCATCGGCGCCGGGGCGCACGGCAAGCTTACCGATATCCGCACCGGCAGTATCCGCAGACGCTGGAAGCCGCGCCAGCCCAAAGCCTATATGGGCGGGCTCCAGCCGGTAGGGGAGCAGGTGTTGAGTCGTGACGAGCTGCCGTTGGAATTCATGATGAACGCGCTGCGATTGAGCGAGGGGGTTGAGGCGGACCTGTATCCGCGCCGGACCGGGAGCCCTTTGGCAGACCTGAAGCCGGGGTTGGACCGGGCGAGGGCGTTGGGGCTGCTGGAAAACCGGCCGGACAGGCTGCAGCCCAGCGAGCGAGGCCGGCGCTTTCTCAACGACCTGCTTGAGCTGTTCCTTGCCTGAGCTAGCCGTCGGCGCCTGATCCCTGCGTCGGCGCCTGGTTGGCGAGGGCTTCAATCGCCGCCGGAATATCGCTCAGGCAGTGCACCTCTAGGCTCGGCGGTTTTGCCCCCGGCCAGGGTTGGCGCTCGAAGTTGACCCAGAGACTGTGGATGCCGGCGTTCTGGGCGCCCAGGATGTCGTGCTCGGGGTGGTCGCCGACATGCACCACCTCGGTGGGCTCGGCCCCGGTAAAGCGCAGCATCTGTTCAAACATCAGCGGATCCGGCTTGGCTCGGCCGACCTGGTCGGCATTGAAGCAGAAGTCGAAGTACTCTCCCAGCCCCACCTTTTCGATATCGGCATTGCCGTTGCTGAGGGCGCCCAGTTGGTAGCGCTGACCCAGGTGGGTGAGCATGGCAAGGGCGTGTTGGAAGAACTCCACCTGATTGCGGGCGTTGAGAAAGTGAGTGAAGGCGGCCTCGGCTAGATGCTCTGTGTCGTGCGGGCTGTAACCGCTGGCGCGCAGTCCTTTGCGCAGCACGCCCAGGCGGATCGCGGTGACGCTGTGGGCCCACTCCGGGTGTTCTCGGACCACCTCTCTGCGCAGGCTGTCGAAGTCTTCCGGTTGCCAGCGGCGGGTGAACAGGGGCGCCTGCTCGTCGAGCCAGGTGTAGAGTTCGCGGTTGGCACGCTCGATGACCGGGGCGACGGCCCAGAGGGTGTCGTCGAGATCAAAGGTGACGACGCGGATCATCGTTGCTTCTTGGCCCGAGGATGGGCGCGGTCGTAGACATCCGCCAGGTGGCCAAAGTCCAGGTGGGTATAGATTTGGGTGGTGGAGATATCGGCATGACCCAGGAGCTCCTGGACCGCGCGCAGGTCGCCGCTGGATTCAAGCAGGTGACTGGCAAATGAGTGGCGCAGCCGATGGGGGTGGAGATGGCCGGCGTGGCCCACCTGCAGGCCCCAGCGCTGCAGCCGGAGCTGCACGCTGCGCTGACTCAGCCGCCGCCCCTGACGGCTGACGAAAAGCGCCTGTTGCTCCGGGGACGCCAGCGCATCGCGCTCATCGAGCCAGCGATCCAGAGCTTTAAGGGCCTTGGCGCCGATGGGCAACTGGCGGCCCTTGCGCCCCTTACCCATCACGCGCAGGCTCGCGTCGCGAAAATCGATATCGCCCAGGTCGAGCCCGACCAGTTCGGCCAGGCGCAGCCCGCAGGAGTAGAAGAGCTCCAGCATGGCGTGGTCGCGACAGGCCAGGGGGCCTTCCACAGGTTGCTCGAGCAGGTGGTTGAGCTGATCGGCATCGAGGGTCTTGGGTAAAGGTCTCGATGCCTTGGGCGCGGAGACTCCCAGGGCCGGGTTATGGGTGACGCGGCCCTCGCGCAGGAGAAAGTTGAAAAAAGAGCGGGCGCTGGAAAGGTGGCGTTGCAGGGTACGCCCGCCCAGGCCGACACCGTGGAGACCGGCGATGTGACGTCGCAGGCCGCGGGTGGTCAGCGCCGACCACTCGTTTAGCGCCTCCGCCTCCAGGGTCTGGGCTAACCGGTCCAGGTCGCGACGGTAGTTGCTGAGTGTGTGCGGCGAAAGCTGCCGCTCCGCGGCCAGGTGGTCGATAAAATCGTCAATCCAGGCGCTTAAGCCGCTCACTGGAAAGGCCTAAGCGTCGTCCCGGCTCAGGCGAAACAGCACCCGGCTCAGCACTTCGCCAACGTAGTTGAGAAACAGGGTGCCCATGCTGCTGTGAAAGTAGTTGGCCTCGAAACTGCCGATGGCGAGCAGCCCCAGGTTACGCCCCTTGACCAGGGGGACTACAGCCGCCGAGAGCACCTTGTCGGCCCGGTCATCAAACAGAAAGCGGCGCTGGGGCTCGGTGAGGCTGCCGCAGATGGCCCAGTCGCTCTCGGTGAGCTCGGCGACCTGGGTTTCGGCTTCAGCGGGCGGCAGGCACTTGAGGTGGTTGCCGGTGATCCGCTGGTGCTCGTCAAACAGGATGATGCGGGTCAGGTCGCCGTTAAAATCCTGGCAAAGCCCTTCGTCCACCGCCATCACCAACTCGTCCAGGTTGTGGGCTTCGAGCATCGCCAGGATCAGGCGCTTGGTGCGTTCAAACTGCAGGTCGTTCTGTCGTGCCGCGTCCAGCAACTCATTCAGCTGGCTGCGCATCTCCCGGTTCTGCTCCCGCAGCAGGCTGGTCTGGCGCTCCACCAGTGAGATAGCACCTCCGCTGGCGTGGGGAATACGCAGGCTTCCCAGCAGCCCCTGGTGGTGGGTGAAAAAGTCGGGGTGCTGTTTTAAGAACTCGGCCACCTGGGCGGCGTCGGGAAGGGTGTTGGCGGGTTGATTATTACTCATAGGTACTGTCTGCTGCTCGGGCTGGGTCAGATGTGGATCTGGCCTTCAAAAACGGTGGTGGCGGGCCCGGTCATGACGACCGGCTGGCCGGGGCCGGCCCAGTGGATTTCCAGTTGGCCGCCCGGGAGTTGCACTTTGACCCGGTCGTCCAGAAGCTCGCGCAGCCGCCCGGCGACCACCGCCGCGCAGGCGCCGGTGCCGCAGGCCAGGGTCTCCCCGGCGCCGCGTTCAAATACCCGCAAGCGGATGTTGCGGCGGTTGACGATCTCCATAAAACCGATATTGGCTTTTCGCGGAAAGCGCGGGTGGGACTCCAGCAGGGGGCCCAGGCGCTCGACCGGCGCCTGATCGACGCTGTCGACCACCAGCACCCCGTGGGGGTTGCCCATGGAGATAACGCTGATCTCCACCTGCTCGGACTGCACGGCCAGGGTGTAGCTGTGGGCCTCGGCATCGGCGACAAAGGGGACCGCGGCCGGGCTCAACACCGGCTTGCCCATGTCGACGCGCACATGGTCACGACCGACGAGGGTCAGGTAGATCGGCCCTTTGGCTGTTTCTACGGCGATGGTGGATTTGCCGGTCAGGCGCTTGTCGGTGACGAACCGGGCAAAACAGCGGGCGCCGTTGCCGCAGTGTTCCACTTCGCTGCCATCGGCGTTGAAGATGCGGTAACGGAAATCCATGTCCGGCTGGGTGGGGGCCTCGACCACCAGCAACTGATCGAAGCCGATGCCGAAGTGGCGGTCAGCCAGTCGCTGCACCCGTTCCTTATCCAGGCGCAGCCGCTGGGTGATCAGGTCCAGGACCGCAAAGTCGTTGCCCAGCCCGTGCATTTTGGTAAAGCGTATCTGCATGCAGGTTTCCGTCAGTCCGGCAGTTGTTGCTCGCCCTGGAGCAACTGGTCCAAGGTTTCGCGGGCGCGGACCTGGTGCACTTTGTCCCCGTCCACCATCACTTCGGCGGCGCGGGCGCGGGTGTTGTAATTGGAGCTCATGGTGAAGCCGTAGGCGCCGGCAGAGCGCACCGCCAGCAGGTCGCCGGGCGCCAGGTTGAGACGGCGGTCCTTGCCCAGGAAATCCCCGGTTTCGCAGACCGGGCCTACCAAGTCCCACTCCTGGCTCGATTCGCCGTCGTCGGCTTTTTGCTGAACCGGCACGATCTCTTGGTAGGCGCCGTAGAGGGCCGGACGCAGCAGGTCATTCATGGCGCCGTCGATGATGGCGAAGTTCTTGTGGGCGGTGGGCTTGAGATACTCCACCCGGGTCAGCAAGACGCCCGCATTGGCGGCGATGGAGCGCCCGGGTTCGAGGATCAGTTCAAGGGGGCGAGTCCCCAGCTTGCTGACGACCGCCGTCATGTAATCCGAGGGATCCGGAGGGGTTTCGTCGGTATAACGCACGCCCAGGCCGCCGCCGAGGTCCAGGTGGCGGATATGGATGCCTTCCAGGCCCAGTTGGTCGACCAGCGCCAGCATACGGTCGAGAGCGTCGAGGAAGGGGGCGAGTTCGGTCAGCTGGGAGCCGATATGGCAGTCCAGCCCGACTACCTCCAAGTGCTCCAGTGCGGCGGCCTGGCGGTAGACCGTGAGGGCCTCCTCAATGGCGATGCCGAACTTGTTCTCCTTGAGACCGGTGGAGATGTAGGGGTGGGTCTTGGCGTCCACATCCGGGTTGACCCGCAAAGAGACCGGGGCCCGGGTGCCGACTTCCCCGGCGACCTGGTTAAGCCGCTGTAGCTCGGCGCTCGACTCCACGTTGAAACAGTGAATGCCCACTTCCAGCGCACGTGCCATTTCATCGGGCCGCTTGGCAACGCCGGAAAAGACCACCCGGGCCGGGTCGCCCCCGGCCTTGAGCACGCGCTCTAGCTCGCCCCCGGAGACGATGTCGAAACCGGCGCCCAGGCGGGCGAGCACATTCAGTACGCCCAGGTTGGAGTTGGCTTTGACCGCGTAACAGATCAATCCCGGGTGTGTGCCCAGCGCGCGCGCGTAGGCCTGGTAATGCCGCTCCAGGGTCTCTCGGGAGTAGACGTAGGTGGGGGTGCCGAACGCCTCCGCAATCTGGGCCAGGGGCACATCTTCGCCAAACAGCTGGCCGTCGCGGTAATTGAAACTATCCATTTAACTGCCTGTGGTTGCCGACTCGGCAGGCGGTGCGGGCGGCGGTAGGAAAAGGTCGCCTTTTTGCCCGCAACCGGCGAGCAGGGCGAGTCCCAATACTGTGATGGCCAGCCTGCGCATAGCACTACTCCGAGTCGTGGTCCAATCGAACGGGCCATTATAGCGGCTGGGTTACGCCTTGCCCATTGTGCCTTATACTAGGCAGTCCCTAATTTTGCAGTGTCGAGACAGGCGATGACCGAGAGTGAATTTAATGCACTGGTAGACGATACCCTGATGGCGATCGAGGAGGTCCTGGACGAGGCCGAGAGCGACCTGGATCCGGAAACCTCGGGAGGAGTTTTGACCGTGCGCTGCGAGAATGGCTCGCAAGTGATCTTTACCCGGCAGGTGCCGGTGCGTCAGCTTTGGGTCGCAGCCGTCAGCGGCGGATTTCATTTCGACTATGATGGGGCAGAGGGGCAGTGGGTGCGAGATAGCGATGGCCGTAAGCTGGGCCCCTTTCTCGAACAGGTTTTTGCTGAGCAGGCCGGCGAAACATTCACGTTTGATCTCTGAGTCAGCCTGCCAGGCTGGTGAGGGCGCTGTAGAGCAGTCGCACCGCCAGCAGGGTCAGCACCAGCTTGAAGCCGCGGTCGAACAACCGGTTGCTCATTTTTGCCAGCAGGTGCAGGCCAATCCAGGTGCCCGCCAGACCGGAGGCGATCATCATCAGCACCAGCCCCAGCCAGTCGGCGAAGGCAAACCCGAGCCAGCCGAATACCAACAGCTTGAATCCGTGCTGCACGCTCATGCAGGCTGAAAAGTTGGCGATGCGGCGATGGCGGTCGTCCGAGGCCTGTTTGGCGAACGCCGCCACCAGCGGACCGCTGGCGCCAACAAACATGGAGGTAAGTGTGGTCAGCGCTGCAGCCAGGCGAAAGCGCCAGCCAGTGAGGTGTTTGGATTGGAGCCGTGGCCCCCAGGTCAGATAAAGCACGAACAGGGCGATGCTCAGTTGGATCGCAGCCACCGGTAACTGCACCACCACCAAGCTCGCCAGGGCCGCCCCCAGGGTTGCGCCGAGCAGAAAATCGGTGAACAGGCGGCGGTCGACGTGCTGCCGGGTGAGCAGGGTGCGATGGCCGTTGGCGCCGGCCTGAACTAGGCCGTGAACCGGAATGATCGCCACCGGTGGCAATATGCTGGCGATAACGGCGAGCAGCAGGACGCCGCCGCCGACACCTAGCACCGCGGTCATCGTCGCGGTCACGAAGCTCGCGGCCAGCAGCAGCAGGGTCTGCGCAGGGGCTAGGTCGGGGGGGAGAAGCCAGGTAATCCAGTCCATCAACGGCTCGGCTGAAAAGAGAAAGTAACTTCAGTGTGCCGGTTTATGTCAGGCGCATCCAGAGGTTACAGCCACCCAGCCTTGTCTCTACGACTTATGGCTAATGGCACTGAATCCGCGTCCCTCTATGATGTCCCTCGCATAACAACAAGAAAGTCCACGCCCTGATGAGGGTAGCAAGAAAAAAAACAACGGTGGGGACGCCGAGCGCCTGATAAGAACAACAAGAAGTGGGCATGAAAAGAGGACCTTCGGGTCCTTTTTTTATGCCCGTTTTTTATTCACGCTCCTGGATACCCGGGGGCTAAAGACACGATCAGCCGGGAATAAAAACCCCGCCCCGGCGAATGGCCTTGATCAGGCTTTGATTGCTGGCCTCCTGGCGTTTAACGGCTGTCTCGAAGTCGCCGCCCCGTGCAGCCGCCTGGGCTTCGGCGTATTCGCTGCGCGCCTGGGCCTGGAATGCCTCCATCTGTGCCTGAGTGGCGGGCGCCAAGGATTTTTTCTCGGTCAGGAGTTTAATCAGCATGGCGAACGTCTCGTAGCGATCAAGCTCGTAGCGGTACTCTTCTTCTTTGTTGGCGAAGTTCAGGCTGCGCACCAGCGTTTCCCGGTTGCGCAGCGTGGCAATGGCGGTTTTTACCGTGACCAGGGCCTCGTCCAGCTCGGCGCGGGCGGCGTCCAGAGCGCCCCGGTCAGCCAGTGCGTTTGCTGAGTGCTGATGGTGGTGAACCTGGGTTCGAATCTCCTCGGCCAGCTCCTTGCGTCCTTTCTCTTCGCCGATCGCCACCAGTGCGCCGAGCAAGGCATCGAGGCTGTCGTTGATATGCTTGAGGTCTGCACGACGCTTTTCTTCCAGGTGCGGGCTCGGCGCGTCGGCCTCGATCGCAGGCCCCGAGCCACCGCGTACTGCAGCGATGCGGATTTTCAGGTCGGTAAAGGCCTCTTCCAGCAGGGCAGATGCCTGCTCGTTTTGACCCTTTTCGGCCAGGCGCCGGGCTTCTTTCTGGCGCTGTTGCACGCTGTTTAGCGTGTCACGGGTGGCGGTATCCGGTTTGCCTTCGCTGATTCGCTCGAGCGCCTGGTAAAGCGCAGACAGACTGGCATCCAGATGCTCGATTCGGGCGGCATCCGGTGCAACATGGCTTGCTGCGTTGCCGGTTATCGCGACCAGCAACAAAAGCACCGCGAGGGTGTACTTCGAATAGCTCATTGATTCATCCTTGATTCATTCTGAGTTCAGCTTCCGGTAGCTACGTTAAGTATATGCGCAGCTACACTGAATTCCATGTGAGTTTAAGGGGTTATGCGCAAGGCTTGCCTCACAAGGCCCCCGCAGGGGAAAATTCGGGCCGAACTTATCGGGGATCCGTGGTTCCAAGCACGCGATTTTATTGATTAAAGGGGAATACAGGTATGTTGAAACTACTCAAGCGCATGGCGTTGATCCTGGTGTTGCCGGGGTGGGTGCTGACGGCCCAGGCCGCTCAATACACGGAGGGGGTTCATTACGAATCACTGCCGCAGCCGGTGCGTACGCAAGACCCCAGCAAGGTGGAGGTAGTGGAGGTGTTTGGCTACTGGTGCCCCCACTGCAACAACTTCGAGCGTTACCTTGGTCCCTGGAAGGCGCAAGTGCCCGAGTATGTCGACTTCAAACACATTCCAGTGGTGTTCCGTCCCAACCAGCAGGAGGCGGCCAAGGCTTATTACCTGGCCAAGACCCTCGGTGTCGAAGAGCAGCTGCACCCGGCCATGTTTGACCAGTACCACCGTATTCGTCGCCCGATCAATACGCGCGAGCAACTGGCCGAGCTCTTTGCCGCCTTCGGGGTCAGTCAGGCGGACTTTGACAAGGCCTATGACTCCTTTGCCCTCAATGCCCAGATGAGCCGGGGCAAAAAGAAGGCGCAGGAATACCGCATCAGCGGCGTCCCTTCGATGGTCGTCAACGGCAAGTACCTGGTCACCGCGGAAAAAGCAGGCAGCCAGCGCGAGATGCTCGAGGTTGTCGACTACCTGGTCGAAAAAGAAAAGGGCGGCTTGTAAGCGCTGAGGGGCCATTGGCGGCCCTCGGGGGCATTGGCTATGATGGCGGGCGGTTGCAGTATCGATAGAGAGAACCACGATCTTGAGTCAGATTCCTGATGATGCCGACATCGGCGCCTGGAAGCGGCGCTGCCTGGAGCTTGAGCAGCAGCTGGAAACCGGTGAAGCGGATGTTGAGACGCTGGGAAAGACCTTGCAGCGTCTGTGTGCCGTTGCCAAAGGCCTCGACCAGGAGCTCGACAGCCAGGTCTTGCCGCTGCAGGCTGCGCTGAAGCAGAAACCCTTTGATCCCCGCTTTCGTAATCAGGCCGGTGCGCTTGAGCGGGGCATCCTGGGCTACTTCCAGCGTCGCGAGGAAGGGGTGAACCGCTCTCTGGAGGCGCTCCGGCAGCAGCTCACCCAGCTGGACGAGCTGCCGTTGGCGGAAGAGGGGCGTTCCCGGCTCGATGAGTTGCTGCAATCGCTCTCGGAGCGGGTTGAAAACTACTACGAATACCCCCGCCTGCTGCATGAAGTCGCTTTGCTTCAGCAGCAGGCTCTGCGCACTGTGGCCGCGACTGCGCCAGGCAGCGATGCGGGGGAAGCCGCTGAAGCGGAAGAGGAGCTTCAGCTGGTTTCGCTTCGGATCGGAGGGCTGCTGATCGAGCTTTTGGAGCAGCTCTCGGTGCCCGTCGGGCTCCTGCCGCAGGCCCGCAAGTTGATCACCCGTATTGAGTCCGGGTTTGCCTGGAACGAGCTGGAGTCGCTGTTCAGTAATGCACTGGAGCTGGCCCTAAAGTCCGCAGTGACGGGGCAGGAGGAGTTCGAGAACTACCTCGCCGGGCTGAACGCCCAGCTGCACGATATTCAGGAATTTCTGGGGGCGAGCCGCCAGCACCAGACGCTGGTGCGTAACAATGCTAACCGTCTGGATACCACGCTGCGCCGGGATTTTGCCCAGGTTGAGCAGAGCTTGGATACGGCGCAGACCCTGGATCAGCTGAAACGCTCCGTTCGTCAGCAGCTGGGGGACATCGTCGCGGCCATGGACCGGTACCGGGAAGATCAGGCTCAACGAGAGCAGGAGACCGAAGCCCGGCTGGCGGTGATGCAGAAGAAACTGGCGGGCATGGAGGCCGAGGCCAAACGGGTGCAACACCACCTGGAAGAGCAGCGGTTGCGCGCGCTCTCTGACCCGCTCACCGGCCTGCCCAACCGCGCAGCCTATGACGAGCGGGTAAAGCAGGAGTTTGCCCGCTGGGCCCGTTATGCCGGGGAGCTGACCCTGGTCGCCTGCGACTTAGACCGGTTCAAGCAGATCAACGATACCTTCGGTCACCTGGCCGGGGACAAGGTGTTACGCCTGATCGGCAAGCTGCTTCCCATGGGGATTCGGGAGACGGATTTTGTCGCCCGATACGGCGGAGAGGAGTTTGTCCTGCTGCTGCCTGAAACCAGCGCCGAGCACAGCCGGGCGGTGATGGAAAAACTGCGGGCGAAAATCGCCGCCAGTCCTTTCAACTTCAAGGGTGAGCCGGTGAAGATCACCATGTCGTTCGGTATCGCAGAATTTGGCCCCTCCGAGACCCCGGCGGAGGTGTTCCACCGGGCGGACAGCGCGCTGTACGAGGCCAAGCGCAAGGGGCGTAACTGCTGCGTCATAGCTCCCTGACGGGGAATAGGGCTATAATGGCCGCTTTTTATTCCACCCGGCTTTTGGCCCACTGACCTCAGAGCGCTTATGAACAATCCGCACGACGCCTCCAATACGACCCATTTCGGTTATCGGCAAGTCGATATCCATGAGAAAGAGCAGCGGGTTGCCGAGGTGTTCCACTCCGTGGCCGCCAAATACGACATCATGAACGATTTGATGTCCTTCGGAGTTCACCGTCTGTGGAAAGCGTTCACCATCGAATACAGCGGTGTCAGGGCGGGGCAGCGGGTGCTGGATATTGCCGGCGGCACCGGCGACCTTACCCGCAAGTTTTCGCGTCTGGTCGGTCCCCAAGGGCAGGTGATCCTAGCCGATATCAATGACTCCATGCTCAACGTTGGTCGGGATAAGCTGCAGGACAGCGGGGTTAGCGGCAACGTGCGTTTCGTCCAGGCCAACGCCGAGGCCCTGCCTTTTCCGGATAACTACTTCGACTGCATCACCATCGCCTTCGGCTTGCGTAACGTGACCCACAAGGACCGTGCGCTCGCCTCCATGAAACGGGTGCTCAAGCCCGGTGGACGCCTGCTGGTGCTGGAGTTTTCCAAGCCGATTCTGCCGATTCTGAGCAAGGTCTACGACACCTATTCATTCAGCTTGCTGCCGATGATGGGCAAGGCGGTGGTGAACGATGCCGACAGCTACCGTTACCTAGCCGAGTCCATTCGCATGCACCCGGACCAGGATACCCTGAAGGGAATGATGGAAGCGGCCGGGCTGGTCCGCTGCCAATATCACAACATGACCGGTGGTGTGGTCGCCTTGCACAAGGGCATCAAACCCTAGGCGCCGCCCCTGCTCCCAAAAGACTGTTGTTGAAGGCCCGAAGCTGTGTCCCGATTGCTCCGTCTACTGAAAATTACCCGCGTGGTGGCCCGTTATCGCCTCGACAACCTGTTCGATGGCTTGCCGCTGCCTTGGTACGTGCGCGCCTGGCTGATGTTGGTCCCCTGGCGCTATCTTTGGCGCTGCCAGCGTCCTCGCGGTGAGCGCCTGCGTCTGGCAATGGAGGAGCTGGGGCCGATTTTCGTCAAGTTCGGTCAGATGTTGTCCACCCGGCAAGATCTGCTGCCTGAGGATATCGCCGCAGAGCTCACCCTTTTGCAGGACCGGGTGCCGCCCTTCTGTGGAGAGCGCGCAGTTCGGATTGTCGAGCGTGCGCTGGGGCAGACCGTGGCAGAGCTGTTCAGCGAATTCGACTCCACGCCGCTGGCCTCTGCCTCCGTGGCGCAGGTCCATACCGCACGCCTGCATTCCGGTGAGGCCGTCGTGGTGAAAGTGATCCGACCGGGTATCAACCGAGTGATCCGCCAGGATGTCAGTCTGCTCTTTACCCTGGCTCACCTGGTTCAGGCCGTATGGTCGGAAGGTCGGCGCCTGAGGCCGGTGGAGGTGGTGGCCGAATATGAAAAGACCATCTTCGACGAGCTGGACCTGCGTCGCGAGGCGGGTAACGCTTCCCAGTTGAAGCGTAACTTTGAAAACTCCCCGATTCTCTATGTGCCGGAGGTTTACTGGGACTATACGCACCGCGATGTGCTGGTCATGGAGCGTATCTACGGCGTGCCCGTTTCCGATGTGGCGTCCCTCAAGGCCCAGCAGACTGACTTCCGCCTCCTGGCCGAGCGGGGGGTGGAGATTTTTTTCACCCAGGTGTTCCGTGACAGCTTCTTTCACGCCGACATGCACCCGGGCAATGTTTACGTTTCTCATCAGCATCCCCAGGATCCGCAATACATCGCGCTGGATTTTGGCATCGTGGGCTCTTTGACTCCTGAGGATCAGAGCTATCTGGCCCGTAACTTCCTTGCTTTTTTCAAGCGTGATTACAAGCAGGTGGCGCAGCTGCATGTCGAATCCGGCTGGGTGCCGCGGGATACCAATGTCAACGATTTCGAGTCGGCCATTCGCAGTGTCTGCGAGCCGTTCTTTGAGAAGCCGCTGAAAGAGATCTCCTTTGGTCAGGTCCTGCTTGGGTTGTTCCAGACCGCCCGCCGGTACAATATGGAGGTGCAGCCGCAGTTGGTGCTGCTGCAAAAAACGCTGCTCAACATTGAGGGGCTGGGACGGCAGCTGTACCCGGACCTGGACCTCTGGCAAACCGCCAAGCCCTTCCTCGAAAAGTGGATGCGAGAGCGGGTGGGTGCGCGGGCGTTGTATCGCAATATGAAGGAACGCGCGCCGGAATTGATTGAGCACCTTCCCCAGATGCCGCAGCTTTTTCATGGCGCTCTTCAGCAGCTTAAGCAGCTGGAGGAGCTTGAGCTGGCGGCGCGGGTGAATCCCGAGCCAAGACGGGGTTGGGACGTGCACTGGGGACGCCTTGCCGGCCTGGTTGCTGTCGGGGCTGCCCTTTTGAGTGCTCAGGTTGTGACCTGGCCGCAGGTGGAGGCGATGCCCCCGGCGAGTTGGGTGCTGGCCGCCGCCGGCGTTGTTCTGCTGAGTCTGGAGCGCAGGAGGTAAGGTATGAGCCTAGCCTGGCTGGATGAAATTCAATGGACCCCTGACGGACTGGTTCCCGCAATTGCCCAGGATTATCGCAGTGGCCAAGTACTGATGATGGCCTGGATGAATCGTGAATCTCTGGCGCTTTCCGTGGCCGAAGGGCGCGCCATTTACTGGTCACGCTCAAGGGGGAAGCTTTGGCGAAAGGGCGAAGCCTCCGGTCATGTCCAGAAGCTTCATGGAATGCGGCTGGATTGTGACAGCGATGTGATTCTCCTGCAGGTCGAGCAGCTGGGCGGCATTGCCTGTCACACCGGCCGGGAGCACTGTTTCTACAAGGCGTTGCGTGACGGGCAGTGGCAGCCGGTGGAGCCGGTGATTAAAGACCCGGATTCAATCTATGGGTAACCCAATGATGACAGACCAAGTGTTGGGCGCCCTTGCCCAGGTTCTGGAGGCCCGGAAAGAGGCGCCGGCAGAGAGTTCCTATGTGGCGAGCCTGCACGCCAAGGGGCTGAATAAGATCCTAGAAAAGGTTGGCGAAGAGGCAACCGAAACCATTCTGGCGGCCAAAGATGCGGCATCGTCGGGCAGGACTGACGAGTTGGTTGGTGAAACGGCGGATTTGTGGTTTCATAGCTTGGTTATGCTGTCCCACCTGGGCCTGGGGCCTGAGGATGTGCTCAACGAGTTAGGCCGTCGCTTCGGTCTGTCCGGCTTGGAGGAAAAGGCCTCGCGTGGGCAGAAGTGAGGGCTAACGGGCCGCACGACGGCTGATAAAAGAGCGTTCGTTACCGGGAGGAACAGATCGCCCCTAGAGGCGTGACCCGGCTTGAGTGCCTGGACCAGGCAACCTGATAGGAGAATAAATATGGGCTTTGGTGGTATTAGTATCTGGCAGTTGCTGATCGTCCTGCTGATTATCGTCCTGATTTTTGGAACGAAGAAGTTCCGCAACCTCGGCGGCGACCTGGGTAGCGCGGTTAAAGGGTTCAAGAAGGCCATGAACGAGGACGAGGAGAAAGAGCCCAAGCAGATCGCCAAAGAGGAAAAGGACGCCGAGTTCACGGACACTACCGCGCAAGCTAAAGAGCAGGAGAAAACCCCGGAAAAGTGACCGTGGGTCACGGCAGTCGGGTTAATCCATGTTTGATATCGGCTTCACAGAGATTCTAATCGTCGCCGTGGTCGCGCTCATCGTACTGGGGCCGGAGCGGCTGCCCACGGCCTTGCGGACGGTGGGTTTGTGGGCGGGGCGGATCAAGCGCACCATCGGCAGTGTTCAGAAAGAGATTTCGGAAGAGCTGCGGGTCGAGGAGATGCGCCGGGCGGCCAAAGAACAGCAGGAGAGGCTGGAGTCGGGCATGGAAACCATGCAACGCCCCTTCCACGAGTCTCTGCGCGATGAAATTCTGCCGACAGGCAAACCTGAAGCCGGTCAATCCGCTAGCCAGGATAAAACTCAGCTCGAGCCGGAGCCCGCTGCCGAGGCGTCCGCCGCGCCTTCTCCGTCGGATACCAAACAATCATGAGCGAAAATCAGTACGACCCCGCATCCGAGGACGCGGTGCAGCCGCTGGTGTCCCACTTGGTGGAACTGCGCGACCGAATCCTACGCAGTCTTCTGGTCGTGCTCGTCATTTTTCTCCCGCTCTTCTATTTTGCCAACGACCTCTACGCCTATCTGTCCGCGCCCCTGACCGAGCTGCTTCCCGAGGGGACCAGCATGATCGCCACGGACGTGACCTCGCCGTTCTTCGCACCCTTCAAGCTGACGTTGGTGCTGGCTATTTTTGGCGCCATACCCTTCATCCTGCACCAGGCTTGGAGCTTTATTTCGCCGGGCCTCTACCAGCATGAGAAGAAGGTGGCGATACCGTTGCTGGTCTCCAGTATCGCTCTGTTCTATTCCGGGGTCGCGTTCGCCTATTTCGTGGTGTTTCCTCTGATCTTCGGCTTTTTCACCAGCACCGGTCCGGAAAACGTGGCGGTGATGACCGATATCAGCAGCTACCTCAACTTCGTGCTGAAGCTCTTTTTCGCTTTCGGCATCGTGTTCGAAATTCCCATCGCCACCCTGTTGTTGCTTTGGAGCGGGGTAACCACGGTAGAGAGTCTGCGTGAGAAGCGGGCCTACGTTATCGTCGGCTGTTTCGTGATCGGTATGTTGCTGACACCGCCGGACGTAATCTCCCAGACGTTGCTCGCCCTACCTATGTGGCTGCTTTTTGAAGCGGGCATTATCATGGGCCAGATCTTTTCCCCGAAGGGCGCCGACGAGGAAAGTGCCTAGCCTACAGTCGGCAGGTGCGGATGAGCCCACCGGGGCCTCCAATCACTAAGTTTGCCTTTTTCTAAAAAAGTCGTTGACGGCAGGAAACGGGGCTGTAGAATACGCCCCCACGTTGTCGCTGAGGCAGCACACGAAGCCAACCGGCAGACAAGTTTTCAAACAAATTTCTCTGCAAAACAAGTTGACTTCGAAATTGGTTGAGATAGAATCTCGGCCCCGCTTGAGGAAAGCGGAACGCTCTTTAACAAATCGACCATGCAATTCGTGTGGGCGCTTGCCGGGATAGGTTGTAAAGACTTATCGAAGCAAGTGACTCGTGAATTCATAGAACTATTCGTACTTACGAACAGTTAAGTATTCCAGTTTTTGCTTTGAGCTAGATTTTAGTCACTTTCGAGTGGCGACAAATTTAAACTGAAGAGTTTGA
>NZ_JAEMGS010000019.1 GCF_017309075.1 Motiliproteus sp. SC1-56 | reverse complement strand
GGATCGACGACCTGGAGCGCTGCTTCGACATCGTGGCTGAACACAGCGAAACGGTGCGGCGCCTGATGACCATTCCCGGGGTGGGTGCGCAGACCGCCACCGCCATCGTCGCCTCGGTGGGCAACGCGCAGCAGTTCGACAAGGCTCGAGACTTTGCCGCCTGGCTGGGGCTGGTGCCACGGCAGTACTCCACCGGCGGAAAGCCCCGACTGGGGCGAATCACCAAACGCGGTGACACCTACCTGCGAACGTTACTGGTGCACGGCACCCGCGCGGTGCTGGCCCGAGTGGCGGACAAGCAGGATCGACTGAGCCAGTGGTGCAAAGGGGTGATCGAGCGGCGCGGCTATAAACGCGCCACCGTGGCGTTGGCCGCGAAAAACGCCCGGATCATCTGGGCGATGTTGCGATCAGGAACAGAATACAAAGCGTTCGCCGCCTGAGGCGGGCGGCGAACGCGAAAGTCACCCACCGGACATTGCGAGGGCAGCGGATGACGTAAGGCTCAGACCAGAACGGGTAAACCTGTTTAGCGCGGAGGCCATAAAGGCCGTCTAACGAATGAGGGCCCGTTCAGCGCGTTTCATCATGGCCAGGGCAGAGAGCCCAACAACAGGCCGAATGTAGAGCGGCAGTCCGAAGACCTTACAGACTCAGTGTAGTCCTTGCGGTGCCAGGGGGAGTCCATGTAGCCGCGCTAACGGGCTGGCGCTGCGTAGCAGCGACAGTCCAAGACCAGCGCAGCTGGGCTGAAAGTTGAGCGCCTTGTTATATGGCAACCCTGAAAACTAAAAAAGCTAAGCTGCAAATTGCGAATATACATAAGACACAACCAACCAGAAAGAAGAAGTTATGGTTAAACCGATCTAGCTTTTCAGGTTTTAATACCCGTTTTTGAAACTCTTTGTTTGAGCTAACTTTAAAACTCAAACCTGATAAAGGAACAAGGACAGATAGGGAAACAACTAAGCCTGATAACGAAATCCAATAATTAGAACTGTTTAGAAGCACTAGAACCAAAACACAACCGATATTCCAAACAGCCAAGCATGACCAATAATATTTTGACTTTAAATATCTAATGTTATTTTGCAATTCTAATTGTGACTTCAGCATATCATTGCCATATAACGCCGCAGTAACGGGCTGGAGCTGCGTAGCAGCGGAAGTCCGCGACCAGTGAAGCTGGGCGTAAAGTTGACTGCCTTGTTATGCACTCTTCAGGTTCCTCGAAAAGTACGCGGGTAGCATGATTAATGGCATTGCGAGGATTAATGTTGCATCGATGTCATAAATAAAAAAAGCTGCAACGGAGTGTAAAACCACAAGGCTCATTGCGAAGCGGCCTAAGCCAGCAAACCAGAAGAGAAAGCAGCAGATAAAACTAATAGAAATTGACGCGAGTGTAGAGAAGAAAAGCCAGCGCTCTGGGTTCTCGATTGACAGCGAGTAGGAGGCTTGCTCATAAGCCTCAACCCAAACGCTTTGTTTTCCAGGCAGCGCATAGAAAAGCATTAGATACCAGACGCTTAAAAACTGGAGCGCACCAAGCAAACTAAAGGCTGATGCAATGAAACGGGCATTCTTACTCTGTCGTTCAGTCATGATGCATAACGCGTTTCATAAGGGGCGCTGGCGTAGCCTGCGTCCCAGCCCAAAGGGCGACTTAATGTAATTGTTAGAAGCATTTTCAATTACCCGCCAACATATTGAAAGCCAAGCAAGCAACCAAAGTAACGGTACTCCATATTGCAATCTTGTCTAATGTAATCACCTGGTCAGTAAGATGCTTTTGTGCAGGCAGTAATCTTTCCTTATTCAATATGGCCCACCTAAGTCCATTTCGATATGTTCCGAACATTTTGATAGATGGCATTTCACTTCCCATGCCTGCGCTTTCGATAGCAAGTGACTGGCGCAGTTTTTTAGCTTAATCCATGCCGCCAACTGGCAAGTAGAGCCAACGATTATCAGCAAAAGTGCTACCCATCCTAGAAAGTATGCCATCGGTGACTTCTAACATTTTAATACTGAGCCGGCTCGTTTTGCCGTATTCATGCGCTGAATAGACAAGGCTAACAGGCTGAATGGAAGGAGTTTCTCAGAATCAGGTTACACCTTCTGCCTGTGAAAACGAGCCGGCTCATATATCTTGCTGGGCTGGCACGGTATCTCGGCGCCGCTCCTTCTTAAAGGGTTGATAATGCTGGATTATGCGTGCTGTTTCCAGTGAAAAACGAGCCAGGTTGGCTGACAAAACGCGCCAGTTCTGCCCGTGCTGGCAAATACACTGTATAAAAACACTATTTTTGAGTGTTGTGGCCGGTCGCTCGTGAGAGTCTGCTATCGGGGACGTTTTTCCGTCTGTCCCGGTCGCTCAAGTGGTCGTCTTTGTTCGCTGAACGATCCCCTACGCCCGACCCCTGTCCGCAAAAGCCGGTCCTTTACAGCTTGCCACCTTTTCACCCGATTTTGCACCGGGCGGTGGGCAAGTCTGGAATATAAATGGCCTGTTTTAATGCCTCTGACATCGGGACGAGGACGGCGGCGAAGGCATTTTTGACCTTCGCCGCACGCGTCCCGTTCGCACGCTCAACGCCTCGGTGGCCGGCGTCAGCGCGTCAACCGGTGTTGCGCATGCCGGTGGCGATGCCGGTCATGGTCACCATCAGGGCCTGTTCCACCGGTTGGGTAGGGCTGTGCCGGTCCCGGTAAAGCAGCTCTGCCTGCAGGTAGTGGAGGGGGTCGAGGTAGGGGTTGCGCACGTCGATCGACTGGCGCACCACGTCGTTGTCGGCCAGCAGCGCATCGCTGTGCTTGAGCCGGGGAATCTGCTCACGGGCCCGTTGCAGCCTTTCGCGCAGGGACTGCCCCAGGTCTTGCAGGTCCGGCTCGACCAGCCGCTGCTCGTAGTAGCGGGCAATGTCTGGCTCTGTCTTGGCCAACACCATTTCCAGCATCTCGATGTAGGTCTCAAAGAAGGGCCACTCCTTGAGCATCTGGGCGAGCCGGGGTTCATCCGCGTTCAGCGCGTGCTCCAGGGCGGCGCCGCTGCCCAGCCAGGCCGGCAGCATCATGCGGATCTGGGTCCAGGCGAAAATCCAGGGAATGGCCCTGAGGCTCTCCACGCCACCGTCCTGGCGCCGTTTGGCGGGGCGGCTGCCCAGGGGCAGTTTGGCCAGCTCCTGCTCCGGGGTGATCTGGCGGAAGTAGGGTACGAAATCCTCCGTGTCCCAGACCACCTGGCGGTATAGCCGGTGGGCCTCGGCCGCCATGCTGTCCATCAGTTGCCGCCACGCGTCCTGGGGAGGCTCGGGCGGCGCCAGGCTGGCCTCCAGCACCGCGCCGGCATAAAGCTCCAGGTTGCGCACGGCGATCTCGGGCATGCCGAACTTAAAGCGGATCATCTCCCCCTGCTCGGTGACCCGCAGGCTGCCGTTAACGGAGCCCGGCGGCTGGGCGAGGATCGCCTTGTGGCTGGGGCCGCCCCCCCGGCCCACGGTGCCGCCGCGACCGTGGAACAGGGTCAGCTCCACTTTCTGCTCGCGGCAGATCCGGGTCAGGGCTTCCTGGGCCCGGTACTGTCCCCAGGAAGCGGCCAGGGCGCCGGCGTCCTTGGCCGAGTCGGAGTAGCCGATCATCACCTCCTGGTGGCCGTCGATATACTGGCGGTACCAGTCGATCGCCAGCAGCGCCTGCAGGCAGTCGGCGGCGCCGTCGAGATCAGCGAGGGTCTCGAACAGCGGGGCGACCGGCATGGCAAAATTCACCCCCGACTCCTTGAGCAGCAGGCACACGGCCAGCACGTCGGAGGGGTGGGAAGCCATTGAAATCACGTAGGTGCCAAGGGCTTCCCGGCTCTGATGGGCGATGATTTCGCAGGTGTCCAGCACCTCCTGCGCCTCCTCGCTCGGTGTCCAGCGGCGGGGAAACAGGGGGCGCTTGTCGTTCAGCTCCCGCAGCAGAAAGGCCTGCTTGTCGTTTTCACTCCACTCCGCGTAGCTGCCGAGGCCGTAGTAGCGGGTCAGCTCGTCAAATACCTGGGTGTGCCGCTCCGCGTTCTGGCGAATATCCAGGCGCACGAGGCTGAGGCCGAAACAGGCCAGCCGGCGCAGGGTGTCGCGCAGGCAGCCGTCCGCGATTTCGGCCATGCCGCAGTCGCGCAGCGACTGGTCGCAGAGCAGGAGCACCTCCCGGAGTTCCTGGTCGAACAGGTAGGCCTGCTCCGGCGGTCGCCAGCCCTGCTGGAGGCAGCGCTGGGCCCAGTCGCGGGTGGCGACCAGGCGGGCGCGGGTCTGGCGCAGCAGCTCCCGGTAGGGCTCTTCCGACGGGCCCACGCGGGCGCGCAGCGCCTCGTTGCAGCGGTTCATGGAGAGTTCGTGGAGCAGGCGGGAGATGTCCCCCAGGAACAGGTCGGCGGCCATCCAGCGGGCCAGCAGCAGCACCCGCTGCGTGACCCGGGCGGTGACATTGGGGTTGCCGTCACGGTCTCCGCCCATCCAGGAGCAGAAGCGGATCGGCGCCGCATCGCTGGGCAGGCGGGTACCGCCCACGCGGACCAGCTCCCGGTCGAGGTTGCGCAGGAACTGCGGCACCGCTTGCCAGAGGGAGTTTTCGATCACCGCGAACCCCCACTTGGCCTCGTCCACCGGGGTGGGGCGCTGGCCCCGGATTTCGTTGGTGTGCCAGGCCTCGCTGATCAGCTGCTGCAGGCGTTCGTGCAGGTCCCGGCCGCGATTGCTCAACGGGTGCACCTGGTCGAGGGCCGCGAGGCAGTCGGCCATCGCCTCGTATTTCTGGATAAAGGTACGGCGGTTGACCTCGGTGGGGTGGGCGGTCAGCACCAGCTCGATCTTGAGTTCCGCCGCACGCTGCGACAACGCCTGGGGGCTGACGCCGCTCTTGAGGGTCTCGTCGATCACCTGGTCCAGTGCGTGGGGATCGGGCTTGGTGACCACCAGGCTGTTGCGCCGCCGTACCCGGTGATGCTCCTCGGCCAGGTTGGCGAGGTTGAGAAACTGGCTGAAGGCGCGGGCGATGGGCACCAGCTCCTGCTCCTCCAGGGCGCCGAGGGCGGCAAGCAGGGCGTCCGTGGTGCCGTCACCGCTGCGGGCCGACTTGGCCAGCTGGCGAATCTCCTCCACCTTGTCCAGAAAGGGCTGCCCGCGGTCCCGGGAGATGGTCTCCCCCAGCAGTCTACCCAGCAGCCGGACGTTATCCCTGAGGGGGGCCTGAAGATCCACCATGTCGGTCTCCTTGAACGAAACACTTCCGCTTATTAGCCTAGCTTAATGCTGCTGTGCAGCATAGAGGCCCCGCGCCGATCGACGCCACGTGATACATGCCGCGCAACATGACGGCTGGTTCAGCGCGGAGGCTCGCCCCTGCGGAGCGGCGACGGGCCTGGGTCAAGGGGGATGGGACGCCTGCGCGCCGCCGTTGTCAAGGTCGAAGCTTACCGTGGCCAAGAGGGAGGGCGTCGCTTCCCCGCTCCCGCCACCAGGCCAGGAGCAGGCGCGAGCAAAAGGCTGCGAGGGCAGGCTCGCGATGTTGCTCGCCAAGCCAGTGCAGCAGTTCGCCGAAGAGGCGCCGGTCGAGCTGTGGGTCAGCCGTGCCTTCGGCCAGGGCGCGCCGGCGTTCGGCCAGGCTGTGCTGGCGGGCCTTGATGATCCGCTCAATCAGGCTGTCCACCAGCGGTGAGCGTGGACGGTAGCTGAGGGGGCGCTGCAGGTCGGCCAGGGCCTGTTGTTCGATATGCAGGCGATCTTCGACCGCCTCCGCGGCCTGGTATCGGCGGCGCCAGGTGCGCAGGCGTATCATCAGTGGACGCAGGGCAGGGGGCACCCAGGGCAGCAGCAACGCCAGCTCCCGGTCAAAGGCGGCCGGGGTCGTGGGGCGGCTGCGGACCCGGGTATGGAGAGCGCTGCTCATGGCCGGCTCACCTGTTCAACCAGCCAGTCGACAAGGGCTGCCTTGATCCGCCTCTGCCGCCGGCGCAGGTTGGCGATGCGGCGCTCCGTGGTCTCGCTTGCAGCGCGGGCCTGGGTTTTCAACTCGGATTCGAGCTGCCGTAATGCCGCCTCGTTGCTTTTTAGCTGCGCCTCGGCGGTGCGTTGCTGCTCGTTCTCCAGTTTGCGGCGCAGGGCATCCAGCCGCAGTTGGGTTTGGCCGCGGGCCTCGCGGATACGGGCAACAGCATCGCGCTCCGCGGCGGCCAGCCGTTCTACGAACTCCTCAAGCTCCTGTTGTTTCATTGGCTCCGCGCCTTCAGCCGCTTCACCTGAAAGATCGCCTCCCGCTCCTTCTCTTCCAGCCGCTGTTCCACCCGCCGCCTCTGGGCGGACAGTTCAGGGATGACCACCCGGTTGAGGGCATTGACCTGCCGGTGGCAGCGTTTTAGCGCCACGGCGATCCGGCGCACATTGGTCTCTAACGCCATCAGTTCCAGCAGCGGTGGCAACAGGGATTTTAGTTCACCGCGTACCTGCTCCGGTGCGATCCCCACTTCGCTGGGCGTGCCGAGCAGGTCGAGCTCGTGCGGCGTCAACTGGAACGCGGCCCTGCGGGTCGACATCCAGGGGTGGCTGTGATCGGCGACCCGGTTGAGGGGCGCTACCCTGGCGGCCAATTGGCCGAGGCGAGCGCTATGCGCCTGTTTGCGGGCAGCCTCCCAGTGCATCCAGAGCGTTTCCCAGTCTGCGGTGAGGGCACGCCTTTGCGCCCGCGCCTCGCGCAGCCGGGCAATGCCTTCGGCCATCAGCAGGTCGCGCTTACGCTCCAGCAGGCCGACGCCGTCGCGGGCGACTTTCAATTCCGCCTTGAGCCGCACCAGCTCGGCCTTGGTGGACGGGCGCTGATTCTGGCCCGGCATCAGGGCTGCTCCCCGGGAGGCCCCTGCTCCAGCAGGGATCGGTGGTCGTCGATCAACTGCCGGCTGAGCCGGGTCAGCTCCTCCAGGGGCAGGCCGCCGAGCAGACGCCACCCAAGGTCCAGGCTCTGCTCGATATCCCGCTCCTGGCTCTCACCCTGGGCGATAAACTGGTGCTCCAGGGCGTGGCCAAACGCCAGGTAGGCCCGGTCGGTTTCGGTCAGGTCCTCCTCGCCGACGATCCGGGTCATCATCCGCACCTCCTCGGCGCGGGCATAGGCGGCGTAGAGCTGGTCCATCAGCGGGTGGTGGTCGGCCCGGGTCTTGCCCTCGCCGACCCCGTCGCCCATCAGGCGGGAGAGGGAGGGCAGCAGGTTGATAGGGGGATAAATCCGCTGTCGGAACAGGTCGCGGGAGAGGACGATCTGGCCCTCGGTGATATACCCGGTCAGATCCGGTATCGGGTGGGTGATATCGTCGTTGGGCATGGTCAGGATCGGAATCTGGGTGATCGACCCCGGCTTGCCCTTGATCCGCCCGGCCCGCTCGAACAGCGAGGCAAGGTCGCTGTAGAGGTAGCCCGGGTAGCCCTTGCGGGAGGGGATGTCCCCGCGGGCGGTGGCGACCTCCCGCAGGGCTTCCCCGTAGACGGTCATATCGGTGAGGATAACCAGTACGTGCAGGCCCAGCTCAAAGGCCAGGTACTCGGCGGTGGTGAGGGCGACCCGCGGGGTGAGCAGCCGCTCCATGACCGGATCATCCGCCAGGTTGATGAACGACACCGTCTGCCCCGCGATCTCCCGGGCGAAGCGCACCGCCACGTCGTGCTTGACGCCGATGGCCGCGAACACCACCACCAGCTCCCCCTCGCGCTCTTTTGAGCGTTCCTCCCTGCTAACGTCCGGGTGACTAACTTCCTGTCGATTAAGTTCCGGTCGACTAAGTTCCTGTCGACTAAGTTCCGGTCGTATGCGCGCCTGCTGGGCGAGCTGGATCGCCAACTGGTCGTGGGGCAGGCCGGAGGAGGAGAAAATCGGCAGTTTCTGCCCCCGCACCAGGGCGCTCATGGCGTCGATGGCGGAGACGCCGGTCTGGATAAAATCCTGGGGATAGCTGCGGGCCGTGGGGTTCAGCGGCGTGCCGTTGATATTGTAGAGGGCGCCGGTGAGCGGCGGCCCGCCGTCGATGGGCTCGCCCATGCCGTTGAGGTGACGCCCGAGGATGTTTTTGTCCAGCCGCACGCTGATGGGCCGGCCGAGAAACCGGGTGCGTTCGCCGTCCTGGCCCAGTCCGGTGGTGCCCTGGAACAGCTCGATGGTGACCTTGTCTCCGTCCAGCAGCACGACCCGGCCATGGCGGCGTCCGCCGGCACGGTCCACCACCTCGACCGCTTCGCCGTAGCCGATGCCGGGCAGTGCGGTGACCAGCGCCACCAGCGGTCCTTCGATCCGCTCCAGTTCGGTGTAGATGACCGGGTCGGGGCCTCTCTCTAGCGGGGGTTCGTGTTCGGCCATGCGCGGATTGCCTCGATCTCCTTCGAGCTCTGTTCGTCCTTGAGCCGGATCAGGGCATCCAGCTGGAAGTGGCGGGTCGCCTGGGCGGCCGGGGTCTCGTCGCCGAGCAGCCGTCGCACCTGTCCCATGATCACGCTCAGCAGGGCCGCCTGCTTCTGGGGTGATGCAAAGCGGTCGTTGGGGCTGAACGCCGACTGTTGCAAGAAGCCCTCCTTGATAACCCGTTCGGCCAGCAGCATTTTGCGCTGACGCTCGGAGAGTCCCTCTTCCCCCATGATGCGCACAACCCCTTTGAGTTTGTCGGCCTCCAGCAGCAGTTCCACCAGGGCACTCCGATCCTCGTGCCAGGTCTGCTCCAGGTTCTGCCACCACTGCGCCAGCTCGCCGGCATACTCGGAATAGGAGTCCAGGGGGTGAATTGCCGGGAAAAAGCGGGCGTAGGCGAGGTTGCGGTCCAGCATCCAGAAGGCTTTCACGAAGCGCTGGGTGTGCAGCGTCACCGGTTCCGAAAAGTCCCCTCCCGGGGGGGAGACGGCGCCGATGGCGGTGAGCGAGCCGGTCTCGCCGGCCAGGGTACGCACCTTTCCCGCCCGCTCGTAAAACTCTGCCGTGCGGCTGGGAAGGTAGGCGGGAAAGCCCTCTTCGGCCGGCATCTCCTCCAGGCGCCCCGAGATCTCCCGCAGGGCCTCGGCCCAGCGGGAGGTGGAGTCGGCCAGCAGGGCCACGTCCAGGCCCTGGTCGCGAAAGTATTCGGCGATGGTGATGCCGGTATAGATCGAGGCCTCCCGCGCGGCCACCGGCATATTGGATGTGTTGGCGATCATCACCGTGCGCTCGATCAAGGGGCGCTCCGTACGCGGATCGCGCAGCTGGGGAAAATCCTGGAGCACGCCGGTGATCTCGTTGCCGCGCTCGCCACAGCCGATGTAGATGATCACATCGGCATCACACCACTTGGCCAGGTTGTGCTGGGTCACGGTCTTGCCGGTGCCGAAGCCGCCGGGCATGGCCGCCGAGCCTCCCTTGGCGATGGGAAACAGGGTGTCGATGACCCGCTGGCCGGTGACCAGGGGGGTATCGGGGGAGAGCCGCTCGCTGACCGGGCGCCGGATCCGCACCGGCCAGCGCTGAAACATGTACACCGGGTGTGTTTCGCCGCCGGCATCGCGCACGCTGGCGATGGGCTCTTCCAGGCAGTACTCGCCCCTGTCGGCGATCGTGGCCAGGGTGCCGTTAAGGTGGGGCGGGAGCAGAATCTTGTGGGTGATCGCAGGGGTCTCCTTGACCTGCCCCAGCACCGCGCCGCCGTTGACCGCGGCGCCCTGTTTCAGGGCGGGCTCAAAGGTCCAGCGTCGGGTCCGGTCCAGGGCCGGCGCCTGAATGCCGCGCTGGATGCCATCGCCGGCCCGTTCGCGAAGCAGCTCCAGGGGGCGTTGAATGCCGTCGAACACACTGGCCAGCAGGCCCGGGCCCAGCTCAACGGAGAGCGCGCCCCCGCTGCCGGTGACGGGCTCCCCGACTTTCAGCTCGGTGGTGTCCTCGTACACCTGCAGGTAGCAGGCGTGGGGGGTGATGCGGATCACTTCGCCCACGAGACCTACGTCGCCCACGGCCACCCGGTCGCCCATGGCGAATTCGGCCGGGTGGTCACAGACCACCAGCGGCCCGCTAATCTGGGTCGTGTGCGCCGACATCGTCGAGCCACCGTTGCCAGAGGGCGGGCGTCAGCGTTTCCAGCCGTTGCTCCCAGGAACCGTCGATTGCCAGGTGATGCCGGGGATCTTCGAGGACGGCGCCCCCCAGCAGGGGCGCGACCGCAACCGCAAGGCCCGGAGAGGCCAGGGCCTGGTGCCAGGACGGGGACAGGCGCAGCCGCTTTTCGCCGCCGGCCGAGAGACGCGGCGTGGCCGCCGGCAGCCAGCGTTGCAAGTAGTCGGCAGGCGGGGCCTGTTCGCCCAGCCGCTGGCGCGCCGCTTGGATGATCTCGTCTACACAGTGTTGCTGGAAATCCCACAGGCGCTTCTGCTCGCGTTGGCTGATTTCCCGCGCGACATGGCGCTGCCGCTGGCGTAATCGGTTTTCATGGGCCTGGCGCTGGGCGTGCTGCCGTTGACGGGCCCGCTTCTCCAGTTTCTCTCGCAGTTCCCGGGCCTGCTGCTGGTAGTCGACGTCGATGGCTTCCAGCTGCGCGTTGAGCTTCCGGGCCAGGTCCTCGTGGAGCTGTTCAAGGCGATGGCCATCGTCCTGAAAGTCGTTCATAGGTGCACCTTACCGGCGCCGATGGCGCGTCCCAGCAGGCGGGCCAGGGCATCGTTTTCAGCGTCGGGATTTTGCGGGTCGGGCAGCCTCAGGTAAGGGGCGTCGGGGTGTGGCGGCGTGTCATCGGTGCCGATAAGCAACAGTTCCTCGGGTATCCCCTCGGCCTGGGTGATGCCAACCAGACGCAGAAGAAGCGTCTGGTCTTCGCCGGCGCGGCAGACCAGCTTCATGGTCAGAGCGCGGCGATGATGATGATGGAGATGATCAGGCCGTAGATGGCGATGCCCTCGGCCAGCCCCAGGATCACCAGTACCTTGCCGAACAGCTCCGGCTTTTCGGCGATGGCGGCCATGGCAGAGGCGCCGACCTGGCTGACGGCGATTCCGGCGCCGATGCAGGACAATCCGGTGGCCAGGGCCGCGGCCAGGTAAATCCCCCAGTGGGCCATTGGCGTGCTGTCGCCCCCCTCCTGAGCGACCGCCTCAGGCAGGGTGGCGACCAGCAGGGAGGTGATCAGAACCAAAGCCCCGGCGGTGGCGCAAAGCCCCCAAATCCATTTGCTGATACTGAGCGTACGCGTCATCGTGTCGTCCTTGTGGGTCGTAGCGGGGTAAAGACACAACCTTCGCCTGAGGTGAATTTAGTAAACAATTCGAAGAAGTGCAGGCGTATCACCTGGATCGCCACCAAGACGCCTTCCACCAGGGTGATCAGCAGGTTGCCCAGGATGAACAGGGCCCATGCCAGCCAGGGGATGCCGCTGACCAGGTCGACCACCACCAGCAGGGCCATTGAAAGGGCGATATGGGCGAACGTGAAGGCGGCCAGGCGGACGAACGAGAGGGTTTGCACCACGAACTTGATCACAAAGTCCCAGGTCTCCAGCAGCGCCTGGAAGAGCCGCAGCCCCAGCGGCTGTTGCCGTTCGGCGAAGGTCCTGTTGGCCATCACCAGTGCCAGCACGGCGAGGGCAAGGCCGCCCGCGACCCGGGCACCCTGCGTCCACTCCTGCCACAGGCACAGACTGAGGACGACCAGTGCAAGGTAAAAAACCAACCCCAGGGGACCGTAATCACTCCAGTAAAGCTGGCGCAGCCGGGCGCCCCGCCAGGCATTGAACAGTCCGATCGCCATGCCCAGGCAGAGCATGCCCACCCCGATCAGCACGCTGATCCCCAGAGAGACGAAGATTTCATTCATGGGGTGGTGGATCAGGGGGGGAATCCAGTCTTCCCTGGCAAAGACGTTACCGAACAGCAGTCCGAAAAAGGCCGCCGAGCAGCCCACCGGGATCAGTACCAGGCCGGCCTGGTGCCAGCGGTTGTCCCAGGACTGGGGACGGTTGTAGAGCCAGAGGCCGAGCAGCGCCAGCAGCGCCCCCTGGCCGAGATCGGCGAACATCATGCCGAACATCAGGCTGAAGGTGATGGCCAGCAGCGGGGAGGGGTCCAGTTCACGGTAGCCGGTGGTGCCGTATAACTTGATCAGGCTGGCGAAGCCGTCGAGGGCGGCGGGGCGGCGAAACAGGGTGGGTACGCAAGAGAACTCGAGCCCGCTCTCCTCGGCCGGGGTCAGGCAGTAGCGCTCCTCTTTCAGCAGGGTGCGGAATTGGTCGGTTTTCGGGGTTGGAATCCAGCCGTCGATGATTGCCCAGTCGGCGACCCAGCCCACCTGGTCGGCGGTATCCATCAGCAGTTGCAGCCGCTCGGGGGGCTGTGGCGGGGTGGGCGCAGGCGGTGGGGGCTGGTTACCGGAACGCGCCGGATCGACCTCGAGGTAGAGCTGCGCGTCGCTGGCCACCGCCCCCTCCGGGATGTTGCCCGAGGCGGGGACCTGGCCGATGCGGTAGCCCAGCAGGGTGTCGCGGGGGAGCTTCTGGAACAGCCTGGCCGCGCGCCTAAGCGGCAGCGCCTGCTCGGCCTGCTGCAGGGCGCTGGCCAGCACGGCTTTATCGGTTTTCTCTCCGAGGACTTGCTGCTCTATGGGCTGAAAGGCGTTGGTCTGGGCCAGGCGCTCCAGGCTCTGGGCAAGCTTCTCCCGGGGGACAAACCAGGTCAGGCGGCTCATCTCGGCAGGAAAGAACACGCGGGCTCCTTGCGGCGTGGGGTGGAATCACTGCTTATTTAGATATAGCGGATGTTCCTGCTGCGAGCGAAGCCTGGACCTCAGTCCGCCGTTTTGTGGGCGCGGATGAGCAGGTTACGGGGGGTGGTCCGGTAATCGCAGAAGGCGTCCAGGCGCACCGTGTAGCCCTGTTCCTCCAGAAACAGGCAGCGATCCAGCAGCAGCCAGAGCTCCAGCGGCCGGCGGAACAGGTGTTGTACCAGTTCGATCCGGTCCACCTGCCGGGCGCGCTGCTCCCCCGCCTGCTCAAAGGCCGCGAAGTCGGTTTCGTCGGGAAGCACGAGCCCCTTCTGGTGGGCCATCCAGGCGCACACGGCGGCAAACCCCTGGGAGATGATCCGTCCGGGAGGCGCGGGGCAGGGAAGGTAGCTGTCGTTCCGACGCAGCTGGCGCTGCAGAAGGTCAAAACCCAGGCGGAAGCGCAGCTGGCGTCGGCGGGCTTCGGCTTCGCGTTGCCCGGCGGTGACCAGCGCCTGCAGCGGCAGTTTCAGGTCGAGCCGCTGCAGCTGCAGAGAACTCTTTGCGGCCGCCGCGCTAAGGGGGCGGTAGGGGAGCTGCGAGGTGAGGTGGTAACAGCAGGGCGCGAGGCTGATATGGCGCGTGCCCCGATCGCTGGCCTGCTCAAGTAGGTGGGTATGGAGCTCGCCGCAGGCGTGGAGGGCGACGGCGTGTTGCTCGGGGTGCAGCTGATCGCTTGCTGCGGGGCTGAGTACATCCAGGGGGACGAACCGGCAGGGCAGCCCGCGCTGATCGGCCAGCTCTGCGCCCTGGGTGCAAAGCGCAGGGTCACGCTCCAGGCTGGTCACCGCCCGGTCGCGCTGAAAGGCCAGCAGGCGCCCGAGGTGGCCCTTGCCGGCGCACCACTCGAGAAAGGGGTAAGGGCTTTTGGCAAGCGCGCTTTCGAAGGCGGTGATCTGTGTCCATTTGCGTCCCGGGACATGGTTGCCAAGGGTCGCGGGCAGGGCCCTGTCCGGCGCGGGGGGCAGCGGGGCGACGTCGCTTAGGGTCTGCAGTTCGCCGGCTTGGGGAATAAAGGGCGCTAGCCAGCCGGCGAGGCTCCGGACGTCGCTCTGCAGCCGGCGCAGGGTCACCTCGTCCAGGCCGTTCAGCGCCGCCTCAAGCGCCGGGTGATCCGGCCAAGGGAACCGGTGGTGGTGGAATGGGCGCACCTGCCAGAAGGCGCGCGTCTGCTCAAGGAGATCGTCAAGGCGGGCAAAGCGGGCGTGGTGTTGGCTGGGCATGGTGCAGGTGGTGGCGTAAAAAAGCGCCAGTTTACCACTGTTACTCGCGCAGGGTGGGAAGGAGATCTAAAGAGGGGGTCAGGGGCTCGCCCCGCGCCTGCTTGTCGCGGATCTCTTCCAGGGTCGACTCCAGGTGCAGAAAACGCTGGGCATGACTGGGGTGGGAGCCGCCGGTCTCCTCGATGTAGGCGGGCTGGTCACTGGCCATACGGCGCCAGAACCCGGCTGCCCCCTGCAAGGACAGCCCGGCCCGGGCCATCAGGTAGAGGCCCAGGTGGTCGGCTTCGGTCTCAAACGCCTGGGAATAGCGCCGGTAGCCGCCCACGGCAAAGGTGCCGGGACTGGGGATGCCGTAGCCAATGGCGAGCAGGTCGAGCATGCCGCCGACCAGGGCGTTTTGCACGGTGCTCGGCACATGGCCGAGCAGGTTGTGGGCGAGTTCATGGGCAAGCACCAGGGAGAGCTCCTGGTCGCTGGTGGCGAAGCGCAGCATGCCCCGGGTTACAAGCACTCTTCGGTGGTCGGCGAAGGCGTTCACTTCATCGTCGGCCAGCAGCACCAGGGGATAGTCGCAGTGGGCTTGAGGCTGGATGGCGAGCGTCAACGCATGCCGGTCCCGGGAGAGCGTCAGCTTGGCGGGTTGATCCGTCGCCAGAGCGCTGAATTGTTCGAGGGCTTCGGCGGCAGCCTGCTCGCCGACAGCGAGTGGAGTCCCGTTGACGGACACCAGGGTATCGCCGGGGCGGACGCCGGCTTCCGCTGCCGGACTTTGCGGGGTGACCTGGAGCACCTGAAGCGCCTCCCCCAGTTGCCAGCGACGCAACGCGGCGTCGCGCAGTGGCCCCTCGAAACTGTGTTGGTTGGCAAAGCTGATACCCAGCTGCGGCTTGATCCGGTCCTCGTCGCAGAAGGGGAGCGCAGCCCGGGTCAGGGGCAGGGCCAGCCGGTTGAGCCGGGCCCGGCGCTGCTGCCAGAGCTCCAGTGCCAGCCCATGCTGTTTCTCCTTCTCCAGCGCCAGCAGGGCGGGAGGCGGGGCCGGGGGCCGTATCTGCGGCGGGCTGCAGGCGGTGAGGAGCAGCGGCAGCCCTAGGAGCAGGAGGCGAAGACAGGACACGGCGGTTTCCTATACTGGCAAGCGTCACAGTTAATTTAGACCGCATTAATTTGCTCCGCGCGGGGCGTTTTGCGAGTGCAACCCGCCTCGGTGGGCGTCCCCGCCCGGGGGCACGGCGTAACGATGTCGATGAAGGAGGTTGCCGTGAATTGCGCGATTTTCCTTGATATCAGCGGAGTTCTTTACCAAGACGGCGAGCCCATTGCCGGAGCCGTGGCGGCCCTGAACGCGCTTCAGGCGCGTCGGCTGCCGGTGCGGCTGTTGACCAACACGTCACGCAAGCCGAGGCGGCAGGTGTTGTCAGAACTCAAGCGCATGGGCTTCAACGTTGCAGCCGACCAGCTCTTTACCGCCCCGGGCGCCATCGCCCAACGCCTGAAGGCGCTGGGCCTGCGCCCCTACTGCCTGATCCATCCGGACCTGGCCGAGGATTTCGCCCGGTTTTCCCAGGAGGATCCCAACGCGGTGGTGGTGACCGATGCCGGTGAGTGTTTTGACTACGCCCACCTCAACCGTGCTTTTGAACTGTTGCAGGCCGGGGCGCCCCTGTTTGCGGTGGGCTTGAACCGCTATTTCCGTCAGGGGGATCGCCTGGCGTTGGACGCCGGGCCCTTCGTGCGGGCGCTGGAGTTTGCTGCCGACACCGAGGCCCAGGTGCTGGGCAAGCCGGCGCCGGCGTTTTTCAAGCTGGCCCGCGAGACCCTGCCGCCGGAGACCGAGCGCGTGGTGATGATCGGGGACGACTGGGAGTCCGACGTCAACGGTGCCTTGGACGCGGGCCTTGAGGCGGCGCTGGTGGCCACCGGCAAGTACCAACAGGGTGATGAGTCGCGGCTGGACAGCGCCGCCGCGGGACTGTTTGCCTCCGTGGTGGAGGCCATCGACTGGGTGCTGAGCGGGGAGTCGAACGCTTAATCCTGACCCTGCGCGAAGTCGTGGCCGTTCTGAACGCAGTCCGCCACGGAGATGCCGTCGCGCCAGTTGGCCCGCAGGTGCAGTCCGGGAAAACGGGTCTGGATTTTCTCCAGGCTCTCCAGGCGCTGCAGGTGGCCCAGGCTGTACTGGGGAATCGCCCGCGGCCAGCGGTTGACGCTGCAGAGTGCCGGATCGCCGCTGATTCCCAGCAACGGCGTGATATCCCGCAGCACCCGTCGTTTTACTTCGTCGTCGTCGAGGCTGCCCAGCTCGGGGTTCAGGGCGCCGCCGATAAAACAGGTCAGCAGGCAGTGATCCGCCGGGGCGCGACCGGCAAAGATACTGGAGGGAAAGAGTACCCCCAGGGTCTCCACGCCGGTGCGGCGGGGGATCAGAAAGCCGAAACCGTCCAGGGGGTGCTTGATCGCCTGCCGGGCAAAGCCCAGGGACACCGAGGCCACGTGCGGGTATTCGATGCTCTGCAGGGGGCTGGCAAAGGCCGGGTCCAGCGGTGCCAGCAGCGCCGCGGTCTCCGCCGCCGGCAGGCTCAACACCAGGTCGTCGGCTTCCCAGGTGCGTTCTCCCGACCGGACTTGCCAACCCTGCGCGCTGGTTTGGACCGAGTCTACCCGTACGCCGCACTGCAGGTCCTCGCCCAGGACTTCTTGCAGTCGCGCTGCCAGCACCTGCATCCCGTCGGCAAAGGAGATCATTTTGCCGGAGGGACCCGCGCCGCCGCGGTGTTTGTGGAACAGCATGCGGTTGATCATGCCGAGGATAAGCGAGCGGTGGTCGCGCTCCAGGGCGTAGACCTTGGCGGTGGCCGCCCGCGCCGAGAGTTGTGCGGGGTCGCCGGCGTAAACGCCGGAGACAAAGGGGTTGATCGCCCAGTCGAGAAACTCACGCCCCAGCCGGCGCTCGACGAATTCGGCCACGGACTCCTCGTTGGGTGCGCGGCCGATAAAGGGCTCGGCCAGCAGCCGCAGCTTGCCGCTGGCGCTGAACAGGGGGGTGCGGATGAAACTGCCCGGGCTCATGGGCAGGGCATGCAGCTGCCCGTCACGCAACACATAGCGTTTTTTGCTGGCGGCGTTGGCTTCAACGGGGGTGATGCCCAGACCGTCAAAGAGCGTTCCCAGGGCCGGTCGGTTGTTGAGGGTGGAGTTGGGGCCCCGCTCGATCAGAAAGCCGTTTCGGTGTTCGGTACGCAGATTTCCCCCGGCCTCTTCCCGGGCCTCCAGCAGGGTGACCCGGTGTCCGCGCTGGCGCAGAAACCAGGCGGTGCTCAGGCCGGAAATTCCGCCCCCGACAATCAGATACGAACGGCTCATAGATCCCTCTCGGAGTTTGTAAAGGCTGCAGTTGCTGCCTCACTATATCGGCGGCGGTAGAATTATCAATCGGGATCCGCCCACAGGGGTTCTGGTGAGGCAAATCGCCGCTGGCCTATAGTGAAAGCAACTGTAAAAGGGTGAGCACAATGGAATCTCTCGCGGTCACATTCGGACACGGCGATGTGGAGATCGAAGAGCGGGAAACCGCCTACCAGGGGTTTTTCAAACTGCAGCGTCTGCGTCTGCGCCACCGGCTTTTTGCCGGCGGCTGGTCAGCGTGGCAAAGCCGGGAGCTGTTCGTTCGCGATGATGCGGTTTGCGTGCTGCTGTACGACCCTGACGAGGATGCGGTAGTGCTGATCGAGCAGTTTCGGGTCGGGGCCTTGAAGGACAATGAAAGCCCCTGGCTGCTGGAGCTGGTGGCCGGCATTGTCGAACCCGGGGAGAGCACCGCCGAGGTCGCGGCCCGTGAATCCCGGGAGGAGGCGGGGGCCGAGCTGCTGAACTGGCAGCCGGCGCTGCGCTACCACGTCAGCCCGGGGGGCAGCCAGGAGCAGGTCGAGCTGGTCTGTGCCCAGGTCGACGCGACCCGCCTGGGGGGCTACCATGGGGCAGAAGAGGAAGGGGAGGATATTCGCGTCTGTGTGGTGTCGCGCCAGGAAGCCTACAGGGCGGTGTGCGACGGGCGTATCAGGAATGCACACACCCTGGTGGCGTTGCAGTGGCTGCAGTTGAATGTGACCGAGCTGCGCGCGCGCTGGAAGAACACGAGTGGCTAGCCCATGAGAAAGAAGTATGTCCCCGATCTGGCCCGGCAGATGGCTGACTGCGAAGCCAACTACCTGCGGCTGATGAAGCTGATGCCGGATCTGGACAACTGCGACAGGCGCACCTTCCAGGTGATCTGGCACCGTCATCGCGCGCTCATCGACCTGAGCGTCGAGGAGCGCTTTACCTATACCGCGACCGTCCGCATTCGCCAGCGTTACGAGCAGAGCGGCTGGGTGGAAATGCCGGATTTAGTTGTCCGGGTCTACCACGATGCCCGTATGGCCGAGGTGATCTGCCGCAAACAGCGGCGCCAGCTCAAGGGCAGTTACGCCTATCCCAACAAGCAGATGCACCAGCCGGACGAGAAAGCCCAGCTCAACAAGTACCTGGGCGAATGGCTGGCACAGTGCATGGCCCATGGCCACAGTTGCGATCATCTCGCCATCGCATGAACGCCATCGCATGCATGAACGCCGCCGTTAAACTCATCCAGATCAGCGATCTGCACCTGATGGCCGAACCGGCTAGTCGCTACCGGGGCGCGGACGTGGAGCGCTCGCTGCTGGCTGTTTTGGATGATATCGCAACGCGCCATGCCGATGCCGCGGCGCTGCTGGTGAGCGGGGACATGCGCCAGGAAGGGGGAATCGACACTTACCACCGTCTGCGGGGGTACCTCGACGAGCTGGGGCTGCCCTGGTACTGGGTGCCGGGCAACCATGACGATCCGCAAGTCCTGGCACAGGCCTGGGGCGCGCCGCCGCAGGCATTCGAAGCGGGGGTGTGGCAGGTGGTGCTGCTGGACAGCACCGCCCATCCCGACGGTCAGGGAGGCGGCGCGCTGGGAGCGCCGGAGCTGGCGAGGCTGGATGCCCTGGAAGGCGCGCGGCCCCGCTTGCTGGTGGTGCACCATAACCCCATGCCGGTCGACAGCCCCTGGCAGGATCCGATCAGTCTGGCCAACGCCGATGCGTTCTGGGCGCGGTTGCGACAGTTCACCGCCCCGACCGCGGTCCTCTTCGGTCACACCCACCAGGCCTGGGACCTTGCCCGCGAGGGGATCCGCTTGCTGGGTTGTCCCTCGACGGCGGTGCAGTTCATCAAGCGCCAGACGGAGCCGCGGGTGGTCGTGGAGGGGGAGGCGGCCCGGCCGGGCTATCGCTGGGTGCGTTTATTTGATACCGGTCAGTTGGAGAGTGGCATAGCGCGCATTGCAGTTGCTTAAATCGGCGTCCTTGGGGTATGGTCCTTTCCCCATTGGCCCCTTAATCGGTGAGCGATGCTGACCCCGTTAAGCTGCTGTAATCAAGGCGCTTCCAACCTGTATCGGGTTATGTTTTCGGGGCTTGCGAGGGCGTTCCCCCGCGGCGGGGAAAAAGACGCTACGACCGCCTGCATTGCCCGCCGTACCCGCCCGGTGTTTGCCACTCGACCCACCGGGCCCTGCGACAGAGACAACAGCAACACATTATGAACAGTACCTATACAGCTGAAGCGATTGAGGTGCTCAGCGGCCTGGAGCCGGTGCAGAAGCGCCCGGGCATGTACACTGAGACCGACCGGCCCAACCACCTTGCCCAGGAGGTGATCGACAACTCGGTGGACGAGGCGCTGGCCGGCCACGCTGACCGTATCGACGTCACTCTGCACCCGGACAACTCCCTGACGGTCAGCGATAACGGCCGCGGCATGCCGGTGGATATCCATCCCGAACACGGCATCAGCGGGGTTGAGCTGATCCTCACCCGGCTCCACGCCGGCGGCAAGTTCTCGAACGATAACTACCAGTTTTCCGGGGGGTTGCACGGGGTTGGTGTCTCGGTGGTCAACGCCCTGTCCAAATTGCTCGAAGTGACCATCAAGCGCGACGGCAAGGTCCACCAGATCAGCTTCGCCGACGGCGCCAAGGTGTCCGACCTTGAAGTGGTGGACAGCGTGGGCCAGCGCAACACCGGCACCCAGGTGCGCTTTCTCGCCGATCCCAAGTATTTCGACTCGCCGCGCTACTCCTGTGCCCGCCTGCGGCACATGCTGCGGGCCAAGGCGGTGCTCTGTCCCGGGTTGCGGGTCACCTTTACCGATCTCAGCGGCAAAGAGAAACAGAAGGACGAGTGGTTCTACGAGGACGGCCTCACCGATTACCTCAAGGGCGCGACCGCGGGGTTTGAAACCCTGCCCGCCGAGCCGTTTACCGGCGCCCTGTCCGGGGATTACGAGGCCGCCGAGTGGGCCGTGCAGTGGCTTCCCGAAGGCGGGGAGCTGACGGCCGAGAGTTACGTCAACCTGATTCCCACGGCCCAGGGCGGTACCCACGTCAACGGTTTTAGAACCGGCCTGCTGGAGGCGATGCGCGAATTCTGCGAAATCCGCAGTCTGCTGCCCCGGGGGCTGAAACTCAGCGCCGAGGATATCTGGGAACGCTGCTGTTTCGTGCTGTCGGTAAAGATGCAGGATCCGCAGTTTTCAGGGCAGACCAAGGAGCGGCTCTCCTCCCGCGGCATCGCCGCCTTTGTCACCGGTTGCGTCAAGGACGCCTTCAGCCTCTGGCTGAACAAGCACACCGAGGAAGGTGAGCGGCTTGCCGAGCTTGCTATCAGCAACGCCCAGCGGCGGATGCGCTCGCGCAAGAAAGTCACCCGCAAGCGGATCACCCAGGGGCCGGCGCTGCCCGGTAAACTGGCCGACTGCTCCGGTTCCGATGCCTTCCAGTCCGAGCTCTTTCTGGTGGAAGGGGACTCGGCGGGCGGCTCGGCCAAACAGGCAAGGGATCGTGAGTTTCAGGCGGTGATGCCGCTGCGCGGTAAGATTCTCAACACCTGGGAGGTGGATGCAGGCGATGTGCTCGCCTCCCAGGAAGTGCATGACATCTCCGTGGCGATCGGGGTCGACCCGGGGTCGGACCAGCTGGAAGGGTTGCGTTACGGCAAGGTCTGCATCCTGGCGGATGCCGATTCGGACGGGCTCCATATCGCGACCCTGCTGTGCGCGCTCTTCGTGCGCCATTTCCAGCCCCTGGTGGAAGCCGGTCACGTTTTCGTGGCCATGCCGCCGTTGTATCGAATCGACGTGGGCAAAGAGGTTTTCTACGCCCTCGACGAAGAGGAGAAGGGCGCCATCCTGGACCGGATCACCGCCGAGAAGAAACGCGGCAAGGTTAATGTGCAGCGGTTCAAGGGCCTGGGGGAGATGAACCCCATGCAGCTGCGTGAAACCACCATGGCCCGGGATACGCGACGACTGGTGCAGCTGACGGTGGAGCCCGAGGATGGCACCGATGAGATGATGGATATGCTGCTCGCGAAGAAGCGGGCCGGCGACCGCAAAAACTGGCTGCAGAGCAAAGGAAATCTCGCCGAGGTCATAGCCTAGGGGCCGGCAGGGCCCGAAGTATGGGAAATAAAGCGATATATGGCGACGAAATATAACTGGAGCCGGCTGCGGTTCCTGATCGTGGACGACCTGCCCAATTTCTGCAGTGCGTTGCGGGCGATGGTGACCTCCTACGGCGTCCAGGAGGTGGACGTTGCGCGCAGCGGCGACGAAGCGGTCAGTGCGATCAGCAAGACCAAGTACGACGTCATCCTCTGCGACTACAACCTTGGCGAGGGGCGCAACGGCAACGATATTCTCGAAGAGTCCAAGGTCCAGGGACTGCTCAAGGGCGGCGCCCTGTTCGTGATGATCACCGCCGAGAGTGCCGCGGAAATGGTGCGCGGCGCCCTTGAGTACCAGCCCGACGACTACCTGACCAAGCCCTTCACCAAGGAGGTTCTGCAGACCCGGCTGGAGCGTCTGCTGGAACGGACCCACTGTTTCAAGCCGCTCTACCAGGCCAAGAAAAAAGGCACCGTGGAGGAGGCGATCGCCCAGTGTGACCAGCTGCAGAGCCAGTACCCCCGTTACCGCGGCTATGCCCTCAAGATCAAGTCCGAGCTGCTGATGGAGAATGAGGAGTACGCCCGGGCGCGGGAGCTCTTCACCGCGGTGCTGGCGAAAAAGCCGATTGCGTGGGCCAGGCTGGGGCTGGGCAAGACCTACTTCTACGAAGGGGACTACGACCAGGCGCGGGCCGCGTTTGATGCCCTGGTCCAGGAAGACCGCGGTTACGTGCAGGCCTGGGACTGGCTGGCGCGCTGCCAGGAGCAGCTGGGGGATACCGAGGCGGCCCAGGCATCCCTGCAGGAAGCGGTCAAGATCTCGCCCATCAACGTGCGCCGACAGGCGCAGCTGGGCGAGCTGGCGCTGAAGAACAATGACCTTGAACGGGCGGAAATGGCGTACAACCGCACCGTGAAAATCGGCAAGCACTCGGTGTTCCGCTCCCCCGACAATTACCTGAGGCTTACTGAAATTCTGGCCAACCGCCTGGACGAAGCCGACGCCCTGACCAGCAAGCGCATGGAGACCAAGGCGCTGGGTACGATGGAGGAGTTGCGCCAGCTCTACCGGGGCAACCCGGAAGTGACGCTCAAGTCGCGGCTGGCCGAGCATCACCTGTATACCACCAAGGGCGCTTCCCAGGAGGCGGCCAAGGCGTTGCACCGGGCCTATGAAGTCTGCGCCCACGATGAAGAGGGAACCCTTCCCGCGCACCTCAAGGAGCGGCTCATCGAACACCTGGAGGAGAAGGGGCAGACGCACCTGGCGGAGCAGCTGGTGTCGGCCATGCAGCAGGAGGAGTCCAGCCACAACCTGCAGGCGGTGGAGCTGTACGACCAGGGCGACCTGGACGGGGCGCTGAAGATGCTGAAGCTGGCCGTCAAGGAGAAGCCGCGCAGCTTTTCCATCTGTCTCAATACCGCCCAGGTGGCCATGCACTGGATGGTCAAGAACGGTATCGACGCCGAGTTGATGGCCCTGGCCGGGGACGCCCTGGAACGGACCTCGGCCATGGAGGAAAGCGACAAGCGCTACAAGCTTTACAGCAACCTCAAGGCCCGTTACCAGAAATTGCAGCAGCGCGTGGGAGCGGCGTCGTGACACGGGGGGACGGGCTGGATTTTTCCACCCTGCTGGCGGCCTCGGTCCACGACATGAAAAACTCCATCGGCATGGTGGTTCACCTGATCGAGGAGGTCCGCGAGCGGGTGGCCGGCCAGGAGGAGGATTTTGGCCAGCTGCAGTTTGAGGCGGCGCGGCTGAACAACGCCCTGATCCAGCTGATGACCCTCTACAAGCTGGAGCAGTCCCAGTACGAGGCGCCCCTGCAGGAAACCTTCCTCGATGAGTTTATCGAAGATGTGGTGGTGATGAACCGCCCCTTTCTCGCGCCCCATGGGGTCGGTATCGAGCAGGTGGCGGATCCCCAACTGGCCTGGAGTTTTGATCGCGCCCTGGTGCAGGGGGTGATCAGCAGCGTGCTCAGCAACGTCATTCGCTACGGTGACGGCCAGGTCTGCGCCACGGCCCGACAGCTGCGGCTGGCCGCCGACGAGAAGGACGGCTACCTGCGGCTCACGGTGGAGGACGACGGCCCCGGCTTTCCCGAAGCGCTTGTCGGCCCGCTCGAGGCGCACCGGATGGGTGTCGACTTTATCAGCGGCAGCACCGGCTTCGGACTTTATTTCGCGCTTCAGGTGGCCCGCCTTCACGGTGAAGGCGAGCGCCGCGGCCATATCCGCCTCAGCAACGGCGGCGCACTGGGCGGCGGCTGCTTCGAGCTGTTTCTTCCCTGATCGTTAATCACTAAGTTATCTGGAATTCATGACTGGCACCGTAACTATCGATGAAGGCATAGAACGCCTCTCTCTCAAGCAGTACACCGAGAAAGCCTACCTGGATTACTCGATGTACGTCATTTTGGACCGGGCCTTGCCCCACATCGGCGACGGTCTCAAACCCGTGCAGCGGCGCATCGTCTACGCCATGTCCGAACTCGGGCTGCGGGCCGGGGCCAAGTTCAAGAAATCGGCGCGCACCGTGGGTGACGTGCTGGGTAAGTTCCACCCCCACGGGGACAGCGCCTGTTACGAAGCCATGGTGCTGATGGCGCAGCCCTTTTCCTACCGCTATCCGCTGGTGGACGGCCAGGGCAACTGGGGCTCGCCCGATGATCCCAAGTCGTTTGCCGCCATGCGTTACACCGAATCGCGGCTGGCGCCTTATTCCGCCCTGCTGCTGTCGGAGCTGGGGCAGGGCACCGTGGAGTGGGGGCCGAACTTTGACGGCACCCTCACCGAGCCGCTGACGCTGCCGGCCCAGGTGCCCAATGTGCTGCTCAACGGTTCCACCGGAATCGCCGTGGGCATGGCTACCGACATTCCGCCTCACAACCTGCGTGAGGTGGTGGCGGCCTGTGTGCGCCTGCTGGAAGAGCCCGAGGTCGACGATGCAACGCTGGCCGAGCTGCTGCCGGCGCCGGATTACCCTACCGAGGCGGAGATCATCACCCCCCGGGAGGAGCTGGCCAAGCTCTACCAGAGCGGCCGGGGCTCGATCCGCATGCGCGCGGTCTACAGCCGCGAGAGCGGCGAGATCGTGATCACCGCGCTGCCCCACCAGACCTCCGGCGCCAAGGTGCTGGAGCAGATCGCCGCCCAGATGCAGGCCAAGAAACTGCCGATGGTGACGGATCTGAGGGATGAGTCGGATCACGAGAACCCCACCCGGCTGGTGGTGGTTCCCCGTTCCAACCGGGTTGACGTGGAGGCGCTGATGGCGCACCTGTTCGCCACCACCGACCTAGAGCGCACCTACCGTATCAACTTCAACATGATCGGCATGGACGGTCGGCCGCAGGTGAAAAACCTGCGTGCCGTGCTCAGCGAATGGCTCCGTTACCGGATTGAAACCGTGACCCGGCGGTTGCAGTTCCGCCTGGATAAAGTGCTGGACCGGTTGCACATCCTCGAAGGCCTGTTGGTGGCCTTTCTCAATATCGACGAAGTGATCGAGATTATTCGCAATGAGGATAAGCCCAAGCCGGTGCTGATGGAGCGCTTCGGGCTGAGCGACCTGCAAGCCGAGGCGATCCTGGAACTGAAGCTGCGCCACCTGGCCCGGCTGGAAGAGATGAGGATCCGTGGCGAGCAGGAAGAGCTTGCCGCAGAGCGCAAGCGGCTGGAAACGCTGCTGGGTTCAAAAGCGAAACTGCGTCGGCTGATCAAGCAGGAGCTGGAAGAAGCCGCTGAGACTTACGGGGACGAGCGCCGCTCACCCGTGCGGGAGCGGGAGGAGGCCCGGGCCTTCAGCGAGCTGGACCTGATGAGCGCCGATCCCATCACCGTGGTGCTCTCCAAGCAGGGTTGGGTGCGCTCGGCCAAGGGGCACGACATTGATCCGGTGGGGCTGAGTTACAAGGCCGGCGATGAGTTCAAACTGGCCGCCCGCGGGCGCACCAACCAGTCGGCGGCCTTTATCGACTCCAATGGCCGGGCCTATGCGTTGCCGGCCCACACCCTGCCTTCGGCGCGGGGCCAGGGCGAGCCGCTGACCGGTCGTCTTAACATCCCCCCCGAGGCGGCCGTGGACGCGGTACTGCTGGACAAGGAGTCGGCCAACTACCTGCTGGCCTCCGACGCCGGTTACGGTTTTGTCTGCAAGTACGCGGACCTGCTCAGTAAAAATCGCGCCGGCAAGGCGGTGCTCAGCCTGCCCAAGGGGGCCCGGGTGATGCCGCCACAACCGGTTGAGGATGCCGAGCGCCAGCTGCTGGCGGCGGTGACCAATGAGGGACGCTTGCTGGTCTTCCCGGTGCTGGACCTGCCGGCGCTGGCCCGGGGCAAGGGTAATAAGATCATCAACGTGCCGGCGGCGCGGGCCGCCAGCCGTGAAGAGTTCCTGGTGGATCTTGCGGTGCTCGAGCCGCAAAGTGAGCTCCTGGTCCACGCCGGTAAGCGCTACCTGCGTCTGAAGGGTAGCGACCTGGCCCACTACCGGGGCGAGCGGGGGCGTCGCGGCAGCAAACTTCCCAGGGGCTTCCAGCGGGTCGACCGGCTGGAGGTGGAGGCGGGCAGCGCCGAGCCGGAAGTGGATGAAGGCGGTGACGCGTAACTAGCTGACCGTCGGCACTCGAAAGGCGCGGCCACTGAGGCCGCGCCTTTTTTGTGGTGGGCGGGTGATCGGCCCCAGACCAGGGGTGCGTGGCGGTTGCTCAGCACAAGTCAACAGGGCCAGCAAAGCCTCTGGGGTTTAGCGTGGTGCCCCCGTGGCCGCACTCTCATGCCGTGGCGGCGCCCCCAGGGTCGGGAGCTTAACCGTTCTGGTTGAGAAAGTGCTCTGCCTGGCGGTCTATCAGGGCCTGGTAGTCCGGTGACAGGGTGGTCAGCAGGTAGGCGTGCTCGTCGGTCTTGCGGTACCCCGCCTCGGCCAGCAGCCGCTCTGACAGGTGGGGGACGGAGAACAAACCCGCGTCGGTGATCAGTTCATTGGCCTCGAGGCTCTGGCTCATTTGCGAGCCGCGTTGGGCAAGGCCCTGGGGGTCGTCGGTCACGCCCATCACCAGCGCCATCTTGATATTCACCACGGGTGAAAAGTTCCTGATTCGCTGCTGGTTAATGCCGCGGTAGAGACCGTTGAACAGCTGTGCCGCGCACAGGGCGTTAACCCCGTGGCTGTGTTCACTGGACAGCGGCTCGAAATAGACGCACCAGTTGCCGGCCTCATCCTCCTGCAGGCGTCCCCGGTAAAGCAGGGCCACCTGTTCCAAGTCCTGCCGGTAGCGGGCCAGCAGTCGAGTTCGCTCTTCTGCTTCCAGGGAGTCGCTGGCGGCGCTGCGGTGATCCACGTAGAACAGGTAGAGGCTTTGCTGAGCGGGTGGGGCGGTGAATTCGTTTTCGGCCGTGACGACCGGCTCGAGGGGCGCCGGCGGGGCGCCGGTTACGGGGGCTGCTGGAGACTCATCGCCCGCAGAGGGGGGCAGGCTTTCGCGCAGCTCGTCGGCCAGGTGTTCTAGCTGCTCGTGGAGCGGCAGCTCCTCCTCCGGGAGGGGGGGGGCAAAGCGGCGGTTGAGGAGCCGGCCGATGCGGCCGAACTCGTCCCGCCGTTTCTCGTCCAGGGGGGTGATGGTGTCGTCCCGGCGCAGCTCTTCCGCGGCTCGGTTAAGCGCCTGTAGCGGCTGGCGCAGGTGGCGTGACAGGCCGTAGAAAGCGGCGAGTCCCAGCAGGGCGGCCAGGGCACTGATCAGCAGGGTGCGGCGTACGCTGGCCTGGGTCTGGCGCTGGAGGGGTGTCTGGTCGAGGTAAATGCGCACGCTCCCCAGGAGGTCGCCCTGGATATCGATGGCGTGCTGAAACTGCAGCGCGCTGTCGGCACCGGCCTGTGCCAGCTGCTTGCCCTGGCGGTCGAGAATTTCCGCTCCCCGGACCTGGGGGGCATCGGTCAGCTGCTTGAGGGCGATGTTGAGGCTCAGCCAGTCCTGTGACAGCAACATGGGGCCGGCGTTGAGCGCGGTCTGAAAGCTGATGGCCTCGCCCAGGGTCTGAAGCTGGGCCTGACCCTGCTGGTTGAGCTCGCGCTGCAACTGGTAGAGGCTGGCGCCGTGGCCCAGTACCAGCACCAGGGCGGCGACACAGAGTAGCTTCAGGGTGACGGGTAGGTGGCGTGGCTTCATGGGTTCGGGCCGGGTCTCAGGGGCGGGCGCTACACCGCCTTCCGTTACAGCGCAGGAATCATATCAAGGGGTGGGGTAGGCCGTCACCCGCGGGGGGGGAAATTGGCTTAGCCGGGCCTGGAAACAGGCGTTATAATGCCCCGATTGTTTGTTAAAAGGTGGACTGATGGACGTCAAGGCATACATGTCAGGCCTCGGACAGCAGGCACGGGAAGCCGCCGCACTGCTGAACAAGGCCAACAGTGGAACCAAAAATGCGGCATTGCTGGCGATGGCGGAGGCGATCGATGACGCCCGTGCCACCTTGCTGCAGGCCAACGCGAAGGATCTTGACGCCGGCCGTGAGCGAGGCCTGGATGCGGCGATGCTGGATCGTCTTGAGCTCAACGATGAGCGCATCGACGGCATGATCGAAGGGTTGCGGCAGGTGGCCGCGCTACCGGATCCGGTGGGCGGCATCTCCGATATGAACTTCATGCCCTCGGGTATCCAGGTGGGCAAGATGCGGGTTCCGCTAGGCGTCATCGGCATCATCTACGAGTCCAGGCCCAACGTGACCGCCGAGGCGGCCAGCCTCTGCCTGAAATCCGGTAACGCCACCATCCTGCGCGGCGGGTCCGAAGCGATTCATTCCAACCAGGCGATTGCCGCCTGCATCCGTCGGGGACTGACCGCGGCAGGGCTGCCTGAGGCCGCGGTGCAGGTGGTGGAGACCACCGACCGTGCGGCGGTGGGGGAGCTCATCACCATGCCCGAGTATGTTGACGTGATCGTTCCCCGCGGCGGCAAAGGATTGATCGAGCGGATCAGCCGGGAGTCACGGGTTACGGTGATCAAGCACCTGGACGGCATCTGTCACGTTTACATCGACCTGGAGGCGGACCCACAGAAGGCGCTGGATATCGCTATTAATGCCAAAACCCATCGCTACGGCACCTGCAACACCATGGAGACCCTGCTGGTCCACGAGACCATCGCGGGGGAGATTCTGCCTGCGCTGGCGGAGGCCTACGGGGCCAAGGGCGTCGAGTTGCGCGGATGCGAGGCGACTCGCGCAATCCTCGGGGGCATCAAGGAAGCGACCGAGGAGGACTGGTCCACCGAGTACCTGGCGCCGGTGCTCTCCATCCGTCTGGTGGCGGACATGGATGCGGCCATCGCGCACATCAACCGTTATGGCTCCCACCATACAGACGCCATCGTGACCGAAAACTACAGCCTGAGCCGGCGCTTCCTGGCCGAGGTGGACTCCAGCTCGGTGATGGTCAACGCCTCCACCCGTTTTGCCGACGGCTTTGAATACGGACTGGGGGCGGAGATCGGTATCTCCACCGACAAGATCCACGCCCGCGGTCCCGTGGGGCTGGAAGGGCTGACCTCGCAGAAGTACGTGGTACTGGGTGACGGCCATATTCGGCAGTAACCCCCTCGGAGCACCATCCCTATGACTGACGCCGTGGCCTTTATGGGAGGCACCTTCGATCCCATCCATAACGGCCATCTGCGCACCGCCCTGGAGATCCGCGAACTGCTGGCGTTGAGAGAGGTGCGCCTGGTGCCCTGTCACCGGCCGCCGCACCGTGAAACGCCGGGGTGCAGCTCGCAGCACCGGCTGCGCATGGTCGAACTGGCCGTGACCGATGAGCCGGGACTGCGCGTCGACGGGCGCGAACTGCGCTCGCCCGAGCCTTCGTATACCGTTGCAACCCTTAAGTCGCTGCGTGCTGAGCTGGGGGACGAGCGCCCGTTGATCATGGTGCTGGGCATGGACTCCTTTCTGGGGCTGCCCACCTGGCACCGGTGGCAGGAGCTGATCACTCTGGCCCATATGTTGGTGGTGCAACGTCCGGGCTGGCGTTTTGCAGACAATGAGCCCATGGCCCGGTGGGTTCGCGATTATCAGGTAACCCGTCCCGAAGCCCTGCTGGAGGCGCCGGGCGGGCGGGTGTTGATCCACGGTTTAACGCCGCTGGGCATCTCTGCGACCCAGGTCCGCGAGCGGATTGCGGCGGGCGGGTCGCCCCGGTTTTTAATCCCTGACGCGGTGTGGAACTATATCCGCGAGCAGGGACTCTACAACGTCAAATTTTGAGGAACCCATGCAAACTGAGCAACTGATCGAACGGGTGGAACACGCGCTGGAAGACATTAAAGCGCGGGATGTGGTGAAGCTGGATGTGCGCGGCAAGAGTAGCGTTACCGACTGGATGGTGATCGCCAGCGGCTCCTCCAACCGTCATGTCAAAGCGGTGGCCGACGCCGTGATCAAAGAGGCCAAAGAGTCCGGGGTTCGCCCCCTCGGCGTGGAAGGCATCGACAGTGCCGAATGGGCGCTGGTCGATCTGGGTGATGTGGTGGTGCATGTCATGCAGCCGCAGTTTCGCGATTTCTACGACCTTGAGCGGCTCTGGGGGCCGGATGCGGCCACGCCGGCGGAGGGGGAAGCCTGATCCGGCATGAGAATTAAGTTGATCACCCTGGGGACCCGCATGCCATCCTGGGTCACCGAGGGCTATCAGGAGTACGCCAAACGGTTTGGCAGCGGCGTTACCCTGGAACTGCAGGAACTCGCACTGGGCCACCGCGGCAAGGGCAGCGATCCTGCGCGGGCCATCCAGCGCGAGGGGGACCAGATGCTGGCGGCCATTCCCAAGGGGGACCTGGTGGTGGTGCTGGATGTAAAAGGGCGGCCCTGGAGCACCGAGCAGCTGGCCGACAAGCTCGCTGGCTGGCAGATGGACGGCAGCGACCTGAGCTTGCTGGTAGGGGGGCCGGACGGCCTCGACCCCCGCTGCTTGGCACGGGCGGACCAGCGCTGGTCCCTGTCTGCGTTGACCCTGCCCCATCCGCTGGTGCGGGTGCTGCTGGCCGAGCAGCTCTACCGCGCCTGGACCTTGCTCCAGGGCCATCCTTATCACAAGTAGTCTGTAATGAAAAAACCGGTTGCCCTCAAGGATCACCAACGAGAAAGACGTACCTTCACCAACCGGGTGATGCTGGCTTTTGCCGTGGTGGTGGTGTTCATGCTGGTGCTGGTGGCCCGGCTGTTTTATCTGCAGGTGATTGAACACGACGTCTACCGCACCCTTTCCGACAGCAACCGGGTCCAGTTGCAACCGGTGCCTCCGACCCGGGGGTTGATCTATGACCGCAACGGCGTGTTACTGGCCGACAACCGTCCCAGCCATAACCTCACTCTTGTGCGTGAGCAGGTAGGGGACCAGGAAGCCCTGGAAGCTACCATCAAGCAGTTGGCCAGCCTGGTGGAGATCAGCGAGCGGGACGTCGAGCGTTTTTACAAGCGGCTTTCCCAGCGCCGCCGCCCCTACCAGTCGGTCCCGCTGAAGTTTCAGCTCAGCGACGAAGAGATTGCCCGGATTGCGGTCAACTATCATCGCCTGCCCGGCGTGGAGGTGGAGGCGGAGCTGATCCGTTACTACCCCTACACCGGCTCGCTGGTGCACGCCCTGGGTTACGTCGGGCGGATCAACGAGCGTGAACTTGCCCGGGTGGATGCCCAGGACTACAGCGGCACCCACCATATCGGGAAACTGGGGGTGGAAAAGTTCTATGAGGACCGGCTTCACGGTACCGTCGGGCTGCAGAAAGTGGAGACCAACGCCCGCGGGCGGGTGCTGCGGGTGCTGGAGCGCACCGACCCGATTCCCGGTGAAGACCTGCAGCTGCACCTGGATCTGGGCCTGCAGCTGGTGGCCGAGCGGGCCCTGAACGGCCAACGGGGCGCGGTGGTGGCGCTGGACCCGGCCACCGGTGGCATCCTGGCCCTGGTGAGCGCCCCTGGCTATGACCCCAACGAATTCGTCACCGGGATCAGCAGCAAGGATTACCGCGCGTTGCAGGAATCCGACGACCTGCCGCTCTTTAACCGCGCCATACGCGGGCGTTACCCGCCGGCCTCCACGCTGAAGCCGGTGATTGGGCTGGCCGCCGTGGACAGCGGCACGGTCAGCCTGGGGTATGACATCTGGGATCCAGGCTATTACCAGATCACCGAGGGCGGGCGGCGCTACCGTGACTGGAAGCGGGGCGGCCACGGCCGGGTCGACCTGCGCAAGGCGATCGAGGAGTCCGTGGACACCTACTTTTACGACGTGGGCCACCGCATGGGGATCGATCCCATGTCCGACTACCTGCAGCGCTTCGGCTTTGGCCAGGTTAACAGTCTTGATCTGCCCGAGGATCACGCCGCGATTCTGCCGTCCCGGGAGTGGAAACGGCGGATGCGCAACCGGCCCTGGTACCCCGGGGATTCGATTAACCTGAGCATCGGGCAGGGCTTCATGCTGGCCACCCCGTTGCAGCTGGCTACCGCGACCATGGCGATCGCCAACCGCGGTCAGTGGCGGGTGCCGCGCATGCTCAAGGCGATCGAAGGCGATGAGAACGCAGTCGTGGTTCCCGAGGACAAGCAGCATCCGGACATCAAACTCAAGCGTGAGCGCTATTGGGACTACATGATCGAGGCCATGGAGGACGTGGTGCATGGCCGCCGTGGCACCGCCCGGGGGATTGGCCGGGACCTGAATTACCGTATCGCCGGCAAGACCGGGACGGCCCAGGTGGTCGGCATCAAGCAGGACGAGGAGTACGATGCCGAGGCCCTGGCCGAGAAATACCGGGACCATGGCCTCTTTGTCGGCTTCGCCCCGGCTGAAGCCCCTCGGATCGTCGTCGCCGTGGTGGTCGAGAACGGTGGGGGGGGCAGCAGCGCCGCCGCGCCCGTGGCCCGCGAAGTGTTCGACGCCTTTATGGCCCGAGAGTTGACCGAAGTGGTGGCCCAGGAGGAGCAGGGGTGAATTACCGGGATTTTCAACGCACCCTGCCCGAGGCCGCCAGCCACCTGCAACGGGGGCGCAGCCTCTGGTCTTATACCCACCTGGACGCCTGGCTGCTGATTTTCCTGCTGGCGCTGGCCGGCTACGGCCTGTTTGTGTTTTACAGCGCCTCGGGGCAGGACGTTCAGGCGGTTCAGCGTCAGCTGATCCGCTACGGGGTCGCCTTCGGGGTGATGCTGCTGCTGGCCTGTATCGATCCGCGCCTGCTGCGGCGCTGGGCGCCCTGGCTGTTCGTTGCCGGGCTGGGCTTGCTGGTGGCGGTGCTGGTGGCAGGCGTGGGGGCCAAGGGGGCGCAGCGTTGGATCGCGCTGCCCGGGCTGCCGCGCTTTCAGCCCTCGGAGGTGATGAAACTGATCGTACCCATGACCCTCGCCTGGTTTTTCGCCGAACGGCCGCTGCCGCCGCGGGCGAGCCATGTGCTGGTGGTGTTGGTGCTGCTGTTGATTCCGACCCTCCTGATCGCCAAGCAGCCGGATCTTGGGACTTCGCTGCTGATTGCCTGCAGCGGCCTGTTTGTACTGTTGCTCTCCGGGATCCGCTGGCGGGTGATTTTCGCTGCCGCCGCGGTGGCGGGCGCCTGCGCGCCGCTGCTCTGGATGGGTATGCGGGACTACCAGCGCCAGCGGGTGCTGACCTTTCTCAACCCCGAGAGCGATCCCCTGGGCGCGGGCTGGAACATCATCCAGTCCAAGACCGCCATCGGGTCCGGCGGGGTCTACGGCAAGGGGTGGCTGAACGGCACCCAGTCGCACCTGGATTTTCTTCCCGAGAGTCACACCGACTTCATTATCGCAGTGCTTGCCGAAGAGCTGGGGCTGGTGGGGGTGCTGGCGTTGCTGGCAGTCTATCTGCTGGTCATTGCCCGCGGTCTCTATATAGCCGCCCAAGCCCAGGATACCTATGGCCGCCTGTTGGCTGGCAGTCTGACCCTGACCTTCTTCGTCTATGTGTTCGTCAATATCGGCATGGTGAGCGGTATCTTGCCGGTGGTCGGGGTACCGCTGCCTCTGGTCAGCTACGGCGGCACATCGATCGTGACCTTGATGGCAGGATTTGGCATGATCATGTCCATTCACACCCACCGCACCATGGTGACCCGCTGACTGAGGAGACCGCTTGGTGAAGTTTTCCGTTCGCTCATCCCTACGTGGCCTGATTGCCTCGGCCTTTGCTTTCGCTCTGTTGCCGGCTGCCGCCGCAGACCCAAACTACGCCGAGCACCCTGAAGCCAAGGCGTTTGTCGACCGCATGGTGGCAGAGGGCTTTGAACGCAAGTCGTTGGAGGCGCTGATTGCCGAGGCCGAACGTAAGGAGTCGATCCTGACGGCCATCGCCCGGCCCGCCGAAAAACGGCTGAACTGGGGCGAGTATCGGCAGATTTTTCTCGGCCAGAGCCGTATCGATCAGGGTGTGGCATTTTGGAATGAACACCGTGATACCGTGGGGCGGGCCAGCCGGCACTTCGGCGTGGCGCCGGAGGTCATCGTGGCGATTATCGGCGTAGAAACCCGCTACGGACGAAACGCCGGCAGTTACCGCGTCATCGATGCCCTCGCCACCCTGGCGTTTGATTACCCGCCGCGCAGCAAGTTCTTCGGTGGCCAGTTGCGCGAGCTGCTCTACCTGCTGCGGGAGGAGAAACTCAGCCCCTTGTCCCTGACGGGGTCTTACGCCGGCGCCATGGGATACGGCCAGTTTATTCCCAGCAGTTACCGCAATTACGCCGTCGATTTCGACGACGACGGGGTGCGCGACATCCTCAGCAATCCGGTGGATGCCATCGGCAGCGTCGCCAACTATTTCGCCCGCCACCACTGGCAGGAGGGGCAGCCGGTGGCGGTGCCCGCGCAGGTGCCAGCAGACCTGGATGACGACCGGGTCAGTACCAAGCTCAAGCCCGAGCTAACCCTCGAGCAGTGGAAGGCCCTGGGGGTAACGCCCCGAACGCCGCTGGGCGCTGATGAGCAAAAAGCCACGCTGATGAAGCTCGAATTTGATGACCGGCCGGCTGAGTACTGGCTGGGACTGGAAAATTTCTACGTCATAACCCGCTACAATCGCAGCCACCTTTACGCGATGGCGGTCTACCAGTTGAGCGAGGCGATCCGGGAGCAATGGCAGCGGGAGAACGGGTGAGCCTCAAGCCGGTGCGTTTCGCAGGGTTGCTGGTGGTGGCGTTGTTGGCCGGTTGTGCTGCCAACGAGCAGCGCTCCGATTCCCGTTACACGCTGAAGCAGGACCGGGGGCCGGGGGCGGCAGTGGACCTGTCCCATGTGCCCGATGCGGTGCCGCGGTTCGAGCCGCCGAGCCGGGGGGGTAACCGCAGCCCTTACACCGTCTGGGGCAAGCGCTACCATGTGCTCGACAGCGCCCAGGGATATCGCCGCCAGGGTATCGCCTCCTGGTACGGCAAGAAGTTTCACGGGCACAAGACCTCCAACGGCGAAACCTATGACATGTATGCCATGTCGGCGGCCCACAAGTCGCTGCCGTTGCCGACCTTCGTGCGGGTGACCAACCTGGACAACGGTCGCAGCGTCGTGGTGCGGGTGAACGACCGTGGCCCGTTTCACGAGGGGCGTCTGATTGATCTTTCCTATGCCGCGGCGTACCGGCTCGATATGTTGAAGCAGGGCACGGCCCGGGTGGAGGTGGAGGCGATCATGCCGCCGCACCCCAGCGCTGCACCTCGCCTGGCGCAGGCGGATGCGCAGGCGAAGTCGGTGGCCGGTGTGTCAGTGCCGGCGCCGGCCGCACCCGAAACGCAGTTTGTGCAGGTGGGCGCCTATGGTTCCTGGGGCGCGGCGCAAAGCGTAAAAACCCGCCTGCAGTACCTGTTGCAGAGCCTGCCGGTGGTGATCAGCAAGCGCGAGGGGGAGCAGCCCCTCTACCGGGTGCGTCTTGGCCCCCTGGCGGCAACGGACTCGCTTGAGAGCCTGTTCGAGGCGTTGCGCTCGGCCGGCTTCGAGAGCCCGCGGGTGGTGGACTTGCCCTGAACCATTCGCTAAAGTTAGCGCCTGTTTTAGACCCTCCCACTTCACAAAACCAAGTCGATTCGTCATGAGATATCCTGCGGTTTTTGCCTCTTTTGTCGCCTTTTTGCTTCTCGCCCAGTCCGTTGCGGCGGCGCCGGCCCTGATTCCTTCGCCCCCCAAGCTGGCCGCCAGCTCGCATATCCTGATAGACGCCGACACCGGCAAGGTGATCGACGCCAGCAATCCGCACCAGCCGCTGCCGCCGGCCAGTCTTACCAAGATGATGACCAGCTACATCGCGGAGTACGAGATTGCCAAGGGCAATATCAGTAAGGAGGACGATGTACTGGTCAGCGAAAAGGCCTGGCGGACGCAGGGCTCGCGGATGTTTATCCGCGAGGGGACCCAGGTCAAAGTGGGTGACCTGATGAAGGGGATCATCATCCAGTCGGGGAACGATGCCAGCGTCGCCATGGCCGAATACATCGCCGGCAGCGAAGGGGCTTTTGCCGACCTGATGAACCAGCATGCCACCCTGCTGGGAATGAAGAATTCTCACTTTGTTAACGCCACCGGCCTTCCGGCCGAGGATCACTACACCACCGCTTACGACCTGTCCCTGTTGGCTCGGGCGATCATCAAGGACTTTCCCGAGCACTACGGCCTCTACTCCGAGAAATATTTCACCTATAACAAGATTCGCCAGCCCAACCGCAACAAGCTGCTCTGGCGCGACAAGAGCGTGGACGGCCTGAAAACCGGCCACACCGACGCGGCCGGCTATTGCCTGGTGGCTTCTGCCGAACGTGACGGCATGCGCTTGATTTCAGTGGTGATGGGCACCAGCAGTGAAGAAGCCCGGGCTCAGGAGAGCCAGAAACTGCTGGCTTACGGGTTCCGATACTACGAGACCCTGGAGCTTTACAAGGCCGGCGAGGTGCTGAACGACGCCAAACTCTGGGCCGGCATCGGTGATTCGATCCAGCTGGGGCTGGAGGGGCCGCTGGCGGTCACCATTCCCCGTGGCCAGAGCGACGCCCTGGGCGTGACCCTGGACCTGGACAAGGTGATCAAGGCGCCGGTGGCCGCGGGCGAGCAGTACGGCACCCTCAACGTCACCCTGGGCGAAGAGACCCTGGTGCAGGCCCCCGTGGTGGCGCTGCAGAGCGCCGAGCCTGCTGGGCTCTTCAAGCGTATTTGGCACAGCATCGTGCTCTTTTTCATGGGGTTGATCAGCTGAAAGGCTTAGCCTTGGCCCTCGCGCTTTGAGCAAGCGCCTGCGATGAACCAGACTTGGGTGAGAGTCCCGAGGAGCGGCGCGCGATGACGAACCTGGTCTACCTGAACGGCGAATACCTGCCCCAGGCCGAGGCGAAGATCTCTATCTTCGATCGCGGCTTTTTGTTCGGGGACAGCGTCTACGAGGTCATTCCCTTTTACAACGGCGTCGGCTTTCGCCTTGAGGAGCACCTCGCACGCCTGCGAAGGGGGCTTGAGGCGGTGCGTATTCGGGCGGAGGAGGACTGGGAGCAGATCTGCCAGACCCTGGTCACCCGCAACGGCGGCGGGCACCAGGCAGTTTATCTGCAGGTGACCCGGGGGGCTGACACGCACCGGGTACACGCCTACCGGCCGGACTTAAAGCCGACGGTGCTGCTTTTCAGCTACCCGATTTGTATGGCCCTGAGCGGTGACCCGGAGACCATTGAAGGCATTCGAGCCGTCACCACCGAGGATATCCGCTGGCAGCGCTGCGATATTAAGGCGACCACCCTGCTGGGCAATATCATGGCCCTGCAGCAGGCCACCGACACCGGCGCCGACGAGGCGCTGATGGTACGCGATGGTTTTCTGACCGAAGGTTCGGCCTGCAACCTGTTTGTCATCGAGCAGGGGCGGATCGCGACGCCGGCGCGGGATCACCGTATTCTCGGCGGGACCACGCGGGATCTGCTGCTGGAACTGGCAGCCGAGAACGGCATCCCCTGGACGGAGGAGCCCATCGCCGAGGCGCGGCTAGCCCGCGCCGACGAGGTCTGGATCAGCAGCTCCACCAAGGGGGTGCTGCCGGTGCTCACGATCAACGGCTGCGCGGTGGGAAGTGGCGACAAGGGCCCGCTCTGGTACCGCATGGCGGGGCTGTTTAAAGCGTTTGAGAAAACGGTGTTCGGCTTGGAGCCGAATGCCTGAGAGGTTGATATGAGCAAGCAAGAGCCGCCTAAAATCGAATTTCCCTGCGAGGGCTACCCCATCAAGGTGATTGGCCAGAACGGCAGCGGGTTTGAGGACCTGGTCATCGAGGTGGTGCAGAAACACGCGCCTGATCTGGACAGTACCGAGGTAAGCGTGCAGGCCAGCCGTAACGGCCGCTTCCTTTCCGTACGCTTTCGCATCACCGCCACCGGCCCTTCACAGCTCAAGAGCATTCACCAGGACCTGATGGCCACGGGCCGCGTGCAGATGGTGATCTGATGGAGCTGGTGGTCAGACAGCTGGGCCGTCAGCCGTACCAGCCCGTCTTTGAGGCCATGACCCGATTCACCAATGGCCGTACCGAGAATACCTGCGACGAGCTGTGGCTGCTGGAACACGAGCCTGTCTTCACCCAGGGGCAGGCGGGTAAGGCCGAGCATCTGCTGGCGCCCGGCGACATCCCTGTGGTGCAGGTGGACCGGGGCGGCCAGGTGACCTACCACGGGCCTGGGCAGCTGGTGGTGTATCTGCTGCTTAACCTCAAGCGGCTTAAGCTTGGGGTCCGCGACCTGGTGAGCTTGATGGAGGAGGCGGTGGTCCACACCCTGGCCGCCGAGGGTATCGAGAGCTACCCGAAGCCCGACGCGCCCGGGGTCTACGTTAACGGCGATAAAATTGCCTCCCTGGGGCTGCGGGTGCGGCGCGGCTGCAGTTTTCACGGCCTGGCCCTCAACGTGGACATGGACCTCGCGCCTTTTCAACGGATCAACCCCTGCGGCTACGCCGGCCTGAGCATGACCCAAGTGGTGGACCAGGGCGGGCAGGGCGACACGGTGCGTTTGGGTGAGCGCCTGTTGGAATACTTGACCGTTCGGTTGGGTTATAATTCGCCGATTATCAAAAAGCATTTGGATTAGCATGACAGAACAGTCGAAAAAACGTCCCGTTCGCATCGAACAGGGCGTCAAACTGCGCGGCGCCGACAAACTGGCCCGTATTCCCATCAAGGTGGTGCCCACCGAAAAGGGTGAACTTCCCGCCAAACCGGACTGGCTGCGGGTGCGCATGCCAGCATCGCCGGAAGTGACGCGGATCAAGAAGCGGCTGCGGGCCCACAAGCTGGCCTCGGTCTGCGAGGAGGCCAGTTGCCCCAACCTTGGCGAGTGTTTCAGCAACGGCACCGCCACCTTCATGATCATGGGGGATATCTGCACCCGTCGCTGCCCATTCTGCGACGTGGCCCACGGCCGACCCAACCCGCTCAGCCCAGAGGAGCCGCGGGAGCTGGCCGAGGCCATTGCCGACATGGGGCTGCGTTACGTGGTGATTACCTCGGTGGACCGGGACGATCTTCGCGACGGCGGTGCCCAGCACTTTGCCGACTGTGTCACCGAGACCCGCAAGCGGGTGGGTGAGATCGAGGTGGAAATCCTGGTGCCCGACTTCCGCGGCCGCATGGACGCCGCGCTGGACGCGCTGCAGACCTCGCCGCCGGATGTGTTCAACCACAACCTGGAGTCGGTACCCCGCCTGTACAAAAAGATCCGCCCGGGTTCGGATTACCAGTGGTCCCTGGAGCTGCTCAAGCAGTTCAAGGCCCGTTGCCCGGATGTCACCACCAAGTCCGGGCTGATGGTGGGGCTGGGAGAGAGTAACGAGGAGATCGTCCAGGTGATGCGGGATCTGCGCGCCCACGACGTGGATATGATCACCATCGGCCAGTACCTGCAGCCCAGCCGTGATCACCTGCCCGTTGACCGCTTCGTCCACCCCGAGGAGTTCGAGGGGCTGGCGGAAGTTGCCCGGGAACTGGGCTTCAAGCATGTGGCCAGCGGACCCTTGGTGCGCTCTTCCTACCACGCCGATCGCCAGGCCCATGGCGAGAAGGTGCGCTGAGTTCGTTCCCGGCGCCCACAAAAAAGCCGCTCTTCGGAGCGGCTTTTTTGTGGGCGCGATAAAGGGCAGTTATCTCTGCAGGCGCGTTAGTGCCGAGTGTCATCGGTGACGCCAGGGCTTATACTTAGGGATTGCTAATATAATAGCGGCGCTTATCCTGGGTCTTTATACGAGGGCGAGGCGGAGTGATTTTAGAGCCGTTCCGCGTGGCGCAAATTAAGCAGGTAACCCCTATGCTTTCCAGCCTTTTGAGTTCAGTCGCACGCTGGCTCCGTCCGTTGTGGTTCTTTGTTATAACGGGCTTGCTGATTACCACGTTAAGCCGTATCGGGCTGCTCATCTGGCAGTCCGATCGCTTGGTCTCCCAGCAGGATGCCTGGACGGTGTTGGGGTTTGGGCTCCGGGTCGACCTTTCTATCCTGTGTTACTGGCTGCTCCCGGCCTTGCTCGCCATGCTGTTTTTCCCGCTGCGCTGGGCGTCCTGGCCGGTGCGGATCTGGCTGGTGGCCGGTCTGACGCTGATCGCCTTCATGGAAGTGGCCACGCCGGGGTTCGTCGCCCAGTATGACCTACGTCCCAACCGGCTTTTTGTCGAGTATCTTGAATACCCGCAAGAAGTGTTCGGAATGTTGCTCGGCGGCTTCCTGCCGGAGCTGGTTTTCGGCGTGGTAGTGCTGGTGGCTGTGCCCTGGGCGTGTTGGCGAGCTGTGCGGCGCTGGTGCTCACCGGAGGACGCATGGCTTCCATGGTGGCAGCGAGGCCTGGTGCTGGTACCGGTGCTGCTGCTCTGCGTGCTGGGCGCGCGGGGGACGCTGCAACACCGGCCCATGAACCCAAGCTACACCGCTTTCAGTACCGACTCTCTGGTTAATGCGTTGACCCTCAACTCGTTCTATTCGGTCGCGTTTGCCGTCAAGGCGATGCGCAATGAGATCGATGCCTCTGAGTTGTACCCGAGAATGGCCGAGCAGGAGGTGTTTTCCACCCTGAGACAAGCCATGATGATACCCCGGGGGCTGTTTTCATCCCCGGTCTACCCGACCTGGCACGAGCAACGGCCTTCCACCTCCACCGCGCTGCCTCGATATAAGAACCTGGTGATCATCCTCGAGGAGAGCCTGGGCGCCCAGTACGTGGGTTCGCTGGGCGGTGATGATCTGACGCCAGAACTTGATGCGCTCGCTAAAGAAGGCTGGTTGCTGGATCAGCTCTTTGCCACCGGCACCCGTTCCGTGCGGGGCATCGAGGCGGTCATCACCGGGTTTGTGCCCACGCCGGCCCGCAGTGTGGTCAAGCTGCCCCGGTCCCAGCGAAACTTTTTTACCCTCGCCTCGCTGTTGAAGCAGCAGGGCTACGACACCTCCTTCATTTACGGCGGGGAGGGGCATTTCGACAATATGGGGAGTTTTTTCCTGGGTAACGGTTTCGACCGCGTCGTCGATCAGCGCCATTACAAGAACCCCAAATTTATGGGCTCCTGGGGGGTGTCCGATGGTGACCTGCTAAGGAAAGCGCACGGGGAGTTCAGTCGCTTGAAGCAAGCGGGGCAGCCGTTTTTTAGCCTGGTGTTCAGCTCCTCCAACCATACCCCCTACGACTACCCGGAGGATGAGATCACACCGGTGGAGATGCCTGCCCGGTCGAAGCGAAACGCCATTCGCTATGCCGATCATGCACTGGGTGAGTTTTTCCGCGATGCCCGGGCGAGCAACTACTGGGAAGATACGCTGTTCCTGGTGGTGGCTGACCATGACGACCGCGTCTACGGACGTCAATTGGTGCCGGTGGAGCACTTCCGGATTCCGGGGCTGTTGCTCGGGGAGGGCCTTCCGGTTAAGCGCGACCCGAGGGTATTCAGTCAGATTGACCTGCCGCCCACATTGCTCTCCTTGCTCGGGGTTGAGGCCGCGCACCCGATGGTTGGCCACGATATTACACGATTGCCAGAGACCTACCCGGGGCGGGCCATCATGCAGTACGACCAGAGCCAGGCCTACTGGCGCGGTGATGAGGTGGTCGTTCTGCAGCCTGCAAAACAACCCAGGACTTTCAAGCTCGACCGCACGACCTACGAGTTGGTCCCTACCGAGGACAACCCGGACTTGGTGAAGGAGGCGCTGGCCCATGCCCTCTGGGGGAGTCTTGCCTACAAGCGCGGTCTCTATCCCGCTTCGGCCGGGGTCGAGGGTTAGAAGGAGTGAATAAGCAACCGGAGCGCTTGTCATGGCGCTCCGGTTTTCCGAGCGGGTAGATCAGCCCTCGGATGGTCCCAGCCGTTTTCGAACATCGGCTGTTCTTCTGGCCGCGACTCGCCGCAACATCGCCTCTCAAAGTGCGCACCCTGATTCGGGGCTATAGTTGGTGCGAATGATTGCTGAGTGCGCCGATGCGAGTCGGCAACCCCCGTGACGCTTCTCAGACAAGGAAGGTAGCCCGAAACAGCAGGGACAGCTTTCACCAAAGTTTTTCTTATCTCGGTGCCCACGCACTTGCCGTTTGTATCGGCTTTCTTTTTTGACTCTCTTTGAAGCGCACTGTGTGTGCAATGGCCATCAGTGATGGACAGGAGAGTTGATATGATTAAAAAACAAGGGACGGGCGTACTCTGTGCGGTCATCTGTACGCTGAGTTCGCTCGCCCATGCTCAGGAAAAACCCAATATCCTCATTCTCTTTCCCGATGATGTGGGGTGGCAGAATGTCAGCGCCTACGGCCTCGGGACCATGGGATATCGAACCCCCAACATCGACCGGATCGCGCGGGAGGGGGTGATGTTTACGGATCACTACGCCCAGCCCTCCTGCACCGCGGGGCGCGCGGCGCTCATCACCGGGCAGTACCCGATCCGCAGCGGCATGACTACGGTGGGCCGACCGGGGGCCGAACTCGGGCTCAAGCCGGAGTCGCACACCCTGGCCGAGGTCCTGAAGGAGTTGGGTTACGCCACCGGGCAGTTCGGCAAGAACCACCTGGGTGACCGTAACGAGCACCTGCCGACGGTGCACGGTTTTGACGAGTTTTTTGGCAACCTTTACCACCTCAATACGCAAGAAGAGTTTGAGCAGATCGACTATCCCAAGGATCCCGAATTTTTCGGGAAATTCGGCACGAGGGGCGTTTTGCACACCTGGGCGACGGAAGTTGATGACAACACCGTCGATGCGCGTTTTGGCAAGGTTGGCATGCAGAGAATTGAAGACACCGGTCAGTTAGGTCGCGAGCGCATGAAAACCATGGATCAGGAGTTCGTTGAGGCCAGTCTCGACTTCATCAAACGGGCCAAGGATGAGGGTAAGCCATTCTTTGTCTGGTTCAATCCCAGTCGAATGCACATGTACACGCGGCTCAGCGACGAGAGCCGCTACCTGGCCGCCGAACACACGACGGAACACGATGTTTACGGCAGCGGCCTGATCGAGCACGACCAGCAAATTGGCCAGATGCTCGCTGCGTTGGAGGAGATGGGGGTGCTTGATAACACTATCATCGTGTACTCCACCGACAACGGCCCGGAGCACAGCGCGCGGCTGCACGGCGGAACCACGCCGTTCCGGGGCGAGAAAATGACCACCTACGAGGGGGGTGTCCGGGTTCCGATGATGGTGCGTTGGCCCGGGAAAATTCCCGCTGGCACGGTGCTTAACGGGATTCAGACGCACATGGACATCTACACCACGCTGGCGGTCGCAGCCGGTGAGCCTGACATCGCCGAGAAGGTGCTGAAGGAGCACAAGCAGCCGCTGGACGGGGTTAATAACCTGGACTACTGGATGGGCAAGAGCGATGAAAGTGCCCGTGACCACTACCTGTACTACTACGAATCGAGCATCAAGGCGATCCGTTACAAGCAGTGGAAGCTGCACTTCGAGACCAGCGAAAATTACTACGATACGTACGTGAAGCAGAAATTCCCGATCTTTTACAACATCCGGATGGATCCATTCGAAAGCTTTGACGGTGTGACCGATCGCTCCGATATCGTGCAGGCGAAGCAGTGGCTTAACGAGCCCGTGCAGCACCTGCTTGGTGAGCATATCAAGTCGCTATCTGAATACCCGCCGTTGCAGAAAGCCGCCAGCTTTGACTTCAGCGCGTTGATGGAGCAGCTGATGTCGGGCAAACAGTGAATGGTTGCGTGCCGGGGACGACAGGCGGGCCGGTTCGGCCCGTTTTTGTTGGGGGGCTGCCGGTGTGGAATTGAGGGGGAACGAACCTATACCGGCTCCGGTGCCTTGTGCCCTTTGATGCGCTTTGCGGAGGTGAGCGACCGTCGCGCTTAAGCGAATGTCCGCCGCTTTTATGATGGTTATCGGCGGTTTCTTACCCGTTTTTTCAGGTAGGGAATCCCACTGACCGGCTTTTTAAAGTGGTGTGTTTTTTGCTTGGCTCGGTCCCTGCAATCAACAAAATCACAGAAGGACATTTACTTTGAATCGCTTATCGATCGCACAGCGCATTTGGACTTTTGCGCTGGTGGCCATTATCGCGTTGGCCGCGACTATCGGTATGGAAACCCTGAACAAAAAAAATGACATCCTTGCCGCCAAGGAAGAGACCACGCGACAGCTGGTCGAAATGGCGCACAGTTACTTCGAGCACTACCACGACCTGTTCCAAGCCGGTGAAATGACCGAGGCGGATGCCAAGAGTGCAGCCCTGGGCGCCATTCGCGCGCTGCGTTACGCGGGCAGCGGTTACTTCTGGGTCAATGACACTACCCCCCGGTTGGTGATGCACCCCTTCAAACCGCAGCTTGAAGGCAAGGATATGCGCAACTCCACCGACGCCAACGGCAAGTACCACTGGCGGGAGTTTGTCAGCGCCACCCGCGCTACCGGGGAAGGCTCGGTGTTTTACGCCTACAAGGGCCCCCAGTTCGACAAGCCGAAGGCCAAGCTGTCCTACCTCAAGGCCTTTGAGCCGTGGGGGTGGATCGTCGGCTCCGGTATTTACATTGATGATGTCGATGAGCAGTTCCGTGCCCTGGTGGTTAAACGCGGTTTGATCGGTGGGGCGGTGGTGGTGCTGTTTGCCCTGCTGGCGCTGTTGTTGGCACGCAGCATCAACCGGCCGTTGGCGAAAACGGCCGAAGCGATGGAGGAAATCGCTCACGGCAATGGCGACCTCAGGGTGCGGATGAGCACCCAGGGTGCCTGTGAGCTGGCCCGCCTGGGAGAGAGCTTCAACAGCTTTGCCGACAGCGTGCGCGGGGTGGTGAGTGAGGTGACCGGGGCCAGCGGCGAACTGGCGCAGGCGGCCGAAACCATGGCGGTGGTGTCGGAGCAGTCCCGCACCGCACTGGCCACCCATCGCCAGGAGAGCGACCTGATCGTGACCGCCGTGGAAGAGATGAGCAGCACCATCGACAGCGTCGCCGGCAGCGCCGAATCCGCCGCTGACCAGGTGCAACAGGCGTTGGTCCAGGCCCAACAGGGCGTCTCCCAGGTGGGCGCCAGCATTGCGTCGATTCAGCAGCTGGCGGCGGCGGTGGAAGAGGCGGTACAGAGAATCAATACCCTGGAGGAAGAGAGCCAGAATATCGGCCGGATCCTGGAGGTGATTTCCGAGATTGCCGAGCAGACCAACCTGCTCGCGCTCAATGCCGCGATCGAAGCCGCGCGTGCCGGCGAGCAGGGACGCGGGTTCGCGGTGGTCGCCGACGAAGTTCGCTCGCTCGCCCAGCGCACCCAGGGCGCCACAACGGAAATTCAGCAGTTGATCGACCAGTTGCAGAGCGGCGCCGGCGGCGCGGTCCAGACCATCGCCGGCGGTCGCACGCTCGCGGCGGACAGCGTGACCCAGTCCGAACAGGTGGGCGCCGCGCTGGAGCAAATCGCGACCAAGGTGCAGAGTGCGGCGGCAATCAACCTGGAAATCGCGAGCGTCACCGGCGAGCAGCGTCAGGCGATGGCTTCGATCAGTGTCAATGTGTCCAACATACACGAAGCCCTGGCGGAAACCTCAGAAGGGAGTGGCCAGGTAACCGAGGTCAGCCAGCAATTGAGGGAGACAGGGCAGCGTATCAGCAGCCTGCTGGAGCGTTTCAAGGTCTGAACCGCCCCTGCAGCGGGCACAAAAAAAGCCGCGCGTTGCGCGGCTTTTTCGTTTACGGGCGGAGGGGCGGTTTCTTTATCCGGCCCTACGCGGGCCGTCCCGGGCGTCTCTTGGCTGCCCCTGCCCGCGGCTTAATCCTCCTGGCTGCGCAGGACCATGTCCCAGCCACCCAGTTCCTGCCAGCGATTAACGATCAGCGAGAAAAGCTCGGCGGTCTTCTCCGTGTCGTAAGCGGCGGAGTGGGCCGCGCGGGTGTCGAACTCGATTCCCGCCACTTCGCAGGCCCGGGCCAGTACCGTCTGGCCGAAGGCGAGACCCGCCAGGGTGGCGGTGTCGAAGCTGGAGAAGGGGTGGAAGGGGTTGCGCTTGATGCCGGCGCGCTCCACGGCCGCATTGATGAACCCCAGGTCAAAGGAGGCGTTGTGGCCCACCAGGATGGCCCGTTTGCAGCCGTTGGCTTTGACGGCCTTGCGGATTGGCTTGAAGAGGGTCTCCAGGGCTTCCTTTTCCGGCTGGGCGGCGCGCAGGGGGCTGAAGGGATCGATACCGGTGAATTCCAGGGCCGACTTTTCCAGGTTGGCCCCTTCAAAGGGGGCGACATTGCAGGCGATCGCCTCCTGGGGGATCAGCATGCCTTCTTCGTCCATGTCGAGAATAACGGCCGCCACTTCCAGCAGGGCATCGGTATTGGCGTTGAAACCGGCGGTCTCAACGTCGATGACCACGGGCAGGTAGCCGCGAAAGCGGTTCGCCATCAAAGGCTCGTAATCGGGGTAGCTCAAGGGGGCTCCTATCTCAGGCCTGGACCAGTTTCCAGTGGAGGGTTTCACCGGCCCTCAGGGGGGTGATCTGCTGACTGCCGAAGGGGAGGGCGTCCGGCAGCGTCCAGTCCCGCTTTTCCAGAACGATGCGATCACTGTTGCGGGGCAGGCCATAAAAATCCGGCCCGTGGTGGCTGGCAAAGCCTTCCAGGCGCTCCAGCGCGCCCAGGGCTTCAAAAGCCTCGGCGTAAAGTTCAATGGCAGCCACGGCGCTGTAGCAGCCGGCGCAGCCGCAGGCGCTCTCCTTTGCCCCCTGGGCGTGGGGCGCCGAGTCGGTGCCGAGGAAGAACTTCGCGCTGCCGCTGGTGGCCGCCTCCAGCAGGGCCTGTTGATGGCGACTGCGCTTGAGGATCGGCAGGCAGTAGAGGTGCGGTTTGATGCCTCCTACCAGCATGTGATTGCGGTTGTAGAGCAGGTGTTGCGGGGTGATGGTGGCGGCCAGATTAGGCCCGCTCTGGCACACAAAATCCGCGGCGTCGGCGGTGGTGATATGCTCCATGACCACCCGCAGATCCGGGTAGCGTTCAAGAATCGGCACCAGATGGCGTTCAATGAAAATCCGCTCGCGATCGAAGATGTCGATGTCGCTGTCGGTGACCTCACCGTGGACCAGCAGCGGCATGCCGGTTGCCTGCAGCGCTTCCAGCGCCGGCGCAATGGTCTCGAGGGACGTGACCCCGGAGTCGGAGTTGGTGGTGGCACCGGCCGGGTACAGTTTTGCGGCGTAAATGTGACCGCTCGCGCGCGCGCTGTGGATAGTTTCGGCCGAGGTATTATCGGTCAGGTAGAGGGTCATCAGGGGCTCAAAGGGGTGCTCGTCGGGCATGACCTCAAGAATACGCCGCCGGTAGGCCAGGGCGTCTTCGGTCATGGTCACCGGCGGCACCAGATTCGGCATGATGATGGCCCTCCCGAAGCAGCGCGCCATGTCGGCGACGGTGTGGGGGAGCACTTCGCCATCGCGAAGGTGAACATGCCAGTCATCTGGGCGGGTAATTTCGAGCCGTTGCATTGTGATCCTTAGGGCGGTTGCAGTATGCTTCGATACAGTCGAAGAGCGGGTTTGCAGGCCTTAAATTCTATCAGTCGTGACCACGATGAGAAGGGCCGACCTAAAGTTTTATGCCGCGCGGGCGATTTAACCTTTCAGGCACCTGATTATTTCAGAGCATGTTCATGTTTGTTTCCCGGTCAGTCGGCAGCAGTGTGCTGCACTCACTATTTGCCCTTCTGGCGTTGTCTTGGCCAGCGGTGTCGGCGGCTATTACCTTTATGGCGCCTGTTGACCGGACTGACTGGCAGCTGGAGACCTCCAAGTTCGAGTGCCGCCTGAGTCAACCGATCCCTAATTTTGGAACCGCCACCTTTACCCACCAGGCGGGAGAAAGTCTGAGTTTTCTTCTTAACTCGTCACAGGCTTCTCTGCTGGGAGACAAGACCCTGCTGGTGGAGGAGGCGCCGCCTTGGCGCCCGGGCGCATCTCCGCGCCAGCTCGCGACCCTTGATAACGGCGACAGTGGCGGAGTCCTGCGGCTTGATGAGCGCCTGGCCCGGGATGTGCTGGTCGCCTTGTATTCAGGCAACCAGCCCGCCTTTACCAATGCGGCCTGGTTTGGTGGCCAGGAGCCGGTGAAGGTGGCGATTTCGGCGGCCAACTTTCAGATGGCCTATGACGGCTACCGGGGGTGTGTGGCTGATCTGCTGCCGGTCAATTACCGGCAGATCGCCCGCTCGGCGTTGCTGTTTCCTTCCAGTCAGTGGCGACTCTCCGATGCGGCCAAGCGACGCCTTGATCTGGTCGCGCTTTACGTCAATACCGACCCCACCATCACCTCGATCTTTGTCGACGGTCATTCCGACAATCAGGGGCGGCGGCTGGCCAACCGGGACCTGTCCCGTCAGCGCGCCGAAGCCGTGACCCGCTACCTGGCGGACATCGGGGTCGACGAGGAGATGATCACCACCCGTTACCACGGTGAGCGTTACCCGGTGGCGTCCAATACCACCCAGGATGACCGGGCTCGCAACCGGCGGGTGACCGTGCGCCTCGAAAGGGACTAGTCAGCCCCCTGTTACTGGCGCACATTCCTTGTATAATTCCGTGATTGTTCTTTCGTGTTTTTCCAGACCCGGTTGCGACCGGGTTTGTTTTGGAGCTTTTGCGCATGTCTGAAATCAAAAAGGTGGTGCTGGCCTACTCCGGAGGCCTGGATACTTCTGTAATCGTCAAGTGGCTACAAGAGACCTACAACTGTGAAGTGGTCACCTTTACCGCCGACCTCGGGCAGGGTGAGGAAGTGGAGCCGGCCCGCGCCAAGGCCGAGGCCCTGGGCGTCAAGGAAATCTACATCGAAGACCTGCGCGAAGAGTTTGTCCGTGATTTCGTGTTCCCCATGTTTCGGGCCAACACCGTGTACGAGGGTGAGTACCTGCTGGGCACCTCCATCGCCCGGCCGTTGATCGCCAAGCGTCTGATTGAAATCGCCAACGAAACCGGCGCGGATGCCATCTCCCACGGCGCCACCGGCAAGGGTAACGACCAGGTGCGTTTTGAGCTGGGCGCCTACGCGCTGAAGCCCGGGGTCAAGGTGATCGCGCCCTGGCGGGAGTGGGATCTCAATTCCCGGGACAAGCTGATGGCCTACTGCGAGGAGCACGGCATCGCCGTGGACTTTGCCAAGCAGGGCAAGAAGTCCCCGTACTCCATGGATGCCAACCTGCTGCACATTTCTTACGAGGGTGGCGTGCTGGAAGACCCCTGGACGGCCTCCGAGGATGATATGTGGCGCTGGAGTGTCTCTCCTGAGGCCGCGCCGGACACTCCCACCTTTATCGAGCTGACTTACCAAAAGGGTGACATCGTCGCCATCGACGACAAGCCCATGTCCCCGGCCACGGTGCTGGAATACCTGAACAAGGTGGGTGGCGCCAATGGCATCGGGCGACTGGATATCGTCGAAAACCGTTTCGTGGGCATGAAGTCCCGCGGCTGTTACGAGACGCCGGGCGGCACCATCATGCTGCGTGCTCACCGCGCCATCGAGTCCATCACCCTGGACCGGGAAGCGGCGCACCTTAAGGATGAGCTCATGCCCCGTTACGCCAAGGTTATCTACAACGGTTTCTGGTGGTCCGAAGAACGTAAGATGCTGCAGCAGATGATTGACTACTCCCAGCGCAACGTGAACGGCAAGGTGCGCCTGAAACTCTACAAGGGCAACGTGGAAGTGGTGGGCCGCAGCTCCCCTGACAGCCTTTTTGACGAGTCCATCGCCACCTTCGAGGACGACGCTGGCGCCTATGATCAGCAGGACGCCGCGGGCTTTATCAAGCTCAACGCGCTGCGCATGCGCATCGCTGCTGGTAAGGGGCGTAACCTCCTGGATGACTAGTCGGCTGTTTTGCCAATAAATAGGCCCCGGGGGTGTTCTCTCCCGGGGTTTTTTTGTCTAATGTCATACCGTTAGCGATACACACTGGCAGGAGTGAATGGCCGTCGACCTGGAAGACAAATCCGTCCTGATCGTCGTTAAGCGACTGGAAGATCTCAGCGCCCTGCGCCGGCTGATGGCCGAGCTCGGCTCGCGGGATATCCACGTTGCTTCGTCGGCGAATATGGCGCTCAACATGCTGCGGATGCAGCCGTTTGACCTGTGCGTGGTTGAAAGTTTTTTGGGCACCGGCGAGAAGAGTGGTCTGCAGGTGGTGGAAGAGGCGATTCGCGAAGGGCTTAAGCCCGAGACCGGCGCCTTTGTCCTGATCACCCCCGAGGATACCAAGGCGCTGCCGAACGACTCCCTGGACTATGGCGCCGATACCTTTGTCACCCGCCCGTTGGACCTGGAAAAACTGCAGCTGCGGCTGGAGAAACTGCTGAAGCTCAAACAGGCGGTGTACCCGGTTGAGTCTCTTATCGAGCAGGGGGATTACGAAAAGGCGCTAAACGCCATTGACGTGATGTCCCGTAAGTACCCGTCGTTGAAACTTTACCTTCAGCGTCTGCAGGGCCGCCTGTTGGTGGTCACCGAGGCCTACGATCGGGCGCAGGAGCTGTTCGAGCGTTTGCTTAACGACCGCAAGCTGCTCTGGGCCCACATGGGGCTGGGGATTGTGGCTTACCGCACCGGGCGTTACGGCGAGGCGGCGGCTCACTTCAACGAGATTCTGAGGGTCTGCCCCGAGAGTATCGAGGCCTACGACTGGCTCTCAAAGGTCTACCGGGGTATCGGTCGCAATCAGGACGCACAGAAATTGCTGGAGAAAGCTGTCCAGGTGTTGCCCACTGCCCCGGCCCTGCAGGCTGGGTTGGGTGATGTGGCCAGTGAGAACAGCAACTGGGCGGTGGCGATCGATGCGTTCCGTTGCGCGGTCAAATTCGCCAAGCGTTCCTGCCATCAGACTCAGACCAACTACTTCGGCCTCGCCCGATGTCTGCAAACCCGCATCGCCAAGCACGGCGGTGCCTCTTCGGCAGAGGCCGAGCGTGAGGCGGTGAGGACTCTGGAAGACGTGGTATCGGAGTATCGGGATGACGACCTGATCCGCTTCAAATCGCGGCTGATGACCTCTGAAACCTACAAGCGCTCCGGGGATATCGCGCGGGCCAACGCTGCGGTAAAGGACGCGTTTGCCGTTTTCAAGCGGCTGGATGACAGCAAGCAGGCCGAGGAGCTGGATAACCTGATCGAAGGGGTCGAGGGGACGGTTCTGCAGCCCGAGGTGGACGCATACAAGAGCGACTTCAACAAGCGTGTCTTCACCGAGACGGAGTGGGGACGCTATAACCTCCAGGGCATGGGGCTTTACCGTAAAGGCCGTTTCGGTGAGGCTTTTGACTGCTTCTGTCAGGCGCTGGAGTCGGTGCCCAACAGTCCCAGCGTCCTGCTCAACCTGGTCCAGACCGGCTATTCGTTGATCCAGCAGGAGCCGGAGCGTGCCCAGGAAGTGCTTGCCGTGTGCAACGACCGCTTGCTGCGCATGAGCATTGGGGCCATGAATACCAAGCAGCAGGAGCGTTACCGGGCGCTGAGCGGTCGTCGGGCTGAGTTCGCCTCCCTGGAATCCTCCTAGTACCCTGCTGGCTCTTCTGTTTATTGAGAGCCTCTAAAAGGCCGCCTCGAATCCTCCCTGTACTATCCTTAACTCGATTAGTGAGCCAGCGGACTGGCTCGTTGTCGCTTTTTGAGTCGACGACAAATGAAGGAGGATGGATTGCAGCATATCGCTATCCTGGAGCCGGAACGGAGTCTGGCCATTTCCCTGATGGCGTGGCTTCAAGAGGCAGGTTATCGGCACACCTGTTGTTCTGACCCGGAAGAACTGGTTGCGTGCCTGGAGCAGGAGGCCTGCGATCTGCTCTTGTTTGACTGCCGGGGTGGGGCTTCGCTGTGTGAAGATCTGCTCGGGCGGGTTCGCGCAAGCCAGTCTTCGCGGGCGCCGCTGCTGTATATCGCCCAGCGGGGCGCCGAAGCGGCGGTGGTGAGAGCCTTCGAGCTGGGGGCAGATGATTACATGGTGCGTCCTTTCGGGCGCGATGAGCTGCTTTCACGGGTGCGGGTGCTGCTCGATCGTCACGCGGCTGGTCTGGTGAATGATCCGGATATCAAGCGTTTCGGCCCCTTTGAGTTCAACTATCGCCAGCGCCGCCTGCTGCGCGATGGTCGGGTGCTGGAGTTGACGGACAAGGATTTCAGCCTCGCCGCCTATCTTTTCTCCCACCCCGATGAGCTCCTGTCGCGTCACCGTCTGCTCTCGGAGGTCTGGGGGGTGAACCAGCAGGTGAACACGCGCACTGTGGATATGCATATCAGCCGCCTGCGCAAGTCGCTGACCCTGGCCGGCACCGGGTATGAAATCAAAACTGTTCACCAGCAGGGTTACTGTCTGCGTCACGGCGGAAGGGTGGGCGCTGCTTCCGTTCCGGAAAACGGGCTGAATTAGCCCGCCGGGGCGCCAATTGCATTCGCTACGGGCCGCAGCTACAATCGCGGCAGCCTGTCGGAGGGGTAGCCACTAGCTGGCCGTGTCGCCCATTCCGGTAACCGCCTCCCAGTAATCAGCTCCCGAGTTTAATGAAAGCACACAAGATCACCTCCGCTCCCGTTCCCATGCGCCTGGTGGGCCCTGTTCGAATCACCGGCGAGACGGTTGATGAAGAGCTGGTCGTGCCGCTGGCCACCTACGAAAGTCCGCTCTGGCCGTCGGTCGGGCGGGGCGCGCGGGTGACCAAGCTGGCGGGGGGAATCCGCGCCACCCTGGTGGACGACCGGATGAGCCGGTCCGTGCTGCTGGAGGCCAGGGATGCGGGCCAGGCGTTGGTCGCTCTCAATAGCCTGAAAAGCCGTCTGCCGGAGATGAACGAGCAGGTCGGGCGCTCCAGCCGTTTCGCCCGCCTGATCGACATGCATTCGCAGCAGGTAGCCAATATGATCTACCTGCGCCTGGAGTTCACCACCGGCGACGCCTCCGGTCACAATATGGTGACCCACGCCGCCGACCAGCTGATTCCCTGGATTCTGGAACAGTACCCAAGTCTCTCCTACGTCTCTATTTCCGCCAACTACTGCTCGGACAAGAAAGCCACCGCGGTTAACGGCATTCTGGGGCGGGGTAAATACGTGGTCACCGAGGTGACCATTCCGCGGGAGCTTTGCCTGCGCCGGCTTAAGACCACGCCGGAGAAAGTGGTCGAGCTGAACATCAAGAAAAACCTGATTGGCACCCTGATGGCCGGCGGCGTGCGCAGCGCCAACGCCCATTTTGCCAACATGCTGTTGGCGTTTTACCTGGCCACGGGCCAGGATGCCGCGAACATTGTAGAAGGCTCTCAAGGCGTGGTTCATGCCGAGGTGCGTGACGGGGATCTCTACTTTTCGGCCACGCTGCCCAACCTGATCATGGGCTCAGTCGGTAACGGAAAGGGATTGGATTTTGTCGAGGAGAACCTCGCCAACCTGGGGTGCCGGGAAGAGCGCGAGCCCGGGGAAAATGCCCGTCGGCTAGCGGTCATCTGCGCGGCCACGGTGCTTTGCGGTGAGCTCTCATTGCTGGCAGCCCAGACCAACCCCGGCGAATTGATGGAATCCCACCTGAAGCTTGAGCGCTGATGTCAGACCCCACCAATAGCCGAAAAGTGGAGCACATTCGGGTGATCGAGCGGGATGCCGCAACCGATCGCCAGGCGCACCATTTTGATCGTTTGCACCTGCGCCACCGGGCGCTGCCCCAGGTCGACCTGGCCGCGGTGGATCCGTCGCTGGAGCTTATGGGGCGGCGGCTCAGTTTTCCCCTGCTGATCTCCTCCATGACCGGGGGCGATCACGCCCTGGTGCGCACCATCAACCGTAATCTCGCCATTGCCGCCGAAGCGACCGGGGTAGCACTGGCAGTGGGTTCCCAGCGGGTGATGTTCAGCTCACCCCAGTCCCGAGCCAGCTTTGAATTGCGTGAACTGGCGCCCAATACGTTGTTGCTGGGCAACTTGGGAGCGGTTCAGCTCAACCGGGGGTTCGGCTTGGCCGAGTGCCGGGAGGCGGTGGCTTGCCTGCAGGCGGATGGGCTCTTTTTGCACCTAAATCCGCTGCAGGAGGCGGTGCAGCCCGAGGGCGATACGGATTTTTCCGGCCTCGCGAAAAAGATCGGCAGTATCGCATCACGCCTTGAGGTTCCGGTGATTCTTAAGGAGGTGGGGGCGGGGCTCGCGCCGGAAGATATCGCCCTGGGGCTTGCCGAGGGCGTTCGCTATTTCGATGTTGCCGGCGCTGGCGGGACCTCCTGGAGTCGCATCGAACATCACCGGCACCGCGACGCCGGACCCGGGAGCCTGGGGCTGGCGTTTCAGGACTGGGGCATTCCCACCCCCCTGGCGCTGCGCTTGGCCCGTCCGTACATGGATCAAGCTACCATTATTGCCAGTGGCGGTCTGCGCACGGGCATCGACATGGTCAAGTCTGTTATACTTGGCGGCTCGCTCTGCGGCATGGCGGCACCCTTCCTGAAACCGGCCATGGAATCGCCGGAAAAGGTGGTCGCGGTGATCGAAGATTTGAAGAAAGAATTTTGTACGGCAATGTTTTTGCTCGGCGTGCCCGACCTTGGCGGGCTGCGTCTGAATGATGCGCTGCTGCTCGAAGAGCAATAGGGATTTTTACTGAGTATGTCTGTCGGTATTGATGATATCAGTTTTTACACGTCGAACTATTTTCTTGATCTGAAGAGCCTCGCCGACGTTCACCGCATCGATAAAGAGAAGTTCTACCAGGGCATCGGACAGGAGAAGATGGGGATCGTGGCCGCCGACGAAGACGTGGTGACCATGGCCGCCAACGCGGCTCTGCCCGTGCTTGAAGGGGTTGATCCGGAGACTATCAGCACGCTGCTGTTCGCCACCGAAACCGGAATCGACCAGTCCAAGGCCGGCGGCGTCTTTGTGCACGGTTTGCTGGGGCTGCCCAGTCGCTGCCGGGTAGTGGAACTCAAGCAGGCCTGCTACAGCGCCACCGCCGCCATCCAGATGGCCTGCGCCCTGGTGGCGCGGGAACCGGAAAAAAAGGTCCTGGTGCTGGCCTCGGATATCGCCCGCTATGACCTGAACTCCTCCGGGGAGGCGACCCAGGGCTGTGGCGCAGTCGCGATACTCATCAGCGCCAACCCGCGACTGGTTGAAATCCAGCCCCATTCCGGTCACTACACCGAGGACGTGATGGATTTCTGGCGTCCTAACTACCGCTCCACCGCGCTGGTTGACGGCAAGTACTCCACCAAAATTTACCTCAAGGCGCTGAAGCAGGCCTGGCTCCACTACCAGGAGATCACGTCCACCGAATTCGAGTCCCTTGACTACCTCTGCTATCACCTGCCGTTTACCCGCATGGCGGAGAAAGCGCAGACGCAGATGGCGCGGATCAATAAATGTGACCGGGATGCCGAGGCCCTGAAGGCCCAGGTGGAACCCTCGCTGCATTACAACCGCCTGATCGGCAACAGCTACACCGCGTCAATGTACGTCGGGCTGGTGTCGCTGCTGGAGAACGCGGGCACCGATCTCGCCGGCAAGCAGATCGGGTTTTTCAGTTATGGCTCCGGCTGCGTGGCAGAGTTCTTCACCGGCCGGGTGGTCGAGGGTTACCAGCGTTACCTGCATCGGGAGCGTCACCAGCACCTGCTGGCCGAGCGTACCGAGCTCAGCTATGCCCAGTACCTGGAGCTCTACAATTTCCAGCACCCCACGGACGGCGGTGAATACACATTCCCCGAGCAGACCACCGGTCGTTTCCGCCTCGGCGGCATGAACCAGCACAAGCGCCTCTACTGCCAGCGTTGATGGACGCCGTCGCCCCGGCCAAGGCGATTATCAGCGGCGAGCACGCCGTGGTTTACGGCGCTCCGGCGCTGGCGGTGGCGATTAACCGGCATGCCCGTTGCCGGCTGGATCGGATCGGGGGAGCGTCGCTCTCGCTGCACCTGCCCGATCTCAACCTGCACCGGACCCTGTCAGCGACCGAACTGCCGGCGCTGGCGGCGGGTTGCCGGGAACGCCACCGGGCCTTTGAGGCCGGCACCTTGCCGGTGAGCCGGGTACTCGCCCGCGAGGAAGACCTGCTGTTATACGCCCTGGCCGACTTGGTGCCTGCCGATACGGGTACTCACCTGGACGGCCTTTCGATTACGCTCTCTTCAGACATTCCCGTCGGCGCCGGCATGGGTTCCTCCGCCGCCACCGTGGCGGCCCTGCTGCGGGCGGTCGCTGCCGCCCTTGAACTGCCCCTGGACGAGCGTGCGCTGCTGGCCCATACCCGGTCGGCCGAGTCGCTGCAGCACGGACGCAGTAGCGGCATCGACCCCGCAATCTGCTGCCGGGGTGGGGCGATCCGCTACCAGCAGGGTCGAATTGAGCCTGTGGCGCTGGAGCTGGATCAATCCTGGTACCTGGCCGACAGCGGCCGCCCCCAGGCCAGCACCGGTGTCTGCGTTGAACAGGTGCGCCGAAATTTTGCCAACAGCGCCATCTGGTCCGAATTTGCCGACGTCACTGAAACCCTGTACGCGGCGATACGCCGTGCCGACCCCGCAGCCATTGTCACCGCGCTGCGCCACAACCACCGCCTGCTGTGCGAGATCGGCGTCGTCCCCGAGCCCGTTCAGGCCTGGATCGCCGGGCTCGAACGCAGTGGCGGGGCGGGCAAGATCAGCGGTGCGGGCTCGGTCACGGGGTCCAGTGCCGGCGGCCTGTTGATCTATCATCCCGCTATGCCCGAAACTCAGCTAAACAATCACCCGGTGATGCTGTTGGAGACCGACTGCCATGGGGCAAGAGTACGAAATTAGGGCTTCAGCGCCCGCCACGTTCATGCTGATGGGGGAGCACGCGGTGCTGCACGGCCACCCGGCGCTGACCTGCGCTGCGGACCGGCGCATCCAGGTGCGCCTGACCCCCCACGGTGCGCCCATGCTGCGTGTTCACTCCAGCATTGCCGAGTACGAGGCCAACCTGGATTCGCTGGGCGATCATCCCAAGCTGCGCTTTGTGCTGCAGGCGGTTCGTGCCATGCGGGACAGGCTTCCTTCCGGGTTTTCGCTCGACATCACCTCCGACTTTTCCGACCAGGTGGGGCTCGGCTCTTCGGCGGCGGTCACCGTGGCCACTGCCGCCGCGTTGCGCTTCTGGGTCGAGGGGGCCGCCGGGCCCCGGGAGGTGTTCGAGGATGCGCTGGACGCCGTGCTCAAGGTCCAGGGGCGGGGCTCGGGCGCGGATATCGCCGCTTCCGCCTTTGGCGGCATGGTTGTCTACCGGCAGTCCCCGCGGGCTATCGAAACCCTTGAGACGCTGCCCCGGGTCGGCCTCTATTATTGCGGTTATAAAACGCCGACCCCTGAAGTGCTGCAGCGGGTCAACGCAGAGTCCCTGTCCCTGCCCGAACTCTACCCGGAGCTGTATGGGCTGATGGGGAAGACCGCGAGCCAGGCGGTGCAGGCGGCCAAAGAGGGGGACTGGGAGCGCCTGGGCCGCCTGATGAATGTCTACCAGGGGCTGATGGACGCCCTGGGCGTCAATGACGCCGCTCTGTCGGATATCGTCTACCGGTTGCGTCAGCAGCCGGGCGTTCTCGGGGCCAAGATCTCCGGCTCGGGTCTTGGCGACTGCGTGGTGGCCCTGGGGGAGAGCGCTGGGGAGGCGCTGCCTTACGAGGGGATTCCGGTCAATGTCTGCCCGAGGGGGCTGGAGGTGGAGCATGGATAAGCGAGCGATCATCCAGGGCTACCTGCCCCAGCACATCGAGCCGCAGGAGACCGCCCGGGCCTTCGCGCCCAGCAACATCGCCCTGTGCAAGTACTGGGGGAAACGGGATGCGAACCTGAACCTGCCGATCAACCCCAGCCTGTCGGTGGGCCTTGGCAAGTTGGGCACCGAGACCCGCTTGAGCCCCTTTGACGACCCGCAGGATCGCGTGAGCCTCAACGGGGAGGCCGTGGATCCCTCGTCCGCTTTTGCCCTTAAGCTCATCGCCTTCCTGGACCTGTTCCGACCCGCCGGCAGCCCGCGGTTGGCGATCGACACCCACAACAATATCCCCACCGCCGCTGGGCTGGCCTCGTCCGCCTCCGGCTTTGCCGCTCTGATGAAGGCGATCAACGAGCTCTACCGCCTGAACCTGCCGGTAGAGGTGCTGTCGGCCTTTGCCCGCATGGGCAGCGGCAGCGCCAGCCGCTCCTTGTATGACGGTTTCGTCGAGTGGCGCATGGGGGTGCGTGAAGACGGCATGGACAGTCACGGCGTACCCTTGGAGGCCACCTGGCCGGAGCTGCGGGTGGGGCTGCTGACCGTGACCGAGGCGGAAAAGCCGGTGGGCTCCCGTGCCGGCATGGCGCGCACCGTGAAGAGCGCCCACCTCTACCAGAGCTGGCCGTTGCAGGCGGCCACCGACCTGGAGCAGTTGCACCAGGCGATTGCCGAGCGCGACTTCGAGCGCCTGGGCAGCACCGCCGAGCAGAATGCACTCTCCATGCACGCCACCATGATCGCCTCCTGGCCGCCCCTGCTTTACTGGCAACCGGAGTCGGTGGCGGCGATGCACCGCATATGGCGGCTGCGCGAGGAGGGGCTGGCGCTCTACTTCACCATGGACGCCGGACCCAATATCAAGCTGTTGTTTGAAGCCGACAGCCAGGCGGCCGTATGCCAGGCCTTCCCGGAACTGCAGGTCGTGACCCCCTTCGGCAGCGCCTGATCCGATGGTGGAAGGGTTCCTGCTGGACCAGCAGGTCCGACAGGGACTGGGCGGGCTGATCCTCGAATACTGGCTTAGCAGTGACCAGGGGCCATTTCGCTACCGGGTTGAACAGCAGGAGGCGGTATTTTTCGTCGCCGCTGCCGACAGCGCCCGGGCGGCCTCACTGCTGCAGCCCCTTCAGGGGTGGCGAAGTGCAACGCTGAGGCTGCAAAGTCTCGACGGTACTCCGGTGTGCGGGCTTTACTTCGACCGTCTGGACAGCCTCTACCGGGCGCGGGAACTGCTGCAGCAGGCGGGGATTGCGCTGTACGAGGACGATATTCGCCCCGCCGAACGCTTTCTGATGGAACGCTTTATCCGCGCCGGCATGGCCCTCGACGCCGCTTTTCCCGGGAAGGGTGGCACCCTGACCGGCACCCGCATCCGGCCCAGCGACTACCGGCCCCACCTGCGCCTGCTCTCCCTTGATATCGAAACCGCCATCGACCACCTGGAGCTGTTCAGTATCGCCTTGCAGGGGGAGGGGCTGGAGCGGGTGTTGATGAAGGGTGACGGCGAGGATACGGACCAGCTCCGCTTTCTGCCCGACGAACCGGCCCTGCTGCGGGCGCTGGAAACGGAAATCGCCGCTTATGACCCCGACCTGCTGATCGGCTGGAACCTGATCGACTTCGACCTGCGTTACCTGCAGCGGGTCGCCGAACGCCACGGCCTGTCGTTGCGCCTGGGGCGGGACGCCACGCCGCTGCGGGTGCGCCGCGGCAGCGGCACCCTGAGCTTTGTCGACCTGCCCGGGCGGGTGGCGGTGGACGGTATCGAATGCCTCAAGAGCGCCACCTACCGGTTTGAGAGCTATGCCCTGGACGCCGTCGCCCGGGAGCTGCTGGGCCGTGGCAAGCTGATCGAGGAGGCCGGGGGGCGGGGCGAGGAGATCAGCCGCCTCTATCGAGACGACCCCCAGGCCCTGGCTGCCTACAACCTGGAGGACTGCCGCCTGGTGAGCGACATTTTCGCCGAGGCGCGGCTGGTGGATTACCTGATCGAGCGGGCCTCCCTCACCGGCCTGCCCCTGGGCAAGGTGGGCGGTTCCGCGGCCGCCTTTGACCATTTATACCTGCCCCGGCTGCACCGGGCCGGTTACGTGGCGCCGCGCTATGCTTCCGGTCCCGGCGGCCTGCAGAGCCCCGGCGGCTATGTCATGGATTCGCGCCCCGGGCTCTACGACCACGTGCTGGTGCTGGACTTCAAGAGCCTCTATCCCAGCATCATCCGCTCCTTTCTGATCGACCCGCTGGGACTCGCCGAAGCGGCCCATGCGGGAGATGGGGAGGCGGAGGAGAGGGAGGCGGTGGACGGCTTCAACGGGGCTCGTTTTCACCGCCAGCGCCATATTCTGCCGCAGCTGCTGGCCGAGCTGGGGGAGGCCCGGGGGCGGGCCAAGGCGCAGGCCAACGGGCCGCTTTCCCAGGCGATCAAGATTATCATGAACGCCTTTTACGGGGTGCTGGGCTCGCCGGTGTGCCGCTTCTTCGACCACCGCCTCTCCGGCTCCATCACCCTGCGCGGCCACCAGATTCTGAAGGAGAGCCGGGAGTATCTTCACTCCCGGGGTTATACCGTTATCTACGGGGACACCGACTCCCTGTTTGTGTGGTTGCAGCGGCCCGGTTGCAGCGACCGGCAGGCAGACCGGCTGGGGCAGGGGCTGGCCGCGGCAATCAACCGCTGGTGGCGCCGCCGCCTGGCGCGGGAGTTTGGCCTGGAGAGCTTCCTTGAGGTGGAGTACGAGAGCCACTACCGGCGCTTTCTGATGCCGCGCCTGCGGGGCGCGGACGCCGGCAGCAAGAAGCGCTACGCGGGGCTGTTGGCTGAACCCGGCGGGGAGGCCCGGCTGGTGTTCAAGGGGCTGGAGTCGGTGCGCAGCGACTGGACGCCTCTGGCGCGGCGTTTTCAGCAGGGACTGTTCGAGCGGGTGTTCAACTGTGAGCCGGTACAGGATTTTGTTCGTGACCAGGTGGCGGCCCTGCTCGCGGGAGAGCTGGACGACGCCCTGATCTATCGCAAGCGTCTGCGCCGCCCGTTGGAGGAGTACGTGAAGAACCAGCCGCCGCAGGTGCAGGCCGCGCGCCTCGCCAATGCCAGCGCCCGCGACGAGGGCAGGGCGCCTATTTATCGGCGTGGCAGCGCGGTGAGCTACCTGATCACCACGGCTGGGCCGCAGCCCGCGCAGTACCGCAGCGCCCCCATCGATTATCAGCACTACCTGGAAAAACAGCTGGCGCCGGTAGCGGATGGCATCCTGCCCTTTATCGGCCTGAGTTTTGGCGAGCTGGTGGAGCCGCAGCTGGGGCTGTTCTAGAACTCCACCGCCTCGTAGTCGCCGTCGTCGTCACTGTCCCAGCCGCGACGGCCGTCGTGGTAAAGGATCAGCTTGCCATCGCCCGCCATGCGCTTGCCGGCGATGGGGGTGGCGAGAATCACGTAGCTGTCGGTGGTCAGGCTGGCGGCGGGGAGGGTGAAGTTATAGACCGCCACCGCCGGGTGGGTATCGGCGTTCAGCCGGTAGACGCTGGCGCTGGTGCCATTCAGCACGGCGCCGCTGTAGCTGCCGTTATTGAGGGCGTAGCTCTCCATCCCCCCGGCGATGGCCTGCATCAGGCCCAGGGCCTCGCTGCGGGTGCTGCGCTGCACGTGGCCCTGGTAGGCGGGCAGGGCCACGGCGGCGAGGATGCCGATGATCGCCAGGGCGATCATCAGCTCCAGCAGCCCGAAGCCGCGGCTCGCTCTGAGTAGACTACCCCCCATCAGAACAGCAGCTCCCGCCAGCGCAGGCGCCCGGTCTGGTTATCGGCGCCGTTCTGAAGCTGACCGCTGGAGCTTCCGCTGGCCGGCGTGCTGGGGATGGCCTCCACCTCTTTGGTATCGGTTGGATCGTACTCGAGGGAGGCGTTCAGGTCCGACCAGGTTTGGCCGGTAAAAGTGACCGAAGCCTTGGCGTTCTCGTAATCGAATCGGGATTTCTGCTGTGTACAGGTGGGCTTGCCGGTACAGGATTTGGTGGCGTAGTCGCCTGCGGGGTACTCACAGGTTTTTATGGCAAAGCCGCCTTCATCATCGATACGGTACATGTTGCTGCTGCTCGCCAGGGTGAACCCGTTGCTGCGGTAAGGGCCGTGGTAGGTGACCACAAGCTGCGTATCGTTCGAGCCGACGGTATCGGCCAGCACTTCCAGCTCCAGGCCGAACCACTTCTGTACCGTGTCGGTGCCGGTTAGAATCCCGCTGTCGGCGCCGGCGGTGGTCGGATAGTTGTCAAGGCCGGGTGAGCGGGCGTTATCGTCCTTCTCCTCGGGGTCCACGGTAATACTGGCCGTAAAGTCGCCACCCAGCGTGTGGGCTGTGTAGTCGAAGGTGACGTCGATATCATCGTTCAATACCCGCAGCCGGCTGAAGGTCATGGTGCTGCACTTGGCGGGCCCGTAGGTGGTGACCTTGCTCCCCTCGCTGCCGGCGGTACCGGCATGCCAGGTGTTGAAGTAACTCAGCGCTGCGCCCTGGTCGTTCAGGGCCAGGCGTTGGCCGGAGACCAGGTTTGCTTTCACCCGCAGCCCGACCACCCGGTCGCCTTCGTCGCTGGCATCGACGTAGTCGATGTTATCCCCCGCTGGGGTCAGCGTTTCGTCGCCGTTGATGTCGAAAATCACCTTCTCCGGCAGGCGGCCGTCGGTGTATTCCAGGTGGATCAGCCAGTTATTTCCCGCATTCAGGTCGTGGGCGACAAACTGGATGCGGCTGTCGTCCAGCACCGGCGTCTGCAGCAGGTGCTGGTCGGTGCTCAGGTCCACGTACCAGCCGTGCTGGCTGCTCCAGTCAACGGCCTGGTCGTTGGGGCTGGCGGTTTCATCCATCGTCAGGTAGTCGGCATTGGTGGTGCTGGCGAGGGACCGCGCCTGCAGATCGTCGCGGCTGTAGGTATCGCTGCCGAAGCTATCCTTGAGGGCGTAGAGGCTGTGCTGGGTTGTGCTGGAAATATTCCAGGGATCGCCGGTGCCGAAGTAGACCATCACCTTGTTATCGGGCAGCAGGGCCAGCTCCGGCGTGGCCAGGATCGGCTGTGCAACGGTGCCGTCGGTGGCGGTGAAAATTTTCGTCGCGCTCCAGCCGGAGGGGGCTGTTTTGCTGAGGTCAAAGCGCCACAGGTTGCCGTTCAGGTCGCCCGCGTAGGCGTAATCAACCTTGAAGTCCCCGTCCACGTCGATGGCGGCCGGGCCGCTCAGACCGTTGCCGCTAGGGGCCACGGCCGGGCTCTCCAGGCTGTTGAAATCCTGGATGACCGTTTGCGGCGCCTGGATTTCACGCACGTAGAGAATGGGTTCGCCCCCCTGGGCGTAACCATTGCCGGCGATCAGCGCCCACTTGCCATCGGCGTTGGTGCGGGCGATCAGCGGCGCACCGTAGGTGTGGCCGATGCCGATGCCGTCGGGCCCCCACTCCCACAGCTTGGTGTCGGCCACCGTGGAGACGCTGGCGCCGCTGACGACCGGGGTGGTGACATCCAGGGCAAAGTAGCCCGTTCCGCCGGCACCGAGGCCGCCCACCAGCAGCGTCGCCCACTCATTGCCGCTACCGTCGAAATCGGCGTAGGCGTCCCCGGTTACCAGGGGGCCGTCGAGCAGGTAGCGGTGGGCGCCGGAGGTGTCCGTCGCCCAGGAGGCGGTTTTGGCGTAGGTGGTGCCGGGCAGGTAGCCGAAGATTTCGTTGCCGCTGCCGTCAAAGGCGTGGAGCATGCCGTCGTTGGCGCCCACATAGATGCGTTCGCTGCGGTTCAGCCAGGTTTTGCGGAACCCCAGGTAGTTGTCGAACGGGTAGGCGAAGCGGGGGGCGGCCACGTGGACGGGGTTGCTGTGGATCAGGGTGCCCAGGTCGGAGGTTCTGTCCCGGTAGGCGCCGCTGCCGCCGGTAGAGACTTCGTTGCTGTTGTCACCGCACAAAAAGGCCTCCAGCGCGTCGCCGCTGGCGCAGAGGTTGTAGCTGGTGTCGCTGCCCTTGATGACCATGCGGTTGCTGTAGGTACGGGCATCGAGCAGGGCCGCGGCCTTCCAGTCCGGCGTGGAGCTGACCGCCCCGGAGGTGCTGATGCTGTGCCGGACCAGGTCGCCGGCCTGGGTGACGTTGTCGAACCAGCCCCGGTAGAGCTTGGCGTTGCCGTCGCTGATATCCTGCTGGCTGACGGCCACCGGCGCGATCCAGCCGTAGGGGCTGTCGGTGGGCGGAAAGTTGCTCAGGTCCGCCGCCCAGGCAGGCGATGACCCCAGAACCGAAATCCAGGCTACTGCTACCTTGCGCTTCATAGAATGCTCCCTTACTCGGACGTCGCGAAATAGGATTGGGTCACTTTGCTCTGGCCGCCGTCGAGCTTGCCGACCCCGGTAATGCGAAACAGGTGCCGGGTGCCAAAACCCGGGTTGCCAAAGGCGGCGCTGTTGCCACCGGGGCTGATCGGCCCCAGGTACTCGATGTAGAACTGGCCCTCGCCGACGGAGACGGTGGCGCTGGAGGCGGTGAAATTGTTCAGCAGGTCGTCAAGACCGCTCAACTGGGCCAGGGAGGCGCCCTGGTAAAAGCCGTCGCCGCTGGGAAAACTGGAGATGTCGCCCAGGTTTGCCACCACCTCCTCGCCGCGCTTGAGGGCGTCTTCGGAGGCGTTCATCACGTCCATCTGCGACTTCACGCTGCGGGCGATCTTTATCTCGAAAGTGGAGCTGTGCATGCTGGAGAGGGCGACCACGGTCAGCATCACCATGAACACCAGCGCGATAATGAGGGCAGCGCCCCTTTGTCGTCTCATCTCCACCATTCTCGCGATTTTAACCATCTCAGCCTCCCGCCCTGTTGCGCAGGGCGACGGTGGCGCGGACCTGGCGCGTGAGTTTGCGGGTGGCGGTCATATCGGTCTGGTCACAGTCTTTGAACACGGTGTCGCTGCTGAGGATATCTTTGCTTGAGGCCAGCACGATGCAGAGTTTGAGGGCCACCACGTCCTCCCAGTCTGAGCCGGAGGGGGTCTGCACGTACTGGTTCGCCGCCTGGTCGTTGTCGGTGTCCACCCCGTAGAGCACCTGCATGTCGGTGACGTTCTCGATCAATACCCCGTCGGCCTGGTAGGTGCTGCTGCTGGGCTCCTTGAGGGTGCCGTCGACTGACTCGCGGAACTTGGCGTCGCACACCAGCTGGTTTGAGCCGTTGACATGAAAGCGGTTGACGCTGACCCAGCCCTGGCTGCTGACGGCCTGGCCCAGGCAGTTGCGCAGGGATATGGAGGCATCGGAGCCCCCCGCCTGGAACTCGATGCTGATGCTGTCGCTGCTCCCGCTGACCCCGAGGCTCAGGGCGCCGCGGCGGAAATCGTGCTCCTGGAAGCCTGCCATGCGGGCAAAACGGGTGATAAATTCCATGGCTGCGCGCCCCTGCTCCTGCAGTGCCACCGCTTCGCGCTGCATGACGATGCTGCGGTTGTTGTAGATAAAACTCTGCAGCACCGCCCCGCCGACCATCAGCCCCAGCACCAGGGCGACCATCAGCTCCACCAGGGAGAACCCTTTTTGCCGGCGCGGGGCGGTCATAAGTCGAACTCCAGTTTCAGGCAGCTTAAGGTGGCGGCCGGGTAATCGGCACAGGCCTGCCCCTGGGCGCCGCTGTCCCACAGGACCGTGATCCGATAGCTGTTGGCGGCACTGGAGACGGCGCCCGAGCCGGCGAGCAGCCCCTGGGTGGCGCTGAGCGACTGCAGCCACTGGCGCAGGTCGTCCTTGGCCATCTGCGAAGGGGTGCAGTTGCTGGGCGAGTAGCCGTTGGAGGCGTCGGCGGTGCAGTCGTGGTCGGTGGGCAGGGACGCCCCCAGGGCGTGGTTGTAGTCGCTGGAGCTTCTGGCCTGATCGGCGTTGGCGCGGATCATCTCCATCATCTCGTGAGCTTTCCAGGTGGCCAGCATGGCCTGGTATGCGGAGTTGGAGGCTTTCTGGCTGGTGGCGCTCAGGGCCGCGACGCCGATGACGCCCAACCCGAAGACCAGGATCGCCACCAGGATTTCGATCAGGGTGTAGCCTTTGACGGGTTTAATCATCGTCAGCACCCGCTCTGGTCGAAACTGAGGTGGCCGGAAATGTTGATCAACGTCTTCTTGGTGCAGTTCCCCATGGTGATGGTAAAGGTGGCGTTGGGGATTGTCAGGGTGCCGGTGGGGGAGAAGTTGATCTCCTTCAGGCTGCCTGAGGCGCTGAGGTTGGTGTCGTCGGGGGTGTGCTGCCGGCTCATCAGGGTGGTGGGGCCATTCACCATCTCCACCACCCAGCCTCGGTTCCAGTCACCGCTGGCGCTGGTATCACACTGGGCGCTTGCCGTGGCGGCGGTGTTGGCCTTGCGGGGACAGACGCGGGTCGGGCGACCGTGCTCGATGGCCACGTGGCGGGCCAGGCGCAAGGCCGAATTCAGCTCTTCCAGGTGAGCTTCGGCGTGATTCTTGTGGCTCAGGCTCTGAAAGCTGGGCACACCGATGGCGAGCACCAGCGCCGCCAGGGTGACGGTGACGGTCAGCTCCACCAGACTGAAACCTCGTTGTGCTAACACGCTCATATCCCTTTTCGCATCGCCCGCCCGGACAGGGTACGGGCTAAGGATAAGAATATCAGCCGGAGCGGCCGCACGGACTGACCTGAGTCATGCTATTGACCTGTTTTTTAAGCGGTAACTTTGTTAAGAGCGAGGCGGGAGGGGGAAAGGGAAGGAATGGCCGGGCTGACCACTCCTGTTGAGTTACCTTGAAAAGGGCTTAACCGGCGGCGGGGGCCGGGGTGCCATCCTGGTAGAACTCGGTGACGCGCTCCATGTAATCGCCGAGGTGCTTTTCGCTGACCACAAAGATGTGGCCGACATTCTTCTCGATGGTCCGGTTCAGGCCGTGGGTGGTGAACTCCTCGTTGGCTTCGTGACAGCCCCAGGTCTCGCTGGCTACGCACGACCCCATGGGGGAGATCGGATCGCGCTCGCCCCGGTAGTCCATCAGGCAGACGCCGGCCTTTCGGAGCGCGCCCATGTCGACCGGCTGGCCATCCAGCTCGGGGATCGTCGAGGGCAGGCAGTAGGTCCCCTTCCAGATCCGGTTGCCCATGAAGATATCCGCGATCCACTGGCGGTGCGCCTTGGCGGGAAAACGGGTGCCGTGCAGCAGCCAGTTGAGGAAGGGGGCGGCGTCCTCGATCGCCTTGCGACTGGTGGCCCGCTCGAAGAAACCGCGGGTGACGGTGTAACGCACGCCGGGCTGAATCAGGTTCATGCCGACTTCGATCACCTGGGGCGGCACGTTGCTGCGGCCGAACATCGCTTTCATCAGCTCGCCGTCGTACCAGGTGCGGATCACGTCGCGCATGGGGGCGTGGCCGCTCTTGTCGTCGTCAAAACGCACCGGGGTGGCCATCAGCGCCACCTTGCGGATGTCCATCTCCAGCCCCAGGGCCCGGCGCTCCTCGGCGCGACGGGCAAGGTAGGGCAGGATCAGGGTGCCGCCCATGCAGTAGCCCATCACGTGCAGCGTTGTCTCGGGGTGGTCCCGACGGATCAGCTCCAGGTTGCGGTCGTGAACCTCCTTGCCGTAAAAATCGAGCCCCAGCTCGCTCTCCCCGGGGCCGGCGTTGCCGTACACCACCAGGTACACCTGGTAACCCCGTTGCAGCAGGCCGTGGATGACGGATTTGCCTTCGGCCAGGTCGAAGATCTCCGCCTGGTTGATCAGGGGGCTGCTGAGGTAGACCAGGGTCTCCTGCTGGGTGACGCCGGGCAGCGGCAGGTAGCGGCGCAGGCTGGCGCCGTGGAGCTCGGAGCCGGGTACCACCTCGTATTGACACAGGCCGATATCGGCGGCGGGGCTCCGCTCGCTCACCCGCAGCAGATCGAATGCATCCGCAGCAAAGAGGCACTCCAGCCGCTGCTTTGCCTGTTCCAGGTACTCTGCGAAGGGGGTAACGGGTTGGCCCTGGGCGTCGTAGCGGCGGTAAGGGTGGCGCCCGGCCACGGGGGTTTCGGTGATCGCCATCAGCAGGGTTTTCAACAGCTCTTTCAGGGCGCTCAGGCGGGTCAGCCCCTGGCTGTGATAGCTGTATTCCAGCAGGGTCAGCTCCAGCAGGATGCGGTAGAGCTCGCCAATGCCCCTGGGGGTCTCAAACAGGTTTCCAACCTGCTTGGCGTCGAACTTCCCGTTGTGCAGGCAGAGCCCGCAGAGAGCTTTGAGGCGGTCCGCGTAGCGGGCTTCGATTCGATCGTTCTGGACCCGGAACAGGTCGGGGTTGTCGCCGTTGGCGGCCGCGACTTCGGCATGGCGGCGGATCGCCTCCAGCGTCGGTTGGCTGAGGGTAGCGCGGGCTAGGGTGAGCAGGTGTTCGGCCGGCCCCTTGGCCCAGGGCATCTGCCGGCACTTGTCGAGCAGTTGATCCCACTGGTGCAGGCTGCGCAGCCAGATGGATGAAAAATCACTCTTCCAGTGCAGGGTGGTGGAAAAGTTGAACGGGTTGTCGGCGGGGGTGATGCCCTGCAGGTGCAGGAGTTGATTGGCGGTGGGGCGCAGGGGCGCGCTTTGGATGATAGCGCTGTGCATAAGGTAGCCACTCCTTGGTCGCTGAAGCATTGGCGGGGCGCAACCGGACTCTGCCGGTGGCGACCCCGCGCGGCTCCCTGTTGGGAACGGGTTGGAGCCGCTCGCCCCTCCTTCGGGGTCAGATATTGTAAACCTGTTTCTCGATGTGGCCCCGCAGGTTTTCGTACTCCCCGGGACACTCGGGCAGGAAGAACAGCTTGTAATAGGCGCGCTGGTTGATCATGCGGTTGAGCTGTCCGGGGCGGTCCTCCTGGTGGCTGGAGTAGCGGTAGTCCATGGTCAGGTGGATGACCCGGGTGCTCTTGGGAATCGTGAAGGGGCCGTGGTCGAGGGTTTCCCGCGCCTTGTCTTCCTTGAGGGTGTAGAAGGAAATTTCCGCGACCTGGTCGAGGTTGATCAGAAAGTTACTGGTGACCGGCACCACCATCCCCTTGTCGAGGGCGGCGTGTTCCATGTAGATCCCGCAGTTTTTCTTAATTTTGATGAACATAGATTACATCCTTTGACAAAACCCGATAGCACAAGGCTCTCATTTTGGCGCAATCGAACGCAACCTGCCAGCTTCAGAATGGCGTTGGTTGTCGGCAAAAAACGGCGCTGATGGGCAAACGGACGGGTGTCCGGGAACTTGTGACCGGTCGCCGGGGGGCAACCGGTCATTTGTTTGGCGGGACGATCCCTGACTGAGATCGGAATGGCGGAACAGGGCGCAGCGACCCGGTACCGTTTCACGGACTGGGCTGGACCGCCGCGAAGACGGTGAGGGCGCGTCTCAGCCCTTAAGCTCCGCCCAGAGATCGTAGGCGTCGGCGTCGATCACCCGTGCCTTTACCAGGTCGCCCGGTACCAGCTCGGTGGCGCCTTCCAGGTACACGTTGCCGTCGATGTCCGGGGCGTCGGCATGGCTGCGGCCACAGGCGCCGTCATCGCCCACATCGTCGATCAGTACCTCAATCTCGCGGCCGATCTTGGCCCGCATGCGGGCCTCGCTGATGCCCTGTTGCAGCGCCATCAGGCGCTCCCAGCGCTCCTGCTTGATCTCGTCGGGCACCGGCGCGGCGAGGTCGTTGGCAGCGGCGCCTTCCACCGGCGAGTACTGGAAACAGCCCACCCGGTCCAGCTGGGCCGCCTCGAGGAAGTCCAGTAGCTGCTGGAAGTCCTCTTCGGTCTCGCCGGGGAAGCCGACGATAAAGGTGGAGCGGATGGTCAGCTCGGGGCAGATCTTGCGCCACTTCAGAATCCGCTCCAGCAGGTTGTCGATGTTGCCGGGGCGTTTCATCGCCTTGAGTACCCGCGGGCTGGCGTGCTGGAAGGGAATGTCCAGGTAGGGCAGGATCTTGCCCTCGGCCATCAGCGGAATCAGGTCGTCGATGTGGGGGTAGGGGTAGAGGTAGTGCAGGCGCACCCAGACGCCCAGCGTGCCGAGGGCTTCGCAGAGATCGCGCACCCGGGTCTTGACCGGGCGGCCGTCCCAGAAGTCGGTGCGGTATTTGGTGTCCACCCCGTAGGCACCGGTGTCCTGGGAGACCACCAGCACCTCCTTGACCCCGGCGCGCACCAGCCCCTCGGCCTCGCTCATGACCGATCCCGCCGGACGGCTCACCAGCTTGCCGCGCATGGAGGGGATGATGCAGAAGGTGCAGCTCTGGTTGCAGCCTTCGGAAATCTTCAAGTAGGCGTAGTGGCGGGGCGTCAGCTTGACCCCCTGCGGCGGAACCAGGTCCACGAAGGGGTCGTGGGCCTGTTCGTTGGGCGCCCACTCGTGCACGGCGTTGACCACCTGCTCGTACTGTTCGGGGCCGCTGACGCTGAGCACCTGCGGGTGCACCTCGCGGATGGCGTCGGCGTCGGCGCCCATGCAGCCGGTGACGATAACCCGACCATTCTCCTGAATCGCCTCGCCGATGGCGTCCAGGGACTCCTGCTTGGCCTCGTCGATAAAGCCGCAGGTGTTCACGACCACCACATCCGCATCTTCGTAGCTGGGCACGAGGTCGTAACCTTCCAGCTTGAGCTGGGTGAGGATTCGCTCGGAATCCACCAGCGCCTTGGGGCACCCCAGCGACACGAAACCAACACGGGGCGTTTGTTTGTCGGACATAGCAAAAAACCTGACAGCAGCTGAAACAGAAGGGCGCAAATTATACACGAGAGGCGACGTGTTTGTGACTATAAAATGAACAACTGGTGAGGTGGCCGCGAGCGGGAGCTATGTCCGGGCCAGAGCGTCGGGGGCGAGGCTGCTCCCGCCGTTCGGACTAGCCCGCATTTTTCATGAACCTTCGGCTGGGCGTCGGATTTTGGTGATTCGGGCTTGATGGCCCTATTTGGCGGCTTTCTGGGCCAATATTGGCCCATTTTCAGCCCTGCAGACACAGCGCCCCC
>NZ_JAEMGS010000018.1 GCF_017309075.1 Motiliproteus sp. SC1-56 | reverse complement strand
CACAGGCATCCACGCCGTGGATACTGAACGCAGTTTTGGCGAGATCAACGCCAAGAGTTGAAACGGACATGCTACACCTCCCATTGATCATCCTGTTTGCCCGCCGGTAAGCGTGGCACCGCACCCAAGGAAGGTGGAGTCCATTTCATTCGTTCGGCGTCAACGAGGGCATGATGCGAGAAATCCCGACAGCAACAATCGCCTCCTTGGAGCGGCATTTTCACGATCTGATACACAAGCGTGCCAGTGAGTTCGAGTTAGAGGTCGAAATTGATTTGCCCAGCCTTACAGATCCAAAACTGCGCTTGAGCAAGGAGAACTGGTTTGCTGTGCCAGGGATGTATGGCGGCTTCCACTTTTGGTTCGAGGGAGAAGGCGACACTGCAAGGCTAGTAACAGAGAGTTGGTGTCGCGTGGTCGGAGGGTCAGGACAGCGGCATGAGATTACACCGAATGGAACAACGCTTACAGAAGACGGCTTTGTATAAAGGCGTTGACGCCGAACGAGTTGTTCCAGCCGACGTTGCTTCTCTCGTCCCGCGTCGCGGCTGAACACCACCATCAAATGGATTTTACGAAACTAAGGAGTTAAAAAATGGAACTTGAGATTACATGGAAGCGAGCTGTAAGGGTATGGTGGTCGTACCTTTGGAGAAACTTATTGGCAATTGCTGCGTCAGCAATTGTAGGTGGGATTATAGGGGTTGCCTTGGGCTTTATCCTAAGCGCAATGGGACTATCTAGTCAGAGCATTCAAAATATTACAGGGCCGATAGGTGGGGTTCTTGGTCTTTTACTCTCAATAATTCCAATTAAAATGATCTTGGGTAAAGACTTTGGCGAATTCAGGCTGGTTCTAGTAAAAAATCAATCGACAGACATCACCATCTAACAAGGCAATCCACTGCCGCCAACACGCGGGATCGGAACGCCAAAACGCTGCGCGTTTTTCCGGCCCGTTACGGTGGCGTTACTAGTGAGCCGTCAATACCCGCTTCGTTTTGAAAGCCCTACCCCACCCCAAAAACGAAAGAACCCCGCAAAAGCGGGGTTCTTTTTGCCAGTGACACCGCAGCGCTAACGGGTTTTAGCCGAAGCGGTGTCTTCCGTGGAGGCGGCGCTTACTTAACCTCCACCACCTTGGCTTCGGCGATTTTATGCCGCCACTGGGCGGGACCGGTGATGTGGGCCGACTCGCCCTTGGAGTCCACCGCCACGGTGACCGGCATGTCCTTGACCTCGAACTCGTAGATCGCTTCCATGCCCAGCTCCGGGAAGGCCAGAGTCTTGGAGGACTTGATCGCCTTGGAGACCAGGTAGGCGGCGCCGCCCACGGCCATCAGGTAGACCGACTTGTTGTCCTTGATCGCCTCGATGGCGGTGGGACCGCGCTCGGCCTTGCCGATCATGCCCATCAGGCCGGTCTGCTCCAGGACCTGGCGGGTGAACTTGTCCATGCGGGTGGCGGTGGTGGGGCCGGCGGGGCCGACCACTTCGTCGCCCACCGGGTCAACGGGACCCACGTAGTAGATAAAGCGTCCCTTGAGGTCCACCGGCAGCGGCTCGCCGGCATCCAGCATGCTGCACAGTTTCTTGTGGGCGGCGTCACGGCCGGTCAGCATCTTGCCGTTCAGCAGCAGGGTGTCGCCGGTCTTCCAGGTTTCGATCTCGGCCTGGGTGACGGTGTCCAGGTTGACCCGCTTGGTGGTGGGGCCCACCTCGAAGGTGACCTCGGGCCAGTCGTCCAGCGAGGGCGGTGTCTGCAGCGCGGGGCCGTCGCCCTTGAGGGTGAAGTGGGCGTGGCGGGTGGCGGCGCAGTTGGGAATCATACACACCGGCAGGGAGGCGGCGTGGGTGGGGTAATCCTTGATCTTGATATCCAGCACCGTGGTCAGGCCGCCCAGCCCCTGGGCGCCGATGCCCAGTTCGTTGACCTTCTCGAACAGTTCCAGGCGCAGCTCCTCGACCGCATTCTGGGGCCCACGGGCCTTGAGTTCGTGAATGTCGATGGGATCCATCAACGACTCTTTGGCCAGTACCGCCGCCTTCTCGGCAGTACCGCCGATACCGATGCCAAGCATGCCCGGCGGACACCAGCCGGCGCCCATGGTGGGCACGGTCTTGAGCACCCAGTCGACGATGCTGTCGGAGGGGTTGAGCATCGCCATCTTGGACTTGTTCTCGGAGCCGCCGCCCTTGGCGGCGACCTGCACGTCGACCTCATCGCCCGGCACCACCGACATGTGGATCACCGCCGGGGTGTTGTCCTTGGTGTTCTGGCGCTTGCCGGCGGGGTCGGCCAGCACTGACGCACGCAGCACGTTGTCGGGGTGGGTGTAGGCGCGACGCACGCCCTCGTTGATCATATCTTCGACGCTCATGGTGGCGTCATCCCAGCGCACGTTCATGCCGATCTTGACGAACACAGTGACGATGCCGGTGTCCTGGCACAGGGGACGGTGCCCCTCGGCGCTCATGCGGGAGTTGATCAGGATCTGCGCCATGGCGTCCTTGGCCGCCTGGGACTCTTCCTTCTGGTAGGCCTCATGCACCGCGTGCACGAAATCCACCGGGTGATAGTAGGAAATAAATTGCAGCGCATCGGCCACGCTGTCGATCAAGTCATCTTGACGAATAACAGTCATGCTACGGCGATCTCCTGGCTGGTCTTGACGATGAGGAGAGACGGGCGCACCGCCCCCTTAAAAGGGGCGATTATACACCACAATCGAAGACGCTCGCCGGAAGCCTTTGGTCTAACTGGCCCAGCCGCTCACCGCCACCAGGTAGCCGAGGCCGAACAGGGCAAAAAAGCGCCCGGTGAAGGGCGGCAGACGCCGGCGCGCCTCGGGCGCTCCCTGCAGCGCCCGCACCAGCAGGGGGATCAGCAGCAGGCTCGGCGCCAGCGGCATGAGGGTCGGCAGCAGCTGCGCCTGGTAGAGCCAGAGGGCGCAGAGGTAGGTCAGCGCCACGATCGCCAGGTACAGCCCCTGCCCCGCCCGGAAGCCCAAGCGCACGGTGAGGGTGCCGATTCCCTGCTCCCGGTCGCTCTCCCAGTCCCGCAGCTCGTTGCCGAGCAACAGCAGGGCGGTCAGCAGGCTCAGGGGCATCGAGAGGGCCAGCACCGGCAGCGACCAGCGACCGCTCATGGCCAGGTAGGCGCCCGCCACCATCAGCACGCCCATCAGCCAGAACGCGAGGACCACGCCGAGCCCGCGGCGTTTGTAGTTGATGGGTTCAGTGGTGTAGCCCAGCGCGCCCACGGCCCCCAGCACAACCAGCAGCAACAGCGGCCAGCCGCTGAGCCAGACCAGCACCGCCGCCCCGGCCGCCGCCGCCAGCATGCACAGCAGACCCCAGCGGAAATTGCGCCGGATCAGGCGCCGCTGGGCATCGCTGAGGCCCGGCAGGAGGTCCAGGTCGCCGTGGTCGTTGATCAGGTTGACGCCGGCCTGGAGCAGCAGCCCCGCGCCCAGCACCAGCGCCGCCCGCGGCCATGACGGGTAGCCGTCCAGCCAGGCCAGCAGCACCCCCAGGGCGCAGGTGAGCAGCGCCACCACGAAGGAGAACGGGCGCAGGGCGCGGCTGACACGGTACTTGGCAAGTTCCGCGGTCATACCACCCTCAGCCTTGCGGTGCGTTGCCAAGGTCGCGCATCAGCAGGGCGTATTCGGGATCCACGTCCAGAGGAAGGGGAATGCGCACCACGTGGCCGTTGCCGGGCGCGGCGTCCACCGCCTGCCCCTTGCGGTTCTCCATCTGCTCGAGGCGGAATTTGCGGTTGCCCGCCGGGGTCATCAGCTCCAGGGTATCGCCGAGCTCAAAGCGGTTCTTGACGTCGATTTCCAGCATTTCACCCTGCCGCCCCAGCACTTCGCCCACAAACTGCTGGTGCACTCCGACCGAGTTGCCGGTCTGGTAGTTCTGGTATTCATCGTGGACGTGACGCCGGTAGAAACCCTCGGTGTAACCGCGGTTAGCCAGGTTCTCCAGGGTGTCCATCAGGCTGCGGTCAAAGGGGCGTCCGGCGGCGGCGTCGTCGATGGCCTGGCGGTAGGTCTGGGCGGTGCGGGCCACGTAGTAGTGGGACTTGGTGCGCCCCTCCACCTTGAGCGAGTGCACCCCCATGTCGGTGAGGCGCTGCACGTGCTGGATCGCCCGCAGGTCCTTGGAGTTCATGATGTAGGTGCCGTGCTCGTCCTCGAAGGCGGGCATGTACTCCCCGGGGCGGGTCTCCTCCTGCAGCAGGAAGATGCGATCCGTGGGTTTGCCGGCTCCCAACTGCGGCTCACCGGAGGCCGCCTGTGCCGGGTCAAAGCCCTGGACGGCGCCGGCCGTATCCTGCACCGGCACCACGTCCCCCGACTCGTCCTCCCGGGCTTCGTGGGCGTCGTATTTCCAGCGGCAGGCGTTGGTGCAGGTGCCCTGGTTGGGGTCGCGGTGGTTGATGTAGCCCGACAGCAGACAGCGGCCGGAATAGGCGATGCAGAGGGCGCCGTGGACAAACACCTCCAGCTCCATCTCCGGGCAGCGCTGGCGGATCTCCTCGATCTCGTCCAGGGAGAGTTCCCGGGAGAGGATCACCCGCTCCACCCCGACGCTGTGCCAGAACTTCACCGTGGCCCAGTTCATGGCGTTGGCCTGCACCGACAGGTGAATCGGCACCTCGGGCCAGCGCTCGCGCACCAGCATGATCAGCCCCGGGTCGGACATGATCAAGGCGTCGGGCTGCATGGCCACCACCGGCTCCATGTCCGCCAGGTAGGTGGTGAGCTTGCTGTTGTGGGGCATGATGTTGCTGGCCACGTAAAACTTGCGCCCCTGGGCATGGGCGGTTTCGATTCCTTGGGCCAGGTTCTCGAGTTTGAAGTCGTTGTTACGCACCCGCAGGCTGTAACGGGGCTGGCCGGCGTACACCGCATCCGCCCCGTAGGCGAAGGCATAACGCATATTCTTCAGTGTCCCCGCCGGGGACAGCAATTCAGGCTTAAACATCGGGAGTCTCAGATACTTTGTGCGCGGGCGCTGAGCAGCTCTTCCTGGCTACCGGTTCCCAGGCTGATTTCAAAAAGAGGGGTGTAGATGGAGCCGTTGCGGCCCGGTTTACTCTGGTAGAGCACCACTGCATCGGCCAGGGTCTGCAACTCAAGCTCGGGTTGATTCTGGGGGCACGGAAAGGGCCGTCCCGCCTCCAGCCGCCCCAGGGTCACGTGGGGGGTAAAGTCCCGCTCCGGCACGGCCAGCCCCGCACTTCTGACGACCTGCGCCATGCGCCGCTGCAGGGCCATCAGCTCGGGACAGGGCTCGGACCGGGCCGCCACCAAGGCGAGGCCTGAGTTGACGTTGAAGTACTCGGCCCCCTTGAGGCCGACCTGGAAGCTCTCCTGGCCGGCCAGCGCCTCGAACACCAGCTCCTCCAGCGCCACCACCTGCTCCAGGCCGATATCTCCGAGGAAGCAGAGGGTCAGATGGTAGTTGTCGGAGTCGGACCACTCCACCCGTCCTTCGCTGTCGTGCGCGCAGAGGCTGTCGGCGTGATCAGCCAGACGGCGCACCACCGCGGGCTTGAGCGGCAGTGCGAAAAAAGCACGGATATTCATCTCAGAGTGGGCAGAGGGCATGGGCGATGGGTAACGGAGTGGTTATTTTTTCATCGACGATGACAACAATCAAGCCCAGCGTCAAGGCTGCTGCTGCACATCGAGCTGCAACTGGTTGACCCGCTCGCGCAGCCGCAGCAGCTCCTGGTTGACCTGACGTCGATAGCCGTTGATGGACTCGATCGCCTTCTGCTGCTCCTCCAACTGCTGGCGCAGGTCGGAAGAGACCGAGGGTTTGGCCGCCAGCTGTTCAACGCGACGGGTCAGGGCCTGCAGCTGCTGCTCCTGCAGCTTGTCGAACTCCTGGTTGGCCGCATCCTGGCGCCGCACCCGGCTGGCCAGGTCATTCAGCTCGGAGGACAGCCCCTGGTGACTACCGCCCAGGGAGCGCAGGTCCGCCTGGTTGGCGTCCAGCCGCTGGCTCGCCGCGGCCAGCGTCTCCCGCGTCTGACTCATGGCGCCGGACAGGGTTTCAACCTCTTGCTTCAGGCTGGCAGTGCCCTCGGACAAGCCTGCGACCGTCTTATCCAGCGCCTCGATCTGCGGCTTGTTGCGCTGGTAGGCGATGGTCCAGAGCTTGGCAATTTCCGAGTCCACGTGTTTGGTCCGCTTCTTCTCGGACTCCGCCTGCTGGTTGATCCGGGCCTGCAGCGCCGCCCCGGACTTGGAAGCGCTCTCATCGGTGGCGCTGATCAAACTCTCCAGGTGACTCAGGCGGTCCTGGGACTGGCTCAGGGTCGCTTGTGCGGCCTGCAGCTTGCGTTCAAGCAGCCCTTGCTGTTGGTAACTCCAGTAACCGAAGCCGCCGAGAGCGAGAATCAGGACGAGCAGTACAAAGTAGACTAGGCCGTTGCCTCCGCCGGAACGGCTGCCCCCGCTGGGTTCCCGCGGCGGGGGTGGCGGGGCGGCCTTCTTGGGCTTTGCCGGTTTGCCGGCGGTGGGGAGGGGCTTGCCGTCCAGGTCGTCCCGGGCCGGCCCCAGATCGGGAATGTCGTTGAATTCGTCGTTACGCGCCATGGACGCCTCTGTCGTTTGCCTCGATGCGGAAATCGCGGTCTGGGTCTCTACCGCGTGTTCGGTAGCGGATCAGGGTTCGAGCGAGCGCAGTACCCGCTGCAGGGATTCCGCCGCCTCGATGCCCCGGTCGGTCAGGTAACCGCCGTCGGCCTGGCTGATCATCCCTTTGTCAAAGAGCCGCTGGGCCGCGCCCAGCACGTCCACGGGCGCATCGTGATGAATCTTCAGCCCGTGCTGCATGGAGTCGAGCTCAAAGCGGGCCAGCAGCTCCATCTCGGCGATGGTTTCAGCAGAAAAGCGCTTGGTGTTGGGCATGAAGCCTCCTCATATTCGTTTCAGCGAAGCATACCATCTTGGTCACAGAGCTCCACTATCGATCGCGGTCCAATCGCTGACCGACCGCTCCGGTCAACGGTGCAGCGCGACGCGCTCCATGCGCGTTCAGGCCGCTGGATAAAAAAAGCCCCGGCCGAGGCCGGGGCTCCATAGGGCTGGGTGCCAAAACGGCTTACATCATGCCGCCCATGCCGCCCATGCCGCCCATGCCGCCCATGTCGGGCATTGCGGGCTTGTCGTCTTCCGGGTGATCGGCCACCATCGCTTCGGTGGTGATCATCAGGCCGGCCACGGAGGCAGCCGCCTGCAGCGCGGAACGGGTGACCTTGGCGGGATCCAGGATACCCATCTCCAGCATGTCGCCGTATTCACCGGTAGCGGCGTTGTAGCCGTAGTTGCCTTCGCCCTGCTTGACGTTGGCGACGACTACGGACGCCTCGTCACCGGCGTTGGCTACGATCTGGCGCAGCGGGGCTTCCATGGCGCGGAAGGCCAGCTGGATGCCAACGGTCTGATCGTGATTGTCGCCTTCCAGCTCGCCCACTTTCTGCAGGGCGCGGACCAGAGCAACACCACCGCCGGCAACCACACCCTCTTCAACCGCGGCGCGGGTGGAGTGCAGGGCGTCTTCGACGCGGGCCTTCTTCTCTTTCATTTCAACTTCAGTAGCCGCACCCACCTTGATCACGGCAACACCGCCGGCCAGCTTGGCGACGCGCTCCTGCAGCTTCTCCTTGTCGTAATCGGAGGAAGTCTCGGCGATCTGCGCACGGATCTGGGAAACGCGGCCTTCGATCGCAGCGTGGTCGCCCACACCGTCAACCACGGTGGTGTTCTCCTTGGTGATCTGTACTTTCTTGGCCTGACCCAGCTGCTCCAGGGTAGCGCCTTCCAGGTTCAGACCCACTTCTTCGGAGATCACGGTACCGCCGGTCAGGATGGCGATGTCTTCCATCATGGCCTTGCGACGGTCACCGAAGCCGGGCGCCTTGACGGCAGCAACCTTGACGATGCCGCGCATGTTGTTGACCACCAGGGTAGCCAGCGCTTCGCCTTCGACGTCTTCAGCGATGAGCAGCAGCGGACGGGAAGACTTGGCGACGTTTTCCAGTACGGGCAGCAGCTCGCGGATATTGGAAACTTTCTTGTCTACCAGCAGGATGTAGGGGTCATCCAGCTCGACAGACATGTTCTCCTGGTTGTTGATGAAGTAAGGAGACAGGTAGCCGCGGTCAAACTGCATACCTTCGACCACGTCCAGGTCGTCCTGCAGGCCGGAACCTTCCTCGACTGTGATAACGCCTTCCTTGCCAACTTTTTCCATCGCTTCGGCGATGATGTCACCCACGCTGGTGTCGCTGTTGGCGGAGATGGTGCCTACCTGGGCAATGGCCTTGGAATCGGCACAGGGAGTCGCCAGGTTCTCAAGTTCAGCCACGACCGCAGCGGCAGCCTTGTCGATGCCGCGCTTGAGGTCCATGGGGTTCATGCCGGCAGCCACGGACTTGAGGCCTTCTACCACGATGGCCTGGGCCAGAACGGTTGCGGTGGTGGTACCGTCACCGGCCACGTCGTTGGCCTGAGAGGCAACTTCCTTGACCATCTGGGCGCCCATGTTCTCGAACTTGTCTTTCAGTTCGATCTCTTTGGCGACGGACACGCCGTCCTTGGTGATGGTGGGAGCACCGAAGGACTTGTCCAGAACCACGTTGCGGCCCTTGGGACCCAGGGTGGTTTTAACGGCATCTGCCAGGATGTTCACCCCCTGGAGCATTTTGGTACGGGCGGAATCTCCGAACTTTACGTCTTTAGCAGCCATTGTTATCCGTTCCTTTACTTAATTCGTTTCAGTGTTGATTGACTGGTATCCGCCGACCGGCTTAGTCCAGCACACCCAAAATGTCAGTTTCGCTCATGATCAGCAGCTCTTCGCCATCGACCTTGACGGTGCTGCCGGAGTACTGGCCGAACAGAACCACGTCACCGACCTTGACGTCCATGGGCTGAACTTCACCGTTCTGCTGAATGCGACCCTTGCCTACCGCAAGCACCTCACCCTGGTTGGGTTTTTCAGCCGCAGAACCGGGCAGCACGATACCGCTGGCCGTAGTGGTCTCTTCCTCTTTGCGACGAACTACAACGCGATCGTGAAGTGGACGAATGCTCATCTGAGTATGTCTCCTGATTGTGCAAACAAAATTAGAGTTTTGTTCTGACGTTGCCTGTTGGATTAATGGGGGGCTACCCCAAAAATTGCTGAATTGGTTAATGGGGCCGGCGGATTTTGAATTCAACACCCGGCCGCAATTTTTTTCGAAAAAATCACCGCGGGTCGTCTTCGCGACGGTACTCGCCGTCGATCACCTCCCCGGTGCGGTGGCGGGCGGTGCCGGAGGTACGCGGACGCCGCGGGTGCACCGGGCCATCCTCGGGCGCGCTGCCGTGATGGGGCTGCTCGCCGCCGCGCTTCATCGCCATCACGGTGAAGTACTGTTTCAACTTGCCGACGAAGGTGCGACGCGTGGCCGGAATCAGGCAGCAAAAACCGAAGAAGTCGGTGACGAAGCCCGGGGTAATCAGCAGGGCGCCCCCCACGGCGAGCAGCAGCCCCTCGATCATCTCCTGTGCGGGAATCTCCCCGCTGTCGATGCGCGAGCGCGCCCGCATCAGGGTGGAGACCCCCTGGTACCGCAGCATGTTGACCCCGATAAAGGCGGAGAGCAGCACTAACCCAACGGTATACCAGGCGCCGATCGACTGCCCCACGTTGATCAATACGACGATTTCGATGATCGGGATGATGATGAACAGAAGAAAAACAACCGGCATTACGCACTCCGTCAAGCTGGGCCCAAGCTCAAGTAGATGGGGGCGGCATTGCGAATTTAAAGGCTTGATGCTGATCAAGTCGCGGCAAAAATAGTGCTGCAACGCACTATAGGGCCCTAGACATCAGCCTGCCAGCAACACAGAATCCATACCGCACTGCATTATCGACTGGGCTGCGAATACGAATTCGCCCCCCTGCTTCAGTTCTGTAGTATCCACGCCCAGACCCGGGTGACCCCGCATATTTATAAATGGCCCGGCTGTTTCAGCGGGCTCTCAGATGAGGTTGTACCATGCATCTAAACGAGAAAGTGATCGTCATCACCGGCGGTGGACAAGGACTTGGTCGCGCCATGGCGCTTTTTTTGGCGGAAAAGGGAGCAACGCCGGTACTGATCGATATGAATTCACAGGCCCTGGAGGAGACCGTACGCCTGTGTCATGAAAAAGGTGTGCAGGCTCGCGCCTATATCGCCAATATCGCCGACGAAGCGGCGGTCGAAGAGGTGTTCGGCAACATTGTCCGTGACCTGGGCGCCATTCACGGCCTGATCAACAACGCCGGCATCACCCGTGACGCCATGTTTATCAAAGCCAAAGACGGCGAGGTAAGCAAGCGCATGTCCCTGGAGCAGTGGCAGCAGGTCATCAACGTCAACCTGACCGGGGTCTTCCTCTGCGGACGCGAAGCGGCGACCAAGATGATCGAAGGCGGCAACGAAGGAGTCATCATCAACATTTCCAGCATCTCCCGCGCCGGCAACATGGGCCAGAGCAACTACAGTGCCGCCAAGGCCGGCGTGGTCGCCCTGACCACCACCTGGGGCAAGGAGCTCGCCCGCTACGGTATCCGGACCGGCGCCATCGCCCCGGGATTCATCGCCACCGAAATGGTCATGAGCATGAAGCCCGAAGCCCTGGACAAGATGGCCGCCAGCATTCCCGCCAAGCGCCTGGGCGAGCCCAGCGAAATCGCCTCGGCCGTCGCCTTCATTCTGGAGAACGACTACTTCACCGGCCGTGTGATCGAGGTGGACGGCGGCCTGCGCCTCTGAAGCCGCGCTCGGCATAACGGGCGCCGGCACAGAAAGCCGAGCCCCGGCCTGAATCAAAGCCCGCTCTTCGGAGCGGGTTTTTTGTTGGCGCAAATTATTGGTTCAAATGTCAGTTTGTGCGCCGAGTTGAGGCCGCCAAAGCGCGAGCCGCACAGGGGCCCTGCTCCCCTGAACCCAGCAGGCATAGCCTCTGACTATTCTCAGTCAGCGGCGCGCTCCGCCGCATTCAGGTAGCGGCGCATCAGCATGGCGTCTTCCCGCCCCCCCGGGGCCGGGTAATACTGTTTACGCACGCCGAGGGTTTCAAATCCCTGCCCTTGATAGCAAGCGATCGCCGCCTCGTTAGACAGTCGCACCTCCAGGTAGAGCGCGCCGACGCCTGCGCTTTCCAGCGCCTTGAACAGGTGCTGGAGCAGCTTCACGGCCAGACCCCGGCGCCGTTTTTCCGCCCGCACCGCCACCCGCAGCAGGTCCGCTTCGTCGGCCCCCTTTCCGCAAAGCAGGTAACCGACCAGTTGGCCGCCCTCTTCAAGCCCCAAAGCGGGATCCCCTCGCTGCAGAAAGCGCTCCAAGGCAGGCAGGCTCCAGGGGTCGTCGAAAAGGGTCTGCTCCAACGCCAGCAGTTGCGGCGCATCATCAAGGCTAAGCGGCCTGAGCTGGATGCGGCTCACCGGTTACGCAACGGCAGCAGGTGCTGCCATAGCTCACGCTTGCGCCCCGGCACCTTGAGCAGCTCACCCAGGCTGTGGCTGACCAGGGTCCAGGGGGCCTCGCCGCTCTCGCTCCAGCTCCCGGGGCTTGTCGCTTCATCGGGGGCCAGGGTGTAGCGGGCCGCCTGCTGGCCCAGCAGCAGCAGCGGCAGGGCGCCACCCTGCTGCATGCGCCAGAGACGGGTTCGCAGGCCACCGCGGGCCACGGCTTCGCTCTGATCCACGTGGGCGGCGTTCACCAGCGGCCAGGTGAAGGCCTGTACCTGCGGCTCGCCCTGCCCCAGCCCAACCGACGCCAGAATCCGCCCGAGCAGGGTGCGGTGGGCGGCGGAAAAACCCTGCAGGCTCTGCAACGGCAGCTCGTCCACCACGAGGCAGTCCTCATAACGGATCATGGCCAGGCGAAAACGCGGCACCTCGCCGGCGGCTTTCTGTACCGTGCCTTCCGGCTCGGACTCCGGTGACGAGACTGGGGCCGACGGCGTAACCGGCGGGGATGCCGGGGATGGGGAAGGTGCGGGCTTTTCGGCCCGCAGGCCTGATACGTCGAGCAGCTGCTTAAGGTCGGGCTTTGTCCCGACCCGCGAGGCAGCGGGCCGGGGTGAATCCACCGCGGGCGCCGCTGCGGCTGCCGGCGTCGATTCAGGAAGGGGCTGTTGCACTGCGGGCGCCGCCGACAGCCACTCCCAGGCAGGAGACGCCGCAGCCCCGGGCAGGGGGCGGACCGGCAGCCAGGAGGTAATCCCCATGGCCGCCAGGTACTGCTGCCTGAGCTGCTCGTGCTGCTGCGCCGGCTCTATCATGCCCTAGACCTGAGGATGCGCCTTCTCCACCTGGGAGGCGAGAAGATTGGCAGCGTGCAGGTAGGCCTTGGCGGAGGCGATCACGATGTCGGTATCGGCCCCCAGGCCGTTGACGATCCGCCCGCCCTTCTCCAGTCGCACGGTCACCTCGCCCTGGGAGTCAGTGCCGCTGGTGATCGCGTTGACCGAATAGAGCTCAAGGCTTGCGTGGGTATCGATGATGCTCTCGATCGCCCGGTAAGCGGCGTCCACCGGCCCGCTGCCGGCGGCAGTGGCGCGCACTTCCTCGTTGTTCACCATCACCACCACCTCGGCCACCGGGGTCTCCCCGGTCTGGGAAGTCACCTTCAACGAGCTGAGACGGAACTGCTCGTTGAAGCCGGCGATTTTGGTGTCGCTCACCACCGCCTGCAGGTCTTCGTCAAAGATCTCATGCTTCTTGTCCGCCAGCTCCTTGAAGCGGGCGAACGCCGCGTTCAGTTCGGCATCGGTTTCAAAGGTGGTGCCGAGCTCTTCCAGGCGGGTGCGGAAGGCGTTTCGTCCCGAGTGCTTGCCCAGCACCATCTTGTTGGTGTGCCAGCCCACGTCCTGGGCGGTCATGATCTCGTAGGTCTCGCGGTGCTTGAGCACTCCATCCTGGTGAATGCCCGACTCATGGGCAAAGGCGTTGGCACCGACGATCGCCTTGTTGGGCTGCACGGCAAAGCCGGTGACCCCGGAGACTAGGCGCGAGGCCGAGACGATCTGGGTGGTGTCGATACCGGTCTCCAGCCCCAGCACATCGCGGCGGGTGCGCAACGCCATCACCACCTCTTCGAGGGCGGCGTTACCGGCCCGCTCACCCAGCCCGTTAACGGTACACTCGACCTGCCGTGCCCCCTGGCTCACGGCCGCCAGAGAGTTGGCGACCGCCAGCCCCAGGTCGTTGTGGCAGTGCACCGAGAAGATCGCCTTGTCGGCATTGGGAATGCGCTGGATCAGCTGGCCGATGGTGGCGCCGAACTCGGCAGGCACGGCGTAACCCACGGTGTCCGGAATATTGATGGTGCGGGCGCCGGCGTCGATACAGGCCTCGATGATCCGGCACATGAAATCCAGCTCCGAACGGCTGGCGTCCTCCAGCGAGAACTCCACGTCATCGATCAGGTTGCGGGCGCGCTTGACCGCGTGAACCGCCTGCGCCACCACCTCGTCCGGCTGCATCTGCAGCTTGTACTTCATATGGATGGGCGAGGTGGCGATAAAGGTGTGAATGCGTCCGGAAGCGGCGTTTTTCAGCGCTTCACCGGCGCGGTCGATATCGGCGTCCAGGGCCCGGGAAAGGCTGCAGACCGTGCTGTCCTTGATGCTGTCGGCGATGGCCTTGACCGACTCGAAATCGCCGGGGCTGGCAATGGCAAAGCCCGCCTCGATCACGTCTACGCGCATCTTCTCCAACGCCTTGGCGATACGCAGTTTTTCACCCTTGGTCATGGACGCGCCGGGGCTCTGCTCGCCGTCGCGCAGGGTGGTATCAAAAATAATGACTCGGTTGTCGCTCATGCTCTGGCTCCATTTGTGCCGGGGACCCTCGGGTGTTCAGCGAGGCATCCCGTTTGATTCGGGAATTGTAAGAAGGTGGTGCGGGTCGAGGTAACGCGGGAATAGACTGCCCTTACGGCAGTCGCAGGAGCAGAGGACGAGCCACCAGATAGACCGCGCCCGGGGAGCGGGAGCTGGCTGCAGTGGTTCGGTAACCGAAGGTAAATTGCATGATTGCTCAGTCTATCAGGACACTAGGGTTTGCGATTAATATAACGCTAAAATCATGCTTTGCAAGCCTCAAATCGTGCCGGACAGCAGTACAGGACAACCCATGAACCAGTCGCGCCAAGCCCCCCTCACCCCACCTGTCAGCCAGGGATTCGACCAGCCGATAGACCGTAGCCTGAGCGCCAGTCAGAAGTGGGAAAAGTACCGGGGCCGCGACATTCTGCCCATGTGGGTCGCCGACACCGACTTCATGGCCCCGCCGGCAATCATCAAAGCGTTGCACGAGCGCATCGACCACGGTGTCTTTGGCTACACCCTGGCCCCGGAGGCGCTGACGGAAGTGGTGGTCGAGCGTCTGCAGCGTCTTTACGGCTGGCGCGTCGACCCCGAGTGGCTGGTCTGGCTGCCGGGCCTGGTCTGCGGGCTTAACCTGGCCTGTAGGGCCACCGGTGAAGCGGGCAGCGCCGTTATCAGCCCCAAGCCCATCTACCCCCCGTTCATGTCCGCGCCGCGCCTCTCCGAGCGCCGCCTGGTATCCGTTCCCATGACCCTTGAAGGCGAGCGCTGGGTGCTGGACCTGGACGCCCTGGAGGCGGCCATTGACCCCAGCTGTCAGCTGCTGCTGTTCTGCAACCCGCAGAACCCGGGCGGCAGTGTCTACCGCCGCGAGGAGCTGACGAGGCTGCTGGAGATCTGCGCCCGTCACGACCTGACCCTCTGCTCGGATGAGATCCATTGCGATCTGATCCTGGAACCCGGGGTCAAGCATATCCCCATCGCCAGCCTCGATCCTCAGCTCGCAGGGCGCACCATTACCCTGATGGCGCCCAGCAAAACCTACAACATCGCCGGGCTCGCCTGCTCCTTGGCCATCATTCCGGACAAGGCGCTGCGCCAGCGCTTTATCCGCACCAAGCGGGGCATCGTCCCCGACGTCAACCTGCTGGGCTACACCGCGGCCCTGGCGGCCTACCGCGACGGCGACGGCTGGAACCAGCAGCAGCTGGCCTACCTGCGCCAGAACCGCGATTACCTGGTGCGGGAAATCAATGCCATCGAGGGGCTCAAGCTGCACCCCTTCGAGGCCACCTACCTGGCCTGGATCGATGTCTCGGGGCTGGAACTGGAGCACCCGGCCGAATTCTTCGAACGGGCCGGCGTCGGCCTATCGCCAGGGATCGATTTCGGCGACAACCGTTTTATGCGGATGAATTTCGGCTGCCCCAAAGCCACCTTGGAAGAGGCGATGCGCCGTATTCGCACGGCGGTGGCGGCCCTTTAAACCGGGCCGCCCTTAAGCGCGGTCAAACGGGAAAGCCAGCACCTGCTCGATCCGCTCACAACCGCTGGCCAGCATCAGCAAACGGTCAACCCCCAGCGCCACACCGGCGCACTCCGGCAACCCGGCCGCCAGCGCCGCCAGCAGGTGCTCGTCAAGCGGCAACGGCGACACGCCCAGCGCGCGACGCTGCTGCTGGTCTGCATTGAAGCGCCGGGTCTGTTCGGCGCTGTCGGTCAGTTCGAAGTAGCCGTTGGCCAGCTCCACCCCGTCCGTGTAGAGTTCGAAACGCCGGGCCACCCGGGTGCCCCGCTCATCCGGGTGAACTCGGGCCAACGCCGCCTGGCTGGCAGGAAAATCGAAGATGAAGGTAGGTGCCCTGAGTTCCGGCTCGACCAGGTGACTGAGCAGCAGGTTGAGCCAGGTGTCGCGATTATCGCTCTCCAGCTCCAGGTCAAGCCGCTCCCGGGCGCAGCCCTGAAGGGTCGCCAGCGACGCCTCGTGAGGATCAAGTCCGACGAAGCGCTCAAACGCCTGCCGGTAACTGAGCCGCACGAAATCATCCCGCGCCAGCACCTCGCCCACCAGGTCCGCGACCTCGTCCATCAACTGATGCTCATCAAAGCCCGGCCGATACCACTCCAGCATGCAGAATTCGGGATTATGGCGCCCACCGGCCTCGCCGTTGCGAAAGGCTTTGGCCAGCTGGTAGATCGGCCCCGAACCGGCCGCCAGGAGGCGTTTCATGGGGTATTCGGGCGAGGTCTGCAGAAACAGCGGGCGCGGCTGCGCAACGCCCGGCCCCTCGAAGGACGTACTCATCGGTGCCAGGTGGGGGTCGGACACCGCGGCCTGGGAGAGTACCGGCGTATCCACCTCCAGTACGCCTCTGGCGGCGAAGAAAGCACGAATCCGTGCGTATAACTGCGCCCGCTGACGAATCACCGCCAGGGACGCGGCGGGCTGCCACTGCGTCATCGTTCTATGGGCCTGCTATTTCCGGAGAACTAGAAAAGAGAAATAAAAACCAGGAGATAAAAACCGCTAAATAAAAACAAAGGGCCAGCTCGTGGCTGGCCCTTGAGTCACTGCCGAAGCTGCGGACTAGGCGCGGCTGACGTACTCACCGCTGCGGGTATCGATCTTCAACACCTCGCCCTGGTTGATAAACAGGGGCACCCGCACTACCGCGCCGGTGCTCAGGGTGGCGGGCTTGGAGCCGCCCTGGGCGGTGTCGCCCTTGAGACCCGGGTCGGTTTCGACCACTTCCAGCTCGACGAAGTTCGGCGGCGTCACCGCCAGCGGGTTGTTGTTGTAGAGCGTGACCACGCACTGGGTCTGCTCTTTCAGCCACTGCTTGGCCTCGCCTACGGCCGCTTCATCGGCGGCGAACTGCTCGAAAGAGCCGTCGGTGAGCATAAAGTGCCAGAACTCGCCGTCCGCGTAGAGGTACTCCATGTCCCGGTCCATGACGTCTGCCGCTTCCACCGACTCGCCGGATTTGAAGGTGCGCTCCCAGATACGTCCGGACTTCAGGTTGCGCATCTTGACCCGGGTGAAGGCCTGGCCCTTACCCGGCTTGACGAACTCCACGTCGACCATGGCGCAGGGGTCGCCGTCGATCATCACCTTAAGACCCGACTTGAATTCATTGGTAGAATAGCTTGCCATTTTTCCTCACCAAATTGTGGTTAAGCCCCCTTGAACAACGGTGCTGACCGCGCGAGGCACGCCGAAAACAACCCCGTAAAGGGCAAAGGGATAATGATACATCGAACCGGTACGGCTGTGCAGGCCGAATCCACCCAGGAGCCGCAAATCGCCTCCTGGCAAGCCCAGCTGGCCGCCGCCGCTCTCACCCCGCAGCAACTCGCCGCACGCCTGGATCTGCCCGCTACGGCAGTGCAAGACGCAGCCGGCGCCGCCGGGCAGTTTGCGTTGCGCGTCCCCGAGGCCTTTTTGCGCCGGATGCAGCCCGGCAACCCACGGGACCCGTTGCTCCTGCAGGTACTGCCGAGCGCCGCCGAGCTGACCCCCCACCCCGGCTACAGTGCCGACCCGCTGGGCGAGACCGACTCAAACCCCGTGCAGGGGCTGATTCACAAGTACCACGGACGGGTGCTGCTGATTGCCAGCGGCGGCTGCGCAATCAACTGCCGCTACTGCTTTCGCCGCCACTTTCCCTACTCCGACAACCAACTGGGCCCGGAGCAATGGCGGCAGGTCATGACTTACCTGGCCGCCGACCCCAGTATCGAGGAGGTCATCCTCAGCGGCGGCGACCCGCTGGCCACGCCCGATGCCCGCCTGGGGCGAATGATGGACGAGCTGCAGGAGCTGCCGCACCTCAAGCGGTTGCGCCTGCACACCCGCCTGCCGGTGGTGATTCCCGACCGCATCACCCCGGAGCTGCTCCAACGGCTGGCTGCAAGCCCGCTGCAGACGGTGATGGTGGTACACATCAACCACGCCAACGAACTGGACGCCCCCCTGCGCTCAGCCCTGGCGAAAATTCGCGAGACCGGCACCACACTGCTCAACCAGACGGTGCTGCTGCGCGGGATCAATGATGGACTGGCCCCCTTAAAGCAACTCAGCGAGCAGTTATTCGAGGCCGGCGTGCTGCCCTATTACCTGCACCTATTGGATCCGGTGGCCGGCGCGGCCCATTTCGCCGTTACAGAAGACAGCGCCCGTCGACTGGCCGGCGCCCTGGCCGACAACCTGCCGGGCTACCTGGTGCCGCGGCTGGTGTGCGAGCGGGCAGGGGCCTCGGCCAAGGTGCCCCTGACCCCGATCCTGAGCGAAAACGGCGCTTGAAAAGCACGGGCTTTTGACCAGACTGAGAGCAAGCCCCATACACGCCCGCGGACTTGCGGAGGGATGCGCCATGAAGCTCTACGGCCTTGCCATCAGTAATTATTACAACGTAGTTAAGCTCGCCCTTCTTGAAAAACAGCTCGCTTTTGAGGAGGTTAAAGTCGCACCATCCCAGGAACCCGAGGTGATTGCCCACAGTCCGATGGGCAAGATCCCCTACCTGCAGCATGAAGACCTTTACTTCAGCGAATCCCAGGCGATTCTGTTCTACCTCGAGGCCTACAAGCCCACCCCGCAGCTTTATCCCAAGGACCCGGCGCTGGCCGCCCGCGCCCAGCAGATTCACCAGTTTATCGACCTCTATATCGACGCGCCGCCGCGCACCCTGCTCGGCGCCGCTTTTTTTGGCGGCACGGCCAGCGAGGAGGCGATCGAAAAAGCCGAAAAACAGCTCGAACGGAACCTGCGCGCCCTGAACAGCATCATCAGCTTTTCGCCCTTTGTTGCCGGCACCGTCCTGACCCATGCCGACTTCGCCGCCTTTATGACCTTTCTGTTCGCGCAGGCAGTGATGGGGCGACTGGGGCGCCACGACCCCCTCTCCCACCTGCCCGGCATCGGCGCCTATATCCAGATGATGTCCGAGCGGGACAGCTGCCGGCGAGTACTGGAGGATCAAAAGGAAGCCCTGGCGTCCCTGCAGGGCAACTGAGCGTCGCCTTTAATGGCTCCAATCCGTATAATGCCGGCCGGGCGATTCAGCCCGTCCGCATTTGCCGTTGTCAGGAGCCCTCAATGCACACCCTTCCCCGCGCAGCGTTGCGCGTCCTCTGCGTATTGTCCGAGCAGCCGTGATGGGGTCACAGGTGCTGTTAATTTTGATAGCGGTCGTCGGCGGGATCGCGATCACCGTGCAGGGCCAGATGATGGGGGTCATCGACCGCCAGCTGGGAACCCTGGAGAGCGTGTTTCTCACCTACGCTCTGGGTACCGCCATCGTCTCCTTGCTGGTGCTCGCCGTACGGGGAGGCAACCTCGGCCAATGGCAGCAGCTGCCCTGGTGGACGCTCACCTCGGGCCTGGTCGGTCTGGTGATCGTCTCCAGCATCGGCTTCAGCGTCGCCCGGCTGGGAGCCGTGAGCGCCTTCACCCTGATCATCGCCAGCCAATGCGTGATCGCGGCCCTGATCGACCACTTCGGCCTGTTTGGCGCCGAGGTGCGCGCCATCAACTGGCAGAAGCTGGCCGGCATCGCCACCCTGCTGTTCGGCGTCTGGCTGACGATCCGCTAACCCAAATTCTCTAGGAGATTTCCATGATTCAGAAGTTGTGTGCATGGCTGCTCCACCTTGCCGGATGGACGCTGGCGATCGAGCAGCCCCAGATTCGTCACTACGTGCTGATCGGCTTTCCCCACACCAGCAACTGGGACTTCATCCTCGCCATGCTGGCCAAAGGCGCCCTGCGTTTTAAGTTCCACTGGGTGGCCAAACACACCCTGTTCAAAGGTCCCATGGGGGTGGTCATGCGCGCCATGGGCGGCATTCCCGTGGACCGGCGCAAAAGCAGCGGGTTTACCGAGCAGCTCTGCGAGCGTTTTGCCCAGGAAGAGGAGCTGGTGGTCGTAATCACCCCGGAAGGCACCCGCTCACGCACCCCGCACTGGAAATCCGGTTTCTACCACCTGGCCCGCCAGGCAAAGGTTCCCGTGGCGCTCGGCTACGCAGACTTCAAGCACAAGCGGCTGGGGATTGGCCCGCTAATCGAGCTGACCGGTGATATAACGGCGGATATGGACCGCATCCGCGCCTTCTACGCCGACAAGACCGCCCTCTATCCCGAGCTCGCCGGCCCCATCCGCCTGCGCGTCGAGTACGAACCCAAGGCCGACGCCGGGGCGCCGGAGCCGACCTCCTCTAGCTGAATTCAAGAATGGAATAAAACACGGGGCCCCGGAGCCGGGGATCTAACGGTGGCCGGCTCAGCTGTTAAGCAACCAGGCCCTGGCCTGCGCCGGGTAGTCGAACACCGCCGCCTCGATCTGCTGCAGTTCACAGACGTACTTGGAGTGCACGCAGTAATCGGAGAAGGCGTCATGGGAGCGGACAATCGCAACCTTGCTGAGCGCCGGCGCCACCTCCTTGATGCGGGCGGCGAAGGTATCGATATCAATCAGGCTCAGGGCGCTCAGGTCCCCCTCACTGAAATCCACCAGCGCAAGCCGCCACGCGCCGATTTGGGTATCCGTTTTATTCAGCGCCCGGGCCATTTCCGGGCGCTTGAGCGTGCCAAAGTGCTTGATGAGCACGATGTCGTATTGGCGGATATAGCTGATACTGACCGGCATTTTTGAACCCTCATCTTCAGCTACGGGTTTACCCCTATACTAAGGCGGACGATCCAACCGCTGAAGCGATTTCCACCAATACGGACAAGAACTTGTTTTGGGTCAAACTCCCGGGCGATTTCCCTGGAACCGACAACGCCCGGCCCTTGTGAAAGCGGTAGAGGGTGCGCCGGCAAACCGACAATCCACTTGCAGCCGGCACCAAAACAGGCAAGGGTTATGCAAACGGTTACCCGCTGCAGAGCCGCTGATGATTGCTGAACTCTCGCGCCATAAATCGACCCTTCGCATGCTGGCCGGCTTTGTGCGCCCCTACCGCGGCACCCTGCTGGCGGCGGCGACCGCGCTGGTGATCACCGCCGGGGTCACCCTCGCCCTGGGACAGGGCCTGCGGCTCCTGATCGACCAGGGCTTTCTGGCCGGATCGGAAGCAGCCCTGAACCGTTCGGTGGCGCTGATTCTGTTGCTGACCCTGATTATTGCCCTGGGAACCTTCGCCCGTTTCTACCTGATCTCCTGGCTGGGCGAACGGGTCAGCGCCGACATCCGCCGGGCGGTGTTCGACCACCTGGTCGAGCTGCAGACCGCCTATTTCGAGACTAACCGCAGCACCGAGATTATCTCCCGCCTGACCACCGACACCACGCTGCTGCAGTCCATTGTCGGCTCATCGCTCTCCATGGCCCTGCGCAGCGCCCTCACCTTCGTCGGCGCTCTGGTCATGCTGGCGGTCACCCAGCTCGAGCTGACCCTGATCGTGCTGGGAACGGTGCCGCTGGTGTTGCTGCCGATACTCGTCTTTGGCCGCCGGGTACGCCGCCTGGCCCGGCGCTCCCAGGATTCGGTGGCCGACGTGGGCAGCCGCGCCGGAGAGGCAATCGAGCAGATCAAGACCGTGCAGAGTTACACCCGCGAGGAGCTGGAAAAAGCGGCCTTCGCGCGGCAAGTGGAGGCCGCCTTCGCGGTTGGCCGCCAGCGCATCCGGCAGCGGGCGCTGCTGATCGCCACCGTGATACTGATGGTGTTTGGCGCCATCGCAGGCCTGCTCTGGAAGGGCGGTCATGAGGTATTGACAGGCAGTCTCAGTGCCGGGGAGCTGGGGGCTTTCCTGTTTTACGCCATTTTGATGGCCGTATCGGTGGCCACCCTCTCCGAGGTACTGGGCGAAGTGCAGCGGGCGCTGGGGGCGGCCGAGCGCCTGATGGAGCTGCTGCAGGTGCCGGCACGGATCAAGGCGCCTGCGGCGCCTGTGGATGCCGACGATCTGGAACCCTCGCTCACACTGGCAGCGGTCACCTTCGCCTACCCCTCTCGCCCCGGACAACCGGCGCTGCAAGCGCTTGATCTAACCGTTGAAGCGGGCACGCTCCTGGCCCTGGTCGGGCCTTCGGGGGCGGGCAAATCCACCCTCTTTGAGCTGCTGCTGCGCTTTCACGATCCAAAGCGCGGCGTTATCCAGTTGGGCGGTGTCGATCTTCGCCAGCTGGACCCCAGGGCCCTGCGTCGGCAGATCGCCCTGGTGCCCCAGCAACCGATCCTGTTCAGCGGCACCCTCTGGCACAACATCGGTTACGGCGACCCGGCGGCCAGCAAAGAGCGCGTGATGGAGGCCGCCAGGGCCGCCCAGGCCCACGATTTCATCCAGGCCCTGCCCAACGGCTACGACAGCGACCTGGGCGAGCGCGGCGTCCGCCTCTCCGGCGGTCAGCGCCAGCGTATCGCCATCGCCCGGGCGATCCTCAAAAATCCCCGCATCCTGCTGCTCGACGAGGCCACCAGCGCCCTGGATGCCGAAAGCGAGCACGCGGTGCAGGCCGCCCTGGGCCGGCTGATGGCGGGTAGAACCACGATTGTCATCGCCCACCGCCTGGCCACGGTGCAGAACGCCGAGCGTATCGCCCTGATCGACCAGGGCCGCCTGATGGACCAGGGAAGCCACGCCGAACTGCTGCAGCGCTCACCCCTCTACCGGCGCCTGGCCGAACTGCAGTTCCAGGAGCCCCCCAAGACCGGCAAACCGCCGCTCTCCGGTCCCGACCTCCGCGCGCAGAGGCTCTAAACTGAGGGCAGATTCAACGCCGACTCAGGAACGCCCCATGAACTGGAAGCGCATCGAAGGCTTTGTCCAGAACCTCTTTTTGCCCGCGGTCACCGTCGGTACCGCCACCATGGAGGCTTGGCTCAACTATTCAGTGTCCCAGGTCGACCAGGGCCTCAAGGAGCAGATCACGGCGGTGGACATCGCCATCAAGGAGGCACGGGACGAGCGCGAACAAATCAACGCCGAGCGCGAGTTCAACTTCCGTATCTACGAGCTGGTGCAGAAATCCCTGGAGGAGAACAACCAGCAGAAACAGGAGGTGGCCAAGCAGTTCGTGCTGGTCATGGTGGACGGCGAGCTGCGCAAACGCCTGCTCGGGGTGCTGGAAGCCGGCGGTACGCCGGCCATCCGTGAGGAGACCGCCCGGGTGATCGCCCAGGAGCAGGTCTTTGAAACCGAACAGCGGGCGGTACTGAAGAGCAGCCGCGACAACCCTCCCTCCTTCGACTGGGAGGACTGGGATTACGATATCTTCTGGTGCGCAAGCTCCGGGGCAGAAACCCGCGAGCAGGCCAATCTGATCGTCGACCAGCTCCGCCGGGAGGGCGCCAGAGGGCGCCTGCGGGTGCGCGAGTTACCGCCGTCGGTGAATGCCAAGTCGGGCTACAAGATCAGCGGCTACGTGATTCGGCGCGGTGGCGATGAGCGCCCCCAGGCCCAGGCGTTGGCGGAGCTCGCCGAACGGGTGCTGGCCGAGAGCGGCTTTCCCGCCGCGTTCGTCCAACAGCCCACCACCCAGCAGACCCGCTGGTACATCAGCGCCTTTGTCTGTCCCTGATCGTCCCGGCCGTCTGGGCCAGCGGGTGCCCAACCTGCCCGGGCGCACCGCGTGACTCACCCGGCCTGGAAGGCGTCGCGGGTAAAGTTCTCGCAGCCGGCAGGGGTAACGCGGACATTGTCCTCGATGCGGATCCCCCCGTAAGGACGCAGCGCATCCACTTTCGCCCAGTCCACCGCACCGCGGTGCGGCGCCTCGGCCAAGCGGGCCAGCAGGGGCTCGATAAAGTAGAGCCCCGGCTCCACCGTCACCACCATGTCCGTTTCCAGCGAGCGGGTCAGACGTAGAAAGGGGTGGGAGAGCGGGGGCGGTGCCGGCGTGCCCGCGGGATCCGCCTGCAGCCCGCCGACGTCGTGCACCTGAAGTCCCAGCAGGTGACCCAGGCCATGGGGGAAAAAGGTGGATGTGATACCGCTCTCAAGCTGCCCCTCCTCACTCATATCCACCAGCCCGAAGTCCCGCAGGATGCGGGCCAGTGCGCGGTGCATGGACAGGTGCAGAGAGGTGAAACCCTGGCCCGGGCGTACCTGTTCCAGGAGGTTGCGCTGGGCGGCGTCCAGGGCATCGATCAGTTCGCCGAAAAGGCCCGACTCGCCGCTGTAGGTGCGGGTGATGTCCGATGCGTAACCGCGCACCTCCACCCCCGCGTCCAGCAGAAAACTGAGCGGGCGGGCCGGCGGTTGCCGGTCCAGGTGCTGATAGTGAAGCACGGCAGCATGGGTGTTAAGGCCGACAATACTGCTGTACGGCAATTCCGTTTCCCGGGCGCCGGTCGCCGCGAGGTAGGCCTGGTGAATCCCGAACTCGGATTCGCCGCCACGGAAGGCTGCCTCGGCGGCGCGGTGGCCCGCCACCGCCACCCGGTTGGCTTCGCGCAGGCACTCGAGCTCGTAGCCGCTTTTGACCGCCCGCTGCCAATTAAGGGCGCTGAGCACGGGCGTCGGGTTGACGGCCTCGATGCCGAGCCGCTCGGCCAGGGCGGCCTCCTCGCCGATGAAGGCCAGGTGGCCGCCGTGGGGCAGCGACCGCTCCAGCTCTTCCCTTGAGTGCATCTCGACGATGTCGAAATGACGGGTCCAGAAGCCCTCGGGCCGCCCCGCCGGCAGGTGCCAGAAGTCCACCGGGTCATAGTGGTAGAGCAGGGGCCGCTGGTGAGGGCGCACCAGCAGGGCACAGTCCACCTGGCGCGGCAGCGGCACCCAGCGCTTGAAATGAGGATTGGCGACGAACGGCGCGGCCTGGTCATCCTGGAAGCGGTAGCGCGGGCTGCCGCTGAAGAGCAACAGGCCGTCGTACCCCAGCGAAGGCAGTACCTCTTCGAGCTGGCGTTGCAGCATCTGCAGGTGTCGGGCGTAGCTTGTATCGATATCGGTCAAACCGGTGTCTCCGTAAATTGGGTTTGCTGGGCGGCCTGTTGCCAGAGGCGTTCGAGGGCGCCGTGGCGATTGCGGGCCAGGCGGTAGAGGCGCAGCTGCAGCGGAATCTCCCAGCTGGCATCGCCAGCGGCCACCAGCCCCTGGCTGTCTCCGCTCTCCAGTATCCGCCGCGGCAGCCATCCCAGGCCGTAGCCCTGGGCGACCATCGCCTTGACGCTGATGGCCTGGGAGTTCTCGTTGACGCTCAGCAGGTGCGGCGGCGTGGGCAGACGCCGCAGGTGATCGGCGATCACCGGGGCGATAAAGGTCTTGGCGTTGTAGCTGATGTAAGGGAGCGGCCCGCGGTCACTCCCCGGTAACCAAAACTTGGGTTGGCCCTGGCTGTCACGGGCGGTAACCGGTACCAGGGTTTCTTCAGCCACGACCAGGTGGCTGTAGGCCTCCCCTTCCAGCACCTGGAGAAAATCGATCGCCGGGTGCCAGTAGCAGAGGATCAGGTCGCAGTCGCCACTTTGCAGGGCCTGGACGAAATCACTTCCCATCCAGGCGGTCGACTGCAGGTTGACCGCCATCTCCACGTCACTCTCCAGGGCCTCGAACCAGGGTTGGAAGAAGCTGAGGTAGAGGGTCTGGTTGGTGGCGAACTTGAGCTTCTGGGCTTCGGCCCGCTCCAGGTCCAGGCACTGCTCGCGGGTGTCACGCACGATCTCGATAATGCGCTGGGCGGAGGCGCAGAACAGCTCGCCGGCCGGGGTCAGCGAAAGCGGCAGGGTATTGCGGTCGATCAGCATCACCCCCACCTCCTCCTCCAGCATCTTGATGCGGCGGCTGAAAGTGGGCTGGGTGACATTCTGCTCCTCGGCCGCACGGGAAAAGTGCCGGGTGCGCGCCAGGGCGCAGAAGTCTTCAAGCCAGCGCAATTCCATCAGCGCGGCTCCCCTGCACCCGAATAGCTAGCGGTTTCCCGCCCCCGTTGGCGCATCAGCGTTCCTTTTGGCTGTGTTTGAGGTTCTGCCTAACGCAGCTTAGCCTGTACCGCCAGAATCGGCTGCAGCACCGCCGCGCCCAGGCGCCGGCTGCGCTCGGGCGACCACCCCTGGAGCGATCCGGGCAGGTCGGCATTGTCCTTGAAAGGCATTTCAAGGGTCAGGGCCAGGCAGTCAAAGCGCTGCCCCACCTGGTTGCTGGCCAGGGTCAGGGTCTCTTCCTCGAACTGCCCCTGGGGATAGCCGTGGGTGACCTGAAAATCCGGGCTGGCGTCGAGAAAGGCGTCCTTGAAGGCGCCTTCCAGGCCGGCGATACGCGCGCTGTAGCCGGGGTTGTTCTCGCAGCCGACGACGAAATTGTAGGGCAGTCCCTCGTCGCCGTGAATATCCAGGTACAGATCCACCCCGGTGGCATCCATCTGGTTGCGCACCGCCAGCACCTCGGGGCTGCGCTCGGCGCTCGGCGCGTGCCATTCGCGGTTGAGGTTAACCCCCGCGGCGTTGGTGCGCAGGTGACCGCGCACGCTGCCATCGGGGTTCATGTTGGGCACCAGGTAGAACACCGCCTGCCCCAGCAGCTTGCGGGTCACCGGGTCGGATTCATCCAGCAGGCGCTCGATCAGCCCCTCCATAAACCACTCCGCCATGGTCTCGCCGGGGTGCTGGCGGGCGGTAATCCAGACCCGCCGCTTTTCCGGGTCGGCGCTGCCGATCTGGAGCAGGTCCAGGGGCCGCCCGTCCAGGCTCTCCCCCACAGACACCACCCGCACCCGGGGCGAACCCTCGGCGCGGGCCAGCAGGTCCAGGTGACGCTCCCAGCTGTAGGGGGCGAAGTAGGCGAAATAGACGCTGTCCGTGGCCGGCTGGTGCTCGATCACCAGCGACTCGCCGTCGAAGTGGGTCGGTACCCGGAACCAGTTGCGCCGGTCGTAGGAGGCCACCGCCTTGTAATCGACCCAACCATCGGGGTAGGCCGCATCGCAGGCGTTGAGCAGGCGCAGCCGGCAGTGCTGGCCGCGTGCCCCCTGCAGGCGGAAATAGAACCACTGCAGGAACGCCGAATTACGGTCGGGAAGGATCCGCAACTGCACATCGTCGGGACGCGCCAGCTCCACCACCTCGATATTACCGCCGTCGAAGGCGCTGCTGATACGCAACCCGACGTTGCTCACAGCCGCCCCTCCTCGACCCCGTGACAGGCCACCTGGCTGCCGTCGCTCTGGGGCACGAGCTTCGGCACCTCCTGGCGGCAGCGGTCGTTGGCGTGGGGGCAGCGACCGTGGAACACGCAGCCGCTGGGCAGGTTCACCGGGGTCGGCACTTCGCCCTGCAGCTTGATGTGGTTGGGGCGATGGTCCTGCAGCCGCGGAATGGCGCTGAGCAGGGCCTGGGTGTAGGGGTGCCGGGGCGTGGCGAACAGGGTCTTGGTGGGCGCCAGCTCGCACAGTGTACCCAGGTACATGACCGCCACCCGGGTTCCGAAGTGCTCCACCACCGACAGGTCATGGGTGATGAACAGGTAGGTCAGGTTGTGCTCCTCCTGGGCCTTCATCATCAGGTTGAGTACCTGGGCCTGAATGGAGACGTCCAGCGCGGAGATGGGCTCGTCCGCCACCACGAACTCGGGGTCAAGGGTCAGGGCCCGGGCGATGGAGATGCGCTGGCGCTGGCCCCCGGAGAACTCGTGGGGGTAACGCACCCCCCAGCCGGGATCGATCCCCACATCAAACATCACCGCCTTCACCTTGTCCTTGACCTCGGTCTCGGACATCCCCGGGTTGTGAAAGCGCACCGGCTCTTCCAGGGTCTGGGTGATGGTCTTGCGCGGGTTGAGCGAGGCGTAGGGGTTCTGGAAGATCATCTGCATCTTCTTGCGGTAGGGCAGCACCGCCCGGTCGGACAGCTGATCGATGCGCTCGCCGTTGTAGTGGATGCTGCCGCCGGAGGGCTTGAGCAGCCCCATCACGGTACGGGCCACGGTGGACTTGCCGCAGCCGCTCTCCCCCACCACGCAGAGGGCCTCGCCCTTCATGACGTCAAAGCTGACGCCGTTGATGGCGTGGACATTCTCCTGCTTACGCACGATCTTGCCGCCCTGGAACTTGAGCTGGTCAAGAAAGTCGCCGGAGATGTTGAAGCGTTTTTCCAGGTCGCGAACCTGCAGTATCGGTTGTTGTGCATTCATCGTTCAGTCCTCAGCTCGCTTCCTGTGCCGCCTTCTCTTTCATCTCGCGCACCATGTGGCAGGCCACCTGACAGCCGCCGGAGCGGGTGAAGCCCGGTAGTGTCTGCTTGCACACATCCATCACGAACTCACAGCGCGGGTTAAACGCGCAGCCCGCGGGAATATTCTGCAGGCTGGGCATGGATCCCGGAATCTGGTTCAGCCGCTGTCCCGGCAGGGTCTGCTGGGGCAGCGCGTTGATCAGCCCCTGGGTGTAGGGGTGCTGGGCGTCGTTGATGATCTCCTTGGTCGGCCCCTGCTCGATCACCCGCCCGGCGTACATGACGATCGCCTTCTGGGTCACCTGGGACACGACGCCCAGGTCATGGGTGATCAGGACCAGTCCCACGTTGTTGGATTCGCAGAGCTCCAGCAGCAGCTCCATGATTTCCGCCTGGATGGTCACGTCCAGGGCCGTGGTGGGCTCGTCGGCGATGATCAGCACCGGGTCCAGCAGCAGCGCGATGGCGATGATGACCCGCTGGCGCATGCCGCCGGAAAGCTCGTGGGGGTACTGGTCGATGCGCTTTTCCGGCGACGGAATGTGCACCTGGCGCAGCTTCTCGACCGCGATCAGGCGCGCCTCCTGGGTGCTGATCTTGCGGTGCGCCTTGAGGCACTCCACCATCTGCTGGCCCAGGGTCAGTACCGGGTTCAGGGTCATCATCGGATCCTGGAAGATCATGGCGATGCGGTTGCCGCGGATCTCGCGCATCGCATCGCTGCTGAGCTTGCTCAGGTCCTGGCCCTCGAACCGGATCTGCCCGCCGGAGATATACCCCGGGCGGCTGATCAGGTTGAGAATGGAGAACGCCGCCACCGATTTGCCGGCGCCGGACTCGCCGACGATACCGACCCGTTCGCCCCGCTCCACGGTGAAACTGACGTCGCGCAGCGCCTTCACCGCGCCTTGGCGCAGACCGAAGGTCACCTCGAGGTTTTCAACTTCCAATAAGGCCATTTTGATCACCCCTTGTAGAGTTTTGCAGCGGTTAAGGGCTGGACATCGCGCAGCCCGGAGCCAGAGATCAGACTAAATACACTCATGGCTCACCCCTTGTAGAGTTTCGGGTTGAGGACATCACGCAGCCAGTCGCCGAGCAGGTTCATCACCAGCACCAGCACCACCAGCACGATGCCGGGCAGCACGGTAATCCACCAGGCGCCGCTGAAGATGTACTCGAAGCCGCTGGAGATCAGCGAGCCCAGGGAGGGCTGTGAAACCGGCATCCCCAGGCCCAGGAAGCTCAGGGAGGCCTCGCTGATGATGGCGTTGGCCACCTGCACGGTGGAGATCACCAGCAGCGGCGAGAGGGTGTTGGGCAGAATATGACGCCACATGATACGTCCGCTGCCAAAACCCATCACCCGCGCTGCATCCACGTACTCCTTGTGCTTTTCAGCGAGCACGGAGGCACGCACGGTGCGGGCGTACTGGGGCCACTCGGCGATGCCGATCACCAGGATCAGCATGAAGATGGCGAGGTCGGCGTAGAGCTCGGCGCCAAAGGCGGCCTGGAACACCGCCAGCACCACGATGGCCACCATCATGGTGGAGAAGCTGAGCTGGATGTCCGCCATGCGCATCAGGAAGCTGTCCACCCGGCCGCCGAAGTAACCGGCGCTGAGGCCGATCAGCACCCCCAGGAACATCTGCAGCATCACCGCGCAGATACCGATCATCAGCGAGATGCGGGTACCGTAGAGCATGGTGCTGAGCATGTCCCGGCCCTGGGCGTCGGTGCCCAGCAGGAACGCGGGATCGGCGCCCTCCTGCCAGATGGGCGGCAGCTCGGAGTTCATGATGTCGATCGACGCCGGATCGTAGGGGTTATAGGGGGCGATCAGGGGCGCGAACAGCGCCGCCAGGGCGTAGAGTACAAACAGCCCGAAGCTGACCATCGCCACCTTGTCCCGGGTAAAGCTGTGGAACAGGTGGGTGTCCTTGAACCGCGCCCAGGCGCTGGGGCGGGTCGGTATATCGAGAACTTCAACAGGTGTTGTCATGACTTTTTCCCTGCCAGTTTGACGGTGGGATTGACCAGGCCGTAGATCAGGTCCACCAGGGTGTTGGTGATGACGAAGATGGCCCCTACCACGATCAGGTAGGCGACGATCAGCGGTGTATCAACGCGGTTGACCGCCTCCAGGAACAGAAAGCCCATGCCCGGCCACTGGAACACGGTCTCGGTGAGAATGGTGTAAGCCACCATGGTACCGATCTGCACCCCGCCCACGGTGATCACCGGCAGCATGGTGTTCTTGAGGGCGTGCAGGAACCAGATGCGCAGCGGCGAGAGCCCCTTGGCCCAGGCGTACTTGACGTACTCGGACTCCAGCACCTCCATCATCTCCGAGCGGATCAGGCGGATGAACAGCGGCAGCATGATCGAGGCCAGAGAAGCACAGGGCAGCAGCAGGTGCAGCAGGCCATCCTTAGTCAGAAAACCGGTTTCCCAGCTGCCGAACACCGGCACCGTCTCCCCGCGCCCGTAGGAGGGGAGCCAGTTGAGCTCCACGGAGAACAGGTAGATCGCCATGATCGCGGTCAGGAACACCGGGATGGAGATGCCGACGATTGACATGCCCATCACGGTCTTGGAAAACCAGCTGCGCGGATTGATCGCCGAGTAGACGCCCAGGGGCACCGACAGCAGGATGATAATCAGGGTGGCGCCGAACACCAGTTCCAGGGTCGCCGGCAATTTGTTGAGGATCACATCCAGGGCCGGCTCCTTGAAGAAGTAGGAGGTGCCCAGGTCGCCCTCCAGGGCGTTGCCCACGAAGCGCAGGTATTGGGTCAGGAAGGGGTCGTTAAGGCCCAGTTCGTCGCGAAGCGCCTGACGCTCCTCCTCGGATACCGACTGACCCACCAGCTCGCGCAGCGGATCCCCCAGGTTGTCCTGAATGGAGAAGCTGAGCAGGCTGATCACGAACATGACGATCACGGCCTGAAATAGCCGACGTACCACAAAGGCGATCATAGTGTTGCTCTCTCAGCGAAAAATAAAAGACAGGCAGCCGAAGGCGGAGGCCGACGACCGTTGGGTTATGCGGGGTGACTCGGGTGAGCACCTTCCAAGGCGCTCACCCCAGTGCCCCGGGGGGCGGTCCCCGGCGCGCGCCGGGGACCTTGAGGCGACTTACTCCTCGATGACGAGATCACCCAGGTAGGGGAAGTTCATCACGTTGAGAATCGGCTCCACCTTGACCTTCTTGTTCGCGGCCCAGGCCAGGTTCTGCCAGTGCAGCGGCACGAAGGCGGCGTCGTCGTAGAGGATCTGCTCCACTTCCTGCAGCATGGCGGCCCGCTTGGCGGGATCGGTCTCGCTGCCGGCAGCCTTGACCAGCTCATCCACCTTGGGGTTGCAGTAGTTGCCGCTGTTGTACTGACCAGCACCGCTCTCCGCGTTGGGACACAGGGTCAGGAACTCGGAGAAGTTGGCCGAATCCTCGGTGTCGGCGTGCCAGCCGATCATCATCATGTCCGCAGCGCGGGCATCGAACTCGGGCCAGTACTGGGCCTTGGGCATGGTCTTGAGATCAACTTTGATGTTGATCTTGGCCAGCATGGAAGCCGCCGCCTGCGCGATCTTGTCGTCGTTCACGTAGCGGTTGTTGGGGGCCATCATGGTGATGCTGAAGCCGTCCTCGTAACCGGCCTCTTTCATCAGCTGCTTGGCCTTGGCCAGGTCATAGCGGGGCTTGAGCTCGGCCTTGTAGCCGGCGTAGCCCTCAGGCCCCTGCTGGGCAGCGGGGGTGGCGAAACCGCGCATGATCTTCTTGACGATGCCCTCGTTGTTGATGGCGTGCACAATCGCCTGACGTACGCGCACGTCCTTGAACTCGGGGCGACGCTCCTGGTTCATCTGGAAGGTGATGACACGGGTGCCCGGCATGGTGACCAGATCCACGTTGCTGCTGCTCTCGATGCGCTTGTGGTCGGTGGGCGGCACCGGGGCGATAAAGTCGACGTCGCCGGAGAGCAGCGCCGCGACGCGGGTGGGGGCCTCTTTAATGGGGGTCAGGACGATCTCGTCCACGTTGCCCGGAGAGGTGGTATCCCAGTAACCGTCAAAACGCTCGAACTCCACCTTGACGCCCTGCTCACGGCTCTTGACCACGTAGGGACCGGTGCCGGACAGGTGGCTGGAGGCGTAGGAGTCGCCGTGCTTGACCAGGCGATCCTTGGGTTCGCCCTTCTCGTCAGTGCCGGTGTAGAACTTGGAGTCCATGGGGAAGATGTAGGTGGCCGAGTGGAGCACCAGCGGGTAAGGCTCCTTGGTCACCAGGTCGAAGGTGTAGTCGTCCACCACCTTGACCCCTTCGAAAGCAGCGAAGATACCCTTGAAGTCCGGGCTGGTGACGAGGCGGTCGTAGGTCCAGCGGACATCCTCGGCGGTCAGCTCGTTGCCGGAGTGGAATTTGACCCCGCGGCGCAGCTTGAAGCGCACGGTTTTGTCATCGATCCGCTCCCAGCTCTCGGCCAGACGCGGGTCGAAGCCAAGCTCCTTATTCCAGCGCACCAGGGGGTCGAACACCATGTGGGAAAGCTGCAGGGTGCCGCCGGAGAGTTGCTCGTGGGGATCCAGGGAGACGGGATCGGCATCGTACGCCATCTTCAGGGTGGCGGCCTGGGCACCGAGGGAAAGCCCCAGGGTCAGGGCCGCGCCGGCCATCAGGGTACTGAATTTATTCATTGTCACTATCCTAATTGCGAACCCTGGAGCATCTCCCCGGGCGCCGAGTCCAGAAGGGCAGACTTCAACGCCGCCGGGGCGACAACCGCCGGGTTCTTGTTATGGTTGTGTTGAATATTCGACGAAGAAGGTTAGGGCAGGCCCGGGAAGGGCACAATCGAAATTCCGCAAGTGCCCTATTCAGAAAACGCATACCCCCTGATACACAAGCTGAATAGCGAATAGTTTCAGCCAGTTACAGAATACCGAAACAGCCGCAAGCCGGCCGGATCAGTGACAAAAAGGGTCAACCGCTGCGTTCTTCCTGCCAGCGCTGGCAGCACAGGTCAATGGCCCGCTGCAGCACCGGTGTAAGGGCCGCATCAGCCCTGTAGGCCAGCCCGATCTGTTGTTCCAGGCGAATCTCCGCCAACGGTCGCAGGACGATATCGTCCCGCGCCCGGGTGCTCTCCCAGTCGGGTACCAGGGCGCAGCCAACCCCGGCGCTGACCAGCGCCAGGGCGTACTCCAGGGTGCGGATATTAGCCCGCACCGCCGGCTCCACCCCCAGCTCGTGCAGGTGCCGCCGCAGGTGCACCAGGGCGCTGCAGGGATCGCGATTGATAAAGGCGATCCCGGCCAGGTCGCGACAGGCGATACGCTCCCCAAGGCTCAGCTCATGCCCCAACGGCAGCGCCAGTTGGTAGCGGTCCAGCCACAGGGGCTGAAAACGCTCCCCTGGCGCCAGGTCGACCGCATCGATGATCCGGGCGTCGCAGGGCTCCTCGGGGTTGACCAGGGTCAGCTCCAGGGCCTCCTCGGCGGCCACCAGCTCCTTGAGCAGCAGACTCATGCGCTCGGCCCCCAAGGAGCGCATCAACCCCAGCCGAAAGGGTTCCGGGCGCGGCTTGGCGGCAAACAGGCGCTGAATCGCCCGCGCCTCGCCGGTGAGTTTCTTGGACAGGGGGTAGAGCTGCTCCCCGGCCTTGGTGGGGCTGACGCCCCGCGGGTGACGTACGAACAGGCGGGCGCCGAGCTGCGTCTCCAGCTGGCGGATCGCCGCCGAGATCGACGGCTGGGCGATATAGCACAGGCGCGCCGCGGCGCTGATGCTGCCCCCCTCGTAGACAGCCTCGAAGTAATGTAGCGCGCGCAGATCCATAATCGCAGCCTCGTGTATAGGTTTTTGCTATAGGTGATAGAGGTAAAGAATATTATTCCTTTGTCAAAAAAACCCATAACCTGCTTTCATACCCACAATCCAATTGCCGCTTGACCGAGATTTCCCATGACTGCCAAACCCCACTTTGACTGGGCCGACCCGTTCAACCTCGACAGCCAGCTGAGCGACGAGGAACGGATGGTCCGTGACGCCGCCCGCGACTACTGCCAGGAAAAGCTGCTGCCCCGGGTGCTGGAGGCCAACCGCCACGAACACTTCGACCGGGAGATCATGAGCGAGCTGGGGGAACTGGGACTGCTGGGCGCCACCCTGCCTGAAAAATACGGCTGCGCCGGGGTCAACCACGTCTGCTACGGCCTGGTCGCCCGGGAGGTGGAGCGGGTCGACAGCGGCTACCGCTCGGCCATGAGCGTGCAGTCCTCGCTGGTGATGCACCCCATTCACGCCTACGGCAGCGAAGCGCAGCGCATGAAGTACCTGCCCAAGCTGGCTACCGGCGAATGGGTGGGCTGCTTCGGCCTCACCGAGCCCGACGCAGGCTCCGACCCTGCCAGCATGAAGACCCGCGCCGAGCGGGTAGACGGCGGCTACCGCCTCAAAGGCGCCAAGATGTGGATCACCAACAGCCCCATCGCCGACGTGTTCGTGGTCTGGGGCAAGCTCGAGGGTGAGATCCGTGGTTTTATCCTCGAGAAAGGCATGACCGGGCTTTCCGCGCCCAAGATCGAGGGTAAGTTCAGCCTGCGCGCCTCCATTACCGGCGAGATCGTGATGGACGACGTTTTCGTCCCCGAGGAGAACCTGCTGCCCGACGCCCGGGGGCTGAAAGGCCCCTTCGGCTGTCTCAACAAGGCCCGTTTCGGCATCAGCTGGGGGGCGCTGGGCGCTGCCGAGTTCTGCTGGCACGCCGCCCGCCAGTACACCCTTGACCGGACCCAGTTCGGCCGCCCCCTGGCCGCCAACCAGCTGATCCAGAAAAAACTGGCCGATATGCAGACCGAGATCGCGCTGGGGCTGCAGGGCTGCCTGCAAGCCGGCCGGCTGATGGACCAGGCGCAGTGCGCGCCGGAGCTGATCTCCCTGCTCAAGCGCAACTCCTGCGGCAAGGCGCTGGAGATCGCCCGCACCGCCCGTGACATGCACGGCGGTAACGGCATCTCCGACGAATTCCACGTCATTCGCCACGTCATGAACCTGGAGGCGGTGAACACCTACGAAGGCACCCACGACGTCCACGCGCTGATCCTGGGCCGGGCCCAGACCGGCATCCAGGCATTCTGCTAAGCCCCTAATCTGCTAAGCACCTCATCCTCTGAACCCCAGGACAGGAGCGAGACATGCAAAACCGGGCCGAGGTCGTCGACGCCAACTTCCATCGCCGGGTTGCCGCAGGCGACCTGCCGGCCACCGCCCAGCGGCACAGCCTCGAGGCGGCCGGTCTCGACCGGGCGAAGCTGGTTGAACTGTTCGAGAGCCAGGTGCTGAGCCGCCAGCTGGACCTCTGCTCGCGCCGTCTGCAGGCCCGGGGCGAGTCCTTCTACACCATCGGCAGCGCCGGCCACGAGGGCAACACCGCCGTCGCCGCGGCCTTTCGCGCCGACGACATGGCCTTTTTGCACTACCGGGACGCCGCCTTCCTGATCCAGCGCGCCCGGCAGACTCCGGGGGAGACGCCGCTGTGGGACATGCTGCTGAGCTTCGCCGCCTCCAGCGACGACCCCATCTCCGGCGGGCGCCACAAGGTGCTGGGCAGTAAATCCCTGCTCGTCCCGCCCCAGACCAGCACCATCGCCTCCCACCTCCCCAAAGCGCTGGGCGCCGCCTACTCCATCCCCCTGGCCAAGCGCATGGGGCACGCGGGCGAGCTGCCCCACGACGGGGTGGTGCTGTGCAGTTTCGGCGACGCCTCAGCCAACCACAGCACCGCCCAGGGAGCGATCAACAGTGCCTGCTGGACAAGCTACCAGAAGCTGCCGCTGCCATTGGTGTTCATCTGCGAGGACAACGGCATCGGCATCTCCACCGCCACCCCGGCTGGCTGGATTCACGCCGCGTTCGGGCAACGGCCGGGGCTCCGCTACCTTTACTGCGACGGGCTCGACCTGCTCGACACCTACCGGGTTGCCCGTGAGGCGGAGCGCCTGGCCAGGCGCCACCGGGTGCCGGTTTTTCTGCACATGGGCTGCGTGCGCCTGCTCGGTCATGCCGGTTCCGACGCCGAGGTGGCCTACCGCAGTCGCCAGCAGATCGAAGCCGGCGAGGCCCGCGACCCCCTGCTCCACTCTGCCCGGCTGCTGATCGAGCAGGCAGGGCTGCGCGCCGACCTGGTGCTCGATATCTACCGGGAGACCGGCGAGCGGGTCGAGCGGGTGGCGGAACTGGCCATTCAACGGCCCAAGCCCGGTGATGCCCGCAGCGTGATGGGCAGCCTGGTGCCGCCCGCCCGCACACCCCTGCCCGCCCACACTCCGGACGAGGCCAGCCGCGCGACACTGTTCGCCCGCGAGCGCAGCCAACTCGACCAGCCCCAGCACCTGGCCCGGCTGCTCAACTGGTCCCTGACGGACCTGATGGCGGCCCACGACGAGATCCTGATGATGGGCGAGGACATCGGTCCCAAGGGCGGGGTCTACAACGTCACCCACCAGCTCAGTGAGAAGTTCGGCCGCCACCGGGTGATCAACACCCTGCTGGACGAGCAGAGTATCCTGGGGCTGGCCATCGGCGCCGCCCACAACGGTTTTATCCCCATTCCGGAGATCCAGTTCCTGGCCTACGTCCACAACGCGGAGGATCAGATCCGCGGCGAGGCGGCCACCCTCAGCTTCTTCTCCCGGGGCCAGTACACCAACCCCATGGTGATCCGCATCGCCGGGCTCGGCTACCAGAAAGGGTTCGGCGGCCACTTTCACAACGACAACAGCCTCAACGTGTTCCGCGACATTCCCGGGGTGGTGATCGCCTGCCCCAGCAGCGGCGAGGACGCCGTGGAGATGATGCGTGAAGCGGTGCGCCTGGCCCGGGAAGAGCAGCGCATCGTGGTCTTTATCGAGCCGATCGCCCTCTACATGACCCGCGACCTGCACGAGGCCGGCGACGGCCTCTGGACATCCCGCTACCGCCCGCCCGCCGAGGCCCGCCCCATTCCCCTGGGCCAGTTGGGCCAGTACGGCAAAGGCACGGAGCTTGCGATCCTCAGCTACGGCAACGGCTACTACCTCAGCCGCCAGGCCGCCCGGCTGCTGGAAGCCGAGAGTATCGCGCTGCGGGTCATCGACCTGCGCTGGCTTGCCCCCCTGAACGAGGCGGCGATCCTGGCGGCCGTCGCCCCCTGCCAACACCTGCTGATCGTCGACGAATGCCGCCGCACCGGTTCCGTGGGGGAGCAACTGGTCACCCTGTTCGCCGAGCGGGTCTCGCCCCTGCCCGCGTTAGCAAGGGTCACCGCCGAAGACTCCTTCATTCCCCTGGGCCGGGCCGCCACCGCCACCCTGCCGTCGCGGGACGCTATCGTCGACGCCGCCCTGGCGCTGCTGAACCGCGAGCGGCGTGGAACCGCCTGAGCACGTTTTGAGGAGCCCACCCTTGAGGAAAAAAGAGAAAGCCCTGGTGATCTGCCCGGGGCGCGGCACCTACAACGCCACGGAGTTGGGCTACCTGGCCCGCCACCACGGCGACAAGCAGGGCTTGATCGCCCGGATCGACGGCTGGCGCCGGGGCCTCGAACAGACGCCCATCGGCGAGCTGGACGCGCGCGCCCGCTACAGCCTCAGCGAACACAGCCGCGGCGACAACGCCTCGACCCTGATCTGGGCCTGCAGTTATGCCGATTTCCTGGCCATCGACCGGGAGCGGTTCGATATCTGCGCCCTCACCGGCAACTCCATGGGCTGGTACATCGCCCTGGCCTGCGCCGGTGCTCTGGATGAACGAGGGGCCTTCCAAGTGATCAACACCATGGGCACCCTGATGCAGCAGACGCTGATCGGTGGCCAGCTGATCTACCCCGAGGTGGACGATAACTGGCGCCCGATCCCGGGCCGGCACGAGACCCTGGATGCCCTGACCCGGGCCATCAACGAGGAGCCCGGCTGCGCGCTGCACCTGTCGATTCGACTGGGCGGGCTGCGCGTGTTCGGCGGCAACGCCGCCGCGCTCAAGCGCCTGCAGGAGCAACTGCCCCCCGAGCAGGGGCGCTATCCCATGCGCCTGCACAACCAGGCCGCTTTCCATACCCCGCTGCTCACCGACGTGGCGGCGCTTGGGCGGGAGCGGCTGGGCGCGGCCCTGTTCGCCCCGCCACGCCTGCCGCTGGTCGACGGTCGCGGCGGCCAGTGGTCGCCCCATTCAACCCACACCCGCGCCCTGTGGGATTACACCCTCGACCACCAGGTGTGCCAGCCCTACGATTTCACCGCGGCGGTGCAGGTAGCGGTGAAGGAGTATGCGCCCGAGCGCATTATCCTGCTCGGCCCCGGCGCCACCCTGGGCGGGGCCGTGGCCCAGAGCCTGATCGCCATCGGTTGGCGGGGCTGGACCTGCAAAGGGGATTTTCTGGCGGCCCAGGCGGAGGATCCTTACCTGCTGGCCATGGGGCTCGAAGCCCAGCGCCAGCGGGTGGTCAACCGCTGATCGAGCCTTCCCAGGGGCCTAGAAAGACAGCCCGGTTGAAAACAGAATCAGATTGTTACGCGTGCCCCGGCGATGCCCGGGCTCCTGCTGGTGAACCAGGGAGGCTTTGAAGGTCGCGCGGGCGTCGGCCTTAAGACGATAGAACAGCTCGTAATCACGCTGACGGCCGCTCGGTGCGAGATCAATCTCCGCCCGAGTACGGTTGAACTGGTTGCCCACGTAGCCGTTGGAATAGGTCAGCGCCATTTCCCCCCGTTCGATACGCAACGGCTGGCTGAGCAGCACGCCAAGCTGGTGCCGCTGATCCAGCTGGTGATCCAGCCCCAGGGCGAAGCTCGAACTGATCAGATCCGAGATCCCCGTCACCAACCCCGCGCCCCGCTGGGGGCGCGCGCGCCCCAGGTAGGCCGCGGCCGCCAGCTGGGTGTTCTCCGCCAGCTGCCACTCCGCCTGCAGGCCGGTGTAGGTAAAAGGCGTCTTGTCGGAAAGCGCCAGGCCCCCCTGGAACCTGGCCCCCAGCACGCCGTCGGTTTCATGGCCGTGCCCCAGTTGCCACCCCAGCTTCAGCCCTGCCAAGGGGGTGAAGCTCACACTGGCAACCCCGACCCGGGCCTGAATGACGCCGGCGCTTGAGGGCGCTCCCCGGGAGGCCAGGAACGTCAGCCCCCAGGTCACGGGGCCATCGTTACTGGCGTAATGAGTACCCCAGAGAGGGCTGTCGGCATCCAGGTAGGGGAGGCTGAATCCAGTGGCGGAGTAGGCACCGTCGAGCCCGCGCCCCGGGGCGAAACTCAGCAGGGGGCGGGAGCGGTTGCTCATCCCCAGCCGCCATTCCCGGTCTGCGTGTTGAACCCGGTAGACCCCCCCCTGAAAGCCATTCCGGGCGCCACCGACGTACTGCAGGGTCAGTGTGGCTCCACCCCCCAGAGCCAATGGCAGTTGGCGGTCAGAGAAGCGGTAGCGATGCAGCTGGTCATCGGTGCTCGGTTGCGGCTGCGGAGCGGCCAGGCTGCCAAGGTCGATAAAAAAGCCAGCCCCCTGGCTATCAGCCACGGCCAGAGTGTTCCCCGCCAGGGCTGTGCTAAAGCCATCTCCCCAGGCGCGGGACAACTCAACCCTTAAGGCGGCAAGGGACAGCGCCTCGACGCCGCCCGTGGTGCTGATATCGGGGTCGACCACCGAGAGCGCTCCGAGCGGATCGGTTGCCTTCTCCAGGTCCAGCAGCCCCTGGCCGTAGAGGGCCGTTTCTGCGTAGATGCCCTCCTTGTTAGCGGTCAGGAACAGGCGGTCCACCACCGTGGCATTGTCGAGGGTGGGAAAGCGCTCTTTGAGCACCGCCAGGGCGCCGGTCACCATGGGCGTTGCCAGGGAGGTTCCCGCCGCGCCGGCATAATCGGCATCCCCGGTATGGGCGGCCGATACCAGCAATTCGCCATCCACCCCGACCTCGCCCCCCGGAGCCACCAGGCACCAGGCAGCGGCAGAACCGCAAGCCTGGGAGTAGCTGGCCAGCCTCCCGTCCGGTCCCACCGCCGACACCGCCACCCAGTGGTCCGTCAGCTCCGGGAACAGCACCGGCAGCCCGGCCAGCGCCTGGGGCTGAAGGGGGTGGTCCTCGCCCTGGTTACCAGCAGAAAACACCATCACCCGGTCCGCCGCGGCGGCATCGCGAAACGCCTGCAGCAAGCCGGGGAAAAAGCCCTCGACCTGGTCCGCTTCCACGGCATCAATGGGCGTAAATACGCCCCAGGAGTTGTTGGTAAAGGCACTGCCGGTAGCCACCGCAAAATCCACGGCCGCGGCCAGTTGCGCATCGTCGTTGGTCAGTTGACCGGCATCATCGCCAATCCGAATCCCCACCAAGCGGGCCCCCGGGGCCACCCCCGTCACCGGGCTGGCATTGAGCTTGGCCCCGATAATCGCTGCCACATGGGTGCCGTGCCCGTCCGGATCCACCGAAGCCGCCGCCCCGCTGGCACCGGTAATGGCGTTGAAAAAAGCATCGAACTGGCCGTCGAGTTCCAGATGGCTGGCGCGAAACCCGGTATCAAGGATGGCCACGGTCACCCCTTCGCCGTCATACCCCCGCGCATGGGCCTGCAGGGTGCCCACCATGGCGTGGCGATAGTCTGCGCTGTAGGCCTGGGTAATCGTGAACAGGGGCGGCTCGAAACCGTTTTCCAAGCTGTCTCCACCACCGGAGCTGGAGCCACCTCCTCCACCTCCTCCACCACCGCCACCACCGCCGAGGCCGGCCAGGACGGCGACCCCACCGCCACCAATCAGCACTTTTTTCCAGGCGGGGAAACCGTTGTAGACTAGGCGTCCGTCGGCGATCGCAATCCGCTTGTCGACCACCAGCGCCTGGATCTGCGTCTCGAGGGCCAGGCGCTGCTCGGCACTCAGGGCCTCGACCAGCTCGGCATGCAGGGAGACCAGCTTTCCGGGCGTCGTTTTGAGGAGGGTGTGGCCCTGTTCAGCAAGGGCAGTGGGGCTTCTCTGCGCAGCCTGCAACAGGCTCTCGCGCTCGCCTGTCTCCAGCCGGTTAAGGTAGTCCGGGTGCTTGCCGGCCCTGGTCAGGTGGCGGGGGGTATTTTCCGGGTCCTCCAGAATCTGCTCAACGACCCGGCGTTCCAGAGAGAATTCAACAATCTCGGCCGCAAATGCCCGGGCTTGCTCACCAACCGCCGGAGCGATCGCTCCCCAGCACAGCACCGACACCAGACCCGCACCCACCTGCAACTTCCACTTCTTGGCCATGCACTACCCGACTTCATTCAAAAAACAGCGAAACAGGCACCCGAGTGGGGCCGGCGACGAGCCAGAAAACGACCCGATACGCCTTGAAAGGATATGACAACCCGGCAAACACTGCCTCGATTATCGCCGGGCCCGCCGCCACCGGCAAGCCAGGGCGCTCGCCGCTGAGCCTCAAGGCCAACAGCCTCGGGAGGGTGACCGCCACCTTTAACCGCAGGTTTTACGTGTTTTTAAAACGACAGCCTCGCGATGACCCCGCCACTTTTTTCTTTAGTTTTTACATCAGCTAGACTTTCGTGTATCGCCAGGTCGGCGTTTACCCTCTGATTAAAAAGGTAAAAGTGTAATGGAAGAGCTCAACCAACTGGCTTCGCTGAACGGCGAACAGCTCAGCGCCTACAAGGATATGGCCATCGAGTACGGGGTCCTATACGGCGGCAAGCTGCTGATGGCAATCATTACCCTGCTGCTGGGGCTGTGGCTGATTCGCTACCTGGTACGCGGCTTGGACCGGGTCCTCAAAGCCGCCAAGGTGGAAGATACCTTGGCCTCCTTTTTGGACAAGCTGGCTTCCATCACCCTCAAGGTACTGCTGCTGGTCAGCGTTGCCTCCATGGTCGGAATCAAGACCACCTCCTTTATCGCCATTCTGGGTGCCGCCGGGCTCGCGGTGGGTCTGGCATTGCAGGGGAGCCTGGCCAACTTTGCCGGCGGTGTGCTGATCCTGCTGTTCAAGCCTTTCAAGGTGGGCGATTACATCGAGGCCCAGGGACATAGCGGCACCGTGAAGGAGATCCAGATATTCAACACCGTGCTTCACACCGTCGACCGCAAGACCATTATTATCCCCAACGGCAACCTCTCCAACGGCAGTATCATCAACTTCTCCCTGAGCCCCATTCGACGCGTCGATATGGTGTTCGGCATTAGCTACGATGATGACCTGCGCAAGGCCAAGGCGATTCTGCAACGGCTGGTCGCCGAGGACGATAGGATCCTCACGGACCCCGCGAGCCAGGTGGTGCTCTCCGCGCTCGCCGACAGCTCAGTTAACTTCTCGGTGCGCGCCTTCGTCAACGCGCCGGACTACTGGGATGTCTTTTTCGAAATGCAGGAAAAGGTCAAGCTGACCTTTGACGAGGAGGGGATCAGCATTCCTTACCCGCAGCAGGATGTGCACCTGCATCAGGTGGAGAAAACGGCCTGAGGCGCCTCAGCCCATTTCAAAGGGTAAACAGTTTAAAGGGAGCCCAGAGTACCTCCACGCCCCGATCCGCCCAACCGCGCCGAGAAAAGCGCACCACCGCCAGGGCAGTTGATCGGGGCGTGGTTTATTTGCCCTGCGAGCGCGCAAACACAAGGCCCCTGGCCCCGAAACAGGCTAAATACGCCCCGAACCCGGTCGGCCAAGATAGCCGCCGCGCCAAAGCCTGCCGCTCGCCCGCTAGTTGCTCAACCAGAACCACCATACGATCAGCGCCACCAGCCCGATTCCAACGCCGTTAACCAACAGTTCCATCAGAGCACCTCCTCGGCGGATTTCGGCTGGGTTCTATCCCCGGGCCGGAAAAAGCGCAGTCGATTAGCGTTGCTGACCACGGTCACCGATGACAGCGACATGGCAACGCCGGCGATCACCGGGTTGAGCAGCAACCCGGTGAAGGGAAAGAGAACACCCGCCGCCACCGGAATCCCGAGGCTGTTGTAGGCGAAGGCGCCCCACAGGTTCTGCTTGATATTGCGGAGGGTGGCGCGGCTCAGCTCGATGGCATCCGCCACCCCATGCAGAGAACCGCGCATCAGGGTGACATCCGCGCTCTCGATGGCCACGTCGGTGCCGGTGCCGATGGCAAAGCCCACGTCCGCCTGAGACAGGGCCGGCGCGTCGTTGATGCCGTCACCCGTCATCCCCACCCGCTCACCGGCCTGTTGCAGCTCGGATACGATCCGCAGCTTGTCTTCGGGGAGCAGCTGGGCCCGGTAGCTGTCGATACCGGTCGCCTCGGCCACTGCCTTGGCGGTGGCGGCATTGTCCCCGGTGAGCATCATCACCTTGATTCCCTCATCGTGGAGGCGCTTGATCGCCGCCACCGCGTCCTCCTTGATCGGATCGGATATGCCCACCAGCGCCAGCAGGCGCCCGGCTTCAGCGAGAAAAATGACCGTACGGGCCTGGGCTTCCCAAGCCTGGGCGCGCTCCTGCAACGCCCCCAGGGCAATGCTCTGCTCCTCCATCAAACGGCTGTTGCCCAAAAAATAGCGGCGCCCCTCGAAAGAAGCCGTAACCCCACGACCGCTCAGCGCCTCGAAACCCTGTGTCTTCGCGCTCAGGTCGCGACGACCGGTGAAGTTGATCACGGCCTCGGCCAGCGGGTGTTCAGAACCGCTCTCCAGGGCGTAGAGCACGTCCAGCGCCTGCTCCCGCTCCGCCCCTGCAGCCACCTCAAAATCTGTCACCTCGGGCCGCCCCTGCGTGATGGTGCCGGTTTTGTCGAGCACGATGGTGGTCAGGTTGCTGGCCTGTTGCAGGGCTTCACCGTTACGAATCAGGATGCCGAATTCGGCCGCTTTACCGATGCCGATCATGGTGGAGATGGGGGTCGCCAGCCCCAGCGCACAGGGGCAGGCGATAATCAGCACCGTGACCGCGGTAACCAGCATGTAGACCGACTGCGGCGCCGGACCGAAATTGAACCAGGCCAACGCCGTCAGTACGGCAATGATCAGCACCGAAGGGACAAAAATGGCGGCGACCCGGTCCGCCAGCTGGCTGATCGGCGGCTTGGTGTTCTGGGCCCGGCGCACCATGTCCACGATCTGGGCCAGGGCGGTATCACGTCCCACCCGGGTGGCCCGAAAAACCAAGGTGCCGGTACGGTTCAGGGTACCGGCCGAAACCGCATGACCTGCGCCCTTCTCCACGGCCAGGGGCTCCCCGGTCAGCATGGACTCGTCAACCAGGCTGTGTCCTTCAACCACCTCCCCGTCCACCGGCACCTTTTCTCCGGGGCGCACGCGGACGTAATCATCGAGGTGCACCTGCTCCACCGGGACGTCCACCTCGTCGCCATCGCGCAGCACCCGGGCGGTCTTGACCTGCAGGTCCAGCAGCCGTCGAATGGCCTGATTGGTGCGCCCGCGGGCGCGGATTTCCAACGCCTGGCCCAGGTTAACCAAACCGATAATCATCGCCGCCGCTTCAAAATAGAGCCCACGGGCCGAGGCCGGCAGCAGGTCGGGCAGGAGCACCACCAGCATGGAGTAGGCCCAGGCAGAGCCGGTGCCCATGGCGATCAGGGTATCCATGTTGGCGTTATGGTGCCGAAACGCCTTCCAGGCGCCAACAAAGAAGTGACGGCCGGCGGTCAGCAGCACCGCCAGGGTCAACAACCCCACCAACCCCCACCCCAGGCGCTGGGCACCGCTTTGCATGGCCATACCTTCCACGAGGCCGTAAAGCATCAACGAAACGCCCAGCCCCAGGCCGATGGCGGTGTTACGCAGGCGGCGGCGATATTCCGCGGCCTCGCTGGCCTCCCTTTCTGCCTCGGCCGCCCCGGCGTCTTCCACCAGGGTCGCGCCGTAGCCGGCATCAGACACCGCCTCAATCAGCTGCTCGGGCGCAGCCGTTCCTGTCACCAGGGCGCTGCGGCTGCCAAAATTGACATCCACCCGCTCGACCCCGGCCACCGCCCCCAACGCCTGCTCCACGGAGCGCACACAGCTGGCGCATGTCATGCCCTGCAGGGCCAGCTGAATGCCAGGGCCTTGGTCCGCCTGAGGCTGGGCGGCCGGTTGCACACCCGACACCGGCGGCGCCGATGGCTCGTGCTCGACCTTGGCTGGTCCCTGGGCCGAATACCCCAGCGTTTCCAGCAGGCCGATCAGCGCCGGCTCGCCTAAGCGGGTTGTGAAGGTCAATTGTTTGGAGTCCAGGTCCGCGCTCAGCTCGGCCTCGGGATCCTCGCTCGCGAGCGCCTTTCTGATCTTGTTGACGCAGCCGTTACAAGTGATGCCATCCACCCTGAAAGTGTGGGTTTCAGGCGCCAACGGCTGGGCCTGATAGCCCAGGTCGTCCAGCAAGGAGGTCAGTTCAGACCCGCTCAGCCGGCTGTTGAAGGTTAGCCGCTTGGTATCGAGGTCCGCGCTCAGCTTGGCATCGGAGTCCTCGCCCGCGAGCGCCTTTCTGATCTTGTTGACGCAGCCGTTACAACTGACGCCTTCGACGCGAAGCGTCTCGCTGTTTTTTGCCGCCAGCTCCACCCCGTACCCCAACTCGCTGATCAGGCTCTGTATCCGGTCCGGCGGCAGCGTGCTGAAAACACGGGCGCGCCCCGTTTCCAGGGTCACCTGCAGATCCGCCTCTTTATCTTCGGCTTGCAGGGTGCGGCGAATCTTGCCAACACAGCCGTTACAGCTGACGCCTTGCAACTGCAGGTGAAGGGCTTGGCTCATACTCGGGTATCCTGTCGGCAGATATCAAAGAAAGGATAAACCCTGAAGTAAACTACAGGGTCAATGCTGAAAGGGCTTCCTCATACCCACTGGCGCTTCTCCAGCGCAACATAGGCCCCCTGCAGGCGAAAGCAGCACTGCTCGTCCTCACACACTTCAACCACCAGGTCCAGGCGCGCCTTGCCGCGGGCCCGCAACTTCTCCAGGAAGCGCTCGACCTCGCCTGACGCGGGGAGCCTTGCAGTCACGGTGAAGTCCCGGGTCACCGGCAGGAAATACTCCAGGCGGCTGTCGCGAATGACCACGTCATAGGGGCGCGGCTCGTCGCTCAGCAGGAGGGTAATCAGCCCCCAGCCGGTCACGTTGGCGCTGGCGCTCAGCGCCCCGGCAAACGCAGTGCCCTTGTCATTTTTGTTGGGGGCCAGGGCGGCGCGCACGCTGAGTGAGGCTTCGTCGTACTGCAGCGATTCAAACCCCATGTGCTCGATCAGGGGAATCGCCGCCCGCAGTTCGCGCTCAAAATCGGCCAGTTTTGCCTGCAGACTCATCGTTCAGCCCCCTGCCAGACATCCAGTTTTGCCGCGGGGTCCTCTTGCGGCAACTTCTTGCTGCTGTTGGCGGGGGTTCCGAGATAAAGAAAACCGATGATCTCCTCGTCGCTCCCCAATCCCAGCCCCGCCTTGACCCGCGGGTGGTAGGCCAGGCTGCCGGTTCGCCACATGGCGCCAAGCCCCTGGGCCGCCGCCGCCAGCTCCAACGCATGGGCGGCGCAGCCAGCGGTGACGCGCTGCTCCACGGCCGGCACCTTGGGGTGTTCGCACAACGTGGCGATCACCACCAGCACCAGCGGCGCCCGCAGGGGCATGGCCAGCACTTTCTCGCGCCGCGCCTCGATCAGGTCGGGCTCATCGCTCAGGGTCGCCTCCAGGAACAGCTCTCCCAGCTCAACCCGGCGCCCCCCCTCGATGCTGAGGAACCGGTAAGGCTTGAGACAACAGTGATCGGGGGCACGCAGCGCCGCGCGCAACATCGCCTCAAGCTGCGCCTCGGTCGGCCCCGGCCCCGCCAGAGAGGGGGACGAAAGGCGGGTTTGCAAAAGCTCCAGTGCATCCATCAATCGGTCTCCACGCCGAAATTACTTACTGCCGGCTCAGCCGCGGGTTGGTCACTTCAACCGCCTCAGTGCTGCGCAAGGGGTTGATATCCAGCCCCCCTCGACGCAGGTAACGGGCGTAGACCCGAAGCCGCTGCGGCTGGCAGTGCTCAAGGATATCGAGAAAGATCCGCTCCACGCACTGTTCGTGAAAATCGCCGTGCTCGCGGTACGACACCAGGTAAGCGAGCAGGCCGTCACGGTCAATGGGCGCGCCGCGGTATTCGATCTGAACGCTGGCCCAGTCAGGCTGGCCGGTGACCGGGCAGTTGGACTTGAGCAAGTGACTGAAGAGTTGCTCTTCCACAGGTTTCTCGTCCCGGGTACGAAGCAGCTCCGGTGCAGGCTGGTAGTGGTTGATGGCGATGTCCCGATCGTCCAGGCACTCGCCGGTCAGCAGCCCGAAGGCGTCGACGTCGTCCACCGAGCGCAGGACCACCCCCACGGGCGCACCGGCGCAGGCAGTGAGGTCGCGCACCAATCGTTCGCGCAGCTCTTCCGGGCCCTCTAACGCGGTCTGGTTAAAGGAGTTGAGGTAAAGCTTGAACGACTTGGACTCGATGATATTGGGCGAATCGCAAGGCACGCTGAATTCGGCCATCGCCACCCGGGGCAGCCCCCGCGGGCTGAGCCAGGAGAGTTCGTAGGCGTTCCACAAATCGACGCCCTGAAACGGCGCCTGGCTGTAGCCACGCTCCCGCCAGCTGCTGGCGCGGGGAATCGGGCAGAGAAGAGACGGGTCGTAGTGGGCGACATAGTCGCTGGTCTGGCCCAGAGGGGAGTGTTTCAGGTGCTCGTGATGGTGACTCATAACAGGCCTCAGTGGCGGATCCCCTTGCCGATCCGCAACAGGTAAAGGGCGTAGGTATACAGCCCGACGATAAACAACAGGATGATACCGAAGGCGAACCCGACGTTGATGTCGGAAACGCCAAGAATGCCGTATCTAAAGGTATTGACCATGTAGAGGATCGGATTGATCAGCGAAACCTTCTGCCAGAACTCTGGCAGCAGGCTGATGGAGTAGAAAACGCCCCCCAGGTAGGTGAGCGGGGTCAGGATAAAGGTGGGCACCACGGCGATATCGTCGAAGCTGTTGGCGTAGATGGCATTGATAAAGCCCCCCAGGGAGAAGAGCACCGAGGTGAGCAGCACTACCGAGACCATGACGCCCAGGTTGTGCACCTGCAACTGGGTAAAGAAGAGCGACAGACAGGTGACGATCAGTCCGACCAAAAGCCCCCGGGCCATGCCGCCGATAACAAAGCCGGTCAGGATAATAAAGTTGGGCACCGGTGAGACCAGCAGCTCCTCGATATTGCGCTGAAACTTGGTGCTGTAGAACGAGCTGACCACGTTGCCGTAGGAGTTGGTGATCACTGCCATCATGATCAGCCCAGGCACGATGTACTCCATGTAGTCATAGCCACCCATCTCACCGATGCGCGAACCGATCAGGTTACCGAAGATGATGAAATAGAGGGTCATGGTGATGGCCGGCGGCAGCAGCGTCTGCATCCAGATGCGCAGAAAGCGGCGCACCTCGCGCCGGACGATGGTGGTGAGAGCGATGGTGTGATCCCGTAGTCTCATAACGTTCCTATCACTGCAGGTTGTTTTCCACCAGCTGGACGAAGAGCTCCTCCAGCCGGTTGGTCTTGTTGCGCATGCTCACCACCTTGATCTCCAGGTCGGCCAGCTGCTGGAAGAGGCTGTTAAGCCCCTGCTCCTTTTCCACGTCGACGATCAGGGTGTGATCGCCAGACAGCTCCAGCGGATAGCCCTCCACCCGGGGCACGCTGGTCAGCGGCGGCGCCACGTCAAGCACGAAAGTTTCCCGGTGCAGCCGCGCCAAGAGCTCGCGCTTACTGGTGTTGGCCCGAATCTCGCCCCGGTCGATGATGGCGATGTTGCGGCACAGACTCTCGGCCTCCTCCAGGTAGTGGGTAGTCAGGATGATGGTGGTGCCCTGGCTGTTGATCTGCTGCAAAAAGGCCCACATGGAGCGCCGCAGTTCGATATCTACCCCGGCGGTGGGCTCATCCAGAATCAGCAGCTTGGGCTCGTGAATCAGCGCCCGGGCGATCATCAGCCGCCGCTTCATGCCCCCGGAGAGCATGCGTGCCTGTTGCTCCCGCTTGTCCCACAACCCCAGCTGCTGCAGGTAGTGATCAGCACGCTCCCGGGCCACTTTCGGCGACAGTCCGTAGTAGCCGCCCTGAGTGGTGACGATGTCCCCCACCTTTTCGAACTGGTTGAAGTTGAACTCCTGGGGTACCACGCCAAGCAGTTTCTTGGCCGCCACCGGGTCGCGGGTCACATCGTGGCCGAAGATCCTGACCTCGCCGCCGCTCTTGTTGACCAGTGAGGAGACGATGCCCAGGGTCGTGGATTTGCCGGCGCCGTTGGGTCCCAGCAGGGCGAAGAAGTCCCCCTGCTCCACTTCCAGGTCGATGCCCTTGAGTGCTTCAAAACCGTTGTCATAGACCTTGGTCAGTCCCCGGATGGACAGGGCCTTGGGGATCGCCTCGCCGGCAGACGCAGCGGCCCCCGAAGCCGTGGTCTCAGTCGCAAGTTCCGTGGATATCTGGGTCATGTTGTTCCCCTGTCGTGTTCGGGATAAGCGTTCATATCTTGGGGTTCAGCCCCGGGTTTTCAAGGCGGCTGGACCCTCGCCCGCCACCCCCTTTAAAATGGGGTTTTGCAATTGCGGTACAAGCGCCATGTCGACACCCCATCAGGAATTTCACCTCAACTTACTCAAGGCCAGCTTCAACCGGCTGCTCAAGGCCCCGCCCTTCAATACCCAGGAGCTGGTGCCGGACGACCTGGATTTTCTGGAACAGCTGGTGAACCTGGTCAAGGCCCTGGAGGCCGATCAGGAGGACGCCCTATACCTGGGCCAGGATGCGCTGTGCCGGTTGGTTCGCGCCTATCCGCACCTGGTCCAGCTGGTGGATCGCGACCTGTTCTGGTTCTTCGGCGGCGACTGCCTTCACTTTATGCCCGACGAGGAAATCGCGGTCTTCCAAAGGCTCGACGAGCTGCGCTTTGAGGCCGAAGCGGCAGGCGAGCCGTTCAACCTGGAAGAGGCCCGGGCCCGTCTGTTCCAGATGCACTGAGCGCGTTGCCTCCGGCACCTCAGCCCCAAACACCTCCAACAAAAAAGCCGGCCCCGAGGCCGGCTTTTTCATGGGCGCTGCGCCTTAGAGGCTGGGACCGGCGGCCACCAAGGCCTTACCCTCGTCGGTATCGGTAAAGCGCTCAAAGTTGGTGACGAACATCGCCGCCAGCTTTTGCGCCTTGGCTTCCCACTCGGCGACGTCGCTGTAGGTGTCCTGGGGATTCAGAATTCCGCTGTCGCAAGCGTTCAGCGCCTGGGGCACCGCCAGGTTGAAGAACGGCAGCGCCTTGAACTCGGCATCTTCAATGGAACCGTCCAGGATGGCATCGATAATGGCACGGGTGTCCTTGATGGAGATCCGCTTGCCGGTACCGTTCCAGCCGGTGTTGACCAGGTACGCCTCGGCCCCGGAGTCCTGCATGCGCTTGGTCAGCACTTCGGCATACTTGGTCGGGTGCAGGCTGAGGAAGGCCGCCCCGAAGCAGGAGGAGAACGTGGGCGTCGGCTCGGTGATGCCGCGCTCGGTACCCGCGAGCTTGGAGGTGAAACCCGACAGGAAGTAGTACTGGGTCTGCTCGGGGGTCAACTTGGAGACCGGCGGCAGCACACCGAAGGCGTCAGCGGTCAGGAAGATCACCTTGGTCGCATGCCCCGCCTTGGAAACCGGCTTGACGATGTTGTCGATGTGGTGAATCGGGTAGGAGACGCGGGTGTTCTCGGTCTTGGAGCCGTCGTCAAAGTCGATCTTGCCGTCGGCGTCGACGGTGACGTTCTCGAGCAGGGCGTCACGACGGATGGCGTTGTAGATATCCGGCTCGTTTTCCTTGCTCAGGTTGATGGTCTTGGCGTAGCAGCCTCCCTCGAAGTTGAACACGCCGTCGTCGTCCCAGCCGTGCTCGTCGTCACCGATCAGTTCCCGCTTGGGGTCAGTGGACAGGGTGGTCTTGCCGGTGCCGGACAGGCCAAAGAAAATGGCGGTGTCGCCGTCCTTGCCGACGTTGGCCGAGCAGTGCATGGAGGCAATGCCACGCAGCGGCAGATAGTAGTTCATCATCGAGAACATGCCTTTCTTCATCTCGCCGCCGTACCAGGTGCCGCCGATCAGCTGCATCTTTTCGGTCAGGTTGAAGGCCACGAAGTTCTCGGAGTTCAGCCCCAGCTCTTGCCAGTTGGGGCAGGTGGTCTTGGCCCCGTTCATCACCACGAAGTCAGGCTCGAAGCCCTGCAGCTCTTCCTCGCTGGGGCGGATGAACATGTTCTTGACGAAGTGCGCCTGCCAAGCCACCTCGGTGATAAAACGAACTTTGAGGCGGGTGTCTTCGTTGGCGCCGCAGAAGGTGTCTACAACGAACAGCCGCTTGTTGGAAAGCTGGTTGCCGACAAGCGCCTTCAGCTCGCTCCAAGCTTCAGGAGAAAGGGGCTTGTTGTCGTTCTTGCCTTGGTCGGACCACCAGACGGTGTCGCGAGTAGTGTCGTCGCGTACGATGAACTTGTCCTTGGGAGAGCGCCCGGTAAAGATCCCGGTGTCCACGGAGACAGCCCCCAGTTCGGTCACTACCCCTTTCTCGTAGCCTTCCAGACCGGCCTTGGTCTCCTCTTCGAACAGCAGCTCATAGGAGGGGTTGTATACGATTTCGAGGGGCTCGCTGATCCCGTACTTGGAGAGATCCAGGTTGGCTTGGGCTGTCGACATTCATTCCTCCGATCAGGCAAAACACACGGGTGGCCCCGCGACGACGAGACGTTAACCGCAGTTCGTTTTTCAGGAGCGGCATTCTACCACCGCTACCGCCAATACTGAATCGATCATACCCCTCAGGCGGAGTAAATTTTCTCAACTTGAGAAAAAAATCAGCTTATCCCCTCAAATAAAGCGGATTTCGTGAATAATACAAAGCATTCGCTGAGTATTTTAAACGCCTGGTTGCCGCCCGAGCCGTTACTGCCCGAGACGCTCCTGCCAGAGGATGACCCGGTCGTGCCCCCGGTAGCGCCCGAAGGTCAGCTGCGCTTTCGGATCCCGCTGCCCGCTTCCGTCCCAGTCGAACTCCAGCCAGGCGCCGACGTCCAGGATCAGGTCCACCTGGCCCTCACGCCCCTCACCGGGTGCCGCCACCTGCAAGGCACCACCGACGGCGGAGACGCCCCCCTGCAGGGTGGTTTCAGCCTGGGGCGCCAGCATCTCGGTGTCGCCGGGAGTGAGATTGTCATCCCCGTAAGGGGCATGATCCAGCTCTGCCTGCCCCGCCCGGTAAACGGTACAGCCATCCAACCGGTTTAAGGCAAAACCCGAGCCGTCGAAATACTCGGCCGTCAGGGGGACGCTCAACGCCTCGGTCTCGGGGCCGAAAGCATTGGCCAGCCGCAGCCGCCCAAAACGCACCTCCACCCCGGCGGGCGCCAGGGTCGGCAGCGGGCCCTGCGCCAGCACATCGTTGCCGTTGACACCGTCACCGTTGAAGTCACGCACCTCCTGCACCGAGAACGCCAACTGGCTGACAAAGGGCGCCACGCGACTGTTGGCATCACGCACGTAGTAAAACCCATCGGCCGGGTTTAAACGGTAGTCCAGGTAGCCAGCCTCGCCATCAACCTCCGCAGGGGTCAAACTGCCTTGGGCCATGCTCGCCGTGATCGCCAGCGCACTGGCGCCATCCGCCCCCAACGCCGCCCCATCAACCAACGGCGGCGCGACCACCACCCCATCAACCGTCAGCGTGGCATACTCTCCCTGGTAGTTGACGGTAAGCTCGCCCTCGGCGCTGCGCGGCACGATCCGCAGCAGCGGCGGCGTCGTCGGATAGCCCAGCGCGCCCTTGCTCTCAGCGCCAAGCTGGCCGGAATAGACAAAGCTGTCGCAGGGGCTTTCGAGCACTCCCGCCTCGGCCACCTCCAATTCGAAATAGTGAGGATGAAAGCGCCCCACCGCCGCGCCGGCCGGCCCCACCGGCCCACCGGGAAACCCAGAATCCTCGACACTCAGGGTCAATGACCCCACCTCGCTGTAGCGGGTATTCGCATCGCTCACAGCACCCTCTTTAAATAATGCTGTTATTGACTGAACCCGGCCGTCCGCAACCAGAGTCTCACCGGCAAACGCCAACTGCCCGGGACGCGGCTGATCCTGGGTAACACGCAGTTCGGCGGACACCGGCTGGTAATTGGGCGTTCTAGTGCCATCACCGCACTGTGCCTGTATTTGCAGGGTAAAAGGCAACCCGGCCGGCTGCATCGTACCCGCCCGCGGCCCCTCACCGTGCAGGGAACCGGCTGCGTTACTGGCGACGATGCCAAACCCCGCGGGCACCACATCAATCGGCCCGGTATCCGCCTCCATGGCCGCGTAGGGGTCACCGGCGTAGGGGGAGTCATCGTGCTTGAAGCGAACTCGAATCCGGCCGGCATCCGGATACGAAAGATTGAACAGGGCACGCCCGTTGACAAAGTCGAGCCGATAGCGGCTGGACTCCACGGCGGGAAGCGTCGCCGCACCGTTGATGGTGACCCGGCTCTCGCTGGGGTTGGTCGCCGGCAACACGTACTCCGACCAAATCTTGAGCTCTTTGCCTCCCTCGAACCCTTCAAGCACCCCGCAACCACTGGCTTGGTCCAAGCGCCCGTAAGCCACGAGCGCCAAACTGGGGGACGCCTCGCAGGAGGCCAGACTTGGCAGCGCTTCGGCGCGCAAGCCAAAGGCGCGAAAATCCGTTCCCTCGCTCCACGAGAGCACCCCGGCATCGGGGTCCTCCACCGACACCGACACAAGCGCCTCATCGTCGTGATAGAAATAGAGGGTCGCCAGGCCCGCATCCTCGGGAACGAAAGCGTACTCCGCAATGGCGTCTCCGCCACTGGCCTCGGCAAAAAAGCGGGTACCGTTTTCGCTGCTGGCGAGAAAAATTCGCCCCTGATAATCGGTTTTGGTGGAACCGTCGTCGCAGAGAGCCCGAATACCGACAGCGGCGCGGGTGTCAGGACAGGCCAGGGCTGTCACATCCGGCATCAGTTCAAAGCCGGCCAGCTCGCAACCTGCGCCCACGGGCTGGTTGGAGCCACCAGGCGAGGGCACGCATGACGCCGCCTCCCAGTCATCGACAAGCTCCGGGTGACCATCCGGCAACGAGCAAACCTGCCTGTCGCCGGGCTGGTAAGGAACGCGACTGCTATCGAGATGATCGCAAGACGGCGTCAGGGGGCTCTCGTCGCCGCCAAAACGCAAGAAGTCGACATCCCGCCCTTCGTCATCCGACAGCAGCAGGTCATTGCCCGGGGTTTTAAGTTCGCCACCGCTAAAGTCGAGCAGAATATAGCTCCCCGCAGGGTACGTTGCGGCAGGCACCTCTTTAACAACGGCGGCACCACCACTGTTTCCCGGACGACTGGTATTGCCCTGCACTATCAGCCGCCAGCCGGACTTGATTTCCAGAGCCTCGGCCACAAACAGCTCGACAAACGGCGTTACCCTGTCCGCCTGGGTCGTCAGCACTTCATTGATCGCCACTTTGCCCACGTAAGGAGAACAGGCCGCCATAAGCCGCCCGGGCAGGATGAGAACACAGAACAAGACGAGCAGTACCGCAGGCTTCGCTACCATCAACACCAACCGACCCCAGAAATTCCAAAAGACGTCACTGAGGGGAAAGCTAACAACAACAGCCAGTAGCAACAAGCAATCCAGCGTGTTAGGTGCGAGAAGCAGGGGATGTAAGATAAGAGAAGAGGCGCTGGAGCGGGAAACCGGGTTCGAACCGGCGACCTCAACCTTGGCAAGGTTGCGCTCTACCAACTGAGCTATTCCCGCATGGCGTCCCATAGGGGGTTCGAACCCCTGTTACCGCCGTGAAAGGGCGGTGTCCTAGGCCACTAGACGAATGGGACGCAGCCGTTTGCTTTGGACATTGGAGCGGGAAACCGGGTTCGAACCGGCGACCTCAACCTTGGCAAGGTTGCGCTCTACCAACTGAGCTATTCCCGCGAATGGCGTCCCATAGGGGGTTCGAACCCCTGTTACCGCCGTGAAAGGGCGGTGTCCTAGGCCACTAGACGAATGGGACGTCGAATTCACTGCCTAAGCATTCCCCGAAAGGAGGCGCGTATAATAGGGAGATTTAAAAAAACCGTCAAGCGCCACGTCGGGATTTTTTCTCCCCCCTTTTTTCCTGCCGCCCCTGCCCCTGCGCACCGGCCCTCCGCGCCCCCCGGGACCAGCCTACCGGCGCTGGCAAATCCCAAGCTCAGCCCGTCGATACAGTCATCATTATCCCTTCCGGCAGGCCAAAAACACTGCGTTTATCCCATGTTTACGTGACAAACTTTAAATTCTGCCCCACCATGGCCGATAAACTCAAAGACACGCACTAAGCCGAGATAACGAATGAGCCCTGCAGTCATCGTTTCCCTGATCGCCGCCGGCATCGTTCTGATGGTGGTCGCTGCCTTCGTGGCCCAGACCCTCGAAAACGCCCGCCAGGAGCGGCACCGCATGGTCCTCACCCTGCAGGAGCGGGCGCGCACCGGATGGGAAATTCTCAGCGACCTACCCACTGCCTACCTACCTGAAGCGCTTCGCAATTGCCTGCTTCAATACATCAAGAGCTGTTACGAGCAGATGCAGACCCTGGAGCCCAAGCAGCAGTCCGCCACCGCCCAGGCCAAACTGCGCAACGTCGAAGAAGCGCTGCATGAGACCTATACGAGCCAACTGGACAGCGCTAATCCTCCTTTCAACGACGCCGTAACCGGCCAGGCGGCACGCAGCCGGGTAAAAGCCATGGTTGATCTCTTCGTCGCCGCCCACCAGGAAGGCAAACTGGATCGCCAGGCCGCACAACAACTCATCAATCGGGGTAAGGGTATTTTTGAGCTGGTCAACATCGACCTCAATCTCATCAACGCCCGCAAAAACGAGCAGAGCGGCAACCCAAAGCTAGCGCTCGCCCACTTCAACACCTGCCTTAAACGCCTGAACAAGCTCAACGCCAATGGTGAGCTTGAGCAACGCACTGCCAGCGTTCAACGCAAGGTCGCACAGCTGCAAGAAGAGGTGAAGGCACTCCAGGAAGGCGCTCCGGCATCTGCCGCGAAGCAGCAAGCGGCCCAGGAATGGGACGAGTTCACTGAAGAAAGCAACTGGCAGATCAAGCAGGATTACGATTAGGGACAAGGATCGAGTCCGCGCATAAGCGCGACTGAACTCACCGCCCTGATTCGTTTACGAGCGGAACGCGGAAAAATCAGAAAGAATGATGGTCGGGACGGCAGGATTTGAACCTGCGACCACTTGCACCCCATGCAAGTGCGCTACCAGGCTGCGCTACGCCCCGAACGGGAAGAAAATAAGCAAGAAATTGGTCGGGACGGCAGGATTTGAACCTGCGACCACTTGCACCCCATGCAAGTGCGCTACCAGGCTGCGCTACGCCCCGAACGGGTCTTGCGGCGTCATCTCTCGACGACGGGCGTGAATATTACTCTAATGCCCGCCTGAGGAAAACCCCCTTGAGGATTTTTCATGGAGGAGATCAGTGCTCTTTTATCGAGCGCAGAATATCCTCGAGCTCCGAGACGGTCTGGCGAATCAACTGGTGATAGCGATCGCCGTCAACGCGGGCTTCCTGGCCGGACAACCACTGCCGCGCTCCGGCGATGGTAAACCCACGCCCGTAGAGAAGATCGCACAGCTGACGCACCAAAAGCACGTCCTGGCGACGGAAATAGCGGCGATTTCCCCGGCGCTTCACCGGCGAAAGCTGTTCGAACTCCTGCTCCCAATACCGCAACACGTGAGGCTTAACGCCGCACAGATCACTGACTTCGCCGATGGAAAAATAGTGCTTGTCGGGAATCGGGGGCAGGGAGTCACTCTTCCCCTGGTCCGGCATAGGTCTCGACTTTATCCTTGAGCTTTTGACCAGGCCGGAACGTTACCACCCTGCGGGCGGAGATGGGGACCTCTTCTCCGGTTTTGGGGTTGCGGCCGGGCCTTTGACGCTTGTCCCTGAGGTCGAAGTTCCCGAAACCGGACAACTTGACCTGCTCATTTGAAGCCAGACAGGAGCGAACTTCGTCAAAAAATGACTCGACCATGTCCTTGGCTTCGCGCTTATTGAGGCCGAGCACCTCGAACAGACGCTCGGCCATTTCCGCCTTGGTCAAAGACCCCATATCACAGCCCTCTGTCGGTTAGCCTCTCAGCGTTGCGGCAAAGCGCTGCTTGGCAGCAGCCACGATCGCTTCAAACACCTCGTTTACCTCTTCATCATTAAGGGTGCGCGACGGATGTTGCCAGGTCAAGCCGAGGGCCAGACTTTTTTTACCGTTTTCAATGCCTTCGCCCTGATAGACATCAAACAGGGTAACGTCCTTGAGCCATGCCCCTGCATTTTCCCGAACCGATTCGAGCAATGCCGAAACCGGTACCGACTCGTCCACCAGCAGCGCCAGATCACGACGGGTCTCCGGGAATTTCGACAGCGCCTCAAAGGCAGGCAGCACGCCGGGCTCAATGCCGGCCAGGGCGAGCTCAAAGAGGAAGACCGGGCCATTGAGATCCAGCGTCTTCAAGAGGCTGGGATGCAGCGCGCCCAGGTAGCCGACCGCCTCCCCGTTACGCTCAATGCGTGCACACTGCCCGGGATGCAGGGCCGGATGCTCAGCCGCAACAAAGCGATACTGATCCAGCGCGCCGCCATGGGCCAGCAGCGCCTCGACATCCCCTTTCACATCAAAGAAGTCGCTCGGCTCGTTACCGGCAGCCCACCCCTCGGGAAAACGGCTGCCGAACACCGCCCCGGCCAGGACGTTGTCCTGCACCAGCCCATCCGCACCGGGGAGAAAACGCTGCCCGGACTCAAACAGGCGGATCCGCGGCTGCTGACGATGCTGGTTATGCTGTACGGCCTTGATCAGACCGGGCCAAAGACTGGTCCGCATTACCGCCATGTCCGCGGAGATGGGATTGGCCAGCGCCACCGGCTCACGCTCGGGGTCGAACAGCTTCTGCACCTTGGGCTCCACGAAACTGTAGGTGATGGCCTCCTGGTAACCGCGGGCCACCAGCAAGCGGCGCAATTCGGCCAGCCCGGCCTTTGCTTCAGGCTCCGGACGCAGCGCCAGCGAGGCGTTGGTGGTGCGCACCGGCAGGCGGTTGTAGCCGTAGATGCGCGCCAGCTCTTCCAGCAGATCCTCTTCCAGCGCCACGTCGAACCGATAGGAAGGCACACGAACTCGCCAGGCCCCCTCCCCGTCCGCCTGCACCTCCATTCCCAGGCGCTGAAGAATCTCTTCCACTTCAGTCGCCGGAATATCCAGCGAAAGCAACTTTTGGATACGCTCGGCACGCAGACGCACCTCGGCCACAGGCGGCAACGCCGCTGCCACGCTCACCTCGCTGATCGGTCCGGGCTGGCCACCGACGATGTCCAGCAGCAGCTGGGCGGCCCGCTCCGCAGCCCTGACCTGAAGCTCATGATCCACTCCGCGCTCGAAACGATGGGAAGAATCGGTATGCAAGCCGTAAGCCCGGGCCTTCCCGGCAATGCTGACAGGATCAAAGAAGGCGGTTTCAAGGAAGATGTCCCGGGTCTGATCACTCACCCCGGAATGCTCGCCGCCCATGACTCCCGCCATGGCCAGCGGCCTGCGCTGGTCGGCGATGACGAGGGTGTCACTATCGAGCTCGATCTCCTGGCCGTCAAGCAGCACCAACTTTTCGCCGGTCTCGGCCTTACGCACGCGGATACCGCCCTCGAGCTCGGCCAGGTCGAACGCGTGCATGGGCTGACCCAGCTCCAGCATGACGTAGTTGGTGACATCGACAACCGGGTCAATGCTGCGAATGCCGCCCCGGCGCAACCGCTCCTGCATCCACACGGGGGTGGACGCGGCGGGGTTGATACCGCGGATTACCCGCCCGACATAGCGGGGACAGGCCTCGGGCGCCTCAATCTCGATAGGGAAACGGTCGTCAATCACAGGAACAACCGGCTCACAGGCCACCGGCTTGACGGGGGCCTTGTTGAGCACCCCCACCTCCCGTGCCAGGCCGGCGATACTGAGGCAGTCACCGCGGTTAGGAGTCAGATCCACTTCGATCACTTGATCGTCAAGCCCCAGGTAGCTCCGGAAATCCTCGCCCACCGGCGCGTCCGCGGCCAGTTCAAGAAGCCCGTCGTGGTCGTCGGAAACCCCCAGTTCGCTGGCCGAGCAGAGCATGCCAAAAGACTCCACCTGGCGCAGCTTGGCCTTCTTGATCTTGAAGCCCTCGGGCAGCACGGCACCGACCTGGGCAAAAGGCACCTTGATGCCCGGGCGGGCATTGGGCGCGCCGCAAACCACCTGGAAGGACTCGTCGCTACCGTTGGATACGCGACAGACCTGCAGCTTGTCCGCGTTGGGGTGAGGCTCGGCGCTGAGAATCTCCCCCACCACCACACCGCTGAAATCGGCCGCCGCCGGCTCCACGCCGTCCACTTCCAGCCCTGCCATGGTGATCTGGGCCACCAGTTCCTCTGTGTTGATCGCGGGGTTTACCCACTCCCGCAGCCACTGTTCGCTGAATTTCATTGCGATTTCCCGTTAATTCTGTTGCCTGGCCGAGGCTCCGGCCGCGTAAGTCTGCGTTGCGCCTAGCGGAACTGGGCCAGAAAGCGCAGGTCGTTCTCGAAGAAAAGGCGCAGGTCGTTGACCCCATAGCGCAGCATCGCCAGCCGCTCAACGCCCATGCCGAAAGCGAAGCCGCTGTAGGTTTCGGTATCCACCCCGCAAGACTCGAATACCTTAGGGTGAACCATGCCGCAGCCCATGACTTCCAGCCAGCCGGTGTGGCTGCACACCCGGCACCCTTTACCGGCACACATCACGCAGGCGATATCCACCTCGGCGGAAGGCTCGGTGAAGGGGAAATAAGAGGGGCGGAAGCGCACCGCCAACTCCTGCTCGAAGAACACCCGCAGGAACTCTTCCACCGTCCCCTTGAGGTCGGCAAAGCTGACATCGGTATCCACCAGCAGCCCCTCGACTTGATGAAACATCGGGGTGTGGGTCAGATCCGAATCGCAGCGATAGACCCGTCCGGGGCAGACCACCCGAATGGGCGGCTGCTGGTTCTCCATGGTACGGATCTGCACCGGGGAGGTGTGGGTGCGCAGCAGCGTGTGGGCGTCAAAATAGAACGTATCGTGCATCGCACGGGCCGGGTGATGGCCGGGAATGTTGAGGGCTTCGAAGTTGTGGTAGTCGTCTTCAATCTCCGGCCCTTCGGCGACGGCATAGCCGACACCGGCAAAGAAATTCTCAATCCGCTCCAGGGTACGGGTTACCGGGTGCAGGCCACCGCTGGTCTGGCCACGCCCGGGCAGGGTGACGTCAATGCGCTCAGCTGCCAGCTTGGCCTCCAGGGCCGCATTAGCGAGACGCTCGCGGCGCGCATTGATCTCTTCCTGCAACGCTTGCTTGGCCTCATTGATGGCCGCTCCCGCCTGAGGCCGCTCCTCGGCGGAGAGCTTGCCCAAACCTTTGAGCAACTGGGTCATTTCGCCCTTTTTGCCCAGGAACTGGACGCGTACCGCCTCCAGCGCCTTGATATCATTCGCGTTCTCTACAGCCTCTTTACCCTGGGCCAGCAGGCGGTCTAGGTTTTCCATTGGGAGCTCCAAATACAAAATAGGGGAAGGATTTGCACCCTTCCCCTATTCAAGCCCGAGGACCTAAGGCGCTCGGGCGGCGATCAAATTACCAACCAGGATAGGTGGGTGAATTAAGCCAGGGCACCCTTGGCTTTTTCAACGATCGCGGCAAAAACTGCCTTCTCATGCACGGCCAGGTCGGCCAGCACCTTGCGGTCGATCTCGATCGAGGCCTTTTTCAGACCGGCGATCAGACGGCTGTAGGACAGACCGTTGATACGGGCGGCGGCGTTGATACGGGCGATCCACAGGGCACGGAACTGACGCTTGCGCTGACGACGGTCACGGTAGGCGTACTGACCGGCCTTGATGACCGCCTGCTTGGCTACACGAAAGACCCGGCTACGGGCTCCGTAATAACCCTTGGCTTGCTTGAGAATTTTCTTGTGACGACGACGAGCGACAACACCACGTTTTACGCGAGGCATAATTGTATCCTTCTAAATAACTTGAATCTGGACCGAATCAGGATTCGCGCAGCATGCGCTTAACCAGGGCGACATCGTTGGCGTGAACTTCGCTGGTGCCGCGAAGGTGACGCTTACGCTTGGTGCTCTTCTTGGTCAGAATGTGGCTAGTGAAGGAAGACTTACGCTTGAAGCCATTTGCGGTTTTTTTGAAGCGCTTGGCCGCACCGCTCACAGTTTTCATTTTAGGCATGACAAAAACATCTCCACGCATTCGTTAAGTTATGTATAACCCGCTAAAACGGCAAAAGCCCGCCAACCCCACCCGCAAAGGTGAAGCGCGCGGACTTGCTGCCGGGCGCGTTACTTCTTCTTTTTGGGAGCGATGACCATGATCATCTGACGGCCTTCCATTTTCGGATGCTGTTCAACGGCACCCAGCTCGGCGAGATCGGCTTCGATCCGCTTCATCAGCTGCATGCCCAACTCCTGGTGGGCCATCTCACGACCGCGGAATCGCAATGAAACCTTGGCCTTATCTCCCGCTTCAAGGAAACGTACCAGGTTGCGCAGTTTTACCTGGTAATCCCCTTCTTCCGTCCCGGGACGGAATTTCATCTCTTTGACCTGCGTCTGCTTCTGCTTCTTGCGTTGCGCCGCTTTCTGCTTCTTCAGCTCAAAGACGTGTTTGCCGTAGTCCATGATTTTACAGACTACCGGTTCAGCATCTGGAGCGATCAGCACAAGATCCATCTGGGCTTCCTGGGCGGTCTTCAACGCCTCATCCAGGGGCACGATCCCCAGCTGATCCCCCTCTGCTCCTACCAGTCGGACCTCGCGAGCCTCGATATCCTCGTTAATCGTGGCTTTTTTCTCGCGGCCCTTGTTGTATCCTTTTTTAATGTTTAACTCTCCGTTGCACGACCTTTGCGCGCCACATCGTCGGCCAGCAGCTGACGGAAGGCGTCAACACCCATGGAACCCAGGTCTTCCCCGGTTCTCAGGCGTACGGTCACGGTGTTGGTTTCTACTTCCTTATCGCCTACGACTAACTGATAAGGAACCTTCTGAATTGTGTGCTCGCGAATTTTAAAGCCGATCTTCTCGTTTCTCAAGTCCGCTGAGACGCGGAAACCGGCTTCACGCAAGGTTTCTTCCACTTTGCGGCAGTAATCCGCCTGATTGTCGGTGATATTGAGCACCACGGCCTGCTGCGGCGACAGCCACGCGGGCATAGCGCCGGCATAGTTCTCGATCAAAATCCCGATAAAACGCTCGAAGGAGCCCAGGATCGCCCGGTGCAGCATCACCGGCGTCTCACGCTCGCCCGACTCGTTGACGAACTGGGCGTCCAGGCGCCCCGGCATGGAGAAGTCCACCTGGATAGTGCCGCACTGCCAGACCCGACCCAAACAGTCGGTGAGGGAGAATTCGATCTTGGGCCCGTAGAAAGCCCCCTCCCCGGGCAGCTCTTCCCACTCCAGGCCCTTGTTGTCCAGGGCCGCCGCCAGCGCCTTCTCCGACTTGTCCCAGACCTCATCGCTACCCACCCGTTTCTCAGGACGGGTAGAGAGCTTAAGGATCACGTCGTTGAAACCAAAATCCCGGTATACGGCGTAAAGCAGGTCGATAAACGCCGAGACCTCCTCCTGGATCTGGTTCTCGCCACAGAAGATATGGGCATCGTCCTGAGTAAAACCACGCACCCGCATCAGACCGTGCAGGGTGCCTGAGGGCTCGTTGCGGTGGCAGGAGCCAAATTCGGCCAGGCGCAGCGGCAGGTCACGGTAGCTGCGCAGCCCCTGGTTGAACACCTGCACATGGCAGGGGCAGTTCATGGGCTTAACCGCGTAATCCCGGCTCTCGGAGTGGGTGGTAAACATCATGTCGCTGAACTTGTCCCAGTGACCGGACTTCTCCCACAACACCCGGTCCACCACCTGCGGCGTCTTGATCTCCTGGTAGCCCGCCTTATCCAGCACGCTACGCATGTACTGCTCCACCGCCTGGTAAATGATCCAGCCATGGGGGTGCCAGAACACCATTCCCGGCGCCTCTTCCTGGGTGTGAAACAGTCCCAGGCGCTTGCCCAGCTTGCGATGGTCGCGCTTTTCCGCCTCTTCCAGGCGGTGCAGGTAAGCCTTGAGGGCCTTCTTGTCGCTCCAGGCGGTACCGTAGATTCGCTGCAGCATCTCGTTGTTGGAGTCGCCGCGCCAGTAGGCACCGGCCACCTTCATCAGCTTAAAAGCCTTGATATGGCCGGTACTAGGGACGTGAGGACCGCGGCAGAGATCGATAAACTCGCCCTGCTGGTAGAAAGAGAGGGTCTGGTTGCCGGGAATGTCCTGGATGATCTGGACCTTGTAATCTTCCCCCTTCTCTTTAAAGAAGGCCACCGCCTCATCCCGGCTCATCAGCGAGCGAGCCACCGGCAAATTTGCCTTGGCCAGCTCTTTCATCCGCTTTTCGATCTTCTGCAGATCCTCGGGGGTGAACGCGCGCTCGTAGGCGAAATCGTAATAGAAGCCGTTTTCAATCACAGGACCAATGGTTACCTGGGCGCCGGGGAACAGCTCCTGGACGGCCATCGCCATCAGGTGCGCGCAGGAATGGCGAACAACGTCCAGCCCCTCTTCGTCCCGCACCGTCACGATCGCCAACTGGGCGTCCTGTTCGATCACATGACTGGTATCCACCAGCTCACCGTCAACCTTGCCGGCCAGCGCGGCCTTCGCCAGTCCTTCGCCAATGGAGGCGGCCACATTTAAAACAGTAACGGGGTGGTCGAACTGACGGGTGCTACCGTCGGGGAGCGTAATAACAGGCATTTCGGTTCCTTTCCCAGTGGTGGCCCCTACCAAAGGCCACTGTAGGCGAAATTGAAGCTGAAAGCGGGCCCGGAGCCCGCATTGAACCGGCCATTCTACCAGTGTGGCAGCGCAGCACAAGCCACGGCTAAGCGCTCAGCTGCTGCCGGGTATAAGCGATATGCTCACGGGCGGCGCGACGGGCTCGCTCGGCCTCGCCGGCCAGCACGGCACGGTAAATCTCCTCGTGCTGCGCCCCGATCCCCGGCGGGTAGCGACCGGTCTTGCGCAGGGTGCGGGAAAGCACCGCGTAGATGACGTTGAAGTAACGGGTATAGAGCACCTGACTGAGGGAAACGACCAGCAAATGATGGCTGGATTCGGCGATCAGCATGTGAAAGGTAAGGTCAGCCTTGGCCTTACGCAGCGTGGTCTCGCCGCTGCCGCGTTCACGCATGCGGGCGTACTCCAGACTCAGCGCCTCCCGCTGCGCCGGCGTCGCCCGCCGCGCCGCAAAATAGGCCGCCTCCCCCTCCAGCATCTCGCGCATCTCCATCACCTGCTGCTGCAACTCGCGACTGCCACCACCTTCTTTCACCTCCGGCTCCGGGTACCCTGACTCCAGCAGGTTGCAGCACACGCTGCCGCCACCATGGAACGTCTCCACCAGACCGCGACTTTCCAGTGTAAACACCGCTTCGCGCACCGTGGCCCGGGAGACTCCGAAGCCCTGCGCCATGGCCCGCTGCGCGGGCAGCTTATCGCCAGGGATGATATCCCCGAACAGCAGCTTTCGCTCGAGTTCATCAACCAGCTGTGCCACCAACCCCGTTGCCGCCTCGCCCATCAATCCCCCATTACTGGCCATACTGTAAACAGCTGCGGGTGCGGTCTGAGCTGCAAGCCCCCATGCTTGGTCAGACCACTTCGCCAGCTAAAATTATAACCGTCTTGTCATTAGGTTACAGTGCGCCTAGTTCAGGGGCAGCCGGACCTGCCCAAACCACAATAAGAGAAACGGTCACTGCCATGAGCCAACAAACGCCCCGTCCCCAGGTCGGTCTGTTCGTCACCTGCCTAGTGGACATGTTCCGCCCATCAGTGGGTTTCGCCACCGTCAAATTACTGGAAATGGCCGGTTGCCAGGTGGACGTCCCCGGCACCCAGACCTGCTGCGGACAGCCCAGCTTCAATTCCGGCGATCGCGCCTCGACCAAGCGACTGGCCAAAGACGTGATCGACGCCTTCGATGGCTTTGAGTACGTGGTCGGCCCCTCCGGGTCCTGCATCGGCATGCTGCACCACTACCCGGCGCTGTTCGCCCCGGACGACCCCTACCGGGCGCGAGCTGAATCTCTGGCGGAACGCGCCTACGAAATCACCTCATTCCTGACCGACGTGCTCAACTTTGACGCCATCCTGGCCGACTACGAGCACCGGGTCACCTACCATGACTCCTGCGCAGGCCTGCGGGAACTGGGCGTTAAAAATCAGCCCCGGCAATTGCTGGAAAAGGTTGGCGGCCTTGACATCAGCGAGATGGAAGAGGCGGAAACCTGCTGCGGCTTCGGCGGCACCTTCTGCGTCAAATACCCGGATATCTCCAACCGCATGGTCTCCAACAAAACCAGCAACGCCACCGCCACCCAAGCCGATACCCTGCTGGGGGGCGATCTGGGCTGCCTGCTGAACATGGCCGGCAAGCTCAAGCGCGAAGGCTCCCCACTGCAGGTGCGTCACGTGGTCGAGGTCCTGGCCAACATGACCGACACCCCCGCCATCGGCGAAAGCCAATATGACCTGGCCAAGGAGCTCTGACGCCATGCAGATCAACAGTCCCCAGTTTAAAGAACGGGCCAAGACCGCCCTGCACGACCCCTCGCTGCAGAAGGCACTTGGCAACCTGCGCCACGGGTTTCCCGGCAAGCGCGCCGCCGCCGTGGCCCGCATGCCCGAGTTTGAGCAGCTGCGCGACGAAGGCCGGGACCTGAAAAACCATGTCATCGAGCACCTGGACTTCTACCTGGAGCAGTTCGAGACCAAGGTCATTGAGCAAGGCGGCCAGGTCCACTGGGCGCGGGACGCGGAAGAGGCGCGCAAGGCCATCCTGGACATCTGCCGCAAAGCCAACGCCAAGACGGTTACCAAGGGCAAGTCCATGGTCTCAGAGGAGATCAACCTCAACGACTACCTGGAGGAGCACGGCGTCCATCCGATTGAAACCGACCTCGGGGAGTACATCCTGCAGCTGCGCGAGGACCACCCCAGCCACATAATCGCACCGGCCATTCACCTCAACCTGGACGATGTCAGCGACATTTTCTCCAAGAAGCACGGCACCGAGCGCACCGATGACCCGGCGGCACTGATGCAAGAAGCCCGGGAGATGCTGCGCAAACAATTCGTGGCCGCGGATGTGGGCATTACCGGGGCCAACTTCTGCGTCGCGGAAACCGGCAGCACGCTGATCGTCACCAACGAGGGCAACGGCGACCTCACCCAGATTCTGCCGCGGGTTCATGTGGTGATCGCCACCATCGACAAGGTGGTCCCCACCCTGGAAGACATGACCCTGTTCCAGCGCCTGCTGGCCCGCTCGGCCACAGGACAGGAGTTTACCGTCTACAACACCCTCTCCACCGGCCCCCGACGCAGCGACGACCAGGACGGCCCCGAGGAGTACCATGTGGTGCTGCTGGATAACGGTCGCAGCGAGATGCTCGGCGGCGACTTTCAGGAGATGCTGCGCTGCATCCGCTGTTCGGCCTGCATGAACCACTGCCCGGTTTACGGTGCCGTGGGCGGCCACGCCTACGGCTGGGTCTACCCGGGCCCCATGGGCGCGGTGCTGACCCCGAAGCTGATCGGCATCGACAAGGCCGGCCACCTGCCCAACGCTTCCACGTTCTGCGGCAAATGCGAATCAGTGTGTCCGGTCCGCATCCCTCTGCCTAAGATGATGCGGCACTGGCGCGAGCGGGAATTTGAACGCCACCTCTCCCCCAAAGGGGTGCGCCTGGGACTTGGCGCCTGGTCCTACTTCACCCGACACCCCAAACTCTATCGCTGGCTGGCGCGCGCCGGCAGCTTCGGACTCAAGCTGATGGCCGGCAAAAAAGGCCGTGTGCACTCCCTGCCCCTGAGCAAGGGCTGGACCGCCTGGCGGGAGATGCCCGCCCCCGAGGGCGGCACCTTTATGGACCAGTGGAAAAAGCAGCAACGCCAGGCGGAGGAGAACTGATATGAGCAACGCACGCGAACAGATCTTTGCCAACATCCGCCGGGGCCTGGGCCGCGGCCCCCTCGAAGGCGACGCACTTGACCACGTCCGCCAGCGACTGAAGGCGCACCCAGCGAACTGCATTCCTGCACGCAGCGCACTCGCCTTTAACGAGCAGGTCAACCTGTTCAAGGAGATGGCACTGGAGGCGGCTGCCGAGTTGCACGAGCTGGATCGCCTGGAGGCGCTCCCGGCCAAGGTCGCAGAGCTGCTGCCGGAACTCGGCGGCGGCCCCCTGGTGATGGCCAGCGAACCGGAGCTGACCGCCCTTGCCTGGCCCGAAGAGCTGCCCCGCGAAGAGCGGGTGGCACGGGCCGGCGATCACGTCAGCCTGACCGGAGCCTTTGCCGGCATCGCCGAAACCGGCACCCTGATGCTCCTTTCAGGCGCCCAGAGCCCCACCACCCTCAACTTTCTTCCCGATACCCACCTGGTAGTCTTGCGCCGCTCCGCCATTGTCGGCCCCTACGAGGCGGCGTGGCAGAAGGTTCGAGAGCTGGGCGGCACCTGGCCGCGCACGGTCAACATGATCACCGGACCTTCGCGCAGCGCCGATATCGAGCAGAAGCTGCAGATGGGCGCACACGGCCCCAAGCGGCTGATCATTTTCCTGCTTAACGACTGACCCTTTCATCCACCCAAGCACGGGGGCCCCGCCCCCGTTGTCTTCTCCCGCCACCCCGGTTAAGGTCAGCATCTTTGGCCCACGCCCTCAACTCGATTTGCTTCCGCGCCACGGGCGCCACTCAGCCTGGACGCCGACCGTATGAACCTGATCCTTCTCAACCCCGACGATTTCACTGCGCCCGGCCGTGTCCGCCTGGACGGTCGCCGCCTGCAGCATATCCGCGACGTGCACAGCGCCGCCCCCGGGGATTCCCTGCGGGTAGGCTTGGTGGACGGGCCGATGGGCTCCGGGCAGTTGGTCAGCCTTACCGATACGGCCCTTGAGCTGGAGGTCACTCTCGACCAAATACCTCCGCCTCAACTGCCCCTGACCCTGCTGCTGGCCCTGCCCCGGCCAAAAATGCTCAAGCGCATCTTTCAGACCTGCGCCACCTTCGGTGTGCAGGAGCTGATCCTGTTCAACAGTTACCGGGTCGAGAAAAGCTACTGGCAATCCCCCTGGCTGACACCCGAGCGCATTCACGAGCACCTGTTGCTGGGGCTGGAGCAAGGGGTCGCTACCCAGCTTCCCCGCGTCCGCCTGGAAAAGCGCTTCAAACCCTTCGTGGAAGATCGGCTACCGGCCCTGGTCGCTGGCAAGCGGGCGCTCCTCGCCCACCCGTACCAGGCAAGCCCCTGCCCGGGTCCGCAGACGCCGGCCCCCAACACCCTGCTCGTGATCGGACCGGAGGGGGGGCTGATCGGCTACGAGGTCAACAAGCTGATCGACGCGGGCCTGCAGCCGGTCCACCTCGGCCCCCGCATATTACGGGTTGAAACCGCGCTCAGCGCCCTCCTCGGCCGACTTTTTTAAATCAGTAAATAATTTTTCCGACTACGTAGTTGACATTGGCTCAATGATAAATAAGAATCTTTCTCATTAGTATTTAGATCAACAGCAACTCAAGGAGCCGTTGCCAATGTTCTCATTCAAAAAGCTGAAACCCCTTGCTGCTCTTATCGCCCTTCCTGTCGCCGCCGCGGTGACCACCCCCGCTCAGGCTGCGGAAGAGGTCAACATTTATTCCTACCGCCAGGCTTTTCTGATTGAGCCCATGCTGGACGCCTTCACCCAGGAGACCGGAATCAAGACCAACGTCGTTTTCGCAAAAGAAGGTCTGCTGGAGCGCCTAGAGCGCGAGGGCCGCAACAGCCCCGCCGATCTGCTGCTCACCTCGGACTTTGGCAAGCTCTGGGACGCGGTCAACAAGGACCTGACCCAGCCGGTTGAGAGCGACGTGCTGGAGCAGAACATCCCCGCCCAGTACCGCGATCCCGATGGCAAGTGGTTTGGCCTGACCTCCCGCGCCCGCATCCTCTATACCTCCAAGGAGCGGGTCAAGGAAGGGGAAGTCAGCACCTACGAGGACCTGGCCGACCCGAAATGGAAAGGCCGCATCTGCACCCGCAGCGGCAAGCACAATTACAACATCGCCCTGTTCGCCTCCATGATCCAGCACCACGGCGAAGAGAAGGCTGAGGCTTGGCTTGAGGGGCTGAAGAACAACCTGGCGCGCAAGCCCCAAGGGAATGACCGCGCCCAGGTCAAGGCCGTGAAGGAAGGCGTCTGCGACATCGCCCTCGGCAACAGCTACTACTTCGGCAAGATGATCACCAACGCCAAGAACCCCGAGCAGATCGAGTGGGCCCAGTCCGTTAACCTGATCTTCCCCAACCAGGCAGACCGCGGTACCCACATGAACATCTCCGGTGTTGCCTTGACCGAGCACGCCCCCAACAAGGCAAACGCTATCAAGCTGATGGAGTTCCTTTCCGGGCAACTGGCCCAGTACATGTATGCTCAGGAGAACTTCGAGTTCCCGGTGCGGCCCAACACGCCCCGCTCCAACCTGATCAACAAGTACATGGGTGAATTCAAGGCCGACGAGGTGAGCCTGGCGGAAGTCGCCAAGCACCGAGAGCAGGCCAGCAAGCTGGTTGATAAAGTCGGTTACAATAACTGATAATCCCAGGATATCAGCGTATAACGGCAGTCCGGCCCCGCTGGCTGCCGTTTTTTTGTTTCTAAACCCGGCCTTTTCAAGGCCGGCCGTCGAGCCGTAACCCATGAATGCCCCCGTGAACGTACCACCCAAACAGCAGCGCACCCTTCTTCGCTTCGGCGGTAGTGGCGGCTGGACCAGCGCCGTTACCCTGGTGGCGCTGATGGTGGTGCTGCCGGTCTTTGCCGTTTTTTACCTGGCGCTGTTCCCCACGGAGAACATCTGGGCCCACCTGGTCGATACCGTGCTGCCCCACTACGTGACCACAACCCTGAAACTGATGGTCGGTGTGGGGGCGGGCTCGGTATTGCTCGGGGTAGCCACGGCATGGCTGGTGACCATGTGTCGTTTTCCCGGCCAGCGCTGGTTCGAGTGGGCGCTGCTGCTCCCCTTCGCCGTACCGGCGTATGTCGTCGCTTACGTCTACACCGACCTGCTTGAGTACGCAGGCCCGGTGCAGGAGACCCTGCGCGCCTACTTTGGCTGGCAGACAGCCCGGGACTACTGGTTCCCGGAGATCCGAAGCCTCGGCGGGGCAATTTTGATGTTCACCCTGGTGCTCTACCCCTACGTTTACATGCTGGCGCGGGCGGCCTTTCTTGAGCAATCCATGAGCATCCAGGCCGCGAGCCGAACCCTGGGCTGCACCCCCTGGCAAAGCTTTCTACGGGTCTCACTCCCCATGGCCAGGCCTGCCATTGCCGTAGGGCTCTCCCTGGTCTCCATGGAGACCATCAACGATTTCGGCACCGTGGACTACTTCGCCGTGCGCAGTCTGACCGCCGGTATTTACGACACCTGGCTCAACATGGGCAACCTGGGCGGCGCGGCGCAGATCGCCAGCCTGATGCTGGTGTTCGTAGTACTGTTGATAACCCTTGAGCGGCTGGGCAGAGCCCGCCAGCGCCACTTCAGCGCCCCGGACCGTTTTAACACCCTGCTGACTTTCCGCCTGCACGGCTGGCGTGCGGCGGGTGCCTGGCTGGTCTGCGCCCTGCCCCTGGCCGCCGGTTTTTTGGTTCCGGTGTGGGTGCTGGGCCGTTACGCCTGGATCAATTTGGCGAGTTCCTGGACCCCGGAATTTGCCGCCATTGCCCGCAACAGTTTTGTGCTCTCGGCCACCGCGGCGCTCATCGCCTGCGCCCTCGGCCTCGTTCTGAGCTACGGCAAGCGCCTCTACCCCACCCGGGGAGTGAGTCTGATGGGACGCCTTTCCAGCCTGGGCTACGCCATGCCGGGTGCGGTACTGGCCATCGGTGTGATCGTGCCCTTCGCCGCTTTCGACAACAGCCTCGACCAACTGATGGACAACCTCTTCGGCATCTCCACAGGGCTGCTCCTGAGCGGCACCCTCTTTGCGGTGGTATTTGCCTACGTGGTTCGCTTTCTGGCGGTGGCCAACGGCGCCGTCGAGTCAAGCCTGGCCAAGGTCACCCCTACCATGGATATGGCCGCACGCTCCCTGGGCTACAACAGCCTGCAGACCCTGTTCCACGTGCACCTGCCACAAATTCGCGGTGGCCTCCTGACCGGGGCACTCATCGTCTTTGTCGACTGTATGAAAGAACTGCCGGCGACCCTAATTCTGCGCCCGTTCAACTTCGACACCCTGGCCACCCACGTCTATCAGTACGCCTCCGACGAAATGCTGGAGGCCTCCGCACTGGGAGCGCTGATGATTGTTGCGGTGGGGATTATCCCGGTAATCGTGCTTAGCCGTTCCATCGCCGGCTCAAGACGCACCGAGCGCGGATAATCATCCCGGGGGAAGCGGAGGAGGTCAGCACAATGCACCGAGAGGCTTGCAGCGAGCCTTAAGCCGGCTCAGGAAAGCCCTCCCCGATGCTAAAGAGAAGAAGGCGTAGGGGGGGGGACGCCGCCACGGCTCAACAGGACAAGGGTCAGGACGCGGCCGGGAACGCCACCAGGTTATCCGTTTCCACTCTCAGCCCGACGGTCTCTCCCATCTGAAAGTCCGCGTTGATGAAGGTGGACTCAACCTGGCGTTCGTTATCCAGGGTAAAGGTGTAGAGGGTGGTGGTTCCCAGAAACTCCTTACGGGTCACCCGGCCCCGCACATCGCAGTCGCTGCACCCGGGCACGATTTCGTGCGGCCTTAAAAACACGTCCACCTCATCCCCGGCCTGCCAGGACATCTGCTGCGCTTTGACCAGCCCGATATCCGTCTCCACCAGCCCCCCTTCCAGGGCCCGCCCGCGAATAAACTTGCCCTCGCCAACAAAGCTGGCCACCGTGCGGTTGGCCGGCTGGTGATACACCTGGAAGGGGCTGTCCCACTGCTGCAGACGTCCCTCAGCCAGAACGCCCAGCTTATCACTGACCGTAAACGCCTCGTCCTGGTCGTGAGTAACCACGATGGCAGAGATCCCCTCCTCCTTTAGAATGTCCCGCACTTCCTGGGCCAGTTGGCGACGCAACTCCGTGTCCAGATTGGAAAAAGGCTCATCGAGCAATAACAGGCGCGGCTTGGGAGCGAGCGCGCGAGCCAAGGCTACCCGCTGCTGCTGACCGCCGGAGAGCTCGTGGGGGAAGCGATTCTCCATCCCCTGTAACTTAACCAACTCCAACAGATGCGTAACCGCCTGCTGTCGCTCTCGTGCACTCCACTTCTGCAGCCCAAAGGCCACGTTGTCACGCACATTGAGGTGAGGAAACAAGGCATAATCTTGGAACACCATACCAATGCCACGCCGCTCCGGAGCCATACCGTTCCCCGGCGAAGCAATCACTTCCTGCTCCAGGGAAATGCTACCGGCATATATGGCGTTAAACCCGGCGATGGCCCGCAACACCGTGGTTTTACCGCAGCCGCTGGGGCCCAACAGACAGGCAATTTCGCCCGGCTGGACAGCAAACGACAGATCGCTGACGACCGCCTGTTGCTGGTAACGACACTCAATTCCTTTAACGCTGAGCAGGGATCCCATAACCACGCCCGAATAACCTTATTAACGACAGTGTATTGATATCATAAATGCTAATCGTTCGCGTTACTAACACTTTTTCTTGATTTGCATTTGCCCTCCCTGAAGGCCTCCGCCACCCTAAGCCTGCGCTAAAAGCGCGCTAAACCGAGCCCAGTCAAACGCCGGCCCTGGATCGCTTTTACGCCCCGGGGCAATATCACAGTGGCCGACAATACCCTCCGGGGAGAGCGCCGGGTATGCCCTCATCAACGCGCGGCTAATCCCGGCCAACGCTTCATACTGGGCATCGGTGTAAGGTGTTTCATCGGTTCCCTCAAGCTCAATCCCGATGGAGAAATCATTGCATTCATCTCGCCCCTGGAAACAGGACCGGCCGGCATGCCAGGCACGCCGATCAAAGGGCACGAATTGTACAACCTGTCCGCAGCGGTCAACCAATAGGTGGGCGGAAACCTGAAGATCTGAAATCTCGGCAAAAAATGGGTGTTCGTGGGCATCCAGTTGATTCAGGAAGAAACGCTCAATGCAGTCCCCACCAAACTGCCCCGGAGGAAGGCTGATGTTGTGAATAACCAGTAGATCGATCGCTGTGCCTGCTGGCCGCTCCCCGTGATTGGGGGAGGGCTGAAACCGGGCTTGCTGCAAACGATGATCAACCACCTCGAAATGTGCCATGGCTTTCCCGCAAAGGTCCGAGGAAACGAAGGGCCTAGTATAAAGCCCTGTCCCCTTTCTGCTACAATTCGCGCCACTTCGAAATATCGTTAATCCGCTGCTGCCCCGAGAGGGAACCATGTCCGTACCCGCACACCTTAAAACCGACCTGGAACTCACCGTTCAACGTGCCCTGCAGGAGGACGTCGGCAGCGGCGATATTACCGCCGCCCTGATCCCCGCGTCGCAGAAGGCCAAAGCCCGGGTCATCGCTCGCGAAGTCGCGATTATTTGCGGCCGCGACTGGGTCAACGAGGTCTTCCGGCAAGTCGATCCACAGGTACAGCTCCACTGGCTTGTGGCAGACGGTAACCGGGTCGAAGCCGACCAGGTCCTGTTCGAGCTGGAAGGCCCGGCCCGCTCACTGCTCACTGGCGAGCGCTGCGCCCTCAACTTTCTGCAGACCCTTTCCGGCACAGCGACCCGCGCCCATGACTATGCCGAGATGGTCCGCGGCACCTCAGTCAAGCTGCTCGACACCCGCAAAACACTCCCAGGACTGCGCAATGCACAGAAGTACGCGGTCAGTTGCGGCGGGTGCTTCAATCACCGCATCGGACTCTACGACGCCTTCCTGATCAAGGAAAACCACATCGCCGCTTGCGGCTCCATCGCCAACGCCATCGCTCAGGCACGCACCAATGAACCGGGAAAGCCGGTAGAAGTGGAAGTTGAAAACATGGATGAGTTCAAGCAGGCGCTGGGCGCCCAAGCCGATATCATCATGCTCGATAACTTCAGCCTGGCGGAAATGAGGACCGCCGTCAGAGATGCCGACGGCCGCGCCAAACTCGAAGCATCCGGCGGCATTACAGACGAAACCCTGCGCAGCTACGCTGAAACCGGCGTCGACTACATCTCCATCGGCGCGCTGACCAAGGACTGCAAATCCATCGACCTGTCGATGCGCGTCACCGAAATCGGGTGAATCCCGCTCCAGCGGTTTTCACTGACGGGCAGCTCTAGCTGCCCGTTTTTTTGCACGGAGCCAACCAGCCTTCCTTTCGTTCGCCCGCCCCACCTACCGATTGAAACCCGCCGTTTAAGATTCTGCCGGCCCAAACGAAAAACCCCCGGCACGGTGTGCCGGGGGTTTCTCAGGATAAGGCGCTTGGCGATGACCTACTCTCACATGGGGAGACCCCACACTACCATCGGCGCTGGACCGTTTCACTTCTGAGTTCGGGATGGAGTCAGGTGGTTCCGGA
>NZ_JAEMGS010000017.1 GCF_017309075.1 Motiliproteus sp. SC1-56 | reverse complement strand
TCAAACTCTTCAGTTTAAATTTGTCGCCACTCGAAAGTGACTAAAATCTAGCTCAAAGCAAAAACTGGAATACTTAACTGTTCGTAAGTACGAATAGTTCTATGAATTCACGAGTCACTTGCTTCGATAAGTCTTTACAACCTATCCCGGCAAGCGCCCACACGAATTGCATGGTCGATTTGTTAAAGAGCGTTCCGCTTTCCTCAAGCGGGGCCGAGATTCTATCTCAACCGATTTCGAAGTCAACTTGTTTTGCAGAGAAATTTGTTTGAAAACTTGTCTGCCGGCTGGCTTCGTGTGCCGCCTCAGCGACAACGTGGGGGCGTATTCTACAGCCCCGTTTCCTGCCGTCAACGGCTTTTTTAAATATTTTTTAACTTCGCTGCCAACACCGGATCGTGGCTAATCGACAGGTCCACCAGCTCCACATCTGAGGCACGAACGGGGCGACCAAAAAACTGCGCCGCGACACGGGCAAAACGCGCCGCGCCGTCGGTGACCATAAAGCGGACCTCTCCCACCTGCGCCGCAGACGGCGGTGGACCGTAACTCTCCATCAGGTACTCTTTGAGCGCTTGGGCCGTCGTGTCCGCCGAGTCCACCAGGGTGACTCCCTCACCTACCACCTTGGCGATGGCCTGATTGAGCACCGGGAAATGAGTACAGCCGAGAACCAGGCAGTCGATGTCACCACGCGGTAGGCCGTCGACCTTCAAAAGGGGATCAAGATAACGGGCCAACACCTGCTCAAGCAGAGGCCCCTCCACCCAACCTTCTTCCGCCAGGGCGACAAAGAGTGAGCAGGCACGACTGTAAACCTGTATTTCCGAGTCCAGTGCCGCCACTTCACGTTCGTAGGCACCGCCGAGAATGGTGCTCTCCGTGGCTATTACAGCAACCCCTTTGCTGCGGGTCGCGGCACAGGCAGCACGCGCACCGGGCTCGATCACTCCAATGACCGGCAGACCGGGGTAGGCCTGACGCAAGGCATCCAGGGCCACAGCCGAGGCCGTATTACAGGCAACGACCAGCGCTTTAACGCCCTGTTCAACCAGGGCCCGCGACGCCTGGAGCGCGTAACGACAGACCGACTCCGGGCTTTTGGTGCCATAGGGAACCCGCGCGGTATCCCCGAGATACAGCAAATTTTCGGCGGGCAGTGCGCGATGTATGGATCGCAGAACCGTCAGGCCGCCGACGCCCGAGTCAAAAACGCCGACCGGCAGCCGGCTATTCACACTCGTTAAGCCCATAACCTAGCGTTTTTTCGCCTTGGCCTTGCTCTTCTTGGAAAAGCGTACCAGCCGCTCTTTCTTCGCCACTTGGCGCCGGCTCAGCACATTCTTTTTCCCCTCGAAGGGGTTGCTGCCGGAGCGGAACTCGAACCGGACCGGCGTTCCCTTGATTTTCAACTGGGCAATAAAGCGGTTTTGAAGGTATCGCTTATAAGCATCTGGCAGCTGGTTTACCTGGTTGCCATGGACGATGAACAGCGGCGGATTGGAGCCGCCCTGGTGCGCGTAGCGCAACTTTATGCGCCGGCCGTTGACCAGCGGCGGCTGATGATCTGCGATCACATCCTCGAGCAAACGCGTGAGCTGACTGGTCGGCCATTTACCCATGGCGCTGGCGTAGGCCTCGTCAACCGACTCATAGAGGTTACCGACCCCCGTGCCGTGCAGCGCCGAGATAAAGTGGACGTTAGCAAAATCGGCAAATACCAGACGGCGCTGCAACTGGCGACGCACATCTTCTCGCTCCTCCGCGTTCATCCCGTCCCACTTGTTGACGGCGATAACCAGCGCCCGCCCCGCATCCAGGGCAAAACCCAACATGTGCAGGTCCTGCTCGGTGATTCCCTCACGGGCATCCATCACGGCGATGACCACATGGGCGTCCTTGATCGCCTGCAAGGTCTTGACGATGGAGAACTTCTCCACCGCCTCCTTGATATTCTTGCGGCGGCGCACACCTGCGGTGTCGATCAGGGTGTAAGGCTCCCCATGACGCTCGTAGGGGATGTAGATGCTGTCCCGAGTGGTTCCGGCCTGGTCATACACCACCACCCGGTCCTCTCCCAGCATGCGATTGACCAGGGTGGACTTACCAACATTGGGGCGGCCGATGACGGCCATGCGGATGCCCTGGTCTTTCTCTTCGTCGGCTTCCGCCTCCGGCGCGGGAAACCCGTCGAGCACCTGCTCGATCAGGTTTCGCACCCCACGCCCGTGGGACGCAGCAATGGGCACCGGCACCGCGAGTCCCAGGGCGTAAAAGTCCGCCATGGCCACATCCGGGTCCACGCCATCGATTTTATTGACCACTAGAAAATAAGGTTTCCCGCTCTGGCGCAGGTGCTGAGCGATCAGCTCGTCGGCGTGATTGAGCCCGGCACGACCGTCAACCAGAAAAAGCACCGCGTCGGCCTCTTCAATGGCCAACAGCGATTGCTCGGCCATCGCCGAGTCGATACCCGCTTCGTCGCCGCTGATGCCCCCGGTGTCAATGACGATGAAGTCGCGCTCATCCAGGCGCCCCTCGCCGTATTTACGGTCACGGGTCAACCCCGGAAAATCGGCGACCAGCGCATCGCGCGAGCGGGTCAAGCGGTTAAAGAGCGTCGACTTGCCCACATTGGGACGCCCCACCAGGGCTATTACGGGATTCATGGCATTACAACCTAAAGAGTTTTAAAAACGCAAAACAGGCAGCCACCAACAAATGGGGCCGCCTGTCAGTCAAGGAGCCGTTACTCGGGTTTAAGCGTCAACGCCGAGAGTCTGCCCCCATTACCCAGCACATAGAGCCGGTCGTTCGCTACCAACAAAGGCCCGCGCACGCCGTCGGCGTCGACCCGGGTACGGGCCAGGAAGTCGCCATCCTCGGCCGCCAGGGCATGTACGTAGCCTTCGAAATCAGCGACCACTACCGCACCGTCCAGTATCGAGGGGGAGCTGAGCTGGCGGAAATAAAGTCCCTCCTGCTCCCACAAGGGGCCATAACCCCGACGCCCATAAGCCTGGACATGGTCCTGCGCGGTACTCAAAAAGAGTTGCTCGTCCCCCAGACCCACGCCCTGGTAGCTGGACGCCTCGGCAGCCCAGAGCTGCCGACCATCGCGGACAGAAAGTGCCGCCAGACGCCCCTGGTAACTGGTGACGTAGAGCACGCCCTTATCCAGCATCAACGGACCGTCGACATCAACGATCCGCTCCAGCTCGGTTTTACCCTGCGGGATCGCGACCCGGCTTTCCCAGAGCGGCTCACCGGTCGCATTGTTCAATGCAATCACCTTACCGTTGGCAAAGCCGGCATAGCTGGTGTCGTCGGTCAGCAACGGCGTACTGGTGCCGCGCAGGGTCAGACTCGGAATCTGGGCGCTGTATTGCCAGCGCCGCCCACCGGACTGAGCATCGAAGGCGGTCAGCCGGCCATCGATGGTCTGCACCAGCGCGATATCCTGGTTGATCTGTACCGGCACCAGCGCCTCGCTGCTCAACCGGGCCTGCCACAGCTCAGCACCGTCCAGCGCGCGAAATACGCGAACCTCCCCGTCATAGGTGGTCAGCGCGATCTTTCCGTCACCGACTCCGACCCCACCGCTGACAGGCAGTCCGAGTTCGCGCTCCCACAGGCGCTCCCCGTTATCCTGGTTAAACGCCGTCAGGGTGCCCTCGTAATTAGCGACATAAATGCGGTTGCCTAGCAACGCCGGTTGGTACTGATGGTATTTTTCCCCCAACCCTTGATCGATCCTAACCGACCAGAGCGTTTGAAATTCGGCCTGAGGCTCGAAATCCACTAGAGGACTGGGCTCGATTTCCCCGTCCCCGCCCCACGAACCGCATCCGCTCAACAGCAGGGCCGCGGCCAGCGCCAGCAGTCGCAACCTACTGCCCATCTTGGGCCCCGATGGCCGCCACGTCATCCAGCTTCATGCTGAGCAGCGGATGGCCGCCGTTCGCGGACGCCGCCAGGGCGCTCTCATAGGCAGCACGGGCCTTACCTTCTTCGCCGAGGGCTTGATAAGCATCCCCCTGAATCTCGTAAAACGCTGCCTGGAACCCCTCTTCAGCGGCCCCTTCCAAGCGGGCCAATGCACCCTGAGGGTCGCCCTGGGCCAGTTTCAACCGGGCGAGGCGCAAGCGGGCCGCCTCGGCAATGGCGCTTTCGGGCTCTTGGGCGAGCACCCACTCGAGTTCCGCTGTGGCTTGGTCAAGGTTACCGGTCTCGGCCGCACTTTTGGCCAACCAGAGCGCGGCATATAGGCCATAGGCAGAGTCTTGGTGCTCCTCCTTCAGTTGCCCCGCCAGGTGGGTCGCGGTTTTGCGCCGCTCGCCATCCAACTGCGCGCCGGGCTGTGTAGCGGCTGCGGTCATCAGGCTCTGATAGGCCATCGCACCCGCCTGCATTGTCTGCTGCTCATGCTGCTGCCAGGCTTTCCATCCGAACACCGCCAGTGCCGCGAGCCCAACCCCCAGCAATGTGGAGCGGCCGTTCTCCCGCCACCAGTTTTTCAACGCTTCAACTTGTTCTTCTTCGGTACGCAATTCAGCCACCGGGGCCTCCTCGATCAAATAAGGTGTTTTAGTTGGCGCTGGCGCTCAGCCAGTTCTGCAGGTGCTCTTTGAGCGCCTTCGGCTCAAGACCGTGATACGGCGTATCCCCATCCCAGAGGGTTACCCGCAGCCCCTCCTCCGGTTGAGTAACCAGAGCAACCAGGGGCGCCCCGCTCTGACGCGCCTTGTTATTGATGTTCTTCAGACCACCAAAGTGGCTCATCACCCGCAGCCCGGGCAGTTCGCTGCGCAACTGCTCTGCCAGAGCCACCAGCTGGTGCTGGATACCCTTGTGCTCGGCCGCCAGGTAAATATCCATGGGCTGACGCAAATGAGCAGGCACAAGATCCAGGGTTTCCAGCATCAGCACCAGCCGCTCAATCCCCATGGCAAAGCCCACCGCGGGGGTCGGCCGCCCCCCCAGCTGTTTAACCAAACCGTCGTAGCGACCGCCGGCACAGACCGTGCCCTGGGCACCCAGCTTGTCGGTTACCCACTCGAACACCGTTTTACAGTAGTAATCGAGTCCTCGAACCAGCCGCGGGTTGATTTCGTAATCGATACCGGCGCCGTCCAGAAGCGCGCGGAGCTGCTCGAAGTGGGCACGGGAGTCATCATCAAGGTAGTCGGCAAGCACGGGCGCACCAGCCAGCACCGCCTGGGTTCCCTCGTCCTTGGAGTCCAATATACGCAACGGGTTGCTGGCTAAGCGCCGGCGGGAATCCTCATCGAGGCGATCCAGGTGCTGCTCCAAGTATGCGACCAGCGCCTCCCGGTAACGGCCTCGCGCCTCGTTGCTACCCAGGGAGTTTAGCTGCAGCGTCACGGAGTCCAGCAGCCCGAGCGCCTGCCAGAGACGCGCGGAGACCATGATCACCTCGGCATCGATCTCTGCACTCGCCATGCCGAAAGTCTCGACGCCGATCTGGTGAAACTGCCGGTAACGTCCTTTCTGGGGTTTTTCATAGCGGAACATCGGCCCCCGGTACCAGAGGCGACGGGTCTGGTTGTACAGGAGCCCATGCTCCTCCCCCGCCCGCACACAGCCAGCGGTCCCTTCCGGGCGCAGGGTCAGACTCTCATCATTACGGTCCAAGAAGGTGTACATCTCCTTCTCGACGATATCGGTGACCTCGCCGATGGAGCGCTTGAAAAGGTCGGTTTTTTCGACCACCGGCAAGCGAATTTCGCTGTAGGCGTACTGCCCAAGCACCGACTCCACGGTTGCTTCCAGATAACGCCAGACCGGCGTCTGCTCCGGAAGAATGTCATTCATTCCACGAATGGCTTTGATTTTGGACAAAGTTGAATTCCTACTACTTTTAGAACACCGGGCGTTAATCGAGCGTCAGTCGCGCCACGTTCTGACGGGCCACGGACTGAAGGTCGAGCGGCTCACCGCCCAGCTCCGCCATGGAGACCGCCGATACACGACCGACCAGCAGGCGAGCGGGCTCCTCGACCAAAAACTCCAGCGACTCGCCGGCCTTCTTGTTACTGGCATAGAGAAGGTTGTCCTCCTGATCACGGATCGCCACCCAGCACTCGTCGGTGAAGGTCATGACCAAGCGTTTCTCTTCCGTCGCTGTCGCCGCACGCTCCGCCGTATCAGCTGCGGTCGCTGCCTCAGGAGCGGCTTGCGATGCGGTTTCTGCACTGGCCGGCTCCGCCGCCCCTTCGGCCTCCAGCTCTTTACTGAGGCGTTCAATCTCTTCAGGGCTAAGGTAGGTCGGCTCCGCCTCATCAGCCTCATCAGCCGCTTCAGGCTCGGACACCTCCGGAGGCGTCGATTCAGTCTCACGCTGGGACAGGCGGCTCTGAATATCGGTCGGATCCGACGCCGCTTCCTGCGCCGCTGCGGCATCCGACTCTGGCGCCACTGGTGCCTCCACTCCCTCAGGTGTCGCCACAGGCGCGCGGGACTGACCCTGCCACCACCAAAGGCTGGCGGCGATCAACGCCGCCGCGAACAGCACCACCGAAATCCGGATCAGAGGGTCGCTTAACTTAGCCTGCTGCCCCACCTTGTTGATGCTGGTCACCGGTCGCTCGATGGTTTCACGCCCCACCATCCTGTCGATTTCGGCAACCAGCTCATCACCGGAAAGCCCCACGAAGCGCGCGTACGCCCGCATATATCCCTTAACAAAGGCAATACCGGGCAGCTTGCTGAGGTCGGTGGCTTCCAGCGCGCTGACGTAAGCCTCAGATATATTGAGACGGGTGGCCACATCCTGAACGCTCAGCCCGCGTGCTTCACGTACCGCTTTCAGCTGTTTTCCCGGCAGCTCCTGATGGCCGGACTCCGAGTGCGTTCCCAACATTGGATCGATCTCGGTCATTGACGCGACTCCTTGTAGAGTTGGTACTCCCGGGACTGCGGATAAAGGTTCTTCAACAATAGCGAATAGGTCGCCGCCATGCCCGGGTCCTGCCCCTGGCGGGAGAGCCGAATCCCCAGCCACAGGCTTTGCGCGTTATGCTCAACTTGGCGCAGATTAACCAGTTTGGAAAACCGGCTGAACAATTGCCAGGATTGGCCGTACTCTCCCCGCTGGTACGCCAATTCGCTCAACGCGAGAATGGCCTGACTGGCATTGGGATCCAACCGCAGCACCTGACGGTAGGTTTTTTCCGCCTCCGCCGACTGACCGGTAACACGATAACAGCTGGCCAAATTTTCCAAGGTCGCGCTGCGTTGCTCGTACAGCGGATCCCGTGCGGCCGCCTCGAGGTAACCGCACGCCTCTGCATGACGCTGCTGCAACATCAGGAAAATACCATAGTTGTTGTTAACCATGGCGTTGTCGGGATCGCCCTCAAGCGCCTTTCGGTAATACTCCTCGGCAATTTCGGTTTCACCCTGACTCTGAAACACCAGCGCCAGCAGCGTTAATGAGGAGGCCGCTTTCGGGTCCACCTCCAGCGCCTGCTTCAAAGGACGCTTCGCCTCTTCGTACTGCCCCAGCTGAATATATTCACGGGCCACGCTGTTCCAAGCTTCTAAACGCTCCTCTTTAGAGCCTTGCTTGGCAGCACGGCCATCCACGGTGGTTTGGGTGGCGCAGCCTCCCAACAGCATGGCACACAACAACAGATACCCGACTGCTCTCACACCCTCTCCTTAGCCTGGCCCAGCGGCCGACAAATCCTGCTTGACGGGGATATATTTTTGACTGCGCCTTGTTCTATCGTCAACCTGGCCCACCAGCTGTCCGCAGGCTGCGTCGATATCATCCCCGCGGGTACTGCGCACCGTGGTAATGACTCCGCCCCGGGTGGTGATCGATCGAAACTGCTCGATAGCGGCTTTCTTGGCCCGCCGGTAGCCAGAATTGGGAAACGGATTGAAGGGAATCAGGTTGAGCTTACAAGGCAGATCCCGCAACAATGCCACCAGCTCGTGGGCATGCTCGGGCCGATCGTTCACCCCATCGATAAGGGTGTATTCAACGGTCGCCACCCGCTTGTCGTTGCAACGGTCCAGGTAGCGCCGAGTCGCGGCCATCAACTCGCTGATCGGGTACCGTTTATTCAGGGGAACCAGCTCATTTCTCAGCTCATCATTGGGGGCATGGAGCGATAGCGCCAGGGAAACGTCACTCACCTCCCCCAGCTGGTCGATAGCCGGCACAAGCCCGGCTGTACTCAGAGTAACCCGTCGTTTGGAAAGGCCGTAGGCATTGTCCTCCATCATCAACGACATGGCGTCGACCACCGGCTCGAAGTTCATCAGTGGTTCGCCCATCCCCATCAACACGACGTTGGTCACCCGACGCGGATCCTTGGGTTCAAAAGGCCCGAAAGACTTAATGGCGACCCGCAACTGACCGATGATCTCTGCGGCAGTAAGGTTGCGGTTAAAGCCCTGTTTGCCGGTCGAACAGAAACTGCAGTTCAACGAACAGCCCACCTGCGAGGAGACACAAAGCGTCTTGCGCTCGCCATCGGGAATCAGCACGGTTTCCACCGAGCTCCCCCCCTCCATGCGTATGACCCACTTGCGGGTCCCATCGCTGGAGATATCTTCCAATACCACCTCGGGCTCACGAATCTCCGCGATCGCTTCCAACTTTGCCCGCAGCGCTTTGCTGACGTTGGTCATGTCGTCGAAACTGTCGACACCGGCCTGATGAATCCATTTCATCACCTGGGTGGCGCGAAACTTTTTCTCCCCGATACTCTCGAAGAAAGCCTCCAGCTTGGGCTTGGAAAGCCCCAGCAGGTTAACCTTGGCAGCGGCTGTGCTCATTGTCATCACATTGGGTTGGAGATTGAAAAGCGCCGCCGGAACGGCGGCGCTGAAGCTTCGATCAGGCGCCGAAGAAGTAAGCCACTTCCCGCTCGGCGGAGGCCGGCGAGTCGGAGCCATGGACAGCATTAGCGTCGATGGACTCGGCGAAATCCGCGCGGATGGTGCCTTCGGCCGCTTCCTTGGGGTTAGTCGCGCCCATCAGTTCACGGTTCTTGGCGATAGCATTCTCGCCTTCCAGCACCTGAACCATGACCGGGCCGGAGGTCATGAATTCGACCAGCGCCTCGAAAAACGGACGCCCCTTGTGCTCCGCATAAAAGCCTTCGGCCAGCTCGCGGTCCAGGGTCAGCATCTTCGCCTCAACGATCTTCAGGCCGTTGGTTTCGAAGCGGCTGTAAATTTTACCGATAACATTCTTGGCCACAGCGTCAGGCTTGATGATGGAGAGGGTACGTTCAATAGCCATTTAAAATCCCCAAAAGGTCTTAGGTTGATTAACAAAAACGGCTAATTATAGAGCCAGTGCCCCCGGGTTGAAAGGGCATAATTTGCCGGGTGCCGGCTATGACCATCTACACTAAAAAAGATTCATCCGTTAACGGCATACGGAGGTAACCATGCCCAACACCCCGATCGGGAAAATGCTCAAAGATTGGGAGCGCCACTGCATTGAGTACCACCCCAAAACCACCCGGGAAGTGGCAATTGCGAACGAGGATATGATTAAGCTTGAAGCGCTGGCCGAGGTCTATCGAATTCCACAGGAAGAGATTGTCGCCAACCTACTGACTCACGCACTGCGCGAAGTCGAAGAGAAGATGCCCTACATCGCAGGTCCTAATGTCATTCGAATGGAGGAGGGCGACCCGGTTTACGAGGACGTGGGACCAACCCCCAACTACCTGAAAATCAAAGCACGTCTGGAGCGCGAAGCCGCGCAACAACCCCCTGAACCCTCAACCAAGCAATAACAGAACGCCCACACGGGCGTTCTGTTGGTACGCTACTACTCCGCAGGGGAAGCGGCGACGGGTAAAATCAACTCACGGTTACGCGCCAGGAGTGCCTGCCCTACCCCCTTTACCGCCAGCAGGTCGTCGGCGGACTTGAAGGGACCATTCTGCTCCCGGTAACGGACGATCTCCTGCGCCTTCACCGGACCAATGCCATTTAGCGCGGCGGCCAGCTCAGCGGCGCTGGCCTGATTGATATTAACAGGCTCAGCCGCCCCTGCACCGAGCGACAACCCCATGAGCAAACCGGCCACGAGGCCGGAAATTCCTTTTAGCTTCATACGCAACTTTCCTTGTCTTTAACTATTTAGCGCTCGCCTACGCGAGTAAAAGCAAGCTTAGACAATGGTTTGCAACTCTGCCTGAATCTTTTCAAGCACTGCGACCGGATCCACTGCCGCGGTAATCGGGCGACCGATAACCAAGAAGCTGCTACCCGCCTCAATCGCTTCAGCAGGGGTCATCACCCGGCGCTGATCGCCGCGCTCAGCCCCTGTCGGGCGAATGCCCGGGGTGACGAGTTGGAAGTCGGCCCCCTGTGCCCGCCGCAACAGGCTTGCCTCCTGGGCTGAGCAGACAACCCCGTCCAAACCGGACCGAGCCGCCAGCGCGCTCAGAGCCTGGACCTGTTCCAACGGTGAGCGATCAAGGCCTATTTCAGCCAAGTCCGTCGCCTCCATGCTGGTCAATACTGTGACAGCAATCAGCAAAGGACGAGGGCCGTTGACATTTTCCAGCGCCTCACGCGCCGCCTCCATCATCCGCCGCCCGCCACTGGCGTGTACATTGACCATCCACACACCAAGCTCCGCAGCCGCCTGCACCGCCTTGGCCGTGGTATTGGGAATATCATGAAACTTGAGATCGAGAAACACCTCGAACCCCATCCCTTGCAGCTTTTCAACCACCCCGGGGCCCGCCCGGGTAAAAAGCTCCTTACCGACTTTCACCCGGCACAACCCAGGATCCAACCGGCTCGCCATCTCCAGGGCTTGGTCGGCGCCGGGATAATCTAGCGCTACGATTACCCGCGAGCCTTCACCTCGCTGCCCTTGGTGAGCGATCACTGACATTCAAAATTCCTCAAAATAGATGGTTATTCGCCTTCCAGGCCCTGGATTGGTCTGACCTCCCCCCAACCCTGGCAGCTCGGGCACTGCCAGTGGAGTGTCTGACCGGAGAAGCCGCAGTTGCGGCAGTGATAGACCGGCTTGGACTGTTCGAGCTGCCCGGTCAGGCCGCGCAGCACCCCCAAGCTTTCGCGGGCACTCTCCCCCGCATGCTTGAGATGCAGGTCGATCAAACGGTTAAACCCTTTTACTGACGGTCGCAGCTTGAGTTGCTCGGTAATGTAGGCACCGGCCTGGTAATCGCCCTGCTCCCGGGCAATCTCATCGGCAACCAGGAGCATCGCCGTGGTAGAAGGCGCATACTCAAAGGTCTGCTCCAGATAGCGCCGCAGCTCACCGGTGGCATTCAGCCGCCGATAACACTCGGCAAGTAGAGGAACCGTCTCCGAGACGAAGGCTGGATCCTGCAACGGGACAGACTTTAGACTCTTGATCGCGGCTTTCCACCGCTCCTCGGTCATCTCCAACTCGGCATTGAGCAGGGAGGCGCGCACACAGTCAGGGTCCTCCTGGAGCGCCCCCTTGATATGTTTTCGCGCCTCCTGCCACTCGCGACGCTGCAGCGCCACCCGGGCCAACTCACAGTGGTAGTGAGCCAGACGGGTACCCAAGGCACCGTCGTCATCACTGAGCAGCTCTGCCACCTTCAGAGCTTTATGCCACTCTTTCTCCTGCTGGTAGAGGTCGATCAGTAGTCGAACCGTGGTATCCCGGTCCTCACGACTCCCCTCCCCCAATAGTTCCAAAAGCAGATTTTCAGCACGATCCAGCAGCCCCGCGGCCATGTAATCATGAGCAAGCGCCAGCTGCACCTGGACAGATTCCTTGGCGGTGAGAGACGGAAGAGCCAACACCTCTTGGTGAAGCTGGATGGAGCGCTGAACCTCACCCCGGCGCCGGAACAGCGTCCCGAGCGCCAAGCGAATGGGGACGGTTTCGCTGTTGTATTTCAACGCACTGATGAAACTCTCGATCGCCTCATCGGTATTGTTGTCGATGAGATGATTAAGACCGCTGAAGTACTCGTGCCGCAGCCGCTCAGTATAATTTTCCAGTTGCTGCTTACGTCGGTCCCGGCGCCCCAGCAACCAGCCAATGGCCAACGCCAGAACGAGCGGAACGATCAGCAGGTAATCGCCCATCATCAACCGTTATTGAGGTTCAAGGTCCTCAGCTTATCCAGTTCTTTACGCGAGTGGTCCAGCTTACGCCGCGTATTTCGTAGACGGGCTTTTAGCCCCATGATGGACAAAACACCCAACACCACGCTGAGTACGGCACCCAGCAGAAAGCTGAGCACCAGCCACAACGCCACACTCTTGGCGGGCGATTGAAAAAAGACCAAATCGATCGCCACCTGCTGCTGATTGTTTACCGTCAGGAGGATTCCGATCAACAGTAGCAGCAGCATAAAGGCCACCGCCAGAAACGTTTTGATTAAGCGCACCGAAAATGCCTCATTGTCATTGAACCAATCCTGGCGGTTAACGCCCCTGTTTCATGCTGTCGTTCACCTGCTCACGCAAGTCCTTACCCGGCTTGAAGTGCGGCACATACTTAGCGTCCAGTTCAACCGCCTGGCCGGTTTTCGGATTACGCCCTACCCGTGGTGCACGGTAATGCAGGGAAAAACTACCAAAACCGCGTATCTCGATGCGCTCCCCGCTGGAGAGCGCTTCAGTCATATGGTCTAGCATCGTTTTTACTGCCAGCTCCACATCTTTAACTGACAGATCTTCGTGCCTCATTGCCAAGCGTTCGATCAGCTCAGACTTTGTCATAGCCGTCCCCTAGTCGCCATTACCGGTCCCGAGCAACTTTCACCCTTCATCGAAACGAAGGACACCCGCGAAGGCTGGTCCTGATTAAGTTTTCTTTCCCAACTGCTCTTTGATCAGGTCCCCGATGGTTGTCGGTCCCGTCTCGATTTGCTGCTCTTTAAGCGCCTTCATGGCGGCCCGGTCTTCACTCTGCGCCTTGGCTTTGAGCGAAACGCCTATCAACCGCTTCTTACGGTCCACATTGATGATAGCCACTTCGATGGTTTCGCCCACCTTGAGCACCGTGCCGGCATCATCCACGCGATCCACGCTAAGCTCGGAGGCTTTCAGCTGAGCCTCAACCCCCTCGGTCAGCTGCAGGGTGGCCCCTCGAGGCTCTACGGCAATCACTTCGCCAGTGACCAGCGCCCCCTTATCGTGCTCGGCGACGAAGCCCATGAAGGGGTCGCCTTCCAACTGTTTAACCCCGAGAGACACCCGCTCCCGTTCTTGGTCGATAGCCAGGATTTGAGTTTCCAGTGTGTCGCCCTTGGCATATTCGCGAACCACCTCCTCCCCGGGCTGTTCCCAGCTCAGATCCGAGAGGTGAACAAGTCCGTCGATTCCGCCTTCCAGCCCCACAAAAATTCCGAAATCGGTAATCGAACGAATCACCCCGGAAATCCGGTCACCTTTGTTGTGCTGCTTGCCAAACGTCTCCCAGGGATTCTCGACGCACTGCTTCATTCCCAGAGAGATACGGCGACGCTCCTCGTCGATATCAAGGACCATCACGTCGATCTCTTCGCCTAGCTGCACCACCCGGGAAGGGTGAATGTTCTTGTTGGTCCAGTCCATTTCGGAAACGTGGACCAACCCCTCGATGCCATCCTCGATTTCAGCAAAGCAACCGTAATCGGTGATATTGGTAACCCGCCCCTTGAGCCGCGTATTGGCCGGGTAACGCTGGCTTATGCCCTCCCACGGGTCCTTGCCGAGCTGCTTGAGGCCGAGGGAAACTCGCCCGCTTTCGCGGTCATAACGAAGCACCTTGACATCCAGCTCCTGGCCCACAGAGACCACTTCGCTAGGGTGACGTACCCGCTTCCAAGCCAGGTCGGTAATGTGGAGTAAGCCGTCAACGCCGCCCAAATCGATGAAGGCGCCGTAGTCGGTCAGGTTTTTCACGACCCCCTTGAGCACCATTCCCTCGGTGAGGGTCTTAAGCAGCTTTTCCCGGTCGGCGCTGTTGGCCTCTTCCAGCACCGCCCGGCGGGATACGACGATGTTGTTGCGCCGGGCATCCAGCTTGATGAGTTTGAACTCAAGGGTCTGGCCTTCCAGGTGGGTGGTGTCTCGGACCGGACGCACATCGACCAGAGAGCCCGGCAGAAAGGCGCGGATGGAGTCCAGCTCCACCGTCAAACCGCCCCGCACCTTGCCGACGATCTGTCCCTCTACGGTTTCACCCGACTCGTAAGCCGTCTCCAGCTCACGCCAAGCCTGTGCCTGCCGGGCCTTGAGCCGGGACAATGAGGTACTGCCGAAACCGTCCTCGAGGCTGACCACCGCCACCTCGACTTCATCCCCCACCGCTAGGCTCAACTCGCCATTTTCCGAGGTGAACTCTCGACGGGGAATGACGCCTTCGGATTTCAACCCGGCGTTGACCGTCACCCAGTCATCGTCAATCGCCTCGACCGTGGCGGTAACCAGCGCACCAGGCCGCAGATCAGTATCTTTCAAGCTCTCTTCAAAGAGCTCAGCAAAACTTTCGCCCATGATTTATTCCCAGCCCGCTCGCGGGACGGGGGGAGCTTTGATCGCCAGCTCCCGCCCTCAAGACAGGCAGTTGTCCTTGACCTGCGCCACCACGCAATCAAGCACGGCCTCTATGGACATCGATGTACTGTCTATCACCACAGCGTCGTTGGCCGGCTTCAGGGGGGCGACGGGTCGGTTGATGTCACGATCATCCCGTGCCTGAATGTCTTCCAGCACTTTTTGAAGACTAGCACCGGCCCCCTTTGTTATCAACTGGTTATAACGGCGCCTCGCGCGCTCTTCTGCGCTGGCGTCCAGATAGATTTTTACCGGGGCCTCCGGGAAGACCACAGTACCCATATCCCGACCGTCAGCAACCAGCCCCGGCAACTCGGCAAAGTCACGTTGGCGGCCTAACAATGCCCTGCGCACCGACTCTACCGCCGCCACGATAGACGCCGCCCGGCCCGCCTCTTCGCTGCGAATCGCCTGGGTGACCTCTTCACCTTCCAAAATCACCCGCACCCCCTCCTCACCGGCTTCGCTCTTGAACTGAACATCAAGGTGCGCAGCCAGCACTTCCAGGGCGTCGGAATCATCCAAATCGACCCCGTGGTGCAGGGCCGCCAGCCCCAGAACCCGGTAAAGCGCACCGCTGTCCAGCAAGTGCCACCCCAGCGCCTGGGCCAGCAATTTAGCAACCGTCCCTTTACCCGAACCACTGGGCCCGTCAATGGTGACCACCGGTGCCTGCTGTTTGGTCACGATCTACTCCTCAATGTTAATACGGATCCCCACCCGACGCGCCAGCTCGACAAAGTTGGGGAAAGAGGTGGCAACGTTGGCACAATCATCAATTTCGATGGCCTCATCAGCCCGCAGGGAAGCGATCGCAAAAGCCATGGCGATACGGTGGTCCCCGAGGCTGTTCACCCGGCCCCCAGCGATGGGGCCGCCCTGAATCACCGCGCCGTCGGGGGTGCCTTCTATGTCGACGCCCAGCGCCTGCAAACCGTCCACCATGGCCTGAATCCGGTCGCTCTCCTTGACCCTCAGTTCTTCGGCCCCCGTCAGTACCGTCCTGCCTTCGGCGCAGGCTGCAGCAATGAAAAGAGCAGGAAATTCATCGATCGCAAGCGGCACCTGCGCTTCGGGAATCTCAATGCCCTTGAGCGGCGCATAGCGGACCCTAATATCGGCCACCGGCTCCCCGCCCACCTCGCGTTCATTCTCCAACGCCAGATCCGCCCCCATGGCCCGCAGAATGTTAACCACACCCACCCGGGTCGGATTGATGCCCACATGCTGCAGAAGAATATCGCTGCCCGGGGTAATCGCGGCCGCCACCATAAAGAAGGTAGCCGAAGAGATATCGGCCGGCACATCGATTCGGGTTGCGGTCAGCCTGCCGCCACCCGCGAGGCTCGCACTGGCCCCCTCCCGCTGCACCGGGTAGCCGAACCCGCAAAGCATGCGCTCGGTGTGGTCCCGGGTCGGCGCGGGCTCCGTGACGCGAGTTACGCCATCACTGTACAGGCCCGCCAGCAAGACACAGGATTTCACCTGCGCGCTGGCCACGGGCATGTCGTAGTCGATACCCGCCAGCTTGGCCCCGCCGGTAATGCGAATCGGCGGACAGCCCCCGGCCCCGGTTTCCACCTGGGCGCCCATGGCCCGCAGCGGAGCCGCCACCCGCTCCATCGGCCGCTTGGACAGGGACTCATCACCGGTCAGCACACTGTCGAACGCCTGTCCTGCCAGCAAACCGGCAAACAACCGCATGGCAGTCCCGGAGTTGCCCACGTAGAGCGGCCCCGGGGGCTTACGCAACCCGCGCATACCCACGCCATGGATGGTGACTTTGCCCTGGTAGGGGCCCTCAATCACCACCCCCATATCGCGAAACGCCTGCAACGTGGCGAGACTGTCCTCGCCCTCAAGGAAGCCTTCGACTTCGGTCACCCCCTCCGCCAACGCGCCCAGCATAATCGAGCGGTGAGAAATGGATTTGTCGCCGGGAACCCGGATCTGACCGTTCACCCGGCCGCCGGGCAGCGCCCGGAATTTCACATTGGTGTTGTTCATAGGTAAGGAATACGCTGTTCCGGAAAGAATTCGAGAAAAGTGTTCGCGCGCCGACTTGGCACGGGTAAAGACCCCGAGCAGGGCCTGGCCGTCGCCCCGCTCGATGGCGCTGCGCAGCGTCGCCACACCCGCGGTAAACTCGTCCAGCACCTTGAGGGTAGCGTCACGATTGGCCAGGAAGATGTCGTGCCACATCATAGGATCACTGGCGGCAATGCGGGTAAAGTCACGAAAACCACCGGCGGCGTAGCGAAAGATGTCGCGGTTTTCATGGTCGTTGGCCAGGGTGTCCACCAGGGAAAACGCCAGCAGGTGGGGCAGGTGACTGGTGGCGGCCAACACCTCGTCGTGCCGGTGCACCTCCATGTGATGCACCTCGGCCTCCAGCGCCTCCCACATAAGGGTTACCTGTTTGAGCGCGTGACGGTCGGTCTGGGCTAACGGTGTGAGGATCACCTTGTGCCGACGATAAAGATCGCCGTTGGCCGCCACCACCCCGCTCTTTTCCGACCCGGCGATGGGATGCCCGGGCACGAAGTTGGGCGGCACCTCCCCAAACACCCGCTCCGCGGCAGCCACCACATTACCCTTGGCGCTGCCCACATCAGTCAGAATGGTCTGGCTGGAAAGCGCCGGCGCAATGTCCGCCATCAGGGTTTCCATCACCTTGACCGGCACCGCCATAACCACCAGATCAGCGGCACACACCGCCCCATGGAGGTCGGTTACGGCTTCGTCAATCACCCCCAGGCGCAAACCTTCTTCCAGCTCGGCGGCATTACGGTCATACCCCACCACCCTGGTAGCGAAGCCACGACGACGCAGCCCCAGCGCAACAGACCCGCCGATCAGGCCCAGGCCTATAACCAGAAGACGACCCAGCGGCTGCATCAGCGGCCCAGCACCTTCTTGAGCGCGCTCAGGCAGGCTTGGTTCTCGGCCTCAAGACCAATGCTGACACGCAGGTGTCTGGGCATCTCGTAGCCTCCCACCGGACGCACAATGACGCCTTCACGAAGCAGCGCTTCGAACACCGGCCCCGCCTCGCAGGCCACATCCACGGCGATGAAGTTGCCGACGGAGGGAATGTAATCGAGGCCCAGCGTGGCAAAACCGGACTCCAACTGCGCCATTCCGGCGCGATTAACCTCGCGGCTCCGGGCCAGGTAAGCCTCATCACCCAACACGGCCGTGGCGGCCGCCTGGGCCAGGCTATTGGCATTGAACGGCTGACGCACCCGGTTGAGAAGGTCGGCAATCGCGGCGCTGGAGGCGGCGTAGCCGATACGCAAGGCAGCGAGCCCATAAGCCTTGGAGAAGGTACGGGTCACCACCAGATTGGGATAGCGGGACAGCAGCGCCAAGCCATCAGGAAAACGCGAGGAGTCCACATACTCGGTGTAGGCCTCATCCAGCACCACCACCACCCGTTCCGGCACCCGGTCCAGAAAACCGACCAGCGTGTCGCGGTCGATCCAGGTCCCGGTGGGGTTGTTAGGGTTGGCGATAAAAACCACCCGGGTCTTGTCACTGATGGCTGCCGCCATGGCATCCAGGTCGTGCCCCCAATCTTTCGCCGCCGTGACCACCGCCGTCGCACCGATGGCCTGGGTAACGATGGGATAGACGGCGAACGCATGCTGGGAAAAAACCGCTTCTGCCCCCGGGGACAGGAAGGCCCTGGCCACCAGCTCCAGCACATCGTTGGAGCCATTGCCGAGGGTGATCTGGGACATCTCAAGACCGAAACGGGCTTGCAGCGCCCGCTTCAGGGCATAGCCGTTGCCATCCGGGTAGCGTGCGCCCTCCCCGAGCCCGGCGCGAATCGCATCTGCCGCCGCCTCACTCAGTCCCAAGGGGTTCTCGTTGCTGGCCAATTTGACGATATTGGCAATACCCAGCTCTCGCTCCAGCTCCTCAACCGGTTTGCCGGGCACATAGGGCTGCAGCCCCCTCACCCCCGGCGCCGCCAGCGCTTGAAAATCACAACTCACAATAGTCTCCCTGACCTGGATTAATGGTTCAGCAGGACGTTCACAGAACAGCCTGGGGGTAGGAACCCAGCAGTTTGAGCTCCTGCGCCTCGTCACCGATCTCCTTCATCACCTTTTGAATCGGTGCGTCGGAGTAGTGGCCCTCGCAATCGATGTAGAAAATGTAACCCCAGGTACCCATCCCCGAGGGGCGGGTTTCGATGCGGGTCAGGCTGATACCAAAGCGGTGGAAAGGCTCCAGCAGGTGATACAGCGCCCCCGGCTTGTTGCGGGCCGCCACCAGCATCGACGTCTTGTCACGCCCGCTGGGGCCGGTCAACTGGTTACCCACCACCAAAAACCGCGTGGTGTTATCAGGCTGGTCCTCAATGTTCTCTACCACCGCCTTCAGGTTGTAAAGCTCGGCTGCCATATCGCCGGCAATCGCCACCGCCTGCTCGTCTTTCTCCGCGGCTGCACGCCGAGCAGCCTCGGCGTTACTGCTCACCGCCACCCGTTCTACACCGGGATAGCGGGCGTCCAACCAGCGCCGGCACTGGGCCAGAGACTGCTGGTGAGAGTAGATGCGACTGACGTTATCCAGGTCCACCCCGTCGGCCGCCAGCAGGTGCTGGTGAATGCGAAGCTCCACCTCGCCGCAGATGGTCAGGGTCGATTCGCGGAACATGTCCAGGGTGTGATGGACCATGCCCTCTGTGGAGTTCTCGATCGGCACCACCCCGTAATGGGCCGCGCCCGACTCCACTTCCCTGAACACCTCGTCGATGGAATGCAGAGGAACGCTGATAACAGAATGACCGAAATGCTTGAGCGCCGCCGCCTGGGTAAAGGTGCCCTCGGGCCCCAGAAACGCGATGTGCATGGGCTGCTCAAGCGCCAGGCAGGCGGACATGATCTGGCGAAAGACCTTGGCCACCTCCTCGCCATCCAAGGGGCCCGGGTTGGTGTCCATAATCCGGCGCAACACCTGGGCCTCTCGCTCGGGACGATAGAACACCGCCCCCTGGTCAGGCGCGGTCTGCTTCACCTCCGCCACCTGCTGCGCACAGCGGGCGCGGTCACTGACCAGCTGCAGAATCTGCTGGTCGATACGGTCTATTTCCTGGCGCAGCTTGCCCAGCTGCTGCTCCTGATCGCTCATGGGCTCGGCTCTTGCTAGCGCGGGGCTTGTCGAAGCCCCCGGGGAATGCTCAGCGGCCATAAGGCCGCCCCTGGTTACTCCTCGACAGCCTCGGCGGCAGCCGCGTCCTCGTCATCGGTTTCGCTGTCGTCGTCCGCGTCCTGAGGCTCCTGAACCCGGGCCACGCCAACCAGCTTTTCGCCTTCGACAACGCGGATCAGGGTAACCCCCTGCGTGTTGCGGCTCAGCACCGAGATCTCGTCGGTACGGGTGCGCACCAGGGTTCCCTGGTCGCTGATCAACATCACCTCATCACCGTCAAAGACCTGGACAGCACCCACCAGCTCGCCATTGCGCTCGGACATCTGCATGGCGATTACCCCCTGGCCGCCCCGTCCTTTGACCGGAAATTCCGACAACGGGGTGAGCTTGCCGTAGCCATGGACGCTGGCGGTCAACACCCGACCACCCTCCTCGGGAATGATCAGCGAGATCACCCGGGCCGACTCATGGATGCGAATACCGCGAATACCCCGTGCGGTTCGGCTCATGGGCCGCACCAGCGCCTCCTCGAAGCGCACGGCCTTGCCCTGGTCGCTGAACAGCATGACTTCCTGGCGACCGTTGGTGATGGCCGCACCGATCAGGGTGTCGCCCTCTTCCAACGCCAGGGCGATCAGGCCGCTGCTGCGGGGGCGGGAGAAGTTGACCAGCGGGGTCTTCTTCACCGTCCCCATGGCGGTGGCCATGAATACAAAATGGTCCTCGGTGTACTCGTTCACCGGCAGGATCGTGGTGATCCACTCCCCCTCTTCCAGGGGCAGCATGTTGACGATGGGGCGCCCCCGGGACGTGCGGCTGGCCGGCGGAATCTCGTAGACCTTGAGCCAGTAAACCTTACCCCGGTTGGTAAAGCAGAGGATGGTATCGTGGGTGTTAGCCACCAACAGGTGCGCCACGTAATCCTCGTCCTTGATCGCGGTGGCGGACTTGCCGCGCCCACCACGGCGCTGAGCCTGGTAGCTGTCCAGGGGCTGGCTCTTGGCGTAACCGCCGTGGGAAATGGTGACCACCATATCCTCCTCGGTGATCAGGTCCGCCATGGTGAGATCCTGGCGCGAGGCGGTAATTTCCGTCAGCCGCTCGTCACCGTACTCCTCGACCACCGCTTCCAGCTCTTCACGGATCACCTGCATCAGCCGCTCGGTGCTGCCCAGAATCTCCAGCAGCTCGGCGATCTTCTCCAGCAGCACCTTGTACTCTTCGATCAGCTTGTCCTGTTCGAGCCCCGTGAGGCGATGCAGGCGCAGGTCCAGGATGGCCTGGGCCTGGGCCGGCGACAGGTGGTAGCGGCCGTCGCGAATGCCGAACTGTTCGGGCAGGTCGTCGGGACGACAGGCATCGCTGCCGGCCCGCTCGAGCATACCGGTCACCTGCCCGGGCTCCCAGCTGCTATCGATCAGTTTCTCCTTGGCCTCGGCAGAGGTTTTGGAAGTCTTGATCAGCTCGATCACCGGGTCGATGTTGGCCAGGGCAACGGTCAACCCCTCGAGAATGTGGCCGCGCTCGCGGGCCTTGCGCAGATCGAAGATGGTGCGCCGGGTCACCACCTCGCGACGGTGGCGGATGAAGGCTTCCAGCAGCTCCTTGAGGTTCAGGGTCTTGGGCTGACCGTCCACCAGGGCGACCACGTTGATGCCGAAGACGTTCTCCATCTGAGTGTGGGCATAGAGGTTGTTGACCACCACCTCCGGCACCTCGCCGCGGCGCAGCTCGATGACAATGCGCATGCCGTCCTTGTCGGACTCGTCGCGCAGCTCGGTAATGCCCTCGACCCGCTTCTCCTTGACCAGCTCGGCGATCTTCTCGATCAGACGCGCCTTGTTGACCTGGTAGGGAATCTCGGTAACGACAATGGAGTCCTTGCCGTTTTTCGAGTCCGTCTCCACGTGGTACTTGGAGCGCAGGTAGATGCGCCCGCGACCGGTGCGGTAGGCCTGCAGAATGCCGGCGCGGCCGTTGATGATCGCTCCGGTGGGGAAATCCGGACCCGGAATGAACTCCATCAGGGCGTCCACGTCCAGGGCCGGATTATCGATCAGGGCGATGGTACCGCGCACCACCTCGGTGAGGTTGTGCGGCGGAATATTCGTGGCCATGCCCACGGCGATGCCGGAGGAGCCGTTGACCAGCAGGTTGGGCACCCGGGTAGGCATGACCTCGGGAATCTGCTCGGTACCGTCGTAGTTGGGTACGTAGTCGACGGTCTCCTTTTCCAGATCGGAAAGAATCTCGTGGGAGATCTTCTCCATGCGCACCTCGGTGTAACGCATGGCTGCCGCGGAGTCACCGTCAATGGAGCCGAAGTTGCCCTGGCCGTCGACCAGGGTGTACCGCATGGAAAAGGGCTGCGCCATCCGCACGATGGTGTCGTAGACGGCGGAGTCGCCGTGGGGGTGGTATTTACCGATGACATCACCCACCACACGAGCCGACTTTTTATACGGTTTGTTCCAGTCGTTGCCCAGCTCGTGCATGGCATACAGCACACGGCGGTGGACAGGCTTGAGGCCGTCGCGGACATCGGGCAGGGCGCGCCCGATAATCACACTCATGGCGTAATCCAGATAAGACTGCTTAAGCTCGTCCTCAATGTTGACCGGTTGGATCTCTTTGGCTAATTCACCCATAAAATCCTGCTTTCCTTTCACTGGCTCCCCACTTGGGCAAGGGGGATGAACCGACATACTCGGGTTGCGAGCAAGGCTTCGCGACCGCGTCTTAAAAAATCACGCAATCATACCACAGGCACCGCTAAGCCGGGGACAAAATTGAGTCTTTTCAAAGGGGCTAGCTGGGCGCGAAGCGAGCGCAGTGGTAACATGCCCCGGCCCGTCAGCGACGGCTGTCAACCTGTAAGAGAGCATTCCATGACCCAAGCCTCAAAACCCACCTCCTCCGCCGCCGGCGGCAATGTGGACCGGGACGAGATCGCCAAGTTCGAAGCCCTCGCCAGCCGCTGGTGGGACAAGGAGAGCGAGTTCAAGCCCCTCCACGACATCAACCCCCTACGGGTCAACTTTATCGACGAACGCGCACCCCTGGCCGGCAAACGGGTGCTCGACGTCGGCTGTGGTGGCGGCATCCTGTCCGAGGCAATGGCGCTGCGCGGCGCCGAGGTAAGCGGCATCGACATGGGCGAAACGCCGCTGAAAATCGCCAAGCTGCATGGGCTGGAATCCGGGGTCAAGGTGAACTACCGGCAGATCACGGTGGAAGAACTGGCCGCCGAAGCCCCCGCAAGTTTCGATGTGGTCACTTGCCTTGAGATGCTGGAGCACGTCCCCGACCCCGCCTCCGTGGTCAACGCGTGCGCGACCCTGGTACGCCCCGGCGGCCAGGTCTTCTTCTCGACCCTCAATCGCAACCCCAAGTCCTTCCTGCTGGCCATTGTCGGCGCCGAGTACCTGCTCAACCTGGTGCCCCGGGGAACCCACGAGCACAGCCGCTTCATCCGCCCCAGCGAACTGGGCGCCTGGTGTCGCGAGGCAGGCCTGCTCTGCGGCGAGATGACCGGCATGACCTATAATCCACTGACCAAGGCCTACCGCCTGGCCCCCCGCGACGTGGATGTGAATTACCTGCTGCAAACCGAAAAACCGGAATGAACCCGCCCCCCAACACCGCCATACTCTTCGACCTGGACGGCACGCTACTGGACACCGCCCCTGACTTTGCGCGCATTCTCAACGAAATGCGCGCCGAAGAGGGACTGTCTCCACTGCCCTACCCCCAAATCCGCGAGGTAGTTTCCGACGGGGCCGCCGCGATGATTCAGGCGGGTTTCGCCCTATCCCCCGAAGACGCAGGGTTTGAGCCGCTGCGCCACCGCCTGCTGCAAAAGTACGCCACCGGGCTTGCCGAGCAGACCCGCCCCTTCACCGGCATAGAACCCCTGCTTCAATGGCTCGACGACATTGGCTTGCCCTGGGGCGTGGTCACTAACAAGCCCGAACGCTACAGCGCACCCCTTATGCGCGCCCTGGGACTGGATACGCGCTGTGCGGTGCTCATCTGCCCGGAGCACACGCAAAAGCGCAAACCCGATCCTGAACCGCTTTTGCTCGCCTGCCGCACCATTGACTGCCTGCCGCAAGCAAGCATTTACATAGGCGACCACCGCCGGGATATCGAGGCCGGGCGACGCGCCGGCATGACCACCGTCGCCGCCGCCTTTGGCTACCTGCGCCCAGGTGACTCGGCGCAACAATGGGGCTCCGACTACTGCGCCACCAGCGCCGAAACCCTCCAGCCCTGGCTGGCCGCACGACTGGAGGGCTGAACGCCCTCACCACCACCCGCCCTTGGCCACCACGAAAGGAAACACCATGTTCGACTACCAAGCTCCCGACAACCTGCTCAACGACCGCATTATCCTGGTCACCGGCGCCGGTGCCGGCATCGGTCGCGCGGCGGCCAAGGCCTTCGCCGCCAAGGGGGCGACCGTCATCCTCGCCGGACGCACGGTCGCCAAACTGGAAGAGGTCTATGACGAAATTGAGGAGGACGGTGGGCCGCAACCTGCCATTTTCCCGTTAAACATGGAAGGCGCCAGCGCTCACGATTACGAAAACCTGGCCGCCACACTGGAGAAAGAGTTCGGCCGGCTGGACGGACTGCTGAATAACGCGGGCATTCTGGGAGTACGCACCCCCATTGAAAGTTACGACCCCAGCATCTGGGACCAGGTAATACAGGTCAACCTGAACGCCCAATTCTACCTGACCCAGGCGATGATTCCCCTGCTGCGCCAGGCGGAAGAGGCCTCTATTGTCTTCACCTCCTCAGGGGTCGGACGCACCGGCAAGGCCTACTGGGGCGCTTACGCGGTGTCCAAGTTCGCCATCGAAGGGTTGACCCAGGTGCTGGCCGACGAACTGGAGAACACCTCCAATATTCGCGTCAACGCCATCAACCCCGGCGCCACCCGCACCAACATGCGGGCCAACGCCTATCCGGCGGAAGACCCCAACCGCCTGGCCACGGTCGAGGCCATCATGCCCGCCTACCTTTACCTGATGGGGCCTGACGGCCGCGGCACCCATGGCCAATCCATCGACGCCCAAGGCTAATACCGGGTCCGAGGGCGCCCCATCCCCTCTCTACAGGAAAGGGGCTCAGCGCTCTCGCACAGGCCGCGCCCGCTTCTGCCGGCGCTTGTCTGCCTTGGCCTGCTCCGGCGTTTTCTGGACCACCTTACGCCGCTCCAGGCCAGCCAGGTCACAAAGGTCATTAAGCTCCTTCTGGGACAGCTCCAGCCACTGGCCGCTGGCGATAGACTTGGGCATAAAAATGCAGCCGTAACGCACCCGCTTGAGGCGGCTGACCTCCACCCCCTGAGACTCCCAGAGGCGGCGCACCTCGCGGTTTTTACCCTCCATCAGCACTACGTGGTACCAGACATTGCTGCCGGTGCCATCGAAGAGCTGCACATCGGTGAACCGAGCCATGCCATCTTCCAGAAACACCCCTTCCTTAAGCTTCTGCAGCGTCTCGTCGGAAACCTCGCCATGCACGCGCACCGCGTATTCGCGATCGATGCCGGTGGAGGGGTGCATCAACTTGTTGGCCAGCTCGCCGTCCGTGGTAAACAGCAGTAAGCCGCTGGTATTGATATCCAGACGCCCCACCGAAATCCAACGACCGCTTTTCAGCTTCGGGAGCTTTTCGAAAACCGTGGGGCGCCCCTCCGGATCGTGCCGGGTACACACCTCCCCCACCGGTTTGTTATACACAATCACCCGACAGCCCTTGCCGGCTTCTGCGCCGAGGGAAACCCGCTGGCCATCGACTTTGATTACATCCGCCGGCGTGACGCGATCACCCAAAGATGCCCGCTCACCGTTCACCTGCACCCGACCCGATTCGATCCAGCGCTCCATTTCACGCCTTGAGCCCAAACCGGCACGAGCCAGCACCTTGTGCAGTTTTTCGTCATTCATGGGAGATACCAATGTATTTTGCGCCCGCCGTGCGGACTGAAGAAGAAGGGGGTGAAATAATACCAGCCACGCCGGCCGCCGAAAACCGAATACAAAAAAGGCGTGCCGAGGCACGCCTTTAAAACCGCCAGGGCTGGAACCCCGCCATCAGCCGATCAGGCACTCCTCTTTAGAGCCGCCTTCATCGAAAAACTTCTGGAACACCTTAGGCGTGCGGCCACGGCCGGTCCACTGGTGCACCTTGCCTTCGCTGTCGGTGATCTGATACTTGGGTTTGACTGTCCCCTTCGTGCGCTTTTTCGGTGCGGCGCCTTCCAGAGATTCCATCAGTTCGCCAATATCAATACCGGACTCAGCCATTTCCCGCTTGATCTGCTCCAGCTTTTCGCGCTTTTCACGCTCCTCTTCCAATCGCGCCGCTTCTTCTTCCTTGCGCTCCTCGATCAGCTCCAGAAGGTTTTCTGAAAGCTTTTCCATTTCGGCCAGCGAGAGCTCCTTACAGGCCTTTCGAAGCGATGTTTTGCGTGTCAACACGTTTAAAATTTCAGACATTACTCGACCCCGGTAGGAAGGACTTTATCACCATTGTAGGCAGAAAATTTTAAATAGGTTGGGGATAATAAGTTTTTTTAAGAAATTTATAAAGAAAATTTAGCAAACGTCTAATGAGCCAAGCTAAGAGTTCGCGATCCCGGCATTCAGCCGCCAAGCCACGAACACAAGCGGCATCACAGCAATCAGCGCTATAACAGGCCCGTAATTACGGAAATAAAAGCACAGTGCCGCCAAGGGGAACAGCCAGAAAAGATTTACCGCACTGGCAATAAGGGAAGCTTTAGCGTGGCTTTGCAGGCGCCTTGCAGCGATCTGATAGGCGTGTGAGCGGTGAGGCTGATACCAGCGCTGCCCACGGTTCATACGCACCAACAGCGTATAAGTTGCATCAACCCAGAACAGGGCCGTTAATACCAACCAAACCCACACTGGTAGCAGATGAAGATTAAGGCTAATGAGGGCAAATATTGCGATGAAGTAACCGATAAAATAACTGCCCACATCACCGAGAAAAATTTTAGCGGGCGCCCAATTCCAACACAGAAACCCCGCGACTGCCGCCACTGCCACAGCCGCAACCTCCACCCAGAAGCCCGCCCCCGACAGCGCGAGAAAGACACTGGCACCGCCCAGTACAAAAACACCCTCGCTGGAGGCCAGACCATCAATACCATCCATAAAATTAAACAGGTTGATCCACCAGACAAGGCCCAGCACCACGAGTGGCGGCGCAGCCCACTCAAGACCTACCGTCCGAAGAAAGCCCAAACCGACCTCTCCCCCCAAAACCCACAGAACGGCCACGGCAAGCAATAACTGCAAGGCAAAACGCACTTTTGCCGGCAAGCTGACGTGATCATCCCAGTAACCAACCAGGGCGATCATCAGTCCGCCACCCCAAAGAGCCCAGAAGTAGCCCTCATCGAGTTGATTCATAAACAACAGAGGGAGAGTCACTAGCACGCCTAAAACAACCGCAACCCCGCCTCCCCTGGGAGTTTCGTTTAAATGCGAGCTTCGCTCTCCTGGTATATCCAACAGGTGCCGGGACAGGGCATAACGCCGAGCCAAGTAAGTACCAACAAAACTCAGCCCGAAGGCGCACAATGCATAAAGAGAAAGACTGTTAAACATTTCCCTGCCTTTTCCGCTCAACGTCCACCATGCGCGCCAGCGTATCTTCCATCGAATAGGGAGGCGACCAATCGAGGTACCGGCACGTTGCCGTAATATCGACTTCAAAATTTTCGGTTAAGCGAGCCACCGACTCTTTTCGCCCCAACATATACCCAGCTAACTTTAAGACCAAAGGCGGGAGGGAATATAGTCGCGGCGACACCTGCCAGGCCTTAGCCAAGCGCTTTACAAGCTCGGGAGTACTAATCGCCTCACCATCGGCTGCGACCAATACACGCCCCTGCGCGGCGGGCGAGGAAATACAGCGGACAATCAAATCCACCAGATTAAAAACACTTAAGAAGCTACGCCGGTTATCAACGCCAGCCAAAGGCAGAGGCACACCGCGGTGCACCCAACGAGAGAGCTGAGCAAAGTTGGCCTTTACGCCTGGACCGTAAACCAGTGCCGGACGAATAATCACAACCTTAAGCCCCGTCCGCTCCGCCACCTCCCAAAGCGCCTGCTCGGCTTCCCACTTGGAAACCGCATAAGGACCACTGGGATTGGGTGTGTCGGTCACCGTAAAAGGCGCCTCACCGGTCTGGTCGCCATTCACCTTGATTGAGCTGAGAAAAATGAATCGTTTGACGCCCTGGGCCGCAGCCATTTCCGCCAGTCGACGGGTCGGCTCAGTGTTGATGGCGCGGTAGTGCGCCAACGCCTCGGCGGTATTTTGAGTGGCGACGTGAGCGAGAGCGGCGGTGTGGACAACGGTGTCGACCTTAGCCAAAGCCGCAGGGGCCCAGCGATCGAGCTGGCCGAGCTCGCAGCCGTCGAGCCAACCTACCCCCGGTAGCGATGCCACCGGCGCAGAACGGTGCCGGCAACCACGAACGCAGTATCCGTGCTGAACTAAAGACCTAGCCATTTGGTTACCGACAAAACCTGACGCGCCAGTTACTAATACCTGCAAACTAGCCACCTTTCGCTTTACATCCAAAACATCAGCAGAAGCAGCGCCCCAAAAAGCCAATTTCCGCGGCAAGCTCCTGTCTTCAAGCAGCGTATAGAGAGACCTTTATGCCCCCCCCAGGCCTTCAATAAATCGCTCAGCCAATACACGGTAATCGCGATTCCGCGCCAACCAGTCCAGAGCTTGCCGCCGCCCCGCGTTTAATGCCGCCGTGCCAACATGACACAGCTCTAAAGCTTTTGCCGCTATTGCATTTGCATCCCCGGGCGGGCACCTACCAACAAGAGGCCCAGCGCCATCAAGATCCGAAGGCGCATCGGAGGCGAAAACAATAGGAACTCCCGATAAAAGATAGTCGTTTACTTTAGTGGGGCTCACACCGAAACGGTATATAGGGAGATTAGACAACCCCATGTAACCCACATCAACCGATGAAAGGACACTAGCCACGGCCGGTTTCTTGATGGCGGACAACCAAAGACAATGTTCATGCATACCTAAGCCATCAACCAGTCCGGCCAAGCGCTTTTGACAGGGGCCATCTCCCAGCATGACCAAGCCGACACCCGAGGCTACCATGCGGGGAAGAGCCCTAATGAGCGGCTCCAAATTATTTGCCGTATTGATACCGCCGATATAGCCAACCAAAAACCTGTGACGATGTCGGAACGGTTTCAATTTCGCCGCCACATCTTTAGGCAGGGGAGAGGGGCTCGAGGTCAAATCAGCACCATTAGGCACATAACAAAACTTTTGGGGCTTCATTCCGCGAGACCGCAAGTAACCATCCGCATGACTTAAGACAGATACAACACGGTCCGCATGCCTGACTGCAAAATCCTCTCCCAGTTGCAAAAGCCGTATAAAAGGATGTCGAATAGAAACCCCCGCAATTTCTACCAGCCCCAGCGGCCATAGGTCTCTGATTTCAAAAACGAAACGAGCCCTATGCCGCTTCGCCATTCTATGCGCGGTAAAAGCGGTCAGGGTGTGGTGGGAAGAGGTAATTACGAGATCAGGCTCGTATTGTGGACGGAAGAAGAAAGCTCCAATTGTAAACGCCAGGATGTTTAAACCCCGGCCAGCATTCTTTGCAGGATCATAGGCGGGAGAACGAACATAAACATATTCAATACCGTCAATGAGATCGAACGTAAAAAAGCTGGAAACTGACGGATTGACCTTTCGAGTATGAGCAAAAGAAGCTGTTACGATAGTAACCCTGTGACCCATACGGACCCACTCACGGGCCAGGTAGTAGTGGCCGTACACCATCCCCATCTCAGGTGAGCCGGCAAAATGGGCATAGATAAGGATATTCATCTCGTCAGATGCGCCAACTGATCGGCGATACGCTCAGCAGCTTGGCCACCACCATAGAGACCGGGGTCGCAATTGATCGATGTTTCGAACCAAGCGTTTGCCTGTTCCGTAATCCGCTCAGCATCCGCACCAACCAGCTGATTGGCCCCCATATCAACAAGCTCCACCCACTCGGTCTCATCACGCAACGTCAAACAAGCCTTGCCGTGGAAAAAAGCCTCTTTTTGAACACCACCACTATCTGTCATCACCAAACCGCAGTGCTGCAACAACCAGAGCATCTGCAGATAACCTACGGGGTCGATGGTATTAACCTGCAACGCAAGCCCGTTTCTCTCGATCGCTCGTCGCGTTCTGGGATGCAGTGGCAAGACTACCGGCGCAACCTCATCGTGTACACGATTAAGCGCCTGAACAAGTGCTGCCAATCGCCGCGGATCGTCAGTATTCTCGGCACGATGTAGAGTCGCCAGGGCAAAAACTTCCCCTCCCATACCATCAGGTGCACAGGCAAAGGGCGCAAACAGCAAGGCTGCATCTTGCATCACATCCCCCACCAGGCAGAGAGTCACGTGTTTCTCAGCGAACCCCTCCTTCTTCAGATTGGCGATGGCCGCTGCCGTGGGGCAAAAAAGCCACTCACTCAACTGATTGGTAAGGATCCGGTTAATCTCCTCGGGCATCCGCATATTAAAGCTACGGAGCCCTGCCTCTACATGCGCAACCGGCACATGCAACTTGGCCGCGGCCAGCGCACCGGCCAGGGTCGAGTTGGTATCCCCGTAAACCAAAACCAAAGCAGGCTGCTCTTTTAAAATCACCTGCTCTATTTCAGCCAGCATCCGCCCAGTCATCTCGCCGTGGTTTCCACCATTTATCCCCAACGAATAGGCTGGGCGAGGGATCGCCAACTGGTCGAAGAAAATTGACGACATATTGTCATCGAAATGCTGCCCGGTATGCACAACTACCTCTTACAGCTCGGTGCGCTTAGCGATCGCATGCGAGACGACACTGGCTTTGATGAACTGGGGACGCGCACCGATGATAGTAAGAATTTTAATGGCCACTCAATGTCCTTTATTTGCCCCAAGTAAAATAGTCTTTTTATAAGCATCCAACATTGTATCGACCGATGCTGACCATGTGTAATGCTTTAAAACATGCTCACGGCCAGCCCTGCCCATTTCCACTCGCTCAGACGGGTTATCGATCAACCGACACAACGCAGCAGAGGCCTGCTCTGGAGAGTTCTTACCCACAACAATCCCTGTAACCCCATCCCATGTAACTTCAGCAGGCCCATCAGCATCTGAAACAACCACAGGCAACCCGCAAGCACTTGCCTCTAAAATTGCTACACCAAAGCTCTCAAAGCGACTAAGCGCAACATAGATATCGAGCTCATTGAGCACTGCAGGTACTTCAGAGTGAGAAACATACCCTCTAAAATCTACTAAAGAAGATACTCCCAGTGTTAGCGCCAAGTCTTTTAACTTTTGTACATCGGGACCATCACCTGCCATGACTAACCTTAATAGTCCATCAGGGTACTTAGAGGCCGTTATAGAAAAAGCTTTTATTAAATCATCGACACCATACTTATAGCTTAGTGTCTTTACTGTTCCGATGGTAACAACACGCCTATCGCATTGCGTTGCTACAGGATAAAAAACCGTTTCATCTATACCAAAAGGTGTAATAAAAACATTCCCTGACTTATAGGTTTTAGCCGTTTCTTTCGCCATAGAGTGACTTGTTGAGGCTATCGCTTGAGCAGATCTTAAATTACTTCTTAACCAGAACCTATGGACAACCGATTTCTGAGGAAAATCATAAACATCACTACCCCATACTGAAAGCAAACAAGGACTAAAACCCAATAACCTAGCAGTAGTTCCATAACCACTTGCATAGTGCGCATTAACCAAATCAGGATTAACATCTTTAATAATTTTCTTTACTTTATGGACAATCAAAAAATAGCCAAGTGAACCTCTATAAGGAAACACATGCAAGCACACCCTTTTATCAAAAACTTGGGTGACCGGATGCTGCGATATCAGATGAATATCTAATCCAGCTTCACAAAGAGCATTAACCCACCTAGCAGTATGAATAGAGGATGCCGCTGCTAGGAATACAACCTTCATATCAGTTTATCTCTGTACTTATTTATTGCATCCAACCTTGATATAGATACTATATCCTTATCACAACCAAAACCGACATCAAGATACCTATTAAAGAAACGGGTAAAATTATTTTCCGAATCAAAATAATTGAACACAGGAACACTCATAGCGATATAATCAAACACTTTGGTTCCAAACTCATAATTAGGATCTCTTATCAAAGAAATTGCCAAATCAGCTTCTGATAGAATACGATATAAGCCGTCCTTATCCACACGCCCCAACATCTCTACCCGTCCAAACCCAGAGCTGACATATCGAACATAATCACCAACCCAGTTATTTATTAGCGGATCGGAACCTACCAACCGAACCACAAAAAATCTAGACGGGAAACGTTCAACTATCTTGCTAATGATAAACTCAGCCTTATCAATACCATACTCACTAAACTTACCTGCACACAAAAAAACCAACTCATCCTCATTAGCACGATCATTCTTCTTTTCTTTTAACAATTTATTAGCAACGCTCATATCTTCATCTGAAACACCGTTAGTGATAAGCAGCACTTCACAGCCAGAGATATATTCAAGATATTGTTTAAGACCCGGAGTACAAGTTATCACCACCCGGGCACGCCTGATTGCTAATCGCTCTATAACTCTAGCTATTCTTGCCTTAAAAGGACTTCTATCAACCAATCCGCCATATCCGGACTCCATCGCAATAGACCAACCATCCCTGATGTCCAACACTAGATTGACTCCAGGTATAAATAAAACCCACCAATATCTAAAACTAGGCATCGAAAGGAATAATCCAGATTGAGCCTCCTTGACCACAACAAATAAAAACTTTAAAAAACCAATAAAAGAAATGGGTGTGTCTATTTCACCACAAAATCCACCTTCTGATTTATAAAAACCTTTAAACGCCAGCGTACGCTCATAAGAAGGAGAGCCAACAACAGAAGAGGGATTAATAAAAAACATATAACATATTTATTCAGAAAATAGTTTCTAATCCAAAACGACCACAAGAACCATATCAAATCAAAAACAGATAAGATAAAACACTATGGTGTCATACTACAATCATAAAACTATTAATTGTCTCTACCCTAAAATACACTAGACCTCTGGCGGCTTAGCCAACTACGCAAAACGTTAAGATCTTGGCTAGTCACTAAACCACAAGCTTTTATGAGACAGCTAACACAAATAATCAGCATGATATTAGCAACGAAAAAACTGTCATAAAACAAAGGCAACATCAAACCGGTCCAAATCAAACCTATTGAACCAAATAATGCCAACACTAGCCGCCCCCAAGAGTGAGGTACATAGTACAACCGCTGACCAACCAACAAAAAGGCTATAAATACAACTAGATAGCTTGCCAAGGTTGCTACCGCAGCTCCCTTGATTCCCCACAAGGGAATCAAAATCCAGTTAAAGAATAAATTAGTAACCGCACCACCAGCATTAATCCAAAGGAACCAGTGCGTCTTTTTAGCAATGCCTATTCCAGGGGTGAATATGTACATTTGCGCCAGTAACACTGCTGGCAGCAGATAGACCACTATGCTGTGGCTTGCATAATATTGAGGAGTAGTCAGTAGCTCTATGAGCCCGGTTGCGAAGAGACTAACCGTAGTCCAGAGTAAAAGTGCCAGCGCAACGAACAAACGGAAAATCCGGGCCAGTGCTGCAGGGGTCTGAATCTCCTTATAGTGCCGGTATATCAAAGGCGTCAATGCGCCCTGAAAGCCCACCATCAGAAGCGTAGCTACGCTGGCCAGCCTAACCCCCATCCCATAGATCCCCACATCATCAACCGATAGGTAATAGTTAACCATCATCCGATCGATGTAAGTACTCAACCAGACTGCAACACCAGATGGCACCAGAGGAGCAGAAAACGCTAGCATCCGACGCAGGTAATTCCAATCGAAAACCCAACCAATGCGATTACGTAACCCCCAAAGCCCAGCCAGCAAGCCAACAACCGTTCCGCTGAGCATCCCTATCAGCAATCCATCTATACCCATGGTCAAGAAATAAGCCAGCCATACCGATATCAGCGTGGTTACGCTGGTTACCAGCAGGCTAATCAGCGCATACGACCTACTACGCAAAGACCACCGAAACTGGTTGTGTACCAGATAAAACAGCCCATTCGTACCGATATAGAGCACCCCAAGGATGAAAGACCACTCCAACCCATTCTGCCCCATAACCAAGCGGCTTAAGGGTGCGTGAAAGCTCAATGCCAGTATTACGAATAGCCCGTAACAAGCAGCAGCAAACCAAAAAGCAGATGACGCATAGCGTCGTTGCTGCGACTCTGAAGAATCAGGGTAAAAACGCGCTAACGCTTGCGATACCTCTAAAGCAACGGTCAAATTTATGACTGCTGCGAACACCATCAGTAAATCGAAGGAACCGTACTCGGCAGGGGTTAGCACTCGGGTGTAGAGCGGAATCAGAAGTAAAGCAAGGCCACGCGAAAACAACGTAGGTATCGCATAGATAACACTATCGCGTAAGAATGTCTTAATCATGAGTACTGAAGTCAGACAGCCCTGCCATATTTAAAAGTTCATGCTCCAACTGAGGCTTGTCTGAAACCTTTAATGACTGGACTCCAAACCGCTCAACCATCCCTCGAACCATTCTGGCAGTAGCCCACCGAGGAAGACCAGCACCATAAACATAGGTTATCGTTTGAGGATCACACCACCAAGTTTCCGGCACCGAATCATTAATCAACCTCATATATCGACTTGCCACATCCCTTGGAGTCCACTTTGAATCTACAAAAGATTTAGCCTTCCGCCCAAGCTCTAAACGAAAGTGATCATCTGTAATCATTTTTTCAACAGCCTCCTCTATGTTTTCAGGGCTCACATATAAACTAGGAGGAATGTCATCAAAAGTAACAAACTTATTGATATCCGACGAAAAGTATCCACCAACGACAGCAGGCTTACCAAAATGAGCCGCCTCCGTGGCAAAGACAGCAAGCGGGGTATCTGAATAGAGCTGATCAATTACAAAATCACAACGTGACAATTGATCCAAAACCACATCATTTGGAACGTTTTCAATCTTAATAAAATCTATTCTATGGCCTTTTGATTTCAAGTTATCTATAACATCAGATATAACTCCAGAGCCTTTAGCTGTAGGATTTGAAGGACAGTGAAGAATCCTCATAGGAGCAGACTCTGAAGATTTATCACAAGAGACATCTTGCAATAGCTTTGGAACCCCAACAGAAAACCAATTGATAAACTTTTTATTATGAAACTGCCCTGTACCTGGCGCATTGACTATATAATCGGCATACTTTTCATGGAGGGCAATCTTTTGTTTATACTTAGATACCACCTTTGACAACTCGTAAATATCTTTGTCAGCATCAGCATAAGGCAAAAAAGCACCTGACATATATGGCGGTCTCGTATCAGTCCCCACGGATATAAAAATAACCTTTTTTCTAAACAACCTTAGAAGAAGCAACTCAAGTTTTGAATCTGTTATCGACCGACTATACAAAAAAATATATACTTTGAAACTAAACAGCGAATGAAAAAAAACTAACCACGTAAAGAAAACATGCAAAACGACATAAAAAACTTTTTTTATAATTTTAGATCTCGCTGTATCTTTTCTAACTGAACCAAGTTTTTTCCACAAACTGTATAACCAGAAACCATTGCTAGTTATATATCCATGCGGATGAGGAGAAGAAAGGACAACCTTTGATGGGACCCCTAACTCAGAAAAACCATGGTTTAAGCCCTCTGCAATACCGCAAATCTCAACAGGACCAATGAAAATTTTCATTTTCTTGACCTAACAACATTTAGAAAGTTCTTAAGCGTATACCTTCCGTTATCAACAACATTTTGAATTATCGAAACACCCATACCAATAAATGCGTACTTACCTACAGTCTTTCGATCAACTATGTTTGATGAAGGCCCTATCCATGACCCCTTACCTATTTTAACGCTTCCACCAACCATAGCATTAGCAATCACCAACGTATTGTCACCAATTTCTACATTATGTGATATATGCACTAAGTTATCGATCTTTACTCCATTACCTATTTTAGTAGAACCAAGACTTCCTCGATCAATAACTGTGTTAGCTCCTATATCAACATCATTACCTATTACTACATTGCCGATATGTGGAAATTTTATATAAGACCCATCATCACGCCGCTCATAACCAAATCCATCCGTACCAATGACAACTCCAGGGGAGATACTTACTCGGTCACCAATAACAGTCCCTTTGAGTATGGTTACATTATGAAATATTTTACAATCGCGCCCGATGATAACTCCTTCTTCGATTGTACAGTTGTTTCCAATATAGGTTCCGAGCCCTATTGATACATTATCGTGTATGTAAGCATTATTCTCTGGCAAGTCATCAATATCAACAAAAGTAAGGAGCTCGCAAAAAAGCAAGCGTGCATTAGCTGATATAATTAGGCACTTTTCTTTTACATTTGATACATCTAAACCCTTATCAACTAGTACAATTTTAGCTTCTGAAGATTCCAGCAAAAACTGAGCATCACTAGCCGTATGACCTATAAAAGACAACAATGGACATGAGAGATTATCAGTAACAGCACCGACTTCAACTTCGGCCAAACTTGCTAATATATCGCCCCGCACATATTCAATTTCACCTTCCTTCTTATTAAAAAATTCAATTAGCCTAGAAGAATCTATCCTATAACTCATCTACATCCCCGTATCCATTTACAGCGGCTTCATGAGTAGACCAAATATTCTTAACATCTCTCAGAAAGTAATCTTTTTTTGGTTTTAATATCTTAGGCCCTAACAGATCATTAAGATAAGACAACCTATGCATAGATCTTTTAGCCAGCCAAAGCTCTGGATGTGTGTTTAAGAGCAGCCTATTACGCCTCTCTAGCCCAGACAAAAAACGCAACAAGGTATCGTCTCTCCAAGCCCTACAAGAGTCGCTAACATAGCACAAAGACGGATCATTATATTGATTATAAGAAGGATTAGAGTAACCTGAACCCTCTAAAAAGATATCTCCCCCCCCCCTAAAAGGCTCATGCATAACTATTGATGCAACCTTGCTATCACTAATTAATTCAAGCAAGCCAACTTCAACACTTAGCCTATTTCTTGCTTCACAAAGATCGCCTGGGTAGCAACTCAAGTCATAGTGAAGCCCTATTTTATGACCAAGATCAATTAATTTTTTAATAGAACAAATGGAACTCTTACTTAAAGCATTATAAGGCCCGGTTAGCAATATGTAATATACACTCGAAACTCCTAACTTTGCCTCTAACTCTGCAATCGGAAGACTAAGATCTATAGAAAAATCAACATCGTGACGAAAATAAACTACCTCATTTTCTTCTTCATCAATATGAGACGAAGGCCTCATCTTAAAGCCGCAATGATCAAAAGCAGAAATTAAAGATTCATATTCTTTTAATATAAACTTAGGCAGATACTGCACTTTAACCATCCCAACATTAATAAACCACTTATAATTTCTAACTAGACAACAATGGCAAACTTGATTTATACAACACTACAATCTCGTCTTTAAACTTTTAAACAACTTTAGCAAATCTTTTTCACGCCCAGCATTAGCTTCCAAAATTTTAATAGATCCATCACCGCACTTAATCGTAATACCTTCCCTGCTTCTTTCAAAAACAGCACCAATTGGCGCATATATTTCCCTACAATCCACTACTGCTTTTGTGATATATATTTTATTTCCTGATGAATCTATAGTGTAAGCTCCAGGATAAGGATACGACTGTGCTCTGATAAAATTTATTATATTTTCCACTGACCACTGCCAATCTATTCTTCCATCATCAGGAGTTCTCAAAGAACAATACGTAGCCTCTTCATTATTCTGAGGGCACAGCTTTACCGACCCATCCAAAATACATTGTAGATATCTATCTATAATATCAACTGCTAAATCATCGGCCTTCAAAAGAGCAGATAACACGTCATCACCCTCTTCTAAAGTAAAGCTTTCCCTAACAATATAATCTCCATCATCCATTCCAGTAGAAATCTTGAATAATGTAACCCCTATATTTTTTTCACCATTTATTATTTGCCAAACAACAGGCGCATTACCCCTATATTTTGGCAGGTAGGAGTAGTGTATCGCGTAAAAATCATTTTTTTCCAAAAGAGGCTCCGGTATCAAGTAATACCAACCAACCAAAAAAACTTTTTTCCCGGAAAACTCTTTAAGAGCAAAATCTAGACCCATTGGATTTATAATTAATAATTCCAAGCCTCTTTCTTTAACAAAACTACAATAATCGTCGAAACAGCTTCTTATATCAACTCTATCATCAAAGGTTATTACTTTTAATATTTTATCAGCACATAGACTATATATCTTTTTTAATACCTCAAAACCTGATCTCTTACTACCAATAAATATTATTTCAGACATTTGATCAACGACCCTGAAATAGTATTAACACCTGATCTATCTAAATTTTCGTATAAAGGCAGAGCTAAGCCAGACTGATACAGATAAGACCCATTCTTACACTTAAACTTTGAATCACTATAAATGCCAATACTGCTTAAGCTTTGCGCCCCAAGATTGACCTCAGTACCTTTCCCTCTCATGCTTTTAATCAACTCGTCTCTATTAACCTCTGCATCGAGAGTGATCATCAATGTCTGCCAACTATGGCCTTCTACTCTAGCTGGTAACTTGATTATTCCTCGCTGTTCAAGGGCAGAAAGCTCGCTCCGGTAAACCTCCACCAACGCGGCCCTATCCTTGATCCACTTATCCAGGTCTGGCAGTTGGTGGCGACCTAGCACCGCCTGAAAGTCTGTCATTCGGTAGTTGAGCCCCGGCTCAATAAATTGAACTTGGCTGCCAGTTCGCTCCATACCATGACTACGTAATCGTCTTAGTCGCTTGGCCAACGAAGGACTATTAGTTGCTAAAGCCCCTCCCTCTCCGGTAGTCAGCGTTTTACGCGGGTGGAAAGAAAAACAGCCGATGTCACCCAGAGTGCCAACCTTTGTTCCTTTGTAGGTCGCTCCCAGTGCACAGGCGGCATCTTCGACAACAAAGAGGCTATGTTCTTTAGCCAGCCGGTTAACTTCGTCCATTTGTACCGGACAGCCAAATTCATGTACGGGCATGATTGCTTTAAGCTGATCAGGGCCATTCCAGTCTCTGATAACTGACTCAAGATTTTCTATAGAGAGGGTGTAGGTATCTCTGTCAACATCTACGATTACCGAAGTTGCCCCGGTAATCTTGACCACATTCGCCGTTGCGGGGAAGGTAAAGTCAGGGACAATAACGGCGTCGCCTGGCCCGATGCCCAGAGAAAGCAAAGCGAGGTGTAAAGCAGCAGTTCCTGAAGAGGCCAGCACAACATCGCTACAGCCTAGATATTCCGCCAACTCATATTCAAAGGCTTCGCACTGAACTCCCTGCACCAAGTTGCCCGACTTTAATACGTCAACGACTGCTTCGATGGCAGCATCACTAATATTGGGCTGAGAGAGCTTAATCACGATTAACTCTTGAACATATCGGTGAGCGGAAGCAGGGAGCTTTCATTATTTGCTATCCAGGTAGCTGTACGCTTCAGGCCTTCATCAAGGTCCACCTTGGCTTCAAAGCCGATCAACTCCTTTGACTTGGCCACATGAGGAATACGTAGTTCAATATCGGCAGAAAGAGCATCGCGGAACACTATCTTGGATGAACTACCAACTACCCGACAAACCGCTTCCGCAAGTCCGTAGATTGTCGTCACTGCACGTGCGTTACCTATGTTGAAGGAATGCCCCACCGCGTTCGGGTGCTCTAGCGCACAAAGAACACCTTCGACCATATCATCGACATAACACCAGGCACGGATCTGGCTGCCATCGCCAAATATTAAAAGATCTTCGTTTTTTAGGGCCTTACGCACAAATATCGACAAAGCGCCTTCACCCGTCTGTCCAGGCCCATAAACATTGAACGGGCGCACCGTCACTGTGGGCATGCCGTACTGTTTAAAATAAGCATGGGACAAGTGCTCGCCTGCCAATTTGCTCACCGCATAGGTCCAGCGCGCTTCGCCAACAGCACCGGTAACTGTTTGCTGACCCTCATCGACCTTAAAGGCCATTGATCCAAAAACTTCCGATGTTGAGAATTCAAGAAAACGCTCTATCCCCCCTAACTCATTAGTGGCTTGCAGAACGTTAGCGGTACCCATCATATTGACGCGCATGGTATTTACGGGGTTGCTCACCGTAGATTCAATACCGGCAATCGCCGCGGCATGAACCACCAGCTGGGCTCCTGTCATGGCATCCTTCAATGCCGCGTAGTCAAGCACGTCGCCCTGAACCTGGCGGACATTAGGGTGATAGTTATAAGGGGTCCCCTTCAGGGTATTTCTCGTATAGTTGTCATAAACGACAATTTCATTCTCATCGGCTAACTTTGAGATCAGCATGCTGGCAATAAAGCCAGCACCTCCGGTAATGAATATTTTCTTTCCTCGAATCATTAACAGCACCCAATATATTGTTGATCTAGTTAGTTCTATTGTTGAGAGCGCACTGAGTCTTAAGGCTCGAATTATTCAAACAGATCCCCACCTAATACTCAGTAAATTAGATGATTGATCCATTCAGCTTGTAAGACGGTTAACTATTAAAGCCTGATCCTCTGTATCTACATAAGGATGCATCGGCAAACTCACCACTCGTTCTGCCAAACTTTCGCTCACCGGCAAACAAACATCCTTATCACCCACCGCAGGCTGTCGATGCAAGGGGATCGGGTAATGGACAGCGGTCGGAATCCCGGCACTATTCAAAAACTCTTGGAGTTGAGCACGCTGCTCCACCTGAATCGTATACTGGGCATAAACACTGCTGTTTTCAGGTGCGATATAGGGCGGTTCGATTCCGGTGTGTTCTTTTAACAGCTGGGCATAGTGGTCCGCCACCTGCTGGCGTAGTTTGATCTCTTCCGGAAATATCTTCAGCTTTTCCAGCAGGATGGCCGCTTGGAGGGTATCCAAGCGGCTGTTGATCCCTACCCGAATATGGTGATAGCGCCGGTCCTGTCCGTGGCGTGCGATCTGGCGCAACACGGTGGCCAGTTCATAGTCATCGGTGAAGAGCGCTCCGCCGTCACCATAACAGCCCAACGGTTTGCTGGGAAAAAAACTGGTACAGCCGATCGTCGACAGGCCGCAGGAGCGTCGCCCTCTATAGGTCGCTCCGAAACTTTGGGCACCGTCTTCAATGACGGCCAGCCCATGTCGCTCAGCAATTGCATTAATGGCTTCAAAATCGGCACACTGGCCATAGAGCGACACCGGCATGATCGCCTTACTTCGCTCCGTGAGCGCCGCTTCGATCAGTGCAGGATCCAAGTTGTAGGTGCGTGGGTCAACATCGACGTAAACGGGTTTAGCACCCAGCAGCGCCACGGTTTCGGCGGTGGCGATATAGGAAAACCCGGGAACGATCACCTCGTCACCCGGCCCAATACCCAGCCCCATCAATGAAATCTGCAGCGCATCGGTGCCGTTCGCACAGCTGATACAGTGTTTAACACCAACGAACTGCGCCAGTTTCTCCTCTAATTCATCAACTTCCGGGCCTAGAATATACTTGCCGTGAGCCAGAACCCGCTGAATTGCCGCGTCAATGTTGTCCTTAATCCTCAGTTGCTGCGCTTTTAGATCGATAAACTCCATGATCAGTCCGTTAACTTGGTCAGAATTGCGCCTTCGAGACGATAGCGCTCCCCACTATGTGGGCAACGTGCCTCGGCCTCGCCGCTGAGCGGCAGATCCAGCTGCTCACCAAACTCGCTCATCCAGCCAACCTGCCGGGCCGGCACGCCGACCATCAACGCATAGTCGGGCACGTCTTTATTGATCACCGCGCCGGCACCGACGAAGGCAAATCGGCCGATGGTTATGCCGCAGACAACGGTACAGTTGGCGCCAAGGGTCGCGCCCTGTTTCACCAGGGTATCGCGATACTGGTCTTTGCGCTCGATCAGCGAGCGGGGGTTGTAGACGTTGGTGAACACCATGCTGGGGCCACAGAATACCCCCTCTTCCAGGGTCACGTTGTCATAGACGGAAACGTTGTTCTGGATCTTGCAGCGATCACCGATCACCACTTTATTGCCGACAAAGACGTTCTGCCCCAACGAGACCCGACTGCCAATACGGGCACCTCCGCAGACATGTACAAAGTGCCAAATACGGGTGTCTTCACCGATTTGGGCCCCCGGGTCAACAATGGCGCTGCCGTGAATGAAAACGCCCATCAACTACGGCACTCGATAAAAGGGTGTGCCTGTGCGCCCGCCGCCTTCAGCGGCGCGTTCCTGATAGTGGCTACGGTTTCAATGGCGACGCGGTTCTCCTCCAATCCATAACCCCGCCCAGCCAGAATCTCCTCGTAGCTGCGAGTATGGAGGTCGGTAAAGCCGCCCGAAAATTCTATCTCTTCGCCATCGACTGTGATGGAACGGAAAGTTCGCTGGCCCTGTTCCTTCACACTTGTGGGGATATCATTGAAATCACAGGAAAGAAACCAGCGAACGCGCGCGTTCTGATACTCAAGAAAGCCGGCAGCACGGGTTTCCTCGCGCAGATACACTTGATTATCCTGCAGTTCACCGAACAGGAAGTGCAGCATGTCATAAAAATGCACGCCGATATTGGTGGCAATCCCTCCGGATTTCTTTTCGTCTCCCTTCCATGACTGAAGATACCAGTTACCACGCGAGGTGATGTAGGTCAGATCCACCTCGTACTTTTGGCTTGAAGCCGCTTTACGGATTTTCTCTCGCAACGCAATAATGGCCGGGTGTACTCGCAATTGCAGAATGGTGTTCACCTTACGCCCAGTATCCCGCTCAATTTCTAACAGGCCATCGATATTCCAAGGGTTCAGTACAATCGGCTTCTCGCAGATAGCGTCAGCACCTGAGCGGAGGGCAAAGCGCATATGGGAATCATGGAGGTAATTCGGTGAGCATATTGAGACATAATCGACCCCGCAGTCACCGCTCTCTCGCCGCAACTTATCGATATGGCGGTCAAAGCGCTCAAACTCGGTAAAAAAGTGAGCCTCGGGGAAATAGCTGTCAATGATACCCACCGAGTCGTTAGGGTCCAGAGCCGCTGTCAAGTTGTTGCCTGTCTCCTTGATCGCCTTCATATGACGAGGCGCGATATAACCGGCGGCACCGATCAATGCAAACTGCTTCATTCTGGTCAAATCCTCAAGAAAGCCGTGCAATGATTAAAACATAACACGACGTGCCAACCCGTATGACAAGGGTCAACGGGAACTTCGACTGAAGGGACGAAGTGGCGGAAAGTTAGCTTTTATAAAATGTCTGATACCACTGCACAAACCTAGCCACCCCCTCTTCCACCGGCACGCTGGGCTTGTAGTCCACCCACTCCACCAGAGACTCCACATCGGCATAAGTGTCGGGAACGTCCCCAGGCTGCAGCGGCAGCAGGTTCATCTCCGCCTTTTTACCCAGGGCCTTTTCGATGCAGTCGATGTAGGTCAACAGCTCCACCGGGCGCTGGTTACCGATGTTGAAGACGCGCCAAGGGGCCTTGCTGGTGGCGGGGTCCGGGGTCTTGCCGGTCCAGGCGGGGTTGGGGTCAGCGGGTTTATCGAGGGTACGAATTACCCCTTCGACGATATCGTCGATATAGGTGAAATCGCGTCGGTGCTTGCCGTAGTTGAAAACGTCGATCGGCCGCCCCTCGAGGATGGCGCGGGTGAAGAGAAACAGCGCCATATCGGGGCGCCCCCAGGGTCCGTAGACGGTGAAGAAGCGCAGGCCAGTGGTTGGCAGGTTGTACAGATGGCTGTAAGTGTGGGCCATCAGTTCGTTGGACTTTTTGGTGGCGGCGTAGAGCGAGAGCGGATGGTCGATGTTGTCATGCTCCGAGAAAGGCATGGTTTCGTTAGCGCCGTACACTGAGCTTGAGGACGCGTAAACCAGGTGCTCCACCCCGTGATGCCGACAACCCTCGAGGATATTGAGGAAACCAACGATGTTGCTGTCGATGTAGGCGCGGGGGTTCTCGATGCTGTAACGCACTCCGGCCTGGGCGGCAAGGTGAACGACCCGATCGAAGCCTTGCCCGGAGAACAGTCGCTCCATACCCTGACGATCCTCCACATCCAGCTTTTCGAAGCTGAAGCACTCGGCGCCCTGGCTTTCGCGAATCCGCTCCAACCGGGCCTCCTTCAGAGAAACATCGTAGTAATCATTGAGGTTGTCGATGCCAACCACTTCATCGCCCCGCTCAAGCAACCTGAGGGTGACATGGGAGCCGATAAAGCCTGCGGCACCGGTGACCAAAACCTTCATATAAATTTCCTACTTTCTCTTGCACTCATTGCAGGGTATCGAGCAGCTTCGCGCCCTAGTCTAGCCTTACCGCTACGCCGCACGGCCGAGGACTTACAACCGGGCGTCCACCATTTCCCGCGGCAGCAAGTGTTTAATATCAAAAATCACATGGCTCTGTTTGCCAAATGCCTTAATGCGTTCCGGCCCCATGGCCTTAAACTCGTCATGGGCCACGGCAACAATCACCGCATCGTATGTGTCCACCTGGGGCTCGGCGACCAGCTCCAACCCATACTCCTCGCAGGCCTCCTGCGGGTCCACCCAAGGGTCGTAGATATCCACTTCGGCATGGTATTCGGCCAGCTCTGCGACCATGTCCACCACCCGGGTATTACGCAGGTCCGGGCAGTTTTCCTTGAAGGTAAGCCCCAGAATCAGTACCCGGCTGTCCATCACCTGGATCTTTTTCTGGGTCATCATCTTAACCACCTGGGAAACCACGTGTGCTCCCATGCCATCGTTTAGGCGTCGGCCGGCCAGGATAATCTCCGGGTGGTAACCGACGGCCTGGGCCTTGTGGGTCAGATAGTACGGGTCGATACTGATGCAGTGGCCTCCCACCAGCCCGGGCCGAAAGGGCAGAAAGTTCCATTTGGTACCGGCTGCGGCGAGCACCTCGCCGGTGTCGATACCCAGTTTGCCAAAAATGATGGCCAGTTCGTTTATCAGGGCGATGTTCAGATCACGCTGAGTGTTCTCGATTACCTTGGCGGCTTCGGCCACGCGGATTGAACTGGCCTTGTGGGTGCCGGCCTTGATGATTGCGCCGTAAAGCCGGTCCACGAAATCAGCTATCTCGGGGGTGGAACCGGAGGTCACCTTGAGGATGCTTTCAATCCGGTGCGCCTTGTCCCCGGGGTTTATCCGTTCCGGGCTGTAGCCAGCGAAGAAATCCTGGTTAAAGGTCAGCCCGGAGACCTCCGCGAGGATGGGCACGCAGACCTCCTCGGTGGCGCCGGGGTAGACGGTGGACTCGTAGATCACCGTGTCGCCGGGTTTGAGTGCATGCCCCACCAATTCAGAAGCGCGACGCAGGGGCGTGAGGTCCGGCTGCTTGTGGACATCGATAGGTGTGGGCACGGTAATGACAAACACGTTGCACCCTTCCAACTCCGCCGGACTGTCGGTAAAGCTAAGCCGGCCCGCGCCCAGCAGCGCGTCCCTGGAAACCTCGCGGGTGGAATCCTCTCCCGCCCGCAGTTCGGCGATCCGCGCCGCCTTGATGTCAAACCCCAGGGTCTGGAACCGGTTACCGAAGGCCACGGCGAGGGGCAAGCCCACGTAACCCAGGCCAATAACGGCAATTCGGCAATCCTTATTCTCCATACGTCGCTCCTTCACGATTACGCTTCCTGCTTATCCGGGGGAGGCGTGGGCCGCTTTCCAGAGAAGGTCTTCGATCCCACACTGCGGCTTATACCCAACCACTTGAGAATCTAGCAGCTTTCTGACCGACTCGACATTTTCTCTTTCCAGCCCTTCGACTAACGCCTCTAGCAACTTTTCCAGGTCCGCGTAGCCGGGCCCCTCCTCCCGGGCGCGAAGAATCCGCGGGTGCTCGGTGGGGGTGACGTTTTCGCCAATCAGCAGCTCTTCATAGAGCTTTTCCCCGTGGCGCAGCCCGGTGTAAAGAATCTCGATGCCCTCATCGCCACTGTTCTCCGCCACCTGGTGACCGGAGAGGCGGATCATACGACGCGCCAGATCGGCAATTTTCACCGGCTCGCCCATATCCAGCACGAAAAGATCTCCCCCCTGCCCCATAGAACCCGCCTGAAGCACCAAGGAAGCGGCCTCGGGGATAGTCATGAAGTAGCGGGTAATCTCCGGGTGGGTTACGGTCACGGGCCCCCCGGAAGCCACCTGGCGCTTGAACAGGGGAATCACCGACCCTGAGGAGCCGAGCACGTTACCAAAACGCACCATGATAAAGCGCGTGCCCCGATTCTCCGGTGCCGCCTGTAACCCCTGCAGCACCATCTCCGCCAGGCGCTTACTCGCCCCCATGGTGTTGGTGGGGCGCACCGCCTTGTCGGTGGAAACCAGCACGAAATGAGCCACCCCTTCGGCCAGCGCGGCCCGGGCCATGGCCAGGGTACCGAGCACGTTATTACGCACCCCGGCCACCACGTTATGCTCCACCATGGGGACATGCTTGTAGGCAGCGGCGTGGTAAACGGTGGTCACCTCGTAGGCCGCGATCACCTGCCGGTTATGGGCTTCATCCACCACCGACGCAAGCAGAGGAACCAGCTCCGTGGAGCTGTTTTCAAGCTGCTGGCGTCGCTTGAGCAACTCCTGCTCGATGGCATAGAGCGCCGGCTCCGCATGGTCCATCAACAGCAACCGAGTTGGCCCCTGAGCCAGAATCTGCCGGCACAGCTCCGCGCCGATGGAGCCCCCCGCCCCCGTTACCAGCACGCTCTTTCCCGTGACGCACGCGCTCAGAAGCCCGCGGTCCGGGGCCACTTCCTCACGCCCGAGAAGGTCAGTGATGTCGACCACGTTCAACTGGGTCAGGTCGGCACGGCCCAGGGCGATGTCATCCAGCGGCGGCATAGTGCGCACCGCCACCTGCACTTCCTCCAAGGCGTCAAGAATCCTTCGCCGCTCCTGGCGCGTGGCGCTGGGCAGTGCCAGCAGCACCTCCAGGTTCTCGTAACTCTGGCGCAGTTCAGGAATCAACGACTGCCCCCCCAACACCTTGAGCCCGGCTATCTGCTGGCCGTGCAAGCTCGGATCGTCGTCCACAAACCCCAGCAGGTGGACCGCCGAGCTGTGCCCCAGGGAAGCGGCCAGCTGGATACCGGCCTCGCCTGCGCCGTAAATCAGAAAATACTTTCCGCGCCGGGCTCGAAAGGCGCCGGAGACGAACCAGCGCGCCACCTGGCGGCTGCCGCCGACGGTAATACAGAGCACCATCCAGAAAATAAACGGCAGGGAGCGGGGCGAAAAAAGATCAATGTCGATAAACACCGGCAGGTAAAAGGGCAGTAATGACCAGACCAGGGCCACCAGGGCGTTGGCGTAGCCGATGGTCATCATGGCCCGGTGGCCGATGTAACGGATAACCGCCCGGTAGAGCCCCAGGCGGATGTAGATAGGGAGGGCGATCAGGGGCAGCGCGGCAAACAGCAGCCACTGGCTGCCCTCGGGTACGTACAATTCACCCAGGCGCAAAGAGAAAGCCAGCCAGAGTGACACCATCATCAGCACCGTGTCGATGCCGGCGACGGTCAACGCTTTCTGCGTTCGATTAAGCCGTAAAAGGGCCTGAAGCATGAAAATTTAGCATATGAAGATCAATGACTAAGATCTTAACACGCTATCACCCCGGCCTATGGCGAAATATTCAAAGCCAAGTGCTTTCAGCTGAGCGGGGTCGTACAGGTTACGGCCGTCAAAGATGGCCGGGCGACTCAGTTTCTGCTTGATCAGGTCAAAATCAGGGGCCCGGAAGCTCTTCCACTCCGTGCAGATCACCAGCAAGTCGGCCCCTTCCAGCGCCGCTTCTTGAGTCTCCACCAAGGCCAAGTCATCCCGCTCTCCGTAGATACGGGCGGTCTCCTTGGCGGCCTCGGGGTCAAAGGCGCGCACCCGCGCCCCGGCGGCCCAGAGTCGCTCCATAAGCGCACGGCTTGGCGCCTCACGCATATCGTCGGTCTTGGGTTTGAAAGCCAGCCCCCAGAGCGCCACGGTAATGCCTTGGAGGTTACCGTCCAGATAATTCTCGATCCGTTCAAAAAGGCGCTCCTTCTGGCGGGCGTTGACCGCCTCTACAGCCCGCAGCAGCTCGGCATCGTAGCCTACGGCACCGGCGGTATGGGCCAGGGCCTTCACGTCCTTTGGAAAACAGGAGCCGCCGTAACCGCAGCCGGGATAGATAAAGTGGTAGCCGATGCGCGGGTCCGAGCCTATGCCATGACGCACGTCCTCGATATCCGCCCCCAGTTTTTCCGCCAGGTTGGCGACTTCATTCATAAAACTGATTTTGGTGGCCAGCATGGCGTTGGCGGCGTACTTGGTCAGCTCTGCCGAGCGGATATCCATAAAGATCAGCTTGTCCCGCATGCGACTGAAGGGGGCGTAGAGCTCGCGCATCTGTCCCCGCACCCGCTCGGAGTCGGTACCGACAATAATGCGATCAGGCTTCATAAAGTCGCTGACCGCATCGCCCTCCTTGAGAAACTCAGGGTTACTGGCCACGTCAAAGTCCAGATCCAGCCCCCGCGCCTCAAGCGCCTCGGACACCGCGGCGCGCACCTTGTCAGCGGTACCCACCGGCACGGTGGACTTGGTGACCAGGGTCTTGGTAACGGTCATGGTCTCGCCCACGGTACGGGCGACCTCCACCACGTAACGCAGATCCGCCGATCCGTCCTCATCGGGCGGTGTTCCCACGGCGATAAAGATCATTTCGCTGGCTTCAACGGCGGGTGCTGCCTCGGTCGTAAACGCCAGCCGCCCCGCGGCGACGTTCTCCTCCACATAACTCTCAAGCCCAGGCTCGTAGATGGGAATTTCGCCGTTTTGCAGGCGGGCCACTTTCGCCGCATCAACGTCCACGCAGATGACATGGTGGCCGGATTCAGCCAGACAGGCGCCAGTTACCAGACCCACATAGCCGGTTCCAAAGATCGCTACTCGCATGGGTTAAATTGTTCCTTGTCCAGTGCAGGCGCATGCGCCAACGGTTAAGCGTAGGGAGATCAAGCATTATAAAGCAGGTGAACCTAAGGCTACAGGGGCACGTGCTTCCCGCCCGTCAGCCCCGGGATCGGAGCGACTACCAAAGCCCCCGGGTGTCGATCACCACCTTGCTGGTGATACGGGACACAGGGATGCCCTTGAACACCTTGTGGTCCACCAGCGTCACCAGCGTATTGGCGGCATCCAGTGCCTCCTCCATGCCCACCAACTCGATTCCGAGATCAGAAAGCGTGGGCGGCAACTCCCGAATGTGAGGCTCGACCACCAGCAGCCGCCCCAGCCGGGCTTCGCCCAGCGCGCGCACGATGGCCACCGCTGGGCTCTCGCGCAGGTCATCGATATCGGCTTTGAAGGCCAACCCCAGGCAGGCAATCACCGGGCGCTTGAACTCGTCCGCCGCCTGGCGCACCCGGTCAATCACGTAAGAAGGCTTGCTGTCGTTAACTTCTCGGGCGGTGCGAATCAGGCGCGCCTGCTCCGGGGCGCTGCTGACAATGAACCAGGGATCCACGGCGATGCAGTGCCCCCCGACCCCCGGCCCCGGGTTAAGAATGTTGACCCGCGGGTGGCGGTTAGCCAGGGGAATCAGCTCCCAGACGTTGATTCGCAGCCGGTCGCTGATAATGGAGAGTTCGTTAGCAAAGGCAATATTGACGTCTCGGTAGGCGTTTTCGGTCAGTTTGCAAAGTTCAGCGGTGCGGGCATCGGTCAGCACACACTCACCGCGCACGAAGGTTTTATAGAGCGCCTCGGCCCGCTCCGCACAGACGGGGGTGATGCCGCCAATCACCCGATCATTGGCCACCAGCTCGTGCAATACCTGCCCCGGCAGCACCCGCTCGGGACAATGCGCAATGTGCACATCAGGGTGGTCGGACTTGCCCATCGGAAAACCCAGGTCCGGGCGCAGCTCCGCCAGCCAGGCCGAGAGCTGCTCGGTGGCCCCCACCGGTGACGTCGACTCCAGCACCACCAGGTTGCCCCGCGCCAGTACCGGCGCAATCTCCTCTGCCGCCTGGCGGATGAAGCTCAGATCCGGCTCGTGCCCCTGCTTGAAAGGGGTCGGTACTGCGATCATAAAGGCATCGGCGGGCTCGGGCTCCAGGGTGGCACGCAGCTTGTTGGTGGTCACCACCGCACGCACAATAATGTCGAGATCCGGCTCGACAATGTGCACTTCTCCCCGGTTGATGGTCGCAACCGCCTCCGGGGTGACATCCACGCCAACCACGTCGATGCCACGTGAAGCCAGCACCGCCGCCGTCGGCAGGCCGATATAGCCCAACCCGATTACCGAAACCTTGTTGAATTCCATCTTGTACTGTCCTTTTAGGCTCTTAAAGCATCCGTTCGTTGCAGCGTCCGGGCCGCAGCTCAATCGAGCATAGCATTGATTTTAAGGGAAGTACGGGAGTCGCCCACCTCACTTGCGGACTTTCAGGCAGCGGTAGAGTCCTCGTTCAACCATCACCGCGTCCTTCGAATTCAATCGCAAGAGCCACTCAAGGAGATTCGCTCGCCAGAGCCTCGACAATGCGGGCGCAGGCCTGGCCATCCCCATAGGGGTTGTGGGCCCGGCTCATCGCGCTATAGTGGTCTGGATCATCCAGCAGCCGCGTGGCCTCGGTCAGAATTTTCTCATGGTCGGCGCCCACCAACCGGACTGTGCCCGCCTCCACAGCTTCCGGGCGCTCGGTGGTGTCGCGCATTACCAGCACCGGTTTACCCAGGGACGGGGCCTCTTCCTGAATCCCGCCAGAATCCGTAAGTATGATGTGCGCCTGGCCCATCAGGTAGACGAAGGGCAGATAGTCCTGCGGCTCGATCAGGTGTACGTGCGGCGCATCGGCGAGAATGCGCTTTACCGGTTCCTGCACGTTGGGGTTGAGGTGCACCGGATAAACTACCTGCACGTCGAAGCGCTCGGCGAGGTCCCGCAGGGCTCTGCAGATGTTCTCAAATCCTTCACCGAAACTTTCACGGCGATGACCGGTCACCAGCACTAGGCGCCGCTCTGAATCAAGAAAATCAAACCGTGCGGCAAACCGGGCCGTCAGTTCCGGGCTGGCCGCGATTCGACCGTGAACCTGCAGTAAGGCGTCGATCACGGTGTTTCCGGTGACCACCACCTGGGCCCGCCGCACCCCCTCGCCCAACAGGTTCTGCCGGGCACCCTCGGTGGGGGCAAAGTGCAGGTCGGTGATGGCGCCGGTCAGTTTGCGGTTGATCTCTTCGGGCCAGGGCGAGTAGATGTTGCCGGTGCGCAGCCCCGCCTCCACATGGCCGACCGGAATTTTCTGGTAGAAGGCCGCCAAGGTGGCGGCGAAGGTGGTGGTGGTGTCGCCGTGGACCAGCAGCCGGTCCGGCTTCCAGTCGGACAATACAGGTTCAAGCCCCTGAAGCACGGCGCAGGTGACGTCCGTCAGGGTCTGCCCGGGCTTCATCAAATTGAGGTCGTAAGCCGGCTCAATCTCAAAAAGCGCCAGCACCTGGTCCAGCATCTGCCGATGCTGGGCTGTTACGCAGACCCTTGCATCAAATCGAGCATCAACCTCCAGTGCCTTGACCAGCGGCGCCATCTTGATTGCTTCAGGGCGGGTACCGAAGACCAGCAGTAGTTTTTGCATGGATTGTCCTTTTCGTTACCAAACTGTCGCCCCGCTACGGCACAGCTTTGTCCATCGTCACGTTATAACTTTAGCGTCTAGCCTTTATTTCTAGCTTAATTGGCTTTTATTTCTATCCTAATCGGACTTTCTTTCTGACTGACGCCAGCACGAAGGTGATCTCACGTCCCCGCTTACCCCCCGGCGTGCTATGATGCGCCGTTGAACGACCATCCCCTTTTTCAAGGAGTGAATATGGAGAACCAGCCGTTGCTACCTGTCATCATGTCCGGTGGATCCGGCACCCGCCTCTGGCCCGCCTCACGCAGCGAGTGTCCCAAGCAGTTTCTGCCGCTGGTCAACGGTACTTCCATGATTCAGGATACTGTGCAACGCCTGGAGGGCATTGCAGAGCTGCGCCCCCCCATGGTGATTTGCAACGAGTCCCACCGCTTTCTGGTCGCCGAGCAGTTCCGCGCCATCAACCAGGACCACAGCGGCATTATCCTGGAACCGGTGGGCCGCAACACCGCCCCGGCGGTTGCCCTCGCCGCCCTTCACGCCTCCAAGAGCGGCGATGACCCGCTGTTGCTGGTGCTGGCCGCCGATCACATTATTCAGGACCGAGAAGCGTTTCACCGCGCCGTAATGCAGGCGCGCGAAGCCGCTCTTGAAGGGGCGCTGGTCACCTTCGGCATCGTACCCACCCACCCGGAAACCGGGTATGGGTACATTCGTACCGACCACAGCCGCCAGGGCAAGGATCACGCCCTGGCGGTCGAGCGCTTCGTGGAGAAGCCGGATGGCGCCACCGCCCAGGCCTACCTGGATGCCGGCGACTATTACTGGAACAGCGGCATGTTCCTGTTCCGGGCTTCACGCTATCTGGAGGAACTGTCCCAGCACGACCCCGCGATCGTAAACGCTTGTCGCCAGGCACTTGCCAAGGAGACCGCCGACCTGGATTTTATCCGCCTGGATGAAGCCGCGTTTCGCGCCTGCCCCGACGACTCCATCGACTATGCCGTCATGGAAAAAACCGAGGCCGCGCGGATGGTGCCTCTGGATGCCGGCTGGAACGATGTCGGCTCCTGGTCCGCCCTCTGGGATGTAGGCCAAAAAGACAGCAACGGCAATGTCATCAGCGGCGACGTGCTCACCAGCGAAGCCCATAACTGTTACCTGCGAAGCAGCGATCGCCTGGTCGGCGCCGTGGGCGTCGACAACCTGGTGGTAGTGGAGACCGCGGACGCCTTACTGGTGGCGCACAAGAGCCGGGTGCAGGAGGTCAAAGCGATCGTCAACCAGCTCAAGGCCGGACAACGCAGCGAGGCCGAGCAGCAGGCGCAGGTCTATCGCCCCTGGGGGCACTACCAGTCCATCGATGACGGCGAACGTTTCCAGGTCAAGCACATTCGGGTCAAGCCCGGCGAAAAGCTCTCCCTGCAGAAACACCATCACCGCGCCGAACACTGGATCGTCGTCCAGGGCACCGCCCGGGTGACCCGGGGGGACGAGGTGTTCCTGATCAGTGAAAACCACTCCACCTACATTCCCATCGGCGAAGTCCACCGCCTGGAAAATCCCGGCAAGATTCCCCTGGACCTGATCGAAGTCCAGACCGGCAGTTACCTTGGTGAAGACGACATTGTGCGGTTGCAAGACACCTACGGGCGGGGCTGAGCCAGGGGCAAGGGGAAGCCCACCCGGGCTGTAAACCCTTCCAGCGGTCATGCCGCCCCCGATCTTCCTACCATTTTCCAGATGACCCAAGAAGAGCTACGTGGGGCATGCCCGCTGGGAGGCCCCCGGAAGAGACTAGTGGGCCCACTTGCAATTTACTCGCTCCTGACCTAATCCCTTACTCCACTGGCGGTTTTAAAGGACATGCATATCGCCACTCGCCATGGAGGGTTTATCGATGCCAATCCGCTGGGGTTTTGCCCCTTTGCTCTGTCTCTGCCTTTTTGCTGGGTCGCTGCACGCCGCCACCGACGACCTTTACTAAGACGCCCAACGCCACCTTGAATCCGGCAAGTCCCGAGCGGCGATAATCCAACTCAAAAACCTGCTCAAAGAGCAGCCCGACCACGGCCCCGGACGCCTTTTACTGGGTCGTCTATATCTCCAGCAAGGGGCTTTTGGCGGGGCGGAAAAGGAACTGCGCCGGGCCCTTAAACTGGGGCAGACGGCGGACGACCTGCAGCTCCTTCTCGCTAGGAGCCTGGTCGGAATAGGCCGGCTCCAGGAAGCCGAAACAACCCTGCAAGCCTACAAACCCGCGAAAGCCGAGCTCATTTATCAAAAACACAAACTTGAGGGCGACCTGCTTGCCACCAAGGGTGCTTTCAGCCCGGCAGAAGAGGCCTACCTCCAGGCACGGAAGCTGGTTCCCCACGCGGAAATTGATGTCCGCTTGGCACAGCTCTATCTCCTGCACCAGCGCCCTGAAAGCGCCCTTGAACACGCCGAGCACGCACTGAATCAACCCGGGTACGCCGGACTGGAGGCCTACTTACTGGCCGCCAATGCGCAGCTACAACTGAATCGGCCAGACCAGGCACTGCAACATTTCACAAAAGCCCTCGAACAAGCGCCTAAACACCCGGCAGCGCTCCTCGGGCAAGCCCGAGGGCTGTTGCGCCAAGGCGACCTGGAGGGGGCTCGCTCGGCCGTCGATCAAGCGCTGACCCACGCCCCGGACTCCGACTCGGGCCTCTTTCTCTCCGCACTCATTCACCTCTCGAATGGGGAAGCCAAAAAAGCGAAAACCATTCTCGTGACGCTGTCGCAGCGGGTGAAAGACCCCGACCTAAATTATCTGCTGGGATACGCGCAGTTGGTGCTTGGAGAGAAGGATTCCGCACAAAGAAGGCTTGCCGAAAGCCTGACAGAGCACCCGGACCACCGAGGAACCCGACTGGTGCTGAGCAGCCTTTACGCCAGCTCCGGCGAACTGTCTCTTGCCGAAAGCACCCTGGCCCCCTTGCTGAACGACCAAGGGGCTTCGGCCGACGCCCTGGGCCTTGCCGGAAACCTTAGTCTCAGGCAAGGCAGGGCACACGAGGCAGCCCGCTATTTCTCAGCGGCGATGGCCGATAACGCAAAGGCTCCCCTTGACGGCCCCCTGGCCCTCGCCGAACTGCTTTCCGGGGATACCAAAAAAGGGATCGCCCGGCTTCAGGCGCTTACCCGCGAGACACCCAGTCCCGCTACAAGCGGGCTGCTGATTTCGTCCTACCTCAGCTCCGGCCAAGCGGAAAAAGCCCGTGCACTGGCTGACGAGCTCATCACCGCGCATCCTGAACAAGTCGAATATCACCTGTTGGCGGCACAGGTGGCCTATCGCACCGCCGACATAGGCAAAGCAAAGCGCTACTTGGAAGGGTTGTTGCGACAAAACCCTAAGGCGATCGCGGCCATGCTCGCCATGGGCAATCTGGCGGTCGAAGAGAAGCAGTTCGAGAACGCCCATCAATGGTATGAAAAAGCTCGGAATTCAGCCCCTGATGATCACCGCCCCATGCAGGCCCAGGTGCGGCTTTATTTGCACCAAGAGCAAGCAGCAAAGGCCTCGGAACTTGCCAATGCGTTTTACCAGAGCCATCCCGAACAGTTGATTGCAGTTCAGACCTATCTTGCAACGCTGTTGGCCCAAAACAGACAGCAGGACGCACTTGAATTACTTAAAAAAGAAACCGGTGGTCGCCACGCTGACAACCCCGCGCTCCTGCTAAGGAGGGTGGAACTCACACTGGCCAGCGACGCCAGGAAAAGGGCGCGCTCCTTGGCAGTGGAGTTGACCCTCGCTCATCCGGACTACCTACCCGGACAACTCCTCAAGGCGAACCTGATGATCGAAGATGGAGAAGCCACTCATGCGCTGGACTTGCTGGAAAGCCTCTCACCCACCAAAGGCGGATTGAGGCTGGCCCATTTAGAGCTGAAGGCCAGGGCACTGGCCGTGTTAAACCGTCCCCAGGAAGCCGGCGAGCTTTACGCCAATCTCTACGCGCAACTCCCCAAGCCGCAAATCGCCGTGCAGATGACGCGCCTGTTTCGCCAGGCAGGTCAACCCGAGGTGCCGCTTGAGATACTGACATCCCGCCTGCAGGAGGCGCCGGACGACCCTGCCGCACGCACCCTGGTGGCGGAGCTCTTTTTTCAGAAAGGCGATACCGCCAACGCCCTCAAGCATTACCAGCAGCTGACCGAACAACAGCCAGGGCACCTCGTGGCTTGGAACAATCTCGCCTGGCTCTATCACCAAGCCCGGGACCCACGGGCAGTAGAGGCAGCCGAAGCCGTTACCGGCTGGCACCGGAGGATCCTAACGTCACCGATACGCTGGGATGGATCTTGCTCCAGAGTGATCCGGAACGAGCCCTTGAGCTCATAAAGGCAGCAGCCGATGCGCCTCCTGAGTCAGCATCTGTGCAGTATCACTTCGCCACCGCCCTGGCAAAGCAGGGCCACAGCGAGCAGGCGATCGAGGTACTCACCGCCTTGGAGGGGACGCAATTTTCCGAACGCAAGGAGGCCGAACAGCTGGCGCGCAGGCTACGCCACTAGCACCACTGCGAACAGATCAGCTCGCCGCCTGAAAAAAGCTCAACGGTAGTCCTCGGGCAGGCTCAGGGTGAGTCCCCACTCCTTGAGGCGCTGTTCGGAGATCTGCTTGAAATGTGCCCGGACCGGGCTGCCCTTGGGCTTGAAAAGGTAATAGAGCAGGGTCGCGGCCTGCTCGTCGCTGAGCTCGTGCTCCTTGCCCCAATCGTTGATGAAGCAGGCCAAGGTATTTGATGAGCGATCCGGCAACCCCTTCGGCAGGGGTACGTCCAGCTCCTCGCCGGCAATGACCCGCTCGCAGAGGCGACGGTAGTTGAGCTCGAAGTCGGGGAACACCCGGTACTTCTCCTCGGTACGCAGACGGAACCACTCGGTTTCGCGACCGGCAAAGTAGACCGCCGGGTGGCTCCAGTCGTGCTGCAGGGGGTGGTCGGCGTAGCGGCAGGCCTCTTGGTAAGCGTTCAACGCCCCGGGCAGTCCGTACGCCTGCAGATCCTTGCGCAGCAGGCTGAGAAACTCGGCCACGGTGGGCATCCAGACGAACTCTTCCTTGGCCCGGTTCACCGCCGTCACCAACTCCTGTTCGCTGAAGCCACGCAGGCTCAGGGCCCACTCGCGCTTGGCGATGCGGATCTCTTCCTCGCTCTGAAAAGCGCTTTTGAACTTGTGCCCGTAGATGGTCATAAAGCGGGCAAAGATCATGTTGACCAGGGTCTTGGTTTCCCGGGGAATCGGATCGGCAGCCTGCTCCCCGGACCCTGCCTTGCGCTCACCAGTCGGTGTTGTGGATGTCCATGACTGCGTCGGTAATCCGCTCACGCCGTTCTGCCCGATTATTTGATTGATCTCTTTCACCGCTGCCCTCTGCCCGTTGTTCCCAGCCCTGGCGTTCTGCCCGCGCCTGCCGACTCTGCGCTTTCACCCACTGCACATTGACCCGCTTGATAAACTCCGAATCCCACGTGTGTTTTTTGCTCCCCCGCTCCATCCAGTAGCTGATGAACTCATCGATGCAGTCGTCGATAAACTCCACGGGAATATTGCGCTTACCCAGCAACTGGTAAGTGGTTTCGCTGGGACGCCACTCCAGGGTAATTTCCTGCAGCAAGCGGTTCTGGCGCTCGCGGCTCTCGAACAGGTGCTCCAGATCATCCTTGGGGCGCCGCCAGCCGGTACTGCCGCCAAAACTGGGGGCCGGCCCCCGAGGCAGGCCGCTGCCGACCACCACCCGCGGTGCCGGCATGGAGCGCGGTATTTGCGGCGCAGGGGGTGCCAGGCTAGGGCGCGACGCTGGTGCCGGTTCCTCCTCCGGTTCTGTGAGGACCCTCTCGGTGCCCTGGGTCTTACCAGAAGCTGCCGGCAGCTGAATCCGGATGCTGCCGTTAGGCCGGAACTCGGCCTCAAGCACCTGCTGGGAAACCAGGCTATTGGTGATCTGGGCCAGTTGATCCTCCTCCCAGAAAGGAGCCAACGCCAGCCACTCGTTGCGACGGGCGATAAAATAGCACCCCGTCTCATCCCGGTCGCCATGGTGCCGTGCGTACTGGTCATAAATAGCCAGCAAAATCGCCTCCTCAGCGCCGTAGCGTTGAGCGATGGAGGGGTAGAAAAGGACGGGAGGTTCCGGAAACAATCCGCTCATGGTCGCGCACTCTGGAAGCCGAAAAACGACGTCGAAACATTGCTGAGCAGCTTAACACAAAAGCCCGTGAGCCTGCCTGCTCCAGGTCACTCAAATCGGCGCAACCGGCGGCCCAGAGCTCAAGTTCCAAGGGCGAGAAAAGCCTGTAAAACGGGCTTAAGATCACCCTTTGGACGGTATCCAGAAGAAAAAACGCTCCACACCACGGCAAGTAGCCGTGGCGCGGAGCGTCAAAACAGGGATGCAGAAAGAGAAGCTAAATCTCCCCTTCTTTTACAGCGTGCGCGTCGGGAAGAACCCTACCCGGGATCAGGACTTGGAATCGACGAAATCCTTGACTGCCCGCAGCACGTCCTTGCGGCTGATCTGCCCCACCAGCTTACCGCCGTTCATGACCGGCAGACGCCGCCGCTTGCCGGCGATAAACTGCTCGGACAGGGCAATGATGTCGGCGTCGTGGGCGATCGTCTCGACGTCGGTGGTCATGAAGTCGCCGACTTTGCCGCCCATCTCCTCGTTGTGATAGGTGTAGCGCAGAATGCTCTTGAGGCAGTCCACCTCCGACATCATCCCGATCAGCGCGCCGCGCTCGTCCACCACCGGTGCCCCGGAGATGTTGGAATCAGCCAGGCGGTTGATCGCTTCAAAGAGGTCGGTATCGGGCTTGAAGGTGACCAGCTTGGTGGTCATGTAATCCTGTACTTTCACCGATCTCAACATAGAGTTACTCCTTACTCGCAACAGTTATGTGCACGGCGACGGCTCAGTTGAAAACCACCGTCTTATTGCCGTGTACCAGAATCCGGTCCTCAAGGTGCCAGCGCAGGCCCCGGGCCAGCACCATCTTCTCCACGTCCCGTCCAAGACGAACCATATCCTCGATTTCGTCGGTATGGCTGATGCGCATTACGTCCTGATCAATGATGGGACCGGCATCCAGGTCCTCGGTAACGTAATGGCAGGTGGCACCGATGAGCTTCACGCCCCGCTCGTGAGCCTGGTGGTAAGGGCGGGCGCCGGCAAACGAGGGCAGAAAGCTGTGGTGAATATTGATCACCCGATGCGCGTAGGCCTGACACAGGTCCGGCGGCAGAATCTGCATGTAGCGGGCCAGAACGATGGTGTCGATCTCGTTCTCCTCCACCAGTCGCCTCACCTCGGCAAACGCCTCGGCCTTGCGCTCGCGACTTACGGGCACGTGATGATAGGGGATACCGTGCCATTCCACCATGCGACGTAAGTCGTCATGATTGGAGACCACGCACGGGATCTCGCAGTGGAGTTCCCCGCTGTGGTAGCGATAGAGCAGATCCGCCAAGCAGTGTGCCTCGCGGCTGGCCATCAACATGACCCGCTTGGGGCGGGCGACATTCTCCAGCCGCCACTCCATGTTGAAGGACTGGGCAATAGGCTCGAACCCGCTGCGCAACTCTTCCAAAGAAAACGCCAGGCTGGCGGCGTTGATTTCATAACGCATGAAAAACCAGCCGGTGCTGCTGTCCGAATGCTGGCTGGCTTCGGTGATGGAGCCGCCGTGGCTGGAGATAAAGTTACTCACCATGGCGACAATGCCCACCCGGTCGGGGCAGGCGATGACCAGTCGGTACCTGGGTTCCATATAATTCAACGTCTCGATGCGGCGGGCCTTGCGCCCAAAAAAACAAAATATCACCGCATACTAACAACTTACAAGCCTGGAAACACCCGTTCAATCACCCTCGTACAAGCGTTCGCAACGCGCGGCACAGATAAAGTCGTTCCGGTGCAGCCCTTTGATCTTGTGGGTCCACCAGTGGACCTCCACCTCACCCCAGCGGGTGATGAGATCGGGATGGTGCTGCTGGCTTTCCGCCATTTCGCCGACGCGATTGGTGAACCCCAGGGCCTGGGCAAAGTTCTTGAAACTGAAACGGCGTACCAGCCGCGGCACCCCCTGCATCTCGACGATCTGCCACTGCGGAATCGCTTTGATCAACTCCCGCGCCTCGTCCTCCTCGACGCGTGGCGCATCCGCCCGGCAGGCTTCACACTGCTGCTGATCCAAATTACTCATCCCGTCACTCCTCGTTCGGCCACTGTTACGCGGGGGACGTGCTTCCCGTTTGCGCTTTGTCCTGTGGGAATAGTACAAAGCCGCGGCGAACACAACTCGCCCAGGGCCTGTCCACCCGGCGCCGGCCCGCGTTAGACTGCAAAGACCCTTTGCCCCCTTTCCTCCACACCCGCCATAGGACTGCAGGAGATACGCCATGAAGGATGAACGGCTGCAACTCCTGGCCCTACCCGACGCCGAACTCTATTACGCCCGCGGCTTTCTCGGCACCGATGAGGCCGAGCATTTTTTTCAAGCGCTCGAGAATAAGGTGGCTTGGCGCCGGGATGAAATCACTCTGTTCGGCCGCCCCGTGGCGGTTCCCCGCCTGCAGGCCTGGTATGGCGACCCGGGCACCGACTACCGTTACTCCGGTCTCGACCTGTCGCCTGAACCCTGGTTCGACGAACTGCAGGCATTGCGAGAACGGGTCAGCGCGGCCTGCGAAACCCCTTTCAACAGCGTGCTGATCAATTACTACCGCAACGGCAGCGACGGGGTTGGCTGGCACCGGGACAACGAACAGAGCCTGGGGCCGAGGCCGGTTATTGCCTCGCTCAGCCTGGGCCAATCCCGCCGCTTCAGCCTGCGCCACCGCGACCTACCCGAACACAAGCTGCAGCTGGAGCTTAACAGCGGTGACCTGCTGATCATGGCCGGGGCAACCCAACATCACTGGCTGCACGCCATTCCCAAGAGCCGCCGCCAATTGGCCCCACGGATCAACCTGAGCTTTCGCTACCGAATTCCGGGTCCCGGCGGCTGAAGCCCGCGCTCCCGTGGGGTACACTGGCCCCACCCTATTCGTCGAGGAGCTTTTCGTGCCGGTCAGTAGTCAACCCATCAGCGTCAGCCAGCTCAACCGCGAAGCCCGCCAACTGCTGGAACAAGGGTTTGGCATGCTCGAAGTCGAGGGGGAGATCTCCAACTTTGCCTGCCCCAGCTCCGGGCACTGGTACTTCACCCTCAAGGACAGTCTGGCCCAGGTTCGCTGCGCCCTCTTTCGCAACCGTAACCGCTTCCTCAAGTACCGCCCACAAAACGGCGACCAGGTGCGCCTGCGGGCCAAGGTCAGCCTCTACGAGGGGCGCGGCGAGTTCCAGCTGATCGGCGACTATCTCGAAGAGGCCGGCGCGGGCGCCCTGCAGGCGGCGTTCGAGCAGCTCAAGACCAAGCTGCAAAACGAGGGGCTATTCGACCCGGCCCACAAGCGCCCGCTGCCGAAACTGCCCCAGCACCTGGGGGTAATCACCTCGCCCACCGGGGCCGCTCTGCGTGATGTACTGAGCGTCCTGCGGCGCCGCTTTCCCGCCCTGCCGGTCACCCTCTATCCCAGCGCGGTGCAGGGAGAAGAAGCCCCCGCCCAGCTGATTCGGGCGCTGGCGCTGGCCAACCGCGACCGGCGCTGCGACGTGTTGATCTTCACCCGTGGCGGCGGCTCGCTGGAAGACCTGTGGCCGTTCAACGACGAAGGGGTCGCGCGGGCAGTTCATGCCAGCAAGATTCCCGTGGTCAGCGCCGTGGGGCACGAGGTGGATTTTGGCATCAGCGACTTTGTCGCCGACCTGCGCGCCCCAACCCCTTCCGCCGCCGCCGAGCTGGTCAGCCCCGACGCCAGCCACTGGCTGCAACAGTTCCAGGCCCTGGAGGCGCGGCTGCTCGGTCGCTGGCAGCAGCAGGCGCGGCTGCGCCACCAGCAACTGCGGGGGTTGCGCCAGCGGCTCCGACACCCGGGACAGCGGTTGCAGGAACAGGCACAGCGCCTGGACAACCTGGAACTGCGACTCAAGCGCCTGGCCCGGCAACAGCAGAACCAGCAGCGCCAGCGGCTGTCCCAGCTGCAAGCGCGCCTGCTACGCTGTCTGCCTGTAGGTCGCGTGCAGCAGTTGCAAGCCCGGCGGCGAGAGCTGGAAGAACGCCTGCAGGCCAGCCAGGTCCACCGCCTCGAACGGCTGCGGCTGCGACTCGCGGCCCAGGCCCAGGCGCTGAACGCCGTCAGCCCCCTGGCGACCCTTGACCGCGGCTACGCCATCGTCCGCGATGCCGAGGGGAACGTGGTGCGTGATTGCGAACAGGTCGCCCCCGGGGATCAGATCACCGCCCGCCTCGCCCGCGGTTCTCTGGCCTGCCGCGTGACCACCTGCCAGCCGCTCAGCAAGGAGCCCAACCCATGACCCGATTGCTCAACGTTCTCCCCCTCCCCCTGCTCGCCCTGCTGGCCTGGCCCGCGGCAGCACTGGAGCTGCCGACCCACGCGCCGGTCCCCGGCGGGGTAATGCACCTCCCCCTCGACAACACCCAGGCTGAGCAGCGGCCCGACGTGCGTTTTCAGGACCACCCGGTCATGGTCGTCCCCTCAGAGCAGACTGAATACGCGGAACAGGCGCCCTGGGTGGCCTTGATCGGACTGCCCCTCTCCCTTCAACCGGGCACGACCCAGATCTGGGTGGAAGGCGAAGAGGTGGCCATCAACGTGGAGCCCAAGACCTACAAAGAGCAGCGGATCACCCTGAAGAACAAGCGCCAGGTCAATCCGACCCCGCTCGACCTGGAGCGAATTCAACGTGAGAAGGTGGAAATCCTGCAGGCGCTGGAGAGCTGGTCACCCAGCGCCGCACCGGTGACCCGGCTGGAAAAGCCGACCGAAGGCCCCTATAGCAGCCCCTTCGGCCTGCGCCGGTTCTTCAACGACCAGCCGCGCCGGCCCCACAGCGGGCTGGATATCGCCGCGCCCCGGGGGACCCCCATCAAGGCCCCCGCCCCGGGACGGGTAGTGGCCACCGGCGATTACTTTTTCAACGGCCGCACCGTGATCCTCGATCACGGCCTGGGGCTGACCACCATGTACTGCCACATGGAGGAGATCAGCGTAACCGTTGGCGACGAGCTCGATACCGGCGACACCCTGGGTACCGTGGGCAGCAGCGGTCGCGCCACCGGCCCGCACCTGCACTGGGGAGTGAGCCTCAACGACGCCCGGGTCGACCCCCGTCTCTTCATGGAAGACGAGGCACAGTAGACGGCCATCGATGCGCCACCGCACCGCCGGCGCTGGACGGTCAGGCGGTGCGCGCTTCCACCGGTGCCCGCTTGGCGGGTTTGAAGTGGCGACCGAGGGTGAACCCGAGCACCGTCACGCAGACTGCCGAGTACAGCACCACCTGCCAGCCAAAGAGCAACAGCGATCCGAGCATAATCATCAGGTCAGTAGCCAGAATCACCCGGCTGGCCGCCACCCCGAAGCGCTGCTGAGCAAACAGCCCCAGGATGTTGATGCCCCCGAGCGAGCCCCCCGCCTTGAACAGTATCGACATGCCGAAGGCCAGCAGCAGACCGGCGATAACCGCACTCAGCAACGGATAAGGCACCTCCAGCCTGACCAGTTGCAGCCCCTCGGTCATCAGCGCCATCAGGGTGACGCAAATAAAGGTGCGCAGGATGAGGGCACGCCCCAGGTAGCGCAGGCCCAGCCAGTAAAACGGCAGGTTGATCAGAAAAAACAGCGGCCCGAAGCTCAGCGTGGGAATCAGCCCGTCGGCCAGCAGGGCCAGCCCCGTGGTGCCGCCCCCTACCAAACCGCTTTGTTGAAGAAAAACCACGCCCAGAGCGGCCAGAAAACAGCCCTCAACCAGGGCGATCAGGCCCTGTACCTGTTGTTTCATTAGAAAACTCCCGCAAAAAATGACTTACTGCTGCTGCGAATCAGAGGCGACGGCAGTCAGCGCTGGAGCGGGACTCCAGGCTCAGGGGCAAAAGATGAGAAGGGTTGGTGCGGGCCAGCAGGCTGTTGACTCGAAAGCTTTCGACAAAGCGCGAGCTGATCCCGTGCATGATAGAGACATAACGGCAGCCTGCCGAGCAACACCAGCCCCAATGAGCGACCATTTTTTCCAGCAGGCATTGCATTCGACAGACTCCCGTTAATGGCGCCGATGGTAAGTCAATTATTTTTAACAGTCAAAGCAGATAGTGAACAGCCGGGCTGCTGCGCCGAACTGGTATACTCGCCCACTCCACAGCGCGCGGAAACTGAAAAACCGGTAAGGAAGGACGCGATGAAATTGCATTACAAGGTCAGCGGCGAAGGCGAGCCCCTGGTAATTCTGCACGGGTTGTTCGGCACACTGGAGAACTGGGGAGGACAAGTCCGCACCCTCAGCGAACACTTTCGCGTCTTCGCCCTGGACCTTCGCAACCACGGCCGCTCCCCCTGGAGCGAGCGCATGGACTACCCGGCGATGGCGGACGATGTGCTGGAGTTTCTCGACGACCAGGGGCTTGAGCAGGTGGCGGTACTGGGCCACTCCATGGGCGGCAAAGTGGCCATGCAGCTGGCGCTGGCCCACCCCGGACGCGTCGCTAGGCTGATCGTCGCGGATATCGCCCCGGTGGTCTATCCGCCCCGGCACATGGAGGTATTCGACGGCCTCTTCTCGGTCCCCCTGGCCACGCTGCAGAGCCGGGGCGAGGCGGAAGAACGCCTCAAAGCCCACGTGACGGACCCGGGCGTACGGCAGTTCCTGCTGAAAAACCTCTACCGGGAGGAAGGGAAGTTCGCCTGGCGCGTGAACCTGAAGGTGCTGCAGCGCGAGTACGAGCACATTGCCGCGGCGCCGGAGGCGCCCAGAGCTCAAGGATGCTACAAAGGCCCCACCCTGTTCATCAAGGGCGGCGCATCGGAGTACATTCAGGAGACCCACCGCCCCGCGATCGAGGCCCTGTTTCCCGCCGCACGGGCCCGCATCATGGCCGGCGTCGGACACTGGCCCCACGCCGAGAAGCCGGCGCTCTTTACCCAGCTGGTGCTGAAATTTCTCCAGTCCGCCTGACGCCTGCGGGGCTGATCAGACCACCAGGTCCAGAAAGGCCCCCTCAGCCCGCATCATTTCAACCGCCCCTGCGTCGATCAGCCGCTGCTGCACGCCGTTGACGCGCTCGTTCAGCGCCCGGCGCTGATCGGCCAACTCGGCGAGTCCCTGCTCAAAACGGCTTGGCCCCTCCGCGGCGGAGTCAGCCCCCCGTCCCCCCGCGGACGGCTCTCCCTCTGCATTCGCCTGGGCTTTCTCCTCGGCCTCCTGCAGTGCGAGCTCAGCCTGGGCGGCCACCATCATCGCCTGGGCCTCGGCGGCCACCCGCAGATCCTGGGGTGACGGATTGGCCGGAGCCAGGGCGGCCTGAATGATCGTGCGGGCTTTTTCCAGGGTCGCCTCCGGGTCACCGTTCACCCGGCCGGTGTCGATATTAACCTCGCCCGCGGTGGCGTAAAGACGCCCGTCCGGCCCGCGGGTCAGCTGGTACCTGGGGGCCCCGGCCAGGGCGCCGCCAGCCGCGGCATGGGCGGCCTCATGGGCCCGCACCTCGCGGTCGATGCGCGCCAGCTCACGCACCTGGGCCAGCTCGGCTGCCTCCAGATCCCGAGCGCTCTTCGTACCCGAATCCAGGGCTTCTCCCCGAGGGGCAGCGGCCGTTTTTTCGGAGTTGGAAGCCGTTTCACTCACCGACTGAGACAGGTCTGAGCCATCGGTCGGGCGGGTGGCCCGGCTGACTGAAAGTGGTTGATCTCGATTGGGGGCTGGCAGACCGGCGTCAGGGCGTCCTGCTTCCGTGTTCGCGGACGACAAGCCCTCGGCGCCCGACGCCCTTGGCGCCGCCTGAACCTGAAGATAGGGGATGGTTAGATTGACACCGCTCGCGACAAGCAAGGCCCGTTACCTGCGCTCAAGAGTCACATCAGGCCGTGGTGTCGAGGTTGGTGCCCAGCACCTCATCGGCGCTGGTAATGACCTGGGTCTGGGGAGCCGCCTGGTTTGAATCCACCGCGGTTTCACCAAGGCTCTGGGCAGCAGGCAGCACCGCTTCGCTGCTGCTCACCTTGCCGCTGGCCTCGGCACTGTCGTCGGGCTTTCCACTGGCGGAAATTTCAGTCGCCGTGCGCTGGGAACCGTCAACACCGGTATTGCTGTTACCCAAAAGGCCCTGAACGTTGGTTGAAATAGATCCGATCTGCATGGAGGCATCCTCATACAACACAGGAGTGGAGGCAGTATACGTCAGCCGGGCGGAACGGTCACTTTTTCGCCAGCAGCCGGCTCACCATGGGTTCCAGGTGTTGCGCGGTAGCAACGATGTCCCCCTGTGGGGAAAAGGGCAGCTCGGCGAGCGGCGGCGCCCCCAGCATGCGCGTCAGGGTATCCCGGTTCTCCTGATAGCAGTCCATGCCGGGGTCCACCCGGTTGGCGATCCAGCCGGCCAGGGGAACCCCGTCCGCACGGATCGCCTCGACACTCAGCAAGGCATGGTTGATACAGCCCAGGCGCATGCCCACCACCAGAATACAGGGCAGCTGTAAGCGTTTGGGCAGTTCGGCCAGGGTCTCCACGCTGTTGAGGGGAACCCGCCAGCCCCCAGCCCCTTCCACCAGCAGCAGATCCAAAGGCTGCATCATCACCCCGCGGCAGTACCCCACCAGGCGCTCGGCCGAGAGCCGCTTGCCGGCCCGCTCGGCGGCGATGTGAGGGGCAATAGCCTCTTCCAGCAACACCGGGTTGATCTGCTCGTAGGCGAGCGGATAAGAGGCGTGGCGCTGCAGCAAGAGCGCGTCCTCGTTGCGCAAGCCTTCGGCGGTGGATTCCGCACCGGCGGCCACCGGCTTCAGGCCCGCGCAGCGGTATCCGCCGCGGGCGCTCGCCTCCAGCAACGCGGCCGTGACATGGGTCTTACCCACACCGGTGTCGGTACCGGCAACAAAAAAACGCAGGCCCACTCGTGAATCTCCTCAAATATTGGCAGAACGGATGGCCAGGCGATGCCCTGAAGTCAGGGCCGGCGCCGGGCCACCAGGTAATAAACTTGATAGGTGGCGGGCAGCAGGTCGGCGTCGTTGCGAAACCCCTCGTAGGCGGCGCGAAACGCCTGGATGCGGCGGCGCCCCGACAAGCCCTGCATGCCGCCGGCATTGACGTTGTGCGCCCCCAGCCCCTTGAGTTCGCCGGTCAGGGTCCGCAGCTCCCGGTAACCCAGTTCGATGCGCTCCTCGTCAAAGACCTCCAGCTCGAGATTTTGCGGCAGCGCTGCCCGCAGCGACGCGGCCTGATCAAAGCGGTTGACGTGCACGTAGTGGTCCACCTGACGCCAGGCCTCGCGCAGCTCCCACAGGGTATCGGGCCCCAGGGTGGCTATCGCCACCTGCCCCCCGGGGCGCAGCACCCGGGCCAGCTCCTGGAACAGCTGGGGCAGCTGGCGGCACCACTGGATAGCCAGACTGGAAAAGACCCCGTCCACAGCGCCCGTCGCCAGGGGAATCTGCTCGGCATCACCACACAACCACTGAATGCGCGAATGCGGACGCTCGCGGCGGGCGTATTGGAGCATGCCCTCGGCCAGGTCCAGGGCGACGACCTGGCGGTTATCGGCAGCGTCCGCGAGCTGCCGGCTGAAGTAGCCGGTGCCGCAGCCAAGATCCAGCACGCGGCCGGACGCGACAGCGGGCGCCCGCTCCAGCAGGCTGTGTCCGACCCGGCGCTGCAGGTTGGCGACGCTGTCGTAGCTGGCCGCGGCACGGCTGAAGGAGGCCGCCACCCGGCGCTTGTCGATCGCCGTCTCGGCGCACTGAACCGCGTCCGTCATCAAGCCAGCTCCCGGCTGAAGGCCAACAGGGCGTCAAGCACCCGCTGGGGACAGGAAAGAAAAAGGACATGGCCCGCCCCCGGCAATACTTGGGCATGGGGCGCCAGCGGCGGCTGGCTGGCCACCTCGGCCGGGACCAGCTGGTCCTCGGCGCCGAAGAGGTGCAGGCGCGGGCAATCGAGCGCGGCGAAACAGGGGCGGTAGTCCCCGTCCAGCAACATCAGCGCGGGGCCCAGCTGGGCCGGCGGCAGCTCCCGGTAGAGCTCCACTGCCCCCTTGAGGGCGCGAATCACCGGTCGCGCCTGCTCATCCCCCTGCCCCTGCAGCATCACGAAGCGGTTCAGGGTCTGGCGCCAGTCAGCTTCCAAGTCCAGGGAAAAGCGGTCAAAGGTGGCCCGGGGCATGGCATGAGACCAATCCGGGCAGACCACGAAACAGGGATTCGTCGCCAGGGTGACCAGCCCCCGCACCTTGCCTGGGTGCCTGTGGGCCACCTGCGCGGCTACCAATCCCCCCAGGGACCAGCCGAGCCAGATCGCAGGCCGGGTCATCACCGCGGCCAGCCGGTCCGCCAGCACCTCCAGGGTATAGGCCTCCACCGGCAAGCCGCTGCTGCGCCCGAGGCCCGGCAGGTCCACCAGGGTGAGGTCGAAATGGGGTTTCAGGGCCTGCAGCCAGTCGGACCAGACCCCGCTGTGCATGCCCCAGCCATGCACCAGGACCAGCGCCGGCGCCTCGGGCTGGGGGTAGCGCTCAACGTGCAACTCGCTCATCGACGTCCCCTCGCCTGCTCCAGTGCCGCCAGCAGCCGGTCCACGTCGCGCTCACTGTGGGCCGCGCTCAGGGTCACCCGCAGGCGCGCGCTACCGGCGGGCACCGTGGGCGGCCTGATCGCCCCGACGAAGATGCCCTGCTCTTCGAGGGCCTCGGCCAGTGCCAGCGCCCGGGACGCCTCCCCCACGAGGATGGGCTGGATCGGCGTGGCCGATGCCATCAGCTCAAACCCGAGCTGCTCCGTACCCGTTCGAAAACGGGCGATCAGGGCAGACAGCTGCTGCCGGCGATCCTGCCCCTCGCGAACCAGCTTAAGGCTGGCCAGGGTGGCCCCGGCCACCGCCGGCGGCATGGCGGTGGTATAGATGTACGGACGGGCGAACTGGATCAGGCTCTCGATCAGCGCCTCGCTGCCGGCGACGAAGGCCCCGCCGGTGCCGAAGGCCTTGCCAAGGGTGCCGACCAGCACCGGCACCGCATCGGTGTCCAGGTTAAAGTGCTCCACGCAACCGGCACCCCGCTCCCCGAGACAGCCCAACCCGTGGGCATCGTCGACCATCAGCCAGCCCCCGGTCTCGCGGGTCACCCTGGCGAGTGCCGGCAGCGGCGCCAGGTCGCCGTCCATGCTGAACACGCCGTCGGTGACCACCAGCTTGCGCGCCGCCTGACTGCCGGCCAGACGCTTTTGCAGGCTCTCGGGGTCGTTGTGCAGATAGCGCTGAAAACGGGCGCCGCTGAGCAGGCCGGCATCCAGCAGCGAGGCGTGGTTCAGACGGTCCTCGAACACCCCGTCACCCCGGCCGATGAGGGCATTGACCGCGCCGAGGTTGGCCATGTAGCCGGTAGAGAAGAGCAGCGCCCGGGGCCGGCCGGTAAATTCCGCCAGCGCCTCTTCCAGCTCGTGGTGGAGCCGGCTGTGTCCGTTGACCAGGTGCGAGGCACCGCTGCCCACCCCGTAACGCTCGGCCGCCTCGACGAACGCCTGCTTCAGCGCCGGGTGGGCGGCCAGCCCCAGGTAGTCGTTGCTGCAAAACGCCAGGTAGTCGCGGCCATCGACCCGCACCTTGGGCCCCTGGGCCGACTCCAGCACCCGGCGGCGACGGTACAGGTGCTGGGCCCGGCGGGCCTCAAGGGCATCGCTCAGCCCGTCAAAGTCACTCATGCCGAGGCGTCGTAGAAAAGGGCGTCGTCCTGCTGTGCCTGCAGATCGCGCACCAGGGCCTGTTCCTGCTCTTCGTCGGAGGCTTCGATGCGCTGTTCGACGTTGATCCCCAGGCGCTTGAACAGCTGCAGGTCGCGGTGGGTCTCGGGGTTGGGGGTGGTCAGCAGGCACTCGCCGTAGAAGATGGAGTTAGCGCCGGCGAAGAAGGCCATCGCCTGCAGCTCGTCGGACATCGACTCGCGCCCGGCGGAGAGGCGCACGTGGGACCGGGGCATCATGATCCGCGCCACGGCGATGTTGCGGATGAACTCCAGGGGATCCAGGTCCTCCACGTTCTCCAGGGGCGTGCCCTTGACCTTGACCAGCATGTTGATAGGCACGGACTCGGGCTGTTGCGGCAGGTTGGCCAGCTGGCACAGCAGGCCGACCCGGTCGCTGGCGGTCTCGCCCATGCCGAGAATGCCGCCACTGCAGATCTTCATGCCGGCATCGCGCACGTGCCCCAGGGTATTGAGGCGGTCCTCGTAGGTGCGGGTGGTGATGATCTTGTCGTAAAACTCGGGCGACGTATCCAGGTTGTGGTTGTAGTAATCCAGCCCCGCCTCCGCCAGCTCCTGGGCCTGGTGCGGCTTGAGCATACCCAGGGTCATGCAGGTCTCAAGGCCCAGCGCCTTGACCCCTTTGACCATCTCCAGCACGTGGGGCATATCGCGGTCGGTGGGGTGTTTCCAGGCTGCTCCCATGCAGAAGCGGGTAGAGCCGGCCTCCTTGGCCTGCCGCGCCTTGGCCAGCACCGCCTCCACTTCCATCAGCCGCTGCTTCTCAAGGCTGGTGTCGTAGTGGGCGCTCTGCGGGCAATAGGCGCAGTCTTCAGGGCAGGCGCCGGTCTTGATCGACAACAGGGTGCTGACCTGCACCTCGTTGGGATCGAAATGCTGACGATGGACCGTCTGGGCCTGGAACAGCAGCTCGTTGAAAGGCAGCGCGAACAGCGCCTCCACTTCTTCAGCGGTCCAGTCGTGACGGGGAGTATGTGGCTGCGGCTGCATGGTGAATCCTGCCTCTTTTAAAGTCGAAAAAGGGGCTCCGTCTACACTTGAATCCAAACGGGCCCGTACGGGTGCCCATCATAGGCAAAGCGGAGAGCCTGTCAACCCGGCATGAAAACATCGGTTTACTGTAGAGCGCTTTTTGATCAATTCGTTCCGAGGACGCTCTGTGCGCTTTGCGGCCAGCTCAGTTCCGAGCGACTCTGCCCGGGCTGTCACCGCGACCTTCCCTGGCTGGAGAGTTTCTGTTCGCAATGCGCCGAACCCCTGCCGAACGACAGCGCTGAACGGCGTTGCGGACGCTGCCTGAAAAGCGCGCCGGCGTTTACCCGCACCCTCTCGCCCCTGCGCTATCAGTATCCGGTCAACCACCTGGTGGCGGGGATCAAGCAGGACGGGGACTTGGGGCTGTTCAACCTGGCCCGCGACCTGTTTATCCAGCGCCACGCAAGCGCCATCGCCGCCGAACCGCCGGAGCTGCTGGTACCGGTGCCCCTGCATTCGCGCAGAGAGCGCCAGCGCGGTTACAACCAGGCCGAAGTCTGGGCCCGTCTGCTGGGCAGCCAACTGGCCATCGCCGTCGCCCCCCGCTGCTGCGAGCGCCGGCTCCACACACCCCACCAGCAGGGCCTCAGCGCCCGGGATCGGCGCCGCAACCTGCGCCGGGCCTTTACCGTCAAGCCGGGCTTTCGCGCCCGCCACATCGCCCTCGTGGATGACGTGATCACCACCGGCACCACCCTGGACCTGCTGGCCCAGGCGTTTCGCCGCCAGGGTGTCGAACGGATCGACGCCTGGTGCCTGGCCCGCACCCCGGGCCCGGCGAACCGATCCTGAGGGATAAGCGCCGGGGACAGCGCTCCCCCCGACAAGGCGAGAAGGCAGTTGCGTGCCCCACGGGCAACCAATATTGTTGATCGCAGCCTGGATAACAGCTGGATGGCAGAGCGCGCCCCATCGCCGCGCCGCCGCGAAGCCAGGGGTTCTAAAGGAGTGAGCACGTTAATGTATGCAGTGATATTTAAGGCAAAAATCAAAACGCTCGATTCGAGCTACTCGACCACGGCCGCCCGGTTAAGGGAGTTGGCCCTCGCGGAGTATGGCTGCACCGAATTCACCGCCTGTACCGAGGGCCAACAGGAGATCGCCATTTCTTACTGGCCTTCGCTCGCTCACATCAAGGCCTGGGGCCAGGACCCGGAACACCGGCAGGCGCAGGCGCTGGGCAAAGCCAAGTGGTATGAATCCTATCAGGTTCAAATCACCCAGATTGTTGAGCCAAGCCCTTGAGCTAGGCCCTTAACCCACCCCCTTGAATAGTCTGCACCGCGAAAACTAACCGGGCGCCAGGGCAAGCGACCCGCCGCTCGATCTCTTAACCGACCTTTCTCTTAACCGGCCCCCTGTTTTAGCCGACCCCTGTTTTACCCGATCTGCATCTTAAGTTGTCGCTCGAGCTCAGCCAAGCTGTCGGGAATAAGCTGTCGCAGCCGGTCGAAATTCACGGCCACCGAATCCGCCAGCTCCTGACCGGCGTCCTGTTCCATGGCCCTCAACACCCGCGCCATGGCCTTTGCTCCCAGGGTGTCGGCATCGCCGGCCAGACGGTGCGCAAGCTCCGCCACCTCGTAGAAATCGGCCTGTTCAATACGCTGTCTGAGCTGCTCGTAGTGCTCCTCACTGTTTTTCTGAAACACGGACACCAGGGTGCGCAGGCGCTGTTCTCCGAGGGCGCTGATATGCGCCTTGAACAGGTCCGCATCCAGCAGCGTCTCGGCATCCACGGGCGGCTCGACCGGAGCCGGCGCCACAGCGCCGTCCAGACACTGGGCGATGGACTCGTACAGAACGGACATCTTCAGCGGCTTGGGAACCACCCCATTCATGCCGCTTTCCAGGTAGAGACGCACCTCCTGAGGCTGAACGCTGGCGGTCAGCGCGATAATAGGTGTGTGGCGGTTCGCCCCGGGGTTTGACCGGATCCGTTTTGCCACCTCTATCCCGCTCAATCCCGGCAGGTGCACATCCAGCAGAATAAGGTCATAGGACTCGACCCCGGCCAGTTCAAGCGCCTGCAAACCATCGGTGGCCAGCTCGACGTCATGGCCGTCATCGCTCAACAGCCCGATCGAGACCTGCTGATTGATGGGCATGTCTTCGACCAGCAGGATACGAAGCGTGGCATTGGGTCGCGGGTCGGCACCGGGCTTATCCGCCACCTGATCGGCCGCGATGGCCAGCGCCCCTCCGATCGCCATCGGGATCTCGAACCAGAAACAGCTGCCCTCGCCTTCTGTGCTGTCCACGCCGATGGTGCCCCCCATCGCCAGCACCAGCTTGCGGGTGATCGCCAGTCCGAGGCCGGTACCGCCATAACGGCGGGTGATGCTCTCGTCGGCCTGGGTAAAGCGTTCGAAAATGCGCTCGCGGTGGGATTCAGGAATGCCGATGCCCGTATCCTGAACCTCGAAGCGCAACGCCTGTTTCGCCGGGTTCTCCTCCCCCGCGTCGCTCAGGCCGAGCTGCCGCACCCTGACCGACACCCCCCCCTCTTCGGTAAAGCGGATGGCGTTGGCGATCAGGTTGGAGAGGATCTGCCGCAACCCGCCGACACTGGCATAGCAGGTATCGACCACCTCGCCGTCGATCGCCCGCTCAAGGCTGATCCCCCGCTCTTCGGCCTGGGCAAAAAACAGGTGGCAGGTGGACTCCACCAGCTCGCTCAAGGAGAACTCGCTCACTTGCGGTGAAAACGCCCCCTCCTCCAGCCGCGCGTAATCCAGCAAACCGTTGAGGATTTCCAGGAGCGCCTCGCCGGAGCCGCAGATGGTGTCGAGCTTATGGCGCTGGTCCTCGGTCAACGCCGAGCGGCCCAGCAGCTCAACCATCCCCAGGATGCCATTCAAGGGGGTGCGAATCTCGTGGCTCATGGTGGCCAGGAACTGGCTCTTGGCCCGGTTCGCGCTTTCCGCCGCGTCCTTGGCGCTCAGCAGGCTCTGGGTACGGCGATGAACCAGCTCCTTGAGCTGGTCGCGGTTGTAGACCAACGCCTCCTCGGCTTCGTCGCGCCGGCGATTCTCCTCGATAATCGCCAGACGCATGTCGTTGAGCGCGCTCACCACTTCATCGAGTTCGTCCGGGCTCTCGTAGCGCCATTTGCTGACCAGTTCCAGGGGCTGATCCAGCAGGCCCGCTTCGATCCGGCGGGTGTAGCGGGCCATGCTCTCCAGGTGACGGGTGACCTGGAAATGGAAGATGACCAGCAGCGTCAGGCCGATGATCAGAATCAGCAGGGTCTGGGAGGTGAATATCTCCAGGGCAGAACTGGCCAGCCGCAGGCGAATGGCCTTCTGGTCGTTGTAGACCGTCAGTACCCCCAGCAGTCGGTCGCTCTCACCGGTGGGCGGCGCGTAGCCGATATGGAACTTGACCGCCTCGGCGCCCTGGTCGCCCGCCGGGAGGGGCTCTCCGAGGACGATGTCCTCGGGCCAGAAGTCGGTGGCCAGACTCACGGTGTGGATATCGGGAAAATTGAGAATGCCCTGGAGCTGAAGGTGAACCTGCTCCTGGTCCATGTCCCAGAGGCTCTTCTTCAGCCCGTCGACATAGGCCGACTCGATCAGGGACAGGCGACTCTCTAAACTGCTGCGCTCCTTCAGGTAGTCCAGGTAGACCTGGGCCGTCGCCGAGACCAGGGAGAGGGCCACCCCGAACAACAGGAAGCTCTTGAGAATGCGGTATGCCAGCGGGTGTTCTTGTTTGTAATTAAAGGCTTTGGTCACGTAGGGCGACGGTTTGAATTGATCCATGATTCTTGCCTTGATCCAGGCGTACAACGCGGTGAATAGGATGGGCTGGCGTTAAGGAATGACGGTGGGAAGAATATATTCGGCGCTGAATCGGTCCATCAGCGCCTGAATTTCACCGTTCTGGCTCATGCGTGTAATCTCGTTATTGAGATGGGGGATATGCTTCACCAGCGGCGACTTTTTCGAGATCCCCACGTACCAGAAGTCGCTGGCCAGGGGGCGATCGAGGTGATCAATCTCCTCGCCATACCCCATTTTTTGCGCCTGCAGCGATCCGCCGTAGAGTCCCAGAGGCATCAGGTCGATTCGACCGTACATCAGCTTGCCGAAATTCTGCTCGCCACTGGAGACCCGCTCGACGCTCATAAAGCGCTCGATCTTCTCGTCGGCCTCGGCGCCGAAGGTATCCCCCAGAAGCATCCCGACCCGCAGTCCCTTGAGGTCCTCCCATCGATCAAATCGCACCGGACGCGCCTTGTTGTAAAAAAAGACCATCGGCTCTTCGATGATCGGGGCGGTCGAGTAAACCAGGTAGCGCTCCCGCGCTTCATGGTAAAAAAGCCCCACCACGATGTCGATGTGCCCCTCCTCCACCTCCCGAAGGCAGCGCTTCCAGTTGCCGACCTGGTTGAGGTGCACCTTGTACCCCAGCCCTTCGAACACCTTCTTGACCAGCGTGGGCGCCACTCCCCGAATCGACCCGGACTCAACCCAGGAGAGCGGTGGGTAAACGGGAATGCCGCAGGCAGAGACGTCGTTTGACGCGGCCTGTGCCAGGGCGCGGCCGCTGAGCGCAATCCACAGGGCCAGAATCCCCAGGCCGACCCGTGCCGCCCGCGTGCGGTTTCGCGCCATATCAGCAGGGCTCGCAGGGAGAGAACAGGTAACCCGCGCCGTGCACGGTTACGATGATGCGGGGGCTGCAGGGGTCATCCCGCAGTTTTTTCCGCAGGCGGCCGATCAGCACGTCGATGGTGCGGTCGGAGGCGTTCCAGGAGCGGTTCTTGAGCCTCTCCATCAGTTGATCCCGGGACATGGTCTGGCCGCCGTTCTCCATCATGACCGACAGCAGCTGAAACTCGCCCTCGGTCAACTGGATCGAGTCACCCGCCTTGTCGCTCAATAGCCGCCGGTGCGAGTCCAGGGACCATTCACCGATCTGCTGAACCGCGGCGGTCCGGCTCTCGGGGTGTTGCTGCCTGGTTTTCTGCACCCGGCGGATCAGGTTCTTTGCCCGGGCCAGTATTTCGCGGGGGTTGAACGGCTTGGTGACGTACTCGTCCGCGCCGCACTCCAGGCCGATGATGCGGTCGATCTCATCCTGCCGCCCGGTCACCAGGATGATGCCGATCTCGGATTTGGTGCGCAGCTCCCGAGTGAGCGTCAGACCATCCTTGCCCGGCAGGCGAATATCCAACAGCACCAGGTCGATCGCCTCTCGGGCTAAGCACTCTTCGGCTTCCTCGGCGGTTTCCGCACCAAGGATCCGGTACCCCTCCTCTTCGAAGTAACTGATCAACATGTTGCGAGTCACTTCAGAGTCATCAACGACCAGTATGCTCGCCTCAGATACACTCATTACACAGCCCCGAATTTCTTATTATGACAGGCGACCGACGCCTGGTTCCGCCCCTGAAACGGAGACTCACCAGGGCCACCTTTTGCGCCGTAGCATCGCCTAATCGTGACGGCAGGGCAACCATCGTTTACATCGCGTTTACAACCTGTCACCTTTGTTAACACGTCGTTCACGACACCAAACCCTCTGCCATCTCTCCCCCGGACCCCAGACGAGGCGGGCAATAGCGCGCATCGCAGAGAGACAACGCCCACCCGAGGCGGACCTCCCAGTGTTACAGGGAGGCTACATACTGTTACCTCGCGTTTGCTTTTCGCCTTTCTGTATTTGGTAGAACTAGGAGCGTCCAAAAATAAGCGACGAGAATGGCGGGCCGCTTTGCAGGCAACCGGCTCATTCTCCTGGGAGTGGGCGCCCCTACAACAAAAACAGAAACGAGGGCATCAATAATGATATCCAAGCAGTTCAAGCGTTTAGCAGTATCTGCCGCTGTCGCCGCCAGTCTCTCAGCCGGTATTGCATCCGCCGAGACGATCAAAATTGGCGTCGCCGGCCCCCATACCGGCGCCTACGCCAACTTCGGCGTTCAGCTCTGGCAAGGGGCCACCTTGGCCGCCGAAAAGATCAACAGCAACGGCGGCATCGACGGCAAGCAGATTGAGCTGGTGAAAGGGGACGACGCCTGCGAACCCAAGCAGGCCCTGGCAGTTGCCAACCGCATGGTAGAAGTCGACGGCGTGGCCGGTGTGGTCGGTCACTTCTGCTCCTCATCCACCCTGCCCGCCTCTGAAATCTACGAGGACGCCGGCGTGGTCATGGTCACCCCGGGCTCCACCAACCCCGCGGTCACCGATCGCGGCCTGAGCGTGGTACTGCGTAACACCGGCCGGGATGACCAGCAGGGCATCGTCGCCGCCGAGTACATCGTCAACGACCTGAACGCCAAGCGCGTGGCGGTGATCCACGACAAGGACACCTACGGTCAGGGCCTGGCTGACGCCATGAAGGCCCACCTGAACAAGATCGGCACCAAGGAAGTCCTGTACGAGGGGCTGACCCGCGGCGAGAAAGACTTCAACGCCCTCGTTACCAAGATCAAGGCAGCCGATGCGGACGTGATCTACTTCGGCGGGCTGCACAGCGAAGCCGGCCCCCTGGTTCGCCAGCTGCGTGAACAGGGCGTCGACGGCACCTTCTTCTCCGGCGACGGCATCGTATCCGAAGACCTGATGCCCGCGGCGGGCGGCGGCAAGAACGTGGACGGCATCATGATGACCTTCGGCCGCGACCCGCGCACCTTCGACGAAGGCAAGCAGGTGGTTGCCGAGTTCCGCGCCAAGGGCTTCGAGCCCGAGGGCTACACCCTCTACGCCTACTCCACCGTGCAGGCGATCGCCCAGGGCATCGACGGCGCCGACACCACCGACGGCGAGAAAGTGGCCGAGTGGCTCAAAGCCCACTCTGCCAAGACCATCATGGGCGAGCGCAAGTGGGACGCCAAGGGCGACCTGACCCGCTCTGACTACGCTGTCTACCGCTGGAACCAGGACGGCAGCTACGCCAAGGCCAACTAGGCCCCGCGCCTCAACCGACCGGTGAGCGGCTCCAACAGCGCTTCACCCGGTCTCGGCGGGGCATCGTCTGAGACAGGCGGTGCCCCGCCCACACGGACCGGGCTCCGCCGGATCGCCCCCTACATAATAACGATTAGTCGAGGCGACTATGGACTTTCACATTCTTTTTCAACAGCTGGTAAACGGTCTCACCCTGGGATCCGTTTACGGACTGATCGCCGTGGGCTACACCATGGTTTACGGCATTATCGGCATGATCAATTTCGCCCACGGCGATATCTACATGATCTCCGCTTACCTGGCCGCCATCTTCATGGCCCTTTTATTCTCCTTTGGGCTGGATTCCGTGCCCCTGGTGATCGTCTGCACCCTGATGATCACCATGGCCATTACCGCCGTCTACGGCTGGTCCATTGAGCACGTGGCCTACCGCCCGCTGCGCAACTCCACCCGCCTGGCACCGCTGATCTCCGCCATCGGCGTCTCGCTGATACTGCAAAACTATGCCCAGATCAGCCAGGGCGCGGGCACCCAATCGGTGCCCACCCTGATCGAGGGCGCGCTGCGCTTCGGCGACGACAACGCCTTCTTCCAGATCACCTACATGCAGATGATGATTATCGCGGTATCCGCCGTCAGCATGGGCGCCCTGACCTTCCTGATCCAGCGCACCGCCTACGGGCGCAAATGCCGCGCCACCCAGCAGGACCGCACCATGGCGAGCATCCTGGGAATCAACACCGATTTCACCATCTCCTCGGTGTTCGTCATCGGCGCCATCATGGCCGCCATCGCCGGCATGCTGGTCACCCTGACCTACGGCTCCTTTGACTTCTACGTCGGCTTTATCGTCGGCATCAAGGCCTTCACCGCCGCCGTGCTCGGCGGCATCGGCTCGCTGCCCGGGGCCATGCTCGGCGGGCTGATCCTGGGACTCTCCGAGTCGCTGTTCTCCGGCTTCATCAACACCGACTACAAGGACGTGTTCGCGTTTTCCATCCTGGTGCTGGTGATGATCTTCAAACCCAGCGGCCTGCTGGGCAAACCCCTGGTCGAGAAGGTGTAGTCATGAGCCATACCGAACAATACAACTTTTCCAAGACCGCCCTCAGGGGCCTGCGTGACGCAGCCTTTGCCGGCGTAATCGCCCTGATTGTCTTCGGGCCGATGAACGGGCTGATCCTGGACGGCTACGGACTCGATTTCCACCTGGACCGCCCCTTCCTGATGGCCGGCATCGTCGCCCTGGGCCGGTTTCTGCTGACCCTGTCAGGCTGCCTTCCCGCGGTGCGCCAGCTGCGCGAGCGCCTGATGGACTTTTCCCACCGGGGCGTTACCGTGGAACAGCCCGGTGACTCGCAGGTTCGCTGGAAGGTCCTGATCCTGCTGACCATCATCACCGGCCTGTGCGCCCCCTTCCTGGTCAGCAAGTACTGGCTGACGATCCTGATCCTGGCCCTGATCTACGTTCTGCTCGGCCTGGGGCTCAATATCGTGGTGGGCTTCGCCGGTCTGCTTGACCTGGGGTTCGTCGCCTTCTACGCCGTCGGCGCCTACGTGATCGCCCTGGGCGCCCAGTACTGGGGGCTCGGCTTCTGGACCGCCATTCCGGTGGCCGCGGTTCTGGCGGCCCTGGCCGGTTGCATCCTGGCCTTCCCGGTGCTGCGCATGCACGGTGATTACCTGGCCATCGTCACCCTCGGGTTCGGGGAAATCATCCGCCTGGTTCTCAACAACTGGCTGGACTTTACCGGCGGCCCCAACGGCGTGCGGGCCCCCAGCCCCACCCTGTTCGGACTCGAGTTCACCCGCAAGGCCAAGGAGGGCGGCATTCCCTTCCACGAGTACTTCGGCCTTGAATACTCCAGCTTTTACAAGTACCTGCTGATCTACCTGGTGCTGTTCGTGATCGTCGTCGCGCTCACCCTCTTCGTCCACCGGCTGCGCAACATGCCGATGGGACGGGCCTGGGAAGCGCTGCGGGAAAACGAAATCGCCTGTCGCTCGCTGGGGATCAACCACGTCACGGTCAAGCTCTCCGCCTTCATGATGGGGGCAATGACCGCCGGTATCGGCGGCGTGTTCTTCGCCAGCTACCAGGGGTTCGTCAACCCCACCTCCTTCACCTTCTTCGAATCGGCGCTGATCCTGGCGATCGTGGTGCTGGGCGGCATGGGGTCGATCGTCGGCGTCATCATCGCCGCCTTCGTGTTCACCCTGGTGCCGGAGATGCTGCGCGAATTCGCCGACTACCGGGTACTGGTGTTCGGCGTGGTGATGGTGCTGATGATGATCTGGCGCCCCCGGGGCCTGCTGCAGATCCGCCGCAAGGCCTTCAAGCGGCCTCGCCCGGTTTACACCCGCCCCGGTGAAGCGCAGCCGCTGCATGCAGCCAGCGCGGGCCAGAGTCTCTGACCCTGCGCCCTTTCGACCACAGGCTTGAGCGGGCCCAAGCGCCCGCAGCTTTTCAGGAGATTGACATGCAGCCTACAACCACTCAACCCCTGCTCGAAGTGTCTGATTTGAGCATGCGCTTCGGCGGTATCCTGGCGCTCAACAGCGCCAGCCTGAACGTACTCCCCGGCTCCATCACCGCCATCATCGGTCCCAACGGCGCCGGCAAAACCACCCTGTTCAACTGCATCACCGGCTTCTACCGGGCCACCAGCGGGGCTATCCGCTTCAACAGCGGCAACAGCTCCGTGGACCTGATCCAGGTCCTGGGCGGTCCCTTCAAGGCCACCGACCTGACCGATCCGCGGGCGTTCTCCACCCGCCTCTATTACAAGATGCTGGGCGGCTCCCACCGGGTCGCCCTGGCAGGCGTGGCGCGCACCTTTCAGAACATCCGCCTGTTCGACGAGATGACCGCCATCGAAAACCTGCTGGTTGCCCAGCACACGGGCCTGGACCGCAACGTAGTGGGCGGCTTCCTGCGTACCGGCAGCTACCTCAAATCCGAGCACACGGCGGTCGACCGGGCCTTTTACTGGCTCGACAAGATGGGGCTCGGGGAGGACGCCAACCGCCTCGCCGGTGAACTGCCCTACGGCCATCAACGGCGCCTGGAGATCGCCCGGGCGATGTGCACGCAGCCGAAGATGATCTGCCTCGACGAGCCCGCCGCGGGCCTGAACCCCAACGAAACCAAGGCGTTGAGCGAGATGATCCAGATGCTGCGCCGGGAGCACGACGTGGCGGTACTGCTGATCGAGCACGACATGGGCATGGTCATGGATATCTCCGACCACATCGTCGTCCTCGACCACGGCGAGGTCATTGCGGCCGGCACCCCCCAGCACGTTGAGAACGACCCGGCGGTGCTGGCCGCGTACCTGGGTGCGGATTACGAAACAGGAGTGGCGCTGTAATGAGCAATCTATTTGAAGTACGCAATCTCGACGTCTGTTACGGGCCGGTGCAGGCGCTGCGGGATGTCAACGTCGAGATCAAGAAGGGCGAGATCGTCACCCTGATCGGCGCCAACGGCGCCGGCAAGTCGACCCTGCTGATGAGCCTGTTCGGGCAGCCCAAACCCAAGAACGGCAGCATCCGTTTCAAGGGCGAAGAGCTGACCCGCCTGGCCACCCACCAGGTGGGCAACCTGGGCATCGCCCTGGTTCCCGAGGGGCGACGAGTCTTCTCCTCCATGACCATCGAGGAGAACCTGATGATGGGCGGGGCGGGCTGTACCGCCGACAAGGACGACCCGGTCCTGGCCCACGTCTACGAACTCTTCCCGCGCCTCAAGGAGCGGCAGCACCAGCGCGCCGGCACCCTGTCCGGGGGCGAGCAGCAGATGCTGGCCATCGGCCGCGCGCTGATGAGCCGCCCCGACCTGCTGCTGCTGGATGAACCCAGCCTGGGGCTGGCCCCGCTGGTGATCAAGAAGATCTTCGAGACCCTGGAGATGATCGCCAAAGAGGGCACCACCATTTTCCTGGTTGAGCAGAACGCCAACTATGCCCTGAAGTTTGCCGACCGCGGCTACGTGCTGGTGAACGGCAACATCAAGCTGACGGGCAGCGGTGACGAACTGCTGGCTGACCCCGAAGTCCGCAAAGCCTACCTGGGCGGCCACTGATATCGAGATTGAGGTTGGGAAACGCCTATGGACCCTAACACGCTGACACATTCTAGCCTGCCCGACTCGCTCTGGGCCTCAAGCGCCTGCCCGGCTCCGCCCACCCGGCCCCTGGAGGGGGCGACCCGCGCCGACGTCGCCATCATCGGCGGCGGTTTTACCGGCCTCTCCGCCGCCCTTCACCTGGCGGAGAAAGGGCTCAAGGTAAGCGTGCTGGAAGCCTGCGAAATCGGCTACGGCGGCTCGGGCCGCAACGTCGGCCTGGTCAACGCCGGCCTCTGGATGAACCCGGATGATATCGACGCCCAGCTCGGTAAAGAGTACGGCGACCGGCTCGACCGGATCCTGGGGGGCTCCCCGGAACTGGTGTTTTCGCTGATCGAACGCTTCGACATCCCCTGCGAAGCGACCCGCAACGGCACCCTTCACCTCGCCCATTCCAAAAGCGGGCTGAAAGGACTCACCGACCGGGCCCGGCAGCTGCAGGCGCGGGGCGCCCCGGTGCAGTTGCTGGATGCCGCCACAACCGCGGCGATGACCGGCACCGAACGCTATCACGGGGCGATTCTCGATCCCCGGGCCGGGACCATCCAGCCGCTGGGTTACGTGCGCGGCCTGGCGAGCGCGGCCAAGAGCCTTGGCGCCAGCATCTATACCCGCTCGCCGGTGACGCGACTGGCCCCGGCCCGGGACGGTCAGGGCTGGTCTATCAGCACCCCGGACGGGTCGCTCCAGGCAGAAAAGGTCATTCTCGCCACCAATGCCTACGGGAGCGGCGCTTACCGGGAGCTGCAGCAGACCTTCACACCGCTGCACTTCTTCCAGTTCGCCACCGCTCCCCTGCCGGATGCGGTGCTGGAGAGAATACTGCCCGGCAAGCAGGGTTGCTGGGACACCCGCCAGGTGATGACCTCGATCCGGCTTGATCAGGCCGGCCGGCTGATTCTGGGCAGCATCGGTCAGCTCCCCGACAACGGATCCCGCTTTCTCCAGGGGTGGGCTGCAGATCGGGTGAAGAGCCTCTTTCCGGAACTGTATCCGCAGATCAAGCCCAGGGGAGAGACAGGATTCTGGCACCACGGCTGGGTCGGGACGATCGCCTTCTCACCGGACCACCTGCCCCATCTCCACCAACTGGGTCCGAACCTGATCTCCTGCGTCGGCTACAGCGGCCGGGGCATCGGCCCCGGGACCATCATGGGCAAGGCGATGGCAGACTATGTCACCGGCTCGCCGGCCGAAGACCTGCCGCTGCCCCTGACCGAACCGAAACAGGTCGTGGGCCGCTCGATCCGCGAGCAGTACTATGCCCGCGGCTCCGATCTTTACCATGCGTATCAACGCGTCACCTAGGAGGTTAGCTTTGCGGGGCGGGGCGGGGCACCGCAGGCGACCGCCCCTCGGCCTTAACGGCTCAGCGTTACTTAACGCAGCAGGATGAGTGCGGGCATTGGCGCCCGACAACGCCGACCCGCGCGCCCCCGTTCTTTGTCCTTTCCCTTGTCCTTGCCCCTTTCCCTTCCCCCTCCCTTTTCGAGAAAGTCAGAACAGATTCGGTGTGAATATTGGCGCAGCCGCCAGGCGCCAGGGAAGCCACTGCTGCCGTTGCTTATCGTCCGCGGAGAGGGACAGCGCCCCGCTGTGGCATCTGTCAGAGGACACCGATCCCTTCGGATTGGGCGCCGGCCCCGGGGCGCCTTATCACTTATCAAACGGCGGCTGGCGGCGGGTTATCTAAGCAAGATGCGTCCGCTCAGACCGGGTTCGCTTCGATCCACAACAACGCCTCTTCCTTGTTGTGCCCGTAGTAAACCACCCGGCTCTCGGGAACCGCGCCACCGCGGTAGGCGGCACTGTAGCGAAACACCCAGTACCCGGATGCGTCCTCGCCCTTGATGTAGTAACAGTATTCGGGCAGATCGATGTGTTGCACTATCTTCATTTGAATTCACCGGATCGTCTTAACCAAATGCGCAGGTCTGCTGAGCGGCTGCGTTGGCGATAAGAACACGGCCACTCAAATAAAAGGTGAAGGGTGGCGAAAGCATTCAGCGGCGCGCCTTGGCCCCTGCCGTATCTGCTCCGGGCCAGTGGAAAGGCCCACCCACCCCCTCGAGAATCCGCTCGGGATCAGCGGCGTTCTGGTTTTAAATCCTATTAACTTCAAATGCTCCTAATCCAATACATTTTTTCTGCCTCTTCCATAGGGAGCACATATACGCCGGGAGGGTTGAAAAGCCTAAAAAAAAGGCGGCCATGATGACCGCCAAAGGACTAAATAATCGCTCCAAGAGCTGGGTTAAGTTAAGGAACCTACGATTAAGTCCCATCTCCTGAGCTACTCCGCTGCTCAAGCCGCATTTGCGGCGTAATAACCCGGTTTTTGATCATTTCACACCGCCTGCATGCCCGTTTTCCGGCAAGCAGACGGAGCT
>NZ_JAEMGS010000016.1 GCF_017309075.1 Motiliproteus sp. SC1-56 | reverse complement strand
TCAAACTCTTCAGTTTAAATTTGTCGCCACTCGAAAGTGACTAAAATCTAGCTCAAAGCAAAAACTGGAATACTTAACTGTTCGTAAGTACGAATAGTTCTATGAATTCACGAGTCACTTGCTTCGATAAGTCTTTACAACCTATCCCGGCAAGCGCCCACACGAATTGCATGGTCGATTTGTTAAAGAGCGTTGCTTGTGCTGCCGCTTGGCGGCCCGTTTCGTTACAAGCGAGGCGCATATTATAGAGCACCTCTTTTCGCTGTCAACGGTGTTTTCGATTTTCTTCGTTTCACCGTTGCCCCCGCTGAGCGGGGGCTCGCCGTCAGCGGCGAGGGACGGGCATTCTACCCAGCTGGCTCATGGTGTCAATCAGGTTGAACAAATTATCTTGCTTCACGCAGGTGGCGGACGCCTTCTCGAATTTGGACCTTTGTCGATAGAAAAGCGGTGGTTGTCGCACGGCCCCGACGATACACTAAACGCTGTTGTCCCGGTTAAGTAGAAGCAGAGCGGGTCCATGCCCCAACTCCACCGCCGGTGATGACGCACAGTTTTCGCATGGAGCGAATCACAGGCACAGGCTTATAGCTGTCTGGACGCCGCCGATTAGAGTAGCGCCTGCAGCTGCGACCCGGTCACCCTTAACACGCCGGGGCTTTCCCCGTCCCTCGTGGTTCTGCTCTGAACCCAGATGACGAGCAGGTGGCAGCCTTGAAAGAAACCGATGTGCAATCGCCCGACTACTATCACAAGGTGGTCAATTGTCAGTACGCGTGTCCCGCGCACACTCCCGTTCCCGAATACATTCGACTGATCGCTCAACGGCGCTATACCGATGCTTATCTAATCAACTGGGAATCCAATGTATTCCCGGGCATCCTGGGCCGCGTTTGTGACCGCCCCTGCGAGCCTGCCTGCCGGCGGGTACGGGTGGAGGAGACGCCCGTGGCCATCTGCCGGCTGAAACGGGCCGCAGCCGATAATAAAGGCGATATATCTCCTTATCTGCCCGAGGTGCCGTCAGCCAAAAACGGCAAGCGGGTCGCCCTTATCGGCGCCGGCCCCGCTTCACTCACCGTCGCTCGGGACCTGCTCCCCCAAGGGTACGAAGTGACCCTGTTTGATCGGGAGCACAAAGCCGGCGGGATGGTGCGCAGCCAGATTCCCGGGTTTCGACTGCCTGAATCGGTACTGGACGAAGAAGTAGACCGCATTCTCGATATGGGTGTGGATACCCGCTTTGGCCAAGACATCACTAGCCTCAAAGCCGTGCTGGACGAGGCCTTTGATGCCGTGTTTGTCGGTACCGGCGCCCCCTCTGGGCGCGATCTCGACCTCCCCGGGCGCGGCGAAGCGGGAGACAAAGTCCAGGTCGGCATCAACTGGCTCGCCGGCGTCGCGTTCGACCATATCAGCTCTGCCGACAAACGCGTGATCGTGCTCGGCGGCGGCAACACGGCCATGGACTGTTGTCGCACGGCCCTGCGCCTGGGGGGCAAGGACGTCAAAGTGGTAGTGCGTTCCAGTTACCAGGATATGAAAGCCTCCCCCTGGGAAAAGGACGACGCCCAGGCCGAAGGAGTTGAGTTCATCAACCACCGCGTTCCCAAGGAGTACGTGGTGGAGAACGGCAAGCTCACCGGCATGCGTTTCGAAGTGGTCAAATCGGTGTACGACGAGAACGGCCGCCGCAGCCTGGTGCCCACCGGTGACGATCCCGTCTTTATTCCCTGCGATCAGGTACTGGTGGCGATCGGCCAGGATGCGCAGTTCCCCTGGATCGAACGGGACCTGGGTATCGATTTCGACAAGTGGGATATGCCGGTGCTGGACAAGACCAGCCTGCAGTCAACCAACCCCAAGGTCTTTTTCGGCGGCGACGCGGCCTTTGGGCCCGAGAACATCATCACCGCCGTGGCCCACGGCCATCAGGCGGCGGTCTCCATTGACCTCTTCTGCCAGGGTCAGGACGCGGTCGCTGACCGCCCCGCCGAAACCTACAACCTGGTCAGCCAGAAGATGGGGGTACATGAATGGAGCTACCACAACACCATCTCCAATGAGTTGCGCCAGGCGGTTCCCCACATGGACCTGCGCAAGGCTCTGAAAGAGCCCAAAGCGGAGGTTGAGCTGGGCTTTGACGAGGAACTGGCGTTAGCCGAAGCCGCACGCTGCCTTAACTGCGACGTGCAGACCGTATTCAGCGCCAAGCGCTGTATTGAGTGCGATGCCTGCGTTGACATCTGCCCGATGGATTGCATCAACTTCACCCACAACGGCGAAGAAGAGGACCTGCGCTCCCGGCTGCGGGTACCGGCCATCGAGAGCGAGGACCCGCTCTATGTCTCCGCCGATCTCAAAACCGGCCAGGTGATGGTGAAAGACGAAGATGTCTGCCTGCACTGCGGGCTGTGTGCCGAGCGCTGCCCCACCGGCGCCTGGGACATGCAGAAATTCATCCTGAACCAAGCGCAGGGGGTCTAAACGATGCAAAAGATTCAATCCGTCAACGAGTTCGTGGTCCGCTTCGCCAACGTCAACGGGACCGGCTCGGCCAGCGCCAACCTGATGTTTGCCAAGGCGCTGTTCCGCATGGGACTGCCCGTCGCGCCGCGCAACGAATTCCCGTCAAACATTCAAGGCATGCCCACCTGGTACGAAGTCCGGGTCAGCGAGGCCGGACACCTTGGGCGTCGCGGCGGGGGCCCCGACCTCGTGGTGGCCATGAACTCCCAGAGTCTGGCCCGGGATATGCGCAGCCTGCTACCCGGCGGCTACTTTCTTTACGACTCCACCAAGCCGCTGGAACCGGAGATAGTGCGCGAAGATGTGAACCTGATCGGCATTCCCATCTCCGAAATCTGCCTGCGCGAATACGAGGATCCGCGTCAGCGCCAGCTGTTTAAGAACGTAATCTACGTGGGCGCCCTGGCAGCCCTGCTGGATATCGAGTTCGAGGTGCTCAAAGGGCTGGTGAAGGATCAGTTCAAAGGCAAGGAAAAGCTGATCATCCCAAATATTTACGCGCTGGAGCTGGGCCACCAGTACGCCTCCGTCAATTTCGACTGTCCCCTGGACATTCGGGTCAAGCGCAGCGACAAAGCCTGTGATCAGATCATGATCGACGGCAATACCGCCACGGCGCTGGGCGCCCTTTACGGCGGCGCCACCGTCTGCGGCTGGTATCCCATCACCCCCTCCACCTCGGTGGTGGAAAGCTTCATGAAGTACGCCGAGCGGCTGCGCATCAACCCCGCCAGCGGTAAAAAGAATTACGCCGCGGTGCAGGCCGAGGATGAGCTGGCCGCCATCGGTGTCGCCATTGGCGCCGCCTGGAACGGCGCCCGCGCCTTCACCGCCACCAGCGGCCCGGGCATCTCCCTGATGACCGAATTCCTGGGGCTGGCCTATTTTGCCGAGCTGCCCATCGTGCTGATCAACGTGCAACGGGCAGGCCCCTCCACCGGTATGCCCACCCGCACCCAGCAGCCCGACGTGCTGGCCTGCGCCTACGCCTCCCACGGTGATACCAAACACGTGCTGATGTTCCCCTCCGATCCCAAGGAGTGCTTCGAGCTGGGCGCCCAGGCGTTTGACCTGGCCGAACGGCTGCAAACACCGGTGATCCTGATGAGCGACCTGGACCTGGGCATGAACGACCACATCAGCGCCCCGCTGGCGTGGGACGATCAGACCCGTTACGACAGGGGCAAAGTACTGAACGCGGAAGAGCTGGACGAAGTCGAGCGGTTCGGCCGCTACCTGGACGTGGACGGGGACGGCATCTGCTACCGGACCTACCCGGGCACCCACCCCACCAAAGGCGCTTTCTTCACCCGGGGCACCTCCCGCGATCACTACGCCGTCTACAGTGAGCTAGGCGATATCTACGTCGACAACGTCGACCGGCTCAACCGCAAGTTTGAGACCGCGGCCAAGATCCTGCCCAAGGCCGAGATCCAGACAAGCAAACACGGCAAGAAGAAAAAGGTGGGGCTGATCCATTACGGCACCACCGCCGTCGCTGCCGACGAGGCCATTGAGTTACTTGAAGCGAAGGGCCTTGCCGTCGACAGCTGCCGCATTCGCGCCTTCCCCTTTGGCGAGGAGGTGGCGCAGTTCATCGAGGACCACGACCTCGTTTTCGTGGCCGAGCAGAACCGCGACGGACAAATGCGCACGCTTTTGATCAACGAGCTGGAAGTGAACCCCAAAGAACTGGTACCCGTGCTCCATTACGACGGCCTGCCGATTACCGCCCGCTTTATCAGCGAGCAGATCGAGACGCACCAGCAAGGCGAGCCCGCCAAGACATCAACCCTCAAAGTGGCCAGCAGGTAAATCATGAGTTATCAGAAATCCTCGTTCCGTCACCCCAGGCTGCCCGTCAACGACCTGGGCCTGACCCAGCAGGCCTACGAAGGCCCCCTTTCCACCCTGTGTGCCGGCTGCGGGCACGACTCCATCGGCGCGGCCATTATCCAGGCCTGCCATGAACTTTCGCTGCCGCCACACCGGATCGCCAAACTGTCAGGGATCGGCTGCTCATCCAAGGCCCCCACTTACTTTCTCAACAAAGCCCACGGTTTCAACTCGGTGCATGGGCGTATGCCCTCCATCGTGACCGGGGCCAACATGGCCAACAAGGAGCTGACCTACATCGGCATGTCGGGCGATGGGGATACCGCCGCCATCGGCATGGGGCAGTTTGCACACGTGGTGCGCCGGCGCCTCAATATGCTTTATCTGGTCGCCAACAACGGGGTCTACGGTCTCACCAAGGGACAGACCTCCGCCACCGCCGATCGCGGCTCGAAAAGCAAGAAAGGCGAAGACAACCTGCTGGAGGGCATCGACCTGGCGACCATGGCGATACAGCTGGGAGCCACCTTCGTCGCCCGCAGCTTTTCAGGCGACAAAAACGAGCTGGTGCCCCTGCTAAAGGCCGCCCTGAGCCACCGCGGGTTCGCCTTTATCGATATCATTTCTCCCTGCGTGACCTTCAATAATCACCCGGGCTCCACCAAAAGCTATGACTACGTGCGCGACCATATCGAAACCGCTTCGGTAAGCGACTTTGTGCCGGTGAAAGAGGAGATCACCTCCGCCTGCCCGGTCGGGGTGACCTGCCGGGATATCTGCCTGCATGATGGCTCCATCATCCGCCTGCAGCAGACGGGGGATGACTACGACCCGCAGAACCGCGCCGAAGCCATTTCGGCGGTGGAGCACCACAAGGCAAAGGGTGAAATTCTGACCGGCCTACTCTACGTCGATCCGTTCGCCGAGGACCTGCATGAAGTATTGGAGACCAGCGACACACCGTTGAACCAGCTGAACGAGCAGGCGCTGTGCCCGGGCAACGACGTGCTCCAGGTGATTAACGATAGCTTCCGCTGAAGCGAAGCGCGCCATCGCAACGAAAAAGGGGCCTTCGCGGCCCCTTTTTCGTTGCTGGCTTTTCATTCGCGCTAGGTGAAGCGAGGTGTAAGGACCGTACCCCAGAGAATGGCCGTAACCGCCAACATACCCACTAGCAGAATCATCCCCACCATCAAGATGGACGAGGCGAAAAAGAACCCCCTATCCTCGGGAATTTTCATCAGCACCGGCACCCCGGTATACAGGAGATAAATGGTATAGGCGAGGCCCGCCATCCCCACCAGCACGTTGAACCACAGCACCGGATACAACGCCGCTAGACCGGCCAGAAACATCGGTGTGGCGGTAAACGCGGTCAACACCATGCACTCATCGAAGCTGGACCGGGAGCCGTAGGTTTTCTCCATCCAGTGAATCAGCCAAGCCATCAGCCCCGCCCCCGCCAGCAAGGCAAAGTAAAAGGCGATGGCAATCGGCAAGGCGCTGCCGACGGTGAGTTTTACGAACTCATTCCCCACCGGACTCCAACCAACCTGGGTCGTCCCGATGAAGGCGGCCAAGGGCGGAATCGCGGCGAGAAACACCATGTGTGACCCGTAGCACTTGATGGCCGAGTAATGCTCCTCACGAATCAACTTCCACTCATCCCTGGGGTGAGAAAGCACTCCAAACATATGCTGCAAAATCATCGGTTGCCCCTCCGTTCGCGCTCTAGGACTCCCCCTTGGCGCAGGCTTATTGCACGCTCGGTCGGCGGGCGCATATCCCAGCTGACCGCTCTGGTATTACCCTAACTATAGCAGTGCGCGCCGAGCCCATCAGATACTGCTAAATAAAATCCGATAGTGATCCAGCAGCAGGAACAGGAACAAAAGCAGTATGTATTTGATGGAGAAAACAAAAGTTGCGATGGGGGCTTTGCTGTCGCTGGGGTCCCGAATACGGGCCAGCCAATAGAGAAAGCGAGCGTTGATGATCAGCACACCTACCAGGTAAAGCCAGCCGGCGCTGCCATAAAAAAACGGCAGCAGCGTAACCAGTATCTGCAGCCAGCCAAACACCGTAATTTGTTCGCGGGTCACCCTCTCGCCGTGGGTGACCGGCAGCATGGGCACGCCGGCCTGAGCGTACTCATCGCGCTTGTGCAAGCACAAAGCCCAGAAATGCGGAGGCGTCCAGACATAGACGATGGCCACCAGTAAAAGCGCTTGCGGCTCCACCTGTCCGGTAACGGCGACCCAGCCCAACAGCGGAGGGGCCGCCCCGGCCAAGCCGCCAATGACAATATTCTGGGGAGTAGCGCGCTTTAGCCAGTAGCTGTAAACCAGCGCATAGCCCACCAGGGCACCCAAGGTAAGCCAAGCCGTCAGGGGATTGACCCAGAAGGTCAGCACCAACACCCCGACCGTAGCCAATAGACAGGCAAACAACAGCACTTGCACTGGCGCCACCCGCCCCTCAGGCAACGGCCGTCGCTGGGTGCGCCGCATGCGGCCATCAATTCTTCGGTCAACCAGGTGGTTGAGCGCGGCCGCGGCGCTGGCCAGCAGGCCAATCCCCAGCATGGCCGCAGCAACCAGCCCCAGAGGCGGTAAGCTTGGCCGTGCCAACAACAACCCCACCAGCGCCGTCACCAGGAGCACGGAGACCACGCGCAATTTGCAAAGCGCCAACAGGTCCCGCCAACCGGGCCGCACCAACAGCGCACTTTTGAGTATCATCGCGCCGGCTCCCTCACCAGTCCGTCCCACACCCCAAGCCAGGCCGCCACCAACAGGACCGCACCCGCGTGATGGGCCAGCGCCAGAACCAGCGGCAGGCCCAACAACACGTTGAGCGCACCGAGCCCCCCTTGAACCAGCAGCGCCCCGAGCAGCCAGCGGCCACGCCGCTGCAAGAGGCCTGTGCCACAACGAATCAGCCAGTAAGCCAGACCGCCCAGCACCAGGAACGTCGCCAGAGCACCCAGCCGATGCCCCAGATGAATAGCCACGCGCGCGGCGTTATCCAACTGCCCCCCGAGGTAACTGGGGCCCACCGCCTGCAACAGGTTAAAGCCGCTGCGCCAGTCGACCGTCACATCTACCCCGCGATGGCACAGCGGAAGATCCGGACATGCCAGCGCCGCATAATTGGCACTGGTCCAGCCCCCCAGGGCAAGCTGGCAGAGCAGAACCACGCCGCCCAGCAGGGCCCAGGAGCGAACATAGGATGGCGGCGAAGATGCGCCCGGTATCGCCTGCTGGCGCCTGGTCTGCAGCCAGCTCAGCAGCAATACGCTGAATATGAGCCCCCCCCCGAGCAGGTGAAGCGTCACAACCTGCGGCCAGAGTTTGAGGGTGACGGTCCAGCGCCCGAAAGCCCCCTGAACCACCACCAGTGCGACCAGCATGGAAAGCGCCGTGGTCGGCACCTGGTAACGACCGCGCAGGCGCCAAGCCCAGATCGCCAGCCCCAGTACCAGCAATCCCAGCGAGGCGGCCATGTAACGATGCCCCATCTCGATCCACGCCTTGACCGGGTCCAACGGCTGGTCGGGAAAGTGCGACTGCAGCTGGGCTGGGTCTGTGGCCGGCAACACCCAGCGCCCGTAGCAGCCGGGCCAGTCTGGACACCCCAGGCCGGCATGGGAGAGGCGGGTGAAAGCTCCGGCAGACATCACCAAAAAGCTCAGCAGCAGCGCCAGCAAGAGCAGGCGGCTAAACTCCCGGGGCGCGGGCAGTTTCAAGAAAGCGCCTCGACAGAAAACGGCGAAGCCGTCGGGACAGGTTCAGGAACCGGCTGCAAGGCCAACCGTCCGGCCTGCTTCACCGCCGCCGGCAACAGCAGCGCCAGCAAGATCAGCACGGGCACCAAGCCCCAGCCGAACTCAGCCCAAAAGCCGTGAAATGGACGCTGGACCTTCCGGCGGCCGCGCAGAAGGAAAACCCAGCCTGCAAGGGAACCCACCCCGATCATCACCAGGCATAACCAGAAGAGCCCGGCCATCCCCACGCCGGTCACGCCCCGGCTCCCAAGACTCTAACGTTAACGCGCTGCAGCACATCCTGCCGACATTGGTCCCGTCTGATAGCCTGCCCTCCGGATCCCCCTTGCACACTGTTTTGGAGTATAGCAAGGGAGTTCGGAAGGACCGTGCCGGAGCTGTTCCTGTTCCAGGCACCGCTTTTTAAACGGTTTTTGGTACGAAGTGGGGGCGGCGGGATCGACTGCTGGCCACGGGGGCTACCCGGCCCGCGCAAGCGACACCGGGTGGGTAAGAATCAGGCGGCTTTGCGACGCCAGCGATTGAGGGCCAGCAGCGGGCCTGAGAGGGTGTAGGCCAGGAAGATGAGCCACAGCAACGTGGCCGGGTCGATGGAAATAACCCCAAAGACCAAAACCACCGCCAGCAGAACTACGAAGGGCACCTTGCCCTTGAAGTCGACGTCTTTGAAGCTGTGATAGTAAACGTTGCTGACCATCAGCAGGCCGGCCGCCGCCACCAGAAAGGCGGCGGGGTAGGCGTAATCCGCGGGGTCGACCTTAAACTCCGTTCCCACCCAGACCATGCCGGCAACCACCGCCGCAGCGGAGGGGCTGGGCAGCCCGATAAAAAACCGCTTGTCGACACTCCCGATCTGAGTATTGAAACGGGCCAGACGCAGGGCCGCACCGGCTACGTAAACAAAAGCGGCAAACCACCCCAGCTTATCCACCGACCCCAGCGTCCAGGAGAACGCCACCAGGGCTGGCGCCACGCCAAAAGAGACCATGTCGGCAAGGCTGTCATACTGGGCGCCGAATTCACTCTGGGTATTGGTCATGCGCGCCACGCGCCCATCCAGCCCATCGAGCACCATTGAGACGAAAATCGCGATAGCCGCCTTCTCAAACGCCCCGTTCATTCCGGCAATAATGGCGAAGAAACCCGAAAACAGTGCCGCCGAGGTGAAGAGGTTGGGCAGTAAGTAAATCCCTCGGCTGCGCTTTTTCTTGCCAGTGCTGGGATCCCTGCTTTCATCCTCAGGGGACAACGGTTCATTTGGCGGTAATTCAACCATGAGGCTTTAGCATCCCTAGCTGGAGAAAACGGTATGATAAATCGAATCCCGGGATACAGCCAATCGGGCACCCTGTGCGCAACAAAAAAGCCCGGCGAGAGCCGGGCAAGGGTTCAAGACAACGCTTGGGACACCAATGCTCTGCGGTAAACACAGAGCGAAGGGCCCATCACGCAGGGCGTACGCGATGGGCCCCTGGATCAGAGGCGGCCAGGATTAGAGCTTCTGCTCCAGCTCCGGCACCGCTTCGAAGAGATCCGCCACCAGACCATAGTCGGCCACCTGGAAGATCGGCGCCTCCTCGTCCTTGTTGATGGCGACGATGTACTTGGAGTCTTTCATACCGGCCAGGTGCTGAATCGCGCCTGAAATGCCTACGGCAATATAAAGCTCCGGGGCGACAATCTTGCCAGTCTGTCCCACCTGCATGTCGTTGGGTACAAAGCCGGCATCCACCGCCGCACGGGAAGCCCCCACAGCCGCCCCCAGCTTGTCGGCCAGTTTCTCCAGCAGAGCAAAGTTTTCACCGTTCCCCATGCCGCGCCCGCCGGAAACAATCACTTTAGCGGCAGTCAGCTCGGGCCGGTCCGATTTTGCCAGCTCCTCCTTCACGAACGAGGAAACCCCGGCGTCCGTCACCTTATCCAAAGACTCGACGCTGGCGCTACCCTCGGTAGCGGCGGCATCGAAGGCTGTGGCGCGTACCGTAATCACCTTGGTTGCATCGCCCGACCGCACCGTCGCGATAGCATTGCCCGCGTAGATGGGGCGCTGGAAGGTATCGGCACTCTCGACAGCGACGATATCCGAGATTTGGGCCACATCCAGCAGCGCAGCAACCCGAGGCATGAAATTCTTGCCGGTGGTGGTGGCTGAAGCCAGCACATGGCTGTAACCCGCGGCCAGATCCGCTACCAGCTGTCCCAGGTTCTCGGCCAGCTGATGCCCGTAGGCCGCGTCATCCGCTACCAGCACTTTGTTGACGCCGGCAATTTTTGCCGCCTCTTCGGCCACCGCGCCGCAGTTTTCACCCGCGACCAGTACATCAATCTCTCCACCGATCTGGGCGGCGGCGGTGACCGTGTTCAGGGTCGCCCCCTTGAGGGCGCTGTTGTCGTGTTCGGCAATTACCAGAATACTCATATCAAACCACCTTCGCCTCGTTCTTCAGTTTCTCCACCAGCTCGTCCACGCTGCTCACCATCACACCTGCCTGGCGCTCGGCCGGGGGCGCAACGTTGAGGACTTTGAGGCGCGGCGCCACGTCCACACCCAGGTCGGCGGGCGTCTTGGTTTCGAGCGGCTTGCGCTTGGCCTTCATGATGTTGGGCAAAGAGGCGTAACGCGGCTCATTCAGACGCAGGTCAGTGGTAACGATCGCCGGCAGATTCAGCGACAGGGTCTGCAGACCGCCGTCGATTTCACGGGTCACCTCAACCTTGCCTTCTCCCATACTGACCTCGGAGGCGAAAGTCCCCTGCGGCATACCGGTCAGCGCCCCGAGCATCTGCCCGGTCTGGTTGTTGTCCGAATCGATGGCCTGCTTGCCGAGGATCACCAGCCCCGGCTGCTCCTCTTCGACGATCTTCGCCAGGAGTTTCGCGACTGCCAGCGACTCCAGCTCTTCGTCGGTCTCGACCAGAATACCCCGGTCAGCCCCAAGGGCCATCGCGGTGCGAATCTGCTCCTGAGCGGCCTTGGGGCCCATGGAAACCACGACGATTTCCTCGGCCACCCCTTTCTCCTTGAGCCGAACCGCTTCCTCGACTGCTATCTCACAAAAAGGGTTCATCGCCATCTTGACGTTGGCGAGGTCAACTCCGCTCTGGTCACCCTTGACCCGAACCTTGACGTTGTAGTCAACGACTCGCTTAACAGCTACTAGAACCTTCATAGAGTCCCCGTCTTCTTGTTTTGAAAAAAAGAAGCGCCGGCGCGCTTCTTTGGTTGCTCGTCCCCCTACACACAACAGGAGAGACACGAATAAGTGATTTCCCTAGTAAACTACCAACGAAGATTATCAAATGCAATCCATTATTGAAATTAATTAGGGTTTTCCCTAGTATCTAGCCTCATCAACGCCCAACCGCCACCGAGACACCGGTGCGGTCCCGAAAACGACAAGACAAGAGGAGCAGGGTTGTGGAAAGAGAAGCGATGGAATTCGATGTCGTCATCGTCGGTGCAGGCCCCGCCGGCCTTTCGACCGCCTGCCGACTGATGCAGCAGGCTCAGGAAAAAGACCAGGAGATGATGGTCTGCGTAGTGGAGAAAGGATCGGAAGTGGGCGCTCACATTCTATCCGGTGCGGTCATTGAACCCCGGGCGCTGAATGAACTCTTCCCTGACTGGAAAGAAAAAGGCGCTCCCTTGAACACCCCTCTGAGCGATGACGAAATCTACCTGTTCAAGGATTCGGAAAACGCCCGCAAGCTTCCCAACGGTTTTGTGCCCAAAACCATGCACAACGAAGGCAACTACGTGGCGAGCGTCGGCAACCTGTGCCGCTGGCTTGCCGAGCAGGCCGAGAGCCTGGGGGTCGAAATTTTCCCTGGTTTTGCCGCCGCAGAAATTCTCTACCATGAAGATGGGTCGGTAAAAGGAGTCGCCACCGGCGACATGGGTGTTGGCGCCGATGGCGAGCCCAAGGACAGTTTCATGCCGGGCATGGAGCTGCATGCCAAGTACACCGTGTTCGCTGAAGGCTGCCGTGGCCACCTGGGCAAAGAACTGATGGCCAAATTCGAGCTGGACAAAGACGCCGATCCTCAGCATTACGGGATCGGTATCAAGGAGCTCTGGGATATCGACCCGGCCAAGCATAAGCCGGGCCTCGTGATCCACGGTGGCGGCTGGCCCCTGGACAAGGAGACCAGTGGCGGCTCCTTCCTTTACCACGCCGAAAACAACCAGGTAATGCTGGGACTGATTATCGACCTGAGCTACAGCAACCCGCACCTGAGCCCGTTCGATGAATTCCAGCGGATGAAGCACCACCCCGTGTTCAAGCAATATCTGGAAGGCGGCAAACGGGTCGCGTACGGCGCCCGCGCCATTACCAAAGGGGGGCTCAACGCCCTGCCCAGAATGCACTTCCCCGGCGGACTGCTGGTCGGTTGTGACGCAGGAACCCTCAACTTTGCCAAGATCAAGGGCACCCACACCGCAATGAAGAGCGGCATGGTGGCGGCGGACACCCTGTTTGAGGCACTCCAGGACGAGAACGCCGATAGCCGCGATCTAACTGCCTTCGGCGACGCCTTCAAGGCCTCCTGGGCCTGGGATGAGCTAAACCGCGCCCGAAACTTTGGTCCGGCGATGCACAAGTTCGGTACGTTGATGGGAGGCGCGTTCAACTACTTGGACCAGAACTGGTTCAAGGGCAAGCTGCCCTTCACGCTGCACGATAAAACCGCCGACTATGCGCAGATGAAGCCCGCCGCCGAGTGCGAGCCCATCGTCTATCCCAAGCCCGACGGGGTCATCAGCTTCGACAAGCTCTCTTCGGTGTTTATCTCCAACACCAACCACGAAGAGGACCAGCCCTGTCACCTCAAGCTCAAGAACCCGGACATTCCCCTGGAGCGCAACCTGCCCCTCTACGACGAACCGGCACAGCGCTTCTGTCCCGCGGGGGTCTACGAAGTGGTCGAGGACGAGAAGGGCAAACGATTCCAGATCAACGCCCAGAACTGCGTTCACTGCAAGACCTGCGACATCAAGGATCCGTCCCAGAACATCACCTGGGTCACCCCCGAGGGCGGCGGCGGTCCGAATTACCCCAACATGTAACCACCCCACTCCGGGCGGCAACCGACCGCCCGCATCCCGGCAGAGGCCCGCGTCATGCGGGCCTTTCTTATTTCTTCGCAAGCCCGCATCACCTGTTGCGGTAGTCAATGGACACAACAAACCGAATGCGATCACTATTGACAATCATTCTCATTCGCATAGAATACGGGGTATCACACTTCCGGAGAAAGCCATGTTTGTCTGTGTTTGCCGTGCCGTCACCACCCGCCAGATCCAGCAACAGGTAGCCCAAGGGTCCGACAGCCTGCGCGACCTCAGCGACAAGCTCGGGGTGGGCAGCGAATGTGGCCGCTGCTGCTCCAGCGCCAAACAGGTGATCCGCGAAAGCCGTCAGCAAAACCCTCAAACGCGCTGAGCCAACAGCCCTTCCTGCTTAGCTCCCTGCAAAGTGGAAGGTTTTGTACCTCCCGTCTAAGGTAATTAGACGCGAGGAGGTACATGATGAAAGATCACGCCAAAAGCGGCACCCTGCTCAACCGGGTGCTCACCACCGAACTCACCGGCATCAACCAGCATTTCCTCCATGCCCGCATGTGCCGCAACTGGGGTTACGGCGCGCTCAACGACAAGGCCTACCACCGCTCGATTGAAGAGATGAAAGACGCCGACGATCTGATCGAACGCGTTCTTTTCCTGGAAGGCCTTCCCAACCTGCAAAACTTGGGCAAGCTGAATATCGGCGAAGATCCCCAGGAGACACTAACCTGCGACCTGAAGCTGGAAGAACAGAAGATCGATCAGCTGCGCAAAGCCATGGCCCAATGCGAAGAACAGCAGGACTACGTATCCCGCAATCTGCTCGCGGGCCTGCTCGAGCACGCCGAGTCGCATCTGGACTGGCTCGAAACCCAGCTCCAGCTGATCAGCGCGGTCGGACTGGAAAACTACCTGCAATCGCAGATGTAACGTCTTTGAGGAGGGCTCATGAAAGGCGACCCCAAAGTTATCGACCAGCTCAACAAATTATTGGCCAACGAGCTGACCGCCATCGACCAGTATTTCATTCACTCGCGCATGTTTGCAGACTGGGGCTATGGCAAGCTGCACGAGCACATCAGCCATGAAGCGGCTCACGAGACCGAACATGCCAGCCGCCTGATCGAGCGCATGCTCCTTCTCGAGGCGACACCGAACATGACCCAGCGTGATCCGCTCAAGGTCGGCAGCCAGGTTGAGGAGATGCTGCGCAATGATCTGGACCTTGAGTACAAGGTTGTCGATGACCTGAAGGCGGCCATCGAGGTGTGTGAACAGCAGCACGACTATCAGAGCCGCCGCATTCTGGAGCAGCTCCTGGCCGATACCGAAGAGGATCATGCCTACTGGCTTGAGCAACAGCTGGGCCTGATCAAATCACTGGGCATTCAGAACTACCTTCAGTCCCAACAGTGAAACCGGCGCCGTTAGTTAGTGCGGCGCCTCATCCCGGTAGCGGTCGCGAATGGCAAAAAACTGCGCCTGATTCTCCAGCAGCAGGCCAACCAGGTGCGGGTCAAAGTGACGCCCTGCCTGCTCGCCCAGCAGCGCCAATATTCTCTCGTCCGGCCAAGGCTCTTTGTAACAGCGCCAGCTGCCCAACGCATCAAACACATCGGCCAGAGCGGTAATCCGACCAAATATGTGAATGTCTTCTCCCCGGTGGCCCGCAGGATAGCCGCTACCGTCCCAACGTTCATGGTGAGTCAAGGCAATGATGGCAGCCGCGTCCAGCAACGGATTACCCGACCCCCGAAGAATTTCATGCCCCAGCCGGGCGTGGGTCTTCATCACCTCCCACTCATCGGGGGCCAGCTTACCGGGGTTATTCAACACCGTGTCGGGGATACCCACCTTGCCAATGTCGTGCAGCGGCGACGCCTGCTTGAGCACATCTACCTGCTCCGGCGGCAAACCGGCCAGGTTACCGATCAGCTCGGCATAGAGCGCGACCCGCTTGACGTGGTAACCGGTCTCTTCGGAGCGCGTTTCGATCACCTCCCCCAGGCGGTAGATAATCTCCTTTTTGGACTCGCGCAGAACCTCGTTGAGACGGATATTCTCCAGGGCGACCACGATATTCTCGGTGAACAGATTCAACAGGTTGCGATCCATCTCGGAGAGGTTGTGCACCCCCTCTACAAAAAACAGCGTGGTCAGCCGCTCGTTGGCACAGTAAATCACCAAGCAGCCATTACGGAATACATTACTGCGGCTCTCCACCGCCTCGCGCACGATAGACTGCATCCGGTCCGGCAGCTGCGACACTTTGAGGGTTTCAACCCCCATTTCGTTGCCGTGGGAGGCGGCCAGCACTTTAAGCTGGGCGTCCTGTAACTGCAAAGCCAGTGAGTCATAGGTATAGATCGAAGAGCCATCCAGCCGCAGCAGCAACAGAAGCTGCTCCATCGCCCCCTCCACGAAGCCCTGAAAGGCCCGTTTTTCAAAGATGCCCTTTGAGGCGCGGATCACCTTCTCCAGCCCCTGCTTACTTTTTTCCAGGGTCACGATATCCCGGTAGGAACGCAGACTCGCATGCATAAGGGTAAAGAGCTTTTGCGAGGTCAGCTCGGTTTTCGCCTTGTAGTCGTTGATGTCGTACTCACGCACCACCTCCCGCTCAGGGGCCTGCCCCGGCTGGCCGGTACGCAGCACGATCCGGCTGGTATGATTTTGAAGATCACGACGAATAAAGCGCACCAGATCGAGACCGGCGCTCTCGGTTTCCATCACCACATCAAGCAAAATGACCGCCACCTCCGGCGTACTCTTCAGCAACGCCCGGGCTTCACGGGCAGAGTAAGCACTTAAGAACGCCAGCGGCCGACCGTCAAAGGAGAAGCGCTTCAGCGCCAGTTTGGTGACCTTATGCACCTCGCTTTCATCATCAATGATCAGCACTCGCCAGGGACTGCGGTGCACCTCGGCGGGAGCCGCCACCTCGTCCGAAAAAATCAGTTCGTCTTCCATCATCTACTACTCCGGGACCTGCTCGCACAGCCGGTAACTCCTCCCTGACGAGCCGGTCAAACGTACTTCGACGCCGACGTCCCTGAGTCGGCGGGCGGTTGGCGGTTTGACTCTGGTAATAGTAATAGAGGACACCCCATCCTGCCGACGGATGCCGCTTCCTCCAGCAACAGCCGTGCAAGTGCGGCCACACCCTAAGGTACTAGACAGCCCCCGAATAGGCATAAATAGCCGCACTTTGGCATCTAACTCAACCAGCCAGCAGAAAAGCACTTGGAAAACACAGCCATACTTGCCTGAGTCCTAGCGCCTCTGCTAATTTTCATTTTCATATCAGGGATTTTTATCTGTATTTCCTGCCAACAGGCCGCTTAATGCAAAGGCTGTTCACCCGCTTCCGCCAACACACTCGGCAAAACCGGCTTTCTTATCGGCTGCTCCTTTATATCGTCTTATGCAGCACCCTGCTGGCAGTCGTCAGCACGGGCGCACAGCTGTTCTGGGATTACCGCAAGGACGTGCGCAGCATCGAAAAGGGCATCGACTCCATTGAAGCCGGTTACCTGGACTCTTTGGCCTCCAGCCTCTGGAAGCTGGACAAGGACCAGATCACCATTCAGCTCGACGGCATCGTTAAGCTTCCAGATATCGAGTACGCCTCCATCACCGAGATCGTCGCGGGAAAGGAAGAGGCGGTGTTTTTAAGGGGCGACCCTGAAACAACCTATCCGATTACCGAGGCCTTCGACCTCTATTACCGGGAAACCCTGGTGGGCCGGCTGGCGGTAGGCGCAACCCTGGAGAATGTCTACGAGCGCCTGCTGCAGAGGTTTCTGGTCATTCTCGGCAGCCAAGCGATCAAGACCTTCCTGGTCTCGATCTGCATCCTGGTAATCGTCCACCTGCTAGTGGTCCGCCACCTGAACGGCCTGTCGCGCTACACCCAACGCCTGGACCTGGACAACCTGGATGAAGCCTTGACCCTTGAAGGTCGCCCTCAGGACACCGAAGCCCCCGACGCCATCGACCAGCTGGTGGAGACCCTCAACCTTATGCGAAACAATATTCGCAGTCAGCTGGCCGCCAAAAAGCAGGCGCAACAAGCACTTGAAGACCTAAACGAAGAGCTCGAGCAGCGGGTGAAGTACCGTACCGCCACCCTCAAACACACCAATGAGCGACTCAGTTCGGTCATCGAGGAGTTGAAAAGCACCAAGGACCGGCTGGTCGAATCGGAAAAGATGGCAGCCCTGGGGGAGCTGGTCGCCGGGGTGGCCCATGAGCTCAACACCCCGGTGGGCAACGGTATCACCATGGCCAGCCACCTCAGTGACAACATCGAGGCGCTCGAAAGCGCCCTTGCCCTGCCTCGCTCCGCAGACAGCGCTCAGTTGCAAGAGATCACCGAAGAAATTCGCGAAGCGAGCGAGCTTATCCACAGCAACCTGGAGCACACTGCCGAGCTGGTCAACACCTTTAAGCAGATCACCACCGACCAGGGCGGAGAGGTATCGGAGCGCTTTAAAGTCTGTGACGCCCTTAGCCAGGCCACCGGTGCCTTTGGGCAGGAGATGTCGGAACGCGGCTGCACCCTCTCCCTTGAGTGCGAGCCGGCCTTGGCGCTGGTCAGCTACCCCAACAGTCTCCAACTGGTGCTGCGCAACCTGATCAGCAACTCATTGGTACATGGCTTTGAGCGCCGGGGAGGTCATATTCGAATTGCCGCCACCCGGGAAAGCGAGCAATTGAAGATCGTCTACGAAGACGACGGCGAGGGGATTCCCGAACCCATCCGCCATCGCATTTTCGACCCCTTTGTCACCACCAAGCGCAGCCAAGGCAGCACAGGGCTTGGGACCCACATCATTTACAACCTTGTAAACAACCAGTTGGGCGGCAGCATCGAGTGCGAAAGCGAGCGCGGTCAGGGCACCCGCTTCACCCTCCGGCTGCCGCTGGCGCTCCATGCCGAGGTGGACGACTCGGACGACGATCTCTGGTAGGTCCGCTACAGGGGTTCGAGGTGATCCACCACCAGTTGCAGACTGGTTTTACCCCGGAACTGATTGATATCCAGACGGTAGGCCAGCCTGGCCCGGTCGGCGCTGCTGGGCCAGACGTCCAAGTCCACGTTGAAGGCGATGGCATCGAGGCAGAAACCGGTTCCCGGCAGCTGCACCACCAGCTTGAGGTGGCGCTGGCCCACGATGCGCTGTTGCAGCAGCTCAAAGCAACCGTCAAAGCGGGGCTCCGGAAACTGCTGTCCCCAGGGGCCGGCGTTGCGCAAGAGCACGGCCATTTCCAGGGTCAGCTCCTCGCGCTTCAGCTCCCCGTCGGATTCCAGCCGGGCCTCCAATGCAGCCGCATCGAGGTGGCGTCGCGCTTCGGCATCAAAGGCCTGGCGAAAGGTTTCCAGCTGATCCCGGTGCAGGGTCATCCCAGCGGCCATGGCGTGACCGCCGAACTTGCTAAGCACCTCCGGGTGGCGCGCGGCGACGGCATCCAGGGCGTCGCGAATATGCAGCCCGGGGATGGAGCGGGCAGAGCCCTTGATCTGCCCCCTGCCGGCATCGGCAAAGGCGATTACCGGCCGATGGAGCCGCTCCTTGATCCGCGAGGCGAGAATGCCGATCACCCCCTCGTGCCAGCTCTCGTCAAACAGGCAAACGCCGTAAGGCAGTTCGCCTTGGTCATCCAGGGACATCGCTTCCAGCGCCGCCAGCGCCTGCTGCTGCATGTCCTGCTCGATCTCGCGGCGCTGCCGGTTCAGGGCGTCAAGTTCGGTGGCGGCCCGTCGCGCTTCGTCCGGATCGTCGGTCAAGAGGCAACGGATACCGATGGCCATGTCTTCGAGCCGCCCGGCGGCGTTGAGCCGGGGCCCCACCGCAAAGCCCAGGTCCGCGGCCACCAGTTGGGCCGGGTTGCGCCCGGCCACTTCCAGCAAGGCCAGCAGGCCTGGGCGGGCACGACGGGCCCGGATTCGGCGCAGCCCCTGCTCGACCAGGGCGCGGTTGTTCTGGTCCAGCGCCACCACGTCCGCCACCGTTCCCAAGGCCACCAGGTCCAGGAAGTCGGCCATGTTGGGCATGGGTATGCCCTGGTCGGCGAACCAGCCCCGCGCCTCCAGCCAGCGCCGCAGGGCGCTCATGACGTAGAAGATCACCCCCACACCGCAGGTGTGCTTGCTGGGAAAGTTGCAATCGGCGCGGTTGGGATTAACCAACGCCTGGGCCGCGGGCAGCTCTTCCCCGGGTAAGTGGTGGTCGGTGACCACCACCCGCATGCCGGCCTCCCGGGCAGCCGCGACGCCGTCAATACTGGAGATGCCGTTGTCGACGGTAATCAGCAAATGGGGGTGCTGCTGTGCGGCCACGGCGACGATTTCCCGGCTCAGACCGTAGCCGTACTCGAAGCGGTTAGGGACCAGAAAATCCACCCAGGCAGCCCCCATGGCGCGCAGGGCCAGCACCGCGAGCGCGCTACTGGTAGCCCCGTCGCAGTCGAAATCCCCCACCACCAGGATGCGCTCGCCACCAACCACGCTGGCGCCGATCTCCTCGACGGCCCGATCGATGTCTTGCAGGCAATGGTAGGGGTGCAAAACTTTTAACGAGCGGTCCAGCTCTTCGGGACGGCGGATGCCTCGGCTGCTGTAGATGCGTTGTAGCAACGGGGGCAGGTCGGTACCGGAAAGGGCACCGGAATCCCCGGCGGGGCGGCGGACGATACGTTTATTCATAGGGCTTGGGAAACAGGGTTGGCGTTTTTCCGCTCAGCCGGTAGGCAAACAGCCCCAGCCATTCGTGCAGGCCGCTGAGCAGATCTTCTAGGTTACCGCTCAGGTCAAAGTGCCAGCTCAACTCGTTCAGCGGCGTCGAAAGGTAACCAACGGGGTAGGGAATCACCTGCCACCCCTGCTGCCGGAAGCTCCCCACTGCCCGGGGCATATGGAAGGCGGAGGTCACCAGCAACCAGTGACCCTGGGTATCCGCCAGGGGGCGGCTGAAGCGGGCGTTTTCATAGGTATTTCGGGACTCTCGCTCGAAAGTCACCCCCTCTGTCCGCCGGATTTTGTCGAGGTAGCGTTCCACGGCGTCGGCACCGCGGGCGCCGGGCTCACGGGGGTCGCCGCTGCCGCTGGTGTAGATAAAAGGCAGCTGTGGGTAGGCCTCTTTCAACGCCAACAGGGCCAGGATGCGCTCACCATGCTGGTTGACTTGCAGCGAGCCCCAGCGTTGGCTGGCCGCCGCCCGCTCTGCCCCCCCGAGCACGATGACGCCCGCGGGGGGCTCATCCAATAGTGGCTTCGAAAAGCGGGTTTCAAGGGGATAGAGCAGCAGCTGGCCCAAGGGCATCACGGCCAGCAACCAGAGCACGGCAACCCCGCCCACCAGCAGCCCCCGCCCGCGGCGCTGAACACCGCCCCCCAGCGGCGCCCGGCTGCGCCAGAGCCCCAGGGTAAGGCAGAGCAGCAGCAGGTGGTCCGGGCGTGCCAGGCTCCAGAACAGCTTGGATAAGAAAAAGAAGAGAGTATCCATGAACGTCGGCAGCCGCCCACGGGCGGCTGCGATCGATCAGCTCAGGCGCTCGGCGATATAGGCCTGCACCTTGGCCAGGTCCTTGGGCAACACCGCGAAGCGCTCTTCACGCTCGAACAGGTCCTGCAGGTGGTGCGGCAGCTGCGGTGACTCGCAGCCGGCCTTGACCACCGGCTCCGGGAACTTGACCGGGTGAGCCGTGGCCAGGGCCACCATGGGGGTACTGGCGTCGCGACGGCAGACCTGCGCCGCTTTTACCCCGATGGCGGTGTGGGGGTCCAGCAGCTCTTCGGTCCGCTCGAACATGCCGGCGATGACCTGCACGCAACCCTCGTCATCGAGACGGTAGCTGTCAAACAACTCCCGCGCCTTGGCCAGGCGGGCGGGTTCAAGCGCGGCGTCATCGCTGCCGAGCTGCGCCATCAAGGCCGCGGTGGCATCGCCATCACGGTCGTAGAGATCGAACAGCAGGCGCTCGAAGTTACTGGAGACCATGATGTCCATGCTCGGCGACAGCGTGTGCACCAGTTCCTGCTTGGAGTAGTCGTTGGCGCTGATGCAGCGGTGCAGAATGTCGTTGACGTTGGTGGCCACCACCAGCTGCTTCACCGGCAGCCCCATCTGGCGGGCCAGGTAACCGGCGAAAATATCGCCGAAGTTGCCGGTCGGCACCGAGAAGCTCACCTCCCGGTGCGGGCCGCCCAGGGAGATGGCCGCGTGGAAGTAGTAAACGATCTGGGCCATGATCCGCGCCCAGTTGATGGAGTTGACCGCCACCAGCCGGCGCCCGTTAAGAAAGCCCTGGTCGGCAAAGCTCTGCTTAACCATCTGCTGACAGTCGTCGAAGTTGCCCTCGACCGCCAGGTTGTGAATGTTGTCACCGATGATGGTGGTCATCTGCTTGCGCTGCACGTCCGAGACCCGGTTATGGGGGTGCAGGATGAAGATGTCCACGTTGTGGCAGCGCTTGCAGCCCTCAATGGCCGCCGAGCCGGTGTCGCCGGAAGTCGCGCCCATGATGACCACCCGCTCCTGGCGCTTGTCCAGCACGTAATCGAGCAGGCGCCCCAGCAGCTGCAGGGCGAAATCCTTGAACGCTAGGGTCGGGCCCTGGAACAGCTCCAGCAGCCAGAGGTTGGGCTCCAGCTGCTTCAGGGGCGCCACCGCATCGTGGGCAAAAACGCGGTCACCGCCGCTGACCCCGTAGGTCTCGTCGATGATGGCGTCCAGGTCGGCCTGAGGAATGGTATCGGCCACGAAGGGGGCGATGATTTTCTTGGCCAGATCGGCGTAGGAGAGCCCCGCCCAGGAGGCGATCTCCTCTTTTGAAAACTGCGGCAACGTTTCGGGGACGTAGAGTCCGCCGTCGCTGGCCAGCCCGGCCAGCAGCACGTCTTCGAAATTGAGGGCCGGGGCCTGGCCGCGGGTACTGATATATTTCATCGTTAACTTCCTAGTTGGCGTCCAGCTGTTCCACGCGAATCCGGGTCACCTCTCCGGCGATCTCCGGCAGCCCCTCGATGGCGGCGATGGCCGCATTCATACGTTTCTCCTGCACCTGGTGGGTGAGGATAATGATCGGCACCTGCTGCTCGCGGGTGCCCTTCTGGATGATGGCGTCGATGCTGATGCCCTCGTCGGCCAGGATGCGGGTCACCTCGGCCAGCACGCCGGGATGATCCACCGCCAGCATGCGCAGGTAGTAGGCGGTGGTCACCTCCTCCATGGGCAGCATCGGCAGATCGGAGAGGCTGGAGGGGTGGAAGGCCAGGTGCGGCACCCGGTTGTCACGGTCGGCGGTCATGGTACGCACCACGTCCACGAGATCCGCAATCACCGCCGAGGCGGTGGGCTCGCTGCCGGCGCCCGCGCCGTAATACAGGGTCGGCCCCACGGCGTCGGCGTCCACCAGGATGGCGTTCATCACCCCATCGACGTTGGCGATCAGGCGCTTCTCCGGAATCAGGGTCGGGTGGACCCGCAGCTCGATACCCGCCTCGGTGCGCCGGCTGATACCCAGGTGCTTGATCCGGTACCCCAGCTCCTCGGCGTAGTTCACGTCCTCGGTGGTGATCCGGCTGATGCCCTCGGTGTAGGCCTTCTTGAACTGCAGCGGGACCCCGTAGGCGAGCGAAGCAAGGATGGTCAGCTTGTGGGCGGCGTCGATACCCTCTACATCGAAGGTGGGGTCGGCCTCGGCGTAGCCCAGCAGTTGCGCTTCGGCCAATACGTCCTCGAAGGTCCGCCCCTTGTCGCGCATTTCGGTGAGGATGAAGTTGCCGGTGCCGTTGATGATGCCGGCCAGCCAGTTGATGCTGTTGGCGGCGAGCCCTTCACGGATCGCCTTGACGATGGGGATGCCGCCGGCCACGGAGGCTTCGAAAGCCACCATCACGTTCTTGCGCTGGGCGGCTTCAAAAATCTCGTTGCCGTGCTCGGCGATCAGGGCCTTGTTGGCGGTGACCACGTGCTTGCCGTGCTCGATGGCAGTCAGCACCAGTTCGCGGGCAGTGTCGTAGCCACCGATCAGTTCGACAATGATGTCGATCTCGGGGTTGCGGGCCACCTCGAAGATATCCTGGGAGATCTGCACCCCCTGGGTATCGCAGTTCGGGTTGGGGCGCCGCGCGCCCACCTGCTCGACCCGAATAATGCGCCCAGCCCGGCGGGAGATCTCCTCCTGGTTGCGCTTGAGAACGTTGAAAGTACCGCTACCCACGGTGCCCAGACCGCAGATGCCCACCTTAACCGGTTTAAGACCCATTGCTACTGCCCTTTGCTGAGCGTACGCCGCCGCTGCGCTTGTCGCGAACAGCATACTGTGTCGAAAAAGGCGGCCATTGTAGCAAAAAAGCCTGGCACGGTGCAGCAGCGCGGCCCGCTAATAGCGGCTGCGCCCACGCGACTTTCGGCGGTGCCGAAGCAAACCGAAGCCGGTTGGGTCCAAGCGTAAATGCCGGAGCGGGTCTGATCGGCGCCGGTGCCTTCAGCCTGGGTGCTAAGGGTTCGCTAGTTGATCAGCGCATCGGCGAAAATTTCCCGCACCCGGCGGTCGTTGTCACTGCTGATCGCCACCAGCCCGACCCCCTCGCTCTGCTGAATCAGCGAGATACCCCGCACCGCGACCGACTCTTCGGCCAGCTGCCGGGCAACCTGGGCCAGCGCACCGGGACGGTCCTCAAGACGAATCAGCACGGTTTCCTGCGCAATCACCTGGAACCCCACCGCGGTCAGCACCGCCAAGCCCCGGTCGTAGTCCGAGCAGATCAGCTTCAGAAACTGCTGCCCACCCACTTCCTGTGAGTCGAGGTCACGGATATCGATGCCGGCTTCGGCCAGCAGGCTGGTCACTTCGACCAGCAGCCCCGGCCGGTCCTGGCTGACCACCGTCATCTGTCTATGCATGCTGAGCACTCTCCTGTGAGCTAACCAATTCGTCGATAAACCGGTCCAGGAGCGCCCGAGTGACGCCCGGGACCATGATCAGGTGGGATATTCCTTGCGCGGAGGCCAGCTGCCACTTGTCGATCAGCGCCTGACTCGGGGACGGGAACACCAGGGTGATCGCTTCGGGATTGCGCCATACCGCCACTCCGGCCGCGCTCAAACGCTGCTCGGCGTAGGCCGTCAGTTGCAATGCCTCCTCGACCCGCCGCTGCAGCCCCTCCCGGCCGAGGCTGCGAATCAGTTGCCAGAGGATCAGGGGGGTCAGGCCATTGCGCGAGCCGGTCACCGTGGTATCCAGGTTACCGATGTAGGCAATCGAGCGGGCGATACGGTCCACGTGCCGCTTGCGCGCCATCACGATACCGCAAGGGATGGGCGAGCCGAGAAACTTGTGGCCGCTGATGGAGACGCTGTCGGCGCCATCGGCAAAGTTGTAGGGCGGTGGAGACTCGAGGAAGGGCGCGATGACCCCGGTCATGGCCGCATCGGAGTGGATGTAATAATTGGGGATCGCCATCCGGTCCATCATTTCGCGAATGCGCCGAATATCGTCCCGCGCCTCGGTCATGGTCGTGCCGATATTGGCAAAGATGATGGGCGGGACATCCCGGTGGATGCGCAGGGTCGCTTCCAGGTCCTCGTAGTCGATTTCGCCATTCTCCTGGGAGCGGATCATGATATGACGCATGCCCAGAAAATGAACGTTCTTGCTCACACTGTAGTGAGTATCCTGAGAAAAATAGACCATGCCCTTGGGATAGAGCTCGCGGGCCAGGTAGAGACCGTAGAGGTTGCCCTCGGTGCCGCCATTGGTGACATAGCCCCACCAGTCATCGCTTGGTGCCCGCAACAGGTCGGCAAAAAAAGCCAGCACCTCTCGCTCGAACTCATGGCTGTCCACCTTCCAGGTACCGCTGCTGAACGGGTCCCCCACATTGTTCAGCGGCAAATCCAGGCAGCTTTTCAGGAGCCCGTAATCGAGGGTCTTGGCAGCCGGATAACCCAGGTAAGTGTTGGTGTTCTCGCGGGCCTGCTCAAGAAAGGCCTCCAGGCGGAGGCGATCGGCTTCCGGCAGGCCCGGCATGGATAGGGAGGATCGTGGCGTCGAGTTCAAAGCAACCGTCCTGGGGCAAAAGCCCTGTGGGAGTAAAGAAAGCACCCTCCCTATGTTAAACATTTTGATCGATCGATCAATATATGCACCGCGACATCAGCCGCGATCCCGCGCCTGATAACTGGGCAGCATCAATCCGAACAGAATGGCCGCACCGCGCAGCCCAAAAGCCACCGCAAATCCACCCAGCAGTGCCAGCGCCTCGGGCACGGGAGCCAGATAAAGCCCGAGGTAGGCCGAGGCGCCGGCGACCGCTGCCGTTACATATAGCTCACGCCCCTGGAGCACGAGGGAAACGCCACAGAGTACATCGCGGATGATTCCGCCGAAAGTCGCGGTCATCACCCCCATGCAGACAGCGATCAGCGGTGCCACGCCCTGACTCAGGGCGATCTGGGTGCCGGTAACGCAAAACAGCGAAAGCCCCAGCGCATCCATCCAGATCAACGCCCTAATCCGCGAGTTGATCAGCGGCACCACGAAGTAGGTGGCGACCGCCGCTCCCAGGCAGATGCCGACGTTGAGCGGGTCACGCACCCAGTATACCGGTGCCAGCCCCAACAGGAGGTCGCGCAGGGTACCCCCGCCCAGCCCGGTCACCGAGCCGATCAGAATAAAACCGAGAATATCCATCTCCTTACGGGCCGCCTCGAGCGCCCCGGAGATCGCAAAAACCGCAATACCGCCCATACCCAGGCCATACACGAGCCCGTCGAGATCGAAAACCGCCATTACATCTCCACAAACAAAAAGCGAATTATGTCATTCGGCCCGAAACGGGCCTACACTTAATGCTATGGCCCGTTCGGGCCAGCGTTTTTGGTGTCAAGAGGAAAGCCTGCATGGCCTCCAATCGCCGTCAGCATCCGCGGTATCTGAAGGAGCTGCCGGTCATGGCCGAGCTGCCGGATGGACGCCAACTGAACGGCACCACCTACGACCTGTCCTGTAACGGGGCCTGCATTCGGGTCGACTACGACCTCCCTTCGGGGGCGCGCCTCATGGTGGAGCTGAATCCGCCCAGCGCCTCCAAAGGCGAGCTTTACACCCTCTGGGCCAGCGTCCTCCACAGCCGCCCCCACCGCCTCTCAACCTGCAATCTGGGTATCTGCTACGCCCATCCACCCACCCACTACCTGCAACTGATCGAGCGCCTCGCCGCCGAGTAAAACACCGCCCTCCCCTTTCAAGGAGGCGCAACGAAAAAGCCCCGCCTGGGCGGGGCCTTCAACAAGCGCGAGGCGAGTTACTGGTTACTGGCGAGAAACGCCGCCAGACGCTCGGCCGGCACGTAACCGGGCATCAGCGAGCCGTCTTCAAACACCAGTGCCGGCGTGCCGGTCACGCCGAAAGCAACGCCCATCTGGTACTGCTCGGCAACGGGATTTTCGCACTCCGCCTGCGGCGGCACCTGACCCTGCTTGGCCAGGGTCATGGCCTGCTGCGGGTCCTCGGCGCACCAGACCGACACCATCTTGTCATAGGCACCGGAATCGACACCGGCCCGGGGGAACGCCAGGTAGCGGATTTCGATGCCGCGGGCATTGTATTCGGCCATCTCGTTATGCAGCTTACGGCAGTAACCGCAGTCGACGTCGGTAAAGGCGTAAAGGGTTGCCACCGCCTCGCCCTCGGGCGAGAAGATGATCATGTCCTCTTTCTCAAGCGCCGCCAGCGCCTCAGCCCGCATCGCCTTTTGGCGCTGTTCGGTCAGGTTTACAAAGCCGCTGTCACGAACCTCGAACAGCTTGCCTAGGATAAAGTGATTCCCGCTCTCGCTGCTGTAGAGCACCTCCCCACTGCCCAGCTCAACCTCGTAAATCCCCGGTAGGGCCGACGCCTTGACGGCAACCACCTCGATGCGGTCATTGACGGCGGTAAGCCGCTCGCGAATCTGCTCGGCTGGGTCTGCCGCCTGGGCAGCACCCAGCGTAGCGGAGAGGGCCAAAAGTGAAGAGACAACTAGAGATCGAATGCGCATGAAAACCTCAAACTGGGACAGGGCGTTGCGGGTTAGAGTGCGTCGGCGCCCTCGAGTTCAGCATCAACCACGGGGGTGATGCGCCTGATGCAGCGATTGTAGTCGCTGCTGGGCAATATGGGTATAGATCTGAGTAGTGGAAAGATCACTGTGCCCCAACAGCAACTGCACCACGCGCAGGTCAGCGCCATGGTTGAGCAGATGGGTGGCAAAGGCATGGCGCAGGGTATGGGGTGAGAGCGGTTTCGTGATCCCGGCCAGTTGGGCGTAATGCTTAATCCGATACCAAAAGGTCTGCCGGGTCATCTGCGCCCCCCGTTGACTGGGAAAAAGCACTTCGCTAGCCGGGTCACCCAGCAGCAACGCACGCCCCTGGCGCAGGTAGTGCATCAACCAGCCATGGGCCTCCTCACCCAGGGGCACCAAGCGCTCCTTGCCCCCCTTTCCCGTCACCCGCACCAGCCCCTGGCGCAGGTTCAGCTCCGGCAACTGCAACCCCACCAGCTCGCTGACCCGCAGCCCACAGGCGTAGAGCAGCTCCAGCATCACCCGGTCCCGAAATCCGATGGGGTCCTGGGGATCCGGTGCCTCAAGCAGCCGCTCCACCTCCTCTTCGGTCAGCACCTTGGGCAGTGGCCGGCCCTGCTTGGGGCTGTCGACCTGCAGCGTCGGATCCACCTCGATCCGCTCCTCGCGCAGCTGAAAGCGGTAGAACCCCCGCAGGCACGAGAGCATGCGCGCCGTGGACGCGGCGCTCAAGCGCTGGCGCAGCCGGTAATTGAGATACGCCAGCAGATCGCCCCGCTCCGCAGCGAGCAGGTCGCGCCCCCGGGGCGCCAGCCAGGCAGCGAAAGTCTTCAGGTCGCGGCGGTAGGCAGCTTGGCTGTTGGAGCTCAACCCCTTCTCGAGCCAGAGCTCCTGCAGATAGGCCTCGATCACGGCCCGCCCGGGGTACTCCACCCCAGCAGACCGGCTAGGCATGATTCCTCAGCCCACCCGAGGTACCAACAGAAAGGGCAGCCGAAGCTGCCCTTGAGAGTGCGAACATAAAAGCGGCTTACTTCTTGGCCAGCTTTTCCTTGATCCGGGCGGACTTCCCGGACAGCTCGCGCAGGTAGTACAGCTTGGCCTGGCGCACGTCACCACGACGCTTGACAGCGATGCTGTCTACGGCCTTGCTGAAGGTCTGGAAGGTACGCTCAACGCCCACGCCGTGGGAGATCTTGCGTACGGTAAAGGCGGAGTTAAGGCCGCGGTTACGCTTACCGATCACCACACCTTCAAACGCCTGCAGACGCTCGCGGCTGCCTTCAACCACCTTCACCTGGACCACGACAGTGTCGCCCGGTCCGAATTCAGGCACCTGCTTTTCCATCTGTTCAGCATCAAGCTGCTGAATAATCAAATTTTTGCTGCTCATCACTCGCTCCTAAACTATCAACCGCTTAACTCGCTTGCTCGGTTTCGCGGATAAACTCTTCCAGCAACCGCCGTTGCTCGTCGTTCAGTTCTCGACCGTCCAATAAATCCGGTCGCCGTTGCCAGGTGCGCCCCAGCTGCTGTTTCAGCCGCCAGGTGCGTATCGCCTCGTGGTTGCCGCTCAGCAACACTTCAGGTACCGCTCGTTCGTTGACCACCTCGGGGCGGGTGTAGTGAGGACAGTCCAGCAACCCCTCCTCAAAGGAGTCTTCACTGGCCGAATCCTCATGCCCCAGCACCCCGGGCACCAGTCGCGACACCGCGTCGATCAGAGTCATGGCTGGCAGCTCGCCGCCGCTCACCACGAAGTCCCCCAGGGACCACTCCTCGTCGATCTCGCTCTCCAGCAGGCGCTCGTCAATACCTTCGTAGCGCCCCGCCACCAGCACCAGTCGCTCCCGTGCCGCCAGCTCCCGAACCCCGGCCTGATCGAGGCGACGGCCCTGGGGCGAAAGGTAGATCACCTTCGCCGCGGCGCCCGCCTCGGCCCTGCCTGCCTGAATGGCATCCCTGAGGGGCTGCACCTTCATCAGCATTCCCGGGCCGCCCCCGTAGGGCCGGTCGTCGACCGTACGGTGCCGGTCGTGAGTGAAGTCCCGCGGATTCCAATACTCGAGATCGATCAGGCCGCGGCTAACAGCCCGCCCGGTGACACCGTAATCGGTAATCGCCCGGAACATCTCGGGAAACAGCGTAACAACACCGATCCACACGAACCTAAAACTCCGGGTCCCAGTCGACCCGAATGGTACCTGTTTCGAGGTTTATCTCTTTAACCACCTGCTCCGGCAGATAGGGAATCAAACGCTCCCGCCGGTCGACACTCTCGGCATTGCCCTTAACGACCAAGACGTCGTTTGAGCCCGTGGGTATCAGATGGTCCACCCGGCCCAGCTTTTCGCCGGACTCGGTCACAACATTCAGTTTTTCCAGCTGGTGCCAGTAGAACTCCCCCGGTGCCAGTCCAGGCAACCGGCTTCGCTCCACCGCGATCTCCGCACCGCAGTAGCGGCGGGCCTGCTCGCGGTCCTCGCTGCCAGCCAGTTTGGCAACCAGCCCCTTGCCGTGACGCTTACCCTGCTCCACCTCGACCGCCTGCCAGCGGCCTTCCAGCTTAATTTGCCAGGGTGAATAGCTGAGGATATTGTCCATCGGCTCGGTATGGGAGTAGATTTTCACCCACCCGCGCACCCCGTACACCGAGGTCACCTTGCCCAGGGTTACCAGCCGCTCGAAAGCGGCACCACACGACTCAGCTGCCATCACTAAAGGTTGATTACCGTCTATCTCGGCTTACTCGGCTGCCTTGGCGGCATCCTTGAGCAGCGCGGCGACGCGACCGCTGGCCTGGGCGCCTTTGCCCTGCCAGTAGGCCACACGCTCCAGATCCACGCGCAGGCGCTCTTCCTGACCGCGGGCTACCGGGTTGAAGAACCCGACGCGCTCAATAAAGCGACCGTCGCGAGCATTGCGCTGATCCGCTACTGTGATGTGATAAAAAGGACGCTTCTTAGAGCCTCCACGTGCTAAACGAATAACTACCATTCGCTCGATCCCTTTACTGAGTGGGTTTTGACATCGCCCACGGTTTGCTTTGCCCCGAGACACGCTCATCGGCCCTAGCCGATACGCGAAACGGAGCCCTCACTGCGCACCCGGCGGACGCCGGGTACAAATACACGAAGGGCGCAGATTTTACGGCAAATCCACGCCCCGGGGAAGCCTGCCGGGCTATTTTTTAGCCAGAATCACGCTGCCGCCAGGTTCAGCGCTTGCGAAACCCGGGGGGCAGGCCTCCGGGCATTCCCCCCGGCATGCCCCCCATGGTGCCGCCCATACCGGGCGGAAGCATGCCTTTCATGTTACGCATCATCTTGGTCATGCCGCCCTTACCGCCGATCTTTTTCATCATCTTCTGCATCTGCTTGTGCTGCTTGAGCAGGCGATTGACATCCTGGATCTGGGTACCGGAGCCGGCGGCGATACGCTTTTTACGCGAGCCGTTGATGACATCGGGAAAGCGCCGTTCCTGGGGCGTCATCGAGCAGATAATCGACTCCATCTGCTTGAGCCCCTTCTCGGCACCGGCGCTCTCGGCGGCCTCGGCCATTTTGCCCATGCCCGGCAACTTGGACATCATCGCCGCCATACCGCCCATCTTGGTCATCTGCTGCAACTGATCACGAAAGTCTTCAAGATCAAAGCCCTTGCCCTTCTTGAGCTTGGTGGCCAGCTTTTCCGCCTTTTGCTTGTCGACCTTGTGCTCCACCTCCTCGATCAGCGAGAGCACATCTCCCATACCGAGGATGCGTCCGGCCACCCGATCGGGGAAGAAGGGCTCCAGGGCGTCGGTTTTCTCGCCGACACCGAGGAACTTGATCGGTTTACCGGTGATATGCCGCACCGACAGGGCCGCACCGCCGCGGGCGTCACCGTCGGTCTTGGTCAGCACCACCCCGGTCAAGGGCAACTCATCGTTGAAGGCCTTGGCGGTATTGGCGGCATCCTGGCCGGTCATGGAGTCGACGGTAAACAGCGTCTCCACCGGTTTGATCGCACCATGCAGACGCTTGATCTCGGCCATCATGTCGCTGTCGACATGCAGGCGGCCGGCGGTATCCACGATCACCACGTCGATGTGTTTGATGCGGGCGTGCTGCACCGCCGCGGTGGCGATATCCACCGGATCCTGGTCGCTGCTGGAGGGGAAGAATTCCACCCCGACCTCGCCGGCCAGGGTCTCCAACTGTTTGATCGCCGCCGGCCGGTAAACGTCGGCGGAAACCACCAGCACCGACTTCTTCTTGCGTTCTTTAAGCCAGCGCGACAGCTTGGCCACCGAAGTGGTTTTACCGGCGCCCTGAAGGCCCGCCATCATCACCACGGCCGGCGGTTGAGCGGCGAGGTTCAGCTCTTCGTTGGCCGCGCCCATCACACGGATCAGCTCGTCGCGGACGATCTTGACGAACACCTGCCCGGGAGTGAGGCTCTTGCTTACTTCCTGACCCACCGCGCGGTTCTTGACGCCGTTAATGAACTCCTTGACGACTGGCAGCGCGACATCGGCCTCCAGCAACGCCATGCGCACCTCGCGCAGGGTCCCCTTGATGTTCTCTTCGGTCAGTTTCGCCTGGCCGGTTACGGACTTGAGCGCATGCGTCAGGCGATCCGTCAGATTGTCAAACATAGCGTGCCTCTGTGCTCTGGACCGGCCTCTCCCCGGCGCCGGCCGCGTGCGGGAAGCTCCCGCGATCAAAAAACGAAACCGCCGATTATACCCCAAGGCGGGACAGGGCTCTACGCCGAACCGCAGGCCCGACACCGGTTGTCATCGATTTCATTCATCCAGCGTTTTGTGACACACTTACAGCGTCGCCAACTGCCCGATATCCTTTGAACATGAGTTTGATTCCACTGAGTTTTATAAGCGCCCTTCTGTACCTGATCGGCGGCGCCGCCCAGGCCGTTTCCCTCACTGGCAAGGGCGGCGAACGGCGCACGCTGGTGCTCGGAGCCGGGGCCGCCGCAGTGCTTTTCCATACGCTGGCGGTCTACTACGTGCTTCACCCCGGCGGAGGCATTCAACTCGGTTTTTTCCCCATTGCGTCCCTGGTGGCCTGGCTGGTCGCCGGTCTGGTACTGATAAGCAGCCTGAAAAAACCCCTGAGCAACCTTTTCGTCGCAGTCTTTCCCCTCGCCGCCGTCACCGTGCTGCTGGCCGTGCTGGCCCCCCAGACGGCCTCCCCCAAGCCGCTCAGCGGCGGCATGGTGCTGCATGTGCTCAGTTCCATTCTCGCCTACAGCATATTCGCCATCGCCGCTTTTCAGGCCCTGCTGCTGGCCGCCCAGGACCGGCAGCTGAAGCACCACCATACCCGCGGTATCGTTCGCGCCCTGCCGCCGCTGCAGGTGATGGAGCGACTACTGTTCGAGATGCTCTGGACCGCGATGGCCCTGCTCAGCCTCTCCTTGGTGACCGGCGCCCTGGTGATCGAAGATCTCTTCGCCCAGCACCTGGTGCATAAGACCGTACTCTCGCTGACGGCCTGGGTGATCTATGCCATCGTCCTGTACGGGCGCCACCAGCGCGGATGGCGTGGCATCGCCGCGGTGCGCTGGACGCTCGGAGGCTTCGTGATGCTGATGCTCGCCTTCTTCGGCAGCAAATTCATGCTGGAACTGGTGTTCCAAACAACCTGAGCCGCGCCCGGGCCCGCTTGACAGTAGCGAGGCTTGGGAACCACAATCACCCTCCCGAATAAAATAGAAGGTCACCCCCGTCTTGGACGATGCATCCATCAGCGTGCTTTTGGGGATTCTCGCCACCCTGATTTTCTGTTCGGCATTTTTCTCCAGCTCGGAAACGGGAATGATGTCCCTGAACCGTTACCGGCTGCGCCATCTGGTGAAGAAGAACCACCGGGGGGCAATCCGTGCCCACAACCTGCTCAAGCGACCCGACCGACTGATCGGCGTCATCCTGATCGGCAACAACCTGGTCAATATCCTCGCCGCCTCCATCGCCACGGTGCTGGCGGTCAGGCTGTGGGGGGATGCCGGCATCGCCATTGCCACCGTGGGGCTGACCCTGGTGATCCTCATCTTCGCCGAGGTGACGCCCAAGACCCTGGCGGCGATTCACCCCGAGCGGGTGGCCTTTCCCGCCGCCGTACTCCTTAAACCCCTGCTGGTGATCCTCTACCCGGCGGTCTGGCTGGTAAACGGCATTACCAACGGCCTGCTGCGCCTGGTGGGGGTAAAGATGGATCCCAGCGACCAGCACCACCTCAGCACCGAGGAGCTGCGCACCGTGGTCAACGAAGCAGGCGCGTTGCTGCCACAACGCAACCAGTCCATGCTGCTAGCCGTCCTCGAGCTGGAAGAGGTGACCGTCCAGGACATCATGGTGCCCCGCAACGAGGTGGTGGGCATCGACCTTGAGGACGAGCTGGAGGATATCCTGGCCACCATCACCGACAGCGACCATACCCGCCTGCCGGTGTACAAGGGTGATATCAACCAGGTAGTAGGCATCCTGCACCTCAGGCGCATGACCAAAGTTCTGAAAAGCAACGAGCCCAGCAAGGCCGCCCTGCTGCAGGAGACGCGCGAACCCTACTTCATCCCCGAAAGCACGCCTCTGCAGACCCAGCTGCTCAACTTCCAGAAAGCCGGGCGACGCATCGGGCTGGTGGTGGATGAGTACGGAGATATCCAGGGCATCTGCACCCTGGAAGATATTCTGGAAGAGATTGTCGGAGAACTCTCCGAGGACCGCCGGGCCGAGAACCAGGACATTCACCCCCAGGACGACGGCACCTATTTCATCGACGGCTCAGCTACCATCCGCGATATCAACAAGGCCATGAGCTGGCAGCTGCCGATAGACGGCCCCAAGACCCTTAACGGCCTGATTACGGAGACCCTGGAGTTTATTCCCGAGCGCAATGTCTGCCTGAATATCGACGGCTATCGCATCGAAACCATCCAGATCCAGGACAACCTGATCAAGATGGCCCGCGTCAGCGATCAGGGTGTCAGCACCTGATTCAGCGCGAAGCGGTTTCTTCCCGCTTAATACGCACCAGCACAGCCTGTTTCTCTGCATTGTTCATCACGCCCCACTCGGCAATCTCCAGCCCCGTACGCCCGCAGCCGATACAACAGTCCTGCCGATTGAGGCGACAGACGCCAGTGCAGGGCGAGGGCACCCGTGCTGCCTCTTCCCCGCTCATCCCAGTTGCACCAGGGTACGCCGATAACGGTTGAGGTTCGCCACATAGTGCTCGGCGTTGGCCTTGATGCCCGCCACCTCCTCGTCGCTGAGGCTGCGCCGCACCTTCCCCGGGGAGCCCACCACCAGAGAGCCGTCCGGCACCTCCATTCCCTCTGGAATCAGCGTGTTGGCGCCGATCAGGCAGTTGCGGCCGATGCGCGCACCGTTGAGCACCACGGCATTGATGCCGATCAGGCTGTTGTCGCCCACCGTGCAGCCGTGCAGCATGGCCTTGTGACCGACGGTGACGTAGGCGCCGATGTGCAGCGGCCAACCGGGATCGGTGTGGAGCACCGCCGCATCCTGAATATTGGTGTGATCGCCGATGCGAATCAGGTCATTGTCCGCCCGCACGACGGCGTTGAACCAGATGCTGACGTTCTCCTCCAGCTCGACGGAGCCGATCACGGTGGCATTGTCGGCGATAAAGTGACGGCAGCTTTTAAACTGCACACTGCGGTTGTCCACATGGTAAATCATTCACAGGGTCCTTAAGTGTCGGCTTCCAGGGCGCGGACCTCGGGCCGGGGCCGCAGCGGTATCTTCGCGCCTAAACCCAGATTAAGCAATTCCACCAGCACATAGGCCGTCAACCCCCAGATCAGGTGCCCCTCGTAGCGATAGGCGGGTACGTAGAGGCTTTGGCGGGCGAACGTCAGGAAGTCGGTGCGCTCGCGGCAGTCCTCCAGGAAAAACCGCAGCGGCACCCTAAACACCCGTGCGATCTCTCCTGGGTTGGGGCAAAAGCGGCTGTTTTCCGGAACCAGCCCGAGAAAGGGCGCCACCAGCAACCCGTTCTTGGAGACCACCTGCCCCAGGGGCGCCAACACGCGCACCTGCGCCGGCGCAATCCCCAGCTCCTCCTGGGTTTCCCGCAGGGCGGTATCCTGCAGGGAGGCATCCCCGGGATCGCGCTTGCCGCCGGGAAAAGCGACTTCGCCGCCGTGAGCCGTCAGGTTGTGAGCCCGGAGGGTCAGCACCACCTGCGGATCGCGGCAGTTGTCGGTCAGGGCCACCAGCACGCTGGCTTCCGGCCGGTCGCCGCCGAGCCTGCGCGGACGCAGATCAGCAATTCCCTGCTGCAGCAGGGCCAGCAAATCGGTATCGGGGGTAAACACCATGGCGTGCGTATAACTTGATGCGGCTGACTGTTGTCAGCCATCATAACCGCGGCAGCCTATGTTGGAGAAGGCCGCCCGAGGAGACGGCGGAGAAAGCGAATGAATTATTGCAGTCATTGCGGCTCAGTGGTCAGCCTCAGGGTGCCGGACGGCGACAACCGGCCCCGCTACGGCTGCGACCGGTGCGGCCGGATTCACTACCAGAACCCGCGCATCATTGCCGGCTGCCTGGCAGTCCACGAGGAGCGGGTGCTCCTGTGTCGTCGCGCCATCGAGCCGCGGCTCGGTCGCTGGACCCTGCCCGCCGGGTTTATGGAAAACGGAGAGAGCCTGCGCGAAGCGGCCCTGCGCGAAACCCTGGAAGAGGCCTGCGCCCGGGTGCAGCTTGAATCCCTCTACACCATCAGCAGTATCCGCCACATCAACCAGGTGCAGATGCTGTTTCTCGCCACCTTGCCGACACCGAACTTCGCTGCCGGAGAAGAAACCCTGGAGGCCCGGCTGTTCGAGGAAGCGGACATACCCTGGGAAGCCCTGGCGTTCAGCACCATTAGCAAGGCCCTTCAGCTTTACTTCAACGATCGTCGCCGGGGCACCTTTCCCCTTCACCACCTGGACATTGACGGTGAGCTTCTGCAGCCTCGGTGAACCGTAAACGCACCGGCTAACGGCGTGACGGGGGCCACACCGCGACTTCAGTCTCTTCGAAAGCCCCCCGCTAGCACGGTACCGGCCTCTAAAACGACTCCAGCTTAAACACCTCGTAAGCCGGCTCTTCGTAGGGGTGGCTCCGTTTCAGGGCCGCTACCGCCTGCGCTATCAGCTCAGCGCTGCAGACCATTTCTACCTTGTACTCGGCCACCTTCTCGACCGCGCCCACCCGCCCCAGAAAAGGCTCGCTGCCTTCGCCCGCCCGGAACTGGCCCTCCCCGAGCGTCTGCCAGCAACAGCAGTCATAATTGCCGATTCGTCCCGCGCCACAAGCGAAAAGCGCCTCTTTCACCGCTTCGACATGGGTCTCGGGTACAAAAAAACAGAATTTATACACCCCTTCTCCTCGACGGTTCTTGCTCTAAGGTTCTTGCTCTGCGGTTCGGATCTCTACTGTCACGACTCAGACGCACTGACGCACCTGCTTGACCCCCTCCACCAGTACACGGCGCCAGATCGCCTCCAAAGCGGGGTTGTAATCGGGGTCATGTACCGCCAGCGTGTCCAGCAGCGCCTCCAGCCAGTAGTCGTAAAGCCGCGGGGGGATATTGACCCCGTCCGGGCCATGAAGGCGGGCCAGCCGTCCCAGCACCTGCTGGCGCGCCCCGTGCTCATCGCCGGGCAGTATCAGCTCCAGCGAGGCGCGGAGCATCACGGCCTGCTGATCCATGTCGGTATGCGCAAAGGCCGCCGCCACGGCCGGGGACATGCCGACAAAAAAGGCATAAAAATCATCGATAAAGGCGGGATTTTCGGCGCAGCGCTGAAAGCTGGCCTGCACCTTGGCGGCATCACTGGCGGGAAAAGACATCAACCGCGTCTCCGGCTGTTGGTTTGAGTTCAAAAAATAGCTGCCAGCCAGCAGGGGAGCAATGCTGCGGCGCGCAACAAACGGGCAGTCCAATGGCGGATCACGACCCGATGCTTTATCCTTATGGCTTGTTTTTCAAGGAAATCGAGCCATGCGTAGCAAAATCGGCAAGGAAGCCCCGCAGCCGTCGGAGCAGCGCAGCGACACCCACCTTCCCGCCGGTTCCGTCGCCGACCCGATGCTTGATCGCATCAGCGGCACACTCGGGGGCTTTCGGCTCAGCGACATCCTGACCGCCCGCAGCCACTCGCAGGACTTCTGCGAGACCCGGGCCAATTATATCGCCCAACGGCTGCGCTTCATGCTGGCGTTCTTTATCGTGGCGGTGCCGGCCTGGATACCGGTGGACTACCTCACGTTAAACCCCGAACACTTCACCCCCATGGCCGTGGCGCGCGGTGTGCTCGCCGGGGCCCTGGTGCTGATCTGGTTACTGGCGCTGCTGCGGCCAAGACCCCTGCACATCCATATCCTGTTGTTTCTGACCCTGCTCGCCCCCGGCCTTTTCTATTCCGCCGCCATGGTGATCATGCAGCAAGGCACCCCTGAACCTGCGCTGGCGGGCTACACCGGCATGCCCTACATGATGGTGGCGCTGACCGGCCTCTTCCCCCTGACCCTGCTCTACGGTGCGGGGCTGATGCTCACGGTACTGCTCTGCTACGCGGGAGTCGAACTCTGGGCCGGCACCCTGCTGACCACCGCCAGCCTCAATACCCTCTGGGTTCTGAGCCTGATTTGCGGCATTACCTTCTGGGTGCAGGGAGGTCAGCTGCTGATGCTGCTCAAGCTTTACCGCGAGTCCACCCGCGACCCCCTGACCGGGCTGATCAACCGGCGGGTCCTGATGGCACGGCTCGAGGCCGAAATTGAACTGCACCAGAGCCAGGGCCGCCCTTTTTCCGTGCTGATGTGCGACCTGGACCGCTTCAAGCGCATCAACGATAACCACGGACACCTCATGGGCGACCAGGTGCTGCGTCACTCCGCCGAGATCCTGCGCCAGCAACTGCGCAAGACCGACATCATCGCCCGTTTCGGCGGCGAGGAGTTCATGGTGGTGCTGCCCGGACTCAGCGCCGGGGAGAGCCTGGGCGCCGCCGAGCGGATCCGCGCCGCCTTTGAGAACGCCGAGATTCAGACCCCCGCCGGCGAGCCCCTGCCGGTGACCACCAGTATCGGGGTCACCGACTACCGGGACGGTGAAGCCGTGGAGCAGACGCTCCTGCGAGCCGATGAGCTCCTCTACGAGGCCAAGGAGGGTGGCCGCAACCGAGTGATCAGCCGCTAAGTGAGTCCCTGCGGGAGGCGTTTTCGGCGCCGGCCTGACGCTGCAGCTGCGCCTCCATCGCCTCAAGTTTCGCGTAGAGGTCGACAAGGGTCGGCTCATGCGCCTCTTTCGCCTTCTGCTTCAGCACCTTGGCGTGCTCATCGTTCATCACGTTGACGACGATCCCGATCACCATGTTGAGAAAGGCGAACGCGGTAAAGAAGATAAAGGTGATGTAATAGACCCAGCTCAACGGATAGACGACCATGGTCTCGTACATGACGTCGGTCCAGTCCTCAAATGTCATCACCCGGAACAGGGTCAGCAGGGCGATGCTGACATCCCCCCATAGTTCTTCATTGATATGCTCGAACAGGGTGCTGCCCATGGCGGCATAAATATAGAAGATGATGAACATCAGCAGCAGCACGTAACCCAGCTGCGGCAGGGCCTTGAGCAGGGAGTTGAGCAGCAGGCGTAGCTCGGGAATGATGGAGACCATCCGCAACACCCGGAAAACCCGCACCAGCCGGGCCACCAGCGCCATGTCGCTGTTGTCGATGGGGATCAGGCTCACCACCACGATCAGGGTGTCGAAAACGTTCCAGCCGTTGCGAAAGAAGTGCCGTTTCTGCTCTTCGCCGAGAAAACGGATGCTGATTTCAGCGAGGAAAATCAGGGTCACCAGTCGATCCAGCCAGGTGATCGCCTGCTGCGTCAAAGGGTGCAGCTCGTAGGTCTTGGCCCCGACCAGCAGCGCCGAGCCGATAATCACGGCGACCACGAAGAGTTCGAAGAGCTTGTTACTGCGCAGCTCGCCAAAGCGCTGCTGAAGGCTGGGGGTGTTCATTATCCGCTACTCACGCAAGGCAGTTCAGGAGATGCGGATTATGCGGGCGAAGGCGCCGCTTTCCAAGCCGCACCTCGCCGCCGATCGTCAGAGCTGGTCCACTCCCCGACTGGCCATGGCGACGGCGCGAAACACCGCCCGCCCCTTGTTAAGAGTCTCTTTCCACTCCAACCGGGGCACGGAGTCGGCCACCACGCCTGCACCGGCCTGAATGTGCAGGGTGCCGTCCTTGATCACCGCGGTGCGGATCGCGATCGCAGTGTCCATGTTGCCGCTCCAGGAGAGGTAGCCCACGGCGCCGCCGTAGACACCACGCTTTACCGGCTCCAGCTCGTCGATAATCTCCATGGCCCGGATCTTCGGCGCCCCGCTGAGAGTACCCGCCGGGTGAGTGGCCCGCAGCACGTCGATGGCACTCTTGCCCGGTTTCAGCCTGCCGGTGACGTTGGAGACGATGTGCATGACGTGGGAGTAACGTTCAATCACCATCTTGTCGGTCAGCTCGACGCTGCCGATCTCCGACACCCGGCCGACATCATTACGCCCCAGGTCAATCAGCATGAGGTGCTCGGCGATCTCCTTGGGGTCGGCCAGCAGCTCCGCCTCGAGGGCCTTGTCCTGCTCCGGGGTGGCGCCGCGCTTACGGGTACCGGCAATGGGGCGGACGGTCACTTCGCCGTCCTCCAGCCGGGCCAGGATCTCGGGGGAGGAGCCCACCACGTGAAAATCGCCGAGGTTGAGCGCGTACATGTAGGGCGAGGGGTTGAGCATCCGCAGCGCCCGGTAGAGATCCAGGGGCTTGGCGTCGAAGGGGATCGACATGCGCTGGGAGATCACGGTCTGCATCACGTCCCCGGCCAGAATGTACTCGCGGATGCGCTCTACCGCTGCCTCGAAATCGGCCTGCTCAAAGCCGGAGACAAAGTCCGATTCGTTGACCGCCTGCCCCGAGCCGGGCTCCACCGGGCCCGGCACCGCGAAGCGCAGCCGCGCCACCAGTTCGTCCAGGCGTAACTGGGCGTTGTCCAGCGCATCTTTTTCAGCCGGATCGGCGTGGCAGATAAGAATCAGCTTGCCACTGAGGTTGTCGAAGACCACCACCTCGTCCGAGACCATCAGCAGAATGTCGGGCGTGCCCAGGGTGTCCGGCGGCACGCGGGAAAGACGCGGTTCGATGTAGCGCACCGTGTCGTAGCCGAAGTAACCCACCAGACCACCATTAAAGCGGGGCAGCCCCTCCAGGTCCGGCACCCGGTAGCGACGCTGGAAGGCCTCGACAAAGGCCAGGGGATCGGCCTCCTCGTGACGCTCGGTGACCTTGCCGTCGGTCTCCACCGAGACCTCGTGACCATGGACCTTGAGCACCGTGCGACAAGGCAGGCCGATGATCGAGTAACGGCCCCATTTTTCACCGCCCTGCACCGATTCAAGCAGGTAGGAGTAAGGGCCATCGGCCAGCTTCAGGTAGGTGCTGAGGGGCGTGTCGAGATCGGCCAGAACCTCACGCATCACGGGAATACGGTTGTAGTTCTGGCCAGCCAGGGCGGCAAAGTGTTCAGGGGTCATGGGGTTATCCGGACAGGTGAATGGGCGCGGGCGGAAACGGTCAGTCTCGCCATCGAAATCCCGGTTCGAGCAGTTGGTCCATGCCGGAAAAACCCTTTTACAACCAATGAAAGAGAGAAAAACCTTATAGCAGCTCGGGCAGTGAATCAACTACCCAGTCGGGCGCTGCATCCCCCACGGGCTCACCGTGGTTATAGCCGTAACTGACCGCCGCCACCGGACAGCCGGCTCGGCGGGCCGCCTCGATATCATGGCGCGAGTCCCCCACCATCAGGCAGCGCCCGGGGGCAACCCCGAAATGACGAGCGGCGTGCAGCAGCGGCGCCGGGTGCGGCTTTTTCTCCGCCAGGCTGTCGCCGCCGAGAGTCAGTGCAAAAAAGACTTCCAATTCAAAGCTTTTTAGCAACGGCGGGATAAACGCGGCCGGCTTATTGGTGATCAGGCCCAGAGGCAGCCCCCGACGCCGCAGCGCATCCAGAAACCGGCGCACTCCGGGGTAAACCAGGGTGCCGGCCTCGGGCGCCTCGCCATAAGCCTGGAGAAAAAGCCCGTGCGCCCGCTCCAGGAGTGCCGGATCCACATCCGCCTCGGAGCCCTCCGTCAAGGCACGGTGCACCAGCACCCGCGCCCCATTACCCACCCAGTCCCGGACCCGGGCTTCACCGGCCGCCGGGCGCTGCAACTGCCCCAGCATCACGTCCACCGCCCGAGCCAGGCTTGGGGCACTGTCGATCAGGGTCCCGTCCAGGTCAAACAGCACCGCCTGCGGCGCCTGATCAACGGCAAAGGGTCCGCGAGCAGGCATTACAGGGTCGCCAGTTGCGCCCGCATGGCGGCGATGGTGGCAGCGTAGTCGGCGGTATTAAAGATGGCCGAGCCCGCGACAAACGTATCGGCCCCGGCGCGGGCGACCTCGGCGATGTTGTCCACCCCGATGCCGCCGTCCACTTCCAGGCGAATAGGACGGCCGCTGCGATCGATCATGGCCCGGGCCTGCTTGACCTTTTCCAGGGTATGGGGAATGAACTTCTGGCCACCAAAACCCGGGTTCACCGACATCAACAGCACCATATCGACCTTGTCCAGCACATGCTCCAGGCAGTGCAACGGGGTTGCGGGGTTGAACACCAACCCTGATTTGCAACCCCCTTCACGAATCAACTGCAGGCTGCGATCGATGTGCTCGCTGGCCTCGGGATGGAAGGTAATGTAGGTCGCGCCGGCCTCGATGAAATCACCGATGATCCGGTCCACCGGCTTGACCATCAGGTGAACGTCGATGGGCGCCGTAATCCCATGATTGCGCAGGGCCTTGCAGACCATGGGACCGATGGTCAGGTTGGGGACGTAATGGTTGTCCATGACGTCAAAATGAACGATATCGGCACCGGCATCGAGCACCTGGTTAACCTCTTCCCCGAGGCGGGCGAAGTCGGCGGAGAGAATGGACGGGGCGATCTTGAAGTCTTTCATGGCAGCTCTCAGCGCTGGAATGGCAAAGCGCCCTATTCTAGCGCGGAGCGCCGGGACTTGTCAGGGCAGTCTCAAAACACCTGGTGCCAGCTCAGGGACAGCGAGCCGTAACGGTGGAGGCTGTCCTGTTCATCGAACTCACGGGTGCGCATGACCCGGGCATAGGAGAGCTTAAGGCGCCGGTAATGAATGCTGAAGCCGGCGTAGATATCCCCCACCAGCGGGTTCTTATCCACGCTGTGACTGTCGGTAAAGGTGTTGCCGTCCAGGAAAATATCCCTGAGCACCAGGCGTACATCGCTGGAGACAAACAGGTGCCAGCCCCAGCGCTCCGGCCCCCGGGGGTCCCAGGCGCTGTCCGGGGCGCTGTTATCCGACCCCGGGCGCACCGCCGAGGTACCGAAGTCATCAGGCAGGTTCCAGCCCAGCCGCCCTTCGACTCCGGCATTCAGGTAGGTGGCCACGTTCCCCAGGCTGCCGCCGCCGTGGGCGATCAGGTCCACCCCCAGCCCGGGGCCACTGTCGGCCCACTTCTGCTTGAACTCGTACAGCAGCTGCACGCCCGGCTCGTTCTTGAGCTGGTTGTCCCACCCCTTGAAGCGCTTGAAACCACGCAGGTCGTGGATGAAGTTCTGCGCCTGCTCGCCAAAGGCCAGGGGGCCGACCACTCCGAGGTTGAACCCGAGGCTTTCCAGGTGGCCATCACTGCGCAGGTGGTAAGCGACGCCACCGTAGAGCCACCCGGCGTACGGACGCTCATCCTCCACCACCTCGGTGGCGTCGATGTCCTGGGGCGTATAGATGGTCTGCCCCAGGGTCAGCACCAGCCGCCGGCTGAGGCACGAATCGCCCTCGCGGTTGCTGTAAAGAAAGCGCAGATGATGGTTGAGGCTGCGCACCCAGGGCGCGAGCAGCGGGTCTTGACGAAAGCTGTCCAGGTTGGGGGAGATCGCCGAGACACGAATGCCGTTGGTGTAGTTCTGATCCGTTTCGGCAAACAGGTCGTTCTCGAAGTAGAGGTTGCCGGTCCAACGGTGATAGTCACCGGAGCGGGGGTCGGCCACACAGGCGGCGCCAACCGGGCCGGCCAGACACGCCAGCAGCGCCAGCAGCCGCCCCATCCAGATTCTGTTAACCGCCACCCTTCACCTCTCTGTGGACCACACCCGGCAGGAGACCATGGTATATCCTGTCGACGGATGCGTATAATCCCGGCCATGACTCAGTTTAGCCTCCGCATCTCACCCCTTACGAGGTCGCTCGGCCTCGGCCTGCTGCTGCTCGCCAGCAGCCTCGGCCTGCGTGCCCAGGAGCCGGCGCAGGCCCCGGGCGGGCGCATTCTACCGGATCTTGAGCAGCAACGCCTGCAGGCCCTCGCCCACTCCCAGGGCGAGGAGACGGAGGTGGTCTGGCTGGAAACCAACCAGGAGTCCTTTCTCGGCCTCTACCAACCGGCCCTGGCTCCACACCCCAAGGGCGGCATTCTGCTGCTGCACCATGACCGCACCAGCGCCGACTGGCCTGGGGCGATCAAGTCCATCCGCCTGGGCCTGCCTGAGGCCGGCTGGCACACCCTCTCCATCGCGGTGCCCGACCAACCCCGGTTGCCGGTGGAGCAGACTCTGGCGGCCGAGGCGCTGGGGGAGGAAGGCAAGCTGCTCGACCAGCACTACCAGCAGATCACCGATCGCATCGAGTCGGGGCTGCGCTATCTGGAAGAACAGGGGGCGACGCACTTTATGGTGCTGGGAGCGGGCAGCGGCGCCTACTGGGCCGGCCGCTACAGCGCGGAGTTTCAGAACCAGCGGGTGAACAGCCTGGTGTTGATCGACGCCCTGCGCCCGCAGCGAAGCATCGAGCCCGCATTGCACGAGCTGGTCGCCCGAATGCAGATACCGGTATTGGACATCTTTCACAGCACGATCACCGCCAGCGACCCGGCGGACCTGCTGGCCAAGCGCCGGGCCCAGGCCGCGCGCCGCCAGGGCATGGCGAACTATGTGCAATACCACATTCCGCACCACCCCAGCGACTGGAAACGAACCGACCAGCGCCTGGTCTCGGTGCTGCGCGGCCTGATCGCCAAACGGGTTGAGCCGGTGCCGCAAGCCCCCCGGGTGCAGGCCAGCGAACCGCTCACCCGCGAAGCGCCCCCCGGCACCCGCTGAGTCAGCGCTGACCGCGCCGTGCCCGGCGAATACGATCGTAAGCGCTCTGGATCTCCTGGGTTTTCTCTTTCGCCAGCTCCATCATCTCCTCGGGCAACCCGCGGGCGATCAGCTTGTCGGGGTGGTGTTGACTCATGAGCCGACGGTAGGCTTTTTTCAGCTCCGCCTCCGGGGCCGACTCATCGACCCCCAGCACGCCGTAGGCCTCGCGCAAGAGCTGCGCCTCGTTCGCTCCGCTCTGCCACGACCGCTGCCCACCCCGGGCGTGTGAGTGAAAGGCCTGTTCGGCCTGGCAGCGCCGCAGGATCTGCTCGAGGGCGGCATACTCGATCCGCAGCAGGGCGCAGATCTCCTGGATCACCTGCAGCTCCGCCTCACCCACCGGGCCGTCCGCGAAAGCGGCCTGTAGCTGGATCTCCACGAACATCTGCTTGACCGCGGCGCGGTGGTTGATCAGGCGGGCCAGCGGCCGCACCAGGGCCTCCACCTCGAAATCGGCCTGCTTGCCGCGGTTGAACAGTTCAATCGCCTCGCGTCGCTTGGCCTCGGAGAGATTCATCCGCGCCATCACCTCCCGGGCGTAGAGGATCTCCTCCTCGGTGACGCGACCGTTCGCCTTGGCCACCTTGCCCATCACGGCGAAGGTGGCTTCAAAAAACGCCTTCTGCGGATTCAAGGTACCGACATCCACCCCCTTCAGGCTGCGCTGAAAGAAAAAGCCCACCCCGGCTCCGAATAGCACCCCGAACAGGCCGCCGCTGAACAAGCCGACCAGCGCCCCCACCAGCAACCCGGTGCGGTTCTGATAGAGGCTGCGCCCCAGCTCCTGCGCGGTCACCCCCGCCCCCCCCGGCGCAAGGACGTATCAAGGGCCGCGAGGCGCTCGGGTGTCCCGACATCGGTCCAAGCGCCACGGTAGTGCTCGCCGCTCACTGCCCGTTGCGCCATGGCCTGGCGCAGTAGCGGGGCCAGCGGGAAGGCCCCCTCCGCCAGACCCTGGAACAGGGAGGGACGCAGCAGACTGATGCCGCTGAAGGTCAGCCGCGACTCGCCTTCGACCACCACCCGCTCCTGGTGCAGGGCGAAATCCCCATCGGAATGGTGGGACGGGTTATCCACCAGCACCAGGTGCGCCAGCTCTGGCGTACGGCCGTGCAGGGCGGCAAAGTCGTAGTCGCACCAGATATCCCCGTTGACCACCAAAAAAGGGGCGTCATCCCCCCCATCCAGCAGCGGCAACGCCTGCCGAATGCCGCCGCCGGTTTCCAGAGGCTCGCCTTCGCGCGAATAGCGGATCCGCACGCCCCAGCGGGCGCCGTCGCCCAGGGCCGCTTCCAGTTGCGCCCCCCGGTAGGCGGTATTGATCACCAGCTCGTCAAAGCCCGCCGCCGCGAGTCGCTCCAGGTGGTGCTCAATCAGGGGTTTGCCCCCGGCTTCGAGCAGCGGTTTGGGGCAGTGATCGGTCAGCGGGCGCATCCGGGTGCCAAGCCCTGCGGCCAGGATCATCGCTCTCATTGCAGCGCCTCGGCGGCAAAAGCGCCATGAGTCGCCATCACCGGCTCAACCCGGGTACGCAAAAAGTCGGTGAAGGCCTCGCTATCGGGGTGCCGGGCGCCAACGCTCAACAGGTAGCCCAGGGTACGGGGAATGTCCGCCAGGTACCCCCCCTTGCCGTCACGCAGCTTCAGGCGGGCAAAGATGCCGATCGCCTTGAGGTGGCGCTGCATGCCCATCAGGTCGAACCAGCGCAGGAAACGCTCCGGCGCAACCGGCTCGAAGATGCCGCTCTCCCGGGCCAGGTCCAGGTAGCTGAGCGCCCACTGCTCGACCTGGCCCTGGGGCCAGTCGATATAACAATCACGCAGCAGCGACACCAAGTCATAAGTAACGGGCCCCAACACCGCATCCTGGAAGTCGATCACCCCAGGTACCGCATCGTCGGTGACCATCAGGTTGCGCGAGTGGTAGTCGCGATGCACGCAGACCCGGGGCTGCTCCAAGGCAGAATCCACCAACCGGGTAAAAAGCCCGTCGAGCAGTTGCTGCTCGCCGGCACTGAGAAGCAACCCCAGCAGGCGCTGCAGGAACCATTCGCGGAACAGCGCCATCTCCCGCCGCAGCAGACTTTCATCGTAGGGCGGCAAAGGTCGCCCCTGAATGTGACGGCACTGTTGAATATGGGTCAGAGTCACCAGCGCCTGGCGGTACAGGTGATCGGCGCTGTCCGGGTCGAGCCGGTCCAGATAGAGGGTATCCCCCAGGTCCGACAGCAGCATGAACCCCTGCTCAAGATCTGCCCGGAACACGCGGGGGGCATGAATTTCCAGGGGCTCCCAGGCCCGAGCGATCGCCACGAAGGGAACGCTGTCCTCCTGCTCGGGCGGGGCGTCCACCGCGACCCAGCTCAAGTTATGGCTGTGGACGCGAAAATAGCGACGAAAGCTGGCATCCCCCGAGACCGGCGTCAGCGTCCAGTCATGAGCCAGATCCACCCCCATTGCCGGCAGGCTATCCCCGACCCACTTTCGCAACGCTTCTAACCGTTTATCCATACCCTTACCATGCTACAACGCCGAGGCCATCTAGGAATTGACCCGGGCTTCCATTATCATTCGCGGGCACATCTTACTCGAATTCCACCGCCCACGGACAGGCCTCGCGCCGCTCCCGCGGGCGTATTTTTTGGAGCTCTGCCCGCCACCCATGCCAGCCATCCAGCGATCGCTCAGACGGAGCCTGTTTCTCTGCCTGCTGGCCGTCAATGCACCGGCAGGGGCAGATACCGGCTCGAACTCGGCCTGGCAGTGCCAGCCGGCAGCAGGGAAAAAAGGTGGCTGGGAATGCCAGGTCGCACCCGGTGGCGGCCCAGGTGGTCAGCCCTACCACCAGACCTACCCGGACGCCTACGCCCGGCCCGCGGCGCAGACCACCGGGGACACCTTTGAGCCGCAGTGGCAGTGCGAACCCGGTCCCGGTGAAGCGCGCGCCTGGGACTGCCAGCGCCGCCCGTTGAGCGCCGGCGAGACCGCGATCCAAGCGCACGGCCCGCTGCTGCCCTTCGCCGATCTCGACTGGTACCCCAACCCCGGCGGCGTCGATCCACAAACCCATTGTGACGGCGCCTATATTCAACCGGCCTTCGACTTCGAAGACGCCACCCAGGCCCCCTCCGAGCAGGCGATTCACGTCGAAGCCGGCCAGGCCCGGACCCAGGACAGCACCCAGACCGAGCTCGCCGGCGGCATCTACCTGCGCCAGGGCAACAACCAGTTGCGCAGCCAGTCGGCGCTGCTTGAGCACGACCAGCAGCGCGCCCAGGCCAACGGCCTGGTGCAGTTCCGCGCCCCCGGCACCCTGATTCTCGGCGACAGCGCCCAGGTCGACCTGGAAGCCAAGACCACCGCGATGAAAAACGCACGCTTCGTGTTTCATCCGCAGCACCTGCGCGGAAGCGCCGCACGGGTGGTCACCCGCGCCGACGGCATCGTGGAAATCAGCGACGGCGCCTATACCCGTTGCGAACCCGGCAACGACTCCTGGATGATCCACGGCAGCAAGATCGTACTCGACAAGGAGGTGGGGTTCGGCTCGGCGCGCCATGCCACCCTGCGGATCGGCGGCGTTCCCGTACTCTACGTACCGGTCATCCACTTTCCCATCGACGACCGCCGCAAGTCGGGCTTTTTAAACCCCAGCATCGCCCACACCACCGAAAACGGCCTGGATGTGGCGGCGCCCTACTACTTCAACCTGGCGCCCAATTACGACGACACCCTGACACCGCGGGTCATCGCCCGGCGAGGCCTGATGCTCGAGAACGAGTTCCGCTACCTGGGTGCAAACGGCCGCTACGAGCTGAGCACGGCGTATCTGGCCGACGACGACCTGCGCGGCGAGGACCGCTGGGCGCTGGGGCTGGACCACAGCGGCAGGCCGGCGCCGGGCTGGTCAAGCCGCATCAACTACAACAAGGTCAGTGACAACGACTACTTTGACGAGCTGGACACCGACCTCAACATTGCCCGCGACACCCACCTGGACCAACTGGCCCAGCTCCAGTATCAAGGCCGCAGCTGGCAGGCCCTGGCCCGCCTGCAGGATTACCAGACCATCAGCAGCACCGCCGCCCTGCCCTACCGCAAGGTGCCCGAACTACGCCTGAACGGCAGCCCCGACAGCCTGCCGCTGCAGTGGCGTTATATGGCCGAGTTTACCGAGTTTGACCGCGACCCCAGCGGCTTCAGCGGCATCGCGCGCATCACCGGCCGGCGCCTGCACCTGGAGACCACCCTGGAGCGCCCCTACAGCTGGCCCTGGGCCTTCTTCAACCCCCGCCTGCGCCTGACCCACACCCGCTACCAGCTGGACAACCAGCCGGCGGGCAACAGCGAAAACCCCGACCGCACCCTGCCCCTGGCCAGTCTCGACGGGGGGCTCTTCTTCGAACGCGACCTCTCTTTCAACAACCGCTCCTATATCCAAACCCTGGAGCCGCGACTGTTCTATTTATATGTGCCGTTCCGGGATCAGAGCGAACTGCCCGACTTCGACTCCTCGGAGCTGACCTTCAGCTACAGCCAACTGTTCCGCGACAACCGCTTCAGCGGCCTGGACAGGATCGGCGACACCAACCAGGTGACGCTGGGCCTCACCAGTCGGGTCCTGCAAGCCGACGGTGCCGAGCGGATCCGAGCCAGCCTGGGGCAGATCGTTTACCTGGAGGACCGCGACGTGCGGCTGGACCCGGCAGCGGACCGCCTGATCGACGAACGCTCCCGGCTTGCCGCCGAAGCCCTGTGGAACCTGAGTGACAATTTGCGTCTGAGCGCCGACGGCGAATGGAGCCAGGACCTCAAAGAGAACCGCGAGCGAAACTTCAAGCTGCGTTACCAGTCAGATATCGATCACCAGCTGAACCTGAGCTACCGGTACGCTGAAGACACCCTGGACCAGGCCGATTTTTCCGCCATCTGGCCGCTGAACGCCCGCTGGAGCCTGCTGGCCCGCTGGCTGCAGGACCGGCAAAACGACGAAGCCCTGGACCAGATCGCCGGGCTTGAGTACGAGAACTGCTGCTGGCGCGTCCGCACCCTCTACCGACGCTGGATCGACGACGACGAGGACCGGGAGAATCGCGGCCTCTACCTGCAATTCATTCTGAAGGGGCTCGGCACCATCGGCACGCGGGCGAGCGGCGACCAGGGCCCCAAAGCCAAGTATTTCCTGGAAGAGATTTCCGGTTTCCAAGAGCGCGAGGATTATGACAACTAAGCTTTTTTCCACTGTTCGCCGGCTGCTGGCGCTGAGCCTGTGCTGGACCGCCCTGAGCGCCCAGGCCGAGGAGGTGCAGCTTGATCGCATGGTGGCCGTGGTGGACAACGACGTGATCATGGCCTCGGAGCTGGACCGGCGCACGGAAGTGGTCCGCGAGCAGTTGCGCCAGCGCGGCACCCGCCTGCCGCCGGAAGACGCTCTGCGCCGCCAGGTGCTGGACAAGCTGATCCTGGACCGGCTGCAGCTGCAACAGGCCGAGCAGAACGGCCTGGCCATCACCGAGCAGGCGCTCGATAGCACCCTGGAGCGCATCGCCGCCAGCAACGGCCTGAGCCTGCCCGCCTTCAAGGCCGAGCTCGAAGCGTCCGGCCAGAACTACCGCGAGGTGCGCGAGCAGATCCGCAGCGAGATGCTCATCACCCAGGTGCGCGAGCGGCTGGTCAACCGGCGCATCCAGATCTCCGACCAGGAGGTGGAGAGTTTCCTGGCCTCGGAGCAGGGGCGAGAGCAGGCCCTGCCTGACGTGCGCCTCTCCCACATCATGCTGCCGTTGCCCCGCGAGGCCGGCCCCGAGGCCGTCGAGGCCGTTGAGGCCCGCGCCATGCGGACCTACCGCGAGCTCGAGGCCGGGGCTGATTTCGCCGAAACCGCGGTCGCCGTCTCCAAGGCGGCCAATGCCCTGGAGGGGGGGGACCTGGGCTGGCGCAACCTCGCGGAGTTGCCCGAGACCGTCGCCGAAGCCGCCAAGGAGCTCAAGCCCGGCGAAATCACCCGCCCCGTGCGCATGGGCGGCGGCTTCCACATCCTCAAGCTGGTGGACCGCCGCGGCGGTGCCGTGCGCCTGGTAGAGCAGACGAAAGCCCGCCATATACTCATCAGCCCCAGCGAAATCCGCACCGACGCCCAGGCCCGTCAGCTAGCCCAGGACCTGCACCGGCGCCTGCAGGCCGGAGAAGAGTTTGCCGCGCTGGCCAAGGAGTTCAGCGACGACGTCGGCAGCGGCAGCATCGGCGGCGACCTGGGCTGGATTCTACCCGGACAGATGGTCCCGGCCTTTGAAGCGCAGCTGGCGCAGACCGCCGTGGGCGAGCTCAGCGAGCCCTTCAAGAGCCGCTTTGGGTGGCACATCCTCGAGGTTCAGGACAAGCGCGAAAAGGACCTGGGGGAGGACCTGCTCGCCAACGAAGCCCGCGAGGCGATTCGCAAGCGCAAGTTTGCCGAAGAGCTGAACAACTGGCTGAACGAGCTCCGCTCCCAGGCCTACCTCGAGCTCAAGCTGTGACCGCAAAGCCCCTTCCCCGCATTGCCCTGACCCCGGGCGAGCCCGCGGGCCTCGGCCCGGACCTCTGCGTGCGCCTGGCCCAGCAGCGCCAGGCCGCCCAGGTAGTGGCTCTGGCCGACCCCCAACTGCTCGAAGCCCGCGCCCGGCAGCTCGGACTGCCGCTTCGTCTGCGCCCCTTCGCACCGGGCCAGCCGGCGCAAGCCGCCCAGGCGGGCGAGCTGTGGGTGCAGGCCATCCCCGCCGCGACACCCGCAACGGCAGGCCAGCTGGACCCGCGCAACGCCCCCTACGTGCTCGAGACCCTCGCCCAGGCCGTCGACGGCTGCCTGGCGGGTACTTTTGACGCGCTGGTCACAGGCCCCGTGCACAAGGGGGTGATCAACGAAGCCGGCGTCGCCTTCAGCGGCCATACCGAATTCCTGCAGGCACGCACCCATACCGAGCAGGTGGTGATGATGCTGGCCAGTGACGCCCTGCGCGTCGCCCTGGTCACCACCCACCTGCCCCTGGCCCAGGTGGCCGAAGCCATTACGGCCGAACGTCTGGCGCGGGTATGCCGGGTGCTCAACCGCGACCTGATCCGCTACTTCGGTCTGTCACGGCCTAAGATTCGGGTGTGCGGGCTCAACCCCCACGCCGGCGAAGGTGGCCACCTGGGCCGCGAGGAGCTGGAAATCATCACCCCTACCCTTGAAGCGCTCCGCAGCGAAGGGCTGGACCTGGCCGGGCCGCTGCCCGCCGACACCCTGTTCACCCCCCGCCAGCTCGAGGGTGCCGATGCGGTACTGGCGATGTATCATGACCAGGGGCTGCCGGTGCTCAAGTACCAGGGCTTCGGTCGGGCGGTCAATATCACCCTGGGGCTGCCAATCATCCGCACCTCGGTGGACCACGGCACCGCCCTGGACCTGGCCGGCACCGGCCAGGGGGACCCCGGCAGTCTGGAAACGGCACTGCGTCACGCGGTGATGATGGCCGAAAACCGTCAATCGACAACCTAGGAGCGGCATGAAACATCCCGTTGGACACCGGGCGCGCAAGCGCTTCGGCCAGAATTTTTTGCAGGATGAGCATGTCATCCGACGCATCATCCGCAGCATCCACCCACAACCCGGCCAGCACCTGGTGGAGATCGGCCCCGGCCTGGGCGCGCTGACCGAGGAGCTGCTGGAGGCCTGCGGCGAACTGGACGTGGTGGAGCTGGACCGGGACCTGATCCCGGTACTGCGAACCCAGTTTTTTCGCTACGAAGAGCGTTTTCGCATTCACCAGGCCGACGCCCTCAAGTTCGACTTCACCCAGCTGGCCGAGGACAGCCGGCCGCTGCGGATCGTCGGTAACTTGCCCTACAACATCTCCACGCCCCTGATCTTTCACCTGCTGAGCCACAGCGGGCTGATCGAGGACATGCACTTTATGCTGCAAAAAGAGGTGGTCGACCGGCTGGCGGCCCAGCCCGGGGAGAGCGCCTACGGTCGCCTGGGGATCATGGCCCAGTACCGCTGCCGGGTGGAGCCCCTGTTTGTGGTCAGCCCCCATGCCTTCCACCCCCAGCCCAAGGTGGATTCGGCCATCGTGCGCCTGGTCCCCTATGCCGATCTTCCCCTCAAGGCACGAAATGAAGCGGACCTGGAGCAGCTGGTAAGGGCCGCCTTCAGCATGCGGCGCAAGACCCTGCGCAACAACCTCAAGCCGCTGCTGCCGGCGGCCGAAATCGAAGCGCTGAATATCGACCCCGGAATCCGCCCCGAGCGCCTGAGCCTGGAGTCGTTCGTGGCCCTGGCCGACGCATTCAGCCGCCACAAGGAGTCTGACACGCGATGAGCGCCACCGAACACCGCGAGAGCATCGACATCGAAGTCCAGACCCACTACCTGGACGAACAATCGGACCCGGACAACAAGCGGTTCGTGTTTTCCTACAACATCACCATCACCAATGGCGACAGCGAACCGGTGCAACTGCTCACCCGCCACTGGATCATCACCGATGGCGACCGCCATGTGCAGGAGGTCGAAGGCCAGGGCGTGGTCGGCGAGCAACCCGTGATCCAGCCCGGCGCCAGCTACAGCTACACCAGCGGCACCGTCATCTCCACCGAGGTCGGCAGCATGACCGGGTACTACGGCATGCGCACCGCCGGTGGCGAGCACTTCCGCGCCCAGGTGCCGGCCTTCACCCTCGCCCTGCCCCACGCACTGCACTGAGGGGCCCTCATGGCGACCTATGCCATCGGCGACCTGCAAGGCTGCTACCGCGAACTGCGCCGGCTGCTGGACCATGTACGCTTCAGTGACGCCGACCGGCTCTGGCTCTGCGGCGACCTGGTGAACCGCGGCCCCCAGTCCCTGGAGGTGCTGCGCTTTGTCCGTTCGCTGGGCGAGCGGGCCACGGTGGTCCTCGGCAACCATGACCTGCATCTGCTGGCCGTCGCCTGGCGCGGAGAAAAGAAAAACCGCAAGGACACCCTGGACGGCATCCTGACCGCGCCCGACCGGGACGAGCTGCTGCACTGGCTACGCCATCAGCCGCTGTTCCACCATGACGCCGAGTGCGGCTACGCCATGGCCCACGCCGGGGTGCCGCCGGCCTGGACCCTGGAACAGGCCGGCGACTACGCAGCGGAGGTGGAGACGGTGCTTCGCGCCCGTGATGAAGCCCTCCTACGGGACTATTTCGGCCACATGTACGGCAACGAGCCGGCCCGCTGGGACGACAGCCTGGACGGCTGGCCGCGCCTGCGCCTGATCACCAACTACCTGACGCGCATGCGCTTTTGCGATGCCGACAGCACCCTTGAGTTGACCACCAAGACCGGCCCCCAGGCGCCCCCGCCCGGCTTCGCCCCCTGGTACAGCCTTACCGGCCGCCGTGACCCCGGCACCCGGCTATTGTTCGGCCACTGGGCGTCCCTGGAAGGGCGCGCCAGCGCCGCCGGCGTCTACGCCCTGGATACCGGCTGTGTCTGGGGCGGTCCGCTCACCGCGCTGCGCCTGGAAGACCAGGCGCGTTTTTGCGTCGAAAGCCCCGGCTACGCCTGACCCTTCTGCGAGGAGACGTTTATGGAGCAGTTTCAACTGATCGACCCCGATGCAGCCAAGGCCCTGCTGGACGCCGGCGCCGCCCTGGCCGATATCCGCGATGAAGAGAGTTTCGCCCGTGGCCACATTCGCGGCGCCCAGCACCTGGGCAACCACAACCTGCAGGAATTTATCGACCGCAACGACCTCGACCTGCCGCTGATCGTCTGCTGCTACCACGGCAACAGCAGCCAGCCGGCCGCCCAGTACCTGTTTGAGCGCGGTTTCGAGGCCGTCTACAGCCTCAACGGAGGCTATGAGATCTGGCAGACGCGCTACCCCGAAACCTGCGACACCGGCACCCCGTGAAAACCTACCTCGTGGGAGGCGCGGTACGCGACCGCCTGCTTGACTACCCGGTCTACGACCGGGACTGGCTGGTGGTCGGGGCGACGGTGGAGGAGATGCAGGCCCAGGGCTTTGTGCCGGTGGGCAAGGACTTCCCGGTCTTTCTCCACCCCAAGACCAAAGAGGAGTATGCCCTGGCACGTACCGAGCGCAAGGCCGGCCGGGGCTACAAGGGCTTTGAGTTTTTTGCCAGTCCGGACGTCACCCTGGAAGAGGACCTGCTGCGCCGGGATCTGACCATCAACGCCATGGCGGAGGACCCGGACGGTCAGATCATCGATCCCTACGGCGGCCGCGAAGACCTGGCGGCGCGTCGCCTGCGCCACGTTTCCCCGGCCTTCAGCGAAGACCCCCTGCGCGTGCTCCGGGTGGCCCGCTTTGCCGCCCGCTTTGCCCACCTAGGCTTCACCATCGCCGCCGAAACTCAGGCCCTGATGAGCCGGATTGCCCACAGTGGGGAGCTGCAGGAGCTGACCCGCGAGCGGGTGTGGCAGGAGCTGGAACGCGCCCTCTGCGAACCCTCGCCGGGGGTGTTCTTTGACTGCCTTCACCGCTGCGGCGCGCTGGCCGAGTTAATGCCCGAACTGGACGCCATCCTCGCCGGCGACCTTGGAGACAGCGCCCTGGCCGCACTGGAGCGGGCCTGCGCCCTGCACGCACCGGCCCCCACGCGCCTGGCGGTGTTCTGCTTCTTCGCCGAAGAGGCGTCGCAACGCCTGCCGGCCATGCTGGAGCGGCTGCGCGCGCCCCGTGTCTTTCAGGACGCGGTGCTGCTCCTGGCCGAGCTGGGGGCCACCCTGCTACAGCGCCCCCCCCTCGACGCAGAAGCGCTGCTCATACTCTACGAACGGCTCGACCTTTCCCGCCGCCCGGAGCGATTAGCGCCCTTTTTGCTTGCCTGCCGCGCCCTGGCGGGCCTCGATGAAGCGCTGCCGTTTGCCGCCGGCGAGCGCTTTCAGAGAGCCGTCGCCGCCATTGAAGCCGTCGAGCCGCGAGCGCTGGTCGCCGAAGGCTTCAAGGGCAAAAATCTGGGCAGCGAACTGCGCCGGCGACGCCTGCTGACTCTGGAAGAACAGACTCTGGAAGAAGCGCCCCTGAAGGAGCCGGCCCGTGACTGAGCCCCGCGTGGTGCTGATTACCGGCGCCGCCCGCCGTATCGGCGCGGCTATCGCCGAACGCCTTCACCGCCGAGGCTACCGGGTTTTGATCCACTACCGCGGCAGCCGACAGGCGGCGGAGTCGTTGAGCGAACGCCTCAACAGCAAACGGGCCAACAGCGCCCGGACCCTGCAGGCCGATCTGGTGGACACGACCCAGGTGCTTCAACTGGCCGAGGCGGCCACAGACTGCTGGGGGCGCCTCGACGGACTGGTCAACAACGCATCCGATTTCTACCCCACTCCCCTGGGCTCGGCCTCCGAAGAGGCCTGGGAGCAGCTGCTGGGGTCCAACCTCAAAGCGCCCTTCTTCCTCAGCCAGGCGCTGGCGCCGGCCCTGAGTGAACAACAGGGAGCCATCGTCAACATCGCCGACGTAAACAGCGAACGAGGGCTGCCCGGGTTTCCCATCTACAGCAGCGCCAAGGCGGGGCTCGGCGGACTGACCCGGGCCCTGGCCACGGAGCTCGCCCCAAGGGTGCGGGTCAACGCCGTCGCCCCCGGACCGATCCTGCCGCCGGAGGGCGCCGCCGCCCGCGATGCAGAAGCCGAACAGGCAACGCTGGGGCGCACCCTGCTCGGCCGGTACGGGAATCCCCGGGACATCGCAGAAGCAGTCGCCTACCTGCTCGAAGCCGGTTACGTAACGGGGCAGATCCTGGCGGTTGACGGCGGCAAGTCGATCACCTGAGGTTGCACGGTCCCTCGACGCGAGGCCCTAACGGCTGTCTTCCAGCCTGGACAGTTCCCGCCCGCGCCAGGCAAAGGAGACCGGTCGCAGTTTTTGCTTTCCGCGCTCAAAATCGGCCCATAGATCGGCATAGCTGCGGCCCAGCTCCGGGTGGTGCTCAGCCGGCGCGATCTCGGCCAGAGGCCAGAGCACAAAGGCGTTGTAGGTGATCTCCGCGCGCGGCAGGTGACCGCCTTCGAAGGCGCCGATATAGTCGCCGTAGCTCAGGATATCGATATCCAGGGTACGGGAGCTGAATTTGACGGCCTGGCGGCAGCGGTCGTTGTCGTGCTCGATCTCCCGCAGACGACGGTACAGGGCGTCGACCGGGAGATCGGTTGAGAGCCCGACGGCAAGATTGTAGAAAGGATCCCCCTCGAACCCCACCGCCTCGCTCTCGAACACGCTGGAGATCTGTAACGGGCCGAAGTCGTCGGCGAGGCGATCCAGGGCGCGGGTGATATAGTGACAGCGGTCGATATTGCTGCCCAAGCTCAGGTACACCGTGACCATCAGGGACGGGCGCCCCGCTCGATAATCACCCCCACATCCTCGGCCCCGGTCACCGCCCCGGGCTTGCCCAGGCGCAGTCGCAGCCAGGGCACCGGAAATTCCCGCAATACCAGTTCGGCAATCGACTCGGCCATGGTTTCCACCAGCTGGAACTCGCTCTCGCCGATAAACGCGGCCAGGCGCTTGGAAACGGTCTTGTAGTTGAGGGTCTGTTCGATATCCTCGCTGGCGGCGGCGGCGCGGATATCGGTGCCCATCTCCAGGTCCAGCACCACGCGCTGGCGAATGCGCCGCTCCCAGTCGTAGATGCCGATAACTGTCTCCACCTCCAGCCCTTTTACGTAAACGATATCCATTCTGTTGTCCCTTTACTGGGCGGTGGTTTACTTCCCCCCGCCGCTTCTGCTAAAACCCTAGTTACCCTACTCCCCAAAGGCTCGGAAGCCTCCCATGACCGGCACATTTCAGTCAACTGCGCCGCTTCTGGCATGCGGAGCCTATCTTCTGGGATCGGTCTCCAGCGCCGTCCTCGTCTGCCGCCTGCTGGGACTGCAGGACCCCAGGCGGCAGGGCTCGCTCAACCCCGGCGCCACCAATGTCCTGCGGATCGGCGGCTACCGCGCCGCCATCCTCACCCTGGCCGGGGATATGGCCAAGGGCTTTGTGCCGGTGGCCCTGGCACTGGCCTGGAACCTGCCACCCCACTGGGTGGGACTGATCGGCCTTGCCGCCCTCTGCGGCCACCTGATGCCGCTGTTCTTCGGCTTTCGAGGGGGAAAAGGCGTGGCGACCATGCTCGGCGTTTGCCTGGCGCTGAATCCGCTCATGGGGTTACTGCAGATCACCGGCTGGCTGCTGCTGGCGCTGCGCTTTCGGATCTCCTCCCTGGCGGCGCTGACCATGGCGTTGATCACGCCGGTGCTTGGTTACTGGCTGGCGCCGGATTACCTGCCCTACCTGGGGGTGGCCTGCTTGGCCCTGCTGTGGCGCCACCGGCGCAATATCCTGGACCTGCGGCGGGGGCGGGAAAACCGTCTCTAGCCCGCCGCCACCGGCTGCAACTCGTTCAACGGCCAGCGCGGACGCGCCCGAATCCTCAGGTCGTCCTGCTCACCGGCCAGCAGCCGCTGACAACCGGCATAGGCGATCATCGCGCCGTTATCGGTGCAAAACCGCGGCCGGGCGTAAAACAGTTTCGCCCCTTCCCGCGCCACCGCTGCCTCAAGGCGCTCACGCAGCATCTGATTAGCGCTGACCCCGCCCGCGATCACCAGTTGCTTGAACCCGGTCTGCTGCAGCGCGCGACGGCATTTGATTGCCAGGGTATCCACCACCGCTTCCTGGAATGCCAGGGCAATATCAGCACGGTCCTGCTCCGCCAGCTCGCCCTGCGCATCGCGCAGGCCATCAGCCGTGTTGAGGGTAAAGGTCTTGAGGCCACTGAAGCTGAAATCGAGCCCCGGGCGATCGGTCATCGGGCGCGGGAAGCGGAACCGCCCCGCGGTGCCCCGCTCGGCCAGCTTGGCGATCAGGGGGCCGCCGGGGTAATCCAGCCCCAGCATCTTGGCGGCCTTATCAAAGGCTTCGCCGGCGGCATCATCCAGGGATTCCCCCAACAGGCGATAGGCGCCGAGCCCTGTCACCTCCACCAGCTGGGTGTGACCGCCGGAGACCAGCAACGCCACGAAGGGAAACGCCGGCGGCGTCTCCTCCAGCATGGGCGCCAGCAGGTGCCCCTCCATGTGATGCACCCCCAGTACCGGCACACCCCAGGCGTACCCCAGGCCCCGGGCCAGGGACGCGCCCACCATCAAGGCCCCGATCAGGCCGGGCCCTGCTGTGTAGGCAATGGCGTCCACCTCCTTTTCAGTCACCCCTGCCTCCTGCAGGACCTCGCGGATCAAAGGCAGCAGCTTACGAATATGGTCCCGGGATGCCAGTTCCGGCACCACGCCGCCGTACTCGGCATGCATCGCCACCTGGCTGTACAGGGCGTCGGCCAGCAACCCCCGATCACTGTCGTACAGGGCCACACCGGTTTCGTCACAGGAGGTCTCTATCCCCAGAACACGCATCGCCAACTACACTCCCACTGGAAACTGGAAAAAGCCGCATCATACCAGAGTCCCTCCCGAGGGTTTACAGTTGATGGGCGCTGCGAGTAGAATACGCCGCCTGTTTTGTTTTTTGGCTAAAAAACAGGCAGCAAACGTTTATCTAAGTAAACGCACCAACCAAAGGTAACCAAGGTAACTTCAATGCCACATGTAAAAGTACGTGACAGCGAGCCTTTTGACATTGCTCTGCGTCGCTTCAAGCGTTCCTGCGAAAAAGCCGGCGTTCTCGCCGAAGTCCGTCGTCGTGAGTTCTACGAGAAGCCCACGTCCGTTCGCAAGCGCAAGGCAGCCGCAGCGGTCAAGCGTCACGCCAAGAAGGTCCAGCGCGAGCAGCGCCGCCACGTGCGCCTGTACTAAGCAGACCTTTTACTGAATTCACGGTTACCGGACTCCGCGCTTAGCCATGGCAGACTGCCCGCTCAAGATCCAGATCAAGGACGCCCAGAAAGCAGCCATGCGCGCCAAAGACAAGGCGCGCCTGCAGACGGTGCGTTCGATCATGGCTGAGCTCAAGCGCGTTGAAGTCGACGAGCGAATCGAACTGGACGATGCCAGAGTGCTGGCCATCCTCGACAAGATGCAAAAGCAGCGTCGGGATTCCATCGCCCAGTTCGAGAGCGCCGGCCGTGAGGACCTCATTGAGGTGGAGAAGAACGAACTGGAGGTGATTAAAACCTTTCTTCCCGCCCAATTAACCGACGACGAAATTGATCAACTGATCGCGGAAGCCATCAACCAGACCGGCGCCAGTTCAATGAAAGAGATGGGCCAGGTAATGGGAGCGCTCAAGCCCAAGCTTCAGGGCCGCGCCGACATGGGTTCCGTCAGCAAACGCATCAAAGCCCGCCTGGGCTGATACTCCCGATCGCCCCCGGCGGTCACTGTTCTAACGCCAAGCAGACTGCTAAGCTGGCGCCTGGCGCCCAACCGGCTGGACCCTTGATGGCGGGACGAATTCCCCAGGATTTTATCGACGACCTGCTCAACCGCACCGACATTGTCGACGTGGTGGAAGAGCGCCTGAATCTCAAGCGCGCCGGGCGCAACTATTCCGGCCTCTGCCCCTTCCACCAGGAAAAGACCCCCTCCTTCAGCGTCAATCCTGAAAAACAGTTTTATTACTGCTTCGGCTGTGGTGCCGGCGGCAACGCGCTGGGCTTTGTCATGGAGCATGACCGCCTGGATTTTCCGCAGGCGGTGGAAACCCTGGCACGCCGACTCGGGCTCGAGGTCCCCGAGGAGGACGGCAAACCGCGCCAAGCCGACAAGTCCCGCAACGAGGCCTACGACCTGCTGCAGCAGGCCGCCGACTACTACTGCCAGCAACTGCGGCAGCACCGCCAGCGAGAACGGGCCGTGACGTACCTGAAAAACCGGGGACTGAGCGGCCGCATCGCCCAGGAATACCGCATCGGTTACGCCCCCCCGGGCTGGGACAACCTGCTCAAGCACCTCAAGGCCGACCAGGAACCGGCGCAACGGGCGCTGGACAAAGCCGGCCTGGTGGTTCTCAAGCCCGAGGAAGCCAAGTGTTACGACCGCTTCCGCGACCGCATCATGTTCCCCATCATCGACATGCGCGGCCGGGTCATCGCCTTTGGCGGGCGGGTACTCAACGACGACAAACCCAAGTACCTCAACTCCCCGGAGACCGACACCTTCCACAAGAACCGGGAGCTGTACGGGCTCTACCAGGCACGCCAGGCCAACCGCCAACTGGAGCGCATCCTGATCGTCGAAGGCTACATGGACGTAGTAGCCCTGGCCCAGTTCGGCATTCGCAACGCCGTGGCCACCCTGGGCACCGCCACCAGCGCCCACCATCTGACGCGCCTCTACAAACTGGTTAAAGATCTGGTGTTCTGCTTTGACGGCGATGCCGCAGGACGCCGGGCAGCGCGGCGGGCACTGGAAACCGCCCTGCCGCTGATGGAAGACGGACGCCAGGCGCGGTTTCTCTTCCTCCCCGACGGCGAGGATCCGGACAGCCTCGTGCGCCGCGAAGGTAAGGAAGCGCTGGAGGAACGGATTCAACAGGCTCAACCGCTGTCGACCTTTTTCTTTGCCGCTCTCAGCGAGGGGCTGACCCTGGAGAGCGGCGAAGACCGCGCCCAACTGAGCGCGCTGGCGCGCCCCCTGATCGACAAGATTCCCGGGGACGCCTTTCGCCAGCTGATGAAGCAACAACTGGCGGAGATAACAGGACTGGACAGCGCTTTTTTTGAAAGCCCGCCTTCCGAGCCGGCAGAGCCCCCTCCCGAGTGGGAGCCGGGCTATTTCGACGAAGAGCCCGCCTATGCGTTCAGCGACGCGCCCCCGGCACCCGCCCCGTACCAAGGCCATGGCCATGGTCATGGTCATGGTCATGGTCATGGTCATGGTCAAAGTCAGGACCATCACTACACTCAAGGCGCCAGCCACGGTCAAGGCAGGCCACGGAAATGGAAGGGCGAGCGCCAGCGCTTCACCGAGCCCGCTCCCCGCCCCCGCGTCTCATCCACCGCCACCAAGGCCCTGCGCTGGCTGCTGCACTTTCCCCAGCTGGCATTGAAAGTGGATTTTGAAACCACCGAGGCCCTGGGCGAGATTCAGCAACAGGAGCTCAGCCTGCTCAAGGCGCTGATCGATGAGTTGCGCGGGAACCCCGGGATCAAGCCCGCGGTCTTACTGGTGGAGTGGCAGGACTCTCCCTATTACCCCCTGCTCAAGGAGTTACTGGAAGAAGAACTGCTGGTCAGCGTCGGCGAAGGGCGCGAATTTATCGACGCCCTCCACCAACTGGTCCGGGAACGGCTGCTCGCGGAACTGGAACAACTGAAACAGAAGCACAAGACCAGCCCCCTCAAAGCCGAAGAGCGGGACCAGCTCAACAAGTTGCTGCTCAAGTTTCACCGCCGCTAGCCGCTACCTTTGTAGCCAAGCAAAAGCGGCGGCGTCGGCTATGCTAGTTGAAACGCCAACAAACGCCCCCATTAAGGACTGGTGAGCAGTTATTGTCGAAAACACTCCTCACAAACAGTCAGGCGCTCCTCCCCTCAATGCAGCGCCGCCTCCCGCGCAGGGTTCGCAGCGGGTGACACCCTCTTCTATGGATATCCGGCCGCTACGCGTCTATAATATGCGGCTATTTTTTTGAACCTCAGACTAGGCTATAGGGCACATGTCGAACACGTCACAGCAGCAATCCCGTTTGAAAGAGCTTATCGCAAAAGGGAAGGAGCAGGGCTACCTGACTTTCGCCGAGGTCAACGACCATCTGCCCGAAGATATCTCAGACCCCGATCAGGTGGAAGACATTATCCGCATGATCAACGACATGGGGATTTCCGTTGGTGAGGAAGCCCCCGACACCGAGGATCTGCTGGTCACCGAGGGTGACACCACCGACGACAGCGCCGCCGAAGAGGCTGCCGCAGCCCTGGCTGCGGTGGAAAGCGATGCCGGCCGCACCACCGACCCGGTGCGCATGTACATGCGCGAGATGGGTACCGTGGAACTGCTGACCCGGGAAGGCGAAATTCTGCTCGCCAAGCGCATCGAAGAGGGCCTGCGTGACGTCATGTCCGCCCTGGCCTATTTCCCCAGCGCCGTGCCCGAGGTGCTCGCCGCCTACGAAGCTTCCCAGGAGGAAGAGGGGCGCCTGAGCGATGTCCTCAACGGCTTTATCGACCCCGACGACGATGAAAACGAAAAACCGGCGGCGGCCTCCCAGAGCAATGATGACGACGCCGAGGGTGATGACGACGGCGACCGCGGCCCCGATCCCGAGGAAGTGAAGCGCCGCTTTGACGAGATCATCGCGCAACACAAAAAGGTCGCGCAGGCCGTCGAGAAGCACGGCCGCGACAGCAAGCAAGCAGGAAAAGAGCTTGCCGCACTGGCAGCACTCTTTGCACCGCTCAAGCTCGTGCCGCGCATGTTCGACAGCTTGGTCAATGATGTCCGCAGCGCCGTCGAAAATATCCGTGCCCAAGAGCGGGCCATCATGCAGATCTGCACTCAGCGCGGCAAAATGGATCGTCGGGAGTTCATCAAGAGCTTCCCCGGCAATGAGACCAACACCGCGTGGGTGGAGTCCCTGTGCAGCAAGGAAAGCCCCTACGGCGTGCGCCTGACCGCCAGCAAGGTTGAGCTGCTGCGCGCCCAGCGCAAACTGAACACCCTGCAGGAAACCGTGGGACTGACCCTGGCGGAGATCAAAGAGGTCAACCGCCGCATGTCCATCGGCGAGGCCCGGGCCCGCCGCGCCAAGAAGGAGATGGTGGAGGCCAACCTGCGTCTGGTTATCTCCATCGCCAAGAAGTACACCAACCGCGGCCTGCAGTTCCTGGACCTGATCCAGGAGGGCAATATCGGCCTGATGAAGGCGGTCGACAAGTTCGAATACCGCCGCGGCTACAAGTTCTCCACCTACGCCACCTGGTGGATTCGCCAGGCGATCACCCGCTCCATCGCCGACCAGGCGCGCACCATCCGGATTCCGGTGCACATGATCGAGACCATCAACAAGCTCAACCGGATTTCCCGCCAGATGCTGCAGGAGATGGGACGCGAAGCCACCCCCGAGGAGCTGGCCGAGCGGATGGAGATGCCCGAGGACAAGGTGCGCAAGGTACTGAAGATCGCCAAGGAGCCGATCTCCATGGAGACCCCCATCGGCGACGACGAGGATTCGAGCCTGGGCGATTTTATCGAGGATACCTCCATCCACTCACCGGTGGACAACGCCACCGGCGAGGGGCTGCGTGAAGCCACCAAGGACGTACTGGCCGGTCTCACCGCCCGCGAAGCCAAGGTACTGCGGATGCGCTTCGGCATCGACATGAACACCGACCACACCCTTGAGGAAGTCGGCAAACAGTTCGACGTGACCCGGGAGCGGATCCGTCAGATCGAGGCCAAGGCGCTACGCAAGCTGCGCCACCCCACCCGCTCTGACCACCTGCGCGGTTTTATCGACGACTAAGGCTTAGCGCCCAGCCCCCTAGACAAAAACGCCCGCTCCGCGGGCGTTTTTGTTTCTGCTCAGACCGGGGCCCCCCGGCCTCAACGCCGGATGGCGCCTCAGCCCCGCACCGGCGCCGGCGCCTGCAGCGCCTCCAGCGCAACCACCGCGTCGGCCAGCGCCACGGAGGTCTGCTCCAGGCTATCGATCGGCACCTCAACACCGAGCTCCGCAAGCTCTTCGCGCAACGCCGGGCTGGAGACGCAGACCACCACCGGCACCCGCGGCGCCACGGACCGCAGCGCCTGGGCTACCTGCAAAATACGCGGCTCGTTGCTCATGGCGATCACCACCGCCCGCGCCTGCTCCACGTGAAGCTGTTGCAGAAACTGCTGCTGGCCGGCGTTACCGTAAACCACCGGCAGCCCGCGCTCACGGCACTCCCTGAACGCCGCCCCATCATGCTCCACCCCCAGGTAAGGCAGATCCGCCGCATCCAGGTGGGCTGCCACCCGCTGGCCCAGCCGGCCGAAGCCGAAGACCACCACGCGCTCGGCATCGCCGGCATCAAGCGTTTCATCTTCCTCTTCCTCATGCCGCGGTTGACGCCTGCTCGGCCCCTTCACCAGCGCCGAGGTAATCCGGTCCAGGTAACGGAACAGGAATGGGGTCAGCATCATGGTCAGGACAATGGCCATGATCAGCACCTGCCCCAGCTTCGGGTCCATGAAGAGTCCGTTGACCTGGGCGGTCTCGAAGATAACAAACGAGAATTCACCACACTGGGAGAGCAGCAGCGCCGTTTTCACGGAGGTGCGGGTACCGTTGAATAGCCGCATGATGGCAAACAGAATCAACGCTTTGATCAATAGCAGGCCGGCCATCACCGCCAGGATCACCGGCAGGTTGGAGATGACGAACACCGGGTTGACCTGCATCCCCACGGTAATGAAAAACACCCCCAGCAGCAGGTCGCGAAAGGGGGTCAGGTCCGCCTCGACCTGGTGCTTGTACTGGGTTTCTGCGATCACCATGCCGGCGAGAAAAGCCCCCAGGGAATAAGAAAAGCCCAGCCCGTGGGCCAGTTGCGCGGCACCGACCACAAACACCAGGATGCCGCCGACAAAAAGCTCGTTGGAGCGGGTTCCGATCACCTGCTCCATGACATGAGGCGTCAGGATCCGCCCCCCGAGAAACAGCAGCAGAAACACGACGACGCCGTCGATCAGGACTTCCAGCAAGAGCGCGGGCACGCTTTCCTGGGTGCTGGCGAAGATCGAGACCATCAGCAGCAGCGGGATAACGGCGATGTCCTGGAATAGCAGAACGCCCACCGCGTTGCGGCCGTAACGCCCGCTGATTTTCCGGCTCTTGGTCAGCAGGTTAAGGACAATCGCCGTGGAGGACAGCGCCAGCGCCAGACTGACAATAAGGTTCACCTGCACCGACAGCCCCAGCAGCCAGTGGCCGATCATGAAAAAGGGAAGCGCTGTGCCGACCAACTGCAGCGGGCCGAACACAAAGACCTCCTTTTTCATCAGCCGCAGCTTGGCGGGAGAAAACTCCAGACCGATGGTAAACATCAGAAACACAATGCCGAACTCGGCGATTACCTCCAGGCTGTGACTGTGCTGCAGATCGAAGGCGAACCCCACCGCCATGCCGGTCAGGATGTAGCCGATAACCGACTCCACTTCGAACTTTTTCAGAATAACGTTCACCGCGAGGGAAGCGGCCGCGCAGATCAGGATCAGGGTAATAATGTTATCCATGGTCACCTTGTTGACTCAAAGAGGGTGCGGCCAAGTATCCGCTGGCAGGCTATCTTAACCAAAGCCGCAGGCGGTATGAACGGGTATCGCCAGCCCGGGGCACGGCGTTTGGACAAATCCCCCACCCCGGGTCTATGCTGGTTCGCCGGACGAGCCACACGGCAAGGCCACATTCATGCACCCCAGAGGAGCTATTCATGGAACGCATCACCATTTTCGGTCGTGAAGGCTGCGGCTTTTGCCGCCGTGCCAAGGAGCTCTGTGAACAGCAGTCCCTGCCCTTTGCCTACTTTGACATCCACCAGGAGGGGATCAGCCAGGCGGACCTGGAAAAAACGGTCGGCAAGGCGGTGCAGACGGTGCCCCAGATCTTCTGCGGCAAGGACTACATCGGCGGTTACGAAGACCTAGTCAAGTTCCTGAACGAACAGGGGATTTTGGCGCAGCAGTAAGGGCGCGTTCTTGCGCCCCCTGGGGCAACTGCTAGGGTTAAAAGGGTACGGGGCGATCAGATCGCCCTCGATCCACAGGAGCCCACCGTGTCACCGGCATCCCCTGAGCGCCCTCAACCGGATGAAACCACGAACCCGCTGGAGCATGCCCTGGAACGCATCCGGGTTCCCTTTGAAGCCTTTCTTCGCGACCAGACCACCTCCAGCCTGCTGCTTTTCACCTGCATGGTGGCGGCCCTGGCCCTGGCCAACTCTCCCTACGCCGAGGCGTTCTCCGCGCTCCTGCATACGCCAATTGGCGTCTACCTGGGCGATTACCGACTCGAAAAGTCCCTGAGCCACTGGATCAATGACGGCCTGATGCCCCTGTTCTTCTTTATCCTGGGGCTGGAAATGAAGCGGGAAATTCTGGCCGGTGAGTTCCAGGATCCACGCCGCGGCCTGCTGGTGATCTGCTGCGCCATCGGCGGCATGGCCGCACCGGCCCTGGTCTACCTGGCACTGAACAGCAACGCTCCCGCGCTTCAGGGCTGGGGAATTCCCATGGCCACCGACACTGCGTTCGCCCTGGGGGTGCTGGTGCTGTTGGGCAAGCGCGTTCCGCCCGGCCTGGTCACCCTGCTGGTGGCGATCGCCATCGTGGATGACATGGGCGCGGTGCTGGTGATCGCCCTGTTTTACACCGACACCGTCGACTGGTCGCTGCTCGGCAGCGGCAGCCTGGCTCTGGTGCTGATGCTGCTGCTCAACGTCGCCGGGATCCGCCGGGCCTGGCCCTATGCCTTGATGAGCGCTGCCCTGTGGGCCGCCTTTCTCTTTTCCGGTGTGCACACCACGGTTGCCGGCATACTGGCGGCACTGACGGTGCCCGCCAGCCCCAGCCACGGCCATCGGCAGTTCATGAAACGGATCAAAAAACTGCTCTCGCGCGTCGATGACAAACGCGAGCCACGCTCGCCGATCCTGGGCGATGCCGAAGCCCACGAGCTGATCGAAGAGATCGAGAACACCGCCTATCAGGCCACCACCCCCCTGCAACGCTGGGAGCGCACCCTGGAAACCCCGGTCGGGCTATTCGTGCTGCCCCTCTTCGCCCTGGCGAACGCGGGGCTGAGCCTGACCAGCGAAGAGCTGCTCAGCGCCCTGGCCGCACCAGCGACCCTTGGCGTCGGCCTGGGCCTGGTGCTGGGTAAGTTTGTCGGGATCCTGGGCGGCTGCCTGCTGGCAATCTGGACCGGCCTCGGCCGGCTGCCCGAGGGCGTTCTGCCGGGCCACGTGGGGGGCATGGCCCTGGTCGGCGGCATGGGGTTCACCATGTCCATGTTTATCGCCACCCTGGCATTCGGTCAAAACCCTGAGTTGCTGGCGCAAGCCAAGGTTGGCATCCTAGGCGGCACGTTTGCAGCCGGCGCACTCGGGGCTCTTTGGCTGGTTTGGTTTGCCCGTCACCGAGACAGCCCATCCACCCCCTAGGCCTGGCTGCCTCACGCACCCAGGCGAGGAGATGACATTGACACAGGAGCAGCATCCCGCCCCCTTTCGCATGCCGCCCATCACCCACACGGCCGACGGGAAAATGCGCCGGGTGGGCTTTGAACTGGAATTTACCGGTCTTAGCCTGGAGGAGACGGCCAGCATTCTGCAGCGGGCCCTGGGGGGGAAACTCCACACCCGCTCCTCCGCCGAGCGGCACCTGGAAGTAGAGGGACTGGGCACCTTCAATATCGAGCTGGACTGGGACTACCTGAAGCGCACCGCGGCCGAAGCCGAAAACGGTGAGCGCGACCGGGAGTGGACCGACCTGCTCAGCCAGGCCGCTCACCTCGTGGTCCCCCTCGAGGTGGTCTGCCCGCCCCTTCCACTGGACCAGCTTCCCGCTTTACATGCCCTGGTCGAAGGGCTACGCCAGGCCGGCGCCCAGGGGACCGATGACTCCCCCATTGCCGCCTACGGTGTTCATATCAACCCGGAAATCGGGACCCTCGACGTCAACGCGCTGCACGACTACCTGCGCAGCTTCGCCCTGCTGCAATGGTGGCTGGCCGAGGCCCACGCCCTGGACCTGGCCCGCCGTATCAGCCCCTACATCGATCTCTACCCTGACAGCTACCTCAAGGCCCTGCTGAGCGAGCGTCCCCCAAGCATGGTGCGCTTGATCAGCGACTACCTGACCCACAACCCAACCCGCAACCGCGGCCTGGACCTGCTGCCCCTGCTGACCCAGATAGACGCTCAACAAGTGCGCCTGGAGGTTGACGATCCCAAGGTCAAGGCCCGACCGGCGTTTCACTACCGCCTTCCCAACAGTCACGTGGAGCGCCCGGGGTGGTCGCTGGCGGATGAATGGAACCGTTGGTGGGTAGTGGAGTCATTGGCCCAGCGTCCCGCTGAGCTCGACCGCCTGAGCCGGTCTTTTATAAGTCAGTGGCGCCCGGTACTGGGCGTCAACCGTCGAACCTGGCAGGAGTATATGGCCTCATGGCTGAACGACCACGGGTTGGTGTAACCGGCAATGCCCGGCGCTGGTCACCGTCCTGGTGGTGCACCCGGGTTGCCCTCAGCCTAGCCGGCGCCAACCCGGTGCGAATCAGCGTTCGCCACCAGCCCGACGAGCAGCCCCTGGCCGCACTGGTAATCGGCGGCGGCGACGACATCAGCCCCGAGCACTACGATGGCGACATCAACGCCCAGGTGCGCACCGATCCAAGCCGCGACCTGCTGGAAATCGAGTGGATCCGTTACGCGCTTGAACAGAATATCCCGCTCCTGGGCATCTGCCGCGGCGCGCAGTTGATCAACGTGGTGCTGGGTGGGGATCTGCACCAGGACATCCGCGACATGCGCCAGCTCACCTACAACCGGCCGGGCCTGCTCCCCACCAAACAGGTCTATCTCGCCGCCGACTCCGACCTGGCGGCGCTGTGCCGCCGGCGCAAACTGCGGGTCAACAGCCTGCACCACCAGGCGATCGACAGCCCCGGCGAGGGCTTACGGGTGGTCGGTCGCGACCTGGATGACATCACCCAGGCCGTTGAGTGCGGCCGGGGTCGTGCCATCCTGGGCGTGCAATGGCACCCGGAGTACCTGTTCTATCTTCCCTCCCAATACGCCCTGTTTCGCTGGTTGTTGCACAAAGTCAGATGATCACTTCCTACCTGCTGCTGTTCGGATCCGCCTTTCTGGCCGCCACCCTGCTTCCCTTCTACTCGGAGGTGCTGCTGTTCGCCCTGTTACGCGAAGGCGGCGACCCCGCTGCACTGGTGGCGGTGGCCACCCTCGGAAACACCCTTGGTTCAGTGGTCAACTGGTGGCTGGGGCGTTACCTGCTGCACTTTCAAAACCGCCGCTGGTTTTACTTCAAGCCGGAGCAGATCGAAAAAGCCCAGCGCAGCTTTCAACGCTACGGCTTCTGGAGCCTGCTGTTCGCCTGGCTGCCGGTGGGCGGCGACGCCCTGACCCTGATCGCCGGCATCATGCGGGTGCGGCTTTCACTGTTTCTGCTGCTCGTGGGGCTTGGCAAAGGGCTGCGTTATATCTCGGTGGTCTACGTGGAGCAGTGGTCGCCTTTTTAAAACAGGCGCCAAAGACTCCATTAAAACCATACCCTGCTCAAATGGAGCACGAGCGGTCTTGACATTAATTCTCATTACGCGAAAAGCTTCGCGCCCGCACCGACACGAAAGATGCAAATCTATTGATCTGAATCGCTTTTTTTACAAACCCCTTAGCCAAACGAGGGATAAGTATCTACCCTATAAGGGAATTTTTTAATCTGTGGAATTCGAGAAAGCAAAAATCCACAGATACGAATTTGCTTAACTCCAAAAAGTTGGCTTTCCTGTACTGAGCCATACCATTTTCAGATTTACCAAGGAGCATTGCCATGCGCTCATCCAAACTCATCGCCGCCACCCTGGCGCTCGTGGTCTCTGGCGTTTCCGTTGAAGCCTTCGCCCTCAATGTCCGCAAAGAGATGAAAAAGCAGGACTGCTTCAAGTGCCACGCCATTTCCCGGGAAAAGGACGGCCCCTCCATCAAGGACATCGCCGCCAAGTACAAGGATGAAGAGAACCCCTTTGAGGCCCTGCGCACCCACCTCACCAGTTCGCCGGAGATCGAGGTCGACGGCAAAAAAGAGAAACACAAGCAGTTTGAGGCCGACTCCGAAGAGGATCTCAAAGAAGTGATCGACTGGATCCTGTCCAATTAAGCCCTAGGGGCAGATCGGGGAAGCGAAGATGGCAATACGATTCAACCGTAAATTTGGCCTGTTCGGGCTCGTCGTGGCGGCGCTGGTGGGCGCCGGCCTCGTAGTGGTAGCTAACGCGACGCTGGAGTTCACCAACACCGAGTCCTTCTGTATCTCCTGTCACGAGATGCGGGATAACGCCTACGCCGAGTACACCGAAACCATTCACGACCTGAACCGCACCGGCAATCGCACCACCTGTCCCGATTGCCATGTCCCCAAGGAGTTCTTTCCGAAAATCTGGCGCAAGACCCTGGCCACCAAGGAGCTGGTCTATCACATGATGGGCAAGCTCGACACGCCGGAGAAATACGAGGAACACCGTTACGAGATGGCGGTGCGGGAGTGGAAGCGGATGAAGGCGAACGACTCCCAGGCGTGCCGCAACTGTCACAACGTGGACGCCATGGACCCGGAACAGCAGGAAGAAGGCACCCCCGACAAGCACGAGAAGGGCTTTGCCGAGGGCAAGACCTGTATCGACTGTCACTTCGCCATTGCCCACTACGAGCCCGAAGGGGAACTAGCCCCCGAGGACCTCTGAGGCCAGCGCAAGACTAAAAAATAATAATGAAGGAGCCGCTTGCGCCCCGGTCGGGCGCAAGCTTACTGAAAAGAAAAACCGATGTGGAGACGCCCCATGAGTCGATGGGAATGGAGGGGAGGGCTGTCGAAAGTGGCGGCCTTGATGCTGTTTTTGGGAGGCCTTGCGCTACCGCCGACGGTGATCGCCGATGAACACGGCCGCGGTGACCTGGTGCTGAACGGGGATGAAATCTGCACCCGTTGTCACGACGAGTACGAGTACTACCCCGTGCTCTCCATCGGCAAGACCGCCCACGGGGTCCGGGCCGATGACCGAACGCCCAACTGCACCAGCTGCCACGGCGAGAGCCAGGCCCACCTGGACGGTTCCGAGACCTCCGATACCCGCCCGCTGACCGACATTCGGTTCGGCGACAGCTCCACCACCCCGGTCAGCGCCCGCAACGAGGCCTGCCTCAGCTGTCACCAGGGCGGCCAGCAGATCCACTGGCAGATCGGCGCCCACAGCGCCAATGACGTCGCCTGCAGCTCCTGCCACCAGTTGCATACCGCCCACGACAAGGTGCGGGACCGGGAGACACAACCCGAGGTCTGCTTCGAATGCCACAAGGAGCAGCGCATGGAGATGCAGAAGTTCAGCAGCCATCCGGTCGAGATCGGCAAGGTGGTGTGCGCTGACTGCCACAACGCCCACGGCTCCCTCAGCGAGAACAGCCTGGTGCGCACCTCGGTGGTGGACACCTGCTACCAGTGCCACGCCGAAAAGCGCGGTCCTTTCATCTGGAATCACGAACCGGTGAGCGAAGACTGCGGCTACTGTCACGAGCCCCACGGCTCCAACATCGACGGCATGCTCAAGCTGCGCATGCCCATGCTCTGCCAGAACTGTCACGAGGGCGACGCCCACCGCGGTCTGCCGCCCAGCGACGACGGCAGGCTCACCACCGGGCGCGCCTGCGCCAATTGCCATACCAACATCCATGGCTCAAACAGCCCGACCGGCAATGTCGGTTCGCGGTCGTTGCGTAACTAGCGGGGGGGAAGGATGATGACAGCGTTCAAACAAGGCATCGTGCCGCTTTCAGCCTGCTTGTTCGGCCTGGTTGCCGGCGCCGCCACCGCTCAGGATGACGAACTGGAAGAGGTGCGCCTGCTCAGCACCCCCAGTAGCAGCGTATCTGCCGGGCTGGGCTACAGCAGCGACGACCTTAAACAGCTGGGCCGCTACAACGGCCATGAGGAGAGTGGCTTCCACCTGCTGCTCGATTTCGATATCAACCAACGGGACGACGAAACCGGCACCTGGACCCGGGTCGACGGACGCCGCGTTGGGCTGAGTAGCCGCTCCCTGCGTTACGAGCGTAACCGCCAGGGGCAGTGGAACTACTTTATCGAATTTGACCAGCTGGACGCCCGCGACCCTTACGATTACCGCACTGGATTGCGCGGAACCGGCAGCGACCAACAGCGCCTCACGGGCAATCTGCGCTCTATCGAGCTCTCCCAGGAACGGCGTAACTTCAAGCTGGGTATGGGACGCAAACTGACATCAGAGCTCGACTTCAACCTGACCTATCGCCATGAGCGCAAGGAGGGCGAGCGTAACTGGGGCACGGCCGCCTCCGTCGGCAGCGACATTCAGTCCTTCTTCCTGGTAGAACCCATTGACTACCGCACCCAGGAGCTGATCGCCAGCCTCGATTACGTCACCGACCGCCTGCAGCTGCAGGGCGGTTACCTGCTGTCGCTGTTCGACAACCCCACCGAGGTGGTCACCCTCGACTTCTCATCGGTCGATCCTTCGGCCTCTCCGCGGGAGACCGCCACCGCGCCTGACAACAGTTCTCACCGTTTCTACCTGGACGGCGGCTACGCGTTCACCGACAAGACCCGGGGTTCGCTCCATATCGCCTACCAGGAAGACCACCAGGACGAGGACTTCTACCAGAGCAACCCATTCAACTTCCGCGACGACCTCGGCGGCGAGGTGGCCACCACCCGCATCAACCTGGGACTGGTCTCCCGTGTTTTGCCGGAGCTGACCCTGCGCGGCAAGCTGCGCTACATGGACCGTGACGACAAGACCCCTCAGGTCCAGTACATCATCACCTCCGGACGGGTCAACCAGCTCACCTCCCGCTCCAGCCTCAACGGATCCCTGGACGCCACCTACCGCCTCAAGCCTGGCACCACCCTTAGCGGCGGTCTGGAGTACGAGGATCGTGAGCACTCGGAGGTGGATGATCCCAATATGGCGCGGCGAGACGACAACCAGGAGTTCACCCTGCACGTCGGTGCCCGCCAGACCCTCTCTGACACCCTGCAGGGGTCCGTCAAACTGCTCCACGCCGACCGGGACGGCTCCGGCTGGAAGCCTGGCAGCGGCATCGCCGAAGGCACCCTGCTGACCACGCCGGTAGCCAAGGATTTCGTCAACTCCATCCAGTTTGCCGACCGCGAGCGCGACCAGATTCGCCTGATGCTCGACTGGTTCGCCAGCGAACAGCTCTCTTTGCAGTGGCTGACGGAGTTCTCCCAGGACGAGTACGACGGCCAGCCCCTGGGCCCTCGGGACGGCGACAAGCTGCTGCTCTCGCTGGACGGCGCCTACCAGCTCAACGACGAGTGGCGGATCAACGGCTGGGTCTCCTGGCGTGACTACACCCTCGATACCTCAACCCACGGCTGGCAGGATTTGACCAGTGGCGATTTCGCCGCTTCCTACACCGGCTCCGAGCAGACGTGGTCCGGCGAGCAGCGCGACCTCGGCCGGGCCATTGGTCTTGGCATCGAAGGGCTGACAGGTGATGAAATCAAGGTCGGGGCCAAGCTGCAGTACAGCAACGATGACAGCAGTTTCGACATGTCGGTCATCGATGCCCCCAGCGATGCCCAGTTCGCCCCCGCCGGCAGCCTGCCCACCATCGAGTACAAGACGCTCCAGTTCAGGGCGTTTGCCGAATACCCGCTGGATGACTGGGGCAACCAGGGTTTGCGTCTGGACTACCAGTACGAGCGCATCGAGAACGACGACTGGACCTGGAACAACCATACGGGCTACGACCAGACCCGCGTCAGCCAGGATTCCCGCGAGTCCAACCACTTTATCGGGCTCACCTATTACTACCGCGGCTGGTAAATGCGTTACCGCCCGCCCATAAAAGCAGAGAAGGAAAAGACCATGGACAGAAAACATAGACCTGCTTGGCGGGGCTGGCTTACCAGCCTGGCCATTGCGACCACCGTCGCGCTCAGTGGTTGTAGCGACGACGGCGACGACGGCGCCGTTGGCCCCGTAGGCCCTCCGGGGCCGGCAGCCAATTCCGAAATTCCGGAGACGGTGGATGCCTCCATTAACCGCGCCACCGTCGCCGCGGATGGTACCCTCACCGTGGAGTTTGAGATTCTTGACGGCCTGGGCAACGGCTTTGTCGGCCTCGACCCCAACGACATTCGCTTCACCGTCGCCCAGCTGCAAGAGGCAACCGCTGACGGCGAATCCACCAAGTGGCAAAGCTATATCAATGTGGTTGAGGAAGCCCCGGACCCCGCCGACGATGTCGGCCCCGGCACCGTGGATCAGGTTCAGGCCACCTTCGAGCGCGCCAGCGCCGGCGGCACCTTTACCGACAACCGGGACGGCACCTACAGCTACACGCTGGTGACCAACCTCAGGGAAGTCACCGCCCCCGTGGCGGTCACCTTCGACCCCAGCCTCACCCACCGCGTAGGCTTCCAGTTAGGCGGCGGGCTGCCGGCCACCAACGAGGTTCATGACTGGCGCCCCTCCGACGGCGCCACCACCAACCTGACCCAGCGTAATATCGTCACCCAGGACGTCTGTAACGCCTGTCACGGCAAGCTGGAACTTCACGGTACCGCACGGATCGCCACCGCGTACTGCGTCACCTGCCACAACCCCGGCTCCACCGACGCCAACAGCGGCAATACCGTCGACTTCAAAGTGATGGTCCACAAGATCCACCGCGGCCGTGACCTGCCCTCCTTGGACCAGGACGGCGATGGTGAAATTGATCGCGATCCGGTGACCGACGAAATCCTCAACCCCTATACCATCTGGGGTTTCCGCGACAACGAGCACGACTACAGCGAAATCGGCTTCCCGCAGGATATTCGCAACTGTAACGCCTGCCACGCCGAGAGCAACGCCGACACGCCCCAGGCCTCCAACTGGCGCACGGCCCCCAGTGCAGAAGCCTGTGGTGCCTGTCACGACGATGTCAACTTTGCCGACGGCACCAACCACCCGGCTGGCGCTCAGCCCAACAGCGAGTGTACCCGCTGTCACGGCGATGGCACCTCCGGTTCCGTTGCCCCTGTGCCCATCAACCACACCGGCGTGCTCGCCTTCAAGGAAGCGGCCCGCGACGAGTTCGTGGTCACCCCCGACACCGCTAGCCTGGCGATTGACGGCGCCGGAGACGTTACCATCGATGTCATCCTCACCCTGGAAGGCGTGCCGGTGGATGAGCTGATTTCCGGCGGTCTCGACACCGATGCAGGGGCCAAGCTCGGAAAGTACACCCACGGCCCGGATAACGGCGCCCTCGCCATCAACTGGGACGACGGCACCGGCTTCCAGCTCAACCACTTCGAAGTGGATCTGAATGACTGTACCCCGGCCAACGACGGCAGCGGCCGCTTCACCTGCGTCACGACCGGCGGCCCGCTGGCCGGCATTCAGGCCACTGACACCATCACCGTCACCACCGTCGACTCCATCGTCTGTTTCAACGAAGCAGACGGCACCGTCGTACGCTGTGACAGCAGCGGTATCGACGTGGGCGAGGCAGACGTCACCCCGGTCTTCACCACCTTCAACGGCGATGGCACCGTGGCAGATCCTGCCAACGCCTACGACCGCGTCGGCGCCAGCCTGGACGAGTGTCAGGACTGCCACGGCGACAAGCACTTCCACCACGCCGCCACCGACCTGCGGCAGTGCAAGACCTGTCACAACGCCACCCGGGTGGGCTTCCGCGGCCTGGGCGACCTCAAGCGTCACGTGCACCGGTTGCACTCCTCGCTGGATCGAGACGCCCTCGACCCGGTTGACGTCGAGGTGGACGCCTTCCCCAACAACGTGGACAACTGTATCGCCTGTCACGGCGCAACCCAGTTCGACCTGCCCCCGCAGGAGAACTTCCGGGCGTCCACCGCCAGCGATGGCCAGGGAGGTACGGTCTTTATCAGCCCGACCACCGTGGTCTGCGGCAGCTGTCACTTGAGCGCGCCGCTGGGACACATTGACCCTGGCTTCCCCGGCTATATCGACACGGACAATACCGGCACCGAAGCGCTGGATGCGACTGAGCAGGCACTGGTGGATCATATGATCCAGAACGGCGCCGTGTTCCATGCCGCCACCTTCGATGAAGCGAACAAGTTCGAGTCCTGTGCGGTCTGTCACGCTATCGGCAGTGAGTTCGGCGTCGATACGGTGCACACCCTGAGGTAAGCGTTCGCAACCTCTAACCAAAAGGCCAGGTGTTTCCCACCTGGCCTTTTTGTTTGTCTTCTCACCCCGCTCTCAGCGCGGGCTTGTCGCCGAGCCCTTTCCGTTTCTCAACACACCAGCCCCGACTTCGCCTTCCCCCCACGGAGAATGCCGTGACGCAGCCTGAATATTGATTCGTTGCGGAATCTCAGCTTTTTAGCGTCTATGGTTAATGCTACTGGATATTAGTGGTCGATTATCTAACGATAAGGAGCGGAGTTTCATGGACCGAATGACGATCGCTTGTGTGGCAGTGGCTATCGCAGGGTGCGGCGGCGGTGGCGGCGGCGGTGGCGGCGGCGGAGGCGGAAGTAACTTTCCGACTGCCCCGACGCTACTCGATGCAGACCAACGCCAAGTTGCCTGTCCGGACGTCGCGGTGGAGAAAGGAGGGCAGCTCAACCAGGCCGGACAGAGCTTCTTTGAGCAGTTGGTGGTACCCGCCGATGCGGAGATCATCCTCTATTCTAAAAATGCCGGTTTCGACGGCTACTGTTACCTGCTAGACAGCCAGGGGCTGCCCCTGGCCAGCGCCGATACCGGGGGCGAGGGCAGCAACTGCCGCCTCCAGGCCTCCGTGCGCGCCGGGACCTACTATGCCCGCATTCGCGATTACCAGAATACGCAAACCGGCTCTTTTTTACTCGGCAGCCAGTGCCTCGGCCCCTTTCGCGATGCAACCGACCCCACCCTGGGGCTCGGCGATCCTGACCCGGACCCCACCACGGGCGACTTGGCGGTGGTGCTCACCTGGGTTTACAACAGCGAGGGCTCTCCAGAACGAGAAGGCCCCGACATCGATATCTGGGTAACCAACCCCGCCGGCGAAACCATCACCACCTCGGAGCGCTCCATTACCGGCGATCTGGCGCTGGGGCCGGACAGTTTCGGTGGTTTTATCAATGCCGATGACCGCGGCGGCTGGGGCGAAGGAGACGGCCGCGGGCCTGAAATAGCCATCTGGCCGGATGGCAGCTTGGCCAACCTTGCCACCAGCAGCAGGTTCTCCTTCGGGGTCACCTATTTCGAGGGGGCGGCCAATGCCGACTTCGTGATTCAGGTCTACAAGGAGGGAACCGTTGTCAGCACTTTCCAGGGCTCACTGATCCAAGAGGCCCCGGACACGCGGGCCATCGTTGGCGACGTCACCTACCCCTGATACGCAAGGAGCACTCCGATGAAAAAGCACCTTCAACTATTCTCGACGCTAATCGCACTCCTGTGCCTTTGCATCCAAGGCGCTCACGCTGACGACCAGCAAGCCCTCTATGACCTTGAAATCGCCTACTACAACGGCGGCGAAGAAGGGCTCTTCCAGGCACTGAAAGCCGATCCGGCCGACAGTGGCGTCAAGGCCAACCAACTGGGAGCCCTTGTCGACAGCCAGCTTATCGAATGGAACACGGGGCTAATGCTGATGCACCGTCTGAACGCCTGCCGGGCGTGTGGAGCCCAGGCACCTGCACTCAACCGCACCCTGACGGAGCCAGAGACCGGTGAAACGGCGAAGGTCATGGCGGCAAAAGGCTTGCTAGCGATTAAAAACGCCAAAGCGAACGAAATGCTGCGAAAATATTTCCGCGTCTATCAGGGCCATACCACCCCGGTCATGAACTACCTGGCGGAAAACAGCGCCCGCTTTTCCCCCCGTTAAGCGGGGGTGACCTACCCCAAAACCAGCGATGATGGCCTTCACCTCAAGCAAAGCGGCAGCTGCACTCTTGATTACCCTGCTTCTCGCGGGGGTGGAGGTTCATGCCGAAACCGCTTTCGAGACGGCCCAACGCTATAACCAACAGGGCGAGCTTGCAGCGGCGGCGGCCGAGTTGAAGCGCCTGCTCAGCCGCGAGCCGGCCCACGCGGCCGGGCGGCAGCTGCTCGGGGAAATCCACCTGGCCCAGGGCGATTATCCCGCCGCCGAAAAAGAGCTTTCACGGGCCCAGAGTCTCGGGTTAAACGGACCTCGCCTGACCCTGGCACTGGCTAAAAGCCAGGTGGGGCTGGGGCACGCCGAGGCGGCCCGGCAGATATTGGGCAGGACACCCCCTCCCGATCCGGAACTGGCCAGCCAGCACTGGCTGATTCTCGCCGACATCCACTACGCCGCGGACGAGCTCAAGCAATCCGAGCAGGCCTACCAACAGGCCTGGACGCTGACCCAGGAGCCCCAGGCGCTGGCGGGCCTTGCAACCGTGGCCATCAGGCAACACCAGGGCGCCAAGGCGCTGGGGATTGTGAAAGCGATGCCCGCCGATCAACACAGCTACCGCCTCAAGTACCTGTCCGGTGAAGCCTACCTGCTCAAGCGCCAGCCGGAAAAGGCCCTCGAGGCCTTCAGCGCTGCGTTGGAAATGCAGCCCGAAGCCCCTCTGGCGCTCCTCGGTAACGTACGAGCACACTTGCTGCAAGGCCAGCAGGCTCAGGCACGAGAGGCCGTGGACCACCTCCTTCGGGTTGTCCCAAACTGGCCGCGGGCACTGGCGCTCTCCTCCCTGCTGCATCTACAGGAAGGCAACCCCCAGGAAGCCAAAACCATCCTCGACCCATTGCTGGCTCAACTACGCTCCCCCGAGGAACTGTTGCTGCTTTCAGCGTTAGCCAACTTGGCGCTGGACAACACGGCCCTGGCGGAACAGCAGCTCACCCGTCACCTGGCGACCGCCGCCGAGGACCGCCGGGCGCGCCTGATTCTGGCCGAGCTGCACCGACAGCAGGGAAGACTTGAGATCGCGGAACAGACCCTGGCACCCCTGCTCACTGAAGAGGCCGCCGATGCCGACGCCCGGGCACTGTTGGGCGCCATCCGCTTGAAACAGGGCACCCCCTCCGCAGCCGTGGACGCCTTTCGCCAATCACTGGCGCTCGATGCCAAGCCGGCCGTGGCCCGCCCGCTCGCCCTGGCAGAGTATCTCAGTGGCGAGCACCAAGCCGCGATTCAACGCCTTGAGGCACTGGCAGAAGCAGGCGCAGACCCCAGCACGGACATGCTGTTAGTCCGGGCTTATCTGGTAGGAGGGGACGCCGAAAAAGCGCGGCAACTGCTCGCCAAGCGGCTGAACGCCGAGGCAGCGCCGCTGCTCTACCACCTGCTCGCGGGCAGCCTCGAAACGCGACTGGAAAACGGGGAGCGAGCGATACACCACTTCGACCAGGCGCTAGTGCTCGAGCCGCACTCGGTTCCCGCGCTGCTGGGAAAGGCCCAGCTCGCCCTCGGTGAAAACGACCTCGTCGCCGCGGAAGACTTTTACCAAGCCGCCATCCAGGCGGCGCCAGACGATATCCACCCGTTAAGCGGCTATACCAACCTGCTGTTTCAACAAAATAAGTCGGAGCAGGCGCTCAGTATTGCCAAAAGCTTCCAGCAGCAACGCGTTAACGACTTAGCGGCCACCCGTTTCTATCTCAGCGTGCTGGAGCGCGCCCACCAGTGGGTGGCGCTGAGCGAGGCTCTGGAGCAGGCAGCAGCCCGATTTCCCGACCGGGCCGAGTTTCAGCTTGCCGCGGCCAAACTGGCGTTGAGCCAGCAGGACCAACGCGCCGCCGATCGTTACGTCAACGCCCTGCTGCTGCAACACCCCGACTTCGTCCCCGGCCACCTGACCAAGGCAACCATCTTTCTCTCGGAAGGCAGCCCGCAACAGGCGCTCTCCGTCTTGGACACCCTCCCCGCCAAGGCACAAAGCCAGCCCGAAGTAACCCTGATCCGAGGCGACGCGCTCGCAGCTTCCGGGCAGTTTAACTCCGCAGAACAGGCCTATCTGGACAGCTATGCAGCCAAACCGAACGCACGGGTGCTGGGCAAAATCACCCGGTTGTGGCTCTCCCGTGGGCAGCCACAAGAAGCGCTCGAGCTCCTTGAGCAGCATACCCAGCAATTCCCCCAGGATGCTGCCGCCTTGATCGCCAAAGCCCACCTTCACCATCAGACCGGCCAGCTTTCCGCCGCGGTCACGGCCTATGAACAGGCGACCGAGAAGCAACCCACGAACCCTATCGCCTGGAATAACCTCGCATGGCTCTACCTGCAGCAGTCTGACCCGCGGGCAACAACAGCGGCCGAACGTGCCATCGCCCTGGGCCCCGACACCCCCTCCATTCAGGACACCGCAGGCTGGATATTTCTCCACGCCGAGCGCCACCACGAGGCCCTCGAGCTGCTCAACCAAGCCGCCGAACGCCTGCCGAGCGACCCGTCGGTCCAGTTCCACTATGCCGTCGCCCTCGCCCGCAACGGTCAGGAAAAAGCCGCGCACGCCATACTCAGCCCCTGGCTAGCCAGTAATTTCCCTGAAAAAGAGGCCGCAGCCAGCCTGTTTCAGGAGCTTACCCTCAAACAGTGAAAGCCCAAGAGGGCCTGCCGCAACGCAGCTCCCTAGCGTCACAGGCACAACAAAACAGCGCCTCCGCCCGTCAACTGGCGATGGCACTCTCTTGGCTTGTTCCCTGGCACTAGCTATAATCCGCCCTCCTCTTAGGGCCTATAGCTCAGTTGGTTAGAGCAGGGGACTCATAATCCCTTGGTCGCAGGTTCGAGTCCTGCTGGGCCCACCACTCCTTTCCCTTGAAGCGTAAGGGAAAACGCAAGCTCAACATTCCCGTTTTCCGCCGTGAAAAAGCCCCCGTCCAAGGGTCTCCGGTCCATGGCCGGCACCTGCGAATGATCCCCATAGATCAAGGATCAGTGGTTACCCACGCCACAGCCTAAGGTTTTCCTTGCCGTCGCGACTGCAGCCAGAGAACTCCCCACCAAGAGGCGGGGAACCATAGGGGTCAGCTCACCTTGGAAGCATCTGATAAACGGAAGTCAAGGATGTTGCCATCCCCCGTCCCGCGCTGTACCAGCTGTTCACTATCCGCCTCAGCGGTGCCGGCCTCCGCGTCATTGGGACGGTTTACCGTCAGCCTCAAACGTCTACCACCGGAGCTGAAGTTTTCGAACTCCACTCCGTGTATCGCCAACACGGGACGTAGCGAGCGCAACTTGATTCCGAACGAACGGGCGTTGGCTGGCCATAGTTTTCTTTGCCGTGTAACAGCGGGCTGCACGCGTGATACCAAGAGGTCCAACAACTGCTGCGCTGTCCCAACCCATTCACCATTCAAGTGCTCCGTAAAGTCGAGCAGCGCTGATAGCAACGGATCTGTCTCGCTCATGCCACTGGTAGCCTGACGCTGACTATTCCCGTACAGCGCCATGAACGCACCTTCGGCCAGCCCAAGGTGCTGTTCTGCTGCCAGCCCGAAGCGGCCGAAGTCAGCCATTCTAGGCAGGCGGTCGGGCTTCAGCGTAGGCATGAAAGCCCAGGCACCCGCGATCAGGTCCAAAAGCCCACCCAATATATAGGGCGCGTCCTCCTTGAACTGACGGCTGAGCTCCTCTTGAGTCCTGCGATCAGCATCCCCAATCCGTTTGAAGGGGATCACCACGGCTCTGTCCGCTAAGTCAGGCTGGGTAGACAGGTCCTCGATACCCGTAACCAGCACGGGGGCCATAACATCGAACAACTGCTCCTGTGCATCACTGCGGAGACGCCTTGTGCGCAACCCACCACCCGTTGAAAGACGGGCTAACAGGTCCGACTCCTTCGCACTGAAGGGGCGGGCGTTATCGATAAGTAACATCAACATGTTGCTACAGGCGATCATGGCATCCCGATCAGTGCGCGGAGCCGTCTGCAAGGGTACTCGGCTTGGGTCAACCAGTGCACGAACCATACGTGCAGCCTCGCTCTTACCACTACCCGCCTCACCGATGAAAAGCAGGATCGGGAAGGGCCCACGCCCCGTCAGGATGAAGGCTACCGCTATCACCAGCAGCCAGAACTGCTTCTGATCTTCTAGATTGAGATACGGGCGAAGCCTCTCAATATCGCCCTTTGGGTTGGGGATCGGTAGCGGCGCCATCCCCTGCGCTCGATAGAACAGGTGTCGGCTCTGATCAGCCCCGACAACAGACCAACTGCCTGGGGTTAGCTGGACGACCTGGCTGCGCTCGTCCTGGAGGTCGATGGTCAGCAGTTCACCAGCATCCTGTTTAACACGCAGTGAGATCTCTATGCGCTGCCCCTCCGCCATGGTGGTGCCACGCAAGACGCTACAGGCCTCTTTCAAGGCGTTCTGAGAAAGGATGCGTCCATGATGCCGGTAGAACGCGTAGTTGAGCCAGTCCTGGAACTCCGAGGAGTCCAACGGCAGCGCGTCGCGCTTACCGTCAGTATCGATCACCGCCCAGCAGCGACGATTGGGGTCCTGCCCGAACTGCGCTTGTTCAGATGCTAGGTCGACGGCCATCTGTGCCGGGGATGGCTTTTGGTCGGTCGTGTCCCCTGAGCTGGATGATACTGTTGCGGCCTCCTGATCGACCGCGCTGGATGATTCAGTTGCTGTCATGGTTAGTGTCCTGCTGCTGTTCCAGATAACGGATCATCAGAGCCCAAAGCTCTCCATCACCGTCAGTGGGGAAATGGTTTGGCGATTCGATTTGTTCTGCGTCTGTGCGGAGAGGGAAGCCAGGCAGCACGTCGCAGCTGGCCTCCTTCATGAGCTGCTGGGTTAGCCTGACTGTGTCGGACAGACGGTCCAGTCGGGCCTCAACGACAAGGGCGTCATGGACGGGAGCGATGACCTTGATGCCAGCCTCCACGCAGAGGATCGTGGCGATCCTAAGCATTTCTGCTCCATGGGCCTGCATCGGCCAGTTCATTATGGTTCGAGGCTTGGTCTTCGCCGACACCCGCATCCGCCATCCGTAGACCGTCTGGAGTTGACCGGTTTCCAGGGCGTGATGTTCGACGTTTTCGAGCCACCCCCAGAAGCGGTGGTAAACATGCCTGTGTTGTTCAAGCAAGGCTTCTGCTTCGATCAGCGTGCAACCAATCTGACGCGCAAGACTCTCTACCCCCATCCCGTACTGGACCCCCAGTACGGTCGCCTTGAAGAGTGATCGCTGATTGGAGTGGCTATGTTTAGTGGCTTCTTCAGGAACCGCACCAGCCTGTTTGGCGAAGGCCAAGTACGGGTCTCCACTTCGGTAGGCTTCCTGCATTGCCAGATCGCCCGAAAGGCTGGCGGCAATGCCGAACTCCTGTTGTTGGTAGTCGACGTAACCCAACCCATGTCCGTCTTCAGGTCTAATCAGCGCCCTGAAGGGCTTGGCTAGGCCGAAGGGGAAGCGGTTCGTACTTGGCGCGTTGCGTGACGTCACTGTCATCAACGGCCGGAGAGAAGTACGGCAGCGTCCATCTGGTCCTACATGCAGCTTCTCTAAACGAAGCTTGCCAAGCACCTTCAGCAGCTCCTTTAGTGGTCGAAGCTGGGGGTATGCTTTAGCCATGTCGGAGAAAGTGTCACCATCAACCTTTAAACACCCTGTCGGTGTTCGAGGCCAATCGATGCCTTGATCTTTCAGATAACAAGAGAAACGACCACTATCGAAACGACCGTTCTGAAACACCTCATACTGAGGGTTAACTTTGTCGATCAGGTACGGACGCAGCCCTTCCCAGTGGTCACGCAGGAGCTGTAAGAGATCAGTGTTGATGGGGACTCCTGCCATCTCTACTTGCGTAAGAGCCGACATATACCGTCCCCTAAGTAGCGCGCGGGGGATATCGATCTCAGCCACCATGCGCTGCAGTAGGCGACTGATCGCATCCGCCTGCGAGGCACAATGGTCAAGGAGAGTACTTTTCTCCACGTCACCGTATGGCCCGCCACGTTTCGCGAGTGCGCGTACCTCTTCCTTGTCCACTGCGCTCATCATCGACTCGCCATACACAGCCATGACTGATGCCAACGGAGTGGCACAGTCATCGACTTTGCCGTTTGAACCATGTGTACGAGTGTCCGAGTGCCCATTTGTTAGAACACGATATTCAGCGTACAGGTCAAGGACATGGGGGGGCTTTGGCAGCCCCATGGCGTGAAGGCAGCTCAGTGTAGCGGTGGCGCTGTAGGTCACCACTACTGAGCCTTCTCCCAGCACTAGGGAGCGCTGGGGTTGGTGGGGATCATTCAGCCAGATCCGGATCTCACGATCACCCCGTAGCTCTTTCGCAACAAGGCACAGGGGGCGAGGGACGCCCCCACCCTGCCGCTGGCGTGTGGCCGCGAGCACCCAGATCTCAGTAAAGCCGTCGAAGTTCATTAGGCTTCGCCGCGCAGCTGCCGAATGATCGGATGGTCCATTGAGTCGATCAGGCGGCCTGCAAAGGCCTTAGCGACGATCTCCTCAACAGCCATATCAGTCCAGTTCGGCTCTGGGAGGTTGCCAATAGCTGATCGAGCAGTATATCGCTCCTCCTCACGGCAGGACTTTACACGAATCCATTCTCGGGTTGCCCGTTCAGCATGCTCCAGCGCAGACCGGGTCCAGCTACAGTCGAAGGTTGAGATAGGCCACAACCCCTTCTTACCTTCCTTGGTCTGGTACGGGACCAATTGCACCTCTTTCCCCTCTTCCTCCAGCTCTCTGCGCAGTTCGGGGTTTATGAGGTAGGTTTGACCTGTCGACTCATGTCGAAGGGTCAAGGCGGGAAAGAACTCATCAGTGGTGCGGAAGAATTCCTGATTGTTAGGCCTCCCCACGTAGTAGTCGGTCACACCCGCCGTATCGTTATTGGCTGTGGATGTTCTTTCCAGTCGGTATGCAGATACATCAGACATATTCATCTTTCCTTTTTCATAAGACAGAGTAAGAGCTTGGCAACCTTAGACGAAGCACGTGCAGTCATGCCGAGGGCTACCCTTTACCTGTCTTGCTGATTGATAGTGTTGGTTGCAGCAGAACGGCCTGCAACGATGAATATGCTATACCCACCTCAGACTCCCGCAAAACGGGAATTTCTAATCATTATTCGCTAGTATACAACAACTTATCTAGCACAGCGTCAATGGTTGGCGACACCGTTTAAGGCCCGTCCTGAGCGCTTAAACCGTGCCGAAAGAAAAAACCAAGGAGAAGGTTGGTAAAACAGTTCAGCACTGTTTTACCAAGGAGAAGGGCTCCCCCCCATTCCCAGATCTCAGCCAGGAGTTAGTAATGGATCACCCGGAAATAGATTAGATATTCTCATCAAACACTCCGAACAGACCACTCGGACAAACGATCCATTCGGTCAGACGGCTGCAGCACCGCCCCATACCGGTAGCGGAGGGTCAACTACCCCCATTTCAACACCACACCCCGGCCATGAACCGGAGGCTGCTGACAACCGCGCCAACCGAACCGACGACCTGCTGGATCAGCACACCATGCTCAAGGTTCAATTGATTGCCGACACCAATGCGCTGCTCCGAGCCCAAGAGATAACGCATCTCGTGGTCGAGAAGCGGACCCGGCAGGTTCACCTTCACCCTTTTCAGCGTTGATCTTACTAACTTGCATACGCTGGCTTTGTCTGTGTTGAAGAACACCACTCACCACCGACGCCCACTGTATGACCACCCAAACCTCCCTCCCGCAACAACACTCCTTACAAACAGATATGAAGACTTAGCAGAAGGCCGAAGCCCATCAGAGGCTTCGGCTTTTCCTATGTTCCCCAACTAACCCGCATTTTTCATGAAGGGGTAAACAGAAACGGCTGAAAGCCTTATGGTTGTTGGTGTCGAGCCTACTTCCACGCAGCTACAGCCGTGAGCAAAATGTTACCACAGTCGTTTCAGTTTTCACCCCT
>NZ_JAEMGS010000015.1 GCF_017309075.1 Motiliproteus sp. SC1-56 | reverse complement strand
CCAAGCTGACTTTGAGAGCGCCAAAGGCGCGTACCCGAAGGGCGATTGCGCAAGGGTCGCCTGGGATCGCCAAGGGAATGGCGAAACATTCCCTTGGTCCGCCCGGCCGGGGCGGAATAAAACTTCGTCTACACGCCGAAAATGAACCTAAAAAACACCCGCAAGCGTCAGCTTTGCGCCGTTAGCGGTCCAGATACCCGGACTGGAATACACTAACCCACTTGCTCACCTAAAGCGGAGAATCCATTGGCCCAGAAATCAAAGGTACTGCGCGTCCAGCTGCAGATTAGCGACACCGAACGTCACTGCTATGAGAGCCTGAGCCTGTCTTTGGCCCAGCACCCGTCGGAGAGCGACGAGCGGCTGCTGGCCAGGTTGCTGGCCTTTGCTCTTGAGTATGAGCCCGGCTTGGCCTTTGGCGGCGGCATTTCCAGCGCCGATGAGGCGCCCATCTGGCTGCGCGACGAGCATGGCGAGCGGGTGCTGCACTGGATCGAGATTGGCCAGCCCGACCCCAAGCGGATGCGGTTTCTTTCCAGGCGCTGTCCGCGGATTTCGCTGTATTGCTACGGTCCCCAGGCCATGCGCTGGTGGCAGCAGCATGGCGAGGGGTTGAGGGATTTGACGGGTTTTAGCGCCTGGCAGCTGGATAATGAGGCGCTCAAGGCGCTGGCGCCGGGGCTGGTCGCGGGGGCGGAGCTGCAGGTGACCCGTAGCGAGGATCACCTGTACTTGGGACTCGGAGAGCGCCAGCAGGAGACGGTGCTGGCGCGGCTGGCACCTTAGCCCGCGGTGGTGGGGATCGGGGCGTTACCCTCTTCGACCGGCGTCATGCCCTTGAGCTCCACCAGGCGGTTGCGGCTGTTTTGCAGCACTCGGTCCAGATCCTCCTTGTAAACCTCGTACCAGGTGCGTGAACCGCGCAGCATGCGCGAGAGGTCATACATCCCCTGCTGCAGGGCCTCGATAAAGCGGGTGTGATCCTCTTCCCGTTCGATCATCAGGGCGCGCAGCACGGCGAAGTTGTTGAGATCGGTCTGGTTGAGGACCCGGTCGAGCTTGTCGTTCAGCACCCCGGCCTCAAGGCGGAAGCCCTCGATGGATTGGCTGCTGTCCCGCAGCCGTTCGATCCGGTGCTCCAGGTTGGCGATGGCATCGGCGTTGCGGTCCGGGCGCTGGTCACCGGAGGTCAGGAACATGGCCGCGATCGCCCCCAGTTGCAACAGGCTGAAAAAGCCCAGCACACAAATCAGGATCAGATTCAGGGTGCGCCCTTTTTCAAGCTTTTCGATGCGTTGTTCGGGGGTCAGTTCCCCGCCTTCGCGCTCTTCAGCATCCTGTTTTCCGGCCATGCGGGTGCTCCTTCGCGACTGCGTGATTTCGACAGATTGGTTACTACAGAAGTTGTCGGCTTAAAGGGGCCAGGCTTTAGGTTTTTCAGCGGCGCTCAAGGCTTTTCAGCGGCGCTGAAGGTGCAGCGCCAGTACCCGAATCCGTCCCTCCGCCAGGTTGCGTTGCAGGTTGGCGGCCAGGGTCGAGAACCCGGGGCCGAAGATCAGACGGGGGGAGAGGGGCCCCGGGGCAGTGCGCTCGTTCGTGCTTTGCCGTTGTCGCCACTGCAGGGCCCTGGCGGTTTCATCCTGCCAGTTCAGGGGAATGAAGCCGGCCTGCTCCAGCATGTCTTTCAACACCGGCTCCTGGACGAGAAAGCTGGCGTTCGAGTCGCTCGCCCAGGGAACGGGGTAGTGGGGCGGCCCCCCGGGGCCGGCGATGACCTCGTGGAGCAGTAGCTGACCGCCCGGCTTGAGCACCCGGCGACTCTCGGCGAGGGCCAGAGCCGGGTCGGGCAGGTTCATCAGGCAGTGCTGCATCAGCAGAGCATCGAAAGCGCCGCCGCCGAAGGGCAGGGCGAGGGCGCTGCCCTGAATGAAGGTGGCCCTCGGTGGATGGGTCAGCCGCCGGTTGAGGGCGGCGGCCAGGTCGCAGAAGGGGCCGGTCAGGTCCAGCCCCCAGGCGTAACAGCCAAAGGCATCTGCCAGCAGGCGGGTGCTGCCGCCGAGGCCGCACCCGACGTCCAGTACCTGCATACCCGGGGTCAGCCTGGCCTGCTCCAGCAGCCGCAGGGTCGCCCCCCGGCCACCGATATGGAGCTGATCAACGGGGGCCAGCGCCTCGCAACTGAGCTGTTTACCCAGCACCCGGTCGACGGTGGCCAGCAAGGCGCCCGGGTCCAGCCGGTGGCTGTAGTGGCGGGACAGGTCTGCGGGCAGGGAACGCATGATGACTCCTCGGCAGCGTGAAAGGCGCGATAAAAAGGCCGCCTCGGGAAGAGGCGGCCTTGTGGGTGGCAAAGGGGGGGCGGGGCCTCGCGACTACTTGTTAAGACCCAGTTCCTCGATGCTGATTTCCCGCATCTTGAACTTCTGGATCTTGCCGGTCACCGTCATCGGGAAACTGTCGGTGAACTTGATGTAGCGGGGAATCTTGAAGTGGGTGATCTTGCCCTTGCAGAAGGTCTTGAGTTCTTCTTCGGTGAGGTCCTCGCCTTCCTTCAGAATCACCCAGGCCACCAGCTCCTCGCCGTATTTCTCGTCGGGCACGCCGGTCACCTGGACGTCGGACACCGAGGGATGGGTGTAGATAAACTCCTCCACCTCCCGCGGGTAGACGTTCTCGCCGCCGCGGATCACCATGTCCTTGCTGCGGCCGACGATGGCGATATAGCCCTCTTCGTCCATGGTGGCCAGGTCGCCGGTGTGCATCCAGCCGCCGCTGTCGATAGCGCCCTTGGTGGCCTCGTCGTTGTTCCAGTAACCGAGCATCACCGAGTAGCCCCGGGTACAGAGCTCGCCGATTTCCCCGCGGGGCACCACCTGGCCGCTGGCGTCCACGATCTTGGTCTCCAGGTGCGGCTGGGTGCGCCCGACGGTGCTGACGCGCTTGTCGATGGGGTCGTCAGCACCGGTCTGGGTGCTCACCGGACTGGTTTCGGTCATCCCGTAGGCAATCTGCACCTCGCTCATGTGCATCTTGTCGATCACCTTCTTCATCACTTCGATGGGGCAGGTGGCGCCGGCCATGATGCCGGTGCGCAGGGAGCTGAGGTCGTATTGATCGAAGTCGGGGTGCTCCAGTTCGGCGATGAACATGGTCGGCACGCCGTAGAGGGCGGTGGCGCGCTCTTCGGCGCAGGTCTCGAGCACATTGCCGGGCTCAAAGGCCTCGTCGGGGTAGATCATGGTGGCGCCATGGGTGACGCAGCCCAGGTTGCCCATCACCATGCCGAAGCAGTGGTAGAGGGGCACCGGGATTACCAGCCGGTCGTCGGCGGTGAAGCGCTGGCTCTCGGCGACGAAAAAGCCGTTGTTGAGGATGTTGTGGTGGCTGAGGGTGGCGCCCTTGGGGAAGCCGGTGGTGCCGGAGGTGTACTGAATGTTGATCGCCTCGTCGAACTCCAGCCCCTGCTGGCGCTCGGCCAGCTGCTCGTCGCTGGTGGCGGAGGACTTGGCCTGCAGCTGCTCCCAGCTCATGAAGCCCGGGGCCGGCTTGTCGGCCAGGGTGATGGCGCACTTGAGGTGCGGCAGGGCCTCGGACTGGATGGCGCCGGCGTTGCTGCGGCTGATTTCGGGCGCCAGCTCGTTGAGCATCTGGGTGTAGTTGGAGGTCTTGAACTGGTCAGCGGCGATGATGTAGCCGCACTCGGACTGGTTGAGGGCGTACTCCAGCTCGTGCAGGCGGTAGGCCGGGTTGATGTTGACCAGGATGGCGCCGATCTTGGCGGTGGCGAACTGGGTGATGCACCACTGGGCGTTGTTGGGAGACCAGATGCCGACCCGGTCGCCTTTCTGAACGCCGATCGCCATCAGGGCCTTGGCGCAATCGTCGACTTTGGCCTGGAGCTCCTTGTAGGTCCAGCGGATACCCTGGTGGCGGGAGACCAGGGCCTCGTTGTCCGGGTATTGGGCGACGGTGCGGTCAAACAGGTCGCCGATGGTAAGCCCCAGCAAGGGTTTGTCACTGGTGCTGCTGGTGTAGCTTTTCAATTGGCTGGTCATTGCTGTAATCCCTGTGTAGTGGCAATTATTTTTAGAATCGCAGAAATAAGCGGGCCTTAGCGGTGCTGGCCGTGGTATTCGGGGTTGGGTTGCATGTCCACCGCGCTGGCCACCCGGTTGGTCATGTTGTAGAAACCGGCGACATTGGCGATATCCCAGATGTCGCGATCGCCGAAACCGGCATCGCGCAGCGTCTGGCGGTCGCTCTCTTCGATCTTGTGCGGGGTCTCGGTGAGCTTGGTGACAAAATCCAGCATGGCGCGATGGCGGCGGCTTAGGTCTGCCGCCCGGTAATTCATCACCAACAGCTCGCCAAGGGCAGGGTCTTCACTGTACTGGCGCACGGCGGCGCCGTGGGCCACCAGGCAGTAAAAGCACTTGTTGACCGAAGAGACCGCCACGGCGATCATCTCCCGCTCCAGTGGGCTGAGGTTGGACTCGCCGAACATCAGCTCGTTGTAAAACCGGGAGAAGACGTCCAGTTGCGCGGGGTTGTGGCTGTAGGCGGCCAGAACGTTGGGCACCATGCCCAGTTTCTCATCGCACTTGGCGAAGTATTTTTGAAATCCCTCCGGCAGTCCCTCACGGGCCGGGATTGCCAAATTCAGCGCGGTGATATGGTCGGGTTGGGCCATCGACTCCCTCCTGGGTCGTTATTTATTTTTTATTCTGGGACCACGGGGTCGCGCCACAGCGGCGCGCGACCTTTACTCGATGTGACCGCTGACTGTAACCGATCACTGTTGCCCCAATTTTGCTCCAATGTAACCAAATGTAACGGCGGCCCCCCGGTTTGACCGGGGGGCCGCCGTTCGGTGTATCGCCCTAGCCGCAGGCCAGGGCCACCTTTGAACCGCTGCGGCGGCCGAGCTCACCGGTAATGTAGCGTCCGGCCGCGATCAGCTTGTTCAGGTCCACGCCGCACTCGATGCCCAGCCCCTGCAGCAGGTACACCACGTCTTCGGTGGCGACGTTGCCCGAGGCCCCCTTGGCGTAGGGGCAGCCCCCGAGCCCGGCCACCGAGGCGTCGATCACCGCGAGCCCCTCTTCGAGCACGGCGTAGAGGTTGGCCAGGGCCTGGCCGTAGGTGTCGTGGAAGTGGGCGGCCAGCTTGTCCAGTGGCACCTCGCGGCTCACCGCCTCGAGCATGCGCTTGGCTTTGAGCGGGGTGCCGGTGCCGATGGTGTCTCCCAGGCTGATCTCGTAGCAGCCCATCTCCAGCAGGTTGCGGGCCACCGGCGCCACCTTCTGCGGGGCGATTTCCCCCTCGTAGGGGCAGCCCAGGGTGGTGGAGACGTAGCCCCGTACCCGCAGCCCCGCGTCGGTGGCCCTGGTCATCAGGGGCTCGAAGCGGGCCAGGCTTTCCGCCACGCTGCAGTTGATGTTCTTCTGGGTGAAGCTTTCGGACACCGCGGTAAAGACCGCGACCTCCTCGACGCCCGCCTCGATGGCCCCCTCCAGCCCCTTCAGGTTGGGGGTGAGGGCGGCATAGGTGACGCCGGGCCGACGGTGAATTCCGGTCATCACCTCCCGTGCGTCGCCCATCTGCGGGACCCACTTGGGGGAGACGAAGCTGGCCGACTCGATATAACGCAGGCCGGCATCGGCCAGGCGTTCGATCAGCTCGACCTTCACCGCGGTGGCAATCACTTCGCCGGGTTCGTTCTGAAGGCCGTCCCGGGGGCCCACTTCCACCAGGCGTACGGACTTGGGCAGCGCCATGACTACTCCTCCGCCTGGCTCATGGCCAGCAGTTCGGCGCCCTCGTCCACCAGGTCACCCGGCTGGAAGAAGATCTCCTCGACGGTGCCGTCGTGGGGCGCGAAAATGGTCTGCTCCATCTTCATCGCCTCGATCACGATCAGCCCTTCACCGGCCGTCACCAGACTGCCCTGTTCCTTGAGTACGGCGACGACGGTGCCGGTCATGGGGGCGGCCAGCGACGCCTCGGCGCCGTAATCGTTCTCACCGTAAACCTCCACGTGACGTTCGCACTGGAACTGGCGACCGTCGTGGAAGAGGGTCAGGGCCTCTGCCTTCTGGAACACCGAGAGGCTGAAGCGGTGGCCGTTGAGGCTCGCATCCAGGCGGTCGCCGTCCAGGCGCCCCTTGACCTTGAAGCTGGTGTTGTTGAGGGTGATTTCGAACGCCTGGTCCCGCTCCAGCACCCGCACCGCGTAACGATGCTCCCCGTGAACCAGCTCGTAGGGCAGCGCCTGGGTGGCGTTGAGCCGCCAGTTGTTGAGCTGGTTGAAGGGGGATGTGGGGTCATCCGGGTTGCTGGCCTGGCGCTTGCGGGCCAGGGTCAGGTAGCAGGCGGCCAGGGCGATGTAGCGCTCCTCGTCGATCTCCTCGCGGACGAACAGGGCCTCCCGGTTGCGTTCGATAAAGCCGGTGTCCACGGCGAAATCCTTGAATGCCTGGCTGCCGGCCAGGTTGCTCAAGAACTGCAGGTTGGTCTTCACGCCGCAGATCTGGTAAGCCTCCAGGGCCTGCTCCAGGCGGCGGATCGCCAGGTCGCGGCTCTCGTCCCAGACGATCAGCTTGGCGATCATGGGGTCGTAGTAGTGGCTGACCTCGTCGCCTTCGATAACCCCGGTGTCGACCCGAACGTAGCGGCTCTCCTGGGGCGTGCGCAGGTAGTCCAGGGTACCGGTGGCGGGAAGGAAATCGGCGTCGGGATCCTCGGCGTAGACCCGTACCTCCAGGGAGTGGCCGCCGAGTTTAACCTGGGACTGGTCCAGGGGCAGGGGCTGGCCGCTGGCCACCTTGAGCTGCCACTCCACCAGGTCCTGTCCGGTCACCAGCTCGGTCACCGGGTGCTCTACCTGCAGACGGGTGTTCATCTCCATGAAGTAGAAGCTGCCGTCCTCGTCGTAGAGAAACTCCACGGTGCCGGCGCCCACGTAGTTGATGGCGCGGGCCGCGTTCACGGCCGCCTCGCCCATGGCCCGGCGGATCTCAGGGGCGATGTTGGGGGCGGGGGCCTCTTCGATCACCTTCTGGTGGCGGCGCTGCACCGAGCAGTCGCGATCGCCCAGGTAAACGGCGTTGCCCTGGGTATCGGCGAACACCTGCAGCTCTACGTGGCGGGGCTTGGTGAGGTATTTCTCCACCAGCAGGTCGCCGTTGCCGAAGCTGCTCTCGCCTTCGCGGCGGGCCGCTTCAAAGGCCTCGTCGAACTCCTTCTCGTTCCAGACCACGCGCATGCCCTTGCCGCCGCCGCCGGCGACCGCCTTGAGCAGCACCGGGTAGCCGCAACGGTCCGCTTCACGCTTGATCAGCTCCTTGCGCTGGTCGTCGCCGTGGTAACCGGGTACCAGGGGGACTCCGGCCTTCTCCATGATCTGTTTGGCCGCGCTCTTGGAGCCCATGGCTTCGATGGCGCCCACGGGCGGGCCGATGAAGGTGATTCCCGCGGCTTCCAAGGCGCGGGCGAAGTCGGCGTTCTCCGACAGGAAACCGTAACCCGGGTGGACGGCCTGGGCGCCGCTCTGCTTGGCCACCTCGATGATCTTGTCTACCCGCAGGTAGCTTTCCCGGCTGGGGGCCGGGCCGAGGAGAAAGGCCTCGTCGGCCAGGGCCACGTGGCGGGCGTTGCGGTCGGCTTCGGAATAGACCGCCACGCACTTGACTCCCAGGCGGTGGGCGGTCTGGATAATCCGGCAGGCGATCTCGCCGCGGTTGGCAATCAGAATCTTTTCGAACATGGGGCTTACTCCTGAATCCAGCTGGGCTTGCGCTTGTTGAGGAAGGCGCTCAGCCCTTCCTGGCCTTCGGCACTGACCCGAATCTCCGCGATGCGCCGGGCGGTGTCTTCGATCACGGCCGCATCGGTGGGGCGGTTAGCCACCGCGTCGATCAGTTGCTTGGCCTGGGCGATCGCCTGGGGGCTGTTGCCCAGCAGCTGGGCGATCAGCGCCTCGGCCGCCGCGTCCAGTTGCGCGGTTTCGGCCACCACCTGATGGACCAGGCCCCAGTGCTGCGCCAGATCGGCGTCGAAGGTTTCGGCGGTGAGGAAGTAGCGGCGCGCCTGGCGCTCGCCAATGGCCCGCACCACGTAGGGGCTGATGACCGCCGGTATCAGGCCGATCTTCACCTCGCTGAGGCAGAAGCGGCTGGCGTGGGTGGCGACCACCATGTCGCAGCAGGCAGCCAGGCCCACCGCGCCGCCAAAGGCGGCTCCCTGGACCAGGGCAATGGTGGGCTGGGGCAGGTCGTTAAGCAGTTGCATCAGGCGCGCCAGTCCCCGTGCATCCACCATGTTGTCATCAAAGCTGTTCTCAGCCATGCGCCGCATCCAGTTGAGGTCGGCCCCGGCGGAGAAGTTCTTACCTTCCGAGCGCAGGACCAGTACCCGCACCTCGGGATTTTCGGCCACCGCCTCCAGGTGCTGGATAAGGGCCGCGATGATGGCGTCATCAAAGGCGTTATGCACCTCGGGGCGGTTCAGGGTCAGGGTGGCGACGCCGCGGTCATCCTGGGTGTAAAGAACGGTATCGTTACTCATCGGCGACTCTCCTTACATCCGGAACACGCCGAAACGTGTCTCTTCGATCGGTTTGTTGAGGGCGGCGGCCAGTCCCATGCCGATTACGTCGCGGGTCTGGGCAGGGTCGATGACGCCGTCATCCCAGAGCCGGCCGCTGGCGTAGTAGGGGTGCCCCTGCTTTTCGTACATCTCCTTGATCGGGGCCTTGAACTGGGCCTCTTCCTCGGGATCCCAGCTCCCCCCGGTGCGCTCGATGCCGTCGCGCTTGACCTGGGCCAGTACCCCGGCGGCCTGTTCACCGCCCATTACCGAGATGCGGGCGTTGGGCCACATCCAGAGGAAATTGGGGTCGTAGGCGCGGCCGCACATGCCGTAGTTGCCGGCGCCGAAGCTGCCGCCGATAAGTACGGTGAGTTTGGGTACCTGGGCGCAGGAGACGGCGGTCACCATCTTGGCGCCGTGTTTGGCGATCCCCTCGGCCTCGTACTTGCTGCCCACCATGAAGCCGGTGATGTTCTGCAGGAACAGCAGGGGAATCTTGCGCTGGCAGCAGAGCTCGATGAAGTGGGCTCCCTTCTGGGCCGACTCGGAGTAGAGCACGCCGTTGTTGGCGATGACGCCCACCGGGTAGCCGTGAACGCGGGCAAAACCGGTTACTAGGGTGGTGCCGTAGTACTTCTTGAATTCGTCGAAATCGGAGTCGTCGACGATACGGGCGATCACTTCGCGCACGTCGTAGGGCTTTTTCAGGTCCGTGCCGACGATGCCGTAGATCTCCTCGGCAGCGTAGCGGGGCGGCACCGATGGGCGCACATCCAGGTCGATCCGCTTGCGCCGGTTGAGGCGCGCCACCGCCTGGCGGGCCAGCTCAAGGGCGTGCTTGTCGTTTTCCGCGTAGTGGTCGGCGACGCCCGAGGTCTTGCAGTGTACGTCCGCGCCCCCCAAGTCCTCGGCGCTCACCACTTCGCCGGTGGCCGCTTTGACCAGGGGCGGACCGGCCAGGAAGATGGTGCCCTGGTTGCGGACGATGATGGACTCGTCCGCCATGGCGGGCACGTAGGCGCCGCCCGCGGTGCACAGCCCCATGACCACGGCGATCTGGGGAATCCCCTTGGCGGACATCTGGGCCTGGTTGTAGAAGATGCGGCCGAAGTGGTCGCGGTCGGGGAATACGTCGTCCTGGCGGGGTAGGTTGGCGCCGCCGGACTCCACCAGGTAGATGCAGGGCAGGTGGTTTTTTTCGGCGATGGCCTGGGCGCGCAGGTGCTTTTTGACCGTCAGCGGGAAGTAGGAGCCGCCTTTTACCGTGGCGTCGTTGGCCACGATCATGCACTCCTGGCCGCTCACTCGGCCGATGCCGGTGATGATGCCGGCGGCCGGGACGTCTTCGTCATAGACGCCGTAGGCCGCCAGCTGGGAGAGTTCCAGGAAGGGCGAGCCCTCATCCAGCAGGTGGTTGATCCGGTCCCGGGGCAGCAGCTTGCCACGGCTGGTGTGGCGCTCCTGGTACTTGGGCCCTCCGCCCTGCGCCAGCTGTGCGACCTTGTCCTGCAGGTCGCCCACGGCGGCTTCCATGGCGTCCTTGTTGGCCTGAAAGTCGGCGGTGCGGGTGTTTATTTTTGTCTGGAGGGTTGTCATAGGCACAATCCCGTATTGCATTCGGATGATGTAGGAGTGGGGGATGGTAAAGTAAGTTTACGTAAACGTAAAGCGAGTGCTTGTAGGCAAATGTAACAGGCGCTTGCGCCTGTTACGGGGTTAGCTGGCTTTGTCTTGCTGCTCTTGCAGGGCCTTGCGGCAGCGCTCTTCGGCGGTCTCCAGCTCGAGCTTGAGCATGGCGATGTCCTTGATCTGCTGTTCCAGCGCCGCTTTCTTGGCGTCGATAATCCCGAGCATGTATTCAAGCTGTATCGGCTTGTTGCTGGGGCTGATATCGTAAAGGTCGAACAGCTCCTTGGTTTCGGCCAGGGAGAAGCCCAGCCGTTTGCCGCGCAGAATCAGCATCAGTCGCACCCGGTCGCGCTTGGAGTAGATTCGGGTCTGGCCCCGGCGAGCCGGTTTGAGCAGTCCTTGGTCCTCGTAGAAGCGGATGCTGCGGGTGGTGATATCGAACTCTTTCGAAAGGTCGCTGATGGAGTAGGTCTGGGTCATGAAGGCGGCCGTACTGCTTGGGATAGGGGGTTCTATGCTAGCCAAAGTTTACGTTGACGTAAATATCCTATGGGGTTTTGAGCAGGGAGTGATTCCAAAGCAGCATTGCGCCGGACGCGGGCTGTTGGGCTAATCTGCTGGGTGGTGCTGAAGGGGCCGGCGGCAATCGCTGCGCAGTGGTCATCGCGAGGAGAATAAGAATGATGTCGATGAAGTACCTGGGAAAGTGGGCGGCCGGGGCTGCCTTTTTGGTGGCGACCCTGGGGGGCGGGGCGTCCTATGCCGCCGAGCAGTTCATACCGGTACCCAGTTATCGGGTCGGCGCCTACGCCGCCGGGGGGAGCGGGGTGTTTGGCGGGATGCTCGACTACTTCAATCTGATCAATGAACGGGACGGGGGCATCAACGGGGTGCGCCTGGTCTGGGAGGAGTGCGAGTTCGAGTACCGCACGCCGCGGGCGGTGGCCTGTTACGAGCGGCTGAAGGACAAGGGTGAGCGGGGGGCGCCCCTGTTTCAGTTTGTCAGTACCGGGGCGACCTACTCCGTGCTGCCGCGGGCGCGCAAGGACAGGATTCCGGTGTTGTCGGTGGGCTACGGGCGTTCCGATTCCGCCGACGGGCGGGTGTTCCCCTATGCCTTTCCGCTGGTGACCACCTACTGGAGCCAGAACAGCGCCAAAATCCGCTTTATCGGCATGCAGGAAGGGGGGATGGAGCGGCTCAAGGGCAAAACCTTGGTCAACCTGCATCACGGTTCGGGTTACGGACGTGAGACGGTGCCTATCCTGGACCGCCAGGCCGAACGGTATGGCTTTCGGGTGGTGCATCTGGAAGTGCCGCACCCGGGCACCGAACAGCACTCCCAGTGGTTGAAGATTCGCCGGCTTAATCCGGACTGGGTGATCCTGCGAGGTTGGGGGGTGATGAATCCGACCGCGCTCAAGACCGCGGCCAAGGTGGGCTATCCCCGGGAGCGGATGGTCGGGGTCTGGTGGTCCGGTGCCGAAGAAGACGTGATTCCCGCCGGCGACGCGGCCAAGGGGTTTATCGCTGCCGGCTTTCACCCTGGGGGGACCGGTTTTGACGTGCACCGGGACCTGAAAAGCCAGGTCTACGACCGGGGTCTGGGCGATCTGGATGATCCGGCGCGGGTTGGCAGCGTCTACCATAACCGGGGCCTGATTACCGGCATGCTGACGGTTGAGGCCATTCGGCGGGCCCAGGAAAAGTACGGGGTGCGCCCGCTCAGCGGTGAGGAGGTGCGCTGGGGGCTGGAGAACCTGGATCTGAGCGAGGCGGATATCGAGGCTCTGGGATTCAAGGGGCTGGCGCAGCCGCTGAAGTTGAGCTGTGCCGACCACGAAGGGGGCGGGGCGGTGATCTTTTCCCAGTGGGACGGGGCGCGCTGGGTGCCGCTTACCGACTGGGTGGAGTCGGACCGGGAGCTGGTGCGGTCGATGATCGAGGCCTCTGCGGCGCGGTACGCCGAGGCCCAGGGAATCACGCCCCGCGAGTGCGCGTCGCCTGCGGCTTCCTAGGCGGTAGCGCGGTCGCGAGGCGGTAGCATAGTCGCGAGGCGGGTGTGTTAAGTGGGTCGCGTTGGTCACTGCGCTTGACGAACGCGGCCTTTTCTTGAATGATTTGATTTACGTTAACGTAAACTAGAGTGAGCGAGTGTTTTCCGCCATGAGTGACAACAGTATTGTAATCGTTTCCGCTGCCCGCACCCCCATGGGGGGGCTGCAGGGTGCATTGAGCGCCGTACGGGCGCCGGATCTTTGCGCCACCGCCATCAAGGCCACCCTGGAGCGGGCCGGTCTGGCGCCGGAGAAGGTCGACGAAGTGGTGATGGGCTGCGTGCTGCCCGCGGGACTCGGCCAGGCGCCGGCGCGGCAGGCGTCGCTGGGTGCCGGAATTTCAAAGGCCGCCGGTTGCACCACGGTCAACAAGATGTGTGGCTCGGGCATGAAGGCGGTGATGCTGGCCCACGACCAGATCAAGGCCGGCAGCGCCAAGGTGATGGTAGCGGGGGGTATGGAAAGCATGAGCCAGTCCCCCTACTTGCTGCCCAAGGCGCGCACCGGCATGCGCATGGGGCACGGCCAGGTGCTGGACTCCATGTTCCTCGACGGCCTTGAGGATGCCTACGAGGGCGGGCTGATGGGTACCTTCGCCCAGAAGACCGCTGACGATTACGGGGTGACCCGCGAGGCCATGGACGATTTTGCCATCGGCTCCTTGCAGAAGGCCCTGGCCGCCATCGAGAACGGCGACTTCGCCGAGGAGATCGTGCCGGTGACGGTCGCGTCCCGTAAGGGCGAGGTGCGGGTGGATACCGACGAGCAGCCCGGCAACGCCCAGTTGGACAAGATCCGCAAGCTGCGCCCCGCCTTCAAGAAGGATGGCACCGTTACCGCCGCCAACTCCAGCTCCATCTCGGACGGCGCCTCGGCGCTGCTGTTGATGAGCGAAGCCGAGGCCGCCCACCAGGGGCTCACGCCGCTGGCGCGGATCAAGGCCCATGCTACCCATGCCCAGCTGCCGGCGGAGTTCACCATCGCGCCTATCGGTGCCATTCAAAAGGTGTTGGAAGGTGCCGGCTGGGATAAGGACGAAGTGGACCTGTTTGAGATCAATGAGGCGTTCGCCGTGGTCACCATGCTCGCCACCAGCGAGCTGGGGCTGGATCCAGGCAAGGTGAACATTCACGGCGGCGCCTGCGCCCTGGGCCACCCCATCGGCTCCTCGGGATCGCGGATTCTGGTGACCCTGCTGCACGCGCTCAAGCATCAGGGCAAGCGCAAGGGCGTGGCCTCGCTGTGCATCGGCGGTGGCGAGGCAACGGCCGTGGCGGTGGAGATGCTGTAACCGCGCCTCCACAATATTGTCTAGGTAGAAGTTGTCTTAAGTTGTAGAAAGGGCGCGGCCAAGGAGGCCGCGCCCTTTCAGGTTTGGGGCCTGGGCCAGGACCCCAGTCGCATCTTGCGGTAAGCGGTGGGGGAGAGCCCCATCACCTTTTTAAAGATGCGGGAGAAGTAGTAGGCATCGTCATAGCCCAGGGCATAGCTGATTTCGCTGACGCTCTGGTGGCCCAGGTCCAGCAGTTGGCAGGCGTGTTCGATTTTCAGGTTGATAAAGTGGTTGATGGCGCTGGTGCCGGTGAGCTCCTTGTAGCGCTTGGCAAAGTGGTACTTGGAGAGGTTCACCTGCCGGGCCAGGGTATCGAGCTCCAGGGACTGGTGAATATGGGCCTGCATGTAGCTGTGCACCCGCTCCAGATCGAGCCCCGCGCGGGTGCTGTCGCGGCTGCGCAGCAGCGCCAGGTAGCTGAGGATCTGGCGCAGCTGGTTGGCGGCGTGCAGGAAGGGCTTGAGCTGGTAGCCGCTTTGCCGGACCTGGAGCAGGTTCTCGAAATCGGCGATCAGTTTGGCATTCTGGCCCAGATCGATCACCGGGTAGGCCGGGTCAAGGGACAGGTGGCGTACAAAGGCCGCCGCCGCCTCGCCTTCAAAGTGCACCCAGTAGATGCTCCAGGGCTGGCTGTCGTCAGCCCGGTAGCGATGGGCCAGTCCCTGCGGCAGGAGCACCAGCTGGCCCGCCTCCAGGTGGCCCCGACGGGGACCTACGATCAGTTCGCCGCGGCCCTCGGTGCAGTAGATCAGCAGGTAATCGTCGTGGTTTTCGCGCTCCATGGCGTGGCCCCGTGCCGCCACGTAGTGGCCGATGCCCAGGGGATAGAGCTCCCGGGAGAGGGGGTGCCGGCGCAGCTGGTCGACCAGGGCGCGTGGCACGACGTAACGGGCGCTGTCGGCGGGTAGGGGCCAGCTGGAGGGTCGACTCATTAGACCTTTGTTCTACTTTGGTGCAGGAAAATGACAATATAGTCCATTATTAGGGCAATTTTATCAATCCTAGAGGGTGTGGGCGCTGTGCTTAAATCGTAAACAAGCGTCAAGCAGTAGCGACCTAATTGAGATTCGACCCACAAATAAGAACACGGCAGGTCACGCCGCAAGCAAAGGTGAACAGCATGAGTAAGCAAGTCCCCCTCTTTATCGACGGCCAGTTTGTCCAGAGCGAATCCGAGCGCTGGATCCCGGTGACCAACCCCGCCACCCAGGAGGTGATCGCCCAGGTGCCCTGCGCCACCGATGCGGAGATGGAGCGTGCCATCGCCAGCGCCGCCAAGGCCTTTGAGACCTGGAAGGAGACCCCTGTTTCCGAGCGCGCGCGACTGATGCTGCGCTACCAGGCGCTGCTCAAGGAGCACCACGACGAGATCGCCACCATCCTCTCCGAGGAGACCGGCAAGACCTTCGAGGACGCCAAGGGAGACGTGTTCCGCGGCATCGAGGTGGTCGAGCACGCCTGCAACATCGCCACCCTGTCCATGGGCGAGACCATGGAGAACGTGGCCCGCAAGATCGACAGCTACAGCTACACCCAGCCCCTCGGCGTCTGCGTTGGTATCACGCCCTTTAACTTCCCGGCCATGATCCCCCTGTGGATGTTCCCCATGGCGATCGCCTGCGGCAACACCTTTATCCTCAAGCCCTCCGAGCAGGACCCGAACACCCCCACCCGTCTGGCTGAACTCTTCGTCGAGGCCGGCGCTCCCGAGGGTGTGCTGCAGGTGGTACACGGCTCCAAGGAGCAGGTGGACACGCTGCTGACCCACCCGGAGACCCAGGCGATCTCCTTCGTCGGCTCTGTGGCAGTGGGCGAGTACATCTACAAGACCGGCACCGATCACCTCAAGCGCGTGCAGGCCTTCGCCGGCGCCAAGAACCACATGGTGGTGATGCCCGACGCCCAGAAGAACCAGATGATCAACAACCTGGTGGGCGCTTCCGCCGGGGCCGCCGGCCAGCGCTGCATGGCCATCTCCGTGGCGGTGTTCGTGGGCGAGTCCCGGGAGTGGATCCCCGAGATCCAGGAAGCGCTCTCCAAGGTGCGCCCCGGCGCCTGGAACGACCCCGAGGCGGCCTACGGCCCCCAGATCAACCCCCAGGCCAAGGACCGCATTCTCAGCTTTATCGAGGCCGGCAAGAAAGAAGGCGCCGAGTGCCTGCTGGACGGCTCCAACTGCAAGGTCGAGGGCTACCCCGACGGCAACTGGGTGGGCCCGACCCTGTTCCGCGGCGTGACCACCGACATGTCCATCTACAAGGAGGAGATCTTCGGTCCGGTGCTCTGCTGTATCGAAGTGGACACCCTGGAAGAGGCCATCGCCCTGGTCAACGACAACCCCTACGGTAACGGCACCTCCATCTTTACCGCGTCCGGCGCCGCGGCGCGCAAGTACCAGCACGAGATCAAGGTGGGCCAGGTGGGCATCAACGTACCGGTGCCGGTGCCGCTGCCCTTCTTCTCCTTCACCGGCTGGCGCAAGTCGTTCTACGGTGACCAGCATGCCTACGGCAAGCAGGCGGTGAAGTTCTACACCGAGACCAAGACCGTCACCGCGCGCTGGTTTGAAGATGACATCAGCACCGGCGCCAACATGACTATCAACCTGAAGTAGGCTTAGCACCTGGCCGGGGCTCATTCCCCGGCCGTTTTCGGGAGGCGCGACGCGCCTCCCTTTTTAGCCCTTGCCAGGGAGCCTGAAAAAATCGTTCGGCCATTTTTTCAGCTTCTTTATGAACGCAGGGCTGGCGCCTCGCCCGCGCCGCCCTCAGAGAGATAATAAGAGAACGCGTATGGATTTTAATCTGACCGAAGACCAGGTGGCCTTTGCCGATGCGGCGCGGGCCTTTTCCGAGCAGGAGCTGGCGCCGGCGGCCGGCGAGTGGGATCTGAAGCAGATCTTTCCGAAGGATGTGATCAAAAAAGCCGGTGAGCTGGGTTTCTGCGGCATCTACACCCCCGAGAGCGCGGGCGGCATGGGGCTCTCGCGCCTGGACGCCCACGTTATCTTCGAGCAGCTGGCGATGGGCTGCACCTCCACCACCGCCTTTATCACCATTCACAACATGGCCACCTGGATGATCGGCGAGTTCGGCAATAGCGAGACCATTGAGCGCTGGTGCCCGAGTCTGGTGATGGGTGAACAGCTGGCCTCCTACTGCCTGACCGAGCCCAACGCCGGCTCTGATGCGGCCTCTCTCAAGACCAGCGCTCGCCGAGACGGCGACCACTACATCCTCAACGGCAGCAAGTGCTTTATCTCCGGCGCCGGAGACACCGACGTGCTGGTGGTGATGGCCCGCACCGGCGCCGAAGGGCCCAAGGGCATATCTGCCTTCGCGGTTGACGCCACCCTCGAGGGGATCAGCTACGGGCGTAAGGAAGACAAGATGGGCTGGAACAGCCAGCCCACCCGCATGATCACCTTCGACGACGTGCGGGTGCCGGTCAGCGCCCGCCTGGGGGAGGAGGGCGACGGTTTCAAGATCGCCATGAAGGGGCTCGATGGCGGTCGCATCAATATCGCCACCTGTTCCGTGGGCACCGCTCAGCAGGCGCTGGACAGCGCCACCGCCTACATGCAGGAGCGCAAGCAGTTCGGCAAACAGCTGGCCCAGTTCCAGGGGCTGCAGTTCAAGCTCGCCGACATGGCCACCGAGCTGGTGGCGGCCCGGCAGATGATCCGCCTGGCGGCGTTCAAGCTGGATAACAACGACCCGGACAAGACCACCTACTGCGCCATGGCCAAGCGTTTTGCCACCGACGTGGGCTTCCAGGTGTGCGACGCGGCCCTGCAGATCTACGGCGGCAACGGGTACATCAAGGAGTACCCCATGGAACGCCACGTGCGGGACACCCGGGTGCACCAGATCCTGGAGGGCACCAACGAAATCATGCGGGTGATCATTGCCCGCCGGCTGCTGAGCGAAGGCGCCTCCAGCATTATTTAAGCAGGGACTGCCAGCGTCCTTTAACAAGGATCCGCCGGCGTACCTTAAAGAGCGGGCGACGCCCGCTCCGTTAACCCGTTAAACAGGGTGCAGGCAAGCACCGCAGCAAGAGGTTTAAGCGATGAGCGACAAGATTCTAGTGGAAAAGCGCGGCCACACCGCCCTGATCACCATGAACAACCCCCCGGCCAACACCTGGACGATCCAGAGCCTGCAGGCGCTGAAGGCGACCGTGGAGGAGCTGAACGCGGACCGGGATATCTATGCGCTGGTGGTCACCGGGCAGGGTGACAAGTTCTTCTCCGCCGGGGCCGACCTCAACCAGTTCGCCGACGGGGACGTGGGCGTTGCCCGGGATGCGGCGCGCGCCTTCGGCGAGGCCTTCGAGACCCTGAGCCGGTTCCGCGGCGTATCCATCGCCGCCATCAACGGCTTCGCCATGGGCGGAGGCCTGGAAGTGGCCCTGGCCTGCGACCTGCGCGTCGCCGAGGAGCAGGCCCAGATGGCGCTGCCCGAGGCCAAGGTGGGGCTGCTGCCCTGTGCCGGCGGCACCCAAAACCTGCTCAACCTGACCAGCATGGCCTGGGCCAAGCGGTTGATTCTCTGCGGCGAGCGGATTAAGGCGGACAAGGCCCTGGAGATCGGGCTGGTGGAGGAAGTGGTGCCCCAGGGCGGCGCCCTGGACAAGGCCCTGGAAATCGCCGAGCGGGTTGCCGAGCAGAGCCCCTCGTCGGTCGCTGCCTGTAAGGAGCTGATCCAGCTGAATCACCAGCACAGCAATGCCATCACCCTGCCCACCGAGCGTGAGTACTTTGCCGACCTGTTCCACACCGAGGATCAGAAGGAAGGGGTGAGCGCCTTCCTGGAAAAGCGCAAGCCCGAGTGGAAGAACCGCTGAGCGGTAAGCAGAGGAGAATGCCATGGAAGCGAACGCACTGATGATTACCGAACACCCGGCGGGCAATGGCAAGAAGGTGGTCCAGGCCACCCTTAACGCCGAGAAGAGCCTGAACGCCCTGACCCTGGAGATGATCCGTCTGCTGGCGCCCAACCTGTCCCGCTGGCAGCAGGACCCCGAGGTCGCGGCGGTGGTGCTGGACGGGGCGGGCACCAAGGCCTTCTGTGCCGGGGGCGATATCCGTAACCTTTACCTCGGCATGACCGGTGAAGGGGAGGACGGATTCTGCGAGACCTTCTTCACCGAGGAGTACCGCCTGGATCACGCCATCCACTGCTTTGAAAAGCCGCTCATCGTCTGGGGCAGCGGCATCGTCATGGGCGGTGGTCTCGGCCTGATGGCCGGCGCCAACTACCGGGTGGTCACCGAAACATCGCGCATCGCCATGCCTGAAGTGAGCATCGGCCTCTACCCCGACGTGGGAGGAACCTGGTTCCTCAACCGCATGCCTGGGCATGTCGGCCTGTTCCTGGGGCTCACCGCCAGCGCCCTGAACGCGGCCGATTGCCGCTACCTGGGCCTTGCGGACCGCTTTTTGAAGAGTGACAAGAAGGGCGAGATGCTGGAGCGGCTGCAGGCGGTGGAGTGGGGCGACAGCCTGGAAGCCCTGCATCACGGCACCAACACCGTATTGCGCGCGCTGGAGCAGCAGAGCCTTGAGGCGCAGCCAGAGTCCCAGGTGCTGGCCCACTTCGATGTGATCAACAGCCTGATGGATCACTACGAGCTGAAAGACAAGGTGGCCGCCATCCTGGCCCTGGAAACCGACGACCGTTGGCTGCAGAAGGCCCAGCAGGCCGCGCGCGCCGGCAGCCCGGCGGCCATGGTGCTGATCGATGCCCAGCTCAAGCGGGGGCGCCACCTGTCGCTCAAGCAGGTGTTCCAGGCCGAACTCGATCTGTCGGTCAACTGCAGCCGGGCCGGGGAGTTTGCCGAAGGGGTACGCGCCCTGCTGATCGACAAGGACGGCAAGCCCGACTGGAAGTTCAAGTCCCTGGACGAGGTAGACACGGCCTGGATCGAGGGGCTCTTCACGTCCCCCTGGAACGGGGAGCAGCCGCTGGCGGACATGTAGTCGCGGCGACGCCCAGAAGGAACAGAAATTACAAAAACAAAAGGTGAACGTTATGTCCAAAATCGCATTTGTCGGCCTCGGCAACATGGGCGGCCCCATGGCTGCCAACCTGGTCAAGGCCGGGCACGAGGTGCACGTCTTTGACCTCTCCGAGGCGGCACTGCAGCATGCCGTGGAAGCGGGCGCTGTGGCCGCCCCCAGCGCCGTGGAAGCCGCCGAGGGGGTGGAGTACCTGATCACCATGCTGCCCGCGGGCAAGCACGTCGAATCGGTGCTGGTGAAGCAGGACGCCCTGCTGGACAAGGTCTCCAAGGAGTGCCTGGCGATCGACTGCAGCACCATCGATGCTGATACCGCCCGCCGGCTGGGCGCCGCCGCCGAGGCGCGCGGAATCCAGTTTGTCGATGCGCCGGTCTCCGGGGGTATCGCCGCTGCCGCCGCCGGCACCCTGGCGTTCATGGTGGGGGGCAGCGAAGCCGGATTTTCCCGGGCCAAGCCGGTACTCGAGTGCATGGGCAAGAACATCTTCCATGCCGGTGATGCCGGTGCCGGCCAGCTGGCCAAAGCCTGTAACAACATGCTGCTGGCGATTCACATGGCCGGTACCGTGGAAGCGTTGAACATGGGCATCAACAACGGCCTGGATCCCAAGGTGCTGTCTGAGATCATGCTCAACAGCTCCGGGCGTAACTGGTCTCTTGAGGTCTACAACCCGGTGCCTGGGGTGCAGGAGAACTCGGCGGCGTCCCGCGGTTACGAAGGGGGCTTTATGACCGACCTGATGTGCAAGGATCTGGGGCTGGCCATGGACGCGAGTCAGACCAGCGGCTCACCGGTGCCCATGGGCTCCGCCGCCCGCGGACTGTTCAACCTGCACCAGGCCCACGGCAACGGTAAGCTGGACTTCTCCAGCCTGCTCAAGCTCTACCAGAAAGGCGAGTAAACGAGAAAAGGCTCCTTCCGGGGAGCTTTTTTGTGTCCTGGCTAACGATGGTTACGTAAGGAGAGTTATGTCCGAATCGATTGATGAGCTGCTGCGTGACTACCCGGTGACCCTGGAGTTACCGGTGCAATGGGGCGACATGGATTCGTTTGCCCACGTCAACAACCTGGTGTATCTGCGCTGGTTCGAGAGCGGGCGCGTGGCCTACATGGAAAAAATGGGGGCCATGGGGGCCGAGGCCGGCGATATCGGGCCGATCCTGGGCCATATGGACTGCCGCTATCGAATTCCCCTGGAGTACCCGGACCGGATTACCGTGGGGGTCAGGGTCACCGAGATCGGCGAGGACCGCTTCACCCTGCATCACCGGGTGGTGAGTCACCAGCACCGCAAGGTCGCCGCCGAAGGAGGCGGGGTGATCGTCTGCGTCGATTACAAACGGGGGGGCAAGGCGCCGTTGCCGGACGCCTGGCGAGAGGCCATCACCCGCCTGGAGGGCTGAGACAGGTCCGGGGTGAGGCTGCGGTTTTGGCCTTACCGACGCTGCAACATAAAAATTAGAAGAGGATTGCAACATGGGTTATCAAAGTGAGTACAAAGAATCCCTCGCGGACAAGGAAGCCTTCTGGGCTCGCCAGGCCGACGCCATCGCCTGGTACAAAAAACCGAACCGAATCCTGAGCGAGGCCGATTACGGTACCCACCGCTGGTTCAGCGACGGCGAGCTGAACACCTGTTACCTGGCGCTGGACTACCACGTGGACAACGGCCGTGGCGAGCAGGTGGCCCTCTACTACGACTCGCCCGCCACCGGCAGTAAGCGGGCGATCACCTACAACCAGCTGCTGACCGACGTGAAGCGCTTTGCCGGTGCCCTCAAGGCCCAGGGTATCGGGAAGGGTGACCGGGTCGTCATCTACATGCCCATGGTGCCGGAAGCGGCGGTGGCCATGCTGGCCTGCGCTCGCCTGGGCGCGATTCACTCCGTGGTGTTTGGCGGCTTTGCCCCGAATGAGCTGGCGATCCGCATCGATGACGCCGAACCCAAAATGGTGATCACCGCCTCCTGTGGCCTCGAATTCGAGAAGGTGATCGAGTACAAGCCCCTGGTGGACAAGGCCTTTGAACTGTCGGCCCACAAGCCGGATCACTGCGTGGTACTGCAGCGCCCGCAGGCCAGGGCGGAGATGACCGCGGGGCGTGACCTGGACTGGCAGCAATTCCAGGAAGGGGTGGCGGACGTCGACTGTGTCCCGGTGGAGTCCACCCATCCCCTCTACATCCTGTACACCTCCGGCACCACCGGCAAGCCCAAGGGGATCGTGCGTGATAACGGCAGCCACGCGGTGGCGCTGATGTACGCCCTGCGCAACATCTACGGCATGAACGCCGGCGATGTCTGGTGGGGTGCCTCCGACATCGGCTGGGTGGTGGGCCATAGCTTTATCGTCTACGGCCCCCTGATGGGCGGCTGCAGTGCCATCTTTTACGAGGGCAAGCCGATCAAGAGTCCCGATGCCGGGGCCTTCTGGCGGGTGATCGAAGAGTACAAGGTCAACTCCATGTTCGCCGCGCCCACCGCGTTTCGGGCTATCCGCAAGGAGGACCCGGAGGGCGCGCTGGCGAAGAACTACGACCTTTCCAGCCTGCGCTGGCTGTTTGTGGCCGGTGAAAAGCTGGATTCGTCCACCTACAGCTGGCTGGACGGCCTGCTGGGTGTGCCGGTGATCGACCACTGGTGGCAGACCGAAACCGGCTGGCCGATGACCGCGCCCTTGATGGGGGTGGAGCCGGTGCCGACCCGCCTGGGCTCCACCTGCGTGCCGGTGCCCGGTTACGATATCCAGGTGGTGGACCCGGCCGGTAAGGCGCTGGGCCCTGATGAACACGGCAATATCGTGGTGCGCCTGCCCATGCCGCCCGGGGTGGCCCAGACCATCTGGAACAACCCCGAGCGCTTCCAGCAGTCCTACCTGACCGCGTTCCCGGGCTATTACCACACCGGCGACGGCGGCTTTAAGGACAAGGACGGATACGTCTATATCACCGGGCGTACGGATGATGTTATCAACGTCTCCGGCCACCGCCTGAGCACCGGCGAGATGGAAGAGGTGATCGCCAAGAACCCCGCCGTGGCGGAGTGCGCGGTGATTGCCGTGGCCGATGAAATGAAGGGCCATGTGCCCGTGGGGCTGGTGGTGCTCAAGCAGGGCGCCGAGGTGGACGAGGCGCAACTGCAGCAGGAGCTGGTCAGCCTGGTGCGGGCCGAGGTCGGGGCGGTCGCCTGTTTCCGCAAGGCGGTGGTGGTGCAGCGCCTGCCGAAAACCCGCTCCGGTAAGATTCTGCGCGCCATCCTGCGGAAAATTGCCGATGCGGAAGCCTACAACATGCCCTCGACCATCGACGACGAGACCATTTTGCCGGAGATTACCGAGACCATGGCCGAGGCCGGGCTCGGCCGGGGCTAGAGCCTTAAGCGCAACCCGGGGGCCGTCAGCGTGCTGACGGCCCCTTCTTGTGTAGGCGCTGGCACGAAGAACGATAAACACGCAAAGAATGTGACGAGGTATACATGGAGCTGAACAACAAGGCCGTGGTGGTGACCGGAGGGGCCTCGGGCCTGGGACTGACCACCTGTCGCGAGCTGGCGGCGAAAGGGGCCCGGGTGGCCGCCTTTGATCTGAACGAGGAGGCAGGTCGCGTCCTGACCGAGGAACTGGGCGAAAAGGCGCTGTTTGCCAAGGTGGACGTGACCGACGCCGACTCCGTCGCTGCCGGGTTCGCCCGTACCCTGGACGCCTTCGGGGCCGTGCACGTGTGCATCAACTGCGCCGGCGTTGCGACCCCGGGCAAGGTGCTGGGGCGCAACGGCCCGTTGGATCTGGCGAAGTTCAGCCAGGTGATCAACATCAACCTGGTGGGCACCTTCAACGTGCTGCGCCTGGCCGCCGAGCAGATGGCGAAGAACGAGGCGGAAAACGGCGAGCGCGGGGTGATCATCAACACCGCCTCGGTGGCGGCCTTTGACGGTCAGATGGGACAGGCCGCCTACAGCGCCTCCAAGGCGGGCGTGGCCGGCATGACCCTGCCGATCGCCCGGGACCTGGCCAAGCTGGGGATTCGCATCATGACCATCGCGCCGGGTATTTTCGACACCCCGATGATGAAAGGCATGCCCGACGAAGTGCGCGACCCCTTGATCCAGATGGTGCAGAACCCCAAGCGTTTCGGCGATCCGGTGGAGTACGCCGCCCTGGCCGAGCACATCATCCGTAATCCCTACCTCAACGGCGAGACCATTCGCCTGGACGGCGCCATCCGTATGGAGCCGAAGTAAGGCCCGGTCAATCTCTTCAGCGTGAAGCGTGAGGAGGGAAGCTGCCGCCAGCCACGCAGGTGCCATGGCGGCAGTTCAGGGGGATCCTTAGCTCAGGTTTGATTCTCAGAGCGTGTCGAGGATCTCCACGATCTCGCGGGTATTCTCAATCACTTTGATCAGCTTGCCTTCCACCCGAATGGTCACCAGGCCCTTGTCGTCTTTGATCACCGTCGACTCGCGGTAGATATCCTCGTCGAGCACATCTCCTCTGCTCAGTTTTTTCTGCCAGCCCGGCGGGAGCGCCTGTCCCCGCTGCTCTTTCTTCTGCAGCCCGGGGGGCAGGCGTTTCTCATGGGCATCCTTGGCCATGGCCGTTGACGAAAGGGCAAGCGCCAGAACAACGGCGAGGGCCGTGGCAGTGTGTTTCATAGATCACCTGAAGGTCGGTAGGTTGGATAGCAAAGGGCGAAAAAAACCGAGGGCCCGGGAATATCTCCCGGCCCCGGTGGTTTCCTGAATCTGCGCTCAGTGTCCGGGCGGGGTTCCCTCGACGGCCTGCACGTAGCTTTCGGCATCTGCGCGAGTGCGGCTGAAGTAGACCACGCGGCTGTAACGCCGGCCTGCGCCGCCGGGATCATCGACAAAACGGTGGACCCAGAAGCTGTGCGGGCCTTTGGCCTCGACGGCGTGGGATTCGGTGGCGGCAGGTTGTATCAGTGGGGACATAAGCATCGGCCTCCGTAATGAGCGGACTCTCATGGGTTATCGGCCTGGTGGTGTCGGAATTTAGTCTGTTATACGCACGAAGGCGCATATTGGATCAGGTCAGCGGTTCCGGTAGTGGCGTTTGACCCTGGGCGTCAGCGTGGTGACCAGTTGGTAGGGGATCGAATCGCACCAGCGGGCCACTTCGGCGACCGGCAGGTGAGGCCCCCAGAGGCAGACCGGGTCGCCGATGTTCACGTTGGTGAGATCGGTAAGATCCACGGTCAGCATGTCCATGGAGACCCGTCCCGCCAGCGGACAACGCTGGCCGTTGACCAGCACCGGTGTGCCGTCTCGGGCGTGGCGGGGGTAACCGTCGCCGTAGCCCATGGCGACCACCCCCACGCGGGTAGGGCGCTGGCAGCGAAAGCGGGCGCCGTAGCCGATCGGTTCGCCGGCGGGCAGGTCGCGGATCGCGATCAGCTCCGAGCTGAGTTCCATGGCGCTTTGCAGTTGTCGGCTCTCGGCATTGGGGGTCTCCAGGGGGTCGGCGCCGTAAAGCATCATTCCCGGCCGGGTCCAGTCGCCGTGGGCCTGGGGCCAGGCGAGCAGCGTCGGTGAGTTGGCCAGGCTCCACGGCGCCGGCAGGCCCCGGCAGGTGGCCTGGAACAGCGCCAGCTGCTCCGCAGTGCGGCGGCAGCCATCTTCATCTGACTGGGCGAAGTGGGTCATCAGCAGCAGCTCTGCGGCGCGGTCGCTGGCCTTTAACTGCGCAAACGCCGACCGCAGGTCCGATGGGTCCAGCCCCACCCGGTGCATGCCGCTGTCCAGTTTCAGCCAGACCCTGAGCGGGCGGGCGAGGGGGGCGGCCAGAAACTGCGCCACTTGGTGCAGGCTGTGGATCACGATATCCAGTTCAAGCTGGGCTATGGGTGCAAGCTCGGCAGGCTCAAAGAAGCCTTCCAGCAGCACCAGGCGGTTCTTGATCCCGGAGTCGCGCAGCAGAATTGCCTCTTCGAGGCAGGCCACCCCGAAACCGTCCGCCTCGGGAGCCAGGGCCTGGGCGACCTCCACCGCGCCGTGGCCGTAGGCGTCGGCTTTGACCACCGCCAGGGCGCGGGCGGCAGGCGCGAGGCGTTTGGCCAGGCGATAGTTATGGCGAATGGCGTCCAGGTCGATGGTGGCTTTGGCGGCTCGAGTCATTTTCGGTGTCCTTGCTACAACAGCCGCAGTTAACGGCACGGGGCTAATTTAAACAGGAAGCCTGGAAGGAGAACAGGGGTATCAGAGGGGGAAAACCGGTGATTGGTGCCCTTGCGGTGGCTCGGCATTCAATCACGCTTTAAAACGCCTATATTGGAACTGTTCTTAAGATAATATTTCTTTATGCTCGCCAAAAGCAGCTGTTGATGCTGGCTGACAAGCAAAAACCAAAGGAAATTATTGATGGCGAAAAAAGCGCGGGAGCTGGACCGGATCGATCGCAATATTTTGCGTACGCTGCAGAAGAACGGCCGTATCTCCTATGTCGACCTGGCTCAGGAGGTGGGGCTCAGCACCACCCCCTGCCTGGAGCGGGTGCGACGGCTGGAAAAGGACGGCGTGATCAAGGGTTATACAGCCCTGCTGGAGCCCAAGCAGCTCGAGGCCGGGTTGCTGGTATTCGTGGAGATCAGCCTGACCTATCGCTCCGGCACCGTATTCGAGGACTTCAAGCGCGAGGTGCTCAAGCTTCCCCATGTCATGGAGTGCCACCTGGTATCCGGGGATTTTGACTACCTGATCAAGGCCCGTATCAGCGAGATGGCGGCTTACCGCGAGTTGTTGGGGGAGCTGCTGATCCGGCTGCCAAACGTGGACAAGTCGCGCAGCTACATCGTAATGGAAGAGGTGAAGGAGAGTTCCAACATCGCGGTGCCGGACCTGCCTCCCCGCTAGTTCACTGCCCCGTGGGCGCTGCCGAAATTAATCGGCTGGCGGAGTGCGGGTGAATTCGAGCTCCCCCAAATTAACCAGTTTGGCGACCAGGGCGTCCTGCTCGTGCTGTCGGCGCTCACGTAACAGGAGTTTGCTGATGGACGCCCGCGCCTCGTCCAGCTCGACGCCGATACGCTCGCGGTTGTCCCGGTAGAAACTGCTGATCGCGGCGCTGGTCGGCGGTGTCACGTCGAAGACCCTGGCTTCCAGTTCTTGCCGCGACAGGTTAAGCCGGCGTGTTTCCCGGTCCAGGTAAATCTCGAGGGCCGCCGTTGCCAGCAGGCGGTGTTCGGCCAGGTCCACCTGCTGATGAAGCTGCTTCAAAGCCTTCGGATAGGGGGCGGGGAGTTCCGCCCGGGTATAGGTTTTACCGGCAAGGCTGAATACCGGCGCCTCCGGCACCGGTTGCGGCGCATCGGTACGCCCCAGCCACCAGCCGCCGAACCCTCCCAATATGAGCGCGAGCGATGTCCAGAGCCAAGACAGAGAGCGGAGAGGTCGAACCATGACATGCCTCAATCGGTTTGGGCCGGGCGGCCTTGTCAGAGCATAGCCGCTGTCACCCCTTCCTCCCTCAAAATATGGGCGCGGTGCCCGGAGCTGGGCCGTGCGCGTTGTTTTGCCGGGTGACCTGGCGGGGGCAAAGGGGGGACTGTGGGTGGTAACGGCGGGCACTCGGCGGTCCCCGGCACCGTCAATAGACTTTCACGTCCCAGGCGAATAGTGGGATGGTCACCTCATATTTGGTTTTCACCCCAGCCGTCACGTCGGTGCCATCCGTAGCGGTCGTCGATGACGCGTATTCGCCGGCCAGGTTACCACTAGCCTCACCGCCCACGGTCGTGCTCTCGCTCGAGGACGCCTCGGCGCCGATGTCGAACACTTTGAAGGGTAGCTTCAGCCCCAGTCCCAGTGTCACCACCTCTTCAAGCGCCGCTTTCAGCGCCGCCTGGGCCGCCAGTTTGAGGCCGCTGTTCTTGACGACCTCGTGAACCGCCTTGACCACGCTCTCTGCCTCGACTACCAGGGTCTTGGTGCGCATCCTGAATTCCATCACCACGTCCGGCGAATTGGGTAGGTTGATGACGACGTTATCCCCAATCTCGGACATGCCGCCAAAGCTGGCAAACACGCCGAAGGTCGCCTTGCGCCCGGGGGTCAGAAGATAGGTTTCGGGCAGAATGTAGCGGCCATCCTCGAAGGGGATCGGAATATTGCCGTTCATCGGCACATCGCTTCCATATTCGAAAAAGGTCGCCAGGATCCGCGCCTCTCCGAAATCATAGGTGGCGCCCATATGATCCTCGAACAGAAACTGGAACTGGTACTTCAACTGGTCCGGCCGGGTGCTGGGCATTCCCAGCGTGCGCCTGCGCCTTTCCTTCTGCTTGCGGGTCATCTTCTTGACTTCGGTCCGCTCGTCTTCGTTCAGCGCGCCGCCCCTGTCAGGCTGGGTGTTCGGGGGTGTCGGCGCGGGTGACGGTGGAGTTTCGCGGCCCATGCTCTCGGCCAGTTTCGCCATATCTCCCAGCGAGCTTTCGACGATCGAGCCGACCTTCTCGCCCATCTTGCCAGCCTGGGCCAGCACCTCTTTCTGCGCGTCGCCTGCCAGGCCGGACGAGGCCTTGGCCAGCTCGGTGGCAAGCGTGGTGAGGTTGTTCAGGGTGGTGGCAAGGCTGGAAGCATTGGTCTGGATCATGGCTGAAAGGTCCAGCTTGCCCGCTTCGGCCGCGAAAGCGGCGAGCGTACCGGGCAGGGGGTAGTTGGGCGGTGTGGCCTGCTGCAGGGTGGCGCCCGGTACGGTCGGGCTGAGTTCCATCGGCTGGGAGCGATCGGCATTCGGGTCGACCGTGCCGATCCCCGGCGAGGGCAGGATGTCGTAATGCGAATTGCGCCGGATGTCATATAGCTCGGCGCCCTTGGCCTGGCTCAGAACCGGCTCCATGAAGACTGCCGGGCTGGGCAGGCTGGTTTCGGAACTGACGACCGGTCGCTCCATCAGACTCTTGGTCAACGCCATGATGCGATCATAAAAGACCCGGATCGCATCAAGCCCACTCAGCGCACCGCCGCTACCAGCATCGATCTCAGGCTCTTCGATGAAGGCGAGGATCGCGCGGACATGATCCAGCGTCTGGGCAATCAGCGCGGTGCGCTCCGCCGGATCCGTCGTGGTCAGAATTAGGACGAGGAAGCTGCGCAGCGAAACCAGCCGTTCCCTGAGCGACCGCTCGGGCTCTTGCGTCGAGGGCAGCAGGCTCAGCCCTTCGGCAAACGCGCCCATCGTGTCGATGGCGGTTTCCGCGCCGGACAGGGCGATATCCCCGTCTTCGAGGGCCTCCACCAACTGCTCCAGCGCCGAGACGATCTTGGTCAGGTCGACGGTGAAGGCGGGGGCGGCGGCGGGTACTAGCTGTGGCGCCCGTCTCAACGGCAGCACCACATGGCCGCCCGAGAAACCCACGGGGTTGGTGCCGGCTATTTCGCGCAGGGGCACCCCCGCGACGCTGAGCTGGTCGAGCACGCAGATCAGCTGCTCGCGCTCGATCTGTTGCAGGATCAGGCGGGTGAAGCCGAACTTGTTGGCATTGAGAAAACCTACAAGGTTGGCGATTCGGGCCTGGGTTGTCTCGCGGGTCTCTTCGGCGTCTTCCAACTCCGCCTGCTGTTCGGTGATCCCGGCATAGGCGGTCCGCAGCCGGTTGGCAATATTCCAACTCACTGTGGCACTGGCATTGCCGCCGACCAGAATCGGAGGTGTTCCGATGTTCTGATCGTCCTCAACATCGCCCAGCGTGGGCACCGCGCCGATCAGCCGGCTACGATCGCGCAATGTCAGGTCGACATTGATCTTTTCGAAAGCGACGGCGGAAAGGTCGAAACTTTCATTTGTGCCGGGTATGTTTAATTCTAGGGCCGAATTGTCATTGTCGATACGGATGCCAGTGATCGTCTCGATCCGCACATCCTGATTGGTGCGGTAATCGCCGACATACTCCGGATTGGTGTTGGCCGAGTTCTGACGGGTCAGCGGAACGTCCCCATTCGCGGTAACCAGTGCGGCACGCACGAACTCGCGTTTGATCCCGCTGTAGAACAGGTTCATCATCGCGCCCGCCATTGCCATGGTGCCCCCCACTAAGCCCACGGCCCCGGCTATCGCGGCAGATCCCCCCGCGACCAGGGTGATCAGTTGCGTGTTGATCAGGTCTTGAATCGCCGAGCCGTCGAAATCTAGCTTGACCCGAATCTGGGTCGCCTGGATCTCGCTGACCAGCGGCAGCTCTTCGATCGCTTCCAGGGCGCTGTCCACCGGCGCAAGCGTAAGAAAGTAGGTGTCAATTGCCACAACCAGATCAGCATCTTTCATGTACTCCCTCAAGATCCACCAATATTGCTGCAACAGGCTTTCGTTGAAGGTGAAGGGACGGAAGGGCAGGAACAGAAGCGGGTCGACCGCCGTCAGCCAGAGATTCACGCGATAACGGTTCAGCACCTCGAAGTACATCGCGTTCAGGGCGTGGATTTTATTGTAATTCGTCACCCGCTCCGTGCGCAGGCGTTGACTTTCCTCTTCGACCGACTGGCTGACGATATTGGCCCAGAACGACCGGATCGAGGAGGCATTCTGCATCGAGCGTTCATGAATACGCTGGCCCGAATCTCCGGCGATTGAGCGGTTGCCGTCGGCTTCGGTCTCGACGAAGCCAAATGTCGTGGCGCCGGAATAGACCAGCGCCCCGGCCGCCGCACCCGCGGCCGCGCCGACTGCGGTGCCGACTGCCGCACCCGCCAGAGTCGGCGCGCCGCCCGCCGCGTTGGCCGCATTGCCGATAACCAGCCCCGCAAGAGCGCCCGAGACGCCGCCACCTACGCCACCGACAATCGCTCCAGCCGCGACGAAACTACCCGATGTCGCGGCATTTGCACCAAAAGCCGAGGTCGCACCGTGCTGATGCTCCTCGGCCGTGGCACGTGCCACCTCGTCGACTGCCCGCTGGTGGCTCATCAGGTTCACGAGCCGTTCCGACACCCGGTTGTCTTCGCTCCGGATCGCCCGGTTGATGCGTTTCCAGTCAAGTACCGAAACCTGGCTGTCCTGTCCCATGAACAACGACACCGAGCCCAGGGGTTCGCCCAAATGGATACCCGAATAAATCCAGTCTTGCCGGTAGGTCGCCGCGTAACCGAGGTATAACGTACCGCAAGCCATGTCAGCACGGTGGAACATTCGGTGGATCGGAGTGGCGAGGCTGGCGCTGGTGATGGGCAGGTCGCCCAAGTCGCGGGCGCGGATGAAACTGGTATAGCCCTTGGAGTTTCGGGTGTATTTCCGGCAACGAGGCAGCACACAATCGGGCGCCGAGGGATCTTCAACTAACGTCGATTCCCTGGCGGGTTCCAAAAGCTCCTCGGCCTCAGCAAAGGCCTCCCACTCGGCCAGTTCACGTATCGTCTTCACGCCCAGCTGCGCCAGCACCTCGGCGGTGCCACCGTCGACTGAGGCTAAAAGATCGACGTTGCCTTCCACCACCTTTAGCAGGGGGCGGGTCTGCGCCTCGTCATTCAGAACCTGGATCGCTTCCTTTTCGGGCACCAGTCCGTCTACCGCCGCCGTGACCAACTGTGCGTCCACCGCAGGCCGGAATGACAACAGATCGGACAGGGTGTGAATCCCCATCGCGGCCAGCAGCCGGTCGTGCCCCCTGTCCAGGGATGTCAGCGATGCTAACCGTGTGAATTGGCTTTCCATAAGTTTCTCCTCGCGTTTGCAGAAAGGAGTATAAGAAATAAAACCGCTTGACCTGTTCCTCTATGGCTGTCCAGTTCTTTGACCGTCTCTACTATGCTGCAGAGGCCCGCGGCCTGCAGTGGGCCCCGGCGCCGGGGCCGGACGTAAGTGTCGGTAAAGCTTTTACTTGCCCGGGCGATAACAGGAAGAGGCGGGGCCGGCGGTTGCAGGCTCCTGTGAATAAACAAATTAGGGAAACAGCGTGGCGGTCAGCAAAATCCAGAAGGTAACGATACTGTGTGGCGCGGGTATGGGGTTTGTCGTCGTCTGCCTGGTGTTGGCGTTGATTCTGTCGGGGTCCCTGGAACTGGTGGGCAAGAGCAGCGGTGAGATCGCCCAGATTGTAGAGCACCTGGACAGTACCGACAGCCTGAAGACCATCCTGGTCACCTACAGCAGCCAGTACCAGCAGGCCGAGGCGCACTGGCTGAGCGTGCTCAATCGAATATTGATGCTGCTGTTCGTGGTCTCCATGCTGGCGCTCGGCCTGCTGGTGGCCCTGATGGTGCAACTGCACCGTGGCGAGGGACTGCGCCAGCAGGTGCGCCGGCTCAAGCAGGGCGCCTGACCGGCGGCGGTGCTATTTCTGCCTCGGTAAAAGTTCAGCCTCGGTAAAAGTTCAGCCCCGGCGAAAAATCAGCAGCGCCCCTTCCACAGGCTTTCTCTGTTCCAAGCGCAGGGGGATGTTGCACTCGTCCCAGAGGCTAAGTCCCCGCTCCCGGGCCAGCGTCAGCAGGTAGTCCCGGTTGTGTCGGTAGCGGCCGGAGGGGTGCAGCACAAAGCCCTCCTGGGTGGTTGACTCCACGGTAAACGCAAAGAGACCGTCGCGACTGAGGGTGTGCGCCACCGCAGTGAAAACCGCCTCTAGCGATCCCACGTAGATTAATACGTCCAGCGCACAGACCAGGTCGTAGGGTTTGGTGCAGTGCTCCATGAAGCCGAGCAGCCCCTCGCCATGGAGGGCGTCATAACAGCCTTTGGCCGCCGCCAGCTTGAGCATGCGGGAGGAGAGGTCGACCCCTTCCAGGTAATCCACGTCCAGGTTGCGGCGGAGTTCGGCCCCCGCCAGCCCCGTGCCGCACCCCAGGTCGAGAACCCGGTCAAACCGGGCGCGTCCAAGGTGGGCGAGGCGCTCGGGCAGTAACCAGGGTGCGCGATAGCCCAGGCGGCCAACCAGGCGACGCTCAAAGGCTTCGGCGTGGCTGTCGTAGAGGCGGGTGATGTAACTGGAGGGGGCCTGCTCGACGCGGCGTCCCTCCAGCGCCGCGAGGCGGTGCTCGAGGGCTTCATCGTTCGGCTGCAGAGAGAGGGCCTTGCGGTAAAAGGGCAGGGCCTGGTCATAGTGGCCGTTGTCGCAGAAGTAGTCCCCCGCCTCCTCGTAGATCCCGGGACCGGCATGGAGCCCGGCGGCAGCCTGCAGCGCCGCTTCGCCGCCCTGCAGCAGGCTCAGGGCCAGCAGGAATTCCCAGCGCGCAGCGGATTCCGCCGGCGATGCCTGAATCAGCGGCTGCAGCAGGGTCAGTGCCTCTTCGGCGCGTCCCTGGCGGCGGCAGGCGACAGCCAGCCCCACCAGAAACTCGGGGTTGTCCGGGTCCAGGGCCAGGGCGCGGCGCAGGTCGGCTTCCATCGCCGGCCAGTCCTCCATCACCTCGTGGATATTGGCCCGGTTACCCAGAAAGGGCACCTGGTCTCCCCCTAGCAGCAACGCCTGGTTGGCGGCATCCAGGGCTTCGGCCAACTGCCCCTGTTGCTGCAGCGAGAGCGAGAGGTTGCTGTTCACCTGGGCCTGTTGCGGCGCGGGGCCGCCGCTCTGCAGGGCCTGGCGCAGCGCCTCGCTGGCACGGCTGAATTCGCCGTCCTTCAGGCAGAGGACGCCGTAGAGGTGAAGGGCATCGAAGTGGTCGGGCTGGCGGTGGAGCACTTTACGGCACAGGGCCCGGGCGGGGCCCGTCTTGCCCCGTCCCATCAACTCCATTGCCCGGTGCAACGGGTTACGATCTGACATGGACGCCATTATATCCTCGCTTGCCGGGGAGGGCATCCGGCACTCCTGCCCGTTCAGCCGTCGAGCAGCCGGGCCAGCAATTCGAACACGGCTGGCTCTTCGCAGAAGGCGACGTTGAAGCGCAGCCAGCTCGAACGCTCGAGATCCGGGCGGAAGGTATTGCCCGGGGCCAGCACCATGTCGTCCTGCAGGGCGCGGTGGGCCAGGGCCGCCGCGTCCCGCCCCTCGCCCGGCAGGCGGGCCCAGATGAACATGCCGTGACGGGGCTCGATGAAAGGCGTCAGGCCCAGCCGCGCCATGCGCGCCAGGGTGGTGTCGCGGGCCCGGTCCAGGCGGCTGCGCAGGCGTTGCAGGTGCTTGCGGTAGTGGCCCTCGTTGAGAATTTCGTAGATCACCCGCTCGCTCAGGGCGTTGGTGGCGATATGGGTGAGCAGCTTCAGGTCCAGCAGCTCCCGGGCCAGGGCCGGGTGACAGGCCAGATAACCCACCCGCAGGTTGGCGGAGATGGTCTTGGAGAAGCTGCTGACGTGAATCACCCGGTTGAGCTGGTCGAGGGCACCGAGCCGGACCTCGGCGCCGGGGTGCAGGTCACCGTAGATATCGTCATCGACGATCATGAAGTCGTGCTGCTCGGCTAGGCGCAGCAGCTGGAAGGCCACGGCCGGGGTAATGCTGCTGCCGGTGGGGTTGTGCAGCAGGCTGCTGGTAATGAACAGCCGGGTGCTGTGGAGTTCGAGCAGGCGGGCCATGGCATCGACGTCGGGCCCGTCCTCGCCCCGGGGCACTCCCACCACCCGCGCCCCCAGGGATTTCAGGTAGCCGAAGAGGTTGAAATAGGCCGGGTCGTCGACGAGTACCGTGTCCCCGGGCCGGACCAGGTAGCGCCCCACCAGGTCGAGCCCGTGGGAGGCTCCGTGGGTGAGGAGGATCTGGTTGAGATCGGTGCGGATGCCGGCCTCGCCCAAGCGCTGCTGCAGCAGCTGGCGCAGAGGCCGGTAGCCGGCTGCACGACCGTAGCTTACCAGCTCCTGCTCGCCGCCGCGGGCCAGCTGGCGCAGGCTGCGTTGAATGCCCGGCCCGTCCAGCCAGCTCGCGGGCAGCCAGCCGCAGCCCGGCTGAAAACGGTGCTGCTGGTCTTCCATGGCCCGTCGCAGCAGCCAGAGGACGTCCACCGCCTGGTCCAGGTCGCAGGCGCTCTGCGCTTCCTGCCCCAGGGGCAGGGGGGGCTGGCTGACGTAAAAGCCGGACCCCTGGCGGGAGTTGAGATAACCGGCGGCCACCAGGCGATCGTAAGCCTGGACCACGGTGAAGCGGCTGACCCCGTGGGATTCGGCGAAACGGCGAATCGAGGGGACCCGGCTTCCCGGGCGCAGACCGTGGCTGTCGACCCGGTTCATGACGGCCTGGACGATCTGCTCTACCAAAGGCTGGTCGTTATCGCGGTGGATGTCGATGCTGAGCATTCGTTTCGTCTCCGTACCGGTATTTTGACCAGTACAGTATTTAAATGATCTTGAAAAGTGTATCTGTATTGTCATGGTCTTGCCCCCTAGTCTGTCAACTTGTTTCGATCGCCCTGACAGGAAGAGGCGCCATGCATAACACTCTGCTCTACCTCGTGACCGTGCTGATCTGGGGATCCACCTGGATGGCCATAACCTTTCAGCTGGGGGTGGTGGAGCCGGTGCTCTCGGTGGCTTACCGTTTCGCCCTGGCGGCCCTGATGCTGCTGCTCTACTGCGGGCTGCGTCGGCGCCCGTTGCGCTTCAGCCGCCGCGATCACCTGTTTATCCTGGCCCAGGGCGCCAGCCTGTTCGGGGTGGCCTACTGGCTCTTCTACCTCGCTACCCAGTCGCTCACCTCCGGGCTTGTGGCCATCTGTTTCAGCAGCGTGGTCTTTATGAACGTGCTCAACGGGCGGCTGTTTCTGGGACGACCGGTGCGCGCGTCGGTGCTGGCCGGCGCCGCGGTGGGCGTGGTGGGTATGGGGCTCGTGTTCTGGCCGGAACTGGCGTCGGTCCAGGCTGGCTCCGGCGCCCTTGCAGCGCTAGGCACCGGGTTGCTGGGGGCCTATTTCGCCTCCCTGGGCAATATTCTCTCGGCGCGCAACCAGGCGGCCGGCGTGCCGGTCTTGCAGTGTAATGCGCTGGGGATGGCCTACGGGGCGGTGCTGATGGCGGGACTGGCCTGGCTGAGCGGGGCGCCGCTGGCGATTGACCTGGGCCCTGCATACCTGGGATCGCTGTTCTACCTGGCCCTGTTCGGCTCGGTAATCGCCTTCGGCTGCTACCTCTCCCTGGTGGGGCGGATCGGCGCCGACCGGGCAGCCTACGCCAGCCTGCTGTTTCCTATCGTGGCGCTGCAGCTCTCGGTCTGGTTCGAGGGGTACCTCTGGAGTCCGGCCAGTCTGGCGGGTATCGCCCTGGTGGTAGTCGGCAACCTGCTGGCCATGGTGTCGCCGACGCGCTGGCGGGGCTGGCTGGGTCTGTCCGCTCGCGCTGCGTTGCCGGGCTGTCGCGGTTGAGGCTCAGTGGTGGGGAATATGGCCCGGGGCGCGGGTAAGGCGTTTTTGCTGCTTGATGTTATACATCAGCCGGTCCACCTCGTTAAGCATGGCCTTGATGTCCAGGCTGGTGTCGGCTTGGTAGCACTTGGCGCCGACGCTGGTGGTGAGGGGCGGCATGCTGTCGCAGCGGCGTTTGAGCAGGTTGAGGCGCCGCTGAATGCGAATGGCCAGGTTTCCCAGGTCATCTTCTTTCTTAACGAACACCAGAGCGGCGAATTCGTCGCTGCCGATCCGGGCGGCGACGTCCGAGTCGCGCAGCTCACCAGCCAGGGCTTCGGCCAGGGCGCAGATCGCCTTGTCTCCGGTCTCGACTCCCAGTTGCTCGTTGATGGTGGAGAGGTTGTCGAGGTCGAAATACATCAGTCCGAAGGTGTGACCGTAGCGCTTGGCCACGCTTAGCTTGTGTTCGGCCAGGGTGTCAAAGCCGCGGCGGTTGTAGATGCCGGTCATGGCGTCGGTCAGGGTCAGTTCGTCCAGCTCCCGGTCGCTGACCAGCAGCTGCAGGTCTGACTCGAGCAGCTCCCTGAAGGTGTTCATTAGCTCCAGGAAAGGTTCGCGGTAGTCAGTGGGCACCGAGTCCATGACGCACAGGGTGCCGAACGCCATGCCGTCGGGCCAGAACAGCGGCAGGCCGAAAAAAGAGCGGATGCCGTCACTGGTGACTTCCGGGTTCAGTTCCCAGCGGTGATCGACCTGGGCGTCGGGTACATAGAGCTGCCGCTTCTGGCGCACGACTTCGGCGCTGAAGGTGGGGGCATCCACCGGAATATAGGAGCCGATGGGGTAGGCGAGGCTGCCGCGACCGCTGGCCGCTACCACCTGGCCGCCGCGGGAGGTGTATTGCATCACATAACCCACCGGGGCTTTGAACAGCCGGGTGGCCAAATCTAGGCTCTGTTGCCATTTATGAAGCGGCAGGTCGGGAGTATCGGAATCCAGAATCCATGTGTCCCAGTCTGTCATGAGTGCTCCACTGCCTGTTCGAGGTGAAATTTCATCCGTTAAGTTTAGCCCAACGGAGCCGCGCCCGGCGGGCAAAAATCGGTATCATAAGCGCCGATTTTGCCGACCGGGTGTGTCTATGAAGATTCGCTGGACCCTCTATACCAACGCCAACACGGAAAAAAACGCCCTGACCCTGCTCAGCCGGGTTCGCCGCTGCCTGGAGGCTCCGGTTGCCCGGGTTTCAGTGCAAGGGGACCGTTACAGCGGGCACATGGTGACCTTTGAGCAACCGCTGGCCGGTGAGCGTCCCCGGGCGCTCTACGCGCTGTTGCTCCAGAACGAGCGCCTGGGCAACAGTTGGGTGTTGAGCGCGGTCAGCGCGCCGGCCCGGGGCTGGTGTAACCGTTCGAAGATCGCCGGCATTCAACAGCTGGAGTGGCAGGAGCAGGTGTGGCCGGAATCAGTTGATCCGACGCAGGAGGGCGAGGGTCTCCACGTGGTGGGTGAAAGGGAAGAAATCATAGGGGGTTAGGGCCTCCACCCGGTAACCCGCCTCGCACAGCTGCTGCAGGTCCCTGCTCAGGGTGCCGGCGCTGCAGGAGAGGTAGGCCATGCGATGGGGTCGGTCTTCATCGATGATCCAGGTTCGCACCCCGGGCTCCAGCCCGGTGCGTGGCGGATTCACGTAAAGCAGGCGTCGACCAGGCTGATCGGAAGCCACGGGGGATGCCGCTTTGCGCCACGCCCGCAGCTGCGGAACCCGGTGTTCGCAGGTGCCTCTTAGCAGGTCAGCCCCGGGGGCGTTGCGCTCGGCGCATTTCAGCGCCTCCGCCGCCACTTCGACCCCCAGGGCCCTGGCGCCCGTTTTACGCCAGCGTTGCAGGGTGCTGCCGTGGCCGCAGTACAGGTCGATCACGCCGTCGTTCGCGCTGGGGGCGAGAAAAGCCTGCGCCTGGTCAAGCGCTTGCCGGTAGAGCCCAGGTAGCAGCTGGGAAAAGGCTGCCGGGCCGTGGATCAGCCCCAGCCGGTCCTCGGACCGCGCCCGCCCCCAGACCAGATACCAGTGGTTCTTGGCGAACACTCTCTTTCCCGTCGAGGGAAACAGGTGAATCCACAAACCTTCGACACCGGTGCGTTCGAACTCAGCGCTGAGGGAGGGGGTGAGCCAGTCCAGGCTTGGCTGCGAGGCCGTTTTAAGCACCAGTGTGGTCTGGGCCCCCGATTGCGCCAAATACGCCAGGGGAAAGCGGGCCTTGGCCGGCAGGTGGGCTCTCAGCAGCCGGGCGACTTGGTTGACGCGGTGGCTTTGAACCGGACAGGCCGGGATGTCGATAATCTCGTCGCGCTTTCGAAGGCCGAGCAGCCAGCGCCCGTCCTGCCAGTCGGCGCTCAGGCAGGCTTTGTCGCGGTAGTGAAGCCGTTCGCTGCCGGTAACGCCCCGGAGCGGCGCCAGGGCGTCTGCCCAGGGCGAGAGTTTGTCGGCAAGCCAGAGTTGCTTTTGCCGCACGCTTTCCGGCTCCGTTTTGAACCGGTGGCTGCAGCCTGGGCAATGGATGACACAACCGTCCGGAAGGGCGGATTCTGAATGGGCGGGTACGTTGGGCATGGGTGATCTGGTAGCGGGTTCAAGGGGCGCATTGTAACGCGATCGCGACGCCCGGGGCAGGCGCATGCGGCGGTTTCAGGCCCCGTTGTGTCCTGAGATTGAAGGCATCATTTCCCGGGTTGGCGGGATAAGTCGAGATGGCTGCGATAGAGGCTGCTATAGAGAAGACTGCTATAAAGTGGTGAGCGGCGAGTCCCGTTGCCGGGGCTGCGAAATGCCACGAGCAACTCAAGGGGAGGCGGCACCGGCCTGTGATGGAAAAACAGCTGCGCCTGACCACCGGCTTGATAATGGCCACCTTCGTGGTGTTGCACCTGATCAACCACGGCCTGGGGCTAATCTCCCTGGATGCGATGGAAGGCTTCCGTAAACCCTTTATCGCCTTCTGGCACCACCCGCTGGCCACCGGGCTGCTGTATGGCTCGGTCGGCGTTCACTTTGTTCTGGCGCTGCTTTCGCTCTACCGGCGAACCACCCTGCGAATGCCCATGTGGGAGGGGTTTCAGCTGCTACTGGGGCTCTCCATTCCGCCGCTGATCTTTACCCATGTGATCGGAACCCGGGTCACCTCCGAGCTGCTGGGGGTAACCACCGATTTCAAGATGGTGCTCGAGGCGCTCTGGAACCTTCCCGGGGCCGCCTACAAGCAGACCTTTTTGCTGCTGGTGGTGTGGGGCCATTTTCTGATCGGCCTGCACTACTGGCTGCGGCTGTACGACGGTTACCGGCGCTGGCTGCCTTTGTGGCAGATGCTGGCCTCCTTGTTGCCGGTTCTCGCCCTGCTCGGGTTCTACCGCATGGGATTGAGCACGGAGACGGTGGACATGGGGGCCCGGTTCGCGGCGCTGGATCAACGTCACCCCGCCGAGCGTGCCCTGATCCGGGGGATGGAGGACCGGATGCTGCTGGGCTACCTGGCGGCATTGGGGCTGGTGATTTTGGCGCGCTACCTGCGCGCCGTCTACCGGGTTAACTTCGGCTCGGTGATTATCGAGCACCCCAGCCGCGGTACCCTGGCCGCGCCGGTGGGGCAGACCCTGCTGGAGGCGCTGCGGGATGCGCGGGTGCCTCACTCCTCGGTCTGCGGCGGGCGGGCGCGCTGTACCACCTGCCGGGTGCGGGTGGTGCGGGGGGCTGAAGACCTTGAGCCGCCGGGGCCTGACGAAGTCCGTGCCCTGGAGGGGGTCAATGCCGAGCGTGACGTGCGCCTGGCCTGTCAGCTGCACCTGACCCACGATATCGCCATCGTCCCCCTGATTCCCCCCGAGAGTGGCATCCATTACGTGCGCAAGCCCGGGGGGGTGGAGGGCAAGGAGCAGCTGGTGGCGGCGCTGGTGGTGGACCTGCGCGGATCCACGGCGTTGGGGGAGCGACGGCTGCCCTACGACGTGGTCTTCATCCTCAACCAGTTCTTTGCCGAGATGGCGGCGGCGCTCAACGAGAGCGGCGGTCATTACGCGCAGTTCAACGGCGACGGGCTGATGGCGCTCTACGGGCTGGAAGTGGACTTCGAGACCGGTTGCCGCCAGGCCCTGCACGGGGCCCAGGCCATGTTCCGGCGGCTGGAGGACCTCAACCGGCGCCTGGCCCGTGAACTTGATGAACCCCTCAAGATCGGCATCGGCATTCACAGCGGCGAGGCGATCGTCGGCACCATGGGCCCGCCGGCGGCGCCGATCCTTTCGGCGATCGGAGACACCATCAACGGCGCCGCACGCCTTGAGGCCAAGACCAAAAAACTGGGCGGTCCCCTGGTGATTTCCCGTGATACAGCAGAGCGTTCTGGTATACCATTAACCGGATTGACTCCACGCAAGGTGGAGCTCAGGGGGCGGGTCAAGCCCCTGGATGTAGTCGTCATCGAGGAGCCGTTGAGGCTCAGTATTCCGGAGTAGCGATCCAGGCATGACAGCGCAGACCTTAGAACCCCAGCAGGCCGACGAATACGCGCGTCACCTGTCTCAGGTCAACAAAAAAAACCAGGTGCTGGCCACCGAAGACATCTTCAACGAGCAGGGGGCCCTGCTGGTTAAAAAGGGCACGCCGCTCAGCGAGCAGCTTGCCGAGCGGGTGATCCGCCACAAGCTTACCCAGCCGCTGGAACATTCCGTCAACCTCTCCAACATGATCGACGCCGGTCGCCTGCGCAAGGGCTTTGAGCAGCTCTTCGAGCAGTACCCCGATTGCCGGCAGGTCCACCAGGAACTGCGACTGCAGATCCGTCTTGAAGAGAACTGCCGCGAGTACACCCGCTTTCCCCTGCTGATGCAGAAACTGACGGTGCTGGCGATGCAGCGCCCCCACGATTATCAGAAGGGGCTGTTCTGTGCCTGGATGGCCCTCGCTCTGGGCCAGCAGATGCAGCTGGAGACGGGGCAGGTCACGGCGGTGTTCCTGGCCGGCCTCATGCACGATACCGGCATGCTGCACATTTCTACCGATATTCTGGAAAAGGAGGGTGAGCTGACCACCGAGGAGTGGCGGGCGATCCAGAGCCACCCCCGGATCGGCGAGCTTTTCCTGCGCAACGTCCCGGGTCTTGCCCCCGAGGTGGCCCGGGCCACGCTGGAGCACCATGAGCGTCGCGACGGCACCGGTTACCCGGGCGGCAGGTTCGCCGAAAGCCTCTCTACCGAGGGCCAGGTGATCGCCATCGCCGACAGCCTTTGCGCCATTCGCATGCTGCGGCTCAGTGAACGGGGCGGAAACCTGGCCAGCGCTATTCCTATTCTGCAGATCAACGTGCGCGGCTATGACCCGGATGCCTACCGGGCCGCGGTGGCCGTCATCCGCGCCGGCGAGCTGAGGGTTCCCCGGCTGGTGGAGGACGCCAGAATGCCGGCCTTTATCGACGGCCTGCTGGCCATGTACGAGCGTCTGAACCGCTGCTTCGCCGGTGTCAGTGACGTGGTGGGGCAGCTGCCCGAGGAGAGCCCCAACGGTAAAATCCGCTCGGCGGCCCTGTTGGCGCAGCATGCCTGGTTCGCGGTGGCCTCGTCCGGTCTGCTCAGCCAGAGCCTGAAGCACTGGATTTCGCTGGTGAAAAAGAACCATGAGCAGGACCACTATGCCAATATGGAAGAGGTGGACGTGCTGCAGCAGGAGGTGCGCTGGCAGTTGGTGCAGCTGCGCAAGGCACTGAACACGCTGCACAGCGAGCGGGTACTGGCCGGGGCAGAATCCGCCGCGTTGCTGGAACTTGCACTGGAGAGCCTGCAGGCGCTGGATACGCCCTGAGGCCGAGATTCGGGAGGCGTGGATGCATGATGGTGGGGGACTGAAGTCGTCGGTGGTCAGCGTCAAGCCGGGGCTCATCGATCAACTGCTGGCCGCGATGGAGACGGTGGTCCTGGGCAAGCGGAGGCAGCTGAAACTGGCGCTCGCCTGTCTGCTGGCGCGGGGGCACCTGCTGATCGAAGACCTGCCCGGGATGGGCAAGACCACCCTGGCGCAGACGGTCGCCCGGGTGCTGGGGTTTGAATTCACCCGGATCCAGTTCACCAGCGACCTGTTGCCCGCGGATATTATCGGCGCCAGCGTCTTTGACAGCCGTGAGGGGCGCTTTTCGTTTCAACGCGGCCCCGTCTTTACCCAGCTGCTGCTGGCCGACGAGATCAACCGTGCCACTCCCAAGGCCCAGAGCGCCCTCCTGGAAGCCATGGAGGAGCGGCAGGTGTCGGTGGAGGGGGAGACCCATCCGCTGCCCGATCCGTTTTTCGTCATCGCCACTCAGAACCCCCTCAGCCAGATGGGCACCTTTCCGCTGCCCGAGTCCCAGCTTGACCGCTTTCTGATGCGCCTGGAGTTGGGTTATCCCGACCCCCGCGCCGAGCGTCAGCTCTTTCTGGGGGGCAATCCGCGCCTGCGCCTGGACGCCCTTGAGGCCGGCATCACCCTGGAGCAGCTGCATCATCTGCAGGCGCAGGTGGAGCGGATCCACCTCTCCGAATCCCTGGTGGATTACGTGCAGCGGCTGGTGGACTTCAGCCGCCAGGGCGGCGACTTTGACGTGGGACTGTCGCCAAGGGGGGCACTGGCACTGATTCGAAGTGCCCGCGCCTGGGCCCTGCTCGAGGGGCGTGATTACGTGGTGCCCGAGGATGTGCAGCAGGTGCTGCCCAGCGTTGCCGAGCACCGCCTGCGCGGGGCCCTCGATCACACCGGTCACCGCGGCGAAAGCCTGGCGCGCCGACTGCTGGACGGGGTCGAGGTGGTGGAGTAGGGCATGGCCGCGTCCGTCCGGAGCTGGTGGTCGGGGCATTTTGACGCCTGGCTGCGGCGACGGGCGCCGCGCCGCCGCGCCCTGACCCTCAACCAGCGCCGGATCTTCATTCTGCCCACCCGTCACGGGGTCTACTTTCTGTTGACACTGGGCGCCATCTTCGTCGGCGGCATTAATTACGGCAACAGCCTGATACTGGCCACAGCTTTTTTGCTGGTCAGCCTGTTCCTGGTCTCCATTCTGCACACTTACGCCAACCTCGCCGGGCTGCGGGTCGCCGCCGGGCGCAGCGAGCCCGCCTTCGCCGGGGACGAGGCCGCTTTCGAGCTGATCCTTTCGTCCTTCCGGCGGCGACCCCACGAATCCCTCTACCTGCATTGGGGCCAGGCGCCGGCGCGGGTGGTGGATCGGGTGGCCGAGGCGCCGGTGGCGGTGCGCATGCTGCTGCCGGTGACCCGGCGCGGCCGTTTCCGGCCGCCACGGTTGAAGCTGGAAACGGTGTTTCCCCTGGGGCTGCTCCGGGCCTGGAGCTGGCTGGAGCTGGACATGGCGTGCCTGGTTTACCCCAAGCCCGAGGCCTGTACCCTGCCGCGGCGGCCGGACAGCCGCGGCGAGGAGGGCGAGGTGCGCCGCCATGACGGTAGCGATGACTTTGACGGCCTGCGCCGCTACCAGACCGGCGACAACCCCCGCCACCTGGCCTGGAAACAGTATGCCCGCAGCGGCGAGCTGCACGCCAAGGCCTTTGTCGGCCACGAAACCCATGAGCTCTGGCTGGAGTGGGAGGCCTTTGCCGGGCAGGGGGTGGAGACCCGGCTGGCGCGGCTGTGTTACTGGGTGTTGAAACTGAGCGAACGGGGCCGCAGCTTTGGCCTGCGTCTGCCGGGCGAGACCCTTGCTCCGGACAGCGGGGCCGCCCACGAGCGGCGCTGCCTGCAAATGCTCGCGCTCTACGGGGAGAAACCGTGAGCTACGGCTACCAGCTGCCCCGCAACAGCCTGATCTGGCTGTTGACGGCGATGTTTGCGGGCATGGCCCCGCACCTTACCCGCCTGCCCATCTGGGTGACCCTGGTGTGCCTGCTCTGCGGTTTCTGGCGGATCATGGTGTATCGCGAGCGCTGGCGGCTGCCGGGACGTCTGATCCGGACCCTGCTGGTCTTCTCGGGAGGGGCGGCAGTGGTGGGCCATTACGGCACCCTCGCCGGACCGGAGGCGGGCACCGCGTTGCTGGTGCTGGGGTTCTGCTTCAAGTTGCTGGAAACCCATAGCCGCCGCGATGCCTTCGTGGTGGTGATCCTGGGCTACTTCGTGGTGGCGACCTCCTTTTTCTTTGACCAGGACATGGCCAGCGCCGCCTACCTGCTGCTGGTCTGCTTCATGGTGACGGCGGCGCTGGTGGGGTTAAACCAGTCACCGCTACAGACCCAGCCCCGGCGCACTGCCGGTCTGGCCCTGCGGCTGCTGGCCCAGAGTCTGCCGCTGATGCTGGTGCTGTTCCTGTTCGTGCCTCGGGTCGGCCCGATCTGGTCTCTTAACCTGGGGGAGAACCGCGCCACCACCGGCATCAGTGATCGCATTACGCCGGGGGATATCGCCGAACTCAGCCGCTCCTCGGCGCTGGCTTTCCGGGTGGCGTTTGACGGCGGGATTCCGGCGGCGCGAAATTTGTACTGGCGGGGGCTGACCCTAAACCACTATGACGGCGCCACCTGGAGCCGCGGCCCGGTGGATCTGGATGAGCCTCCCTGGCTGCGCCGTGGGGCGGGGGACTGGCTGGGCGCGGGGCGGGGGCAGCCGCTGGGGTACCGGGTGATGCTCGAACCCACGGACCAGCGCTGGCTCTTTGCCCTGGCGGCGGCCCGCAGTACCACACCGGGGGTGGGCTACAGTCGCGACCATCGGCTGGTCAAGCGCAGCCCGGTGAGCCAGCCCTTCGCCTATGAGGTGGACAGCTTCCTGCGCCAGCCGCTGGATCCGAACCTGCCGGACTGGCTGGCTCGGGTCAACCTGCAGCTGCCGGAAACCGGCGATCCGCGCACCCGCGCCCTGGCCGAGCAGCTGGCGGCCGAAGCCGGCAGCCCGTCGGCGCTGGTGGAGCGTGCCCTGGCCTGGTTTCGGGCCCGTCCGTTCAGCTACACCCTGCGCCCGCCCACGCTCAGCGGCGACCGTAACGATCAGTTCCTGTTCCAGACCCGCCGCGGCTTTTGCAGCCACTATGCCGGCGCTTTTGTTTACCTGATGCGCAGCGCCGGGGTGCCGGCACGGATCGTCGCCGGCTATCAGGGTGGCGAGCGTAATCCCCTGGGCAACTACCTGCTGGTGCACCAGTTTGACGCCCACGCCTGGGCCGAGGTCTGGCTGGCGGGGCAGGGCTGGGTAAGGGTGGATCCGACCACTGTGGTTGCTCCCGAACGGGTGGAGCAGGGGATCGAGGAGGCGTTGGCCGGGGAAGGCTCGTTCCTCGAGGACAGTCCCTTGGCGCCGGCGCGCTACCGCGACTGGGCCTGGGTCAGCCGGCTTCGGCTGGGGCTGGATTACCTGAACTTTGCCTGGCACCGCTCGGTGCTGGGGTACAACGCCCAGTACCAGTCACGGCTGCTGGCGCGCTGGTTTGGTGACGTCGACTTTAAGCGCCTGGGATTGCTGATGGCGGTGTCGGTTGCCTTGTTGTTGGGGGCGCTGGCGGGGTGGCTGCTCTGGCAGGGGAGCCAGCCCCTGCGCTCGCCCCTGGTGCGGGAATACCGTCGGCTCTGCCGGCGGCTTGCGCCCCGGGGGCAGGGGCCGGAGCCCGGAGAGGCACCGGCGACCCACCTGTTGCGACTGCAGGAGCAACGGCCCGATCAGGCCACGTCTCTGGCGGCCATGGCAGCACTGTTGCAGCAGCAGCTTTATGCCGGCAGCGCCGATCCGGGAGCGGTACGGCGTTTTCGCCGCCTGGGGCGGGGGCTCTGAAAGCCCCCGGTCGGTGCCGCGTTACTTGATCCGCTGGATGTCCTTGCGAATCTCGGCAATCTTGTTGGCAAAGACCTTTTCCAGGTGGGCGATGTCGTCGAGGAGCCGCTCCTTCACCTCCTTGACCTCGTGCTCGTGCTGGACCAGCTCGTGCAGTTCGTCCACCGCCTTCATCAGGAAGGGGGACATCTCGGAGAAGTCCTGGTACTTGTCATGGCTGCTGTCGACGCGCACGGTGCGAGTGGCGCGTCCGAACTTGAACTTCTTGCTCTTGGGCAGCAGCGAGCCTTTTTCCCGCTTGAAGTAGACTTTGAGGATATCCTGCTCCCCTTCCTGGCGCAGGCTGTACTTGTAGATATCGTCGACGCTCTCCACACCCATTTCGGTGAGGGTCGGGTAGTTAGACATGGCATATCCTTCTGTTTTTAAACGATCGGTAGAGTGCTTTCACTTTATTGGAGCGCTAACAGCGGAGCAATAATAATCCACGCCGATGTGCATAATTATTGACATGGACCCGGTGTTTCCGGCCGTCGATCTTCGTTATAATAGTTGACCCTCCAAGTACGGTATATCCATGCACGCCCCCGCTTCCCTTTTTTCCGTTGATTCCCCCTTTTCCGCCGCCCCGGAGCTGCCCATGTCCCGGGCCGAAATGGAGGCGCTGGGGTGGGATGCCTGCGACGTGGTGCTGGTCACCGGCGATGCTTACGTGGACCACCCCAGTTTCGGCATGGCGGTGATCGGTCGCCTGCTCGAGGCCCAGGGGCTGCGCGTGGGCATCATCGCCCAGCCCGACTGGCGCGACAAAACCGACTTCATGCGCCTGGGACGGCCCCGACTCTTCTTCGGGGTGACGGCGGGCAACATGGATTCGATGATCAATCGCTACACGGCAGAGAAACGGTTGCGCCACGACGACGCCTATACCCCCAACGGCGAGGGCGGCAAGCGCCCGGACCGGGCGGTGGTGGTCTATGCCCAGCGCTGCCGCGAGGCCTACAAGGGGGTGCCCCTGATCATCGGCGGCATCGAGGCCAGCCTGCGCCGGATTGCCCACTTTGATTACTGGTCTGAAACGGTACGCCGCTCGGTGCTGCCCGATGCCAAGGCGGACCTGCTGCTGTTCGGCAACGCCGAACGGGCACTGGTGGAAGTGGCGCGACGGCTTGCGGACGGCGAACCGATCCAGGCGTTGACGGATATCCGCGGCACCGCGCTGATGCGCTCGGACCTGCCGGCGGGCTGGTCGGTGATCGATTCCACTGAGGTGGACCGTCCCGGGCGGGTGGACGCGGTACCCAACCCCTATCAGGCCGAGCCCGGGTGTGAGCAGGCGGACGCCCCCCAGCCGGCCGATGCGCCTCAGCCGTTGATGGTGCTGGAGCGGCCCGTGCGGCCGGACCGGGCGAAAACGGTGATTCGATTGCCCGCCTTCGAGCAGGTCAAAGCTGACCCCGTGCTCTACGCCCATGCCTCCCGCGTTATGCACCTGGAGACCAATCCCGGCAACGCCCGTGCGCTGGTTCAACGTCACGGCGAGCGTGATGTCTGGCTCAACCCGCCGCCGCTGCCCCTCGCCACCGAGGAACTGGACGGCGTCTTTGATCTGCCGTATAGCCGCCTGCCGCACAGCAGCTACGGCGACGCCCGGATACCGGCCTACGAGATGATTCGGTTCTCGGTGAACATAATGCGTGGCTGTTTCGGCGGCTGCACCTTCTGCTCCATTACCGAGCACGAAGGGCGCATCATTCAGAATCGCTCCGAGGATTCGATCCTGCGCGAGGTGGAGGCGATTCGCGATCGGACGCCCGGTTTTACCGGCACCATATCGGATTTGGGTGGGCCGACGGCGAACATGTACCGGCTGGCCTGTAAAGATCCCAAGATCGAAGCCGCCTGCCGCCGGCTTTCCTGCGTCTATCCGGGCATCTGCAGCAACCTTAACACCGACCACCGTCACCTGACCACGCTTTACCGCAAAGCCCGCAAGCTGCCGGGCATCAAGCGGGTGCTGATCGCCTCCGGGCTGCGTTATGACCTGGCGGTGGAGGATCCGGAGTACCTGCGTGAACTGGTCACCCACCACGTGGGGGGGTACCTTAAGATTGCGCCCGAGCATACCGAGGACGGCCCACTGTCGAAGATGATGAAGCCGGGCATGGGCACCTATTACCGCTTCAAGCGCCTTTTCGAGCAGTTCTCCCGGGAAGCCGGGAAAAAGCAGTACCTGATCCCCTATTTCATTTCCGCCCACCCGGGCACCGAAGACGGGGATATGCTGAACCTGGCGCTTTGGTTGAAGGAGAATGACCTGCGCTTGGACCAGGTGCAGAACTTCATTCCCTCGCCGCTCTCCAACGCCACCACCATGTACCACACCGGTCGCAACCCGCTGAAAAAGGTCGGCCGAAGCAGTGAGCAAGTGTCGGTGCCCAAGGGGGCGCGCCAGCGCCGCCTGCACAAGGCGTTGCTGCGTTATCACGATCCCGAGAACTGGCCGCTGATCCGAGAGGCGCTTCTGAAAATGGGGCGCCGCGACCTGATCGGGGGTGGCCCCCGAGCACTGGTGCCGCCCGGGCCGGTTAGAGGTGCTGCCCAGTCTGCACGTGACGGTCGCAAGCCAAATCCGGGACGGGGGCGGCCTGCATCGGCTGCATCGACACCCGCCTCAAGGCGCGGCGGCCAGCAACGGCGTTCCCGGCGGCGCTGAAGCGAGTTCCCTTCGCGCGCCGGTTGCCCGGCGAGCAATGACGCCTTGGTTGGCGACGCCCGCGCTGTTAACGACCGGCCGGTGCCTGCCGGAGCACGTTGGGTAAGCATCTAGCGGCTTTTTCAGATTCCCCACCAAGTACTCGCCGACCGGAAGGCCCCGGGTTGTATATACTGGCGCTTGGGCGAGGGGAGATGGTATGACGCATGCAGAGCCGCAAACGGTCGTGTCGGCGCAGACGCCAGTGACGATGGCGCGGGCGATTATCGGCGGTTTTGACGACTACCGCGGCAAGTTCGAGCAGATTTCAGCAGGTGCCCGGGGCCGCTTTGAGCGTGCCGACTGGCGGGGGATGCAGCAAGCCTGCACCGAGCGGGTGGACCTCTACGATCTCGCTGTCAGCCTCACCACCGCCCAGGTCCGGACCCTGGTGGGTGAGGCCATCAAAGCGGCGCCACTCTGGGAGGCTGCCAAGGGCGAATACAGCCGCATGGTCTACCACCGTACCGACGGTGAGCTGGCGGAAACTTTCTTCAACTCCATCTACTGCCGTACGCACCGTCACAAGGACATTGACGACAACAAAGTGTTTGTCCGCAGTGCGCTTCCGGCTGACTGGGAGCCTCCTGAGACCGGCATCTGCCGCCGCTATGCCCTCAACGGCAGTCTGCCGCGGCTGATTGCGCAGATACTCGACGACTACGCTTTTTCGATTCCCTTTGAAAATAAGCGCCGGGACGTGCGCAATCTGGTGCGTTACATCAAGGATCATCCCGTGGACGGGATCTTGATGGGTCGCGGTGCGCACCTTGAGATCGTCAAGTCGGTTTTTTACCGTAACAAGGGGGCCTATGTGGTCGGGCGGGCCATCAGCCGGGACGGGGGACGCTGTGTCCCTTTCGTGATGCCGATTTTGAACAATGGGGCGGGCGGGGTGTTCGTGGATACCTTGATTCTGGATCCCGATGACGTTTCGGTGATTTTCAGCTTTACCCGTTCCTACTTCATGGTCGAGGCCCCTATTCCCTTTGAATATGTTCGCTTTCTGCAGAGCCTGCTGCCTCACAAAAAAGCCTACGAGATGTACACCTCGCTGGGCTTTTACAAGCATGGCAAGACCGTTTTTTACCGTGACTTTCTGGCCCACATGGAGCAGAGCGACGACCTGTTCGTGATCGCCCCCGGGGTCAAGGGGATGGTGATGACGGTGTTTACGCTGCCTTCGCTGGAGGTGGTTTTCAAGATCATCAAGGATCGCTTTCACCCCGCCAAGGAGATCACCCGCGAGACCGTCAAGGAGAAGTATCGGTTGGTCAAGCGCCACGACAAGGCCGGGCGCATGGCCGATACCCAGGAGTTCAGTCATTTCGTTTTCGAGCGACGACGGTTCTCCGCCGAGCTGCTGGACGAATTGCTGCGCGTCGCCGGCCAGAGCGTGCGGGTCGAAGGCGATAAGGTGATCGTCAAACACCTGTGGAGTGAGCGGCGCATGATTCCGCTGAACATCTACATCGATAACGCTTCCGAGCATGAGCTGCGCAGCGTGATCAGCGAATACGGCAACGCCATTCGACAGCTGGCCGCCGCCAATATCTTTCCCGGCGACATGCTGTTCAAGAATTTCGGGGTCACCCGCCACGGCCGGGTGGTTTTCTACGACTACGATGAAATTTGCTACCTGAGCGAATGTAACTTCCGGCGCATTCCGCCGCCACGCTACCCCGAAGACGAGCTGTCGGCCGAACCCTGGTACTCCATCGCCCCCAACGACGTCTTTCCCGAGGAGTTCAGTATTTTCCTGACGGGGCGTCGGCGTGGGGAGGTGAGCCGGATTTTCCGGGAGCTGCACAGCGAGATATTCGATGCAGGCTACTGGCAGGGGCTGCAGCAGGCGATCAACCACGGCGAAGTGGTGGATGTGTTTCCTTACCGGCGCAAGAAGCGCTTCGATCGGGGCGCGCTCGCCCAGCCGGGGGAGGAGTAGGGGAGGAAGGCGGCGGCAGGGGCCGCCGCCTGTTTTCGGGCGCGTTACAGAGGAGTAACGTTGACCGCTTGCGGGCCTTTCTGACCCTGGGTGACCTCAAAAGAGACCGCTTGGCCATCGGCCAGGCTGCGGCGTCCGGTGCCGTTAATGGCGGTGTAGTGAACGAAGATATCGGGCCCGTTTTCCTGGGCGATAAAGCCGAAGCCCTTCTCATCGTTGAACCATTTGACGGTTCCGTTCATAACCTCTGACATACTTTCTAAACTCCACTCGGTTTTGCAGCCGCTGGCGGCTTGTCGTTCTTGTTGCGGCATTTTAATTGCTGCTACCGAAATTGCTGGGAGGTACCTAATCAGGTCAGAGCGCCCGCCAAACAAAATTACGCACTAGCGTCAATCAAAAAGCACAATTTGGAGGTTACCTCAAGAAATGGGACGGCTCAATGACGTTTTTGCGGCGCTAAGTGTTTTTTTTCTTTACGGTTGGTGTCATTTCAGCGGCATCCAGAGGCACCAGGAGACCTATGATGAACTTCCTTGCCCACCTCTTTCTGGCCGAGGATAACGCCCGGGCCCGGGTGGCAAACCTGATGGGGGATTTCGTCCGCGGACCGATCAATCCGGGGTGGCCTGCCTGGATGCGCCAGGGGGTCGAACTGCACCGGCGGATCGACGCTTTTACCGATCAGCATCCACGGGTGCAACGCAGTCGGGACCGGTTTAGCCGCCGCCGGCGTCGTTATGCCGGCATCGTGCTCGACATCTGTTTCGATCACTACCTGAGCGTGCACTGGGCCCGGTTCAGCGACCGCTCCCGCAAGGCATTCATTCACCAGTGTTATGACGAACTGAGGGCGTATCATGAGCACCTGCCGGCGCAGATGGCCAAGGTGACCGAGCGGCTGGTCGCCCAGGACTGGCTCGGCGCCTACGCGGACCCTCAGCTGATTGTTCACACCCTGGACCGGGTGGCGCGGCGTCTGCGCCGGCCCGAACCCATGCTGGGAGCGGGGGAGGAGTTCTTGCAACGCTACGCAGAACTGGAAGAGGATTTTCTGACGTTTTTTCCCGAGCTGTGCACCTGGGCGGAGGATCAGCGCCGGTGAATGGCGCTGGCCGCCCGCAAGCGCCTGCTGCGGGAGCGTCTATAGTAGAGCTAGTGTAAGCGCTTCAAACGGGCGGTTTTTTCGGAGGAAATATGACCGACTGGGTTGCCGGCATGGTGGTAGAAAACAGACGTTGGACCGACCGGCTGCACTCTCTGCGGATCGAGGCTGCGGTTGCGCCCTTCAAGGCCGGCCAGTATACCCGCCTGGCCCTGGATATCGACGGGGTGAAGGTGGCGCGGCCCTACTCTTTTGTCAATCCGCCCCAGGAGCCGGTGCTGGAGTTCTACTTCAACTCGGTACCGGGCGGGCCGTTGTCCAACCAGCTGCTGGCGATCAAGGAAGGCGAGCCGATCTGGGTGGCGCCGGAGGCGACCGGGTTTCTGACGCTGGACGAGGTGCCGGAGGCGGAGGACCTGTGGCTGCTGGCGACGGGCACCGCCATCGGCCCGTTTCTGTCCATATTGGCCACCGAGGAGCCCTGGCGGCGGTTTCAACGGATCAGGCTTGCCTACTCGGTGCGGCACGGGGTGGACATGAGTTACCGGGAGCGGCTCGATGCGCATGTAAAAGAGCGCCCTGGCCAGTTTGACTGGATCCCCTGCATCAGTCGCGAACAGATGGCGGATAGTATCAACGGGCGCATCACCACGGCACTGGCGGACGGTCGCCTGGAACAGCGGGCGGGTTGTGCACTGGGCCCGGAACAGAGTCAGGTGATGATTTGTGGTAACCCCCACATGGTCAAGGAGACCATCGCGCTGTTAAAAGAGCGGGGCATGCAGAAAAACCTGCGCCGTGCGCCCGGGCACATCACCGTCGAGCGCTACTGGTAACGGTTATTGATAGAGAAGGAGATCGACGAGGTGCGAGGATTTACCCTGTGTGTGTTGGCGGCAACGGTTCTGGCCGGTTGCGCGTCCAACATGCTGGAAAAATATGCGGGAAAGGATATCCGCGAAGTGATGGTTGACTACGGTGAGCCGGTTAGTGCCTTTGACCTGCCCGACGGTCGCCGGGCGTTCCAGTGGGTTCAGAACAACAGCTACCAGACTCCGACCCGGATCATTAGTCACCGTCAGCCAGTTGATAGAAAGTCTGATCCCGGCAGCTGGGTCTCAAACCAGACCACCATTTTCGGTGGTGAAATCGTCGAAAGCAGCTGCCTTTACACCCTTATCGGGCGCTGGGATGAATCGATTGATGGCTGGCGGGTGCTTGAGGAGGACGGTGGGCGGATGACCTGCCATCGCTGATCACCCCTCAGCCTTCAGCCCCTATCAGTCATGATCGTTGCCAGGGGTTACTGCTTGCCCCTCAGAATGGGTGGCAGCGCCTGGGCCTCGAAGATGGATACGGGGGCGGCCTGCTCTTCGTCGGGGCCGGCCCCTTTAGCGGCACGTGCCCGGGCCGCCGCTTCAGCGGATCGCCGCAGCTCCTCTTCGCGCGCCAGCTCGGCCGCGGCCGCGTCCCGTAGGCTCTGATCCACGTAGGCCCGGGCCTCGATAATGGCCCCCTCCACTTTCTCACGCATCTCCTCGAACTCCGCCGGAGACAGGTAGAAAGCCATGTCAATCTCGTGGCGAAAGTAACGGGGGGGCAGGTGGTTGAGCGCTACGCAGGCGATATCGCAGAGGTAATCCAGGTCCGCCTCTTCCGCGGCAAACTGCTCCTCCAGTACCTCGGCGACCAGCTTCTCGTAGTAGTTGTGCAGGTTTTCACGAACGGACATAAACGGCTCCTTGAGTCCTCGGCTTAGGTCTGGCGCTATACGGCCAAGCTCCACTGACATACTATGACGACTGTGCCAGTGAGGAAAGTCCGTATCATGCGCCGTCAAATCGAGTTCTTCTACGATATCCTGAGTCCTTACTCCTATCTCGCCCATTGCCGCCTGCCGGGGATCGCCCGACGCAGCCAGGCGGAGCTGGTTTTGCGACCGGTTTCCCTACCGCGCCTGCTGGAGGGGGCGGGCAATACGCCGCCGCCCACCGTGCCGGCACGCTTCGCCTATGCAAAGACTGATGTGCAAGCCCTGGCCCGTTACTATGGCATTCCCCTGGTGTGGCCGGAGCACTTTCCGGCCCGCACCGGGCGCGCCATGTCGCTGTTGACCCTGCTCGAGGGAGAGGAGCGCGCCACCTTTACCAAGCGCTTGTTTGAAGCCTACTGGATCGAAGGCCAGGACCCGGGAAACCCCGAGGTGCTGGAAGCGCTGGTCGGTGCGGAGCGGGTGGAGCGGGCCGCCGAGCCCGAGGTGCGTGAGCGTTTGGCCGCCTGCACCCAAGAGGCTTTGCAGCGCGGTGCCTTCGGTGTGCCCACCTGCTTTGTCGGCGAACGTATGTTCTTCGGTAATGACCGCCTGTTCCTGATTCAAGGCGCCTTCAATGAAGAGGAGTGAAAAGGCGGGCTGCAGACCCCCGACTGGGCTGCGCCCGAAAGATTCCGCCTTCGTTTTGCGACCCTGTTGAGCCCGTGTTTTTCGCGTTATAATCCCGCGTTTGTTTCAACAGACCGGATTATCGTTATGCCTATCTACGAGTATCGCTGTGACGGCTGTGGCCACGAGATGGAGGCCCTGCAGAAACTTAGTGATGAGGCCCTCAAGGATTGTCCCGAGTGCCTGAAGCCTGCGCTGCAGAAGCTGATTTCAGCCGCCGGCTTCCGGCTCGCCGGCGGTGGCTGGTATGAAACGGACTTCAAAACCGGCAAAAAGAAAAACCTCGCGGGCGACAAGACCGCTGCCGGCGGCAAAACCGAAGCCGCCGCCCCCTGATGCACCGGCCGCTTTCCGGCCCGATTCTAGCTTTTTGAAATAACAGGAACCCATTATGCGCAGCCATTATTGTGGCGTTTTGAATGAAACTCAGATCGGTGAGATGGTGACTCTCTGCGGCTGGGTCCACCGTCGTCGTGACCACGGTGGGGTGATCTTCCTTGATCTTCGCGACCGTGACGGGATCGCCCAGGTGGTGGTCGATCCCGATACCGAGGAGGCGTTTGCCCTGGCCGACAGCGTGCGCAACGAGTACGTGATCCAGGTGACCGGCCTTGTCCGCGCCCGTCCGGAAGGCACTGAGAACGCAGACATGACCACCGGACGCATCGAGGTACTGGGCAAGGAACTGGCGATTCTTAACAAGGCCGAGACCCCGCCCTTCCAGCTCGACGAGCACCAGACCGTGGGCGAGGATGTGCGCCTCAAGTACCGTTACGTTGACCTGCGCCGTCCGGAGATGCTGAACAAGCTGCGGTTGCGTTCTAAGATTACCAACCACATTCGCAACTACCTGGATGAGAACGGCTTCCTGGATATCGAGACGCCGATTCTCACCCGCGCCACCCCGGAAGGGGCCCGCGACTACCTGGTTCCCAGCCGCACCCACGAAGGCAGCTTCTTCGCCCTGCCGCAGTCGCCGCAGCTGTTCAAGCAGCTGCTGATGGTCTCCGGTATGGACCGCTACTACCAGATCGCCAAGTGCTTCCGTGACGAGGACCTGCGGGCCGACCGCCAGCCCGAGTTCACCCAGATCGATATCGAAACCAGCTTCATGGACGAAGAGCAGATCATGGGTATCACCGAGGGCATGATCCGCCAACTGTTCCAGGAGATCCTCAAGGTGGACCTGGGCGCGTTCCCCCGCATGGCTTACGCCGAGGCGATGGAGCGGTTCGGTTCCGACAAGCCGGACCTGCGCATTCCGCTGGAGCTGACCGAAGTGAAGGACCTGATGGCCGGGGTCGACTTCAAGGTGTTTGCCGCCCCCGCCAAGGATCCCAAGGGCCGGGTCACCGCACTGAAAGTGCCCGGCGGCGCCACCCTGACCCGCAAGCAGATCGACGAGTACACCAAGTTCGTCGGCATCTACGGCGCCCGGGGCTTGGCCTGGATCAAGGTCAACGAACTCGCCAAGGGCGTCGAGGGGCTGCAGTCGCCCATCGTCAAGTTCCTGGGTGACGACGTCGCCCTGAAGCTGATGGAGCGGGTTGAGGCCAAAGACGGCGATATCGTCTTCTTCGGCGCCGACAAGGGCAAGATCGTCTCCGAGGCGCTGGGGGCGCTGCGCTGTAAGCTGGGTGAGGACCTCAACCTCTACACCTGCGACTGGGCACCGCTCTGGGTGGTGGACTTCCCCATGTTTGAGGAGTCTTCAGAAGGTTCCCTGACTGCCCTGCATCACCCCTTCACCGCGCCTTCGTGCAGCGCCGAGGAGCTCAAGGCCAACCCCGATTCGGCCCTGTCCCGCGCCTACGACATGGTGCTCAATGGCTGCGAGCTGGGCGGCGGTTCAGTCCGTATTCACGATCAGGCCATGCAGGCCACCGTGTTCGACGTGCTGAAAATCTCCGAGGAGGAGCAGCGGGAGAAGTTCGGCTTCCTGCTCGACGCGCTGAAATTCGGCGCCCCCCCCCACGGCGGCCTCGCCTTCGGCCTCGACCGACTGGTGATGCTGATGACCGGCGCCAGCTCCATTCGGGAGGTAATCGCCTTCCCGAAAACCCAGAGCGCGGCTTGCGTCATGACCGCCGCCCCGGGCGAAGTCAGCAGTGCGCAACTGCGTGAATTGAACATCCGCGTTCGCAAGCCCCAGGCTGCAGAGTAGGGCGTGCCCCAGGGCGGCGGTGCGCCGCCCGTGACAGTCAACCCGCGAGATTGAGAGAGGGCGGCCGGTACCCGACCGGTCGCGGACCCAACGCGGTCTCGCGTTCAGAGTAGAGGAAAGCTTCTATGGCAGGTCATAGTAAATGGGCCAACATCAAGCACCGCAAGGCGGCACAGGACGCCAAGCGGGGCAAGATCTTCACCAAGCTGATTCGAGAGCTGGTGGTTGCCGCCAAAGAGGGCGGTGGTGAGATCGCCGATAATCCCCGTCTGCGCCTGGCGGTGGACAAGGCGCTCGGCGCCAATATGAAAAAAGACACCATCGAGAAGGCGATTGCCCGCGGCGCCGGCGGTAACGAGGGTGACAACTACGACGAGCTCACCTACGAGGGTTACGCTCCCGGCGGGGTCGCGATCCTGGTGGAGACCATGACCGACAACGTCAACCGTACCGTGTCCGAAGTGCGCGCCGCGTTTACCAAGGCCGGCGGCAATTTGGGCACCTCCGGCTCCGTCGCCTACCTGTTCGACAAGAAGGGGCAGATCACCTTCGGCGAGGGCGCCGACGAGGAGGCCATCATGGAGGCCGCCCTGGAAGCGGGCGCTGACGACGTGGTTACCAACGACGACGACTCCATCGACGTCTTCACCTCGCGCGCCGACTACCTGGCCGTGAAGGAGGCCCTGGAAGCCGGGGGGCTGAAGCCGGAAATGGCCGAAGTGGCGATGATTCCCTCTACCACCGTCGAGCTGGATGTCGAAGGTGGCCAGAAACTGCTGCGTCTGATCGACGTACTGGAAGATCTGGACGATGTCCAGAACGTCTACCACAACGCCGAGATTCCCGACGAGGCGATGGACGCTTAAGACGTCCGCCTGGCAACATCGCTTTCAAAAAGCCGCGACCTTGGTCGCGGCTTTTTTGTCTGTCTGGGTTTCACCAGAGCGCAGTGATCAGCGGTTGTTCGTACCGCGAGGTTGGTATGAGTTGCGTTCGCATATGGCCGAAGCGGTTACTTTTCAACCCGCTCCCGCAACAGGCGCCATACTCGGGTTTGTAGAGCTTGTTGAATGTTTCACCGCTGTCTTTAAGCTGCCGCCGGCATCGTCGCCTTATCGGTTACGGCTGTTTGAGTACAGCCGCGCGCTAGGCCGGCAGCGGCAGCTCGCCCTCCACCCGGAAGTCGCCGATCGGAAAGTAGCAGACCTCACGGCTGCCCATGGGCATAAAGCGGACTCCTTCCTGACTCGCCTGACACAGCCAGGGAGTGAGGGATTCCGGGGAGTCCTGGGTAAAGGCGTCGGGGGTAAAGAGGGCGATGCAGGTGCCCTCTTCTCGGTCGCGGGCCGAGGTGTATTCAAAAGCCCGGACGCCGGCACGTCGCATATCGCGCCCCAGTTGCTGACAGGCCCGGTAGTCGCGCGGGTCCGTCAGCTCGTGTGCATAGTTCGAGAAGGGCGGTTGCTGCAAGCGCACCCCCAGGGCCGTGGCGTAACCGACGGAGAACAGACTGTGCTCGCTGGTCAGCGGTTTGGGGGGCTGGCCCGCGATCGAGAAGAGGAACACGAGGCGGTAATAGGCCGACTCTGCGAGAGCGACGCGGATGCTGTTGCCGCCGTAGAACAGGCTGGGTTCGGCCTGGGTGCCGAAACGCGAGCCCCATGGCAACGGGGGGTAGCGAAAGGGGGTTTTGAGCAGGTAGTGGAGGTGGGCCGTTGCTTCCGCATTGGGAGGCTTGGAGCCCTCCAGCAGCTCTTCGATCACCGCCTGCTCCTCCAGGGTGTCCACAAAACCGGTGGTGGCGATCTGTTCCTGACTCTCCACCAGACGATAAGCCGTGCCCGCCAGGGCGCCGATGTGATCAGCCCCGGAGCAGGCCTGCCAGATCATGCTCAGACCTTGCCCCGAATCGCATCCAAAAAGGTCACCACACGGGTCAGCCCGGTCACGCTCTGGACCTGCTCCGCCGGTACGCCCCCCGTGACCTGGTTCCGGTTGCGCATAAAGTGGCTGATCCAGGCGCTATCGCCGCCGGAGAGGGCATAGAGGGCGCGGGCGGCGCGAATCAGCAACAGGGCCAGTTCGCCTTCCTTACTGGCCGGGTCCAGCAGCATGCTTTTGCGCAGGCGGCCCATGCTGGTGCGATGCAGGCCGATCACCTTGCCCACCTCGGTCATGTTCAGCCCCATCTGCTCGGCGGCGTTGAACAGGGCCTTGGCGAGGACATGGGCCGGGTCGGGTCGGGGCTGAGCTTGTGCGGACATGGCTTGTTAACCTTTCTCTGTGAATCAAATGATTCATTTGCTGTTTAAGTGTCGCACATAATGCAGGCGCTGCAAGCCCAGGTGATCATTATTCGATTGTTTTGCATCAAATGATTCATACCCGGGGCGTTGGTCGTTTTCGGGGGCGATGGGGAATGGGAAGCTCCAATCGCCTGCATGCCTGATCGATAGCCGCAGCTGCAGGGCGGGTCGAAGGCGTTCCTGCGCGTTGAAAGGGGGTTGCGATTGGCGGGGCGTCTTCGGTTATCAGCGGAGCGGGTGCCGGAGTAGGGGCGGTGCGGATGGCGGCTGCGGTCTTGCCCCGGGTCAGGGCGGGCCGGGAAGCAAGTTCACCGGGCGGTTCGCGGCCGCGTGCCGCCCGGTGAAAAGGGGAACGAAGGGGAGGCCTCAGGCCTGGACGAAACGTCCCTCCAGGTAACGCACGATGTCGCCGGATTCATACAGCCAGCGGACCTCTCCATTGGGCTCCTGAATCTGCAGGCAGGGAACCTTCAGCCGCCCACCGCCGGCCACCAGGGCTTCGCGGTGCTCGGGTTCGCGCTTGGCGTCGCGCAATTCGACATTGAGGCTGTGGCGCCGCAGGGCGCGGCGAACCTTGACGCAGAACGGGCAGGCCGGGTACTGGTAAAGGGCCAGCGCCTGGGTCTGCTGGTCAATCTTTTCCTGAACCTCGGCCGGGCGCCGGGTGCGGCGGGGCGGTGTCAGAAAATTCAGCAGCAGGATCAGGCGGCCCAGTAACCAGCGTACGATTTTCATGGAGTCTCTCTCTTCGGTAGGGTTGTCGACGGCGGGCAGTCTACCAGAACTTGTCAAAAGTGAGAAAACGCAATTCGCGACAGGGTTAGGAGGGCGAGAAAATGGCGTACGGCCTGACTAGACTGCAGGCAGTCTTTTGGCGAGCCATAGAAAGGAGTAGCGACCGATGGCATTGACCGAATCCAGCATGATGACCCTGGGCACCGTCGCCCCGGACTTTGCATTGAACGATCCGCGGGACGGCAAGCGTTACGCCCTGGAAGAACTGATGGGCGAGCGGGGCACCCTGGTGATGTTTATCTGCAACCACTGTCCTTTCGTCAAGCACGTTGAATCCGCGCTGGTGCGCCTGGGGGAGGATTACCGCCGCTCCGGCATCGCCCTGGTGGCGATCAGCGCCAACGACGCCGACGCCTATCCTGAGGACAGCCCCGAGATGATGGCGCAAAAGCGCTACCCCTTTCCCTACCTGTACGACGCCGATCAGCAGGTGGCCCGGGCCTACGGCGCGGCCTGCACGCCGGACTTTTTTCTCTTCGACAGTGAGCTGCGCTGCGTCTACCGGGGGCAGTTCGACAGCGCCCGCCCGGGTAACGACGCGCCGGTGACCGGGGCCGATTTGCGCCGGGCCCTGGAGGCCCTGCGTCACGGAGAGCCGGTGGATAAAAACCAGAAGCCCAGTATCGGCTGTAACATCAAGTGGAAGGCGTGAGCCTGGGCGGCGCCGGGCGTGCTGTACCGGGTTCTGGCCGATGGCGTTCTGGTTGTTCACCTGGCGTTTATCCTGCTGGTGATCGCTGGCGGGCTGCTGGCGCTGCGCTGGCGCAGGCTTCCCTGGCTGCACCTGCCGGCGCTGACCTGGGGCATGCTTGCCACCTTCAACCACTGGCGTTGTCCGCTGACCCCGCTGGAGAATCACCTGCGCCTTCTCGGCGGTCAGGCGGGTTATGACGACGGGTTCATCGCTCATTACCTGTTGCCGATCATTTACCCCCCGGGATTGCAGCCGCAGCTGGAGCCCCTGGCCCTGCTGGTGCTGGGGCTCAACGGAATCGGTTATGGGGTGCTGCTTTGGCAGCGGCAGAAACGGCGCCGGCAGCGGCCGCGAGGGCCCCGCTGATGCTTGATTGGATCCAGTGGCTCGCCCGCCGTCTGAGCCCCTGGCGACCGGCCTTCTGGTTGCTCACGGCGCTGGCCCTGGGGGCCAGCTTCTATCTGCTGTTTGCCGCCGACGGGGCCGCCCAGGATCGCTGGCTGCTGCTCAGCTCCATGCTCTTTGCCTGGGGCCTGAGTCTGGAGGCGATGGTGCTCTGTTTTGCCGAGGTGCCGCCTAGGCCGTCGCCGGAGTTGGGGTTTCTTGCCCGCCTGGCAGTCCGGGTAAAACGGTGGCTGGCTGCCCTGGTCGCCCTGCTGTTTTTGGGTTTGATGGGGGCGGTGGCCTGGGTCAGCCTGCGGGCCCTGTTGATGGCGCTGGATAGCTGAGCCTGCGTGCCTCGATACGTCCGTCGCATTGGCAATTGCTTGTGGCAACCACGCAGGCGGCGCCGGGCTTAGCCGGTGGCGTTAAAGGCGGGGTGGTAGGCAACTTCTCCCCGGGGTAATGAGTCACCCCATGCGAGCGCCTGAAAATAGGGCGCCGGCACGCCGGGTAACACGAGCTCGGGTTCGGGCTTGAAGCCAAAGCGGCTGTAATAGGCCGGGTCTCCCAGCACAACGGCGCCGGCCGCACCGAGGTGCTGCAGTCTCTGCAAGGCGGCCTCCATCAGCTGTGAGCCAAGCCCCGTGCGCTGGTGAGCCGGCATCACCGAAACCGGGCCGATGCCGTACCAGCCGGTGGCTCCATCGCTCAGGGTGACGGGCGATGCAGCTACGTGGGCGACCACTTCCCCCCGGGTCTCGGCAACCAGTGAAACGCTGAGCGCCCCGGCCTCGCGCAGGGCGCGCACGATGTGCTGCTCCCTGTGGTCGGTGTGCGGGGCATTCAAAAACGCCTGGACGGTGACGTTCTCGATCGGTTCAATATCGCCGGGGCGTTCATCCCGAATGGTCGCTTGCATCGTATTTTCTCTGTTGGCCAGGCGTTGAACCGGGCTGGTCGTGGGGTTTAAGGCGCGCCCGGGGCGCGCCGCGGATCATCACTCTCCAGGGAAAGGCGCGGGGTCTGTAAACACCCAGTCGCGTCCCTGGACCGGGGTATGGCAGTCGATGCAGACCTGGGCCCCCTTTCCAAAGGGGGTCTGCTCGAGGCCAACCCAGCGGGCCCAGCCCCAGTTGTAGGTGTCGGCGTATTGTGTCGAGTCTTTGAACATGAACTCGGCATGGACAAACTCACCCGGGGCCGTGGCGGTATTCCAGTTCTCAAGGGTCGTGTCTTTCCAAACCACCTTGCCGATGATGGCCCCATCGGGCCAGGGGTTGGTGTTTCCTTCCCGGGCAGCCTTGACGGCGATCTTGTTGCCCAGAATCGCACGCAGGGTATTGTTATCGGTTCGGTGGGAGACGGCAATGGTTGCCCAGTTCTGCCAGCCGGTGGGGTAGGCAATCCCGTGGGAAGGTCCGGGCACATGGTCCGCCCCGGCCACATTTAAAGATGCGGCGGCGAGCAGGGGCAGTGCCAATTTTGCGGTGAGCTTCATGTCAATTCCCTCTGATTTTGAATGTTTGTTCTCGGGGTGCTGGCGCCTGGACCGGGCGATAGCAGGAGATCGGATTCAACGCCCCTGAACCATAGCTCATTGGTCCGCGGGAACTACCATTTAACGATGCCCCGGGTGACCCTGATACCGCCAATCAAGGTTGATCCGCCATAGTCCTTGGCCAGGCGAAGCAGGCTGTCATGAAAGCCCAGGTTGGGGAATGCGGCCTCCACCTCTGCAATCGCACCCTCGCTAATCCCTTTCTTAACCAGCCCCTTGGATGCGTCTATCCAGTCAGCTTTGCGGCAGGCTTCAATTACCCTCTGGTGCGCTCCCCGGTAGGGGAAGATCTTGTGATGCCAGTGGATCGCGCCGCGCAGCAGGTCCGGATCCAGTCCCCATCCATACGTTTCGTTGTCGGCAAGGGCAAGGGTCTCGGAGGGCTCCAGGTACGCCAGTTCTCGGTCGGTCCACAGGCCGATGTCATGGTAGGCGAACGCCGTCTCGACGATCGGCTCATATTCGGCGGCGTTGTTCAAAAAATGCATCGCGTAGGTCGTGGTGCGATAAACGTGGTTGCGATAGCCGGGGAAGTCATCGCCAATCGCCGCCTGGTAGCGTGCCAGGAGCTGGTCGATGCGGGGCCGATCACGCTTTATCTCGATCGAGGGCATGGTTCCGGATTCCTTGGGTAGGCGTTAAGGCGCCCTTTATTAATGGATCATTGGGGGCGGATTTGCACGCCGCTCGTCGGGACCGCCGATTGGGCGCGTTGAGGGGGGCTTCTGGGTGGGTGGCACTTAGCGCCGGCAGGCGCCCTGCGGCAGCCGGCCCTGGCGCGCCAGCCGGCGCCGGGTATGCCAGCGGTAGAGTCGGCGCAGCAGCCAGTGAACCGGGGCTAGGGAGGCGACCCAGGCCAGCGGACGGCACCAGGGAATGCGCGCCCAGAGGGTGATAAAGGCGTCCAGCCCCCGCTCCAGGCGGCCGTCGGGGTGACGCAGGTGCAGTTCCAGCAGGGCCGCTTCCGGGGTGATGCCCAGCTCCCGGAGGGTATCGGCATGGTCGGTGATATCCACCCAGCGCACGCTGCCCGGCAGCGCCCAGCGGTCATACTGGCGCACCTCCTTGCGGCAGATCGGGCAGGCCCCGTCGAAATAGACGGTCACAGGCCCAGGGTTTGGCGGGCTCAAGGTACAGGCTCCTTGCTAAAAGCGCCTACTGGCTATGACCGGTTAGGGGAGGTGGCGTTCGTTTTCTGTTATAAACAAGGCAGAAGGTGTTAACCGGCCGCCATGGCGGCCCTAGAGCTAGGATGCGAGTTTTGGAAATCGACCTGACCCCCGTGCAAGCCCGGGTGATCGGCGCCTTGATCGAAAAGGAGATCACCACGCCGGACCAGTACCCCCTCACCCTCAACGGCCTGACCCTGGCCTGTAACCAGAAAAGCAACCGCGACCCGGTGATGTCGCTGACCGAGACCGAGACCCAGAACGTGCTGGATGAGCTGTCCAAGAAACGGCTGATTCGCGAGGTTTCCGGGTTCGGCAGCCGGGTCCCCAAGTACAAGCACCGCTTCTGCAATACCGAGTTCGGCGAACTCAACCTCGACAGCCGGGAGCTGGGCATCGCCTGCGTACTGCTGCTGCGGGGGGCCCAGACCCCGGGGGAGCTGCGTACCCGTACCGCGCGCCTGTGCGACTTCGAGGATGTGCAGCAGGTGGAGCGGGTGTTGGGAGCGCTGATTGAACGGGGGCTCGTCGAGGTGCTTCCCCGCGAGCCGGGCAAGCGTGAATCCCGCTATCGCCACTGCTTTGGTGAGCACGCGAGCGGTGCAAATGTAGCGGTTGACGCCGTCGAGAGCCCGGCAACGGAGACGGCTGCGGAGCCCCTCGAGCAGCGGATCGCGGCCCTCGAGGCGGAGGTGGCGGCATTGAAGGCGCAACTGCAAGAGATTCTGTCATGAGTGGGCAAGCAGCGGTTACATACGATACGGTTCTGCGCTTCTGGTTCGAGGAGCTTTCGCCCCAGGATCGTTGGCGCAAGGATGCGGCCATCGACCAGGCGATCACCAGCCGGTTTGGAAAAACGCTGGAAGCCGCTGCCCGCGGCGAGCTGGAGGGGTGGCGAGCGGAGCCCGCGGGGCGGCTGGCGGAGGTCATGGTGCTGGACCAGTTTTCCCGCCATATTTTCCGCGACCAGCCGGCCAGTTTCGCCCAGGACCCGCAGGCGCTCTGCCTGGCCCAGCACGCACTGGCCCTGGGCCAGGCGCAGCGTCTGCCGGAGGATCGCCGGGCCTTTCTCTACATGCCCTTTATGCACAGCGAGTCACGGTTGATTCAGCGCCGCTCGGTGCAGCTGTTTGCCGAACCGGGGCTGGAGGAGAGCTACTCTTTTGCCGTCCGGCACCGGGATATCATCGAGCGCTTTGGCCGCTTCCCGCATCGCAACGCCATACTCGGCCGGCAATCCACCGCCGAGGAACAGGAGTTCCTGGCCCAGCCGGGGTCGAGCTTCTGACAGGAGGAGGGGGCGCTTGTGAGGGATTTCTGCGAGGCCTGCGAACGTAATAAAGCGCCCATCCTGGGTGTGCTGACGGAGTGCTTCGCCGATCGCCAGGCCGTACTGGAAATCGGCAGCGGCTCGGGCCAGCACGCCCTTTATCTCGCGCCCCGCCTGGCTCACCTGCGTTGGTATCCCAGCGAGCGGGGAGAACGGCTGGCGGTGCTGCGCCATAACCTGCAAGAGGCGGGCGCCTGCAACCACGAAGGGGCATCTTCCCCAAATTTGCAGCTACCCCTTGAGCTCGATGTGGGTGCCGCCCGCTGGCCCTCGTTGGCCGTGGATGCGGTCTTCTCGGCCAACACGTTGCACATCATGTCCTGGGAAGAGGTGCAGGCGTTCCTGCGTGGCGTGGCGGGGCAGTTGACGGCAGGCGGGTTGCTGGCGGTCTACGGGCCGTTTCGTTACGGCGAGCGGCACACCAGTGAGGGCAACGCCCGTTTCGACCAGCTGCTGCGGGCCCAGGGAGAGGGCGGCATTCGTGACGCCCACGAGGTGGACCGACTCGCCGCGATACAGGGTTTACGCGCGGAGGATGACATCGCCATGCCCGCCAATAACCGCCTGCGCCTCTGGCGGCGCCAGCCCTAATCGTCGATTATTCGATTACGCCCGACGAACCTTGAACCGACGCCCCTTGATGCGCCCGTTGGCGAGGCGTCCCAGGGCTTTCTTGGCCTGGTCGGCGTCCACCGCCACGTAGGCGCAGTGGTCAAAGAGGCTGATCTTGCCCACCTGTTTTCCGTCCAGCCCCGCCTCCCCGGTGAGGGCGCCGAGGATGTCCCCGGGACGTACCTTCTGTTTACGCCCGCCGGCGATGCACAGATCCACCCGCGCTGCCTGCAGGGGCGGCCCCGCGCTCAGGCTTTCCCAGTCGGCTTCGGCAAGCGGTTCTCCCTGGGCGTCGGCCAGGCGCTCCAGCTTGTAGCGCTCGGACTCGGTAAACAGGCTCAGGGCCAGGCCGGTGCGGCCAGCGCGGCCGGTTCGGCCGACGCGGTGGGTGTGGACCTCGGGATCGCGGCTCAGCTCGTAGTTGATCACCGCCGGCAGCTCGCTGATATCCAGCCCCCGGGCCGCCACGTCGGTAGCCACCAGCAGTGCGCAGCTGCCGTGGCTGAAACGGGTCAGCACGGCGTCGCGGGTCCGCTGGTCGAGGTCGCCGTGCAGTGCCAGGGCGCTGTGCCCGAGCCCCTGGAGCGCCTCGGTGAGCTCACGGCAGCCTTGCTTGGTGTTGCAGAACAGGACGCAGGCGGCGGGCTGGTAGTGACGCAGCAGGCGGTCCAGGGCCGTGATCCGGGTCTCGGCGGTGACTTCAAAGGCGCGCTGCTCGATGGCGGCCGGGGTGGCGACCGCGTCCGCCTCGACCCAGGCGGGGTCACGCTGGAAGGCGTTGCCGAGGGCGTCGATCTCCTTGGGGTACGTGGCCGAAAAAAGGAGCGTCTGGCGCTGCGGCGGGGTGGCGGCGGCGATCGCCTCGATGCTCTGTACGAACCCCATGTCCAGCATGCGGTCGGCCTCGTCCAGCACCAGGGTGTGGAGCTGATCCAGCTTGAGGGTGCCCTTGCGCAGGTGATCCTGTACCCGCCCCGGGGTGCCGACGATCAAGTGGGCGCCGTGGGCGAGGGAGCCGATCTGGGGCCCGATGGGCTGGCCGCCGCTGAGCGTCAGCACCTTGATGTTGTCCTGGTAGCGGGCCAGGCGGCGAAGCTCCCGGGCAACCTGGGTGGCCAGTTCCCGGGTCGGACAGAGCACCAGCCCCTGGGGGGCAAACAGGCGCGGCTTGATTTTCAGCAGCAGCGCCAGGCCAAAGGCGGCGGTCTTGCCGCTGCCGGTCTCGGCCTGCGCCCGCAGGTCGCGGTTTTCCAGGGCCAGGGGCAGGCTCTTGGCCTGTATCGGGGTCATCTGGCGATAGCCGAGATCATCCAGGTTGGCCAGGAGCGGTTTCGGCAGGGGCAGGGTGGAAAAGGGGGCGGCAGCCACGGGCAGACTCACAGCAGTAGAAAAAAGGGGGGCGAGTATAGCAGATATCGGCCGTGGTAACCGGATTAACCCGGCCGGGACCGGGAAGCCGCTATACTGGGCCTGACGGGGCGTTGAACCGCCCATGGTCCATGTGGGTCGCGACGCCCATACCCGATGCGGGCGGCCACGCCCATGCCGATCCAGGAGCCGATTTTATGGAGCAGATTTTCACCAGCCTGAGTAATTTTGCCGTGTTCCGCGGGGCCGGATCGGCCGAGCTGGCGACGATCGCCAGCCTGCTCAGACCCTTCAACTGCGCCGATGGCGGGTTCCTGTTTCACCAGGGCGAGCCCGCCGAGAAAATGCTGCTGATCGACTGGGGGTCGGTGGAGGTGCTCGACGAGGTCTCGGAAAACACCCTGGTTCGCCTGGCGATACGGCAGGAAGGGGAAAGCGTGGGGGAGATGGCCCTGATTGAGCGTCATCACCGCACCGCCTCGATTCGTGCGCTGGAGTCCACCGGCGGCTGGTCTTTGCACCACGACGATTTTCAGGGCTTGAAGCAGCAGCACCCGGAGCTTTTTATTCGCGTGCTGAGCAACATCGCCCGCGAGCTCTCCCGGCGCCTGCAACGCATGGACGTGGAGTTCAGCAGCGGCCTGTTCGCATCGGGGCGGATGCAGAGCCAGGTGTGCTAGCGCGATTGGGCCAAATCTCAATTATGGGGTAAAGTAACGGCTCTTATCCTTAGCCGTATCAAGGACATGACCACGCTATGGCCCAGCTCTCGAATCGCCTTTCTCATCTTTTTCGCCTGTTTCCCTGGATTCTCTGCCTCATGCTGGCGGGCCACAGTTGGGCACAGGGGGTGGCCGTGGATCCGGCCAGTACCTGCCCCCACTGTCCGGCGGTACTGGACGATATCCAGGCCAGCCTGAAGGCGCGCTGTGACCGGGTGCCCTCCCGCGAAGCGCTGCGACGAGAACCTATTTATGTATTCCTCAGCATTTACCAGCAGGTCAGCCAGGGGGTCAGCGCGCGTATTCGTAACAAGGTGTACGATGCCGCGCTGGCGGGCATGACCTGTGACAATTACAGCACCGGCATCGACCGCGCCAACCAGGTTGCCCGGGAGCTATACCACCCCTGACCCCGGCGCCTGTTTTGCGGGCGCGCCACAGGCGTGCCCGCTCAGTAGTTGACCTTCCAGACCTCTCCCAGATCTCGCCCGGCCATTTCCCGGCGCTTTCCCGGCGCTTTCCTGGCGCTTTCCTAGTTCTTTCCCGGCGCGTCTTGACCCTCTCTTGAGCCTGATCGTGGTGTATGTGATCAGGCTTAAATCCTGCTGCTAATCATTTTTTACACAGAAACTTAAACGACTGTTTGAAATAGGGTGTTCGCCTGCCTGGCGGGGTGTTACCCTCTGCCCTGTTTAGGCGCCGGCGGTCTGATCTACCCCTGACCGCGTGGACCCTCAGCCGCCGGCGCAGCTCTGTTCGTGGCGTCGCGGAGGGTCCGGCCGGCAGTCGGATGGCGATTGAATTGGTTGTAAATGTTGACAGTAAACACCCGTTGCAAAGAAGTATCGAAGGCGGTTTTTGGCCCCTTCGAAGGTAACGCTCGGCCCCAACGCACTGCCCGTGAGGCCCTCACATGAAGTGGGGACTGGCGGGCCGGCTGGGCCTTACCCTGGGCCTGGGGCTGATGCTGGCCCTGGGCGGCAACGCCCTGCTGGTGTGGCATCAGCAGGAGGAGGCCCGCGAGCAGCAGCTACTGGAACGGGGGCGGGCCGTGGGCGAGCTGGTGGCCTCCATCAGTGCCGGTGCGCTGCGCGCGTACGATCTTCCCAACCTGGATGCCTACCTGCAGCGGGCGGCCGGTCAGCAGGGGGTGGTCTATGCCGCTATCTACGATGCGCAGGGGCGCCCCCTGGCACAGGCGTTCGGCGCTGCCTACGCGCAGTCCGAGGCGCAGGGGTCGGTAGCTGTTGGCGCCGCGCCTGCAACCCTTTTGAGCCAGTTGCGAGAGCGCGTCGGCGTGGTGCCCATGTCGTTCCCGGTGGGGGATGGCACATCCCAGGTCGGCACCTTCAACCTGGGGCTTGAACGTCCGACCGGCACGGCTGCCGACCAGCGCCTGTTCTGGACCCAGCTGGCGATCTTTATGTTCAGCGGCCTGGTGATCGGCGGCCTCTGTTACCGGCTTTACCGACAGCGCTTTGTGCAGCCCGTCGCGAGCCTGATCGAAGCCCTGCGCCTGACGGCGCGAGGCGAATACCGCCAACTGCCCCGCCAGGCCGATAACGAACTGGCGGGCTTGCAGGAGGCGTTTAACGGCATGGTTCAGGGGCTGGAGGAGGATCGGGAGAAGCTCCACCACCAGGCCAATTACGATGCCCTCACCGGGCTGCCCAACCGCATGCTGGCGATCGAGCGTCTGGGCTACGAGATCAGCCGCTCGCAGCGGGAGGAGCAGCGCCTGGCGCTGCTGTTCGTGGACCTCAATGATTTCAAACTGATCAACGAATCCCTGGGACACGCGGCCGGGGACCAGATGCTGGAGGAGGTGGGGGCGCGCCTGCGCAGTTGCCTGCGCGACGTGGACACCATTGCCCGCCTGGGCGGGGACGAGTTTTTGCTGCTCTTGCCCGGCAGCGGCGACCGCGCGGAGATCGAGGCGGTCGGCCAGCGCCTGATTCAAGCGGTGAATGTGCCCTTGCCCCTGCCCAGCCAGGAGCTGATCGTCCACTGCAGTATCGGGGTGGCCCGCTATCCCGAGGACGGAGACTCGGTGGACACCCTGATGGCCAATGCCGATAACGCCATGCATCAGGCCAAGCTCGAGCCCCAGTCCACCCTCTGCTTCTTTCAGCCGGCCATGACCGCCAGGGTGCAGCAGCGCGTGCAGATGGAGCAGGACCTGCACCGGGCGCTGGAACGGGGCGAGCTGGAGCTGCATTACCAGCCGCTGGTGGACGCCGGCAACGGGCGTCCGCGTGGGGCAGAGGTGTTGCTGCGCTGGCAGCACCCCGAGCGCGGGATGGTCAGCCCGGCGGAGTTTATCCCCCTGGCCGAAACCACCGGCCAGATCATCGCGATCGGCGAGTGGGTGCTGGAGCAGGCCGGACGCCAGTGGGCGCAGTGGAGCGCCGAGGGACTGACCCCCGGCTACCTGGCGGTCAATATTTCGCGGGTGCAGTTCCAGCGTAACCTGGCCTGGACCCTGGGACGGGTGTTGGCCCACTACCGGCTTCCCCCCAGCGCCCTCGAGCTTGAGATCACCGAGGGGGTGCTGCTGGAGGATCACGAGCTGGTGCGCCGGGAGCTGAACGAACTGCGAGCCATGGGGATTCGGCTGGCCCTGGACGACTTCGGCACCGGCTTCTCGTCGCTGAACTACCTCAAGCGGTTCCATTTTGACGTGCTCAAGATTGACCGTACCTTCGTCGCGGGCCTGCCGCGGGATGCGGAGGATGTGTCGCTGGTCAAGGCGGTTATCGCCATGGCCCACGGTATGGAGCTGGAGGTGATTGCCGAGGGGGTGGAGGACCAGGCCCAGTTTGAATTCCTGCAGCAGCAGGGGTGCGACCTGTGCCAGGGCTACTACTTTTCCAGGCCCCTCAACGCCGCCGCCTACCGGGACTACCTGCGCCAGGCCCACAGTCGTGACTCTGCTTCACTGATGATGCCGGGCGCCGTGGTCGGCGCCGAGCGGCGACGACACCCACGTCCCTAGTCCGGCTCGAGCTCTGGGAGCGCGATGGTGTCGTCGCGCCGAACGGTTACCCGCAAACGCCCGTGTCTCGGGCCGTGCAGCAGCCTATGCACAGAGCCTGTGGGTAAGTCTGTGGCTATTTGTGGGGTAAGCGCGGCAAGCGGCCTGAACGTGGGCAGGGCAACGGATTGCTCAAAAAATACGCAGGCACTTAGGTTATTATATAAAACAACAGGTTAGTTTGTTGTCGCCGATTGCGTAAGGGAGGGTGAGCCGGTGCGGCGAAACCCGGGCCCCGGCGGGCGGGGCTGGGGATGATCAATCGGGCGTTGCCGGCTAACAGCCGGCCTTTCGTTTCCAATTGAGTAATTTGTTAGGTACGTTCTCGGGCTGATCGTTGACGGCCTTGTTATGAGTTGAATGTGGCATTGATGTGAGACTGTACCGCGAGCTGCCGCTTAAGCTTGGCAACCTCGGCTTGCAAAGCCGTTTCCCGATCCGAAACATCGGCCTTCTTCGCTGCGCTCACCCGCCAGCTGTATAGTTGAGAACTAGCCAAACCAAGCTCTTTGGCTGCCTTCGCAACACTGGTTGTTTCTGCCAGCTTCAGCGCCTCGGCCTTGAACTCGTCGGAATAACGTTGGCGTGTTTTCTTTGATGTCATGTCGTACCTCGTTTAACGATTTTACTCGCTTAACGAGGTGTCCAGTCCAGACGGAGCGCATCATTGTGCGGGAAGGTCACCATCGCCAGCGCCTTGTCCAGATGCTCTTGTTCGTAGCTCATAGCGCATTCCCCCAGCTAAACGGGTTACCTGTAAACACCACGTCTCTCTCTCCCTTGGCCTTAGCCGCAGCCACGTGCCAGCCATCCCGCACCAGCTCATCGAACTCAGCCCGACAATCCTGGTGCGGCCAGATGTTCTCGGCCAACGCCAGCCCCGCCTCCATGATGGCTGCTGCCACCTCAGCGTCCTCCTTCTCCGCAGCCTTGCGCTGGTAGTGCTCAAGGATCAGCACACGAAAGCGCACCGCACTCTCTGCTTCCATGGAGAACGACCGGCCTCAGCCCCCACAGTTGAGCACCGTACGTGGCAGCATGTCACGCCACGCCTCGTACAGTATCTCGACCTGCAATGGCTTGGTGCACGGTTGATGGACTGGCTTCTTGGTTCGCTCATCCAACCGTACCAGCACCTCTTTGTGGTCTATGCTGTCCACAAACGCCTGATCCACCGGGATCACCAGCCCCTTGTCCATGGTGCGCTGGCCCAGCGCAGCCTCCACCTCTTCGAGGCTACGCAGGTGGCTCGTGTCTTCCCAGTCAAACGGGAAGCGATACAGTGTGCTCGGGTCATGAAAGTTATCATGCGCCTCACTGCGCTTTCCCTTGGCTACCTCCCAGGTAACGATGCGCCACACCTCATCACGTGTCGCATACTGACAGCCACACGTACCCAGCTTGGCTCCATTGCTTGTGTACTCACCCATGATTCGTTCCTCTCAAACAAAAACGGGGCAGCTTACGCCACCCAGTACTCACACTCACTCTCGCTCACGCCGCCGTAACGGGCCGGAGCCGCTTTGCGGCGAAGGTCCGAGCCCAGCGCAGCTGGACGGTTCTTTGACGGCCTTGTTATGAGTTGAATTTGGCATTGATGTAGCTCGCAATTTCCTTTGCTAAGGGTTCGGCTGCTTTGTCTTTGGCGCAAACGATATAGCCTGACCAGTTGTCCCATTCGAGCCCGATACGCATGTCACCTTGTCGGTAGTCTTGGAACATTTCATCAAGACCTCGGGCGATCAAGTTGGCAGGCGTTAGATTGAAGTTGTTTGCTACGGCCTCGGTGATTTTGGAATAGGCACTTGCTTCGACTTTCTGGAAATCAAAAGTTAGTCTGTCGCTTGCATCCCTGTGTTCGCCCATGCGCTGACCTCAAGACTCATAACAATATTAATATTGAGTCGGCTCGTTTTGCCGTATTCATGTGCTGAATATAGCAAGCTAAAGAACTGATTATATTGCGCTTTTAAGAATCACCCGGCATCTTCCTCCGGTGAAAACGAGCCGGCTCATATTTCCTGGCGGCTTGGCACGTTATCACCGGGCCCTGTCTTCATAACTCAATGATAATGAACCATTTCTCGTTTCTTTGCCAGAGAAAACCGTGCCTTGGATGTGGGCAAAACGCGCCTGTTTTCAGCGATAGCCCCAATACACTGTATGCATACGCAAAGTCTGGCATCGGCAGCGCGTGTATCTGCCGATGCTCAAGAAACCACTTGGGCGCCGGGCCGGGTCTGCGGGTTCAGCGCGGGATCAATGGTGCAGGGCCTTGCGGGGCAGACGCTGGACTATAGTCTCGGCAGGGTGGTTGATTTGGCTGCTGGAAGATTAAGAGGAGAGAGCTGATGCTGAAAGGGTCCTGTCTTTGCGGTGGGGTGCGGTACGAGTACGAAGGGGCGCTGGGTCCCATCGCCATGTGCCACTGCTCGCAGTGCCGTCGCGCGCAAGGTTCGGCATACGGCACCAACAGTGCCATTCAGGCCGCTGAGTTTCGCATCGTCAGTGGTCAGGCGCTGGTGAAAGAGTACGAATCCAGGCCCGGGAAAAAGCGGGCCTTTTGTGGAGAGTGCGGCAGTCCCTTGTACAGCCGTCTGGATTCGAAGCCTGAGCTGCTGCGCTTGCGGATTGGCACCCTGGAAACGCCAATCGACATCAAGCCCAGCTACCATATCTACGCCAGCTCCGCGGCCGAGTGGTACGAGTTCAAAGATGACCTGCCCCGTTACGCCGAGCTTGAGGATAGCCCGCGGGTTTAGCCGTTCACATCAGCCACCTATCGAGGGGCTTGGCAGGCGGTGTTCGGTGGGGCTGGTTGGCGGGGCTCCCGCCGCCTCGCCCGGCGGCGGTGATCGGTCATGCCGTCCACGGCGCCGGGGGGCGGAGTTACATCGGGTAAAAGGCGTGGGCGTCAGTATTCGCTTTTCAGGCAGAACGCCCCTTCAAACTCCATATCGAGGCTGAACAGGCAGTTCAGAGTCCCCTCGATCTCCAGGTTGCCGGTGGCTAAGCCTTCAAAGATACCGCGGCCGGTGCCGGGAATGGGGGTGGACGTTTCGGTGAACGTGCCGGTGGCGGAGCTGGGCGGAAATCCCGGCGGGCAGGTCTGGAAATTAGTGACGCCGGAAGTGGCCAGGCTGATCTGGGAATGAATCACATCGCCGGTCAGGGGGGATTCAAACGCATCGTCACAGACCAGGGTATGGATAAAGTTGGCGGTGCCGTTGGCGGCTCCTCCCTGTCCGAGAATGCCGCATTTGAGCCGCCGCTTTTCCAGAATCAGGTGCACTGTGCCCAGGGTGGTGCCGGGGTCGACGGCATTGGTGAGTATCTTGCCTTTCGCCCGGGTGAGGTGCTCGTCTTCTCCGCACTGCAGGGGAGCCGCGTTAAGTGGCATGGTTGCCAGCCCCAGCACCAAGGCTGCGCCCAGCATTGCAGGTTGATATAGGTTCATGAGTCGAGGTCTCCCCGCTGTTCGCTGCTTAAAACAGCCCGGAGTATAGTTCAGGGAGGCAGTGGACCGGGGCTGAAAAATACGCCCCGGGAGTGTCTCAACCTGCGACACATCGGCGGGAAGCCAGGGCGGCTGTGGCCTTCGGCAGACTATGCACAAAATCTGTGGATAAGTGTGTTAACCGTTTTTGGGTAAGCCTCGCGAGCGGCGGTGGGGCGTACCCTGGCGCCGGATCGGCTAAAAAAAGACCACTAAGTCACATGTCTATTTAAAAACAATAGGTTATGTTTTTATGCGTCCTGCCGCGGGGGTATAGACCTGTCCCCGGCGATGACGCCGCGTATCGGCCTGACTGTCGGTTTGGCTTGTGTATATTAACGGCGCAGCGCGCACTCGGCCTCGGTAGGCATTCCCAGTTTCTTGAATACCCAGGTCGCGGGGCAAAAGCCGGTGAAGGCGTTCTGGATCAGGTTGACGCCGATGAATACCGTGAACCAGTAGAACTGAGGGTGGACCCATTGGGTCAGAGCCACCGATACCAGTACCATCAGGCCGGCGAAAATGTAGAGGGCGCGTTCGCATGTCATGGGGGATCTCCTGCAAAAGTCGGTCGAAGCCTGCTTTTTAGCGGGCGTTTACGGCACCTTGTGGGCCAGCGGCGAGCGACCGGGTAAACAGCTTCGGGTAAAAAGCGCTTATCTTTAATTAGATTAACCTAATATTAGCGCCCGCGAAGTAGTTTAGGTAGATCTAATTTAAAAAAGTAAGGGCGCGGTTTCAGCGGCGGAAGAGTTTGCCCAGTCGAGGGGCGAGCATGACATCGCCCTCGGCGCGCAGGCGCCCGGTCAGAAAGGCGGTGGTGCCGCCCAGGTCGCCGTAGATGATGTCCACGAAGGTCTCGCTGTCCATGATCAGGGTGACATCGGGGTCGGGGTGCTCCTGCTGGATCACCTCGCAGGTCTGGTTACGAACCTCGATGCTGTAGGGTCTTTCATCCTCGATATGGATTTGAAATACGGTATCCAGGCCGGCGGCGGCCTCGGGTTGGAACTTGGATACGAGCTTCTGCATGACCTGGGGGACGGATTTCATGGACTGCTTCCTACGGGTTCGCGAGGGCGCTCATCATAGCAGGTCGCGGGGCCTCGATTAAGGTCCGCGTCTGGTATGGCTGGGAGCATTTGGTACAATCCGGCTGTTTAGACTTCGGGAGATCCGAAGGCCAAGTTGAGTGAGGAGAAAGCGTGCCCGATTTTTTACTTGAGTATGGTCTGTTTCTGGCCAAGGCCGTGACGGTCGTGGCCGCCGTGCTGCTGGTGATCGCCGCCAGTGCGCAGGTGGCCAGCCGCAATCGGCGGGACACGGGTGGTCATATCGAGGTCAAGCACCTCAACGAAGAGCTTGAACACATGACCGAGACGCTCAAGCAGAACATCTGCGACAAGGCGTTTTTGCGCAAGCAGCACAAGGCCGAGAAAAAGGCCGAGAAAGCCAGGGAGAAGGCCCGTGCCAAGCAGGTGAAACAGGGCGTGGACATTGAGGCCGAGCACAAGAAGCGCCTGTTCGTGCTGGATTTTGACGGCGACATTCGGGCCAGCGAGGTGGAGTGTCTGCGCGAGGAGGTCACCTCGGTGTTGAGTCTGGCCACGGAACGCGACGAAGTGCTGGTCCGCCTGGAGAGCGGTGGCGGGCTGGTTCACTCCTACGGACTGGCGGCATCGCAGCTGCAGCGCATCCGGGACCGCAAAATCCCCCTGACGGTCGCTGTCGATCGGGTCGCGGCCAGCGGCGGCTACATGATGGCCTGCATCGCAGACCGGCTGATCGCGGCGCCCTTCGCGGTGCTCGGCTCCATCGGCGTGGTGGCCCAGATTCCCAACTTCCACCGGCTGTTGAAAAAGAACGACATCGACGTGGAGTTGATGACCGCCGGGGAGCACAAGCGCACCCTGACCATGTTCGGCGAGAATACCGACGCCGACCGCCTCAAGTTCAAGGAAGACCTGGAAGACACCCATCTCCTGTTCAAGGATTTCGTGGCCGGTCACCGCCCGCAGGTGGCTATCGACGAGGTGGCCGACGGCGACATCTGGTTTGGCACCCGGGCCCTGGAGAAAAAGCTGGTGGATGAGCTCTGCACCAGCGACGAGTATCTTTTCAAGGCCTGCGAAACGGCTGACGTTTACTGTGTGAGCTATGTTGAGAAGAAGTCGCTTCCCGAGCGCTTCGGCCTCTCCTTCTCCACGGCTCTGGACCGGGCCCTGCTCAGCTGGTTGGATCGGATCCACAAAGCCCGCTTTTTCTCGTAGGAGGCAACGTGTCAAAGGCCACCGCCCAACGGATTCTGAACGCCGCCGCTGAGCTCTTCATGGAGAAGGGCTTCGAGGCAGCCTCCGTGCGGGATATCACCAGCCGGGCCGGCGTCAACCTCGCGGCGGTGAATTACCACTTCGGCTCCCGGCAGGCCCTGATTCACGCGGTGGCCGACCGTTATTTGCAGCCGCTGTGCCGGGACCTTGAACTGCAGCTTGACGACTGTCTGAGCCACGACAGCGACCCGGAGCTCGAAGACCTGCTGGAGCTGCTGGTGAGCTCAACCCTGCGCGCGGTGGAGCCGGACGGCTCCGGGGTAAACCTGTTTATGCGGTTGCTCGGGTATGCCTACAGTGAAGTCTCGGGCGAACTGCGTCACTACCTGCTGGAGCAGTACGCCGGGACCTTCAGCCGCTTCCTGGGGCTGTTGCGCGAGCGGGGCTCCAAGCTCAGCGACAACGAGTTTTTCTGGCGCTGCCACTTCTTGCTCAGCGCCTGTTTTCTTCCCCTCTCGAACCACGCCATTCTCACCGAGATTGAAGAGGCCCGCTTTGGCGGCGCCAGCGCGGTGGAGATCGTTCTGCACCGGCTGATCCCGGTCCTGGCAGCAGGGCTTCGTGCCGAGCCGGACCGGGTCAGCGAAAAACCGGAGCAGCTGTGGTAGCAGCTGCCACCCGGATCCACATCTCCCTGGCACGCCAGCGGCTTGAACTCTACCGTGGCGACCAGCAGGTTGCCGGTTTTTCCGTGTCGACGGCGCGCAACGGCGCCGGTGAGCGCGAGGGCAGCGGCTGCACGCCGCGGGGGCGTCACCGAATCCGCGCGCGGATCGGGGCCGATGCGCCCATCAACAGCGTCTTCGTGGGACGACGAGCAACCGGTGAAATATACTCCCCGGCCCTGGCCGAGGCTTACCCGGAGCGGGACTGGATCCTGACCCGGATCCTGTGGCTCTGTGGTTGCGAGCCGGGTTACAACCGCCTGGGCTCGGTCGACAGCCAGCGGCGTTTTATCTATCTGCACGGCACGCCGGACAGCGAACCGATGGGGGTGCCGGGCTCCCACGGTTGCGTACGTCTGCGCAACGCCGATATCGTCTGGCTTTTTGACCGTGTTCCGGTGGGAACCGAGGTTTTGATTGAGGAATAAACCATGACCGCAGCAGGCCCGCTGATGCTGGATCTCGAAGGTACCGCGCTGACCGCCGAGGAGTGCGAGGTGCTTAAGGCGCCTCCGGTTGGCGGCGTGATTCTGTTCAGCCGCAACTACCAATCTCCCGAACAGTTACAGGCGCTTACCGGCGAGATCCGGCGGCTGCGACCTGAGCTGCTGATTGCCGTCGACCAGGAAGGGGGCCGGGTGCAGCGGTTCCGAGAAGGGCTGACCCGCTTTCCCGCCATGGGGCGCTTGGCGGCGCTGTGCCTGGAGGTGCCCGGCGAAGCCCTCGCCTTGGCCGAAGAGTGCGGTTGGCTGCTGGCCGCCGAGCTGCTTGCCCTTGGGGTGGATATTAGTTTTGCGCCGGTGCTGGACCTGGATCGGGGTATCAGCGAGGTGATCGGGGATCGCGCCCTGGGGGCCCGTCCCGAAACGGTAATGGCCCTGGCCGGCGCCTTGATGAAAGGTATGCAGGCGGCGGGCATGGCCACCACCGGCAAGCACTTCCCGGGCCACGGCGGCGTGGCGGCCGACTCCCACCATGAAATGCCGGTGGACCCGCGGCCCTATGAAGCGATCGAGGCTGAGGACCTGCGCCCCTTCGCGCGCTTTGCTCGGCAGGGGATGGCGGGGGTGATGCCTGCCCACGTGGTCTATCCGGCCTGCGACCCGCAACCGGCGGGCTTTTCGCCGTTCTGGCTGCAGCAGATCCTGCGTCAGCGCCTGGGGTTCGAGGGGGTGATTTTCAGCGATGACCTGAGCATGGCCGGCGCCGAGGGGGTGGGCGGTTACCCGGCTCGCGCCGAGGCCGCTCTGGCGGCCGGCTGCGACATGGTGCTGGTCTGTAACCAGCCGCAGGCCGCCCGCGAGGTGCTGGCGTGGCTGCAGGAGAACGGGTCTGGACCCGCAGAGCGGGTGCCCCGGATGAAAGGGCGTCCGGGGATGGATTGGATGGCGCTGATCGGCAGCGAGCGGCGCCGGCAAATACAGCAACGCTTGGAAGAACTGGAGCACTGATCAATGGAACAAGGCCTGAACCAAATTTGGTCGAAGTTGGGGCTCTTGGGTAACGAAAACCTGTGGATTGTCGAGGTGTTCACGGCAGTCTTTATCACCCTGCTGGCCAATTTCTTGCTCAAACGCGTCTTCGCCCGCTTGGCGGGCAAGTTCGAAAACACGGGCACGCCATGGGACGACGCTATTCTGGCGGCGCTGCGTACCCCGGCAAGCTGGCTGGTGTGGGTCGTCGGGCTGGCCTGGGCGGCGGGGATCGTCGACCAGCGTACGGAGTCGTCGATACTGGCGGTGGTCGATCCGGTCCGGGAGACCCTGGTGATCATCCTGCTGGCCTGGTTCCTGGCTCGGCTGGTGGGGGAGGGCGAGAAGGTTCTCACGGAGCCGGGCAAGGTCAAAAAGCCGATGGATATCACCGCGGCCCAGGCGATCAGCAAGTTGCTGCGGGCCTCGGTGGTGATCACCGCCGGGCTGGTGATTCTGCAGACGCTCGGGTTCAGTGTCTCCGGTGTGCTGGCCTTTGGCGGTATCGGCGGCATGGCGGTGGGTTTTGCCGCCAAGGACCTGCTGGCCAATTTCTTCGGTGGGCTGGCGATCTATATGGACAAACCGTTCAAGGTGGGTGACTGGATCCGTTCGCCGGACAAGGAGGTGGAAGGGACGGTGGAGTCGATCGGCTTTCGTCAGACCCGTATTCGCACCTTCGACAAGCGCCCCCTGTACGTGCCCAACGCCACTTTTGCCAATATTTCCGTGGAGAACCCCTCGCGGATGACGCATCGGCGCATTTTCGAGACCATCGGCGTGCGCTACGACGACGCTTTGAAGGTCCGAAGCATCGTCGACGATGTGCGCACGATGCTGGAGGCGCACGAGGAGATCGACACCTCTCAGACGCTGATCGTCAATCTCAACAAGTTCGGCCCCAGTTCGCTGGATTTCTTTATCTACACCTTTACCAAGACCACTAACTGGATCAGGTTCCACGAAATCAAGCAGGACGTGCTGTTGCGGATCATGGATATCATCGATGATCACGGCGCGGAAGTGGCCTTCCCCACCCATACTCTGCACCTGCACGAAGTGGAGCGCGGCGAGGACGGGGTCACGGCGGCAGCGCCCGCCAGGGGCATGGGGGCGCAGCCCGAACCTGAGGGCGCGCCCGCTTAGAGCAGAAGCAGCGCCCCCAGGCCGAGAAAGGAGACAAAGCCCACCACGTCGGTGACGGTGGTCAGGATCACCGAGCCCGAGAGGGCGGGGTCGATGTTGTAGTGATCCAGCACCAGCGGGATCAGTACGCCGGACAGCGCCGCCGCGAGAATGTTGACCGCGATGGCGGCGGCGATCACCATCCCCAGGGTGGGGCTGGAAAACCAGGCGGCGGCGACGGCGGCGATGATCAGGGCCCAGATCACCCCATTGACGCCGGCGATCCGCAGCTCCTTGCTCAGCAACGAGCCGAGGTTACCCCGGGACACCTGTTTGAGCGCCAGCCCCCGGATCATCAGGGTCAGGGTCTGACTGCCGGCGATACCGCCCATAGAGGCGACCACCGGCATCAGTACCGCCAGGGCCACCACCTGCTCAAGGGTGGCTTCAAAGAGGCCGATGGTCCAGGAAGCCAGAAAAGCGGTCAGCAGGTTGATGCCCAGCCAGGTGGCCCGACGCCGGGAACTGCGCATCACGGGAGCGAACAGGTCCTCTTCCTCACCCATGCCGGCATGGGCCATGAGCTGGCTTTCGTAGCCCTTACGCTGGATCTCCATGGCATCCTGCAGGGTTACCCGGCCCAGCAGCCGCCCCTGCTCGTCGGTAATCGGCAGGGCCACCCAGCCGCACTGCAGCAGGGTGTCGGCGGCGACGCTCAGCTCCGTCTCCGCATCCAGGTGTTCCGCCTCCTCATCCACCTGGCTGCTCAGGGGCAGGTGCCCGGGCTGGGTGTAGAGACGCGCGGTGCGGATGGTGCCGCTGTAGCGCCCGGAACGGTCGAACAGGAACAGGCTGTCCGTGTAGGGGGGGAGGTTGCGGCGCAGCAGTCGGTCGGCGTCCTGGACCCGGGCGTTGGCGGGCAACATCAGCAGGTCGTGATCGACCCAGCGGCCGATTTGATCCTCACTGTACTGGTTGGCCCGCTCGAAGAATTCGCGCTGTTCGGCGTCCATTCTGGAGAGGGTGTTGTCCACCACCCGCTCCGGCAGGGATTCGGCGAGGCCCAGCAGCTCTTCCGCGTCGAGATCGGCCAGCAGCTGATCGGTTTCCTCGGCGCTGAGGGCTTCGAGGATGCTGCTGCGGGCATCGGCCCGCATCTCCAGCAGCACCTCGGTGCCATGTTCAATGGGAACATCTTCCCAGCGCCTTACCCGCTCTTCCAGCGGCAGGGCTTCGAGCAGGCGTGCCAGCTGGAGGTTGTCGAGCTCCTCCACCAGCACCGCCATCAGTGCGTGTTTTTCGTGTTCTTCGGCCTGGTGCAGCCGGTCAATAACCTGATTGAGTTCTTCGCTCACCTGTTGGATCTATCCTGTTGCTGGCCCGGCGGGGCGTTGTCCTACTCTTCACCGGCTGCATTCTGACACAGCTCTGGCGTCTTAAAAGAGAGCAAAGTCATTTTTTTGCGCCGTGCAAAGCCCAACCCCGGAAAAACGTCGTTCGCCCCTTGAATCAGCGGCACTCAACCCTATCTGTAAAACTGCCAGGGAGGCTGATTTCAGCTCCCGGCCCGGTCCGCGAAAGACCGGTTTCCATATTGCTTCTTTGGAGGATATGTCATGAACGTTATCGATTTCTCACCCCTGTACCGTAACACTGTCGGTTTTGACCGCCTCGCGTCCCTGCTGGACGAAACCCTGCGCCACAGCAGCAGTGGCAATGGTTATCCGCCTTACAACATCGAGCGGGTAGACGAGAATCGTTACGCCATCACCCTGGCGGTGGCCGGTTTTGAGCGTGACGAGCTGGAGATCCAGTGTGAACAGGGTGTGCTCAGTGTTCGCGGTGCCAAGAAAGAGGAGCAAGCCTCACGGGAGTTTCTCTACCAGGGGATCGCCACCCGCACCTTCGAGCGCAAGTTCAACCTCGCTGACTTTGTCGAGGTGCGCGGAGCCGAACTTAAAAACGGCCTGCTGGTGGTGGATCTGGTGAAGGAGATTCCCGAGGCCATGAAACCCCGGCGTATAGAGATTGCCGGGGGCGGTGCGTCGATTGAGCATCAAACCGATGCCGAGAGCGCAGCCTGATAGGGCTTCGTTTCAGCGCAGCGCCCGGTGGTCACAGGGACTGCCGGGCGCCTTGAGGTGTCATCTGCGCATGAGGAGGTGTCATCATGGATTTGAGCAAATTAAACCCTTGGAACTGGTTCAAGCACGAGCAGGCTAGCGAGCAGCCGGGTTCCCAGATTCCGGTGAGGCGGCGTGAATACAACCCGGCCGGCATCGAGATGCCGTTGCAGCAGTTGCACCAGGAGTTCGATCGGCTGTTCGAGGTTCTGAGGCGGCAGATGCAGCTGCCTTTTTCCGCGTGGCCGCAGTCGGCCATGGATGCCTTGCCAACCCTGGGCACAGGCACGTTCAGTCCGCATCTTAATATTTCCGCCGAGGAGGGCCGGTATCGGGTCAGCGTGGAGCTGCCCGGACTGCAGGACAAAGATGTGTCGCTTGAGGTGAGCGGCGATCGTTTGCTGCTCAAGGGGCGAACCGATTTCGAACAGGAGGACAAGGGGGCGCACTACTATCGCATCGAGCGCGCCAGCGGTCAGTTTCAGCGCACCCTTGCGTTGCCCGATGACGCCGATGTGGAAGGTATCAGGGCGAAGATGAAAGATGGGGTGCTCTACGTGGACATTCCCCGCAAGGAAGACGCTCAAACGCCCGCGCGCTCAATTCCGATCAACGCTTAAGGGCAGAGCGCAACAAGCAGATAGAAAAGGCGGACGGGCAGGGTTGCAGCAGTAAAACGGAGAAAGTTGCAGCAGTAAAAAAGGCGGTGCCATGGCACCGCCTTTTGTTTGGGTTCGGCAGTCGTTGGGCGGGACTTAAGAGTTGTTCGGGATTTAAGCCGCCTCGCCCATCAGGTGGTTCAGCTTGGTGAGCGCGCTCTTCTCGATTTGCCGAACCCGCTCGATCGAAACCCCGAACTCCCCGGCCAGCTCGCTCAGGGTGGATTTGGATTCTCCCAGCCAGCGGCGGGCGATGATCGCCTGCTGACGTGGGTTCAATGTCGCCAGCGCCGTCTTCAGCTGGGCATTTGTCAGCACCTCGGCCTCTTTCTCGGCCAGCAGCCCACAGGGTTCTGCGCGCTCGTCGCCCAGCAGTTGCTCGGGGGCCTTCTCAGCCAGGGCATCGTCGTCGCTGGCTGACTCCTGGGCATGGAAAGAGGGGTCGGTGGCGCTCAGGCGCTGCTCCATCTCCCGCACGTCCTGGGGGCGCACGTTGAGCTCTTCGGCCAATGCCTCGCTGTCGTGGGCGGACAGCCAGCCCAGGGAGCGCTTGGCTTGGCGCAGGCGGAAAAACAGCTTGCGCTGGGCCTTGGTGGTGGCCACTTTGACGATGCGCCAGTTGCGCAGCACGTAATCGTATATTTCGGCGCGGATCCAGTGCACCGCAAAGCTGGCCAGACGCACCCCCATGTCCGGGTCGAAGCGGCGCACCGCTTTCATCAGCCCGACAGTCCCTTCCTGGGTGATGTCGGTGACGGGCAGCCCGTAGCCGAGGTAGGAGCGGGCGATTTTAATCACGTAGCGCAAGTGGGAGAGGATTAGCCGGTGAGCGGCGTCCAGGTCGTTCTGGTCGCGCAGCTGGCGCGCCAGTTTCTGCTCCTCGGCTTCCGACACCATGGGATAACGGTTGGCATAGGACACCAGTGCCTCAAAACTGCCGAGTGAAATGGGCAGATGGTCTTGGCGAACGGTGAGAGCCTTGCTCATGAAAATTCCTCCGTCAACGCAACTAAAAGCAGTACCTGAGGCCTTTCGGCCCGGTGTTTGGGGTGCTCCGCGCGGTTGCCTTGTGACGGACGATACAACAGCGATAGATGAACCATCGACGTTGGGGTCTTGGTGAATCGCTCCTAAATCAGGAGGAAGTACGCACCGGCCCATCCTTCGTAAAGCAACAGGTAACACGCACCTTGCGCGGGTCTTGTCTAAAGCACCCGTGGGGTTAGATAAGGGCGGCAGGAAAAAGTTTCAAGCCTGCGAAAGCGGATTTTCAGTCCCCGACCTCTTCGTGGGGAATCACCTCCGCTTCCGCCGCCCCGGCGGCAATCCAGGCCTGCAGGTGCGGGCTTTCAAACTGGGTGGCCATGTAATCGCGGGTCCGGGCGGCGAGGGGCAGGCGGTAGCCTCGAAAGCGCAACACCACTGGCGCATAGAAGGCGTCAGCGATGCTGAATGCGCCAAACAGCCAGGGGCCTTGGTAGCGTTCCAGGCACTCGCGCCAAATGGTCTCGATGCGTCTAATATCCGCCTCCACAGAGGGCTCTAACACCACAACCCGCTCGACGGCGCGGCAGTTCATTGGCAGCTCGCTGCGTAGGGCCCCGAAACCTGCGTGCATCTCGGCGACGATGGCCCGGGCGTGGCTGCGGGCAACAGGGTCTTTGGGCCAGGCGTTGGGGAATTGCTCGGCCAGGGTTTCGCAAATGGCCAGGCTGTCCCAGATAACCTGATCGTCGTTTACCAGCACGGGAACCCGGCCGGCGCCGGAATAGGTGGATACCTGGCGCTGAAAGTCCGGCGTGTCCAGTGCCAGGCGCTCTTCGCGAAAGGGGATGCCCAGGTGTTGCATCAATAACCAGGGGCGCAATGACCAAGAGGAATAGTTCTTGTTGCCGATAATCAGTCGGTACATGGCTTCGCTCATTGTTGCAGGGGGTGATCGGCAGGGAGATTGCGCGCCATCCAGAGCGCCAGCTTGTGGCGGATATGGGGCAGGTCCTCCTGGTCTTTGGCTAGAGGCTGAACCAAGCCGTCATGCACCAGCAGTCGGTAGATGGCGGTGATCTTCGTATCCGATCCGTCGGTGGGTTCAAACTCGCCGGCACCGCGCTTTTTCAGATAAAGGCCGCCAACGCGGATGGCTTCCTTCAGCAGCTCCTGCTCGTGTTTCAGCTTTTTCATGGCGCGCCTTTCTATGAGGTGAGCGGTCAGTATAGCGGGGCCAGGGGGAGCCTAGAAGGCGTGCAGCCGCACCGGCTGGCGGCGAGGTCCCCAGGTGCCAGGGGTAGCCTCGAAAATGCCGGGCAGAGGTGTGGCGCACTGGCCACAACGGCCCTTGCTGTCCAGCCCCCAATGTCCTAGTTGATACCAGTCACGCTCGATCAGCAGTGCGCCGCACTGATGGCAGAAGGTGCTTCCCCCTTTTTCATCGTGGACGTTGCCGGTGTAGGGATAGCGCAGGCCCGCCTGCAAGGCGATGTTGCGGGCCCGGGTAAGGGTTGCGGCCGGGGTGTGGGGTTTGTCCCGCATCTTCCAGTCGGGGTGGAAGGCGCTGAAGTGGATCGGCACATCGGGGCCCAGGTGTTGCGCCAGCCAGGCGCACATGGCCTCAAGTTCCTCGTCGCTGTCGTTCTCGTCGGGGATCAGCAGGTTGGTAATCTCCAGCCAGACGTCGGTTTCGTGATGAAGGTAAAGCAAGGTATCCAGCACCGGCGCCAGCTCGCCGCCGCAGATTTTCTTGTAAAAACGTTCGGTGAAGGCCTTGAGGTCGATGTTGGCGGCATCCATGTGGGCGAAAAAATCCCGTCGGGGTTCGGGGCACACGTAACCGGCGCTGACCGCCACGCTTTTAATGTCTTTGGCATGGCACGCCCGGGCCACATCGATGGCGTACTCGAGGAAGATTACCGGGTCGTTATAGGTGTAGGCGACCGAGCGGCAGCCGAGCCGGTGGGCGGCATCGGCGAGTTCCTCCGGACGTGCTTGATCCATCAGGGTGTCCATCTCCCGGGATTTGCTCATGTCCCAGTTCTGGCAGAATTTGCAGGCGAGGTTGCAGCCGGCGGTGCCGAAGGAGAGTACGGGGGTGCCGGGGAGAAAGTGATTGAGGGGCTTTTTCTCGATCGGGTCGATGCAAAAGCCGCTCGATCGTCCCCAGGTGTAGAGCAGCACCTGGTCGTTCTCGCGGCCTCGCACAAAGCAGAGACCGCGCTGGCCCTCGTGGAGCTTGCACCGTCTCGGACAGACGTCGCACTGGATGCGGTCATCCTCCAGGCGGTGCCAGTAGCGGGTGGCGATGGAGCCTTCGGGGAGCGCGGGCATAGCCGAGTGACCTGAAGCGAGGGTGCCTAGCTACAGTATAAACCGTGCTCCCGGCGGGGATGGTGTCCCCCCCCGTGGCTGACCGGCGGCAGTCTTAGCGAGCGCTTTGCAGGCGCCGATACTCTGCTTCCATCGCCGGGAAGTTCTCGGCGGCGTACTGACGCGAGGCTTTGATATCGCTTGCCAGCCGTGCCGCGAAGTCGTCAGCGGCCTTGGCGGCCTGGGACTGGGTGGCGCTCTTGTTGAGGTAGCGCAGTTGCTGGCCAAGGGGGTGGCGGGCTGCGAAATAGGTCTCTTGTCCGGTCTCGACCTGCTTTGCATAGGGAACCCGGGCAACCAGCCAGTGGTTGAGCCAGGCTTCTGCATAGAGCAGGCAGGAGCCCGGTGCGACACTGTATCCCAGCAGGCTGACCACCACCTGATCGCCGAGGGGGGCTTGGGCTTGCGCGGTCTTCAATCCGCCAGCTTCCAGCGCGGCTTCCATTCTTGTCTTGATCGCGCCGGGGTTGGGAAGGCAGCCGTCGGTTACTCGGTCAACCACTTCCACACTGAACTCGTCTTTGTAGGCGATCAGGGCCTCTTCGCCTTTGAACAGCAGTCCGCCCTCGGCGGCGTTTGCCGAACTGGCGGAAAAAGCCAGCAGGCCGGCCAGGATAAATAATGCTCGCATTTGAGTTATCCCTCAATCAATCAATGATTTGGCTGCATGTTCTATGCAGCATCCTGATATAGTAGCAGCGTTTATTAAGTGCAAAAAAGCAATATTTGATAAATGAGTTGTGCGTCAGGAGTTAAACACTTGTTTCAAAAAAATCAATAACTTTTGATTGATTGATGTCAATAAATAGTTGATGCTGTCGCTAATCACATGGAAATAGGCGGGTCTTGTGTAATGATTGACAGAGTGCCTGCGTGTTTTGCGCACGTTTTAAGACAAAGAAGTCGCTCGGCGCACCAACAATCAAGGAGCTAAACCGATGATCTCGATCCTCAAGAGCAGTGGCGATGTAGTGGTCTTTAGTCGGGAGCCGTTAGCGACGCCTTCCGAGCAGTTTCAAACCGATTCGCATGACTCTCAGGATGCTCTGCAGGGTGGTGAGATCTTCGTAACCGGTAAAGAAGGTTATCTGATGCTGGCCCATGCTTATGGGCCAATCGAGATCGGGCCGGGGTGCGTGGCGTGCGTGCCCGACCCCAAAGACGGGCTGGATGGCTCCGTCGCCGTCGTACCGGTAAGTGATATCGATGCGCTGCAGGACCTGATCGCCCAGGGTATCGACCCTACTCTGGCGTTTGAAGCGCCGGCAGCGGGCAACCAGGGCGGAGCAGGCAGTACCGGTTTCGTGGAAATTGCCCGCATCGCTGATTCGACGCTGGCCGAGGCCGGGTATGACACCACCGAGACGGATCTTCAGGAAACCGGGACCCTTCTGAGCACCGGGTCGACCTTAATTAACCAAGCCCCCGTCTTCGACCTGCCCCCGGAGAGCGAGGGCTACAGCTTCAGCTACGCCGAGAACCAGGAAGCGGGCGCGGTGCTGGGCACCGTCAGCGCCAGTGACGTGGACGGCGACAGCCTCAGCTACAGCATCACGGGCGGCAACGATC
>NZ_JAEMGS010000014.1 GCF_017309075.1 Motiliproteus sp. SC1-56 | reverse complement strand
TCCGGAACCACCTGACTCCATCCCGAACTCAGAAGTGAAACGGTCCAGCGCCGATGGTAGTGTGGGGTCTCCCCATGTGAGAGTAGGTCATCGCCAAGCGCCTTATCCTGAGAAACCCCCGGCACACTGTGCCGGGGGTTTTTCGTTTTCAACGCGTAAGATTTTAAGTGTCTGGTTTTTATATCTATTTTGGCTTGCCGAAAAAAGAGGTGGCACTTTATTATTCTTTTGCTTAATTAGCACTGTCATCTTTCTCTGCTAGAGTTATCCGAACCCGATACCTGATGCCTTGCTACCGGGTTCAGTGAACATGGAGGTCCACTTTGAATGCTGTAATGTCGCCGAAGGCTCGGCCCGTTTCCCCTGTCCTGCAAAAAAGCACTCCCGAAAACCCCAATACAGAGATTGCCCTCACGCTCTTGGCATTGGCCATCACTTTGACGGCGTGTATCGGTGCCACTTTCGAGATCGCTCCACTGCTGATGGCGGAATTAGCCCGTGGGCAGTGGTTGTCGCTGGCCCGCGACGGCAGCTTTGCCGTCATAGTCGGTGCGCTGGTGTACGGTGGGCTGGTCTATCAGCTTGCCCGCCTCTCCTACTTAAAGCGGGCCAAACGTCACCGCCGCGCCAGCCGAGCGAATCTCGAGGCAGTTTTTGACCAGCCTGATGCGCCCCCGCTGGCGATCCTTGTGCCCAGTTACAAAGAGGAACCGCGGGTGGTGCTTGCCACGTTGTTGTCAGCCGTCTTGCAGGAGTACCCCAACCGGCGGGTGACCTTGCTGATCGATGATCCGCCCACCGCGCACACGTCGCACGACGCTGCGCTGCTCGAGGAAGCCCGCAGTTTGCCCATGCGCATCTGTCAGATGCTGGCAGAGCCGGCCGCGCAATTCAGCGCGGCGCTTGACGGGTTTGAGCAACGCCGGGCAGCCGGTGACGTGGACGTCTGCGAAGAGCGGCAACGGCTGGTCGGCCTTTATCGACGGGCGAGCCTGTGGTTTGGGGCTACCCGTGAGCAATGGCACTGTGAAGACCATGCCGACCAGCTGTTCTGCTCGCAGGTGCTGGCGCGTCAGGCCTTGGCTTTAGCAAGCCGAGCCGCAGAGCTCTCACGTGAAGCGCCGAGTGATGCCCGGTTCGACGTCAATCAAGTCGCCCGGGAGTATCGTCGGCTCGCCTCGCTTTTTAACGTCAAAATCGACAGCTTTGAACGCAAGCACTTTGCGAACCTCTCTCATGAGCCTAACAAGGCGATGAACCTGAACAGTTATATCGGCATCATGGGCAGCCATCTGCGCTACGTCGAGAGCCCCCAGGGTACCTTGCTGGAGGCGTGCCCGGCTGAAGAGGCGGATCTCAGCGTCGCTGACGCTGAGTTTCTGATTACCCTGGATGCCGACAGTATCATCGTGCCCGACTACGGGCTGCGCCTTATTCACGAAATGCAAAAGCCAGCCAATACGCGCTTGGCCGTGGTTCAGACGCCCTACAGCGCGGTTCCCGGTGCGCCCGGCGTTCTGGAGCGGGTGGCCGGCGCCACCACCGACATTCAGTACATTATCCACCAGGGTTTCACGGGCTGGGGCTCAACGTTCTGGGTTGGCGCTAACGCACTGCTACGCAAAGAGGCGCTGGAAGCGATTGCCGAGGAGTATGACGAGCGAGGCTTTACCGTGCGCCGTTATATTCAGGACCGGACTGTCATCGAGGACACCGAGTCCAGCATCGACCTGATCGATCGCGGCTGGCAACTGCACAACTATCCCGAGCGCCTCGCCTTCAGCGCCACGCCGCCGGACTTCGGCTCGCTGCTTATTCAACGGCGTCGCTGGGCCAACGGTGGCCTGATCATCCTGCCCAAGTTACTGGCCTTTCTTGGCCGCGGCCCGGGCCGGCTGCGAAAGCTGCCCCAGGCCTTCATGCGTATCCATTACCTGGCCTCAATCGCGCTGGTCAATACAGGGCTGTTGATCGTCCTCGCGCTGCCGCTGACGGATAATATCCAGAGCCTGTGGCTGCCGCTGACGGCGCTGCCTTACTTCGCCCTGTACAGCCGGGACCTGATCCAACTGGGGTATCGTGCCAGCGATATGGTGCGTGTCTACGCCCTTAACCTGGTGCTGATCCCCGTTAACTTGGGCGGGGTACTGAAATCTGTGCAGCAGTTCTGGACCAAGGAGAAGATTCCCTTTGGTCGAACGCCAAAAGTCCAGGGCAGAACGGCCGCGGCTCCACTTTATGTCGTGGCCCTCTACCTGATTCTGTTCCAGTGGATCATATCGGCCGGCCTAGACGTAACGGCCGAACGCTGGCTCCATGCAGGGTTTGCCGGATTCAACGCGGCGCTGCTTCTTTATGGCATCCTGGCCTTCGTCGGGTTGCGGGAAAGCTTTGAAGACCTTAGGCAGAATGGCGATGAACTGCCCTCGGTTCAGTCCACGCCCTCCGCCGCAGGCGGCTAGAAGGGCGTTCATCAAGCGCGCGACAGTCGCCGTCATACCTTGTCCGGGCGTCTCACCCGGCGTGGTTCCGGACGCGATGAGCCTGTGGATAGGTTCGCGCCCGCTTTAGATTAGGCAGGGGGTGGTCGTCGCTCCTCGTCCTTGGGGGCTGGGCTTGGCGTTGATTCAGTCAGCGTTGCTCGGGCTGGCGGCTGATGGATAATCACCGGTTTTAGCTCTTTCTCCTTGCGCTCGCGTTTTTGGGTCTGGGGTTGGCGGCACGGTAGGTGCTCGCCAACGTCCGGCCAAGAACGTCTGCCCCATCCGTTCATGCCGCATGCGATCTGGTGTTGGTCAGTTGTAGCCACTGGCTGCTCCGGCTGGGGCAGGGAATCCAGGTTCGTTGGGCGTCACCTATAATCTGGCGTACACCAGGGATAGGCCTAGCGTCGACCAAGGCGCGGGTATATATAAACAAGGAGTAGCTAATGCCGGCTCGATTATTTAAAGCTCTCACATTTTTCACCCTGTTGCTTTCAGTAGTCAGCGCGCGGGCCGACTTTGAACAGGCGGTGGAAAACTACAACGCGGGCGATTTCAGTGCGGCGTTCAGTGAGTTTAAAAAATTGTCTCAAGATGGCGACCCTCGAAGCATTTACAACCTGGCCAATATGTATCGTAAGGGCGAAGGTGTTGAGGCCGATGCCGAGCAGGCCGTGCGGCTGTATCGGGCGGCGGCAGAACGGGGACACGCGCTGGCCCAGAACGCGCTGGGTGTGATGTACGCTATGGGGAAAGGCGTTGAGCCCAATGATATTGAGGCATACGCCTGGTTCACCGTATCGGCGCTACAAGGCAATCCGGAAGCGAAGGAGAACGCTGACCGGGCGCGGGAACTGCTCTCGAATCAACGCCGTGCTTCGGCGGAGCTGATCGCCAGGCAATATTTTGAAAACTACGTAGGCCGGCTAGAGGCGCCGGAGTAGCGGGCGAGCTTCCGTGCGAACAACATCAAATCGAGGACAGCCTCTCCCTTATTTTTGCCTTAATAAATTAAGTAAAAAATAAGTTTGATTTAATCCCTATTTAATATCCTGTCGGTTCATTTAGCTCGAGGCCGAGTTAGTCTCTATCGATATCCCGATTATAATTACCGTTGTTTTTCCGGGTTGAGATAGCGCCTATGGCTTCGCTGAATGCCGCTCAAGCTTACGCCCCATCACCCCGATTGGGCGAAATTCTGGTTGATGAAGGCGCACTCGCCGAGCCCGACCTCGAGCGCGCCCTGCGGGTCCAGGTTCAGCAATCCGGCGCCGAGCGCCTGGGCGGGATTCTCGTCAAGCTCGGCCTCGTGTCCGAGCGTCAGGTGGTGGGCTGTCTCGCCGGTCAGTTGCACGTCCCGTTGGCCTCTTCTGAGCAGTTTCCCGACCAGTTATTTTTGGAAGACCAGGTCTCTTCCAAGTTTCTCAAAGACAGCCGGGCCCTGATCGTTGGCGTCGACGAGCGGACGCTGAATGTCGTGATGGAGAACCCAGGGGACCGGTTTGTTATTGAGTCTCTGCGGATGATCTCGGGGAAGGAGGTGCAGGTTAGTATCGGCCTGCCGTCTGAAATCGAGCGGATCCAGAAGGCGCTGTTTGAGGCGGCCGAGGAGGAGGCCAAAGGGGGCGCAGAGGCCCAGTTCAGCCACGATATCGAACACCTCAAAGAGCTGGCCAGCGAAGCGCCGGTGATCAAACAGCTCAACCAGATCCTGCAGCGCGCCGCGGAGCAGGGGGCATCCGATATCCATATCGAGCCATTTACCAATCAGCTGCGGGTTCGCTACCGCATCGACGGTGTGCTCAGAGAGAGTGATACCCTCACCGCCGAGTATGGCCCGGCGGTCATCTCCCGGGTCAAGATCATGGCCAACCTGGATATCGCCGAGCGCCGACTGCCACAGGACGGGCGCTTTCACATTCGTCAAAACGGCAGGGACCTGGACCTGCGGGTCTCCACCGTGCCCTCCATGGTGGGCGAGAGCCTGGTGATGCGGATCCTCGACCGGGCGCACGTGCGGCTGGAGTTTGGGGTGCTGGGCTTCAGCGAGGATACGCAAGCGCGGTTGCTGGCCCTGCTTCGCCGGCCGCACGGTATTTTGCTGGTGACCGGGCCGACCGGTAGCGGGAAAACCACCAGCCTCTATACGGCGTTGCAGTATCTCAACACCCCCGAGCGCAAGATACTGAGCGTTGAGGACCCGGTGGAGTACCAGCTAGAAGGGATCAACCAGATACAGGTCAACAGCAGCATCGGACTGACCTTCGCCAACACCCTCCGGTCGTTGCTGCGCCAGGACCCGGATATTCTGATGATTGGTGAAATGCGTGACCAGGAAACCGCACAGATTGCCGTCCAGTCCGCCCTGACCGGCCACCTGGTGCTCTCGACCCTGCATACCAATGATGCGGTGAGCAGCATCACCCGGATGCTGGACATGCGGGTTGAAGATTACCTGATCACCTCCTCGGTCATCGGCATACTGGCGCAGCGGCTGGTACGCAACCTCTGCCAGCAGTGTCGTGAGCCCTATGCCGCGCCCGCGGAGCTGGTTCGTAAATGGTCACTCGAGCAAATCGCCGGCCCCGGCGAGATAACCCTGTATCGCGCCCGGGGCTGCGGCCACTGCCACCATACCGGTTACGTGGGGCGCAGCTGTATTGCCGAGCTGCTGGAGATGACCGACGAGTTGAAGCAGTCGATTCTGGCGTCGAAAAACAGCGTCGAGCTGGTGCAGCAGGCCAAGCGGCAAGGCATGTCGACCCTGTTTGAGAGCGGCCTGGCCAAAGTGGTGGCGGGAATAACCTCCATTGAAGAGGTCCTTCGCGTCACCATGGAAAAATGAGTATGCCGAGCTTCCATTACCGGGCCACCAGCTATAAAGGAGAGGTTGTGCAGGGAACCCTGACCGGGGTTTCCGTCGACGATGTGGCAGAACAGTTGCAGGCTCAGAAGCTGATCCCCTTGCAGATCGGTGACGGCAGCAAGCGTGCGGGGCTGGCCCTGGGATGGCGTTCGCAAAAGGCGAGTCTCAGCGAGATCAACACCTTTACCCAGGAATTCGCCACCATGCTGCAGGCCGGGCTGCCCCTGGAGAAAACCCTGCGCCTGCTGGCAACCGTCAACGAGAGCGGCCAGGTGCGCGCGGCCCTGGAGGATACGGTCGAGCGTATCCGTTCAGGCAGCACCCTGGGGGATGCGTTCGCCGCACAAAAGGGGATTTTCAGCCCCTTCTACATCAGCCTGATCCGCTCGGGGGAGGCCAGTGGCGCGCTCAACACGGTGCTGACCCATCTTGCCGCCTATCTGGAGCGCAGCAAGTGGCTGCGGGACACCCTGATCTCCGCGCTCATCTATCCTGTGATTCTGGCCAGCGTCGCGCTGGCCTCGGTATTGCTTCTGCTTACCTTCGTGGTTCCCCAGTTCGAGCAGTTGTTCGAGGGCATGGAGCAGCTGTTGCCCCTGTCCACCCGCATCACCATTGCCGCCGGTGACTGGGTCAGGGATTACGGCTGGATTGCGGCCCTCGCCGCCGCCGCCGGGGTAGTGCTCGGGTGGCATGCGTTGAAGGTTTCGGCTTCGTTTCGTTATCACTGTCATCGCCTGGTCGCCAGGCTGCCGATGATCGGCCCGCTGACGGTAAAGGTGGAGACGGCGCGTTTTTGTCGCATGTTGAGCATCTTGCTGAGCAATGGGGTGGCGCTGCTCAAAGCCCTGCAGATCGCCAGGGATACCCAGCGCTCGGAGGTGATGAGAGCGGGGCTGGCCCAGGTCAGCACCGACGTTTCCCAGGGCAGGCGGCTGGCGGAGGCGATTTCGGATCAGGCGCTGTTTCCGCCCCTGGCCGAGCAGATGATCGCGGTGGGAGAAGAGTCGGGGGAACTGGAAAACATGCTGGAGAAGGTGGCGAACTGGTACGACAGCGACATCCAGTCGCACCTCAAGCGGGCGCTTTCAATGCTCGAGCCTCTCCTGATTCTGGTGCTGGGGGCGGTCATTGCCTGGGTGGTCATTTCCATCCTCCTGGCGATGCTCAGCGTGAACGAGCTGGCATTCTGAACGGACAGGCTGCCGGGCGCGGCCATGATGGAAAAGGGAAGATCCAATGATGAAACCGACGAAACGTTTTTGTGACAGAAACGGCTTTACCCTGATCGAACTGCTGGTGGTGCTGGTTATTCTCGGCCTGTTGGCCGGCATTACCGGGCCGCAGGTGCTCAAGTACCTTAAGAAGGCGAAGACCGACACCGCTCAGTTGCAGATCGAGGAGCTGGCCGGCGGTGTCGATCTGTTCAACCTGGAGGTCGGCCGCTATCCCACCACCGAAGAAGGGTTGCAGGCCCTGGTGGTTGAACCCGACGGCCTGAGCAGCTGGAACGGCCCTTACCTGAAGAAAAAGCAGGTGCCCAAAGACCCCTGGGGCCGCGACTACCACTACAAGTCGCCCGGCAGCAATGGCGATTACGACATCTACACCCTGGGGTACGACAATGCTGTCGGCGGCGATAAAGAGAATCAGGACGTGGGCAACTGGTAGCCGGTCATGGCGCGCGTGATGCCCGGCGGCGGGCTTGCAGCGGGTTTTACCCTGATCGAACTGCTGGTGGTGCTGACGATCGCCTCGCTGTTGATCGTGCTGGTGCCCATGTCATTTTCCAAGGGGATGCACCAACTGCAGGGGCAAGCCGAGGTGAGGGACCTGGTGACCACCCTGGCCAGGGCTCGCAGCCAGGCGATCAACCGCCAGCAGGTCGCCAAAGTGGCGATAGAACCCACGGCCTACTGGCAGGTAGAAACGGACAAACACCACCTGGCCACGGGCTGGCAGATAGAGACGCCCGACAGACCGGCTGATCCCGCCGATCCGACTCAGACCCGCTGGCTCCGTTTTTATCCAGACGGCACCGCCGAGGGCATCGTCCTGGCGCTGACCGACGGGCGTAAGCGTTACCCCATGAAGGTTGAGTGGCTAACCGGTAGGGTTCAGGTCGATGAGCCGACGGTCGTTGCGCCTTAACCGGGCCGCGCGGGGTTTTACCCTGATCGAGCTGCTGGTGGCCTTCGTGATCCTGACCCTCTCCATGTCAGTCGTCTACGCCATCTTCTCCAACGGCCTGCGCAGTCTCGCCCTCTCCCAGGATTTCAGCCGGGCAGCGTTGCTGGGGGAATCCCACCTGGCCACCGTCGGAGTGGTGGAGCCCATCGAAGAGGCCGAACGGGAAGGGCGCTTTGACGACAAATACGGCTGGCAACTGCAGGTCCTGCCGGTGTCGAAACCCTCCTCTCCGGTCACCCGGATTGGTGAAGCGCCGCCGCTGGTTCTGTACCGGCTGGCGCTGACCGTCAGCTGGCAGCGTGCCGGAAAGCCCAGGGCGTTGCAGCTCGATACCCTGCGGGTGGCCCAGGCTGACGGCGAATGGGTCCGACGATGAAAACGCAGCCCCGGTCCGGCTTTACCCTGGTGGAGCTGCTGGTGGCCGTCAGCCTGATGTCGCTGGTGGTGCTGCTGGGTTACTCCGGGTTGCACCTCGGGATGAAGCAGTGGCGGGCGGGCCAGACGGTGGTGCAGGCGCTGGCGGAGGAGCGCGCCCTGCGGGATTTTTTGCGCCGTCAGGTGGGCCTGGTCAGCAGCCGTAAGACCGCGTTCCAGGACAGCCTTCGGGATACCTTTGAAGGCGATGTCGATGGCCTTCGATTCATCGCCCCACTGGCGGCATGGGCCAGCGAAGGGGGCTTTTACGAGGTCTGGATCGAACTCGAGGGTCAGCCCTTTGCCGAGGACGGGCGCCAGCTGGTGATGCGCTTCCAGCCCCTGGACCCGGACCGGGAGCCATTCCAGGCCCGTGACCCCGAGCGCATCGTGCTGGTGGAGGGGGTTAAATCGCTGCAACTGGCCTATTACGGCACGCTGCCGCCGGGGAAGCAGGCCCAATGGCGGCGGCTGTGGCGGCACGAGCGGCAGCTGCCGCGCCTGATACGGGTGGGGCTCGAGTTCACGGGGGAGGCGGCCTGGCCCGAATTTTACCTGCCGATCCATATGCAAGCGCCACCGGAGCCCACATGAGCCGCCCGCGGCGACGGCAAACCGGTTTGCTCCCGACCCGCACCCAGCAGGGGGTTGCGCTTTTGACCGTGCTCTGGCTGGTTGGCCTGGTCACCCTGCTGGCGGGCAGTTTCAGTTACATGGTGCGAACCGAAACCCAGTTGGCCAAACACCAGTTGCAGGCCGTCCGTTCCCGGCTGTTGGCCGAGGCCGGAACCGCCCGGGCGATCTTTGAGGTGGCCCAGCCCGCGGAGGCGCGGGACTGGCGGCTGGATGGCGCAGAAAACCGGCTGCAGATGGAGGCAGGGCACGCCGCGGTGCGGATACAGAACGCCAGTGGTTTTATCGACTTGAACCGGGCGGGGCGGCCGCTGCTGTCGCGCCTGTTCCAGCACCTGGCGTTGCCGCTGGAGCAGCGCGATGCCCTGATCGATACCTTACAGGACTGGCGGGACAGCAACGACCTGGTGCGCCTGAACGGGGCTGAAGACCGGGCCTACCTGATGGCGGGGCGCGACTACGGCGCCAAGGACGCCGATTTTGAACGCGAGGACGAGCTGCTGAAACTGCTGGGCGTCACGCCCGCCCTTTACCGCAGAATCCGTCCCTACGTTACCGTGCATTCGGGCATGGCGGCGGTCAACCCGGCTGCGGCCGATAGCCAGATGTTGTTGTTGCTGGCAGAGGGGAATGCTAGGGTCGTTAAAGACCTGCTGGCCGCGCGCGAGCAGGCGGATCCGGGCTACGGCGCCTTCCTGGCCGAAACCCGGGGCCTGACCCAGACCGCTGACAGCCCCGCCTTCGTGGTGCGGGCCGAAGCGGTGGCCACGGGAGGCGGGCGGGTTTATCGGGAGATCGCCGTCAACTACGACGGACGGACGGGGCATTATCGCATCCTGTCCTGGGAGGAAGGGTCAAGGATCATGACCGGAGATCAGGGATAAGATGGTTGGACTTCGGGAGGTCGGCGGGCGCCTGCGCCGGTTCGGTGTCTGGTGGCGCAACGAGCTGATCGGCCTGATGCCCGACTGGATGCGCCTCGGCGCGCCTTTCGGCCAGTCCAGCGCCTGGCTGGTGCTGGACGAGCGGGATATCCGGCTCGTTCAGCTGGGGACCAAGCCCTGCCCGCAGGCGCCTTCGCTCACCCATCCCGACGGGGACAAGGCCCGCCAGCAGGTCACCCCCCTCAAGCGGGTTTTGCTGCTGCCGCCGGAGCGGGTCTTGCGCCGGCGTGTGGCGCTGCCCCTCGCGGTGGAGAACAACCTGCCGGACGTGATCCGCTACGAACTCGACCGCCTCACCCCCTACCGAGAAGATCAGGTCTATTACGCCTACCGGGTCATGGAGCGGGATGTCGTCGGCCAACAGATTCATCTTGAGCTGTTGCTCTGTCCCCGCGCCGACCTTGATCCCTGGCTGGAAGAACTCAACAGCCACGGCCTCGGGCCGGCCCAGATCACCCTGCGTGAGGCGGACGGCGATGCCATCCTGGACGTTAACCTGTTGCCCAAGGCGCAGCGCCCCCGCGCCTGGCGGATTCCCCAGCTGATCAACTCCGCCTTGCTGGTGGTGGCCCTGGTGCTGCTGGGGCTCTGGCTGCTGCTGCCTCTCTACCAGCTCAACGCGCAGGTCAAGGCGCTGGAGCCCCAGCTGGAGGCCGCCCATGCAGAGGCGAAAGAGGCGCAGGCCCTGCGCAAGAAGCTGGAACAGCTGGGGGATGACATCTCCTACCTGGCGCAAAAGCATCGCGGCGAGGTGAAAAAGCTCGATATTCTTCACGAGCTGACCCTGATCCTGCCGGACGATACCTGGATCCAGCAGCTGCAGATCCAGGGTAAGGAGGTGCTCCTGCAGGGCGAGTCCAGCGCCGCGGCGACAGTGGTGCAGCTGCTCGAAGGTTCGCCCCTGTTGCACCGGGTCCGCTTCCGCTCGCCCGTGGTCCGTGTTGCCGGCACCGATGCCGATACCGATACCGAGCGCTTTCACCTGTCGGCGGAATTAAGGCAGGAGTCCGAGGGATGAGAAACGCCCCGTCTATGCCGTCGCACTCTCGCCTGATCGCCGTCGGCCTGCTGGTCGCTCTGCTGGTGCTGCTCGTGGCCGCCGTGGCGCTGCCGCTGTCCGCTGCCAAGGGGGCGGCCCAGGAGCAACTTGACGACATGGTGCACCGGCTCGACAAGTACCGCGGCATTGCCGCCGGCAAGCCCGGGCTGGAGCAGCAGTATACGCAGCTGCAGGCACAGTACTCCGTGGATGATGCCTACCTCAACCAGGAGACCACGGCTCTGGCCATCGCGGCCCTGCAGGGTATCGCCAAACGCAGAATCGCGGCGGCGGGCGGCGTGGTGAGCAGCATGCAGGCCAACCCGGTGCGGGAGGAGGACGGTTTTATCCGGGTCAGCATCAGCGTCAAGATGCGCGCCCCCCAGCAGAGCCTGGTGAAGTGCCTCCATGCCCTGGAAAACGGGCGTCCGTCCCTGTTCCTGGGCGGGCTGATGCTGCGTCGGCTCACCAGCGGGGCGGCGTTTCGCAGCAACCCCAACCTGCAGATGGACGTGCGCTTTGACCTGGCCGGTTACATGAAGGCGGAGGGGGTATGAGAACGCCCCTGACCGATCGCCTGACCTGGGTCCTGCTGGCGGTCTGCGCGTTGCTGGCGCTGGCACTGGTGAATTCGCTCAGAGAGCCGGGGCCCGCGCTGGAAGCCCGGGAGTACGCGCACAAGCCGGTGGCGCTGGAGGGGGTGGTGAAAATCGAGCCGCCGCCGCCCTTGAGCGCCTACCAGGAAATCACCGCGCGCCCCCTGTTTGTGGAAGGGCGCAGGCCGCCGGTCACCGAGGCGCAGGCCGTGGCCGGCGCCAGCTTACCCTTTCTTCTGGAAGGGATCGTGATCACCTCCGGCGAAAAGGCGATCCTGGTGAGAAAAAACAGCGGGGACAAGCTGCAGCAGTTGCGCGAAGGGGAGGGGTTGTCAGGCTGGACGCTGGAGGAGATTACCGCCAACGAGGCGAGTTTCAGCAGCGGCAGCCGGGAGCAGCGGCTGGTGCTGAAAACGGCGCCTGCGGCGAAACCATGAACGGCAACTCGGGCGTCGCTGGCCGAAAAAATGCGCGGATATGCCGCCATTTTTCGAAATATTTCCCTTCTGATTTGACCATTTGGGTCTTGGTGTTAGGTTTACCTTTAAGTCTACAGGGAGACGTGATGTGCTGATGATGGCGTGCCGGGATCGAATTTTCGTTGCTGCCCTGACACTCTTATTAGGCGCCTGTGAGTCTTTGCACGAACGTTCCTGGAGCACAGAGCCCGACGCCATTTATGACACCTACGGCTCCCAGGCGTCCTCCGCGTTACCCTCCCGACCGGCGTCGCAGTCCCCCCCGGAAGCGCCGCGCTGCGAGATCTGCAACGCCTATGACGGCTCGGAACCGTCCATCTCGGCTGCCCCGCTCAAAGGGGGCGTCATTCAAAAAGGCACCGATCACTTCGTTGGTGCAGCCGGGCGCGCCAAGGCCGAACCCGAGAGCGGCGAAAAGGTGACCTTGAACTTTGAAAAGGCCGATCTTCACGACGTCGCCGGGTTTATCCTGGGTGAGCTGCTGAAGCAGAACTACGTCATCGATCCGCGGGTCCAGGGCAAGGTCACCCTCAACACCAGTGAACCGGTCGCCACCGACAAACTGCTGGCGGTGCTTGAAACCCTGTTGCAGGTTAACTCCGCGGTCCTGGTTAACGCCGATGGCCTCTACAAGGTGGTGCCCGCCGGCAGCGCCATGCTTTCCGGGGCCGCCACGAAACTCGGCCAGCAGCCCCGGGCCGAAGCCGGATACAGCATCCAGGTGGTCCCGCTGCACTACATGACGGCGGCGGAAATGGTGGCCGTGCTCAAGCCGGTGACTCCCCCGGGGGTGATCATCGAGGGCAGCAACAGCCGCAACCTGCTGATCATCTCCGCACCCCGGCAGAACATGGTCCAGTTGCTGGAGATGGTCCGCATGTTCGACGTGGACTGGATTCGCGGCCTCTCGGTGGGGCTCTATCCCTTGAAGCACGCCGCCGCCTCCTCGGTTATCAATGAGCTGGAAAAAATCTTTTATCGCACCCCGGGCCGGGGCGACGGGATGGTGAATTTCGAGCCCATCGAGCGGCTTAACGCCGTGTTGGTACTCAGTAAACAATACCGCTACCTGGAGCGCGCCCAGGCTCTGATCGAGCAGCTGGACCAGGGAAGTTATGCCCAGGGCCGGCACCTTCGTATCTACCCGGTGCGAAACGGCAAGGCGGAGTATTTTGCCGGCCTGCTCCAGCAGCTGTTTCCCGATGTCGAGGAGCCGGGTACGGCGTCGGTGGCGGCAGGGTTGCTGCCCGAGGAGGCGCCGCGGCTGGAGGCCGGGGCAGAGCCTGCTTTGATGAACGGCGCAGCGCCGATGTCGGCCTTCGATGGCGGAGCGCTGGCGCTGCCGGCCGTGGCGGCCGCGTCCCAGATCGGGGAGAACCGTGACACCGTCACCATTATTCCCGACCAAGCCAACAACAACCTGCTGGTGATGGCGACCGGGGCGGACCACCGCACCATCGAGGCCGCCCTGGAAAAGATGGAGATTCGTCCCCGCCAGGTGCTGATCGAGGCGACCATCGCCGAGGTCTCCCTGACCGACAGCCTGGCCTACGGCCTGCAGTGGTTTATCAAGCACAACCTCGGCAGCTACGACGGTCGCTCCTCCTTTGGCGACTTCAGCAGCCTGGGGGGCGGTTTCACCACCGTGTTCAGCAAGGGCGGGGACATCCGCCTGCTGTTCGACGCCCTGGCCAGCAGCTCCAAGCTGAAGATTCTCTCCTCGCCGCAGATCCTGGTGATCGACAACCAGGCCGGCAATATCCGGGTGGGGGACTCCATCCCCATCGTCAGCCGCCAATCCCAGGGGGTGCAGGATATCAACGCGCCCATCACCCAGGAGATCGAATACCGCGACACCGGGGTGCTGCTGCAGGTGGTTCCCCATATCCATGCCTCCGGGCTGGTGCGGCTCGAGGTCAGCCTGGAGATCAGCCAGCCGGGGCCGGACACCTTTGCCGGCGGTAATGTCTCCTTCATTCAGCGCACCATCGACAGCGCCGTGGTGGTGCAGAGCGGCGAAACCATTGTGCTGGGCGGCCTGATCCTGGAAAACGGCACCTACGGCAACTCCGGCGTCCCCTGGCTGCGGCGGGTGCCCCTTGTCGGCCCCCTCTTCAGCCGTACCGCAGACGAGGGCCGTCGCACGGAGCTGATGATTACCCTGACGCCCCAGGTGGTGGAGACCCAGGCGGATGCAGAAGCGGTCACCGAAGAGCTGCGCCACCGCCTCAAAGGGTTATATGAAATAAACGTTCCTTATCAAACCGCCACTGGCGACGACCGCTCATAATCCCCGTCACGGCGGGCTTTTTGCCCGCTCCCCCGCTTCCTTCCCCGCGCTCATTTCTTGCAAATGTTCCCCTGCAGGCGACAGCCGGCGCCGGGTAGGCTTCCTTGTTAGATGGCGATCGCTGTGATATATATCACTTGTATTAAATGCTCTCAGGAAAAAAGACCTTTCTCAAAAATGGGATAAAATTTCCCGGGATTGGTAAAATAAGCGCAGGGCTTTGTGCGCCACGTTGGTCCCACGTTGGTCTAAGTGGCGAACAAAAAACGGGCTTTTTTTTTTCCAGGTTGCGCCGGCGGCAAAGGGGTCGGCTGGTGCATAAATTGCAGTTCCTTAAGATCAGGAACGGTGACCCGATTGACCCGCAGTTTAACCACTAAACTTGCTTCGGATAGGGTGACCTTGCGCTTAAGGAAGTAGTGGCGCCCCAGGGGCGGCCTAAGGATGTAGCCAAGAAGAAGTAAGAGAGCGCAGGGACAACGAAGCAAGGAAGCAGGCCCATGAATGTATTACTGGTCGTGAAAGACTCCGCTCTCGAATCGATGCTGGGCCGCTTTGCCAAGGCGCACCACTGGTCGCTGAAGACGGCGCCAAACGGGGAGGCGGCCCAGATCCTTTGCCGCAACTTCAGACCCCACGTCATTCTCCAGGACAGCGACAGCCTGTATACCGCCAGCGGTCATCTGGTGCGCCAGATCAGCGACGAAAACGACATTCCCTCCCTCCTGCTGGTGCCGCCGGACAAGGTCAGGCAGTTTACCGGCTACGTGCTGAACGATTTCGACGAGTTCCTGATCAAGCCCTTTGATGTCGACGAGATGAACGCCCGCATTCGGCTCGCCATGGTGAAGCACCGCGAGCCGGCGATGCAGCCGATCCCGGTTGCCTCCGAGCCGGCGAGCGAAGAGCAGGAGCTGGAGTTCGGCCCCTTCTGCTTCGATCCCGATCAGAAGCGCATCTTTGCCTTTGACACGCCCCTCAAACTGACCCCCAAGCAATACCTGCTGCTCTACACCCTGCTGGAAAGCCACGGGCGTCTGCTCTCCTGTAAGGAGATCATCGAACACCTCTGGCCCGATTCGCAGCGGGCCGCCGCCAACGATGTACAGCAGTACATCCACCAGCTGCGCCGTAAGCTCGGCGCCGCTGGCCTGTCTGACCAGTGTATCCGCAACGAGAAAGGCTTTGGCTACGGGCTTGCCTGCCCCAGTTGTGACAAAACCAACTGCTCGAAAGGTGAGCAGGCCTGAGCCGCCGCTTCTCTCCGCCGCGATCAGTTCTCATCCGCGAGCGGGTCTCGGACCAAGGGCCCGCCACGTGCGCTTCCTAACGATTTGTTTTTAGACCATTGGTTCCGACCCTTGGCCACTTTAATGTTTTTTTAATCCAATCTTAAGCACCGGCCTCGGGCACTTCTCATAAGCTTTCAATACACGAAACCGCGGAGGTCCATCTGCCGTTTTCGTACGTTGGTGGCGTCTGGAAGCCAAGAAGGATTCGGGCACCGAAGCAAAGGAAGTTCACAAGCAAAGGTGAACGCACATGAGAAAAGGAAACAAACATTCTCCGCCACGAAACTTCTTGTTAACCGGCTTGGCGCTGCTGGGTTCGGCCTTTGGTCTGGGCCAGAGCGGCGTCGCGCAAGCGGCCGAGTGTACCGCCGCGAACACGGTGACAGCGAATGTGGTGGCTTTCGATACCCTCATGATCCACAACCGCCTGGGGGCGCAGAATCCGAACTGGATGATGTATGCGCTGCGTCGGGACGTGGTCGAGGGTGTAGGCAATCAAAACCCAGTCTTAGGAGGAGCGCCCAGTCCAACCGCCGGTTTGCCGGAGGCGGCGGGCGGCGTCTTGTCGCCGGGCAACGTCTCACTGCGGCCTGACAAGCGGCCCCGCCCCATCGCCCTGCGCGTCGCGGTCGGCCAGTGTCTTAAAGTCAACTTTCAGAACCTGCTCGCCCAGAATGCGAACCCGTTCAACGCCTTCCAGGATGCCCTGCTGATCAACGATCAGGTCAAGACCCGCTTTGTCGGGGTGCACGTTGCCGGTATGTCCCTGGCAGACAACATCGCCAGCGATGCCAGCTTTGTAGGCCAGAACGCCAACAGCGCGGTCGCCCCGGGCGGCACCGCCACCTACACCTATTACGCTGAAAAAGAAGGCTCATTTGTGCTCTCCAACCCCAGCGCCGCCATCGGTGGCGAGGCCACGGGGGGCAACAACTCCATCGGCCTGTTCGGTGTCGTGACCGTGCAGCCGCCTGAAGCGAGCTTCTACCGCAGCCAGGTCTACGAGGAGGAGATGCGCTTAGCGGCGGATGCCGACCTGGACGGTCTGGTCGATGCGACCACCGCCCAGGGGCACCCGGTCATTGACTACGAGGCGCTCTATCCCAACCAGGAGCCCTGGATCAGCGAGGGTAAGGCCAACCTGCCCATTCTCAACATGCAGTGCAACCAGGCGGCCGCGGCCACCGGGGCCTGTGTGCTGAATGAGCTGGTGCATTCGGAGATCAACGCCATCATTGTCGGCCCCAACGCCGACGGCAGCTTCCCCGATTCCACCTACCCGCTGGAAAGCGTCGGGTTGCGCAACCCCACGGTGCCGAACCGGCTGGAACCCTTCCGCGAGTTCGCTTCCATCTGGCACGATGAAGGGGCCGCGGCCCAGGCGTTCGAAGGCTTCTTCAAGCACCCGGTGGTGGGTCACACCCTGCACGGCGTGCGTGACTCCTTCATGATCAACTACGGCTCCGGCGGTATCGGCGCTGAGATCATTGCCAATCGCCTGGGTGTCGGCCCGATGTACGACTGCCTCGGTTGCGCCTACGAGGAGTTCTTCCTCTCCGCGTTCACCGTTGGTGACGTGGCGGTGCTGGTAGACACCCCGGCCAACGTGGGTCTGGAGCAGGTCACCCCCGAGCAGGTGGCGGCACAGGATCCGGCGCTTCTGCCCTTTATCGGGCCCAAGGCGACCACGGCCCTGTACCAGGACGACCCGGCCAACGTGCACAACAGTTACACCGGGGACTTTATCAAGTTCCGTAACGTGCACGCCGGTCCCAAGGAGCAGCACGTCTTCCACCTGCACAACCACCAGTGGCTGTTCAACGCCAACGACGACCGTTCCAACTACCTGGACGCCCAGGGCATCGGCCCCGGCTCCACGTATACCTACGAGATCGCGTTCGGCGGATCGGGCAACCGCAACAAGACCGCAGGGGATGCCATCTTCCACTGCCACTTCTACCCGCACTTTGCCCAGGGGATGTGGTACATGTGGCGGATCCACGACGTGACCGAGACCGGAACCGTTCTGGCGGCTTCCGTCGCCGGTGGCGCCCGGTATCACACCGCGCCCTTCGCGCTCGGCTCAAGCCAGCCCGCGCTGCAGGCGGACGTCAACGCGGCCGGTTTGCAAAACGTCAGCCTGACCGGACTGGACCCGCTCTCCACCCGCACCCGTGCCCATCCCGACGGGGAGATCCTGGCCGGTGTTCCGATCACCGCCACCGTTCCGATGCCCGGCAAGCCCATGGCACCCATGCCCGAGGCGGATGTCGTGGTCATCACCAAGAACGTGGACCCGGGTAAGGACAACGACCCGCTCACCCTGGGCATTCAGGACCTGCCGGACTCCAGCCAGAGCCACGTGCTCCGTCCCACCGACGGCAGCCCCGTGGGCAACCCGGGTTACCCGTTCTGGGTGGCCGGTGTTGAGTGTAACGGCGATCCCGTCAACTGCGACGCCGGTGTTGTCGGACAGCGGGCGCCCACGCCGCCCCTGGACATGCTCACCCAGGCCGAGGCGAACGACCTGCTGACGAACGATCCGTTCTACCAGGGCCTGGCGGCAGCCGACCCCTTGTTCAGCACCGCGTTTGTCAACGCAGCCGGTGGCTATAACGGCGGTCTGCCGCGGCACTCCATCGACGGCTGTAAGGCGGCCGCCTCGGCGGATCCCGCTGCCGCGGTGTTCAGCTGCACCGCCGCCCCGGCCCTGCACGATGTGGGCAATCTGTTCGTCTCGGCCGAGACCCGGATTGACTTCCACAAGGAGGTGCTCAAGGCCAAGGGCGTGATCTACCCGGAAGAGGGTACCGACCTCGAGAAAGCCGCCATGGGCTTCCACGCCCAGCGCAACCATGCGACCACCGCGCTAAATCTCGACGGGACCCAGGCAGCCGGCACCTTCGTGCTCAACGGTCTGCCCCCGGTACCGGGCGCGCCCTTCCAGGACCCCTGTGTCTCGGACTCCGGGCAAGCCCTGGTGGGTGGCCAGCCGGCCGACTTCTACGATGCCCAGGGTTTCTTCCCGGGACCCATTCCCGCGGGCCGGGCATGGGATGAGCCGTTCGTCTACGCGGCGGCCAACATCCAGATCGACGCCGTGTTCAACAAGGCCGGTTATCACTACCCGCAGCAGCGGATCATCGCTCTCTGGGGTGACGTGATGCCCACCATCAACAAAGAGAAGGCTCCCGAGCCTTTCGTCATGCGTCTGAACTCCTTCAACTGCGCCAAGTTCCAGCATTCCAACCTGGTGCCCAAGGAGTTTGAAGTGGACGATTACCAGGTGCGTACGCCGACCGATATCATCGGCCAGCACATTCACCTGCCCAAGTGGGACCTCACCACCGCCGATGGCGCTGGTAACGGCTGGAACTACGAGGACGGCACCCTCTCCCCGGGGATGGTGCGCGAGCGTATCGAGGCCATCAACCACTTCAATGACGAAGCCGCACCGGGTACGCCCCACCTTGTCGCTGGCCCGCACCCCGCGCTGGGCGCCGGTGTCGGTGGCGAGTGGAACGGTGGCCGGGTGACCCTGCAGCGCTGGTTCGCCGACCCCATCGTCGACCGCGACGCCAACGACCGTGGCCTGGGTATCGTATTCACCCACGACCACTACGGTCCCTCGACCCACCAGCAGGTGGGCCTCTACGCCACCCTGTTGGCAGAGCCCGCCGACTCCACCTGGTTGCATAACGAAACCGGGGAAGTACTGGGTGCACGGCAGGCCAATTGCGGCGAGCCGAGCCTGGCGTGTGACGGTGGTCCGACCTCCTGGCAGGCGGTGATTATTCCGGACGGCTTCTCGGCCGCCCAGGGTGAAGTCGCACACCGCGAGTTCTACATGGAGTTCAGTGACTTCCAGCATGCCTATGAAGCGGGCGTCTATGTGGGCGCAGGCCCTGACGGCCGACCCTTCACCGGTGGCGCTGGTGCACCCAGTCACGATGCCCTTGGCGTCAACGTCGCCTTCCCGGTGACCGCGGACTCCTTCCGCAACGCCATCAACCCGTCCTTCCGTCAGGCCACCGGGTCCATCTTCCCGGATCTGGTCCGCTACCCGCCGGTCTGTCCGGGCGGTGCACCGCGGCCCTGTCCGGAAGCGATCTCGGCTGACGACGTCGGTATGCTGGTCACCAACTACCGTAACGAACCGGTCGCGCTGCGGGTCTACGACCCCGACAAGATCGGCCCGGACGGTAATTCGGGCGCCCAAGCCGATGGTCTGGGCGGGGATCTGGCGTTCGCGCTGCAAAGCCGCGAAGACCGGGCTTGCGCGCAGATGAACCGCCAGCCCCAGGCCGGCGAGGTGGCGCAACCCTGTACCGCGATCTTCCCGACCGGTACGCTGCTCGACACCACCTTCCCGCCGCCCATCAACGATCCGGCGGCGCTGAAACCGGGCGACCCCTTCACCCCGATGATGCGCGCCTTTGACGGTGACGTCGTGAAGGTGAAGATCCAGACCGGTGGTCACGAGCACGAGCACAGCGCCACCATCCACGGCGTGAAGTGGGTCCAGGGCAACTCGGGCTTTGGTCCGGACCGCCTCGCCTCCGGCTGGCGTAATGCCCAGACAGCGGGGATTTCGGAGCAGTACACCTTCTTCGCACCGCTGTCCGCCGAAACCACCCAGCGTCGTAACATCGCCGACTACGCCTACAGCGTTGACGCGAGTCAGGATGGCTGGTGGAGCGGCATGTGGGGCGTGATGCGCAGCTACCGGGTGCGCGGTGCCAACCAGCAGGTTCCGGGTGATGAGCAGGCAACCGTTCTGACGGCTTTGCCCAACAATGACCCCAACGAGAACCCGCTGATCGCCAACCGCGGTACCTTTACCGGTGTCTGTCCCAACGACGCACCCGTACGGGTCTACGACATCACCGCCGTACTGGCCAACGATGTGCTGGGCAACGCCCTGGGCGCCACCATTACCGGCGGCCTGCCCGACGGCGCGGACCAGTTCCACGTCGGCGGCCCGCTGGATGCCGATGGCGGTACCCTGGTCTACAACCCGCGCAACACGGTGATTCCGGCCGGTCAGAGCGCAGGTGGGGTGATCCTGCCCCAGCGGGAAGGGCCGCTGCATGATCCGACCGCGATCATGTACGTCCATACCGATGACCTGGTGCCCCTGAGAGGTCCCGACAGGCCCACCCGTCGGCGCGAGACCAATATTCCGGTCCGGCTGCGTGACGGTGCGCCGGTCGAGCCGGTGGTCATCCGCGCCAACGCCGGTGACTGTCTGGAAGTCACCCTGCGCAACCGCCTGCGGGAGGTCATGCCGGATCTGGCCGGTTACAACACCCTGCTGCAGATGGTGGTGCGTGACCGGGCCCGGCTTGACCAGGGCGTGCTGAACCAGGTGACCTTCAATAACAACCTGGTACGTCCCTCCGGCTATGCTGGCCTGCACGCGCAGATGGTCGAGTACGATGTGCTTATCGCTGACGGCCAGCCGGTCGGTGCGAACGAGCACAATCAGGCCGCGCAGTTGGCGGCGCCTGGCGAGTCCATCACCTACCAGTGGTACGCCGGTGACATTCAGGATGTTCCTCTGGATGGCAATAACGCCCGTCGGGTTAACCGTGTGTTCACCCCCGTGGAGTTCGGCGCCAGCAACCTGATCCCGGCCGACAAGGTCAAGCAGGGCCAGAAAGGGATGATCGGTGCGCTGATCGTCGAGCCCCAGGGCGCGGTCTGGGATGACAGCCTGTCCTCCCTGCAGCAGGTGCCCAACCGCCAGTCCGGCGGCGTGGCCACCAACACCGAGCTGGCCAACCGCGGTACCCGTGCCGACCTGACCGTCAACGGACCCGAGGGGACCTTCGAGGACCTGGTGACCATGGTGCACAAGGGCATCAACCATCGCTTCAAGAGCGGTGAAGCCGTGCCCAACATCGCCGGTGAAGGTGTCGGTATCCCCGAGGACTCTCACGACTCCGCCCAGAAAGGGATCAACTACGGCAGCGAGCCTGCCTGGTTCCGCTTCGGCATCCATCCCACCCAAGGGTTTGGCAATGCGGGGGCGCCCAATACCCTGGGTAGCGTCGATGCGGAGCTGATGTTCAGCAACGCCCTGACCGCGGGTGCCGATCCCTGGACACCGGTGTTCGACGTGGCGGCCGGAACCGAAGCGCGGGTACGCCTGCTCGATCCTACCGGGGTGGGCCGCGGTACCGTCTATGACCTGCACGGTCATGTCTGGGCCCGCGATCCCTACCTGCCCGAAGGCGGTGCGGGCTGTCTGCTCAGCGCCGGTGGCCTGGGCGACGGTCGTACTCCGCTGGCAGGCGGTGGCACCGGTTGCGGTCTATCCTCGGTCAAGATCGGGGCGAACCCGCTGTCCATCTTCCTCGGTGGTCAGGAGAGCGTGGTCCCTTCCGGGCACTACGACATCGTGCTGCCCTCGGCCGGTGGCGTGAACGCGGTCTCCGGTGACTATCTGTACCGGGATCACGGCTCCTTCGGTGTCACCGATGGTATCTGGGGTATCCTCAGAGTGGATCCACAACCGCAGTGATTGCTAAACGTGCAATTTGAAAACCGCAACGCAGTAAAGGGGGGAAGGCTTCGGCCTTCCCCTGATCAACGGGTGAGCGCGGGCAAGGAGGTGCCTGCCGCTTACCCTCGCTTTTTTTCGGCCCTTGCCATGGCAGCGCCCTCTGTAACCGGCGCTTTCATGGCAAGGGCCGCTGCGTGCTGATGCCGCCCATCCCCAGTGGCCGCTGCGCGCTCTTTGCCGATGTCGAAAGGGGTTCATGGAGGAATATCTGTGGCTAATCAATCTAAATCCCAACTGCGCCGCCTGACGTATATGCTGGCGCCCCTGGCCTTGTTGCTGATGGGCGGCGGCGGCAGCGCGCTGGCTGCCAACGAAATGCCGATCGAGCCGGCCCGGATCCAGAACGAGGCGGTGCGCAGCGCGGCCACGTCTGGCGGGGAGACCGAATCGGACGCTGGGCAGGCCGGCAGGAACGTGACCCAGCAAATGACCCGCGAAGGGCTCAATATCCAGTTTGACGTGGTGCCGGTGGCCAGTCAGCTGGCCACCGGTCAGCTCACCGAGGCCGATACCGCGGAGGTGCGCTTTACCATCACCGACGCCCAGAGCGGCGAGCCGGTGTCGGGGCTTTACCCGACGGCCTGGATGGACGTCGCCGAATCCTTTGACCAGCTGCACGGCAAGGGCGGCCAGACCATGAGCTGCCGCGACCGGGTCGGCATCTACCTGCAGGGGATCGTGGGGGTACGGCCCCTGATCGACCTCAACAGTTACTTCGTGATGGTGCTCAACCAGGATCCCTCCATCACCGTGATTGATCCCATTCTCGGGGTCCAGGGCCGCACCAACATGTACGCCCAGGTGGTCCTCAAGCGCGCCGGCGCCGACTGGGCCAAGGAAGACGACGAAAAGCGCATGTTCGTGAGCATGCCGGCGGCCGACATGGTCGCGGTGGTCGACCTGGGCAAGTTCGTGGTGAGCCACAATATCGAGGCGGGCGATAACCCCCAGCGGGTGGTCCTGCAGCACGACGAGCAGTACCTCTGGGTCGGCAACGACTCCAAGAAAGAGGGCCGAAGCGGTGTCACCGTAATCGACGCCAAGAGCCTGGAGCCGGTGAAATTCATTCCCACCGGCGAGGGGCACCACGAGATCAGCCTCTCCAGCGACGACAGCCACGCCTTTATCAGCAACCGCGACAGCGGCACGGTCACCGTGGTGGATGTCGCCACCCTGGAGAAGGTGAAGGAGATTGAGGTCGGCACCCCCATCGCCCTGGGTTACAACGCACTGAGCGAGGCGCTTTATATCGCCGACAGCGACAGCGGCGAAATCCGGGTGGTGGACGGCAAGAGCCTGGAGACCCGCACCCGCATCGAGACCGCCCCGGGCCTGGGGCCGATGCGCTTCTCCACCGACGGGCGCTGGGTGTTTGCGGTCAACCCCCATACCGACCAGGTGTTCGTCATCGATTCGTCCACCAACACCGTCGAGTACAGCGTGCCCGTCGAGGGCCGCCCCTTCAGCCTCACCGTCAGCGACGCCTTCGTCTACGTTCGCTCGCTGGAGGACGAGTACGTGCGGATGATCAACGTCAAGGAGCTCGGCCGGCGCGATACCCCGCTGGTGACCAAGTTCGCCGCCGGCAAGGCCGCCCCGGGCAGGGCCCGCGATCTGCCCATTGCCGACCTGATGATGCCGGCGCCGGGCGAGGCCTCGATGCTGGTGGCCAGCCCCGCCGACCTGACGGTGTACTACTACATGGAGGGCATGAACTCCCCCATGGGTAACTTCCGCAACTACGGGCACCTGCCCCGGGCGGTGAACGTGGTGGACCGCACCCTGAGAGAGCGTAACCCCGGCGAGTACTCCGCCAAGGTGAAAATTCCTGCGGCGGGCAACTACGACGTGGTGTTCCTGCTGGATTCCCCCCGCATGCTGCACTGCTTCGAGGCCACCGCCGCGGTCAACCCCAGCCTGAAGAAGTACTATCCGCCGCTGGCGATCGAGTACCTGACCGAGGAGCGCAAGGTGGCCCAGGGGAGCGCCAACAAAGTGCGCTTCAAGCTGATCGAACCCAAGACCCAGCAGCCGCCCGCCGACCTCGAGGATGTGAATGTGCTGTACTACAACACCTCGGGCCGCCAGCGCGACACGGTGCTGGCCAAGTCCATGGGGGATGGCATCTACGAGGCGGAGGTCACCCCCCGTTATCCCGGCGCCTATTACCTGTGGGTATCGGCCCCGTCGATGGGGGTGGGCGCCAAGCAGCTGGATTACTTCTCGCTGATGAGCGTGCCGGACCGCGACGCTTCGCCGACCCCCGTTGGGGATGAAAAGGAGAGCGATGGCTGAGGCCACCGCATTCGTTGGAGAAGGTGGCCGGCGTCAAGCGCACCGGCCACCGGTGATTTAAACAGGGAGGTAAGGCCATGGGAATGAATCCAAGAGGTGTGTTGCTGGGTTTTTCCGCACTCCTGGCCGTATCGCTGGCCGGCACCAGCCAGGCCCACCAGGCCCATGAGGGCCCCGGTGACAGCGGCAATGCCCGAAGCGAGCAGAGCATGTCAGCCCCTGAAGCGGGCGATGGTGACCATGCCCGGCACGGCAAGGCGGGGGCAGATCACTCCGCGCATCAGGGTGTCTTCGACAAGCCCGCGGTGCAGGCCCGGCCGATCACGGTCGATCTGGTGGACATCGATCTGGTGGACCAGGAGGGTCGGGCCCTGAGCTTTGCCCGTGAGGCGGTCGGCGACAAGCTGATCGCGCTGAATATCTTCTATTCCACCTGCACCACCGTTTGTCCTGTCACCTCGGCGATTTTTGCCGAGCTGCAGGATCGGCTGGGGGCGCGGCTGGGAGAGGAGGTTCACCTGATCTCCGTCACCGTGGACCCCACCACGGACACGCCCGCGCGGCTCAAGGCCTATGCCGGCAAGCACGGGGCGAAACCAGGCTGGCTCTGGCTGACCGGCCAAAAACGTGCCGTCGAGCAGGTGCTGGAAGGGCTGGGGCTGTACACCGACGTGTACACCGACCACCCGTCGGCGGTGTTGGTGGGGGATCCGCTCACCGACGAGTGGCACCGCTTCTGGGGCTTTCCCGGCCCCGAACAGATCGACGCGCAGCTGCATCGCCTCGAGGCGGCTCGCGCCAACCCGCAAGGCCATCACCATGGCCAGGATTTTGCTGCAGGGGATAAACCATGATGGACCGTGACGTTATTGCCAAGGAACGCATTGCCGAGGGTTTTGCCCGGCGCCTGATGATGGCGGCGGGCATGCTGTTTGCGATCACCGCCACCCCCTCCTGGGGGCACGATGGCAAGGATCACAGCGCGCCTGTTGACCAGGCCGCCCAGGCTGAGGTTGAGAACGCCGACATTCGGGTGCGGGCATTGCCGTCCGAAGACGGTATCTCCGAGGAGGAGCGGGCCCGCAACTATTTTACCGACCTGCCGCTGGTCACCCAGAACGGGGAGACCGTGCGCTTTTACAGCGACGTGCTCCGGGACCGGGTGGTGCTGATCAACTTTATCTACACCAACTGCGACCAGTCCTGCCCCGTGGTGACCCAGCAGCTGATCCAGGTCCGCAATATGCTGGGCGAACGCTTCGGCAAGGAGATCTTCTTCGTCTCGATCAGCAACGACCCGGAGCGGGATACGCCCGAGGACATGCGCGAGTTCGCCCAGGGGCAGGGTGCCGACGAGGAGGGGTGGTACTTCCTGACCGGTAAGACGGACTACGTGAATCAGATCATTACCAAGTTCGGCCAGTACAGCCCGGTACCGGAGGAGCACTCCAGCCTGCTGCTGGCCGGCAACGTCCAGACCCGGCACTGGCTGAAGCTGCGTCCCAACGAGCCGATGAAATCCCTGCTCTATAAGCTCAACAGCCTGGCCGATGAAAGCACCGCCACGGCCCAGGTGCAATAACCGCTTGGAGTGGAGGATGGTTACCGAGACCGCTGACCGGCGCTGGTTGCTCAAGGCCCTGTCCGCATTGCTGTTGGTGCTGTTACCGGGGCTGGCCTGGTCTGAGCTGACGGAGCAGCAGGCGCGGGGGCAGAAGCTCTACCTGAGCGGCATTTCGGCCCGGGGCAACCCGGTTGAAGCCTACGTGGGGGGGCAGTCCGTGCGGCTGCCGGGCAGCGTGGTGCCCTGCGCCAGCTGCCACGGAGAGGATGGCAGGGGGCGGCCGGAAGGGGGCGTGATTCCCTCTGACATCACCTGGCCGCGGCTGACCAAAGCCTACGGGGTGACCTCCACCTCCAACCGTCGGCACCCGCCTTACGACGAGACGGCGCTGTCGGTGGCGATTGTCGAGGGGGGCGACCCGGCCGGCAACCGCCTGGACTCGGCGATGCCCCGCTACGCCATGGCGACCGAGGACATGGCCGATCTGGTGGCCTACCTGAAGGTGGTGGGGCAGACGATCGACCCGGGCATGTCGGCGGACAGCATCCAACTGGGCTTGTTGATCCCGGCTCCGGCGGCCCCGGATAGCCTGGGCGGCGTCATCAAGGCGGTGTACGAAGCCTATTTCGCCGATATCAACGGGGCCGGTGGAATCTACAACCGCAAGCTGCAGCTGGTCACCGAATCGGCCGCCGCCGAAGGCGAGGTGGTCGCAGCGGCTGAAAGGCTGGCCCGACGGCCGGTGTTCGCCCTGCTGGGCGCGGTGACCGGGGGACAGGGGGCGGCGGTCGGCGCCTTGATGGAGAGCCTCAAGGTGCCCTCCATCGGCCCGCTGGGAGATTACGCAGGGGAGGCCGACAGCCTCGACCGCTACAGCTTTTACCTGCTGGCGGGCACGGGGGTGCAGCAGCGCTCCCTGGTCGATTACGCCGCCGCGACGGCCAAGCGCGCCGATGCGGCGGCCGCGATTCTGCACCCGCGGACCGCGGCCGGTGAGAAGCTGGCCGCGCTGATGGCGTCCCAGGCGGCGTTGCACCACTGGACGGCTATCGAGCGGATCGGCTATGACCCCCGGGACAGCGATCCCCGCATGCTGGTCAAGGCGCTGCGGGATAAAAACGTCGAGACCCTGTTCTTTATCGAGCCTGCCGAGCGCGCCCCGGAACTGGCCTGGACCGGGCTGGCGGCGGCGGCCCGCGAGCAGGGATGGGCGCCGGCGATGTTCCTCTCCGGCCCCCTCGCCGGGCATGGCATTCCCGACCGGCCCAGCGGGTTCGGAGGCGAGCTGTTCTTCGCCTACCCCACCTTGCCCCGCGACCTGAGCCCCGAGGGGCTGCGGGAGTTTCAGCAGTTCCATCGCCGCCACGGGCTCAGTGGTCGTCATCTGCAGCTGCAGATCAGTGCCTATGCGACGGCCAAGTTACTGGCCCGGGCGCTCAAGACGTCCGGTCGCAACCTCAGCCGGGAAAAACTGGTGGCCGTGCTGGAGGATGTCTACCAGTATCAGAACGGTTTGACGCCGCCCCTGACGTTTGGCCCCAACCGGCGCCTGGGGGCTGACGGCGCCTACGTGGTGGGCGTCGATACCGACTCGGGACGGTTTAGTTCGGCCAATTGGGTCGCGCCGCTACGCTAGCGCCGCCTCGCGCCGGGGGGAAAACGGTTCGACGAAAACGCATCAATTCTGAAAGGCTCTATCTCGGAAGGTTCTATCTTGGAAAGGATGACAACATGAAACGCTCCAATACACTCACGACGCTCTGCTATTCCCTTGCCGTATCCGGACTATTACTGGCCGGCGGCAGCCAGGCCGAAACCCAGGCTGAAACCCAGGGTGAGACCATCATTGCCGGGGGCATCGGCAACGCCGGCGGCAAGAAGACGGTGATGGTGAACCGCGTCAATCTCTCCACCGCCATTGCCCGGGTCAACGGCGTCGATATTCACAACAGGCAGGTGGACAGGGCGGTGAAGGCCTATCTGCAGCAGCGCCAGATCGATCCTGGGCAGGCCGTGCAGGGCTCCCCCTTTTACAAGGGCGTCCGCCAGAGCGTCTTGAACGAGCTGATCGGTCAGGAGCTGCTCTGGCAGGAGGCCCAACGAACCAACCGGGTCACCAGCGAGGAGGAGGTGGCGCGGGTGCTGGCCTCCTACACGGAACGCTTTCCCGATCACGAAGCCTTCGTGGCCAGCCTGGAGGCCAACGGGTTTTCCGAGCCCGGCTTTACCGAAAACCTCAGACAGCGGCTCTCGGTTGAGACCCTGATCGAGGAGGCCATCGCCAGCAAGGTGGTGGTGGGCGAGGATGAGGCGAAGGCCTTTTATGCCGAAAACCAGGCCCGCTTTGAGCGCCCGGAGCAGTTTCACGTGCGCCACATCCTGATTCAGCCCGACCCCGATGCTGAAGACGAGGACAGCGCCAAAGCCGAGGCACTGTCGAGCCTTGAGGCCATTCAGGCCGAGCTTGAGGGGGGCGCGGATTTTGCCAAGCTGGCCGAGGAGCACTCCCAGGGGCCTTCAAAATCCAGCGGCGGCGACCTGGGATTCGTTGCCCGGGGGCAACTGGTGCCCGCCTTTGAAGAGGCCGCCCTTGCCCTCGCGCCCGGCGAGGTGTCGGATCCCGTTGAGACCCGGTTTGGCTACCACCTGATCAAGCTGGAAGAGCACCTGCCCGCCGGCCAGCTCGAAGAGGAGCAGGCGCTGGACATGATCAAGCAGCAACTCTTTTCCTCCAAGGTGAGCGAAGCGGTGCAGAAGCGCATGCTGGAGCTCTGGACCGTGGGGACCGTGGAGTTGATGGGGCCGGTATAACCGGCCTCGCTTAAGCGGCCTGGAGCGGGCCTTCCGTTAAGAGCGGGAGGCCCTCTCTTCTCTCAAAAGCGGGCGAGCGGCGGTGTGCCGCCCAACGCCGATCAAAGGCAACCCTACTCACGATTCACCTTTCCGAGACGTACCTGCCCAAGACACCCCTGCCAGCCCTGGCCCTGGCGGCTCATTCCGGGACCCTGGACCTGGGGGAAAGTCTATTTGTCACACAAATAGATAAATACGCTTTGTGGTATAGTGCAGCGGCTTTTGCACACCGCTATTCTTCTCTCAAAGCTCACGAGGATCGCCGTTTTATGGCCATCGACTACCAACCGTTGCAGGCCCAGAGCCTGGCCAAGCAGATTGCCGACCAGTTGCGCGAGGCGATTCTCGACGGGCGCCTGAAGGTGGACGAGCGGCTGCCAACGGAGGAGGAGCTGGCCAGCCGCTTCGACGTGTCCCGGCCCACCATCCGCGAGGCCCTCAAGCGGCTGGCGGCGCAGAACCTGGTGCGGTCCCGCCGGGGACCGGCCGGGGGAACCTTTATCAAGCACCCCTCGGCCGATGAGCTGAAGGCGGCCCTCAGCAATGCCGCCACCCTGATGGTGACCCTGGGGGAGTTTGACCTGGCGGCGGTGACCGAAGCGCGCCGGGCCATGGAGAAGCTCTGCCTGGGGCTGGCGGTTAAAAGGCGCACCGAGGAGGATATCGCCCGTATGCAGGCGCAGCTTGAGCGGCAGCAGGAACCGATCACCGACGAGGCCTTCTGCGCCTCGGACGTGGCCTTTCACCGGGCCCTGGTGGACGCCTCCGCTAACCCGGTGCTGCAGTTCAACATGGTGACGGTGATCGAGGCGCTGCAGCCGCTGATGAACATGATCGCCAACCGCACCCGGGAGCGGCAGGTGATCGTCGATCACCATCGTGAACTGCTGCAGGCGCTCGAGGCGCGGGACCTGGCCCGGGGCGAAGCGGCGCTGGATGCCCTGCTGGACTATCTAGGCGGGCAATTCAGGACGGCCCAGGAGCGTAACGGGGAGGCGCACCGCTAGTGGCACGCCCGTTTCGCCCTTGGTTTACAATGGATGCCGATCCAAGGTATTCGTCAGGGATGTGCGCATGAGTCAGACCGTAACCCTTGCCCGCCGTTATCCGCTGCCCAACCCCTTGAAGCTGGGGCGCTTTCTGAAGGCGCCGGAGCTGGGACCGCGGCCCCTGTTCTTCAGTGGCGGCAGCGCCCTCAACGCCACCAGCCGGGTGCTGAAGCGCTACACCCATAACTCCATTCACTTTGTCACCCCCTACGACTCCGGCGGCAGCTCGGCGGTCCTGCGGCGGGCTTTTGACATGCCCGCCATCGGCGATCTGCGCAGCCGCCTGATGGCCCTGGCGGACGAGGCCCTGGGGGGGCATCCCGAGGTGTTCCGCCTCTTTACCCACCGCTTTCCCAAGGGCGGGCAGCCCGGGCGTCTGGACCAGGAGCTGGCGGCGATGATCGCCGGCGATCACCCCTTGCTGCTCTCCATCCAGGACCCGATGCGACGGCTCATTCGTCACCAGCTGGAGTTCTTCTACCAGGCCCGTCCGGAGGGCTTTGACCTGCGCGGCGCCAGCATCGGCAACCTGATCCTGGCGGGGGGCTACCTGAACAACCATGAGCAGCTCGACCCCATCGTGTTCCTGTTCTCCAAGCTGGTGAACGTGCGCGGTGAGGTGCACACCATCGTCAATGACAACTACCACCTGGCGTGCCGCCTCGCCGACGGTCGCCAGGTGATCGGCCAGCACCTGATGACCGGTAAGGAGGTGGCGCCGCTGACCTCCCCCATCGTGGAGCTGGAACTGAGCGCCCGGGCCGATGAATGGGTGCCGGTCAACTCGGTGCTGCATGCCCGCAAGCGCCAGCTGATTGAGTCGGCGGACCTGATCTGCTTCCCCCCGGGAAGCTTTCATTCCAGCCTTCTGGCCAACCTCCTGCCCCAGGGCGTGGGCCGTGCGGTGGCCGCGGCCGGGGTGCCCAAGGTCTATATTCCAAACCTGGGGCGGGACCCGGAGCAGGTGGGGTTGGGGCTGGTCGCCCGGGTGGAGCGGCTGCTGGCCATGCTCAGGCGCGATGCCGGCGCCCAGACCCCGGTCAGCGACCTGCTGAACCTGGTGATCGTGGACACCGAGCACGGTGATTACGGCGAGACGGTCGACGTGGCGGCGCTCGAGGCGCTGGGGGTGCAGGTGGCGCAGGTGCCGCTGGTTACCCCCGCTTCGGCCCCCCTGATCGACCCCAAACGGCTGGTGGAGGCCGTGCTTTCACTGACCTGAGGCCGGGCGCTCTTGGGCGCTGCACGGAGTTGGTGGCGGCTGCCAAGACAAAGCTGCCGCTGATGGTCCATCAGCCGGGGATCTAACTCACCAATCTAAGTTCCCGTATGCGGACGCTGGCCCGTGAGGAAAGTTAGCCAGTGGCGTGCCCGAAGCCGTCACTTCGCAGTCGTGTCAAGATATCTAAAATGGGCACAGCGTAGATATATGAATATCGGTTAAGGCCAGGAGCAGCCCTAGCGATCACCGGATTTGTTAGATTGTTCGTAAATTGCGAAAGGTCTTCGCGATAAAGCGAAACATCCGCCCTCCCCAATAACTTAGTATCGAGCTAGGTTATTGACGGAGGAAGCACAATGTTTGCCATCCATGATCGACAGGGTCTTAAGCACCGCGGAACGTTGGAACAACTCAGACAGAAGAAACAACCGGTACCCCGACAGCCCCGCACGCGCCGCAGTTTCTGGGATGAGCCCGACGCCTCGTCACCCTTGCTGGCGTTCACCCAAACAGATGACGGTGCCACCCGTTTCAGCCAGGCTGAGACGCTGTATCGGCGGATGTTGAACCTGCGTATCAATGAACCGATCGTCCACGTGCACCAAGTGATGTCCGAGTATGTCTACACCCTGTCGCTTGGCGAGACGTTGGCCGATGCGCGGCGACGGATGTGTGAGTACCGGGTCGAGCAGATGCCGGTAGTTTGTCCTGAATACGGCGTGGTCTCGCTGATCACGCGGCGAGATATCGAAGCGCTGCTGATTGACGAAAGGCTGACTCTGGAAGCGTTAACGCGCCGAAGCGTCGATACACGGATGCCGGAAGAGGTGATCACAACCGAGCCGGTGGCGTCGATTCGACGGGTGGCCCAAGTGATGTCCGACTACCAGCAATCGGCGATGCCTGTGGTCGATGACCGTAACAAACTGGTCGGTATTATCACACGTGGCGATATTTTGCGGGTATTGGCCAAACAACCCAAGTTGAGCCTCTGGACCTGAGCCAAAAGGACTCGCTAGCTTTCCAGCCAGTGACGAGCGCTTTGTGTTATCACACTCACAGCAGGGTGTTTTATTCGTTTTTCGGCTGAAATGACATAAAAACGCTCGACCAGGTCATCGGTGCGACCGATGACTTCGACCCCATACTTGTCCAGTACGTCCTTTTCAACCGCTGTGGGGGAGCTGAACACACCTGCGCCGCGCTCACCAAAGGCTTTCATCAACGCACGGTCGTCGAACTCGGCTGCGATGACCGGCTTTAGACTGCGTTTTTCCAACCAGCTGTCAAGATCACGCCTGAGATTACTGCCGTTACTCGGCATCAGCATCGGGGTCCCGTCCAGTGAGGCGGGAAAGTCCGCTTTAAGCTCTTGCGTGAGCTTTGGGGTAGCAAAGAAGCTGATGGTCGACTCCCCCAGTAAGTGATTGTATGCCTTGACGTTGAAGGTCGGGTTGAGTTGGCTGTCGGCGATCACGATATCCAGTTTGTGGACCGCAAGCTCCGCCAGCAGATCAACCAGCGGCGCTTCATGGCAAAGCAGTTGTACCGGTGGCTTCAGCTGCAGCACCGGTTCCAGTACCCGGTACGCGAGTAGTTTTGGCACCACCATTGCTATCCCAACCCGAAGGCTCTGGGTGGTGCCACTGCTGCCGGCCAGCAGGTCCTGTAGCTCCAGTCCGATGGCGAACATTTCGTCGGCGTAACTGAATACGGTCTGACCAATATCGGTCAGCGCCAGGTTGCGGCCGTCCTTGCGAAACAGCTTGCTGCCGATCTGCAGTTCCAGCTCCCGCACCTGGCCGCTGATCGTTTGCGGGGTAAGGCACAGGGTTTCTGATGCCCGGGTAATGGAACCGGCACTGGCTACTGTCCAGAAATACCGCAGATGTTTCAGGTTGATGCGTAGGTTGTTCATCCGTCCCTGCCCCGACGGTTTGCGCTCCGTGGCGTGTCGATGCGCGTTGACGTCGATGCGCTTTAGCATAGCTGCTTTGATCCTTTGCTTTCGGGCTTAGTGGGGCGTGACCGGTGACACGAAGCCGCTGGGTTTGACTGCCAGTACCGAACAGCCGCTGCGTTGTAGTACTTCCTCGGCGGTGTTGCCGATTATGAAACCGGGAATGCCGGTACGGCCGACGGTTCCCATGACTACGAGGTCTGCGCCAATTTTCTCTTTGATCCGGCTAATTACCTCGGTGGGGTTGCCCTTGGCGATGTGGATATCTGCCTCGGGGGGGGCTAGCGAATGCCGCTGCAATAACTGGGCGACAGCCTGACTGTGCTCGATCCGCGTCTCCTCCAATAGCTCCTCCAGTTCGACATTGCCCATGTTGAATCCGCCGTCACGCAGCATCGATTCGCCGTAGAGCTCCCAGGCGTGCACTACAGCCAGGCGTGCGCTATGACCGCGGGCGATTCTGGCCGCCATGTCGATTACTTTGTCAGCGCAATCGTCATTGCCACTGATGGGGTCGACTGCTGCTAGCACCGTGCGGTAGGGGACCGCGTCGCTGCTACGGTCGATCCAGACCGGACAGGGACACTTGCGCAGCACGTGCATGTCGTTGCTGCTAAGGGGCCGGTGACAGCCATGGCGAGCGGGCTTGATCAGCAGGTCATGCTGCTGCTCGACGACTGCGCGTATTGCTTCGATGAACCCCCAGCCTATTCTGACGTCGATGCGAACCGGGTAGGTCAGCGGCGGCAGATCGGTGAGCAGCGCTTGCAGCTCCTGTTCCTGATACCGCTTGACGATTTCGTTCATCCCGAGGCCCAGGCGAATCCTGATCGCGGCGGGCGAGGGCTGATTACTGATTACATCCATCACCGTCAGTCGCCCCTCGCTGCTGCGGGCCAGGCTGATCGCGCGCTCCAGCGCCGGGTTCATGGTCAGGTCGCCGTCAGCGAAGTAGAGAATGTTGCGGATTGGTTTCATGGCGTCCTCCTAGAAGGTCAGGGTATATCGAGCAGCAGGGTTGCCAGCAGCAGAAGCACTGCCAGCGGAAGAACCGCAGTGACGCTGCGATCGCCACTTAATAACGGCCAGCCAAATTGCAGCGCCCGCAGCCGGTTTAGTCCGCGAGTGCCGACATCCGGAAACCGCTGCCACCGGGTGAATACCGCGCGGTGGCGCACGGATGGCAACAGCTCGATCAGATCACCCGGGGGAACCCTGCCAACCAGGCGGGTTAGCGGCGGCAGCGGATAGGTTATCAGCAGCAACGCGCTGACGACGCCGGCTAGCCACCAGCCTGCCGAACCGGCGGACAGTTCATCGAAAAACAGCAACGGCACCAGGGTTGCGACAGGCAGCAGAACTAGCCAGGGCGCGATGCCGGCATCGATGGCACCGGTGCCGCGATGGGTATTGGCACAGTGCAGAAAGCGCAGCATCAGCCACGGCGTGGTGAAGGCCATCAGGGTCAGCAGCAACAGCAAGGTGTCGGCTGCGCGGCTGTCGGTGAACAGCAGTTCGGTCAGCGCGGTTTTTGCAGCGGCGCCGGCGCCGTAGGGGGCACCACTGATGACCGCAGCCGGCAGCGCCAACAGCAACAGCAGCCAGTGTTCGGCGTAGCGTTTGGTGATGCCGACACCTATAAACAGCGCGCCCTTGTTGAACCCGTGGAATACGGCGTAGGCCGCTACCACCATGATCAGTTCAGGGGCGGAACCGGGCTCAATCAGCGCGACACCAAGCACCGCGCTCAGCAGGCTCATCTTGCTGATGCTCGAATAGGCCAGCACCACCTTAGGATCGGTCTGGGTCAGACCAATAACGGTGGCAACCAGTGCACCGGCTGCGCCAACGCCGATAAAGAGCCAGCCCCATAGGGGCAGGGCCTCTGTACCCATTGGTAAAAAGGTGATCCAGCCGAGAAGGGCGGTCTTGATCATTGCACCGCTCAACATCGCGCTGGCGCCCTCTGGGGCGGCTGGGTGGGCCAGTGGCAGCCAGACATGGAAGCCTAGTAATCCGGCCTTGGTGGCGAAGGCGGCAAACAGTAGCCCGATCTCCAGCGCCGACCCGCCTCTCAGCTGTTCCGGCGAGGGAGCCAGAGTACCAGTGCGCTGATGGAGCAGCAGAAGCGCCACCAAGAGGATAAATTCAGCCATCAAGGTCATCACCAGATAAACCCTGCCGGCCCGCCGGGCCGAGCTGCTGCCGCTGTGAACCACCAGTCCATAGCTTGCCAGCCCCATGGTGGAGAACCCCAGATAGAAGCTGATCATGTCGGCACTGACTATCAGGCCGATGTTGCCTGCCATGGCGAGTGCCATAAACAGGCGCAAGCGTGCTGAGTGCGGGTGCTCGTGGTCGTTCATCACCGTGTGCAGGCTGGCGATAGACCACAGCGCGGCGGCAGCGATCAGAAACAGCTGGCGGGCCGCATCTAGCTTCATCTCCGTACCCAGCAGTAGCCAAGGGAGGCTCAGCACGCTGTCCAGCGGTAGCGTCAACCCTGCCAGCAGCGCCGGCAGCGGCGCCAAAACCAGCAGCCAGCGACCGCTCCGGGGCAGCAGCACAAGCGGCGCCAGCAGCAGCGGTATCGACCAGGCAAAAAGCAGCAGAAGCGTCACTATCGGTACTCCCTGGTCGCGATCAATTCAACCCACTCCAGCGGGCTGAATGGCGCGGCGGCAAAGGTACCGACCAGCACCGCCAGCGCGGCGGTCACCATCGGCGGCCATTGCAGTGAGGGGCGGGTTTCGCCGCGGTGATGGGTGTGGTTCTCCAGCGGCCAGGGACCGGCGGGAAGAAACCAGGCGCGGTAGAGAATGGGTAGGAAGTAGGCTGCATTCAGAGCGCTGCTTGCCAGCAACACCGGAATTACCCAGGCACCGGCCCCGGCTTCCAGTGCACCCAGACCCAGGTACCACTTGCTGAAAAAACCGGCTACCGGCGGCAGACCGATCATGCCTAGAGCGGCCACGGTAAAGGCGGCAGTGGTCACAGGCATACGTCGGCCTACTCCGTTCATCTCGCTGACACGGTGGACGCCGAGGGTCTCGGCATAGTTGCCTGCGGCGAAAAACAGGGTGATTTTCATGACACCTTGGTGCACTAGGTGCACCAGCCCGCCGATGGTTGCCAGCGGCCCGAGAATGGTGGCCCCCAGCGCGATGTAGGAAACCTGGCTGACGGTGGAGTAGGCCAGACGTTTCTTTAGGTGATCCTGGGACAGCGCGCGGACCGAACCGTAGATGATGGTAAAGGCGGCCAGCGCCCCGAGGGGCATCAGCACGCCCAGTTCGCCAGAGAATTCGACACCGTACACGTCATAAACCACCCTTACGATGCCAAACGCGCCGGCCTTCACCACCGCGACGGCATGCAGCAGCGCACTGACCGGTGCCGGTGCCACCATCGCCCTAGGTAGCCATCCGTGCAGAGGAAACAGCGCGGCTTTGACCCCCAGCCCGGCTACCAGCAGCAGGAATATCCATCGCAGCGCATCCGGGTCCAGACCCGGGATATCACCCAGAATTCCGCCCTGGGCAAAGTCCAGCGGGCCGGCCAGGGTGCGCAGCCAGACGGCGCCAGTCAGTAGCAGGACACCGCCTGCCAGGGTGTAGCCCAAGTAGATCCGCGCCCCGCGGATCGCTTCCGGCGTGCCTTTATGGGCTACCAGGGGATAGGTCGCCAGCGTCAGCGCTTCGTAGAAGATCACGAAGGTAAACAGGTTGCCCGCCATCGCCAGCCCTACCGTGGCGGTGACGCACAGACTGAAGAACCCGAAAAAGCGACTGCGGTCCGGGGAGTGCTCCAGATAGCCGATGGCGTAGATGGTTGTTACCAGCCAGAGCAGGGTGGACAGGCTGACGAACAGCACCGACAGGGCATCAGCGTGCAGCACGAAGTCCAGGCCCGGCGCCAGTGTCCAGCGGAACTCGAACAGCAGCTCCCTGTAAACCCCCCAGATCAGACCGGCCACCAGTAGCAGCTTGGTGATCGCGCCGATCAGATTCAGCGCGGTGCGAAGTCGCTGGCGGCTTTCGTCCAGGCTGAAGATGATCAGCCCCGGTACCAGGGAGCTCCAGAGGATCAACAGCGGCAACCAAGCATTGGTGCTCATCGCTGCACCTCCGGGGGGGATAAGGACAGCGTGTCCCATACCGGCGAGGCCGCAAAACCCAGTCCAAAGGTGGCCAGTACGGCGAGTAACAGCGCCGGTTGTTGCAACGCCAGCCTGCATGTCGGCAGGGCTGGTTCGGCCGCTGCAGTGGGCGCAAAGGCGGCGCCCAACACCCGCACCAGATAGGCAGCGGCCAGCAGGGTGCCGACCAGTGTCACCAGCATCCACCACCATTGACCGCTGACCAGGCTGCTACTGATCAGCGCCCATTTGGCCAGAAAGGCACCGCTCGGAGGCAAGCCAACCAATGCCACACCAGCCAGGCTGATGGCGAACAGTGTGACCGGCAGTTTGCGGGCACTGCCGCCCAGGCGGTCAATCTCGTCATGTCCCAAATGTTGTTGCAGCGACCCGATGCCCATGAAGAGGGCCGCTTTGGCGATGCCGTGGCTGACAGCGAGCAGCAGCAGTGCGCCGTAGGCAAACTGGCGGGTATCACCCTCGGGCAGCGCCATCACGATCGGTACGAACATGAACAGGTAACCCATCTGTGACAGGGTGGAGTAGGCGGCCAGCAGCTTCAGTCGGGTGGCGCGAAACGCCTGCCAGGAACCCCAGATCACCGCAATAGCGCCCAGCAGACCAATCAGCGTGGCAAAAGCGCTGGTGACGACGGGCGTGAACAGTTCGAACCATAATCTCAGCAGCAGGTAGAAGGCGACTTTTACCACCAGTGCTGACAGTACCGCGCTGACCGGTGCCGGTGCGCTGCTGTGGGCGGCGGGCAACCAGAAGTGCAGCGGCACCAGGGCACACTTAATCATCAAACCGCTGCTCAGCAGAACCAGCGACGCGAGGCTGGCCGGGCTGCTCGAAATCAGTGTGCGAAGCGCAGACACGTCCAGCGTGCCATATTCGGCGTAGACAAGGGCCACCCCGGCCAGGTACAGCAGAGAACCTATCAGACCCAGCAGCAGGTAGCGCAGCGCCGCTTCCAGTGCCTCGGCTTTGGCGGCGCCAACGGTGCACAGTGCGGCAGCCGACAGTCCCAGCAGCTCCAGCGTGACGTACAGGTTGAACAGGTCACCCGAAAGCAGCAGTGCATAGAGGGCGCTAGCGAGCAGCCACCAGAGCGGCCAGAGTCGGTAGCGGGCCTGTGAGTCACAGAAGTAGAACCGGGCGTACAGGGTGGTGGCAAACTGCACCAGGGCGCAGAGCAGTACCAGCCAGCCGGCGAGCGGATCGGCCCCCAACGCTATCCCCAGCCCCGGAGCCCAGCCGCCCAGCGCGTGGCTGAGCGAACTGCGGGAGGGCAGTTCTGTAACCAGGAGTACGCTGGCAACCAGTTGAATCATGCTGGCGACCAGGGACAGCTGATCACCGCCGCGTGGGTGCAGCAGACAGGCGAGGGCCGTCATCAGCGGCAGGGTGGCGATCAGTACCAGCAGCGAGCTCATGAAGAATCCCCTTCGCGCCGATGGCTGCTATTTCGCAACTCGTCGAGTTTGCGGCCGATGGCGATGGCGAGGCCCGAGGCCGCTACCGCGACCACGATGCCGGTCAATACCAGCGCATGGGGAATCGGGTCCGCCGCCTGACACAGTCCGCGATAGGCCAAGGCAACCAAGAGCAGAAATAGCCCGACACCGCTGATATTGATGGCGATGATTCGTCCCAGCAAACTGTCGTCGCGCAATCCGGCGACCAGACCGAACACGAATATCAGTGCGCCTGTGGCGGCAAACATCAGCTGTGCCTGTTCCATCTAGATCTCCCTGTCCCGGGAGTCACCGGCAACCGGCCAATCCCTGAGGGGATGGCCGCCGAGATAGACCAGTGACAGCATGGTGGCGATCGACAGCGTGGCTCCGGTCTCGATCAGCAGGATCAGCGAACCGGCCCAGGCCAAAGGGTACTGCAACAGGGCTTGTCCAAACGCCAGCTGCACCAGCCCCACCGACAGAAACAGCAGCAGGCCCAGCGCCAGCAAGCCGCGTAGCTGCGCAAGGCTGAAGGGGGGCAGGCGCACCCCGCCACCAAGATGCAGCACCACCGTTGCGGCTGCCAAAACGGCACCGGCCTGAAACGCCCCGCCCGGCGCAAAGGCGCCGTTCCAGAGCAGATAACCCGCGGTCAGGATCAGTAGCGGCAGCAGTATGCGGATCAAAGTGTCGGCCAGCGCTCCCGCATGGCGGGGCGCTTTTCGAGCGGGCGCAAGGTTGAGCACGCCGATCGTGGCGCATAGCAGCACGGCAAGCTCCAGCAGGGTGTCCCAGGCACGGAAATTGAGTAGCACGGCCGTGACCGGGTGGCTGACGCCGGCATCGCTCAATCGAGCGGTCACCGCCAGACTCGGGTCTCCATCGACGACCGGCAGCAGCGTCGTCAGTACTGCGATCAGCACGACAGCCAGCAGCGCAGCCAGCAGCAGTGACACCCACTCGATGAGGCGGTCGGCATCGCGCTTATGTTCGGTCGGCTGTGCGGTCGGCAGGGCGGCCAGCAGCAGCGCACCGGTTAACCCCGCGCCGATGGCGGCTTCTGCCAGAGCCAGATCGGGCGCCTGCAGGCGTGCCCACACAATGGCGGTCAACAAACCGAAAGCGATAAAGAAGATTACTCGGCGACGCAGAGTGGCGGCAAACAGGGAGCCTGCTGCCAACGCTATCATCAGAGCACAGAGGGTCAGATCGACCACCCACCAGAGCATCATCGACGTGACTCCCAAACGCAGTGGTGGGCTATCAGGTAGCCGTTGGTGGTGCTGGAGCACAGAATCAGCGTCCAGATCGCCAACAGTTTCAAGCCGTCGATCCAGGTCGGCTGGATTAGCGCCAGCCCAGCGGCGAGCAGGCCAAACCCTAGGTTGTCGATTTTGGTCAGCGCATGGAGGCGACAGAGCGGATCTGGCAGGCGCAGCAGCGCCAGGGTGCCTGCGGCAAAAACCACTATCGCGCTTAGCAGCAGCAGTGCCGTGATCAGCTCGCCTGGACTAAACATCGCCACGCTCCCGCCGGGTAACGGACAGCACCGTGACCGCCGCCAGCAGTGCCAGCAGCAGTGCCACATCGATCAGCGCAGGCTGTTCAACCAGCGTAGCCAGCAGCAGCAGCGTGCCGGTACCGCCCGTTCCCAGTAACTGAATGCAGAGGATGCTGTCGACTTGGCTGCGACACAGCGCGAGCCGCAACAGCGCAATGGCGATGATGCCGATCAACAAAAGCAGCAGTCCCGGCAGTAACCACGCCATCAGCGGGCTCATGAGGCTGCCCCCGCGTTTCTATCCATCCAGAGCTGTTCGATCAGATGGCCAAGCCGGTCGAGTTGCGGCTTATGATCTCTTCCCAGGTCAACCACATGCATAGAAAATTGGTTGCCGTGAGCGGAGACCGCCAGTGTGCCAGGCAACAAATTGACGCAGCTGATAAACAAGGTTCTGGCAGAGCGGTGGGGGAACTGGCGGCTATAGTCGATGAAACCGGGCGTTACGCGAACGTGGGGGCCGCAGGTGCGGCTCGCAATGTCCCAGGCGCCGCGGAGGGTTTGCTCGGTGAAATAGCCGGCAAGGCGAAGCAGCCCGATGACCGACAAGCGCCACTGCCCGGGGCGGCTGAGATAACCGACAAGCCATGATGCGGCGCCGATACAGGGCAACCCTATCAGTAAGCTGGACAGATCAAAGTCGGCCAGCAATAACCAGATTAAGGTTAGCGCCAGCATCGTGACCGCCTGGCTACGCCGGCTGTAGCGCTGTGTCGATGAACGGCTGCGGTTTACCATTGTTGACCTGCCTGCAACTGATAATCAGATACACGACAGTTATACGGACAATTAAGGATCGTAAAAAACGATTTTTAACTGCTTATAATTCGTTTTTTTCGATCTTTTGCAGTGGTGGGGGAGAAGGCATGGAGGCGATTGTTCTCCTGCTTCACCTGACTCGTCTCTGGTAATGGGAGCCTCAAGTGAAACTTTGTCGCAAGTTCTCCACCCTGATCAGAGAAACTATCGTTCGCTTCCATGTCGTTGGTTAATAGGGGCTATTGAATTTCCCGCAGGGCCTAAGGGGCCATTTTGGGGAGCGGGTCATGGAAGCTGTCGCGGGTCATCGCCACATTGAGACGGCACTCCAAACTCAAGAAGGGCGGAAAGGCGCTGCTTGCGTTCTAGCTTTCAGGCTCACCGCGGGGTGTCGCCGGGACCATTTGATGAGGGCAGAGCGGCTCACGGGGCCAAAAAAAACCGGGCCACTGGCCCGGTTTTTTAATGCGGTTTCTCGGCTTAGATATCCTCGGGCACCATCTCGATCGACCCGCAGGGGCACTCGGCGACGCAGATGCCGCAGCCCTTGCAGTAGTCGTACTTGAACGCGAACCCTTCGCCGGGCCCCAGCTTGGTGATGGCGTTGTCGGGGCAGACACCGTAGCAGTTGTCGCACTCGAAGCAGTTGCCGCAGCTCATGCAGCGGCGGGCCTCGTACTGGGCGGTCTCCTCGTCCAGGTTACCGACCACCTCGGCAAAACCGGACTGGCGACGGGCCACGTCCAGTACCGGGCGCACGGAGCGCGGGGCGTCGGAGTAGTACCAGGTGTTCAGCTCGCCGAAACCGGCGTCGTCGTGCTTGGCCGGGGCGACGAAGATCTCGCCGCGCAGGAAGGCGTCGATATTCTTTGCCGCTTTCTTGCCGTGGCCGATGGCGACGGTGACGGTGCGCTCGGAGGGGATCATGTCGCCGCCGGCGAAGACGCCCTTGGCGCCGGTCTGCATGTCCTTGCCCACGAGCACCACGCCGCCCTTCACCTCGACGCCGTCGAGGCCGTTCAGCGGGCCCAGGTCGACGGACTGACCGACCGCCTGCACCAGCACGGTGGCCGGTACGGTCTCGGTCTGGCCGGTGCCGACGGGGCGGTTGTCCTCGCCGGTGACCATGACTTCAAGCTCCAGCTCGCCGTTCTTGACCGCCTTGATGGTGCGCAGGCAGGCCAGTTGCACGCCTTCTTCCAGCGCCTCGTGAATCTCCAGCTCGTGGGCGGGCATCATGTTGCGGTCGCGACGGTAGACCACGGTCACGGAGAGGGCACCCATGCGGGTCGCGGAGCGGGCCACGTCCATGGCGGTGTTGCCGCCGCCGTAGACCACCACGTGGCCGTTGAGATCGGGCAGCTGCTCGTTCTCCAGGTCCTTGAGCACGGTGGCCGCGTCAAACATCGGTACGCTGCCGTCGGTGGGCAACTCCACCTTGCCGCCCACCTGGGCGCCGACGCTCAGGAAGCAGGCGTCAAAACCGCCTTCCTTCATGGTGTCGGCAACGCTGGTCACCGGGCTTGCGGTCTTGATCTCAACCCCCAGCTTCTCGATGCGGCTGATCTCGCCGGCCAGCTTTTCCCGGGGCAGACGGTACTTGGGAATGCCGTAGCGCAGCATGCCGCCGGCCTTGGGGGCGGCCTCGAAGACGGTCACGCTGTGGCCCAGGCGGCGCAGGTGGTAAGCCGCGGACAGCCCGCCGGGGCCGGCGCCGATCACCATCACTTTCTTGCCGGTGTCGGGGGCGCACTCCACGGTCCAGCCGTGGCGCAGGGCCTCGTCGCCGATGAAGCGCTCGACCGCGTTGATGCCGACGGCCTCGTCGACGTCCTTGCGGTTACAGGCGCTTTCGCAGGTGTGGTAGCAGACCCGTCCCATGATGGTGGGGAAGGGGTTGTCCTGCATGATGGTCTTGAACGCCTGCTCGTAGTTGCCTTCCTCGGCGTGGAACAGCCACTGCTGAATGTTCTCGCCGGCCGGGCAGGTCTTGTTGCACGGCGGAATACGGTCTACGTAGCGGGGGCGTTCGGTGCGCCAGCTGCCGGTGTGGTTGACCAGGCTGGTGCCGACGTCGAGGGTAATTGCAAACGGCTTGTTCATTCTTCGTCTCCCTTCTCTTCCAGCAGGTCGAATTTGACGATGTTCTTGTCGGCCAGGGCCTGCATGCCTTCCAATTGGGCTTCGTTACCGGGCTTGAACATGTGGGCGAAGCGGCGCTGCAGCTTCAGGTAGCCGTCCACCTTGGCCGGCTTGCGCAGCTTGGTGGAGTCGGTGATCTCGCCGTGCTCGGCCTCGAACAGCGGCCAGAGTCCGCACTCGGCGGCCATGCGGGCCAGCTTGATGGAGTCGCAGGGCTTGGAGCCCCAGCCCAGGGGACAGGGGACGAAGATCTGGATGTAACGGGCGCCGCGCATGCTCATCGCTTTGGTTACCTTGCGCTCCAGGTCGTGCAAATCGTGCACGGAAGCGGTGGCGACGTAGGGGATGCCGTGGGCCATGGCCACCAGGGGCACATTCTTGCCCTGGCCGAACTCGTTACCCGGGTTGGGGCCGACCGGCATGGTGGTGGCGGTGCGGGCCGCCGGCGGGGTGGCGGAGGAACGCTGCACGCCGGTGTTCATGTAGGCCTGGTTGTCGTAACAGATGTAGAGCACATCGTCGTTACGGTCGAACATGCCGGACAGGCAGCCGAAGCCGATGTCGGTGGTGCCGCCGTCGCCGCCCTGGGCGATCACGCGGACCTCTTTCTTGCCCTTGACCCGCTGGGCGGCGGCGACGCCGGTGGCCACGGCCGCGGCGTTGCCGAACAGCGAGTGGATCCAGGGCATCTGCCAGGCGGTCTCGGGGTAGGGGGTGGTGAACACCTCGAGGCAGCCGGTGGCGTTACAGGCGATCAGCTGGTTGTCGGTGGCGCGCATGGCGGCATCGATGGCGAAACGGGCGCCCAGGGCCTCACCGCAGCCCTGGCAGGCGCGGTGACCCGAATCCAGGGCGTTGGAACGGTCCAGGCTGGCCTGGACGGTGCGCTGCTCCTGGTCCAGCAGGCGGTTGCCGACGGTGTAGGTGCCGGTCTGGTAGTACTTAACCTGTTGAGTCATTGATCTTTCCTCCTTACACCTTGCTGGCGGCAACGGCGCCGATATCACGCAGGATGTTCTCGGCGACGGAGCCGGAACACTCGTCGAGGCGCTGGCGCTCAAGCTCGCGCTCCACCACTTCCTGGTTCAGGTCGAGGAAGTGCAGGCCTTCCAGCTTGTCGGCCGCGGCCTCGTTGAACAGGTTGTGCAGGGACGTCTGGGTGATGGGGCGACCACCGAGGCCGGCGATCACGTTGTAGACCGGGACCGGCTGAGTGGAGAGCGCCATGCGCACGTTGGAGGCGACCATGCCGCCCATGCCGACGGCGAAGCACTTCTCCAGCACCACGATGCGCTTGGCATTGGCGCAGGCCTTGCGGATCTCGGCGATGGGGAAGGGGCGGAAAGAACGGATGGCTACACAGCCGATCTTCTCACCCTCTTCGCGGCGCTGGTCGATGACGTCCTTGATGGTGCCGATCACGGAGCCCAGGGAGATGACCAGGGTCTCGGCGTCTTCGGCCTTGTAGGTGCTGATCAGGCCGCCGGAGTCACGACCGACGATTTCGGCGTACTCCTGGGCCACCTGGGGAATCAGCTCCAGGGCGTCCATCTGGCGGCGGTGGGCCAGGTAGCGCACCTCGGTGAAGGCCTCGGGGCCGACCATGGCGCCCATGGAGACCGGGTTGGCCGGGTCCAGCACCTGACGGGGATTAAAGGGGGGCAGGAACTGGTCGATCTGCGCCTGCTCGGGCATGTCGATGCGCTCGTAGGCGTGGGTCAGGATGAAACCGTCCATACAGACCATGACGGGCACGGAGAGCTTTTCGGCGATCTTGAACGCCTGAATGTGGACGTCCACCGCTTCCTGGTTGGTCTCGCAGAAGAGCTGGATCCAACCGGCGTCGCGCATCGACATGGAGTCGGTCTGGTCGTTCCAGATATTGATCGGCGCGCCGATGGCGCGGTTGCCCACGGTCATGACGATGGGCAGGCCCATGCCGGAGGCGTTATAAACCGCTTCGGCCATAAACAGGATGCCCTGGCTGGCGGTGGCGGTGTAGGTGCGGGCGCCGGCGGCGGAGGAGCCGATGCCCACGGAGAGGGCGGCGAACTCGGACTCGACGTTGATGTACTCGCAGTTCTCCAGCTGGCCGGATTTCACCATCTCGCCCAGTCCTTCCACGATGTGGGTCTGGGGGGTGATGGGGTAGGCGCAGATCACTTCGGGGCGGGCCAGGGCAACAGCCTCGGCGACTGCCATGGAACCTTCCATTTGCTTCAACATGGTCGCTCCTCCTTCTTACTTGAACGCTTTGGCGTTATCAAAGGCTGCCTGGGCGGCAACCACGTTGGCTTCACCGACCTTGCCGGGGAACTTCTTGCGGATCGCGGCGGTGACCGAGTCCAGCTCGATGGTGCCGCAGGCCCGGGCCAGGGCGGCGATCATGCAGGCGTTGGGTGAGGGCCGGCCCACGTGCTGGATGGCCAGCTCGGTGGCGGCGATGGTCCAGACATGCCCCTCGGGAAGCTGGCGGGCGGCGTCTTCGATGCCCAGCTCCGCAAGGCTCTTGGCGGTGTTGATGATCAGGTAACCGTCGGCCTTGAGGCCGGCGAACACGTCAACCGAGTTAAACAGAGAAGGGTCCTGGACCAGCAGGGCGTCGGGCTCGAGCACCGGTTCGCGCAGGCGGATCTCCTTGTTGTCTATGCGGCAGAAGGCGACCACGGGGGCCCCCATGCGCTCGGAGCCGAAGCTGGGAAAAGCCTGAGCGTGTTTATCTTCCAGAAAAGCGGCGACCGAGAGCATTTCAGCTCCGGAAACGGCTCCCTGTCCACCTCGCCCATGGATGCGTACCTGGAACATCGGGACTGTCCTCCTAAGTGTATGTACGTTGTCCGGGGGCTGGCGCTTGAGCCTGCTCGGTGGCGGCCATGTTGATTCATCGGCGCTAGCGACCACCCGGTGCGCCAGTGTCACTGGCATGCGTGTTCTGCGTTGACGGCAGCAAGGGAGGGCGGGCCTCCACGACGAACCTTCCTGTTCGTGACCGCGCTTGCTGCACCAGGCCCTTCGATAAAGAAGGGGGAAGGAGTTACTTAATCCGCAGACTAAGTAGGGGTAGGAGTGTACTTAAAAAAAATAGGTGTTTGTAGTTTTGCTACATTAAAGTTATTTATGGTTTGGATAAGGTGCGACTTTTGGCGAGTAAGTCCGTTGGTTCTGGTGCTTTTTTGAACGTGTTTTGAAAAAAAACTACATGGTTTTCCGCGCTATCCCGTATGCGTTGAAAGGCTAGAGGCCAGCGGGCGGCTCGTTTATCCTGTGCGTTTCGAAAACGCGGGGGCAGAATGTTAGTTATTTCCAACCAGGTGAGCCTGGCGGAGCGGGAGATCGAGATCGAGGCGATCCGCGCCCAGGGGGCCGGCGGGCAAAACGTCAACAAGGTGGCCAGCGCCATTCACCTGCGCTTCGATATCCACGCCTCCTCGCTGCCTGACTTTTACAAGGAGCGGTTGCTGGCCCTCAGGGACCAGCGCATCAGTAAGGAGGGGGTGCTGGTGATCAAGGCCCAGCGCTTTCGAACCCAGGAGAAAAACCGCGAGGACGCCCTGGAGCGTCTGCGCGAGCTTATTTGCAGCGTTGCCCGGGTGCAAAAGAAGCGAGTTGCCACCCGGCCCACCCGGGGATCGCAGACCCGGCGCATGGACAAGAAGAGCCAGCGGGGCCAGGTGAAGGCGCTGCGCGGGCGGGTCCGGGACTGATTTCGGCACGGCCAATACCGAGGAACACCCAAATGAAAAGCCTGAAAGATCAACTCAAAGCGACGGGACTGGTCTACTCCACCGAACACGGTCGCATGTGCCCTGGCTGCGGCGAACCGAAAGACGCCTGCATCTGCGGGCAGGAAGAGCGCCTTCCCGAGGGGGACGGCATCGTGCGGGTCAGCCGAGAGACCAAGGGGCGCAAGGGCAAGGGCGTGACGCTGGTGCGCGGGGTGCCGCTGACGGCCAGCGACCTCAAGCAGCTGGCCCGGGAGTTGAAGCAACGTTGCGGGACCGGCGGCTCGGTAAAGGACGGGGTGATCGAAATCCAGGGGGATCAGCGCGACTTGCTGGTGTCGGAGCTGGAGGGGCGCGGCTTCAAGGTGAAGCGGGCCGGTGGCTAGCGCTCTTCGGGCGCGGCTCCGGGGACCAGCTGCAGCAGGCGCTGGCGGCACTGGCGGGCATGGGCGCCCAGTGCCGCCAGGTCCTGCTTGAGCGGCTCCGGCCAGTCGTTGGCGGCCTCGACCGCATCAATTTCGTGCAGCCACTCGGCATCGGCCGTCAGCAGTCGATGCACCACCGATTCGGCACCGGCAAGGCTCTTGTACCAGCGGTCCACCAGGGTTTCCAGCCATTCCCGCTCCGGGTTGCCGGCCTTGGGCAGGCCCCCTTCTTGCAGCACGGTTTCGCGGAAGTGCTCCATCAGGTTTTCCCGCTCGCGGGCGACCTCCCCCAGCGCGTGTTGCAGTGAATCCGGAAGGTGGTCCAGTGCCGCTCCGTCATGGTAGCGCTCGGCGAGTTCAAAGCCGCGACTGCTGATGCCGTACAGGCGCACATTGTGTTCGTGATCGATCATGGGGCTCCTCGTCTTGGAGTAAGGGTAGCCGATGAGCGCGGGCAGAGGACCCTGAGCGCCCCCGGCTCCACGTAGCAGAGGTGGGGAACGTGGGGCAGAGCCTCGCCGTCGGCGCTGACGGCCAGGTGTCTTCTCTGGGTCTTGATCTCCACCTGTTCCACCTGTTCCACCCGCAGCAATTTGGGGCTGGTCGACAGCCCCAGCCGGGCCGGAAACACCGCCAGTGCCAGCTGCCGCAGGGGGCGCTCGCGCAGGGCCACCAGGGTCAGTTTGCCGTTGCGCAGGTCCGCCTGCTCGATACGGTGGCCGCCGCCGAAACAGGGGCCGTTGGCGATGGCGATCTCCAGCCAGCGGCCATAGAGGCTGCTGCCGTCGAAGCGGAGCTTGCCCTTGAAACCGCGCCGCTTCACCAGTCGTCGCAGCAGTTCGCGCAGGTAGCTCCAGGGCCCCCAGCGGCGCTTTTCCTGCCCCGTCAGGTAGAGCGAGACCTCGGCGCCGAGGCCGATATGGGTCACATTGAGAAACAGCAGCCCGTCCAGGCGGCCGACATCCACCCGGCTCTCCTCGCCTTCTGCCAGCAGGGCGACGGCGCTGGCGGCGACGATCCCCAGGCTGCGGGCAAAGTCGTTGGCGGTGCCGGCGGGTAGAATCGCCAGCAGGGCGCCGCTGCTGACGCAATGACGGGCAACGGCGCTGACCGTGCCATCGCCGCCCAGGGCGAGCAGGCAGTCCGCAGGCTCCAGCTGTGCTTGCCACTCGCACTGATCCAGGTGGTAGGGCCCTTCGAAGTGAATGCCGGCGGCCCGCAGTTGCTCGAGCCAGGGGGCCAGGCGCGCGAGGTCGTTGCACAGACCGGGGTTGGTGATCAGGTAGCGCGTCATTGCGAGGGTTTCTCCAGCCCCGAAGCGATGGGATCAGGCCTTCACTTTAGTGTATCCGCAAAGCTGGAGGCCACCGGGGCCGGGCGTCGTTATCACTGGCTATTGCCGCACGGGGCGCCATTGCGCGTAACCGGCCGCGTTAGCGGATGAACTATGCTGAAATTTGGCGTGGGGCCGTTGGCGTCCCCCCGGTCAGACGTGTGAAATCATGCCCAAGACGATCGACCTCAGTACCCCGGCGTTATACATCGACAAGGAGTTGAGCTGGCTCGCGTTCAACGAGCGGGTCCTGCAGGAGGCTCAGGATAAGCGTGTGCCGGTAATCGAGCGGATGCGCTTTCTGGGGATCTATTCCAATAACCTGGACGAGTTTTTCCGGGTGCGGGTGGCCGACGTCAAGCGTCGCAGCCTGCTGCACAAGGCCCACGGCGGGGATGCCGGCGCCGAGCGGTTGCTGGCGGATATCGAGGCCAAGGTGCTGCACCTGAACGACCAGTTCGACCGGATTCACAAGGAGATTCTCGGTGCGCTGCGCAAGCGCAGTATTTACCTGATCGACGAGAACGGCATCGCCGACCACCAACGCGACTGGGTCGAGACCTATTTTCGCAACAAGGTGATGGCGCATATCGCGCCGATCATCATGACCCCCAAGGTGGACCTGGTAGCCTGCCTGGGGGATTACTTCACCTACATGGTGGTGGATATCGAGAAGGGGGATGAGCACCAATATGCCCTGATCGAGGTACCCACCGAGGACTGCCCCCGCTTTGTGCAGTTGCCGGAGCGGAGCAAAAAGCGCAAAACCCTGATTTTGCTGGACGACATCATCCGCCACTGCCTGCCGCTGCTGTTTGGGGGCTTTTTTGAGTTCGACCGTCTGGCCGCCTACTCCATCAAGCAGACCCGGGATGCCGAGTATGACCTGAACGACGAGATCGATCAGAGCCTGATCGACAAGATGTCCGAGGTGATGAAAAACCGCACCAAGGCCGATCCGGTGCGGATCGTGTTCGACAAGGAGATGCCGGCCAAAATGCAGAAGTTTTTGAAAAAGAAGCTCCAGCTCTCCAGCTATGAAAGCCTGCTAGCCGGCAACCGCTACCGCAACTTCAAGGACTTTATCGGCTTTCCCAACGTGGGGCGGGATTATCTTGAGAACAGGGAGCTGCCGGCCCTGGTGAGCAAGGCGCTGGCCACGCGCAAGAACGCCTTTGAGGCGATCCGCGAGCAGGACATTCTTCTCTACTACCCCTACCACCGCTTCAACAACTTTACCGAAGTATTGCGCCAGGCGGCCTTCGACCCCCAGGTGGAGCAGATCAAGCTCAATATGTACCGGGTGGCGAAAAAATCGCGGATCATCGGTTACCTGGTGGACGCGGTGCGTAACGGTAAGAAAGTGACCGTGGTGGTGGAGCTGCGGGCCCGTTTCGACGAGGCGGCGAACATGGACTGGGCACAGCGCATGACCGAGGCGGGGATCCGGGTGGTGGTGGGTATCCCCAGCCTGAAAATCCACTCCAAGCTCTGTCTCATCGGGCGCCGTGAAGCGGGGGCGCTCAAGCGCTATGCGCACCTGGGGACCGGTAACTTTCACGAGGGCACGGCGCGGATCTACACCGACTTTTCGCTGCTCACCTGCCACGATGAAATCACCGAGGAGGTGGAGAACGTCTTTGCGTTTATCGAGTTCAGCTACCGCCGCTTTCATTTCAAGCACCTGATGGTGGCGCCCATCAATACCCGCCGCCAGCTGTTCAAACTGATCAACCAGGAGCTGAGGAACGCCCGCGAGGGGCGCAAGGGGGAGATCACCGTCAAGGTCAACAACCTGGAGGATCCGGACTTGGTGCGCATGCTCTACCGGGCCAGCCAGGCGGGAGTGCGCATACGGATGATCATACGGGGCATGTGCAGTCTGGTGCCGGGGATCAAGGGGGTGAGCGAGAACATCGAGATCATCAGCATCGTGGACCGCTTTCTCGAACATGCCCGGGCCGCGGTATTTCACAATAATGGCGATCCGCTGGTGTATATCGGCTCGGGCGACTGGATGCAGCGCAACATCGACCGGCGCATCGAAGTCTCGGTGCCGGTCTACGACCCGGTGCTGAAACAGCGGATCATCGATATTCTCGAGCTGCAATTTCGTGATACGGTCAAGGCGCGCCTCGTCGACGCCCGCCAGAGCAACCGGTATGTGCCGCGGGGCAACCGTAAGAAGATCCGTTCCCAGGTCGCCATCTACGACTACCTCAAGGCCGTGGAAGGCTGAGCCGGGAGCCGGGTTGACCGCCGCGGGCATTGTTTTTAGTCTGGGACTGGCGCAACAGGGGGGCCTCATGGCGTGGGTGGAGCTGGTTCCGCTGGGAGCGATTCTGCTACTGGCGGCCTGGATTTTTCTGCGGCCCTTTCCCGGGCGGCAAAGCGGCGCAGACCCCGGTGGAGCGTCTGAATCGGCCGATGGTTCTGCGGCAGAGAAAGGCGATCAGCATCAGGAAGAGGATAAGTAAGTGGCGTTGACCAGCCATTTTTTCGCCTACATCAACAAGATCCGCTGGGTTGCCCGCTGGGGGCTGAAGCGTAACACCATTCCCGAGAACGTGATGGAGCACAGCTGGGATGTGGCAACCATCTGTCACGCCCTGGCCCTGATCCGCAACCGTTTCTACGGCGGCGATATCGATCCCTACTACCTCGCCACCGCGGCTCTCTATCATGATGTCAGTGAAGTCATCACCGGCGATATGCCGACGCCGATCAAATACCACTCACCGGCGATCCGTGACGCCTACAAATCCATCGAGCGGGCTGCGGGTGAGGAGCTGGTCAGCCTGCTGCCCGAGGGGCTGCAGGAGGACTTTGCCCGGGTGATGATCGAGGAGCGCCTGGCGCCGGAGTACCGGGAGCTGATCAAGGCTGCCGACAGCCTGGCGGCGCTGCTCAAGTGCCGTGCCGAGCTCAAGGCCGGCAACGGGGAGTTTGCCCAGGCCTCCCAGTACGTGGAGGGCCGGCTTAAGGAGAGCAAACTGCCGGAGGTGCACTACTTCATGGAGGTCTTTGCCCCAAGCTACCAGCTGACCCTGGATGAACTGATGCACCACGGTGATAAGGGCAAGGGTGGGAGCTTTGTCGCCGGCTGAACCGGTGCTGCAGGCGAAAAAAAAACCGGGGATGAGCCCCGGTTTTTTTTGGCTAGGTCTGTTTAGCGTTTTTTGCCGCGGTTGATGACGGTGATGTTGTCCACCCCGAAGAGGCCGCTGTTGCAAGCCGATACCGGCTGGTCCTTGAGGGTTGCGCTCAGCTCCACGGGGATCACCTCGCCGTCGAGCAGGGGGCGTCCGAGCTGGGCTTCCAGAGCGGCGACCACTGCTTCGGTTTTGAACTTCAGGGTCATGTCCTCAACCCCGTCGCCGCCGTTGACGGCACATTCAAAGTTGCCGACCTGGCCTTGCATCGGAGCGCTCACGTCCTCGAAGTCGTAGCGTAGCGCCGGTACGCCGGCCAAAGTGATCGAGGCCGGGTCGATCTGCTTCAGGTCAAAGCCTTCATGGCCCAGAATGGCCACCGGCAGCACGCCTTTCTGGCCGGCATTCAACGGGTTCGGGCAGGCGCCGGGCTTGACGTCGATCGGCAGGGCCGCGCCGCCGGCAGCGACACCCGCGCCGACCTCGGTTTCGACCGCTACATCGTAGAAGCCGTGACCGAAGTTGCGTGAGCCGAATACAAAGGTGTATTTGGAGCCGCGTTTTTCCTTCTCTTCATAGTGCTTGGCAAAAGAATCGGCGAAGAGGAAGCCCTTGGCGTCCACCACTTCGCCCTCGTCAACCACCACCTGGTGGTTGGCGTTGTAGCGCCAGGTGGCGTCGCGCAGTACCTGGTAGGCGGTGATGTTGAAGCTTCCGCTTCCTTCCAGCGCCCCTTCCACTTTCAGAGTCAGGGGGTCGGTCTCTGCGACGCAGCTGTCCGTTTCCAGACTGGCGCAGACGTTGTTGTAACATTCTTTGATGGTTTCAGCGTTCAGGGTGGTGCTGAGTCCCAGGGTTGCGAGCGCCAGAACGAGCCCGTTGCGTGAAAGTCGTTGCATAATACTATCCCCCTCTCGGTCCCCTGCTGGAGACCGCAAGTCAGCTGGAAAATTGCAAAGCGACAGGTCGACGTGTCATTGGCCGCATCATATCTAAACACCCGTTTTAAAACCCTGACTTAAGTCAGGGTCGAGGTGATTGTCGGATCATTGGTGCCGATCGGGCAGGGCGTCGGCAACGGCTTGCAGGTGGGGATCCTGGATGCCGAGGGCCTGCAGGTGACGCAGGGTGTTGAAGAGGTAGTCCCGGCTGCTGCCGCTCAGCCCCTCAGCCCCGGCGACATGGTTGGCCGCCTGCGCCGGGCTGATGCGGCCCGCGTATTGTGGGTGGCCGTGGTCGACGATAAAAGTGAGCGCACGAATCCGGCGCCCATCGGCCAGGCGCATCGGGTGCAGCCGGGCCCGGTAGACGGGGGTCGGCATTTCCCGGGCGTAGAGGTAATCGGCCGCCGCCTGGCGATCCTTGGAGGCCACCCGGTAGGCCCGGCCGCGACAGGAGCCGCCCCGGTCCAGCCCCAGGACCATTCCCGGGGCTTCGGCCGTGCCCCGGTGCACGTGGGACCAGACGCAGAGTGCCCGGTGATAACCGAAGAGATGGGCCTCCTGGTGCTCCAGGTAATCAAAGCCCGGGTTCCAGAGCAGGGAGCCGTAGGCAAAAACCCAGAGGTCGCCCTCCGGCAGAGGGGGGCGGACAGCGTCGCGGTGGACGCTGAGCCGGGGGTGAATCGAAGTCATAACGCAAACCGTTTGGCCCGAGAGGCCACAGAATAACAGCCTCCGACGGGATTGAAACAGGCCGGGCCGGCACCGGGTGGGGGTGGGGACAGGCGGCAATGGCCTCTGGTAGACTGAAAAACCCACTGAAAGCCTCAATTAATGGAGTCACCCATGCGCTTTGAAGGGACCGACAGTTACGTCGCCACCGAGGATCTGAGTACGGCCGTGAACGCCGCCATCACCCTGCAGCGGCCGCTGCTGGTCAAGGGGGAGCCGGGCACCGGAAAAACCATGTTGGCCGAGGAGATCGCCCGCGCGCTGAATACCCCCCTGCTGCGCTGGCACATCAAATCCACCACCAAGGCGCAGCAGGGGCTTTACGAATACGATGCCGTCTCCCGGCTGAGGGACTCCCAGCTGGGGGATGACCGGGTTCACGACATCGCCAACTACATCCGCAAGGGGATGCTCTGGCAGGCCTTTACCAGCGACACCCCGGTGGTACTGTTGATCGATGAAATCGACAAGGCCGATATCGAGTTTCCCAACGACCTGCTGGTGGAGCTCGACAAGATGGAGTTCCACGTTTACGAGACCGGCGAGCAGGTGGTGGCGCGCCAGCGCCCCATCGTGGTGATCACCTCCAACAACGAGAAGGAGCTGCCCGATGCCTTTCTGCGGCGCTGCTTCTTCCATTACATCCAGTTCCCGGACAAGGCCACCATGGAGGCGATCATTCGGGTCCACTTTCCCGATATCCAGGCCAAGCTGGTGAACCAGGCGCTGGAGGTGTTCTTCCAGGTGCGGGAGGTCAGCGGGCTGAAAAAGCGCCCCTCCACCTCGGAGCTGATCGACTGGCTCAAGCTGTTGATGGCGGACCAGGTGTCAGCCGAGGTGCTGCATAGCCGTGATCCCGCCAAGGCGATCCCGCCCCTGTGCGGGGCCCTGCTGAAGAACGAACAGGACGTCCACATGCTGGAGCGGCTGGCGTTTATGGCCCGTCGTGAGAGCCGGGCCTGAGCTGTGCTGATCGATTTTTTCGGCGCCCTGCGCCGGGCCGGGGTGCCGGTCTCCATCAAGGAGCTGCTGACCCTGATCGAGGGGCTGCAGCGGGGGCTGGTGTTTGCCGACAGCGGGCAGTTCTACCTGCTGGCCCGCACCTGCCTGGTCAAGGACGAGAAGTACTATGACCGCTTCGACCGGGCCTTCGGTGCCTATTTCAAGGGGCTGGAAGCGCTGGACGGCTTTATGGAGGCGCTGATCCCGGAAGACTGGCTGCGCCAGGAGTACCAGCGGCTGTTCAGCGACGCGGAAAAAGCCGAGATCGAAGCCCTGGGCGGGCTGGAGAAACTGCTGGAGACCCTGCGCGAGCGTCTGGCCGAGCAGGAGGGGCGCCATGCCGGCGGTAACAAGTGGATCGGCACCGGCGGCACGTCGCCTTTCGGCCACGGGGGCTACAACCCCGAAGGGGTGCGGATCGGCGGCGAGAGCCGCCATCGCCGCGCGGTCAAGGTGTGGGAAAAGCGCCAGTTCCGTGATCTGGACGACGAGGTGGAACTGGGCACCCGCAACATCAAGGTGGCCCTGCGTAAACTGCGTCGGTTTGCCCGCACCGGCGCCGCCGAAGAGCTGGACCTGGACGATACCATTCGCTCCACCGCCGCCAATGCCGGTTACCTCGATCTGAAGATGGTGCCCGAGCGTCACAACGCCATGAAGGTGCTGCTTTTTTTTGATGTCGGCGGCTCCATGGACCCCTACGTGCGCCAGTGCGAGCAGCTTTTTTCCGCCGCCCGCAGCGAGTTCAAGCACCTGGAGTATTTTTACTTCCACAACTGTCTCTACGAACGGGTCTGGCGTGATAATCGGCGCCGCTTCGAGGAGACCACCTCCACCCTGGACGTGCTCCACACCTACGGACCCGACTACCGTGTGATCGTGGTAGGGGATGCCGCCATGTCGCCCTACGAGTTGCTCTATCCCCAGGGGAGCGTCGAGCATTACAACGAGGAGCCGGGGCAGCGCTGGCTGCAGCGGCTGATCGACACCTGGGAGCGGCTGGTGTGGCTCAACCCGACGCCGCCAGCCTACTGGGGCTATACCCAGACGACCCAGATGATCCGCCAGCAGGTGGGTGGGCGTATGTTCCCCCTGACCCTTGAAGGGCTCGAGCAGGCGATTCGCACCCTGTCCCGCTAGGGCGCAGCGATTCGGGTTCTGCTTAAGAAGGCTTGTGGGTCTTTGCGGCTAAAAAATGACCTATGTCAAATGAGAGTCATTTGCATTTGGGTGAAGGCTTCGATATACTGCGGCGGTTTTTCGACTTGGCGGGAGGGACCATGAAGAGAGCAGGCATGAAGCGCGGAACCCTGATGCGGACAGCGCTGATTTTGTTGCTGGCGCCCGTCACCGCGGCCCTGGCCGTGGCCACCGCGGAGTCTCGGGTGGTGGAGGTGGACGCCGCTCCCAGGGCGCAACCGCAGGTACAGCTCGCCCACCCGCCGGTGCTGCCTTTCTGTGATCAGCTCTGCAGCTCGCAAGGAGCCGCCCGATGAGCCGGGGCTGGTTGGCGCTGGCTCTCATCGCGGCCCTCTTTTCGGGGCCTGCCTCCAGCCTGCCCGCGCAGACTGCCGATGCCTCCGGCAGCGCCCAGCGCTGCTACGACTATCGTTACGGAGGTGACGGCCTGCTTACCGACTACCGGCAGAGCCTGAAACACTGCCGACAGGCCGCCGAACAGGGGAGCGCCAATGCCCAGACCCTGCTCGCCGAACTTTATTTTCTGGGCCTGGGCAGCGCCCAGGATCTGGCCGGGGCACTGCACTGGTACACCCAGGCCGCGCTCCAGGGCCACGCCCACGCTCAGCTGATGCTTCACGAGATGTACCGCCTCGGACTGGGCACTGTCCGTAATCCCCAAGCCGCCCGTTACTGGCTGCACAAGGCTGCAGTAAACGGTCACCCCCAGGCGCTGGCGTTCACCGCGACGGCCCCCTGAGCCCCTTCATTACAAGACGATCGTCGCTTCGGCTTGATCCACGACCGCGTTTGATGCGATGCTCGCGGCGTTAAGCGCCCACGTGCTAAATGTCACCCGCCAGTATTCAGAATCATGCCGCTTTTTGAACGTAAGAACAGTGTTGAAAAACGCTTGCTGATCGAGGACCGCGGCGCCAGCCGCATCAACCGATTGACCCAGGCGGCGATCAGCAAGTCCACCACCCAGCAGGTGGTGGAGTTGGCCTGGACTGCGGGTCCTGTGACCCTGATCGCCTCTGTCGGCGGCTATTACCTCGGTCACGGCAAGCAGTTGCCCACCGAGACCCTGGTCTTCTTTATCGCCTATACCGTGATCGCCGGTGTGATCGGTCTGATCTCCAACGTGCTGGGCCGACTGGGCCGCGGGCGCAAGAGGGAGGAGGCAGCGGAACAGATCACCCGGGTGATGGGCAAGCTGCCGGACCTGGTGCTGGATCTGCGGGATCTGCAGCTTGAAAGCCTGGAGCCGCACCAGCGCAAGCTGGAGGCGGCCCGGATCCTGCTTCAGGAGGTGGACCTGGGGCCCCGTTGGCTGGGTAGCGCCATCCGCAGTATCGGTGGCTCCGCTGAGCTGGCCGAAGCGGTGGAGGAGATCGACATGTTCCGTCGCGCCGGGATGAACTGCCGGGCCCGGGATATCTACCAGGAGCACCTGGAGGCGCTGCAGGCCCTCGCCGCCGAGGTGCGTCAGCAGCTACCGCCCCTGGCTGACAGCCTGGAAGCCCGTTTTGCCGGTGACGGTTACGACCCCAGCGCCGGCGTGCCGCGCGGGCGTTATTTCATCGAGCGGATCTTCGCCGCCATTGATGATGAAGACGATACCCTGATGACCCTGGAAGACGTGGAGGAGATTTACACGCTGCTCTACGAACTGCTTTGTGGGCGCCGAATCCCCATGCTCTCCTTCAGCTTCGCCGGCGCTTCACGCTTGGCCAAGGCGACGGAAGGGCTGGAGGAGCGGCGTTTCCGGTTTCGTATCGTCCGGGCCCGGGCCTACAGCCGCTTGCTGGCGCTGGCCACCTACCTCAGCGACCACCTGGATGACGCCGCCCTGGCCAGTCGCGCGGAGCTGACCGGCAAGGAACTGCTGGAGTTTTGCCAGACCCACATCGAAACCCTGGTGGAGCGGATCAGCCGCGGTCGCAACTGGGAGCGCCAGCGCCTGCGGCCGATTCTGGAGCAGGCATTGGAGCTCTACCACCGGGCCTATATCGCCAATCGCAAAACCGAGCGTGAGTACCGTGATTTCCAGGCCGCGGTCGAGCGCTGGAAGGTGCTGATGGACGATGAGCAGGACCAGGACGTGGTGTTCACGCAGAAAAGCGGCGGGGGGCACGGGCTGCAGATTGTCGAGGACAGCATTGCCCTGGATGACGAGGATAAGGTCCAGGTCGTGCAGTCGGTTTTCCGTTATTTCCTCTACCATCGCCGGGTCCATGGCGACTATGCCCGTCGCGCCCGGGCGGCCAAGCAGCTGGCGGTGCGTATCGCCCTGGCTCTCGACGAGGTGATCGAGGTGCGTCGGCCCGAGGTGCAGCGCGCCATCTACTCCGCCAATACGCTGAACATGGGGTTGTTCGAGCGGGACATGAGCACCAAGGCAAAAGTGGGGCTGGGCGAGGCCCTGGCCCGGGAGATCGGCAAGGATATGAGCCGGGCTGCCCGCGGCCTGGTGGCGGCGATCTACCGCTTCTATGGCCTTAAGCTGGATCCGGCGGCCAGCCAGCAACTGGCGGAGCGCTACGGTTCGACGGTGGAAGAGCTTGAGCAGGTCTACGGGGAGACGGAAGGGGGCTTTGGCGGTCACGGCCAGTTGCCGGTGCGGCCCTTTACTGTGCCGCGCGCACCCTTGGAGTGGCGCCTCGCGTTGACCCGGCCCGGCGTTTCGGCGAAGGTTCCGCCGCCTAAGGCTGGCTCCATTTAGGTCGAATTGGTTAAAATCCGGCTCCGGCCCAAAAGGCTGCTGTGGGTCAACGCGGCGGCCGGCCCTTTTCCGTAGGCTTTGCATTTTCGCTGATTCGAGGTTGTATCCATGGCGCGTTTAATTCCCTTCCTGATGTTGCTGTTCCTCTGGGGATGCCAGGAGGGCGATCACCCTGCTCAGGGGCGCTGGCATGGGACGCTGATCAAGGATGGCCTGCAGGTGGACCTGGGCATCGTGCAGATCGGCGCGGACCGGATCGATATGCCCCAGGTGGACGAAAGTTACCGTAACCTTGCGTTTACTCCTGAAGGAAAAGAGGTGCGTTTCTTCCGCAAGACCGGTGGCAGCTTCCAGGGTGAAGTCGACGCAGGGGGTAACCATACCCGGGGTGTCATTCGGATGGACGGCTCCGGACGGGCCGAGATGACCATCAATCGGATAAGTGGGCTGGTCAAGCTAAACCGTTAACCGGGCAACCTGAGCCGAGGCGTCCGCTGTTTGACGGGGCGCCGGAGGGCCAAGGTGGGCCGCCCACCTGAAGCCGGAGGCGGTGCTTACCCTATTCACGCTTTCCGCTTACCTCTTATCTTTTGCCATTCAGTGCCTTTGGGGGCGTTGTCGCGGACTGACCTAATAGTCGCTTTTGACCGGGCCGTCACGACCGACGCAGTGAACCTGGTCGTTGTCCGCTTTGTTCAGGCGCACGCAGTGGTAGAGGCGCCCGGCGTCGGTCAATGCCCAGACCCCTTCTTCACCGTCGGCGCTGATGGTGACGATGCGTTCCAGGCTGCCGTTGAGCACCGCCTGGGCGCGGCTGGCGGCGGAAGCCGGGGCGTCCTGCGCCTGCAGCGGGGCTAGCGGAAAGGCGAGCAGGGAGAGCAAGGTCAGGGACAGGGGAAAAATGCGCATGGAGTTACCTCGGCGGGGAATTTCGCTGCAAGCATAGCTCATCTCAGGCTGGGCTATGCTTGCCTTTACGCTGAAGGGAGATGGGGATGAGAAGACGATTCTGGATACTTTGGGCCTGTCTGCTGGTACTGCACGGTTGTGCCGGGATAACGCCGATGATGGATCCCCCCCAGGTTTCCGTTATCGGGCTGCGGGCCCTGCCCGGCGAAGGGCTGGCGCCGCGCTTTGAGATCGCCCTGCGGATCAGCAACCCCAACAGTCAGGCCCTGGAACTCGAGGGACTGGCCTACAGCATTACCTTGGCGGAGCGAAAGCTGCTCAGCGGGGTCAGCAACGAGTTGCCGCGGATCGAGGGCTACACCACCGCCGAGGTGAAGCTGGAGGCCAGCGTGGACCTGCTGCAGGGGGTGCGACTGCTGAGCGATCTGATGGCCGAACCACGGGACCGGTTTGACTACCTGCTGGAGCTGCGGTTGGATCCCGGTGCGCTGAGCCCCGATATACGGGTGACTGACCGGGGCTCGTTGTCGCTGCGGCCGAAATAGAACAGGCTTGTCCGGCTGGGGGTGTTGGGAGGTGGCCGGGGACATATTGCGGAGTGCGTGTCGTTGCCGGGAAAAGGCACCCGGTGAAAAAAAGCCCGGCGTGTGCCGGGCTTTTTGTTGAACCGCTGCCGACGGGAAGGTCGGTTTAGCGATAGGCGTCGGGGGACGGGCAGCTACAGATCAGGTTGCGGTCGCCGTAGACGTTGTCAATCCGGTTCACCGTAGGCCAGAACTTGGCGTCCTTGAGGGCGGCCACCGGGAACACGGCCTGCTCGCGGGAGTAGGGGTGTTGCCAGTTTTCAGCAATGATATCGGCCTGGGTGTGGGGGGCGTTTTTCAGCGGGTTGTCCTCGGCATCCAGCTCGCCGCGCTCCACCTGGGCGATCTCTTCGCGAATCTTCACCATGGCCTCGATAAAGCGGTCCAGTTCGGCCTTGGATTCGGATTCGGTGGGCTCGATCATCAGGGTTCCCGGCACCGGGAAGCTCATGGTGGGGGCGTGGAAACCGTAATCCATCAGGCGCTTGGCGATATCCTCTTCACTGATACCGCTGCTCTCCTTGAGGGGGCGGATGTCCACGATGCACTCGTGGGCCACCCGGTTGTTGCGGCCCCGGTAGAGGATCGGGTAGTGGGGCGCGAGCTTCTCCGCCAGGTAGTTGGCGCTGAGGATCGCCACCTGGGTGGCGCGCTTGAGCCCGTCCCGTCCCAGCAGGGCGCAGTAGGCCCAGGAGATCGGCAGGATGGAAGCGCTGCCGAAGGGCGTGGCTGACACGGCGCCCATCTCGGCCTTGGGTCCTTCGATGGGGCTGACCGGGTGGTTGGGCAGGAAGGGGGCCAGGTGTGCCTTGACCCCGATGGGGCCCATGCCGGGGCCGCCGCCGCCGTGGGGGATGGCGAAGGTCTTGTGCAGGTTGAGGTGGGAAACATCCGCGCCGATCTGGCCGGGTTTTGAGAGCCCCACCTGAGCGTTCATGTTGGCCCCGTCCATGTATACCTGGCCGCCGTGCTGGTGGATCAGTTCACAGATCTCCCGGATCCCTTCTTCGAACACCCCGTGGGTCGAGGGATAGGTGATCATCAGGCAGGAGAGGCTGTCGCTGTGGGCCTCGGCCTTGGCCTTGAGGTCGGCGATATCCACGTTGCCATCGCGGTCGCAGTCCACCACCACCACCTTCATCGCCGCCATGGCGGCCGAGGCAGGGTTGGTACCGTGGGCGGAGCTGGGGATCAGGCAGATGTCGCGATGGCCTTCGCCGATGCTCTCCTGGTATTTGCGGATTGCCAGCAGGCCGGCGTATTCGCCCTGGGCGCCGGAGTTGGGCTGCAAGGAGATCCGATCGTAGCCGGTGATGGTGACCAGCATCTGCTCCAGCTCTTCGAACAGCGCCAGATAGCCGCCCACCTGGTCCCGGGGGGCGAAGGGGTGGATATTGGCGAACTCCGGCCAGGTCACCGGAATCATCTCGGCGCTGGCGTTGAGCTTCATGGTGCACGAGCCCAGCGGGATCATGCCATGGGCGAGACTGAAGTCCTTGTTTTCCAGGCGCTTGAGGTAGCGCAGCATCTCGGTTTCGCAGTGGTAGCTGTTGAATACCGGATGGGTGAGGAAGTCGGAGGTGCGGCGCAGCGACTCGGGAATGCGGGCATCGGCCGCCAGCGCGCCATCGATTGCCTCCACGCTGAGGCCGTGGTCGCGGTTATCAGTGAAGATCTGCCACAGCTGCTCGAGGTCGGCGCGGGTGGTGGTTTCGTCCAGGCTCAGGGCGATGCGGTCGGACTCCACGGTGCGCAGGTTGACGCCCATGCTCAGGGCCCGCGCCACGATGCTCGCCTGCTGGTCGCCTACCTCGACGCAGAGGGTGTCGAAGAAGTCGGGATGACGCAAGCTGAAACCGCTCTGCTCCAGGCCTGCGGCCAGGATGGCGGCGTAGCGCTGGACCCGGCCGGCGATTTTCTTGAGCCCTTTGGGACCGTGATAGACCGCGTAGAAGCTGGCCATGTTGGCGAGCAGCGCCTGCGCGGTACAGATATTGGAGGTGGCCTTTTCCCGGCGAATGTGCTGTTCCCGGGTCTGCATGGCCATGCGCAGGGCCGGTCCGCCGCGGGTGTCGACGGAGACTCCGATGATGCGTCCCGGTGCCTGGCGCTTGTGCTTGTCCTGGGTGGCGAAGAAGGCGGCGTGGGGGCCGCCGAAGCCCATGGGGACCCCGAAGCGCTGGGCACTGCCGAGGACCACGTCGGCGCCCATCTCCCCCGGTGACTTCAGGCACACGAGGCTGAGCAGGTCGGTGGCCACCGCTACCAGGGCTTTCTGGTCGTGCGCGCGGGCGATCAGGGGCTCGATATCGCGGACCTGGCCGTCGCGACCGGGGTACTGGAGCAGCACGCCGAACAGGTCGTACTGGTCGAGTTCCGTGGCGGGGTCGCCCACCACTACTTCGAAGCCGAAGTATTCGGCGCGGGTCTGGATCACGTTCAAGGTCTGGGGCAGAACGTCGTCGGCGACGAAAAAGCAGTTGCTCTTTTTACGGTTGGCCCGCTTACACAGGGTCATCGCCTCGGCCGCGGCGGTGGCTTCGTCAAGCAGCGAGGCGTTGGCCAGCCCCATGCCGGTCAGGTCGGTCACCATCTGCTGGAAGTTGAGCAGCGCCTCCAGGCGGCCCTGGGCGATTTCCGGCTGGTAGGGGGTATAGGCGGTATACCAGCCGGGGTTTTCCAGCACGTTGCGCAGAATGACGTTGGGCACCAGGGTGTCGTAGTAGCCCAGTCCCAGGTAAGACTTGTGCACGCGGTTACCGGCGGCGAGGGTTTTGAGCCGCTGCAGAATCTCGTGCTCGCTGTGGGCCGGGGGCAGGTCCAGGGGCGCGTTTTCCAGGATCGATCCGGGGAGGGTGGAGTGGATGAGCGCATCTAGGCTTTCCAGGCCCAGCGTATTCAGCATGGCCTGAATCTGGCTTTGGTCGGGACCGATGTGTCGTTCGATAAAGTCGTCGTGTTGCTCAAGTGCGTAGAGCGAAGCCGTGGTGCTCATCTCCAACCCCATAGTCGTTTTAATAGTCGGTTTAACTGGCAGGTGGTTCGGCGGAACCGAAGTTTAAAGGAGGGTATTTTAGCCTGTTTGAAGGGTGGGCTGTAGTCGGGAATTTCTGAAAAGCTACAAAAGTTTCATAAAGTGGCTTTTTGGTCGCTTTGCGCCGGCAAGGTTCCGGCTGAGTGGTGCCGGTTTGGCTGCTGATTGGCGGAGGCCCGGTCGGAAGGCGTCGTTCGGGATAACAGGTTAACAGGTGGGGCTTCAGGTGAAGTAGTTGCGCTGGCGTTTCTTGCGCAGCAGCCTGATCAGAATAAGCGCCAGCAGCACGAACAGGATCAGTCCCTGTTGAGGCAGGCCAAGCCCCAGCAGTTGTCCGTGGGTCGCGGTACAGGCATCGGCGCGGGCCAGCACCGGCTGCAGGGCATTCTCCACCAAGCTAAGCGCCTGCAGCTGCGCGCCGCTGGGAAAGCAGGCGGAGTCCCCGGCGCCTGGCAGCAGTTGCAGCCAGATATGCCGCCCGCTCAGGGCCAGCCCGCAGCCGGCGATCACTAACCCCAGCAGCGCGTAGGCGCGCTGTCCCAACTGGCGGGGGTTGTGCACCCAGGCCAGCAGGAAAAGCAGGCCCTGAATGACGAGGATCAGCCGGGTCGCGAGACAGAGAGTGCAGGGGGAAAGCCCGAGTTGGCCCTCCAGGTAGCCAATCAGGTAAAGCAGGGCGCTTCCGCAAAGGACCAGGCCGGTGACGTTGAGGGGGCGATAGGACGGCGCCGAAAGGTCGGCAAAATAGCTCACTGCGCACTCCTTCTCTGCTGGGGTGATCAGGCCTTTAGCAGGACAACCGGGGCGGCCAGAACGCTGGCGATAACGGGCTGATTTGCTTTTTATAAATGCCCGCCAGGCGCGAGTCATAATAACCCAGTCGAATTTTTTTGCCAGGGGTGGGTCGGTGTTCGCTTTCCGGGAAATTCCGTACAATGTCAGGCTGCTGGAGGGCAGTGTGGTGCTCGCGGTTTAATTCATTGCTATACAGGAGTGTTATCTTGGATCCCACGGTCGTGTTTGGTCTTGCCGGTGCCTTTTCCATGAGTGCCGCCATTGCCGCCAGTAAATTGCTGAAGCTGCCTGCCGAGGAGCAGCCGGCCTGGGCCCGCGGCACCCGCGGCAACAAGCGGGTTCTGATCGCCGGCAACCTGTGCGCGCTGGTGCTGGTTGCCGCCATGGTATTCGGGGTGACTCACCTGGCGTGGTGGATCCCGGTATTGTGCCTGTTTATTACCTTTCCGGTGGTGCACGTCATCATTCTCGAGCCGCTGCTTGGCCTGGCCCGGGCGCTGATAGTGGGGGCGCTCGGGGCGCTGATGGGCGCCGTGCTGATCGGCCTTTTCTGGTAGTCCGGTGATGCCCGCGCTGCAGCAGTTGGGGCCTTGGCCGCTGGCGGTGGCGACCGTTCTGGTGGCCTTGCTACTGCACGCCTTGGCACGACGACAGTGGCGCCAAGAGCGGGAGCGTCTTGGCGCTGAACTGGCCGCACAGAGGGAGTCCTGCACCGAACTGCAGGTGGCGCTGAGTGGCGCCCGTGAGCGGATCAGCCTCCTGGACAGTCTTAAACGGGACCTGGTTGAGCGCGATCAGTTACTGGACAGTCTCAGGGCCGAGCAGACCGATCTGACGGCCCAGCTGCGCGAGCAGCGGGTGCGCCTGCAGAGCGAGCGCCAGGCCCAGGCTGAGAAACTGCAGCTGTTGGAGCAGGCCAGAAGCCAGATGCAGGAGGAGTTTCAGCAGCTGGCGCGGCGAGTGCTGGAGGAGAACAGCCAGCGCTTCGGCCACGTGCAGCAGGAGAAGCTGGATCACCTGTTGAGCCCCTTGCGCCAACAACTGGGTGACTTCCGTCGCCGCGTCGATGATGTCTACGACCGGGAGAATCGCGACCGTGCAGGGCTCAAGGAGCAAATTCACCAGCTCAAGCAGCTGAACCTGCAGATGAGCCGGGACGCGGTCAACCTGACTCAGGCCCTCAAGGGCGACAGCAAGGTCCAGGGGAACTGGGGCGAGGTGGTGCTGGAGCGGATTCTTGAGGAGTCCGGCTTGCGGCGCGGTTACGAGTACGAGTTGCAGGTACACCAGCGTGACGAGGCGGGACGGCGTTACCTGCCCGATGTCATTGTCCACCTGCCCGAAGACAAGGATGTGATCATCGACGCCAAGGTTTCCCTGGTGGCTTACGAGCGCTATTGCAGCGCCGAGGATGCAGCGCTCGCCGCTGAGGCCCGCAAGGCTCATCTGCTCTCCCTGCGCCGGCACATCAAGGGGCTGAGTGAAAAGGCTTACCAGCAGCTTCCCGGGATCCGCTCGCTGGACTTCGTGTTGCTGTTTATCCCCCTGGAGCCGGCGTTCACCCTTGCCCTGGAGGAGGACCCCGCGCTGTTCGGGGATGCCTTTGAACGCAATATCCTCCTGGTCAGTCCCTCGAGCCTGCTGGTGACGCTGCGCACCATCAACCACATCTGGCGCTATGAAAAGCAGAACAGCAACGCCCAGGAGATCGCCCGTCGCGGCGCAGAGCTGCACGACAAGTTCGTCGGTTTCGTGGAAGCGCTGGATGATGTCGGGCGTCACCTCGGCCAGACCCAGCAGGCCTTTGACGCCGCCTATAAACGGCTGAGCCGCGGCCGGGGCAACCTGGTCAGCCGGGTCACCGCCCTGCAGCAGCTGGGAGTGGCCGGCAAGAAGCAGCTCTCCAAGCGCCTCACCGAGCAGGCCCGGGAGAGTGCCGAGGCCCCGGGCGACGCCTAGGCGCTGGACTTCTCTGAGAAGTACTCCTTCAGGAATTCGATGAACAGCCGCATCTTCGCCGGCAGGAACTGCCGGTGGGGGTAGACCAGGTAGACGTTGTGGGTGGGGATTTCGTAGTCGGCGAAGAGTTCTACCAGTTCACCGCGGGCCAGGGCGTCCTCCACCATGAAGTTGGGCTTGAGAATAATCCCCACCCCCTGCCTGGCGGCGGCGACCATGGCGCGGCCGTTATTGGAGTTGAGCCGACCGCTTACCTTTACCGCGTGCCGCTCCTTGTCCCGGTAGAACAGCCATTCGTTGTTGGTGGATGAGTAGGTGTAGGTCAGGCAGTTGTGATCTCGCAGGTCCTGAGGTGTCTGGGGCCGTCCATGTTGCTGCAGGTAGGCGGGGGAAGCGCAGCAGATCAGGCGTCCGTTAAGCAGGCGCTGCGCCACGAGGGTGGAGTCCGACAGGGCGCCGATGCGCAGGGCCAGGTCAAACCCCTCTTCAATCAGGTTTACCTTGCGGTCCTGGTAGTTGATGTCGATCTCGACTTCCGGGTAGCGGGACAGAAAAGCGGCGATTGCCGGGGCCAGGCAGAGCACGCCGAAGTCGATGGGGGCGGTCAGTCGCAGCAGGCCGCTGGGTTTGGTGCCCAGCTCGTTGAGGGAGGCTTCGGCTTCTTCGATGTCGTTCAACAGTCCGGTACAGAGGTGGTAATAGCGCTCTCCCGCCTCGGTGGTGTTGACCCGGCGGGTGGTGCGGTTCAGCAGGCGGATGCCCAGCTGTTCCTCCAGCGCCGCCACATGTTTGGTAACCATGGCCGGCGAGATCCTCAGGTCGCGGGCCGCCTGCGAAAAGTTCTCCCGTGCCACCACACGGCAGAAAACTTTCATACTGGTCAGCTTGTCCATCTAATCACCTGGGGAAATAATGTTTTTTCCAAGTGTAGTGTTAATTTTTTTAAAGTAAATAGTTACGCTGGCAAAGCAGCGATTGAACACCCCTCAGACAAAATATAGCGGCTTAACGGCGAAAGGCCCTGTTCAAAGGCCGGTTATTCAGGTGGGAGTTTTCTATGTATGGCGAGTCGGGCACTGATGCCACTCTGATTATGCTCGCGCAGACCCTGTTAGCCCCCATTGGGATCATGCTGCTGGCGCTGGGGCTGTGGGCTTTGCTGGCGCGACAACGGGCGGGAACGACCGCTTTCTGGACGCTGGGTCTGGCGTTGGCCTTCTGGGTCAGTGGCAGCTGGATTGGCGGCCGGATCGGTCTGCCCCCGCAACGGGCCACCGATATTCTGGTGCTGATGGGCGCGGGGGGGCTGATTCTGGAGTGGCTCCACGGCCGTACGGCGCACGTGGAGCGGTGGTGGCGCCTGCCGGTGGTGCTGGCCGTGACCCTGACTCTGCTGGGCTGGCAACTCTGGTCGGTGTTGGGACGGATGGAAGGCTCCACGCAGGTGCTTCATTTCCTGGCGCTGGGGCTCTTGTTCCTGGCCCTCTACGGGGTGGGCACGAGGCCCAGGGTGGAGCCGGTGCGCGATGCTCTCTGGATGCTGATCGCCGCCGGGGCCGCTCCGGTGATCGCCCTGGACGGCACCCTGGTGCTGGGGCAACTGGCGGGGGCACTGGCTGCGGGGTGCGGTGTGATCTGGCTCGCAGGCCTGGTCTTTGGGCCGCGGGTGACAGGGCTCGGGGTGGCGCCGCCGTTGCTGCTGGTAGCGCTCCTGTCGGCCGCTTATCTGCTGGCCGGGGTCAACCCGCTGGCGCTGCTGCTGGTCGCCGTCGGGCCGTTGCTGATTGCCTTGCTGCGGGGCTTGCATCCGCTGGATGCACGGGGCTTGGATAACCTGCGTACGCTGGTGGCGGGAGTGGCGCCGCTGGGGTTGGCGCTCTGGACAGTTTGGCCTGACGGCTCCGGCTACTGACGGGGTGTCTGGCAACGGGGGACGCTAAACGATGATGGTCAACGGAAAATGGACAGGGCGCTACCAGCCGGTCCAGGGGGTGGATGAACAGGGTGGCTTTGTCCGCGAGCGTTCGCAGTTTCGTCACTGGGTGGGCGAGGACGAAGCCTTTCCGCTCGCTTCGGGACGCTATCACCTCTATGTCGCCATGATCTGCCCGTGGGCCTGCCGGACCCTGATGGTTCGTGGGCTGCTGGGGCTGGAGGACGTGATCAGCGTCTCCCGGGTCAAGCCGGCACTGAGCGAGCAGGGCTGGGCTTTTGGTGACACGCCTCCCTTTATCGACCCCTACCTTGGCGCCCGCCACCTCCACCAGCTCTACAGCCATTCCGATGCTGCCTACACGGGCCGCGCCACGGTGCCCGTGCTCTGGGACAAGGAGCGACGTTGTATCGTTAATAACGAGTCGGCGGATATCGTTCGAGTGCTTAATGGAGTCTTCCGTCCCCTGGGTACGGAGAAGTTTGATCTCTACCCGGAGTTCCTGCGTGGGGAGATCGACTGTCTTAACGAACGTTACTACCACACCCTGAACAACGGCGTCTACCGGGCGGGTTTCGCCACGACCCAGGTCGCTTACGAGGAAGCCTATCGGGATGTTTTCGAAGCCCTGGACGAGTTGGAGGCGCGGTTGAGCACGCAGCCCTACGTGCTGGGCGAGCAGGTGACCGAGACCGACGTTCGCCTGTTCGTGACCCTGGTGCGTTTTGACCTGGCCTATTACAGCCTCTTTAAGTGTAACCTTCGGCGCATCGCCGATTACCCCGCGCTCAGTGCCTACCTGCGCAGGCTTTACGCGCTGCCTGGGGTGGCGGACACCGTGGAGCCCGAGGCGATCAAAGCCGGCTACTACTCCATCGAGAGCCTGAACCCCACCGGTATCGTGCCGCTGGGACCCGAGACGTTGCCGTTCCTCGGATAAAACATCGGGTTTCGAGTAAAAAGCTTCCGGGTCGTTCCGAGGAGTTCATGGCGGGAGCTAGTTTGGCTCGGCCTGGATGCCGCGCTGTCCGGACTCCGGCGCCGGCAGTTGGACGATGGCAATAGTGCCGTCTCCGGCATCGGACTTGAGGGAGAGGGTGCCGCCGTGGGCGCGGACGATTGTGTGGCAGACCGCGAGCCCCAGCCCCGTACCCTGACCCACCGGTTTGGTGGTGTAGAAAGCGTCGGTGGCCCGGGCGAGCACCTCCGGGGTCATGCCACAGCCGTTGTCTAGAACCTTGAGGCCCACCTGCTCGCCGCTCATGAACGTCTGTACCTGGATCACGCCTCCCGGTTCACTGCCGTAGCGCACCTGCAGGGCGTCGGCCGCGTTGGAGAGCAGGTGCATCAGTACCTGGACCATCTGGCTGCCGGCCACCCGCAATGCCGGTAACCGGGGTTCGAGCTGCAGCCGCACCTGCGTATCCTGGAGACGACGATCGTAGCGCATCAGCCGGCAGGTGCGGGCCACCAGGTTGTTGAAGTCCAGCCACTCCGGGGATTCGGATTGCGGATTGGCGAATTCCGATACGTCGCGATTGATGTCAGCCAATCGTTGGCCCTGCTGGCGCGCCAGCTCAAGGTCAGTGTGCAGGTCTTCGGGCCAGTGGCGCGCCCTTTCGTCGGCATCGAGGCTCTCCAGCAGTCCCAGGAGACTGGCGATGGGGTTGCCGATTTCATGGACGATGCCCGCCGCCAGCGACCCGATAGCGGCCATTTTCTCCTGCTGAATGACCTGTTGTTCCATCCGTTCGCGCTCTTCGATCTCCTTGGCCAGCTGAAGGTTGCGCTGGGCCAGGTCCTGGGTGCGCTGCGCCACCCGTTGCTCCAGCTCATCACGGGCCTTTTGTAGGGCGTCCACGGAATCCTGCAACCGGTTGCTCTGAGCCTGGATGACCCGGTCTGCATGACGCACCAGGAGCAGGAGCGCTGCATAGAGCAGGGCCAGCGTCACCAGGGTGCCGGCCATGACCGACCACTGGGTGTGACGAATTTTTCGCAACAACGGGGTGTAGTCGCTGTAGACCTCAAAAATGCCCGCCACCTGCTCGGTGTCGGGCAGGTAAAGCGGTATGTAGGTCTGCAACAGGTCCAGTGCCTCGACCTGGCGATCGAATTCATTGTAGTGGTCGCGCTCCACGAAGGAGTTGGAAACCTGGCCGCGCAGGGCAAGGGGAATCGCGGGGTTGGTGCTCTGGTCTGCGCCGATCTCTTCGTTCGTGGTGGAGAATACGGTGAGGCCCGCGGGGGAATAGAGTTTTACCTTGATGACCGCCAGTCCCTGTATGCGGGAAAGGATGCTTTGGTGCAGGCGCTGTGCCGCAGCGTGATCCTGGGCCTCTCGGGAGGATTCCAGCAGCGGCTGGATCTGAGGCCAGAGGCTGTTGGCCAGTACCCGGGTGATGGCGATGTTTCTGTTTTCGCCTTCATCCAGCAAGACGTCGATGGCCAGCATCCGATAGAACAGGCCCAGGGCCACAGCGGTGAGCAGCAGGGTTGCGAGGCTGGTCAGGGAAAAGAAGCGTTGCAGCCTGAACATTCCACCGTCCCTCAGGTTAGGGATGGTGCGCTCGGTGCGGTTGCTCAGTAGAGCCCTGAAGACACTTGACGCTGGCCATCCGTGGTCCGTGCGTTGGGGCGCAAAAATAAGGTGTATCTATTAACAAAGTGTAGCGGTTCAGCCCGCATGGTGCGCCTTGCCAGAGCACCTTTGGGTGAAAAGAGGGAGGGGACAGAAAGGGGGTTAGTTGCGCAGCGCATCGGGTAGGCGCAGCAGGTCGTTTCGTTGAATGGATAGAACTCTGCTATTCCTTTTAAGGGCTTAGCGGCTTGACGGCTTGGCCGCGTAACGTCGGCTGAGTCCGGTTAACACCGGGAAGCGCAGTTGCTTAGAGCGGGTCCACGCTGAGCGTGAGCCGTGCAGTGCTCCTTACCAAGGAAATGGTCTTGGCGAAGAGGGCGGCTTTTGGGAAGTTCCGTTAACTAAAGGCTTCATCCCACAAAAGCTTCATTCTATAAAAGCTTCGTCCTGTGGCAGATAAAAATAATCAAGGAGATTGTATGAGACTCACGCACCTGATGATTGGCACCATGGCTGCCAGCCTGGCCCTGACCACCACCGCTTTGGCGGCTGCTCCCGACGATGCCATCAAGGCGCGCAAGGGATTAATGCGGCTTTATGCATTCAACGTGGGGTTGGTCGGCGACATGGCCAAGGGTAAGAGTGATTATGATGCCCAGGTGGCGGCGACCGCCGCGGACAATCTGCTGATCCTGAGCCGTCTCGATACCGGCGCCTTGTGGCCGCCCGGCTCTCACGAAAGAAACAGCGAACTGGAAGAAAAAACACGGGCGCTTCCGGCATTCTGGGAGGACCCTGAAGGCGTTCGAAAGGCCGGCGAGGAGCTGGGAAAAGCGCTCAAGGGATTGTCCGAGGCGGCCGGAAACGGGCTGCCGAGCCTGCGCCAGGCCATGAAGCCGGTTGGGGAAGGGTGTAAAGGCTGCCACAAAGAATTTCGCGCAGAGAAGAAGAAGTGAGAGTTAGCCGCGCGACCAGCGTTTAAACAGCGGGTCAATGGGTATGGGGTATTGGCTGAAGACAGTGAGGGGCGCATCGCTGGTCCTGCTGGCAGCGCTTTGGCTGCTGAGTCGTCCGCAAACTGACGTCGTCCCCGCGAACCTGGCCGAAGTTCAGGGCAGCCGTGAACGTGGCGAACGGATTTTCCTTATCGGCGGCTGTGCTTCCTGCCACCGTCCCCCTGACGCCGACGCGACCTCAGCCCTGGATCTCAGCGGCGGAAGGCGCTTTGAAACGGCGTTTGGAACCTTCGTTGCGCCTAATATTACGCCTCACGAAGCTACCGGTATCGGTAGCTGGAGTAACGCCGACTTCGTCACTGCCATGCTCACAGGGGTCTCGCCTCAGGGGGAGCACTACTACCCGGTGTTCCCCTATACCTCATACGCGCGTATGCGCTTGCAGGATGTGGTCGATCTCAAAACATTTTTGGATACGCTACCGGCGGTTGATCGAGAGAACCCGGCCCACGAGGTGGCGTTTCCATTCAATCTGCGGCGTGGGCTCGGACTTTGGAAGCGGGTCTATGGGCGGCGCGGGCCGGTGACGGACCTGGATTCGCCGACGCCGCAGCAGCGGCTGGGGCAGTATCTGGTGGAGGGGCCGGGGCACTGCGGCGAGTGCCACACGCCAAGAACCTTCGGGGGAGGGCTTGATTACGCCCGCTGGCTCGCCGGCGCCCCCAGCCCCGACGGCGACGGGGTGATACCGAACATCACCCCCCACCCTCAAGGCCTGGGTGAGTGGCAGGCGGTGGATATCGCCGGCTACCTGGCCAGCGGCTTTACTCCGGATTACGACGTCGTTGGCGGCGCCATGGCTGAAGTGGTGGATAACCTGGCGCAGGTGTCGGAGGCTGACCGGGAAGCCATCGCTGCCTATTTGCGAAGAGTGGAGCCTTCAGCGACCGCTTATGATAGCGAGTAGGGTGCCAAGGCGTGGTTAGGGCCGCTGCGCAGGAGATGGACCGGCAAGCGGACTCGTCTTGCAAACCGGGTCGCCGGGCTGGTTTCATCGCCTACGGGCCGTTAAGCTGCGGGTCTTTAATTCTGGAGTTTCGATCATGGAGCACCTTGACCCCAACCTGTTGCTGAGACTTGCCCGCACGCCGATGCCGTTCGGCAAATACCAGGGGCGGCTGCTGGTGGACCTGCCAGAACCCTATGTGGTCTGGTTTGCCCAGAAAGGCTTTCCCGAGGGATCGCTGGGGGAGCTGCTGCGCTGTCTGCACGAAATCAAGGTGAACGGGCTTGAATATCTGCTGGATCCACTGCGCCTGACTGATCGCGGCGCACGCTGATATTTAGAGAGGGGTGCGCGAGGGAAGGTTTCGGACAAGCCGGACTCAGGGGCCGAGGTGGCTTGTTTCCCGATTCAGGCTGAGGTTTGTTTCAGCCCTTTGCCGGGGCGGATGTTTTGATCGCTGCAAGGCGAAGGCGTGGGTAAGGTGCGCCTTTTCTTGCATCGATGTATAATGGCGCCCGGTTGTGTCCCGTTATCCCGGTCTCAGGATTTCTGGATTTGGCTGGATCGCGCAACGCGTGCCAAAATGATAAAAATCACGTCGGAGCAGAAAGGTGGGTGAATGAGTATTGATGTGGGGGCTAGATTAAAAGAAGTTCGCCTTCAGAAAAGTTTATCCCAGCGCGAGCTTGCCAAAAGAGCCGGTGTGACCAACAGCACCATTTCCTTGATTGAACAGAACCGGGTGAGCCCATCCGTCAGCTCCCTCAAAAAGGTGCTTGACGGTATTCCGATGCAGTTGCAAGAGTTCTTTTCTCTCAACGTACCGGAAAAAAAGCAGGTTTTTTATCCAGCCGATGAACTGCCGGATCTTGGCCACGGTGAAATCAGTCTGCACCTGGTGGGGCACAATTACCCGAACAGAACGCTCTCCTTGCTGCGAGAAACCTACCCGCCAGGGTCTGATACAGGTTCCGAGATGCTGACGCATGAGGGACAGGAAGCAGGCGTTGTTATTCGCGGCAGTATCGAATTAACGGTGGACGGCGAGAGCCGCTTGCTGGGGCCTGGGGATGCCTATTTTTTCGACAGTAGCCTTGCCCACCGTTTTAAAAATAGCGGTGACGAAACCTGTGAAATAGTCAGCGCCAACAACCCGCCTTCGATTTAAATAGTCGTTTGAAAAATCGGTCAGGCATAAAGCACGCTCCGGCGTGCTTTTGTTTTTAACCGGGGCGGCAAAAAAATAGCCGCTCAACTGTTAAGAACGGCAAAACCTTGCCGATAGGGGTAGTTAATTATTCTGGTTTATCTGTTTAATCGCTTGTTGTGGTTGCCGCTATTGAAAGTAACGGTGTGCATCAATAAATGGACCGCATCTTGCAAGAATGCTTTGCTAGACCTGCCGTCTTTGTGTCGGGGTATGAATCGCCCATTGTGCGCCTGCAATTCTGTAGCGGTGGCTGAAACGTGGATTGTGCTGTGAAACGTGTCGAAAACAGTGAAAACCTCAACAATATGATCGTCGGGCTCGACATCGGCACCTCCAAGGTGGTGGCGCTGGTGGGCGAGGTGGGGCCCGATGGCACCATCGAAGTGGTGGGCATGGGTGCGCACCCTTCCCGCGGCCTCAAGCGCGGGGTGGTGGTTAACATCGAATCCACGGTGAGCTCTATTCAGCGCGCGGTGGAAGAGGCCGAGCTGATGGCCGGCTGCAAGATTCACTCGGTGACCGCCGGCATCGCCGGTAGCCACATCAGCTCCATGAACTCCCACGGCATCGTCGCCATTCGGGACCGCGAGGTGCTGGAGCAGGATCTGGACCGGGTGATCGACGCCGCCCGGGCGGTGGCCATTCCCGCCGACCAGAAGATTCTGCATATCCTGCCCCAGGAGTACGTGATCGATAACCAGGAGGGGATCAAGGAGCCTCTGGGGATGTCCGGGGTGCGGCTGGAGGCCAAGGTACACCTGGTCACCGGGGCGCTGAACGCGGCCCAGAACATCGAGAAGTGCATCCGCCGCTGCGGTCTGGAAGTGGACGGGGTGGTGCTGGAGCAGCTGGCCTCAAGCTACGCGGTGCTCACCGAGGACGAGAAGGAGCTGGGAGTGTGCATGGTGGATATCGGCGGTGGCACCACCGATATCGCCATCTTCACCGGCGGCGCTATCCGCCACACGGCGGTGATTCCCATCGCCGGGGACCAGGTCACCAACGACATCGCCATGGCCCTGCGCACGCCCACGCCCCATGCCGAGGAGATCAAGGTCAAGTACGCCTGCGCCCTGGCCCAGCTGGCCAGCAGCGAGGAGACCATCAAGGTACCGAGCGTCGGTGACCGTCCTCCGCGGGACTTGAGCTGCCAAGCCCTGGCCGAGGTGGTGGAGCCCCGCTACGACGAGCTCTTCACCCTGGTTCAGGCGGAATTGCGCCGCTCCGGGTTCGAGGACCTGGTGGCGGCCGGCATCGTGCTGACCGGGGGCACCGCGAAGATGGAAGGGGCGGTGGAGCTGGCCGAGGAGATTTTTCATATGCCGGTGCGCCTGGCTAAGCCCAGTGGCGTCAGCGGCCTGAACGAGATTTTGCACAGCCCGATTTATGCCACTGGCGTGGGGCTGCTGCTGTATGCGTCGAAGAACCTTGGGGTACATCGGGACGAAGAGCTGGCCGAGCCCGGGCCCGGCCTTCTTACGCGCATGCGGCGCTGGTTTCAGGATAATTTCTGAAATCTTAATAGATTTAAACAATTGACATATAAGCAGTAGGCAACAACTGCCAGAAGCACAAAACGTTTTTAAGCGAGGGGAGAGAGACATGTTTGAACTGGTCGACAACGTACCTCAGAGTGCGGTGATCAAAGTGATCGGTGTCGGCGGTGGCGGCGGCAACGCCGTTCAGCACATGCTCACCAGCGAGATCGATGGGGTCGATTTCATCTGTGCCAACACGGATGCCCAGGCGCTGCACAATCTGGGAGAAGCGGCTGTCTTGCAGCTGGGTGGCGAGTTGACCAAGGGGCTCGGTGCCGGTGCCAACCCGGATATCGGTCGGCAGGCGGCACTGGAGGACCGTGAGCGTATCGCCGACATGCTTAGCGGCTCTGACATGGTGTTTATAACCGCCGGCATGGGCGGTGGCACCGGTACTGGCGCCGCGCCCATTGTCGCCGAGGTGGCCCGCGAGCTGGGGATTCTCACCGTGGCGGTGGTAACCAAGCCTTTCCCGTTTGAAGGACGGCGCCGGCTCAAGGTGGCCGAGGAGGGGATCAAGGGGCTGCAGGAGCACGTGGACTCGCTGATTACCATTCCCAACGAGAAGCTGCTGCAGGTGATGGGCAAAAATGCTTCTCTGCTGGATGCCTTCAAGGAGGCGAACAGCGTACTCCAGGGGGCGGTGCAGGGAATCGCGGACCTGATTATCCGTCCGGGTATGATCAATGTCGACTTTGCCGACGTGAAGACGGTGATGTCTGAAATGGGCATGGCGATGATGGGCACTGGAGTCAGTCGGGGCGAGAACCGAGCCCGCGAAGCGGCCGAGATGGCGATCCGCTGTCCGCTGCTGGAAGACATCGACCTGCAGGGCGCGCGCGGTATCCTGGTCAATATCACTGCGGGGCTGGACCTGAGTCTGGGCGAGTTCTCCGAGGTGGGGGATACCGTCGAGGAGTTTGCCTCCGACAATGCCACCGTGGTGGTGGGTACGGTGATCGATCCTGAAATGAGCGACGAGCTGAAGGTCACGGTGGTGGCCACCGGCCTGGGTGCCCGCGAGGCACCGGCGGTCAAGCTGGCCACCCGTAATGACAGTCAGCGCAAGAGTGATGGCACCCTGGATTTCGACCAGCTGGAGCTGCCTACCGTCGTGCGGCAGAAGAATGAGCGGGCGGCCAAGAGCAGTGGCCGCAGCGCGGTCAGGCAGGAGCCGGTTCAGGAGCAAATCGAGCTGGGTCGAACCGGCACCGACGACGAGATGGAATACCTGGATATTCCTGCATTCCTGCGCCGTCAGGCCGATTAAACGCAATCGCCTGCGGGGCTGGCGGGCGCAGGCCCCGTAAAATAGCTTCGCCTCGAAAACGGCTCCCCTTGGGGAGCCGTTTTTTTATGCCCTGGCGTTGTTCAGGACGCCAGCTTGCGCCGGCTGGCGCGTAACCGTTGCCGATCGTAGCGAGCCCGGTCTTCCTGTCGCAGGGGCAGTCCGTGGCTGCGCAGGCGGGAGAGCCGCTGCTGAAAAGCATGCCGCCGTCCGGGGTCGGCTTCCGGGGGGCGGTACTTTGCCAGCTGAGCTTGGCGGTTCCTCAACATGGGAGTGGGGGCTTTCTCGCTTGTTTCCCGTTGGCGCAAAAAGGGAAGCAGGGCGGTTAGCAAACGCATGGGTCAATCCTCTCAACGATTCAAAAGCTTATAGGCAAAAAGAGTGCCAGTGGCAGCCCTGCACCAATAGCGGCCTGGCGGCCTGCGGGACGAGGAAAACGGTAAGGTTTTGCCGATTGTAGCGGCAGTCCAGCGCCGTTTTTGAATTCCTCCCAAAAGGGTTTGCCATTCATGTGATTATGGTTTAAATTACGCGCTCCTCGAAACGGGGCCGCCGCTAAACGCGGAATCGGGCCCGGTTTTGAGCTGGCGACATCGCGTCGCAACATTCGGTGAGGTGTCCGAGTGGCCGAAGGAGCACGCCTGGAAAGTGTGTATGTCGAAAGGCATCGAGGGTTCGAATCCCTCCCTCACCGCCACTCTATGATGAGTCTGGGAACTCCAGAGTCACATAGAGATTTCTTGAACTGCGACACGGCAGTCAGAAGTTTTAGCTTTCCCCCTCTTATGCACAAAGAGCCTGGTCCAACGCGAATATCTGTCAAGATTGCTTGAAGGTAGGCTTTTGTTGCCTCTGGGTTATCGCCTAAAAGCGCTTCTTTTACAGCTTTTATAAACTGTCCGATCTGCTTTTTGCCGAACCGCTTGACTGGGAGGCTGTGCTTCGCTTTAAGCGCCGACAGGGCTTTGTTGTGAGATTGGCGTTGAGCTCGCAGGTTATTTAGATGTAGTGTCAGGGTGTCTTCCAGCTCAAGCTTATTGGACGCGATATCGTCGTACAATTTTGCCAGCTTGGAGTCGATTGCTGCGATCTTGCGGCCAAGTTTGATAATCTCGCCGTGATCGCTGTCTTTGACCCTCTTTAGTTCATCACGAAGCTCATCCCATACGGCCGAAATTCTCTCATCGGTCAATATCTCTGAGGCAATAGTGGATAGCACCTCTTTTTCGAGTAATCCCCTGGGAATGATTGGGCAGTTGCAGATGGCGATATCGCATTTTATGCGGTTTCTACACTTGTAGTACTCGTATCTGCCTCCCTTCCCTTTCTGAATCACTAGGTTGCAGCCGCAACGGGCGCACTTTAGTAATCCGGTGAGGATGGCGGGGGATCTTAGGCCTTTGGTTTCGGTTTTCTTGGGGCTGCGAGATGACAAGCCAGATTTGACTGCTTCGTACGCTTCTCTGGTTACGATGGCTGGCACTTTGACAACGATGGGAGGGGGACCATCCTTTCTGATGCGCTTTTTTCCAAAAAGGTGTTCACCATAGTACGTGGTGTCTCGTAATATTTTGTGGACACTGTCCGCAGTCCATAATGTTCCTTTTCTTAGCCGCCCTGACTGATTCAGCTTTGTCGCGATAGCCTTTACACCCCATGCTATTCCAGACTCGCCTTTTAGGGCCAGTTTGTATATGAGCCGAACGATATCAGCCTCTTCGCTATCTATGACCAAAACCTTTTTGGTCGCGGATCCTTCTTCGGTTGTGGTCTCTTGGGATTTGTAGCCGTATGGTGGAGGGCCTCCGGTATGGAAGCCTTTTCTTGCTGTATCGTTCAAACGGTCGGCCACTATGCGTGAGTTTTGGCGGCTTTGGTGTTCGTTGACGGAGCCGATGATGTTTTTGAAAAGGTTCGCAGTATCTGCGTCTTCTGGCAGGGTTTCTGTAGCGGAGAATATTTTTACATTTGCATGTTCGAGTTTGGCTTCTGCCGTGTGGCGGGTCAGTTCGTTCCGAGAAAAGCGAGAGAATGAGTAAACTACGATACCATCGAATTCTGCGTCCTCTGCTATAGCGTCCTCAATCATCTTGTTAAAAATTGGTCGTGACCCTGAGTATCCGGAAGCCCCGGGCTCTTCATATATTTTAACTATGCTGTTTCCTGATTCTTTTGCCCAGCTTTTTATGTGTTTTAATTGTGCTGGGAGCGAATCATTTGTAATGGCTTGTCGCTCTGTCGAAACTCTGATGTAGGCTGCTAGTTTCATTTTTGTTACTCGTTTTCTTATGATTTTTTAGTGGCGCCTGCCTTGTTATTTGTAGAAGGTATGCCAAGTCTTATTGCTACCACATCGAGGTTTTGGCTCAAAACTTCCAGTTCCTTTGCGTTGAGTTTTCGTTCGCTGAATGGCTTCGTTGTGTACTTGACCTCAACCTCTACGCCTCTGAAGGTAAGGCTTCGCCTGATTGTTGTGCCTCCGCGATCGGAGGGGGCATCGCTCCGATATGAGGCTGGTAACTGGGCTGTGCTCTTTTCTGTCATGGCTTTGTTGTGATGGTGTCAATGAGTCGTAATGCCGTGGTTGTGATAATTATCTTAGCCTTGTTGTTTCCGCTTTTTCTATTGTCTGTTTCGATGTTTTTTTTGTTTTTGATGCGCTTTATGAGATTTTTTTGATATTGGTTTTTTGTGTTTTTATTCCAAGTTCTATTTTTTAAATTCATCCGTTTCTTAATGATGCAATTTTTTCTTTCTTTTCCTGTTGTTTTTGTTTGTTCTGTGTGGGGTAGTTCTTGTTTGTTCTTATTTGTTTTATTTTTCTGTTAGGATTGTTTATGCAAGTAAGTTTTGGTTTTTGTAATAGTTTTGTTTGTTTTGGTCGCTGGCTCAGCGAATTAGCGAACCATGGAATCGGCGAATAATCGAGTCAGCTTGTCGATAAATAAGCTGGTTGTTGATATGAAGATATTTCATTTTGCGGCTGTTTTTTGTGCATGTATCGAGAGACTTTGTTGAGTGAATAAGGTAAGTTTTCTTACAAATCAGTAAGGAGCTTGGTCGGTGCTTAGAAAACGGATCTTACTTACCTGGGTGGGTCGTCACGATATCGACGCTGATACCAAAGGAGAGAGCGGGCCTATAGGCTCCATTCTCTTAGAGTCAGATGCACCCTTCGACGAAGTCCGGCTTCTGGCCAACGACTGGTTCGATGAAACTGATCGGTATCAGTACTGGCTCCGCAAACTCTACAGTAAGCGCAATCGTGATGTGCGAATCACGCTGCGTAAAACCAAACTCGAAAGCCCGATTCATTATCCCAGCATCTACGCTGTCGCTGAGGAGGAGTTACAGCTTCTGGATGACAGTAACGGGCTGGTTACGCTGAATCTTTCCTCTGGCACGCCAGCCATGGCTGCCATCTGGTTGCTGCTGGGAAAGGGGGTCTACAACACTAAACTGGTGCAATCGTCACTGCAAAGCGGCCTCTCTGAGGTCGAGCTGCCGGTCAATATCATACTAGAGGGCCTCAAACGGCAGGACAATGTGTTGGGCTCTCTCGCTGCGGCGTCTCCCGCGGTGGACAGCCACTTCGAACATATCCAAAGCCATTCCACCGCGATGCGTGAGGCAGTCGAACTGGCCAAGAAGCTGGCACCGCGCAATTTGCCGGTGATCATTCAGGGTGATTCTGGTACTGGCAAGGAAGTGATCGCTGAAACGATCCATAAAGCATCACCGCGTGCGGATAAGGCGTTTATTCCTGTTAATTGCGGAGCCATCCCCGAGAGTCTCGTCGACTCACAGTTGTTCGGCCATAAGAAAGGGGCTTTCACCGGAGCGAACAGCAACCGTAAGGGCTTCTTCGATGAATCTGACGGCGGCACGCTGTTTCTGGATGAGGTGGGCGAGCTGCCTCTTGATGCTCAGGCAAAGCTGTTGCGCGCCCTGCAGCAGAAAGAGATCAATCCGGTGGGCGCCAGCAAACCCCATGCGGTCGATGTACGCGTGATCGCGGCCACCCATCGCGACTTGCTAGCGATGATCGACGAAGGGACCTTTAGGGAAGACTTGTTCTACCGCCTGGCGGTCGGCGTGGTGCAGCTGCCGCCACTGAGGGAGCGTGCCGCTGATATTCCCGAGCTGCTGGATGCCCTGATGGATAAGCTCAACGACGATGCCAAGGCGCAACCGGGCTATCAGAGTAAGAAACTTTCCAAAGGCGCAATAGAATTTATCAAATCCCAGTCCTGGCCGGGTAATATCCGCGAGCTGTGGAACACTCTGCTGCGGGCTTCCATCTGGTCCGAGGGCGAGGTGCTAGACGTTGAGCACCTGCAACGCGCCATGATCCAGCGCCACACGAAAAACCAATCCAGCACGATGGATATTGATGTGGCTGGTGGTATTGATGTTGAAGAAATTGTCAGTAATACAAAGCGTTACTGCGTCGAAGAGGCGCTCAGAATTACCGCCGGCCAGAAAGGCAAGGCAGCGAAACTGTTGGGTCTGAACAACCACCAGACGCTCAACAACTGGATGAAGCAACTCGGGATCGAAGCGTCTTGATGCGCAGGCTTGGCAAAGCTGGCACGATACCTGAAGCACAGGAAGTCATTACGGGCAGAACGACATGAAGTCCATGAATTTTGAACATCTCAGACAGCAGTGGCCAGCGTTGGCGGATCTTGGTGGATTCGCCGAGACCTACGCCTACCTCGACCCGCAAAGCGCGCTGGTGAAGCTGCGTTGCTTTGTTGAAAAACTGGTGGGTGAGGTGTACCGCGAACTCAAGCTACCGGCCGAGCCGAATGCCAACTTTATGGACCGGCTCACCAACGCCAGCTTTATGGCGGTGGCCCCCAAGGTGATTCTCGACAAGCTGCACCTGATCCGTATGCACGGCAACAAGGCAGCGCATGAAGGTGATATCAACGCCAGTACCTCGGTGGAGCTGGTCAAGGACGCCTACCACCTCGGTTGCTGGTTTTTTATGTCGCAAGGTGGCAGCCGAGAGCAGTGTCCGGAGTTTCAGCCGCCGCAGCTGCCTCAGGCATCCAGCGCCAAGGCCGAGTTCAAAAAGAAGAACAAAGCGCTGCAAGAAAAGCTGGCCTCCCAATCCTCTCAACTTGAAAGCGCGCTTAAGGAGCTGGAAGCAGCCCAGCAGGCAGAACTAGCCGCCCAGAGAGAAGCAGAGAAACTCAAGAAAGAAGTCGAAAGAGCGGCGTTTGCTGCCAGTCAGCGTGCGTTGGATAGTTCTAATGAGCCGCTGTTTGAAATGTGCGAAAGCCGCTCGGTCGAAGCTTTCGTATTGAATGAGTCAACATCAAAGCTAAGTCTAGAATCGGAGGCTTCCGATCCGATCATGGCCTTCAAGGCGGGTAGTGATCGAGCAACCAACACCCTCGACCTCAATGAGGCCGAGACCCGCCGCCGCCTGATCGACAGCGAACTGCGCATCGCCGGCTGGGATGTGGGTCTCGATGGCGCCAATACCGATCAGGTCACCCTCGAGCATGAGGTGGATGGCCAGCCCACCCAGACAGGCGTCGGCTACTGCGATTACGTGCTCTGGGACGACAACGGCAAACCGCTGGCGGTGGTGGAAGCCAAGCGTTCGCGCGAGAACCCGGAGAAAGGCCGTCAGCAGGCCAAGCTCTACGCCGATGCGCTGGAGAAAAAGCACGGACAGCGCCCGGTGATCTTCTACACCAACGGTTACGACATCTGGATCTGGGATGACGTGCTCGACACCGTGCCGCGCAAGCTCTACGGCTACTACGGAAAAGACAGCCTGCAGTACCTGATCAACCAGCGGCAGCAGCGCAAAGACCTCAACACCACCGAGATCGACACCCACATCGCTGGCCGTCTCTATCAGATGGAATCGATCACCCGTGTCAGCGAGCGCTTCAGCGACGGCTACCGCAAGGCGCTGGTGGTGCAAGCCACCGGTACCGGCAAGACCCGTGTTTCCATTGCCCTGAGCAAGCGGCTGCTGGATGCCGGCTGGGCCAAGCGGGTGCTGTTTCTCTGCGACCGCAAGGAGCTGCGCAAGCAGGCCAAGAACGCCTACAGCGAGTTCATCAAGGAACCGCTCTACGTGGTTGGCCGCAGCAAGAAGCAGGACCAGCACAACGCTCGCATCTACATCGCCACCTATCCGGGCATGATGCGCATTTACGAGCAGTTCGATGTCGGCTACTTCGATCTGATCATCGCCGACGAATCGCACCGCTCGGTCTACAACGTCTACGGCGACCTGTTTAAGTACTTCGACGCCCGTCAGGTCGGCCTTACCGCCACTCCTGTGGAGATGGTCAGCCGCTCCACCTGTCGTCTGTTCGGCTGCGATTACAAACTGCCCACCGCCAGCTACCCGCTGGAGCAGGCGGTGGAAGACGGCAACCTGGTGCCGTTCCGCGTGGTCACCCATACCACCCAGTTCCTGCGCGAAGGGATCAACGAAAAATCCCTCAGCGACGAGCAGATCGCCGAGCTGGAGGACCAGGGCTTCGACCCTAACGAGATGGACTTCAACGCCGCTGATATCGACAAAGCGGTCTACAACAAGGACACCAACCGCGCCATCCTTCGTAACCTGATGGAAAAGGGTGTGCGCGATGTCGATGGCCAGTTGCCCGGCAAGACCATCATCTTTGCCCGCTCCATCCAGCATGCCGAGCTATTGGCGGAGCTGTTCGGCGAGATGTACCCCCAGCACGGCGGTAACTTCTGCCGCGTGATCCATTCCAAGTACGAGCGCGCCGACGAGCTGATCGACGACTTCAAGAAGACCGACGGCTCCAAGGATCAGATCACCATCGCCGTGTCGGTGGATATGCTCGATACCGGCATCGACGTGCCCGAGGTGGTCAACCTGGTGTTCGCCAAGCCGGTCAAATCCAAGGTCAAGTTCTGGCAGATGGTTGGGCGCGGTACTCGCCTGTGCGAAGGGCTCTACGGCCCCGGCCACCCCAAGACCCACTTCCTGATCTTCGACCACTGGGGCAACTTCGACTACTTCGAGATGGACCCGCCCGAGGATGAAGGCCGCCCGAGCAAATCCCTGTGTGAGAAGCTGTTCGAAGCCCGCCTCAATCTGGCCGAAACCGCGCTGAAGAAGGCGGAGATGGAACTGTTCCAGCAGACCATCACCCTGATCAAGACCGATATCGACGCCCTCGATGACCGCTGCATTGCCGTGCGCGACAACTGGCAGCTCAAGGCGCAGCTGAGCGACGAGAAACGCCTCAATACCTTCGCCCCTGACACCCGCCAGCTGCTGCGCACCGAACTGGCGCCGCTGATGCAGTGGCGCGATATCAAAGGCCAGTCCGAAGCGCTGCGTTGGGATCTGCAGCTGACCGAGCTGCAGTTTATCCAGCTCACCAACCCGTCCGAGATGGACGTGGCCAAGCAGCCGGTGCTGGCCAAGGTTGGCCTGCTCTCCATGCATATCAACTCGGTGCGGGCCAAGGCCGAGGCGATCAAGGCCATTCAGCAGGATGCCTTCTGGCAGGCTCTGACTTTCGACGCGCTGGAACAGAAGCGCACCGAGCTACGTGGCATCATTCATCTCCGTGATAAACCCGTCGTTCCACCACCGCCGCTGACGCCAGTGTTCGACATCAAAGAAGATGAAGCCGAATATCGAACCGCCGACCGTCCGACCCGTATCGTCACCGTCGAATACCAGATCTTCCGCCAGGCGGTGGAGCAGACTCTCGCGCCGCTGTTCGCGACCGATCCGGTGTTGGCCAAGATCCGCAACGGCGAGCCGGTCAGCGCCGAGGAGCTGGCCCAGCTCAACGCGCTGGTACACATCCAGAACCCCAACCTCGATCTGGATACCCTCAAGGAGTTCTTCCCCGATTCAGGTGCCAGCCTCGATCAACTGCTGCGTACCCTGATCGGCCTGGATGAAAAGGGGGTCGAGGCGGCCTTTACCGCCTTCGTGCAGCAGCATCACATCAACCTCAACAGCCGCCAGCAGCGCTTTATCGCCCTGCTGAAAAACCACCTCTGTAAGTTCGGCACCATCAACGTGGCGCAGCTCTACGATCAACCCTTTACCGGCGTCCACAGTGACGGCCTCGACGGCGTCTTTACCGAACCCCGTCAGGCCGATGCCCTGGTGGCGTTGGTGGAACAGTTCGGCATCGAGCTGGGTGCGCGCCGTGATGCCGCCCGACGCACGTTGACTACCTGAATGCTGAACACCTAACCCCATTTATTGAAGTAACGAGACACCAAGAGAAACCACATGATTACTGGCGAACTGAAAAACAAGATCGACAAGCTCTGGGAAGAGTTCTGGACCGGCGGCATCGCCAACCCGCTGACCGTGATCGAGCAGATCACCTTCCTGATGTACGCCCGCCTGCTGGATATGAATGAGCGCCGCGACGAGAAGCGCGCCGAACGTACCGGCAAGCCATTCAAGCGACGCTTTACCGATCTGGAGCAGGAGGTGCGCTGGGAGCATTTCCGCCACCTGCCCGCCGAGCAGATGTACAAGGTGGTCAAGGACGAGGTATTCCCCCACTTCAAGGATCTGGCCGGTGAGGGCACTCTGTTCGCCGAATTCATGAAAGACGCCCAGCTGATGATCCAGAAGCCGAGCCTGCTGGTGAAAGCGGTCAACATGATCAATGAGCTGCCACTCGACAGCAGCGACACCAAGGGCGACCTCTACGAATACCTGCTCTCCAAGCTCACCACCGCTGGCATCAATGGTCAGTTCCGTACCCCGCGCCATATTATCCGCGCCATGGTGGAGATGCTCGACCCCGAGGCCACCCACCGCATCGCCGACCCGGCCTGCGGCACCGCCGGATTCCTCGCCAGCAGCTACGAATACCTGCTGGAGAAGTACAGCTCGCCCGAGGGCGTGATCCGCGAGACCGTCACCAACGAAAAGGGCGAGGCGGTGGAGCAGACCATCTACCTCGGCGACCTGCTGCACGAGCATCGCGCCCACGTCGACCGCGACATGTTCCACGGCTTCGACTTCGACGCCACCATGCTGCGCATCGCCGCCATGAACCTGGTGATGCACGGGGTTGCCGAACCCGATATCCACTATCAGGACACCCTCAGCCAGCGCTTCAGCGAGCGCCACCCCGGTGCCGCTAACGAAGGCTTTGACCTGATCCTCGCCAACCCGCCATTCAAGGGTAGCCTCGACGAAGAGGACGTCGACCCCAACCTGCTGCGGGTGGTGAAAACCAAGAAGACCGAGCTGCTGTTTGTCGCCTTGATCATGCGCATGCTCAAACTCGGTGGACGCAGCGCCACCATCGTCCCCGACGGCGTGCTGTTCGGCTCCAGCAAGGCGCATCAGCAACTGCGCCAGCACCTGGTGGACGACAACCAGCTCGAAGCGGTGATCAGCCTGCCCAGCGGCGTGTTCAAACCCTACGCCGGCGTCTCCACCGCCATCCTGATCTTCACCAAGGGCGGCGAGACCGATAACGTCTGGTTCTACGATGTGCAGGCCGATGGCTTCTCGCTGGACGACAAACGCCAGAAGATCGAGGCGAACGACCTGCCGGATCTGGTCAATCAGTTCAAGGCAAGGGACAGAGCGGTGGCTGACACCGAAGCCAACGACCTTACCGCCAAGGCGTTCTGGGTTGCGCGGGATGAGATCGCATCCAATAAGTACGACCTGTCGCTCAACCGGTACAAGGAGCAGAACTACCAAGCGGAGCAGTATGACCCGCCCAGGGAGATACTGGCGCGGCTGAAGGCGCTGGAGGCGGAGATTCAGCGGGATCTGGATGCGCTGGAGGGGATGCTGTGAGTTGGCCCATTGTTAAGCTGGGTGATGTGTTCACGATTGCGCGCGGAGGCTCTCCTCGGCCTATTGATGATTACATCACCGATGACCTCGCCGGCGTAAATTGGATCATGATCGGCGATACCAAAGGCGGATCTAAGTACATTGAGGAAACCGGTAAGAAGATACGGCCTGAAGGTGTTAAGAAGTCTCGCATGGTTTACCCCGGCGATTTTCTTCTAACCAATTCGATGAGTTTCGGACGCCCTTATATTCTGAAAACTGAGGGCTGTATTCACGATGGCTGGCTCGTACTGAGTCCCAAAAGTGATCAGATACACACTGACTATTTCTACCACTATTTGGGCTCTTCCGAGGTCAAGAATCGTCTATCCGCTAAAGCTGCCGGGGCGGTAGTAAAGAACTTAAATTCAGACATAGTGCGGCAGCTAGAAATCCCCCTCCCACCCCTGGCCGAGCAACAGCGTATCGCCGCCATCCTAGACCAAGCCGAAGCCCTGCGCCGCAAACGCCAGCATGCCATCGACCTCGCCGACCAGTTCCTCCGCAGCGTGTTTCTGGAGATGTTCGGCGACCCAGTCACCAATCCGAAGGGGATAGCTACATCGAGGGTTGATCAGTTGTGCAAAATTGTCAGAGGAAGCTCTCCAAGGCCTAAGGCCGATCCTAGGTATTATGGAGGGCCTGTACCTCGACTAATGGTCGGTGACCTGACGCGTGATGGGTTTTATGTAACACCAAAGATTGATTCGTTGACGGAAGAAGGGGCAAAGAAAAGTAGGCCGATTAAGTCAGGCACAGTGGTAATGGCCGTAAGTGGAAACGTTGGATTGACGGCAATATTGCAAGTGGATGCATGCATCCACGACGGATTCATTGCCTTCAATGAACTTAACAGCCGGAAGATTCTGCCGGAGTTTCTCCTTCATGCGATGATGTTGCTGAAAACAACTCATGCGTCTCGAGAAGCAGGCGCGATTTTTAAGAACCTAACAACATCTCAAATAAAGGAGATGGAAATACCTCTGCCGCCTCTGAATTCACAAGAAAAATTTGTTCAGGCTGCATCAAATTACCTTAAATCAAAAGAACGATTGCACTGTGCAGCAGTTGAGACTGAAGGGTTGTTTGGTGCTTTAAGCCAACAAGCCTTCCGAGGTGAACTTTGAACCGCCAACGAGCGTTGACTCGCGCATCCCTGCGCTCGGGGCTCGGCCCCAGCCTGCGGCTGCCGGTTCTTTATCGGAGCCGCAGCGCCGATCCCGTCAAATTTGTTAGCGAACAGCTATGAAGCACCAGCCAGCCGCCACCCAATCCTAAAGGAACCACCCATCAACACGGACGTTGCCATGCCAGACAGCACAGCCACCCCAGCCAACCCGCCAGCGATCCCCCCGCGTCTCAAAACTCCCCGCTTCAGCGAGGGTGAATGGCTATGCGCCGCCGACCGGCTGGGGCGTCACTGTCCCGAGCTGTCGGTAACTTCCTTTGTTCAACCCAGTTACTGTTAAGTCACCACGGATACTTCTATGCGAATTACATCCTTGTCACTCACGAACTTCCGATCATTTCGGTCCACCGAAACGATCCCGTTTGCGCCGGTAACGCTGCTGTTTGGGCCTAACAGCGTAGGCAAAAGTACGGTTTTGATGGCGCTGTTTTATATCCAGCAGATTCTGGGAAAAGGGCACTGCGACCCGGTGCGTATTGATGCACTAGGGGATCGTGATATCGGTGGTTTTGGTTCGCTGGTCAACGGTAAGGATCTTAAAAAGAGCATCGTCCTCAAGGTTGAGTTTGAAGTGGGTAGGTCTATCGGCATTGAATACGAGACCTTCGCCGATTGGGATGTGGGATCACTGAAGCTGCTGATGCCGGATGTGGCGGATGATACAAGGAAGATTGGGGTTGAGCTGGAAGTCGGTTGGTCATCCGTGCTGAACAAGGCCTACGTAAAACGCTATTCCGTTTGGCTGAATGGCGAATTTGCGGGACAGGTGGAATCTGATGATGGCCTTAAGCAGACCGCCATTACAGCGATCAATTTTGGGCATCCGCTGCTCAAGCCCACGGATCATGATGATTGGGTTGAACGAAGTTTTGAAGGAGGGTTACCCATTCATCCAAGCCAACTTTCCCAAGAGCAGCGGGAAGAAGACGACTACGAAGACGATGAGGATGGCTACTACACCGAGTTTCACAGCGAGTTGAGCGGAATGAGTGCCGGATTGCACAAGGCGCCAGTTGCTGTGAACGCTGAATATGCCTGTAAACCAATCGGTGTCGGAACCTTCGCCGGCGCTGTTCCTTATCTTGGTCAGTTACTGTTTACGAATATCGATGAGCCGGGGCAATCCATTACAGAGGACGACTATCTCAACTACTTGATCGTTCATCGCGTTCTGACTCAGACCTTCGTTTCGCCGCTGGACAAGTTGCTCACACTACTCGAGAAAAGCGTCTGTATCGGGCCCTTGAGGACGATCCCGAGTGCCAACTTTGTTCCGAACCCTCACCCGGAACAAGCGGGCTGGATCGACGGTACCGCTGCATGGGATCTGCTTCATCAATGCGATAGCAAACTGAACGATCCTGTAAACCACTGGCTATCAGCTAAGGATTGTTTCGATAGCGGTTACGGTTTGGCTTCAGTCGTCGGCAAGACCTACCTGGAAACGAAATCGGGCAAGTCCAATGATCTGGACAGAATGAGAACGCAGCTCACCGAGATGATTCGTCGCGCTGAGAGCGACAAGGAATTTGATGATGTGCGGTATCAACAAGGCATCGTGCTTTATGACCTGAAGAACCACATCACTCTCGCGCCGAATCAAGTTGGCTCCGGTATTTCGCAGATTGTTCCCGTCGTCACAGCAGCCCACCACGTGACTAACGGTATTGTTGCGGTGGAGCAGCCGGAGCTTCACATTCACCCGAAGTTTCAGGTTGAAGTGGGCGATCTATTCACACAGCTTGATGTCAGTCCAAGTCGCCGGCCGACCTTTCTGATCGAGACGCACAGCGAGCACTTGGTACTGCGCCTTTTGCGACGAATCAGAAACACCTATTCAGGAGAGGCTGAAGGGGACTTCAAGCCTGTTCGTGTAGAAGATGTGTCCGTGCTCTACCTCAGTAACGAGGAAGGTGAGGTTAAAGTCCATCGCTGCCCGATATCAACTGATGGGGACTTTGAGTACGACTGGCCAAACGGGTTCTTTGTTGAGCGGGAAGAGGAGATCTTCTCGTGATCAGAGAATATGCGCTTAATCCAGATGTGGTCGTCAGTGACATCAATATTCTTCAGCGCTTTTTTGCTGAGTTTGGGGCCGATAAGGGAAGGGTTCTGGTCGATGTGCCGCAGAAGTGGACCGATTCAGTGCGACAAGGGGTTCAACGACTGGGCTTGAAGCCCGTAGCAAGAAGCAAATGCATATTACTCTTAGAAAGAATCAAAAAGCAGGGAGTGAGCCCCAAGTCTTCCGTCCCGATGAACGCTGGGGATGTGTGGCTGGCTAAGGTGCTAGCGTCACCTGCAGTTGCAGATCTGCATGCCATATTGGATCAGCAGGCCGAAGATGACCCGAAGGTTTTCAGCTATCTGAATATGCTCGGTGAGGCCCCAGAAGATTGGGATCTTGGACAGACGGAAAGCGTAGAGCGCCGGGCCGAAACTATGGCTGCTGCTGTTTCTACCAGCCTTCGTCTTGCACGAACATTGCACTTGGTTGATCCCTACTTCGATCCTACCGATGACCGCTATCGCATCCCCCTTCTCAAGTTTATTGAAGAGATTGGTAAAGGGCGTGTGGGACTGAAAAAGCTGGTTGTTCATACCGTAGAGCAGGCAAGAGACCGAGCTGCTCCGAAGAATAGAGCGGAGATAGAACGGGGGTTGGTAGAGCACGTACAGCCCTGTCTTCCGGCTGGATTTCAGGTCGATGTCTGGATTCGTACTCCGAATGCAATGCATGACCGCTTCCTGCTGACCGATATGGTGGGTTACTCATTCGGACATGGTCTAAATGAAGTGGCCTATCAAGCAAGCTTAAAAGTGAACATTAATCGTCTTTCTGAGGATGGCAGGAGCGAACAATGGAAGATTTTCGCGAACCCGCAGGGGCGGATTTACGAGCCTTTGACGGTTGTGGGCGGCTAAAGAGCAAGGATTAGCGATGACAAAATCGGAAATTGTCGGCTGGCGCCTGGATTTGGTCAGGAACCGTTTGCAGTGGCGTGGCGGTGCATACCTTGCGGCTAAGAAGGAATTATTTGCACTAATTGCTAAGGCTCGTTATGCGGACATACCGGTCCAAGTCTGTCTATACACAGACCTTGCTACCTGGGAAAGGCATTACCAAGTTTGGCTGCTTGATGAGGGCATTGTTCTTGAGAAACTGGGCGAAGCTTTTCAAGTCCAGATCATAGAGTCGTGTCTTTCTGTGGGCAGGCTCGCTGATCCCTGCTCAGCAGGCAGCGGCTATTTGAAGCAGTGGTTAGCACTGGCTGAAGAAACGATAGATAAAGTCTATGACGCACACCCGGAGTTTTATCCGGATTGGCAACCTGATTGGGTTGATCGGCACCAGTTAAGCCCCTACGACGGGATCGTAGCGATTTGGTCGGATAAGGTGGCTGCGGAGGTCGTTTCTGTCAGCTAAGCATTCGTATGATTATTTTCAAATAGGTAATTTAATTTACCTGTCTGCGGATGCGGACCGGCAGAAAGCTTTATTTATTTACGTAAATACAATAGGTTAAGAGACGGCCTCATTGTGGCATGGTTGCTGTAACACAAGGATTGTAACCACCATCGTTGAAGGAATACGGACCCATGGCCAACAAAATCATCCTCGACCCCCAAGAACAGATTACCTGCCCCCACTGCGAGCAGCAGTTCGCGCTACGCGATGCCATCACCCATCAGTTGATCGATCGTTACGAAGACGAATACGAGGCGATGCTGGCCACGGAGCGTGAGGCTCTGGAGAAACGCATCGCGAAAGAGTTGGCGCGCAAACAGGCGCGAGAGTTTGAATCCAAAATTTCTGAGCTGAAGGAGAAGCTCGAAGACAGTCAGGCTCAAGAGATCAAGTCCAAGAAACAACTCGAAGCAGCAAAAATAAAAGCGGCAGAGTCTGCTCGCGCTGAGGCGCTAGAGGAAGCGAAGGCACTGCAGGATGAGCTGGCTGAGAAGGATAAGAAGCTGGCCGAATTCCGTGACAACGAGCTTGCACTGCGTAAAGAGAAAAAGGCACTGGAGGAGAAACAGGCCGAGTTGGGGTTGGAGATAGAGCGCAAAGTCGCTGCTGAGCGTGGGCAAATCGAAAGCAAAGTACGTGAGGGTTTTGCGCTGCGCGAGGCCGAACTGAAAAAGAAGATTGCCGACGCTCAGAAATCCAACGAAGAGCTGACTCGCAAGCTTGAACAGGGCTCCCAGCAACTTCGTGGCGAAGTGCTGGAGCTGGAACTCGAAGAGATGCTACGCCAGACCTACCCGTTTGATGAAATCAACGAAGTGAAGAAAGGGGTGCGGGGAGCGGACGTGGTTCAAAGCGTCCATCTACGTTCTGGTACCGGATGCGGCACCATCATCTGGGAAACCAAGCGGGCTGAGAACTGGTCGGGCAGCTGGATCAGCAAGCTCAAGGAGGACCAGCAGGCGGCAGGCGCGGATATTGCGGTACTGGTGAGTACTGTGTTCCCTGCCGGTATCAACGAACCGATGCTGATTCACGAAGGAGTTTGGCTCGTGAAACCCGAGTTCACTAAAGGACTTTCCGAAGCGTTGCGTACAGTGCTGATCGAAACCCAGCGCCAGCGCACTGTGACTGCCGGTAAGGGGGAGCAGATGGAAGCGCTGTTCGACTACATCTGTAGCAATCAGTTCGCCCAGCGAGTGCGCTCTGTGGTCGAGGGTTATGGAGAGATGCAGGACGATTTGGAGAGGGAAAAGCGCGCCATGCAGAGGCTGTGGAAAAAGCGCGAAGGTCAGATCGGTCGCATCAGCAACCAGATGATTAGCTTGTGTGGCGAGCTGCAAGGCATCTCCGCAAGTTCACTACCACACCTCGAAGCTATTGCCTGCTTAGACGAGCTGGGAGCATAGGAGCAAGCCGAATGAGTACCTTCGATTACGTTAATTCCGACCAATTTGAGCGCGATTGGAAGCACGCCAAGGCTGAAGTGCAGCGAGTCATCAAACCGCTGCTGACGGACGCCGATGATCGGCTCCGCTTCAGCGCTACCATCAACAAGAAAAGCCAGATCGCCTGGATCGAGATCCGCGAGCCGCATCCCGCGCTACGCCTAATCGCGGTGACGCTGCCCCGTAATGTCGAACCCTTAACCCTGCGGATCACGGCCTGGTTTTATGAGGAGGCAACAGAACCCTATCAGCGCTGGTGCGAGACAGCGCTGCCTGGCTCCATGCCCCTCACTCCAGTCAACACGACTAGGAACCCTTCCGGTTCCTGGAAAAACTCCCCGGCACTTAAGGACAACGACATCAGCGTGATTGGCGTCGAACACGCCTGTCGCAAGGTGTCGTTTACTGATGAAGTATCACTCACTGAGTTTCTCGTCCCACTGCTGAAGCCGTACATCAAGCAGCTCCTGTCTGTGCTTAATGGTGCCGCCAAAACTTACCGCCTCCTCGGCCCTGATGGCGAATTCTACCAAAGCCCCCTTAAAGGCACATTGGGCGGCAACAGCAAAGAGAAACGCTACGGCGAACTGGAGTGTTCGGCAGCCAACCGCGCATTGGATAAAGGCTATGCCGGCCATCGGGTATTTTTCGCCAACGAAAGCGAAGCCATCGCCGCAGGCTACAAACCCTGCGGCGCCTGTATGAGGAAAGAGTACGCAAAATGGAAAGCAGGTGGTGTACCGGATACCAGCTCTTACCCTTGGAAGGTGCTGCCTAAGTAACTTGACCCGATCAACTTAAACCAATGCAACGGACGCGACTGTTGCGTGATGTGTCGGCCGAAAAGGCCTTTTGAATGAAGGAATTCAAGGAATGAACCAACAAATGACCGTTACCTACGACCTAAAAGCTCGACTGAATAAGCTGATCGACGTCATGCAGAGTGGTCTGCTGGAGCGTGAGCACCAGGTCAAGCTGGTGCTGCTGGCAGCGTTGGCTGGGGAGCATGTGTTGCTGCTCGGTCCGCCGGGCACTGCCAAGAGTGAGCTGGCCAAGCGGCTCAAGGACGTGTTCTCCGGTGCTAACTACTTTGAGCGCCTACTTACCCGTTTCTCGGTGCCCGAAGAGCTGTTTGGCCCGCTATCGATCAAGGCCCTTGAAGAGGACCGCTACCACCGTTTGACGGACGGTTACCTGCCATCGGCATCGGTGGCTTTTATCGACGAGATCTTCAAGGCCAACAGCGCCATCCTCAACAGTCTGCTGACGGTGCTGAACGAGCGTAAGTTTGATAACGGGATCAATCGTAACGAGATCGACCTGATCTCGGTGGTAGCTGCCAGTAATGAGCTGCCAGAAGGCGAAGAACTGGCTGCGCTCTATGACCGCTTTATGCTGCGTTCCTATGTAAACCCGGTTAGTGACGATTCCTTCGAGCAACTGTTGCACTTGGAGGACAGTGAAACGTCGGTTGACGAGTCTATTCGCCTCCAATTAGACGAGCTGAAAACGATCCAGCAGGAAGCCAAGCAGATTCCACTCAGCACCGATGTGATCGCTCTCTGCACAGCGTTCCGTAACTACCTGGCAGCGGAAAAGATTGAGGTGTCCGACCGTCGTTGGCGCAAGCTTATCAAGCTACTGAGAGTTTCCGCCTATACCAGCCAACAGCAGGAAGTGAGTATTTATGATGCTTGGCTGCTACCCCATTGCCTATGGGATAAGCCGGAGCAGTTAGAAGGGTTGGTTGATGTCTATAAGCGCAGTGTGGCGGTGGATAGCCAAGACGGTGCCGATGATTTGGTCGAATACATCAATATTTGGGAAGGCGTGCTGAAAAGAGATCAGCAGAATAAGGTGCAGGGCGAACAGAATGGTAAACCACTATTTTTGAACGAGAGCGGGAAGGTCGTGCAAGCTGCTTCTCGTAAGATCCAGGCTAAGGATGCAAAAGGTAACCCTCTGTTTGTGGATCAGCATGGCCAAGAGACTACCAGACACAGCTACCAGACCAATCCCAAAATGATCATGGAGCCGAACGAGCCCTACCTCATCACAGTCAAGTACTCGCAGGGCCATATCGAAGATCGCGTTCGCCAAGTTAGCGATCTCTCAAACCGCTTGCAGCGGTTTGCGGAGTTGCTTGAACAGCGTAAAACCTCCGTTGAATCGACGCTTCAAGGACATCTGTGGATTGATGGTTCACTGCTACCAGATATGACAAAGACGCTACAGAGTGCCTTGAATCACACCGAATCATTACGGAAGCGAGTCGACAAGCTGATCTCAGGCTTCCAGTCCTTACCCCTCGAAGAGCAGCCGCAAGTACCGCCAAAAGCCGCAACCAAAAGTGGTGAGGCCTTACAAGGTGAGTATGTGCCCGCTGCAGGTGAAGAGTGATTAGCCGTTATTTGGTTTGGGAATTGATGCATGGATAGCATGTTGAACGAAACGAAAGCGCTAGCGTCCCTCGGCGGTTTTACTGAGCTCGCGAGTCCGTTCGCAGGTCTACGTGATCTGCCTCCGGCACTAGCTGAACCGGTTATCGTCAATTCAATCGGAACCTTCGAGCAGCGGTGCAAAGAGGTCACGGCCTGGCGGTCGGAGTTGCTTCAGGGCAAGGCTCCCTCGGTTATAGGTGAGTGGCTACCGGGTACCAATGCTAGGCAATTGTTTGAGCCCATCGAGAAGATGGGGTTGTTACGCTACTGCCGTGACAATGAGGAGTTGACGGATGGGTTGGTAATCGATCTGTTGCGTTTTATCGAGCAGGGATACACCTCCTTTCAATCTAGATTTCAGGCGCTGCTTGACCAGCTGCACACCAGTGAGCTGGAGCGGCTGCGTGCGCTCAACGCAAGCGCCAAGTCGAAACGCAAAAAGCGAAGCAATACGGGCAATCAGCAGTGTTTAACCGCAGCACAGTTACGTTCATTAGCTGAGCAAGCTGAAGCGGTAGCTTGGGGGGAGATGACTGCTGGTTTAGGCGATTTTTTGGACCAGCAGTGGCGAGAGCGCATTGCCGTGTGGCAGCAGCTCGAGCAGGTGCTGGGTGATCTGCAGCTTGTACTGGGCCTCGGTTTCGACTTTTCTCGCGGTGTACTGCAAAGCCATGGCTGGATGAACATGGTGGCTCTGCGCAAGCTGTTGAAAAAGTTGCCACAGCTCCAAGGTGTGATTCAGTCATTGGGTCGGATGCGAGAGGCCGAAGGCGCCCCCATCGTTGAAACTATCTTTGAGCCCCTTCGTCGGACCTATCAACGACAGCGTGATGTGCGTACACCGCTGGCGCCGATGGAAACGCGCGGTATCACCCGCACCGACAATATCAGCCGCATGCTGCCTCAAGAAGCTGCACTGCTGGGCCATCCACTGCTTAAGAGGCTTTGGCACGCAAAACGCGCCGAGCATGCGCTGGTGAGTTATGCCGTTGAAGGTGTGATGCAGGAAACCTTTGAAGAAGAGGCCGAGGAGCTGCAAGAGGTGAAGCGAGCTGGTCGCCAGCGTAACGAAGAGCGAGGGCCAATTATCATCTGCTTGGATACATCAGGATCGATGCGCGGTCGCCCGGAAGATATCGCTAAGGCGGTGGTGCTCGAGACCTTGATAAAAGCTGGTCAGGATCGCCGTGGTTGCTATGTCTACCTGTTCGGAAGCCGGGGCGAAGTCAGCGAGCTGGAACTCTCTGCCAACGAGAATGGTATCGATCGACTAATCAGCTTTCTCTGCATGTCTTTTGGCGGTGGCACCGATGTCAACGGCCCTCTGCAACAGGCGCTGGATAAGTGTAAGGAAACCCAGTGGCAAGATGCCGATATTCTGGTGGTGTCTGACGGCGAGTTTGGTTACCCCGATACACTGATCGATCGTATCAAGCGCCGACGCAATACGCATGCTCTTAAAGTTCATGGGGTGCTCATCGGCTCGGCTAGCCCAGCTATGAGCCGGCTCTGTGATCCACTGCACCATTTCTCCAAATGGACTGATCTGTCACCTGATTGGGAATAACGTACATGTCGAATGCCAAAGAAACTTTTTTAGTTTCGATCCAGGACGCAGAGGAACTACTGCAATACTACGACCAACTCAATGCTGGTCGAGAAGGCGCAGGGCGTGATCCTGAGGTGCTGAAGAGAGCGGCTCTGATCATGACGCTGACAGCGTGGGAGACCTACGTTGAGGATCGTATTGAGGAGGAAATGAAAGCGCGACTGAAATCGCTGGATGGAAGTCATGTGGCCAAATTCATTCAGGAAAAACTCGAGAAAGAGCTGAAGTTCTTCCACAACCCGAACTCCCAGAAAACCAAACAGCTATTCGAGACCTACCTCGGCACTGATGTGACCGAGCACTGGCAATGGCTCAATTTTGATGTGGAACGATCAAGAGAGACGCTGAACAGTTGGATCAAAAAGCGCGGTGAAGCCGTTCATCGCTCGGTCACCGACAAGCAGTCCAGCCACTTGGTCAGAAAGAATGACATGAAAAAGTGCATTGGCTTTTTCAGGGAGTTGGTGTGTGCAACGGATCGAGCTCTAGAAGCGTGACCAAGGCGATAATTCATATCGAGCTGCAGAGGTCAGTAGTGCTCTGTGGCGCTGTTAGATTTAGGGAGCATGCGATTAAGTCCCTTGGCATGAGACAATCCGCGCTCTGATGTGCTGAGGGCTATCCATGGATCACCAACTCTCCTTCGCTGACAGCGAGTTCACCAGCAAGAGTCGCCAGACACGCAAAGAGAAGTTTCTC
>NZ_JAEMGS010000013.1 GCF_017309075.1 Motiliproteus sp. SC1-56 | reverse complement strand
CAGGGCGATTGATTGGGGCGCGGTTTCTTTGCTTCTGTTTCTTTGCCGCGCGGCAAAGAAATGAAGGCGCCCGGGTGGGCGCAACAAATAACCATCGTCCCCGCTCAACAAGCAATCTGAAACACCCAAACCATCGGCCCACCAAAACGACCCCAAAAGGGCGACTTTGCGCCGAATGGCGCCCCTGCCTGCGCTCGGCGATTACAAACATGACTCCCCCAGTGCAACGGACGAAAACTCAGGGTGTTTCCGGTAGCTGCCAGTCGATGGGGTCTTGGCCCCGGCTCACCAGATAATCATTGGCCTGGGAAAAATGCCGGCAACCGAAAAAGCCCCGGTGCGCAGAGAGCGGCGAGGGGTGCGGCCCCTCCAGCACCTTGTGGCGCTGACGGTCGATAAAGCTCCCCTTCTTTTGCGCGTAGCCGCCCCAGAGCATAAAGACCAGCCCGTCGTGCTCCTCATTGAGCAGGTGAGTGATCCGGTCGGTGAAGGTCTCCCAGCCCTTGCCCCGGTGGGACGCGGCGTTCCCCTGTTCCACGGTAAGCACAGAGTTGAGCAGCAACACCCCCTGGGAGGACCAGGACTCGAGATTACCGTGCGCCACGGGCCTCACCCCCAGGTCCGCAGCCAGCTCCTTGTAGATGTTGACCAAGGAGGGCGGCACCTTAACTCCCGGGCGCACCGAAAAGCACAGCCCGTGCGCCTGGCCCGGACCGTGGTAAGGGTCCTGGCCGAGGATCACCACCTTGACCCGGTCCAAAGGGGTGTAATTGAGCGCGTTGAAGCGGTCTTTGGCCTGGGGGTAGATGACCTTGCGCCGGGCCTTCTCCTCAGCCAGGAAGGCGCCTAAGGACTTCATGTAATCCCGTTGAAATTCAGCCTCGAGGGCCTGTTTCCAGCCGGGTTCCAGGTTCAGGTGCTCGGTGTCGGTCACGTTTCTCTCCACGGCCTGCCGCCAGCGCCTGCCGCCGCGGGCCCGCCTGATACCGGAAGCGTCCCCGCTCAGGGGCTGTCTGAGCGGGTGATCAAGTTACTGCGCCTTTTCGGGGCGCATGTGGGGAAAGAGCAGCACGTCTCGGATCGAGGGCGAGTCGGTGAAATACATCACCAGCCGGTCGATACCGATCCCTTCCCCCGCTGTGGGGGGCAGACCGTACTCGAGGGCGTTGATGTAGTCGGCATCAAAATGCATCGCCTCGTCATCGCCGGCGTCCTTTTCCGCCACCTGGGCCTTAAAGCGCTCGGCCTGATCCTCGGCATCGTTAAGCTCGGAGAAGCCGTTGGCGATTTCCCGCCCGCCGAGGAAGAACTCGAAGCGGTCGGTAACAAAGGGGTTGTCATCGTTGCGCCGGGCCAGGGGCGAAACCTCGGTGGGGTACTCGGTGATGAAGGTGGGCTGGTGCAAGCGATGCTCCACCGTCTTCTCGAAGATCTCGATCTGCAGTTTGCCCAGTCCCCAGCTCTCCTTGACCGGAATATCCAGACGCGCAGCGATCTCCCGGGCTGCGTGCTCGTTGGCCAGGGCCTCGGGCTTGATGTCCGGGTTGAAATGGAGGATCGAGTCGAACACGCTCATGCGCTGGAACGGCTGGCCCAAGTCGTACTCCAGGGTCTCCAGCACCTCGCCGTTCTCATCCCGCACCGTGTTGACCAGGGTGGTGGTGCCGAGGATATCGTTCGCCAGGGTGCGCAGCATCTCCTCGGTCAGGTCCATCAGGTCCTTGTAATCGGCGTAGGCCTGGTAGAACTCCAGCATGGTGAACTCGGGGTTGTGACGGGTGGAGAGTCCCTCGTTGCGGAAGTTGCGGTTGATCTCGAACACCCGCTCAAAACCACCCACCACCAGTCGCTTCAGGTAAAGCTCGGGGGCGATGCGCAGGTACATGTCGATATCCAGCGCATTGTGATGGGTGACGAAAGGCCGCGCGGTGGCGCCACCGGGAATCACCTGCAGCATCGGGGTCTCCGCCTCGACAAAGCGGCGCTCGCTGAGGAAATTGCGGATTCCGGCCACCACCTTGGCGCGAATCTCGAACACCTTGCGCGACTGCTCGTTGGTGATCAGGTCGACGTAGCGCTGGCGGTAGCGCATCTCGGTGTCCTGCAGCCCCTTGTGCTTGTCCGGCAACGGACGCAGGCTCTTGGTCAGCAGCTCACACTCTTCCATGTCGACGTAGAGGTCGCCCTTGCCGGACTTGTGCAGGGTGCCCTTGATGCCGACGATGTCACCGAGGTCCAGCGACTTGGCAAAGGCGCGGGCCTGCTTGTTGACGTAGAGCTGGATCCGCCCGGTCATGTCCTGCAGCACCGCGAAGGCACCGCGGTTGAGCATGATGCGTCCGGCCACCGCCACTCGAATCCCGGCCGCCTCCAGCTCTTCCTTGCTCTTGTCGCCGTGGGCGTCCTGCAGATCCTGGGCATAGCTGTCACGGCGGAAGCTGTTGGGAAAGCCGTTGGACTTGGGATCGTCGGCGCGGATCGCCTGGAGCTTCTCGCGGCGCTCGGCCACCAGGCGGTTTTCTTCCTGTAGAGGGGCGTCTTGCTGGCTGTTGTCGGACATGTAGATAGGAACCCTGTAAAAACGTAAAACTTAGAGGCCGGCCTTGAGGCTGGCTTCGATAAACTGGTCGAGATCGCCGTCCAGTACCTTATCGCAGTTGCTGGTCTGGACGTTGGTGCGCAGATCCTTGATGCGCTGATCGTCAAGCACGTAGGAGCGAATCTGGCTGCCCCAGCCGATATCGGACTTGCTCTCCTCTACCGCCTGGGCGGCTTCGGCGCGCTTGAGCATCTCGTGCTCGTAGAGCTTGGCCCGCAGCATCTGCCAACACTTGTCGCGGTTCTGGTGCTGGGAGCGCTGGCTCTGGCTCTGCACCACGATACCAGTCGGCTCGTGGGTCAGGCGCACCGCCGAATCGGTCTTGTTGACGTGCTGACCGCCGGCGCCGGAGGCGCGGTAGGTGTCGGTACGTACGTCGGCGGGGTTGATTTCGATCTCGACACTGTCGTCAATTTCCGGCGAGACGAAGACGGAGGAAAAAGAGGTGTGACGCCGGTTACCCGAGTCAAACGGTGACTTGCGCACCAGCCGGTGCACCCCGGTTTCAGTGCGCAGCCAGCCGAAGGCGTACTCGCCCTGGAAAGAGACCGTGGCGCTCTTGATGCCCGCCACCTCGCCGGCGCTCACTTCCTGAATTTCCACCTTGAAGCCCTTGTCCTCGCCCCAGCGCAGGTACATGCGCAGCAGCATATTGGCCCAGTCCTGGGCCTCGGTGCCGCCGGAGCCGGCCTGGATATCGAGGAAGGCATTGTTGGGGTCCATTTCGCCGGAGAACATGCGCCGGAACTCCAGCGTCTCCAGGCGCGCAGTCAGGCCGTCGAGCTCGGACTCCACCTCGGCAACGGTGTCGGCGTCTTCCTCCTCCACCGCCATCTCCAGCAATTCACGGGTATCATTAACCCCGTTTTCCAACGCGTCGAGGGTCTTGACCACCTGCTCCAGACTGGCCCGTTCCTTGCCCAGGGCCTGCGCCCGCTCGGGCTCGTCCCACACGGAGGGCTGTTCCAGCTCTCGCTCCACCTCGATCAGCCGCTCGTGCTTGGTCTCGTAGTCCAGGTACTGCTTGAGCGACTGGGTGCGCGACGCGATATCCTTGATCCGCAACTGGATCGGATTGACTTCTATCATGGGTGTTTCGGGCCTGGATTGGGAAAACCGGAAATTCTAACTGAATCCCCGGGGGGTTTGAATAGCCGGGTGGGCGGGGCCGCCGCCCGGCGAGGGCCACTGCCAAGCCTCCTGAGCCTGCCCGCAGTGGGTTCTCATTGATTCATGGCCTTGCCAGGATTCCAAGCAGAGCCTGCAGGCCTGGAGCAGGGTCAGTCGCCCCAGTGAGCGATCACCTGGTCGATGTCGCGGTTGTAGTTCTCCATGTAGTGGGCGAACTGGTTCTTGAACACTAGGCCGATATTGACCCCTTCGACGACGATATTTTCGATCAGCCAGCGGCCGTCGGATTCGAACATGGAGTAGATCACCTTGTAGCGTTCGCCGCCGGTGAGCACCACCTCGGTGGGCACCTTGGCACGGCTGCCGTCGCTATCCAGGATAGGGTCCTCGATCACCACGTGATCCAGCTGGTCCAGCTGGTTCAGCCCCTTGCTGTAGGTGGAGACCAGCGTCGTTTTGAAGATCTCGGTGAAGTTCCCAAGCTGCGCCTCGGAGGCCCGACGCGCGTACTTGCCCATCACCTTGCGTGCCACCCGGGGAAAATCCACCACCGGCACCAGCTCGCGCTCCATCAGTCCCAGCAACTCCTCCTGGGGCATGCCGGCAACCAAGACCTGCTCCTCGATCAACTGCAGCAACGAGTTATAGCGCCCTTCAATCACCCCCCGAGGGGTTTCATTCGCCTGCGCGGGAACCAGCGCCAGCAACAAAAAACCCAGGATCGAGGTGCGAACAGCATTAAGAACGTTCATAGACATTTCCTCTAAATAGCCGCCTCTCGCCACGGCAACTTCACTACGACAACACCGGCAAGAGCCAGTTCTCCACCAGCACCAACGCCCACACCACGACCACGGTCAAGAGGGTCAGCAGCACCGCGGCTGAGCCCATGTCCTTGGCACGGCCGGAGAGCTCATGGTACTCCTCCCCCACCCGGTCAACCAACGCTTCCAGCGCCGAGTTGAGCAGCTCCACCACCAGCAGCAACCCCAGCGAAGCCAGAAGCAATGCCACCTGCGCCAGGGTATCGCCCACCGCGAAGGCCAGCGGCGCCAGCAGCAACACTGCAACCACCTCCTGGCGGAAGGCTGCCTCGTGACGCCAGCATGCGCGCAGCCCCTGCAGAGAATAACCGGTCGCCCTCGTCAGGCGACTCAGCCCGGTCAGGCCCGGCTTGGCCATATCAGCTTTCGAACTCGGCAAGGACCTGCTGGCACCAGCGCTGAACCCGCTCCTCGGTCAGTTCATGCTGGCCGTCCTCATCCACCGCCAGTCCGACGAAATGAGTGCCGTCCTCGGTAAGTGCCTTGGAGGCCTCGAAGGTGTAGCCCTCCACCGGCCAATAACCCACTAGTTTTGCCCCCCGCTCCACCAGCTTGTCGTGCAGCAGCCCCATGGCGTCTAGAAACCATTCGCCATAACCGATCTGATCGCCCAGGCCAAACAGGGCAACCGTCTTACCGGACAGTTCCAGATGATCCAGCTCGTCCCAGATATCCTCCCACTCGGACTGGATTTCTCCGTAATCCCAGGTAGGAATGCCCATGATGAGGTGTTCGTAACCACTGGCGTGACTCAGCGGCTCGTCGGCGATGTCGTAAAGATCCACCCGCTCCAAACCCAAGGTACGCTGAATTTGCTCGGCGACATCCTCGGTGTTGCCGGTAGTGGATCCGTAGAACAGGGCTATTTTCACGTTGCTTGGGTCTCTTGCTGCATACACACGAAGGGGCTGGATCGAGGCAAACAAAAAGGCAGCCTGGGCTGCCTTGGTATTCGCCCCGCCTTCAGCGCTTGGGAGTCAGGGAATCGAACGCTTCGCGGGTCAGTTTCTCCATCTGCTCCCGCGCCTCGTTGAGGGCGTCCATGTTGGCGGCGCTGGCTTTCTGCAGGGTGTCCTCCAGCCCTTTGGCGTAGGCTTGCTGAAGCTTAAGCAGATCTTCCGGGGTTTTACAGGCGGAGAGTTCCTTGGACTGCTCCATGGTTGCCTCAACGCAGCTCTGGGCGCAGGCTATCTGCTGTCGGGTCAGTTGTTCCAGCATCTTGGCCTGGATCTCCACCAGGGTTTTCATCGGCTCCATGGAGCGACTCATCTGCTTGGTCATGTCTTGGAACATATAGGCTACCTTTTCCTTAGCTCAGCGTTTGAATTGATTATACGCAATGGGCGAATGGGCTGTACAGCGCATCAATCGGGCCCTGCGGGCCTCCCACCGGCAAGGAGACCGCCATGCGGATTCTGCACACCATGCTTCGAGTCTCCGACCTGGAGAAGGCCATCAGTTTCTATACCGACATGCTCGGCATGCGCCTGCTGCGCCGGCGCGACTACCCGGAAGGCAAGTTCACCCTAGCCTTTCTCGGCTACGGTGAAGAGGCCCAGGAGAGCGTGCTGGAACTGACCCATAACTGGGAGGTGACCAGCTATGACCTGGGCACCGGCTTCGGCCATATCGCCATCGGCGTCGACGATGTCTACGCTGCCTGCGACCGGATCAAGAGCAAGGGGGGGCACGTTTTGCGTGAGCCCGGCCCGATGAAGCACACCAACAGCGTGCTGGCCTTTATCGAGGACCCGGACGGTTACCGGATCGAACTACTGAACACCCCCTGACCGGCGCTTCTCCCCCTGGGCCCTGTCCGGGCAACACCGGCAGGCGGCTGCATCGGTTTTCATCTTGGGCTAGAATGGCCGCCCCCTATGCCCGGTGAGGTCCCATGCGCAAGTTTTCTTCCTCTGAACCCTTTCAGCCCGCCTCCCTGCTTCTGCGTCTGGCCGCCATGCTCTACGATTCGCTGATCGTCATCGCACTGTGGATGCTGATCGGTGCCATCGGGGTCGGCCTTAACGGGGGAGAGGCCGTCGAAGGCCCCTTCTTTAAAAGCTGCCTGTTCCTGATCACCTTTATCTTCTTTGCCGGCTTCTGGACCCGCAGCGGCCAGACCCTGGGCATGCAAGCCTGGCGGATCCGCATACAAACCCCCGACGGCTTTACCATCACCCCGCTACAGGCGCTGATAAGGTTCTTTGCCGCCATGGCCGCCGCCCTGCCGCTGGGCCTTGGTTACTGGTGGATGCTGTTTGACCGGCAGGGACTGACCTGGCACGACCGCTACTCTGAAAGCCGGGTGGTGCGGGTGCCCAAGCCCCGGAAAAAGCCTTAACGGGCCTGCTTGAGCAGCCAGCCGCCGATCAGGTAGCAAAGCGCGATCGGGCTGAGGGCCGCGATCAGGGGCGAGAAGCCGTAGACGGTGCTGGCCGGACCGAGCAGATCCTGGACAATCTTGAACGTCAGCCCCACCACGATCCCCACCATGATCCGTTGCCCCATGGGCACCGAACGCAGCGGGCCGAACACAAATGACATGGCCACCAGCACCAGGCCAATGACCGCCACCGGCAACAGCAGTTTATTCCAGAAGGCAAGGCGATACGCCGTGGCGTTGACATCCTGCCCCCCCAGGTACTGGGTGTAGCGGTAGAGGCCGCGCATCGACATGCGCTCGGGGTCGGCGGCCAGAACCTTCAGCAGGTCCGGGGTCAGCGCCGACGTCCACGCCTGTTGCGCCAGCTGTTCGACGCGGGTCCGCCCCTCCTCAAAGTGGGTCACACGAATATCCTGCAGCAACCACTGCCCGTCGGGGCGATAATCGGCGCGGCGGGCAAAGCCCGCCTGGGCCAGTGTCCGCTGCTCGCCCAGCTGATAGAAGGTGATCCCGTGCAGGGAGCCGTCAGGGCGCACCGCGTTGACATGCAGGAAACGTTTTGCATCCCGCAGCCAGGCGCCGCCCTGCACCAGGGTATCCTGGCCGCCCCGGGCGATGGCGCGCTCGGCGACCGCCGCCTGCTCGGTGCGCGGGGCCACGTACTCCCCCAAAAGCGTACAGATCAGGATCAGCAGCAGGACCGGCTGCATCACGGCGCCGAGAATGCGCAACTTGCTGATCCCCGCCGCGCGCATCACGGTCAGCTCGGAATTGTTGGCCAGCAATCCCAAGCCCACCAGGCAACCCACCAGCACCGACATGGGCACGTATTCATAAAAACGGCGGGGCGCGGTCATCAGGGTGTACTCGATGGCAGCGGACAGGGTGTAGTCACCGCGGATGTCCTCCAGCTCTGCGATAAACGCAAACAGCAGGTCCAACGCCGTGATGGTAAAAAGCACCCCCACGCAAACCACCAGAATGGTGCGGGCGATATAGCGGTCGAGCAGCTTCATTCTTCCCGGGTCCACCGTGGTAGCAGCCCCCAGCACCACCACCAGAGCTGAGCCCAGCGCAGTGCAAAGAAGTGCAGATTAATCGCCAACAGACCAAACCCGATATGTACCCACCACAGGGCTGCAACCTGCTCGAGATCCCCTTTCTCGAGCGCGCTGCGCACGCTGGTAAGGATCGAGATGTAGAGGAGGTAAATCAGGATCGAGGGCAAAAGCCGGGCGAAACGCCCCTGCCGCGGGTTCACCCGGCTCAGCGGAACGGCAAGCACGCTCACCACCAGACACAAGACCGGTAACGAAAGCCGCCAGTGGAGTTGGGCCTGGTGATCAATTTCCTCGCTGCCCAGCAGCCGCCCGGTGGGCAGCGTCTCAACCTTGGAGACCCGCTCCAGCACCGGCGTGCGTTCAATTTTGACGCCGTATTCGCCGAAGTCCACGCGGCGGTAATCCGCCTGGCCGGGGACCCCCTCGTAGCGGTGACCGTTCTCCAGCACCAGGTAGCGCACGCCGGTTTCAGGGTCCACCGATTGACGCCCGCTCTCGGCCATCACTACCCCCAGCCGCGGGTCATCCGGCTTCCCGCTGCGCCCGGCCAGAAACACCTGCGCAAGGCGCGTCCGCTCCTCTTCAAGCCCTTCAGCGTAAGTGACCCGGCGCCCGTCCTCGGTCTCATGAAAACGCCCCGGCACCAGGGCCTCGAACTCGGTGACCTGCTCCTGCTCCAGGAGAATGGCTTCCACCCGTTGCGATCCCCAGGGCGTGGCCCAAAGGCTCATAAATGCCACCACCAGAGCCACCGCCACGGTGGGCCCCAGGGTAATCAGCAGCAAGCGATGGTGACTCATGCCGCAGGCCCTGAGCACAGTGATTTCGTTCTCAAGGTAAAGCCGCCCGTAGGCTAGCAGAATGCCGATGAACAGTCCCAGCGGAAGCAAAAGTTCAAGAAAGCCGGGAATGCGCAGCAGGATCAGCCCGTAGAGCACATTGGCCGAGAGTTCACCGGCGGCAGCCTCCGCCAAGTATTTGATAAATCGACCGGACATGATGATGATCAGCAGCACGAATGTCACCGCCATCATGTTGATCAGCACTTCTCTGGAGAGGTAGCGAAATATGATCACCCTCGGTCCTTTCCCCCCGGCCCGGATCCTGGACAATTCTCTGCAAGCCACCGAGATTTTGCGTAAACTCTGCACATTCTGACGCTGCGGCACTCGTCCTCGGGGCTGGCGGCATTATCCACTAAACCCCTATCGATGTCTTGTGGAGAGACTATGGAATTTGAGATCTCAAGCGACGTTCCCCAGCAACTGGACAGCGAGTGCCTGGTAGTGGCGATCGGCGAAGGGTCGCTGACCGCACCGGCCCGCGCGCTTGACGAAGCCAGCCAGGGCGCCATCAGCCAGGTGATTGAGGCCGGCGATATCAAAGGCAAAAAAGGCCAGACGATGCTGCTGCGCGGCCTGCCCGGGGTGAAGGCCCGGCGGGTGCTGCTGCTGGGCCTGGGCACTGACGAGCAACGTAACGACAGCAATTTCCAGAAAGGGATCAAGGCGGCGCTGACGGTTCTCAAATCCATCAACTGCACCGAGGCCACCTTCTGCCTGGATGACGCCGCCGTCAACGACCGCGACTGCTACTGGCGTACCCGGCAACTGGTGGAGCAGGCCGTGGCCGAGCTCTACCGTTTCGAGCAGATGAAAAGCAAGCCCGGTGACCCGCTGTCCCTGGCCCGCGTGCGCATTAACCTGGACGAAGCCGACGTTGAGACCGGCGAAGTGGCGATCAGCGAAGGCGCGGCCCTGGCCAACGGCGTCAGCACCGCGCGTGACCTGGGCAACCTGCCGGCTAACGTCTGCACCCCCCGCTACCTGGCCGACCAGGCCCGGGAGCTCGCCGAGCAGCACCCCAGCCTCAGCTGCCAGGTGCTGGAAGAGGACGAGATGCGCAAGCTGGGCATGGGCTCCCTGCTCTCGGTCACCGCGGGCACCGAAGAGCCGGCGCAGCTGATCGTTCTGGAATACCGGGGCGCCAGCGAGGGCGACAAGCCCCACGTGCTGGTGGGCAAGGGCATCACCTTCGACAGCGGCGGCATCAGCCTCAAGCCGGGCGAAGCCATGGACGAGATGAAGTACGACATGTGCGGTGCCGCCAGCGTGCTGGGCACGATGACCGCCGTCGCCGAGATGGGCCTGCCCCTCAACGTGGTCGCGGTGATCGCCGCCGCCGAAAACCTGCCTAGTGGCCATGCCACCAAGCCCGGCGACATCGTCACCTCCATGTCCGGCCAGACCATTGAGATTCTCAACACCGACGCCGAAGGCCGGCTGGTGCTCTGCGACGCCCTCACCTACGTGGCGCGCTTCAACCCCGCCAGCGTCGTGGACGTGGCCACCCTCACCGGCGCCTGCATCCTGGCGCTGGGACACAAGGCCTCGGGCCTGCTGAGCAACGATGACGGCCTGGCCGGGGAATTGCTGGACGCCGCTGCCTACACCACCGACAAGGCCTGGCGCCTGCCGCTCTGGGACGACTACCAGGAGCAGCTGGACAGCAACTTCGCCGACATGCAGAACATCGGCGGTCGCCCCGCCGGCACCATCACCGCCGCCTGCTTCCTGTCCCGCTTTACCAAGGAGTACCGCTGGGCCCATCTGGATATCGCCGGCACCGCCTGGCAGAGCGGAAAGCAGAAGGGTGCCACCGGGCGCTGCGTGCCCCTGCTGACCCAGTACCTGATCGACCGCACCGCATAAGGAGAGGGGGGCCTCGCGCCCCCACACAATGACCCGCAGTGATTTTTACGTTCTCCCGACCCCCGACCCCGACGCCCGCCTCCGGTTTGCCTGCCAGCTGATCGAAAAGGTCCAGGCGCTGGGTCACCGGGTCTACGTGCGCACCGAATCCGAGAGTGCCGCCCGCGCCCTGGATGAGCGCCTGTGGGATTTTCGCGAGGAGGCCTTCGTTCCCCACGCCCTCGTGGCCGCCAACGAAGACGCCCCGGTTCAGATCGGCTATGGCGACAGCCTGCCCGAGCACCGCGATGTCTATCTCAACCTGGCGCTGCAGGTTCCCGAGCCGGCGCTGGCATTCAACCGCACCCTGGAGGTGGTCATCCAGGAAGACACCGTGCTGGAGGCCACCCGGGCCAACTACCGCTGCTACCAGCAGCGGGGATTTGAGATCCACATGAACGACATGCGGGCCAAGCGCTAACCCGCCTCCTCCACGGGTCCGCGCCCTACCTACAGGGAGGCGGCAAGGCCCCGCCCCCGCCTATCACCCTACTCGATGCCGTTGTATAATCGGCCGATTCGCCCGGAGCAGATGCTCCCTCATTTTTTGTTTTAGAGATGCAATAAGACCGCCCTATGGAAAAGACCTACCAACCCCACGCGATTGAACGCTCCTGGTACGAGACCTGGGAAAAGAAAGGTTATTTCGCGCCCACCGGCCAAGGCGACCCCTACTGCATCATGATCCCGCCGCCCAACGTCACCGGCAGCCTGCACATGGGCCACGGCTTCAACAACGCCATCATGGACTGCCTGATCCGCTACCAGCGGATGAAAGGGCGCAACACCCTCTGGCAGCCGGGGTGCGACCACGCCGGTATCGCCACTCAGATGGTGGTGGAGCGCCAGCTCGGCGCGCAGGGCGTCAGCCGCCACGACCTGGGACGCGAGAAGTTCCTGGACAAAGTGTGGGAGTGGAAAGAGGCCTCCGGCGGCACCATTACCGGCCAGATTCGCCGCCTGGGTTCCTCCGTGGACTGGTCTCGGGAACGCTTCACCATGGACGAGGGGCTTTCCGAGGCGGTCAAGGAGGCCTTCGTGCGCCTGCACGAGGACGGTCTGATCTACCGCGGCAAGCGCCTGGTCAACTGGGATCCCAAGCTGCACACCGCCATCTCCGACCTGGAGGTGGAGAACCTGGATGAAAAGGGCAACCTCTGGCACTTCCGTTACCCCCTGGCCGACGGCGCCACCACGGCGGACGGCAAGGATCACATCGTGGTGGCCACCACCCGCCCGGAAACCATGCTGGGGGATGCCGCCGTGGCAGTGCACCCCGAGGATGAACGCTACCAGAACCTGATCGGCCAGTTCGTGCTGCTGCCGCTGGTCAACCGTCGCATCCCCATCGTCGCCGACGACTACGTGGACCGGGAGTTCGGCACCGGCTGCGTGAAAATCACCCCGGCCCACGACTTCAACGACTACGAAGTGGGCAAGCGTCACGGCCTGCCGCTGATCAACGTGCTCGATCGCGATGCGGCGATACTGGCCAGCGCTCAGGTGTTCAACATCGACGGCACCCCCAACCACGAACAGGACCCCACCCTGCCCGGCGCCTACGCGGGGCAGGACCGCTTCGAGGCCCGCAAGGCCATCGTCGCCGAGTTCGAGCGCCTGGGGCTGCTGGAGAAGGTGGACGACCACGCCCTCAAGGTGCCCCGCGGCGACCGTTCCGGAGTGGTGATCGAGCCCTGGCTGACCGACCAGTGGTACGTCAGCACCAAGGCCCTGGCCGAGCCGGCGATCAAGGCGGTGGAAAACGGCGAAATCCAGTTCGTGCCCAAGCAGTACGAGAACATGTATTTCGCCTGGATGCGCGACATCCAGGACTGGTGCATCTCCCGCCAGCTCTGGTGGGGTCACCGCATTCCCGCCTGGTACGACGCCCAGGGCAACGTCTACGTGGGGCGCGACGAGGCCGAAGTGCGCGCCAAGTACAGCCTGGGGGACGCGCCCCTGCACCAGGACGAGGACGTGCTCGACACCTGGTTCAGCTCCGCGCTCTGGACCTTCTCCACCCTGGGCTGGCCGCAGAATACCGACGCGCTAAAGGCCTTCCACAGCACCGACGTGCTGGTCACGGGCTTTGACATCATCTTCTTCTGGGTCGCCCGGATGATCATGATGACCCTGCACTTCATGAAGGACGAGGACGGCAAGCCCCAGGTGCCGTTCAAGTATGTCTACGTGCACGGGCTGGTGCGCGACTCCCAGGGCCACAAGATGTCCAAGTCCAAGGGCAACGTCCTCGACCCCCTGGACCTGATCGACGGCATCACACTGGAAGATCTGGTGCAAAAGCGCACCGCCAACATGATGCAACCCCAGCTGGCGGCCAAGATCGAGAAACAGACCCGCAAGGAGTTTCCGGAGGGCATCGCTTCCTACGGCACCGACGCCCTGCGCTTCACCTTCTGCTCCCTGGCCTCCACCGGACGTGACATCAAGTTCGACATGGGCCGCATGGAGGGCTACCGCAACTTCTGCAACAAGATCTGGAACGCAGCCCGTTACGTGTTGATGAACACTGAACACGAGGACGGCAGCCCCCGGGATTGCGGTCAGTTTGGCGGTGACGCACAGGGAAGTGAGAGTGTCGCGGGAGGCAGGACGCCGGGAGCGACCGAAGTGACCCTCAGCCTGGCCGACCGCTGGATCATCTCCCGCCTGCAGCGTACCGAGGAGCAGGTGGAGAAGGCCTTGGCGGAATTCCGTTTCGACCTGGCTTCCCAGGCCCTGTTCGAATTCATCTGGAACGAGTACTGCGACTGGTACCTGGAGCTGTCCAAGCCCGTGCTCTGGGATGAGCAGGCCAGCGAGGCCCAGCTGCGCGGCACCCGCCGCACCCTGGTGCGGGTGCTGGAAGCGGCCCTGCGGATTGCCCACCCCTTCATGCCCTACATCACCGAGGAGATCTGGCAGCGCCTGGCGCCCCTGGCCGGCCGCCAGGGCGAGACCATCATGCTGCAGCCCTTCCCCGAGGCAAAGGCGGAAAAGATCGACGCCGCCGCCGAGGCCGATATCGAGTGGCTCAAGGGGGTGATCGTCGGTGTGCGCAACATTCGCGGCGAGATGGCCATCTCTCCGGCCAAGCCCATTGACGTGCTCTTCCGCAAGGGTACTCCCGGCGATGCCGAACGCCTGCAGAACAACCAGCAGTTCCTGAAAAAGCTGGCCAACCTCGCCTCCGTCCGCTGGCTGGCAGACGACGAAGAGGCGCCGCTCGCCGCCACCGCCCTGGTCGGCGAGACCGAAGTGCTGGTTCCCATGGCCGGACTGATCGACAAGGACGCCGAGCTCGCCCGCCTGCAAAAGGAGCTGGACAAGCTCAGCAAGAGCATCAAGCAGGTGGAAGGCAAGCTGGGCAACGCCAACTTTGTCGATAAGGCGCCCGAGGCCGTGGTGGCCAAGGAGCGGGCCAAGCTGGAGGAGGCCCGTTCGGCCTGCGAACGGCTGCAGGCCCAGTACGACAAGATCGCCGCCCTCTGACCCGGGCCGGCCGAGCCGCCGCGCGGCGGTTCGGCCCTGTAGTGGCCCGCGCCTTTACGCCCCGCTTCAGGCAGGGCGCAAAGGCGCAGAGCCTGCGTGTTGTATTTCAGGAAGAAACAAACCATGAGCAGTAAGCAAACCGACCTGGGCGTTATCTCAAGCTTCATCCACCGCCTGCAGACCCAGCGTCTGCCCCGTACCCTGGCCATGAAGGTCCAGGTGGAACAGGGCGAAGCCCTCAGTGATTACGACCTGGATTTTTTGGACCGGGTCCTGACCGACGCACGCTACATTCAACCCCTCATCGCCCGCAACCCCGAATACCAGCCCCTGGCGGTACAGCTGATCTCCCTCTACCTGGGCATTTCCCGCAAGGCGCTGGAAAACGAGCAAGGCCGGGGCTGAGCCGCCGGCATCCATCCCGTTCCCGGACGTCCCTGGGAGTGACCGCGCCCACCGTACCCACATAGGGGCGCCCGCCCCTGTTCACCCAGAAACCTGCCCCCACAGCGGGTTACAGCCCTGCCCCGTCGTTGGTCGTTGGTCATTGGTCATTGGTCACCGCTGTTGGCGCGACTTAATCCTGTCTTAAGGTTCAGCCTCTAGCATGCCCAAGCATGACCTCAGGAGAACCCGCCATGGACGCCACCGCTTCGCTGCAAACCGACCCGCCGCGGCTGTTCCGTATCGCCACGCCCCATAACCGGCGCCGGGTACGATCCTTCATTCAACACTGCTTTGCCGAAGAGTACGCGGCGGCCATCGATGTCTACAGCCGTCACCTGATCGCTCTCCTGGACGGCCAGGATGTACAGGCCGCGGTGGGCTACCAGAGCGCCGCCGAAGGCCCCCTGTTCCTGGAGCAGTACCTGGAGCAGCCCATCGAGCACTACCTGGCCCGCCACGCCGGTGGCCCGGTAGCCCGCGAGCGCATCCTGGAAATGGGCAACCTGGCCTCCCACTCCAGCGGCTGGACCCGGCACCTGATCCTGCACCTGGCCGGTTTTCTGCACCGGCAAGGGTTCGAGTGGGTGGTGATGACCGCCACCCCCCGGGTGCTGAACAGTTTTCACAAGTTAGGAATCGGCGCGGCGTTAATCCCCTTGACGCCCGCCGATCCCGCCCGTCTCAAGGAAGGCGCCGGTCGCTGGGGGCGCTACTACGAGGAGCACCCCCTGGTACTGGCGGCCCACGTGCGGCGCGGACTGGCTCAGCTGCGTCGTTGCCAGCGCGGCGCGCTACCGGTGTTCGATGCCGCCACCGACCGGCAACTGAAAATTGTGAGCTGAACCATGCCAATCCCATCTTCGTTCATCTTTGAGCGCCTGCACTGGCAGGCCGACCACCGGGGCGATGCCATCGCGCTGGTAGGCCCTTCTTCAGATGGTCCTTTTTTAGATGGCCTCTCTATCAATGACCTTGATGAGGGTGGCCTAGACAGGAAAAGCCCCGACGCGGTCCTGACCTTCGCCGCGTTGCGCGACCGGGTGGACACGCTGGCCATCGGTTTCGCCAAGTGCGGCGCACAACGCCTGGCACTCTGGATGGACAACAGCCCCGAATGGCTGATCGCACAACTGGCCGCCTTCCAGGCCGGGCTCTGCGTGGTCCCGATTCCACCCTTTTTCAGCCTTGAGCAGGTTCAACACCAGCTCACCCAGGCCGGCATCGACCTGCTGCTATGCGACTGTCCCGAACGCTTTACCGAGCTGAACCTCAAGGCGCAACCGCTGCCCGATCTGCACCGCGGCGCGCTCGCCCTTACACCGCCGATTACAGACCCTGCCATGCCCCAAGGTACTGCCCTGGTCACTTTCACCTCCGGCACCACCGGTCAACCCAAGGGGGTCTGTTTGGGGCTTGAGCACCTCGACCGTCTCTGCCACACGCTGGTTGACGAGGTAATGCCGCTGGGGATTGAAAGACACAGCGCCCTGCTGCCCCTGGCTATCCTGCTGGAGAATGTCGCGGGGGTGCTGGTGGCCCTCTGTGCCGGCGCCCGCTGCGCCCTCTACCCGACCCGACTCACCGGCCTGGAAGGGGCCAGTCGCGTAGACCTTCGCAAGCTCGGCGCCTACCTGCAACACACAGAGCCCCAGAGCCTGATCCTGGTACCGGAACTGCTACAGGCGTTGACTTACCTGGCATCCCAAAACAAGGCACCCGAGGGGTTACAGCTGGTGGCTGTCGGCGGCGGCCACGTCCCCGTGGAGCTATTGCAGCAAGCGCGCACCCTGGGGCTGCCGGTTTACGAAGGGTACGGTCTTTCCGAGTGCGGCTCGGTGGTCAGCCTCAACCGACCCGAGAACGAACGGCTCCAAACCGTTGGCCGCCCGCTTGCCCACCTGCAAGTGAGCGTGGCCAAAGACGGGGAAATTCGAGTGCGCGGCAACTGCTTTCTCGGCTACCTGGGCGAGCGCCAAGCTCGTTCGATCGAGGCCTGGGTCGATACCGGCGACCTGGGCCGCCTCGATCCCGAGGGCTTTCTGCACATCGAGGGGCGCAAGAAGAACCTGATTATCACCAGTTTTGGACGCAACCTCTCCCCGGAGTGGGTCGAAGCGGAACTCTGCGCCAGCCCCCTGATCAGCCAGTGCTGCCTGTTCGGCGACGGCCGCCCCTACAACCTGGCGCTGATCACACCGGCACCCGGCGCCGAGGTCAAGGCAATCGACGCCTGGATCGACCGCTGTAACGCTCGCCTGCCCGACTACGCCCGCGTCCGCCACTGGCTGTTTTCCGAAATGCCATTTTCGGCCGCCAACGGCCAGCTGACCGGCAACGGACGCCTGCGCCGTAACAGCATTGAGCGTCACTACCGGCAGACCATTGACCACTGTTACGCCAAGGAGGCCGTATGAGTTTCTACCAGCAGCTGCTGCAACACACCGAGACGGCTCGCGCACACCTGCTGGCACGCCCTCTGATCGAGCAAACCCTGGCCGGTCAGGTGACGCTGCCCCGCTACCTGGCGTTTCTGGGCGAGGCCTACCACCACGTCAGCCATACCGTGCCCCTGCTGATGGCCTGCGGCGCCCGGCTCGACGCCGACCAGCAGTGGCTGCAGCCGGCCCTGATCGAATACATCAACGAGGAGCGAGGCCACGAGCAATGGGTGCTGGCCGACATCGCCGCCGCCGGCGGCGACCCCGTGGACGTGTTGGAGGCCGGCCCCTGTCTCGCCACCGAAACCATGGTGGCCTATGCCTACCACGGGATTGAACGGCACAACCCGGTATCGCTCTTGGGCATGGTCCATGTGCTTGAGGGTACCAGCAGCGCGCTGGCCACCCGGGCCGCCGACCAGATTCAAGCCCGCTTGAGCCTCCCCGACAACGCCCTGCGCTACCTGCGCTCACACGGCTCCCTGGATCAGGAGCATGTCAGCTTTTACGAACAACTGGTCAACCGCATTCAAAGCCAACAGGACCGGCGGGCCATCATTCACGCCGCCAACGCGTTCTACCACCTTTACGGCGCCATTTTCGATCATGTGGCAAACGCGGTGGATTAACGCATTTTTCCCCAGAACACCAGAACGCCAAGGAGACCCCCATGCAGTTCAGAGAGATGCAGGTGTTACTCACCGGCGCGACCGGCGGCATCGGCCGCGAGCTGGCGCACCAGCTGGCAGCAAAAGGCGCCCGGGTGATCACCCTGGGCCGTCACCCCGAAACCCTGGAGCAGCTGGCCTCGAGCCTGCCCGAAACCGGAACCGATCCCCACGCCTGGCTTGCGCTCGATCTGTGTGCGCCGGGCCAGCGGCGGGAGCTGGCGGATAAGCTCGAGGCCCGGGGGTTGGCGCCCAACGTGCTGATCAACCTGGCCGGCAGCAACCTCTTCGGCCTCTTTGAGAACCAGCGCGAGCAGGATTTGGAGGCGCTGCTGCAGACCAACCTCAACGCCACCGTCCTGCTTACCCATGCCCTGCTGCCTATGCTGCTCCGCCGCCCCGAGGCCCGGATTTTCAACGTAGGCTCTACCTTCGGCTCCATCGGTCACCCCGGTTACGTGGCCTACTGCACCACCAAGTTCGCCCTGCGGGGCTTCAGTGAAGCCCTTCACCGCGAGCTCGCCGACAGCAATATCCAGGTGCAGTACTGCGCCCCCCGCGCCACCCGTACCGCCCTCAACTGCGATGCGGCCTGCGCCCTCAACCGCGAGCTGCACAATCAGGTGGACGAGCCTGCCGCGGTCGCCCGCGCCCTTATCGTGCAGCTGGCCAGTGGCGAAACCAACCGCTACCTGGGCTGGCCGGAAAAACTGTTCGTGCGCATCAACAGCCTCTGGCCCGCACTGGTGTCATCTTCCATCAGCCGCCGACTCCCCATCATCAAGCGCTATGCCAGCGCCGATGGTGACCCTGACAACCCATTGAAAGAAGCGAGGATCTGACCATGTCCCTGTACCAACTCCTGCGCCAGCACGTCCGCCCGGCACTGGCGCCCCTAGTGATGCTGTGGCTGGGCGTCCTCTCACTCCCCGCCCAGGCCCTGGACCCGGCCACGACCGACGCCATGGGCGAATTACAGCAGCGCTGGGCCGAAATCCGCTACCAGTTTCCCGAGGATAAGCGGGAGGCCGCGTTGGAACAGCTGGCCCAACTGGCTAAGGAGCGCCATGCGCAGTATCCTGAAAGCCCGGAGCTGCTGATCTGGGAAGGTATTATCCTCAGCACCTGGGCCGGTGAGAAAGGCGGGCTTGGGGCCCTCAAGCTGGTCGGCGAAGCGCGTGATTGCTTCGAGCAGGCCATCGAGCAGGATCCTGAGGCGCTGGCAGGCTCGGCCTATACCAGTCTCGGCGCCCTCTACTACCAGGTTCCCGGTTGGCCGATCAGCTTCGGCAGCGACAAGAAGGCCCGCTCCCTGCTGGAGCAGGCGCTGAACATCGATCCGTACGGCATCGACAGCAACTTCTTCTACGCCGACTTCCTGGTGGCCCAACAGGAGTACGGCGCGGCGCGCAAGGCGCTGGAACGGGCGCTCGCCGCCCCTCAGCGCCCCGGCCGCGAACTGGCCGACCAGGGACGGCGCCAGGAGATTCGTAACCTCCTGGCGCAAATTGACGACAAGGATACCTAGGCTGAATGCGACTGCTGCTGATCGAAGACGACCCCCTGCTCGGCCAGGGTATTCAGGACGCCCTGACCCGCAGCGGCGAAACCCTGGACTGGCTGCGCACCGGCGAACATGGCTTGCTGGCGCTGACCAACAACGGCTTTGACCTGCTGATCCTGGACCTGGGGCTGCCGGACCTGGACGGCCTCGAGGTCCTGAACCGGCTGCGCCGCCGCGGCGATACTCTGCCGGTACTGATCCTGACCGCCCGGGACCAGGTCGCGGACCGGGTCCGGGGGCTCGACGGCGGCGCCGACGACTACCTGGTCAAGCCCTTCGACCTGGACGAGCTGCAGGCGCGGGTACGCGCCCTGCTCAGGCGCCACGCCGGTTACAGCAGTCCGCTGATTCAGCACGGGGAGCTGGAGGTGGATCCGGCAACGCGGGAAGTGCGACTGGGGGGGCGGGAAGTGCCCCTGTCACGGCGGGAGTACGGGCTGTTGCTGGAGTTTCTGCACCATCCCGGCCAGGTGTTGACCCGCGACCAGCTGGGTGAGCGCCTGTATGGCTGGAATGACGAAGTGGAGAGCAACACCGTGGAGGTCCACATTCACCACCTGCGCAAGAAGCTGGGCAGCGAGCTGATCAAAACCATCCGTGGCGTGGGCTATCGCATCGCCCCTGCGCGACAAGGAGCCGACGCTTGAAGTCGATTAGCCGCTTTCTGCTGATCAGCCTGCTGGCCACGGTCCTCAGCGTCACCCTGGTGGCCGCCCTGTGGAGCTACCGCGACAGCACCCACGAGGTGGAGGAGCTGTTCGACGCAGAGCTGGCCCAGATGGCCCGGGTACTGCAAAGCCTGCTCGGGCTGCAGCTCAAGCGCACTCACCTGTCGCAGCTGCGCGACGCGCTGAAATACAAACCCTTTGTCAGCCCCGGCCCCGAAGACGGCGGGAACGAGGACCTCCCCGAGGCGCTCCCTGAGGGGCACCGCTACGAGAGCAAACTGGCGTTCGTGGTCTGGAACGAGGCCGGCGAGGAGCTCCTCAGCAGCCTCCCCCAGACGCCGGGCCTCGGCTTCTCGCCCAGCCCGGGCTATGCCGGTGAACGGCTGGGGTCTCACAGCTGGCGCACTTTCACGCTCCACGATCCGGGCCTGAATCTCTGGATCAAGGTCGGGCAACGTGACGACGTCCGCCAGGAGCTGACCGACGAAATCGTCGCCCATACCCTGCTGCCCCTGGCCCTGATGATTCCGATCATCGGGGTGCTGATCTGGCTGATCGTGCGCCGCGGGCTGGCGCCCCTGCGCCGCATTCGACGGCAACTGGTGGCACGCACCCCCGAGCACCTCGAGCCCCTGGAGAGCCGGGAGGAGCCCCGCGAGACCCAGGCAGTGGTGGAGGCGATCAACGGTCTGCTGGCGCGGCTGGCCTCGGCGCTGGAACGCGAGCGCCGCTTCACCGCCGATGCAGCCCACGAGCTACGCACCCCCCTGGCCGGCATCCGCATCCACGCCCAGAACCTCTCCCGCCAACTTGAGGACAGCAGCGCCGAACCGGCCGCACGCATCATCGCCGGGGTCGATACCATGACCCACGTGGTGGAACAACTGCTGACCCTGAGCCGGCTCGAGTTCGCCGACCAGGACACCACCACCCTGGACCCGTTGCCGCTGGTGCGCTCAGTAGTGGCCGAGTTTGCTCCCAAGGCCCTCAACCGCGCCCAGCACCTGACCCTGGACGGCGAGCCGGGCCTGCACATCAGCGCTAACCCCACCGGCCTCACCATCCTGGTGCGCAACCTGCTCGACAACGCCAGCCGCTACACCCCCCTCGCCGGCGAGATCGCGCTGCGGCTCTGGCACGACGAACAGCGGGTGTGGCTCGGCGTGGCCGATACCGGGCCCGGCATTCCGTTGGAAGAGCGCCAGCGGGTGCTGCAGCGCTTTTACCGGCTGGCCGGACAGGATGTCAGCGGCACCGGCCTGGGACTGGCCATCGTGCGCCAGATCTGCGACCGTCATGGGGCCGAACTCCAGCTGGGGGACAGCCCCCTGGGGCACAGCGGGCTCGAAGTCCGAGTCGGTTTTCCCCGCGCCGAGGCCCCCGCCGCCGGCGCCTGCAAGCCCGCGCGTACGATTCAGGCGCCGTCTCTCTGAACCCAGACCCGGGCCCGCGTTTAAGCCTGCCTTAAGCTTGCCTCTTTAAGCTCCTTCCCCAACGACCGACTGGAAGGAGAACCCCATGAGCCGCTACCGCCTGACCGCCAATATCGAGTGGACCAGCAAGTGCAACGCCAAATGCGCCATGTGCCCGCGCCACGTGATCAGCAACCCCAAACTGATGACGCCCGAGACGTACGCCCAGGTCATGCAGCGCCTGAATCCCAAGGACCTGTGCCGCGCCCTGATCGCCGGCTACGGCGAACCCACCACCCACCCGCGCTTTATGGAGTACATCGAAGGCTGTCGCAGCCACCCGCTCCAGTTCGACCTGGTCAGCAACGGCGAACGCCTGGACGAGGAGAAACTGCGCCACCTGGATGGCGCCTTGGGGATGGTGATGGTCTCCTTCTCATCCATCAACCCGGACACCTACAAGGCGGTGCATACCAACCTGGACCAGGGGCGGGTGATGGAGAACCTGCGGGCGGCCAAGCGCCTCCTGAAACGGACTCACCTGTCAATCAGCCTGACCCCGATGCCCGAGTGCCTGGATACCCTGCCCGAGACCATCGAGTGGTTCCACAGCCAGGGCATCACGGACCTGCGCATGTCGCCCAACTTCTACAACCGCGCCGGTACCCAGGAGGAGCGTGAGCAGACCCGAACCCTGCGCAAGATTATTCAACGCTACAACCTCAACGCCCTGGACCTGGATTTCGTGCCGGGCCTCTGGGACGTGATGCAACAGCTACGCCACAACCGGTTCCGCTGCATTCCCCGCAACAGCTCCCTCTTTATCTCCTCGCTGGGAGATTACCTCTATTGCTACAACGACATGGCCCACGGCGAAACCCTGGGCAACGTGGCCGATATGGGGGTGCGCGAAGCAATTGAGCACCGCGAGCAGACTCAGGCCAGCGGCGAGCTCTGCACCCGCTGTAACATGCGCGGGCGTTACCAGGGAATGGAAATGCTGCAGGTAGCCGCCAGCTACCTGGGGCGCAAACTCATCGCCACGGGCTGATAGCGGCTCAGTCGCGGGGGCGGCGACGGCGTTCGATCTGCCGGCCGCCAACGCTGGGTCGGGTGCCGGCGCGGGTCAGGTGGTCCAGCCCCTGGCTCTCCAGGGCGTGGATCAGCATGGCCCGGATCTCGCCCTCGCTGTGCATACGCAGCGCGTTCTGCACCAGCCCTTCGGCCTGGCTCCGGCTGAAGGAGCGAATCACGTGTTTGACCCGGGGCAGGCTGTAGGCGTTCATACTGAGTGCATCCACCCCCATGCCCAGCAGCAACAGCACCGCCGCCGGGTCCGCCGCGAGCTCGCCGCAGAGACAGACGCTGAGGCCGTGGTGGCGGCTCTGCTCCATGATGTAGTGAAGGGCGCGGATCACCGCCGGGTGAAAGCGGCTGAACAGCCGGGCCACCTTGTTGTTGTTACGATCCACGGCCAGCAGGTACTGGGTCAGGTCGTTGGTGCCGATGGAGATGAAATCCAGCCGCCAGGCCAGAAAATCCAGCATGAACATGGTCGAGGGCACCTCCACCATGATCCCCACCGGAGGCTTGTCCACCTCCACCCCGTCCTCCTGCAGGCCGGTCATGGCCCGCTCGAGCAGGCGCAAAAAGCTGTCCACCTCGTCGATGCTGCTGACCATGGGCAACAGGATCTTGAGGTTACTCAAGCCTTCGTTGGCTCTCAGCATCGCCCGCAGCTGGCCCAGGTAGATCTCGGGATGATCCAGGGTGAAGCGGATTCCCCGCCAGCCCAGGTAAGGGTTGTCCTCCTTGACCGGAAAGTAGGGCAGCGGCTTGTCGCCCCCGATGTCCAGGGTCCGCATGGTCACGGGCCGAGGGTGAAACTCCTGCAGCACCTTACGGTAGATCCGGTACTGCTCATCTTCGGTGGGGAAGGACTCGTGGACCATAAAGGGAATTTCGGTGCGGTAGAGCCCCACCCCCTCGGCGCCGCGCTGCAGGCCCGGTGAGATATCCGAGAGCAGGCCGGTGTTGACGTACAGGGCGGTGGTGAATCCGTCGGTGGTCCGTGCGGGCTCCTCTTTGAGCTTGTCCAGAGAACGGTCAAACTCGCTCTCCTGGCGCGCCAGGCGGATAAATTCGGCCAACAGGGCGCTGGAGGGCTGAAAGTGCACGCGTCCCTGGTGGCCGTCGATAATCGCCTGCTTGCCCGAGAGCATTCTCAGCGGCAGCTCACCGACCCCCATCACCGCCGGCACCCCCAGGGCGCTGGCCAGGATCGCGGTATGGGAGAGAGCCGACCCCTGCATGCAGACGATGCCCGCCAGTCGCTCCCGCGGGATCTGGGCAATATCGGAAACCCCCACCACGTCCCCGACCAGGATGCAGGGGTGATCGTAACTGACCGGCTGGGCGTCGGGCTCAACCAGGAACTTGAGAATCCGCAGGCCAATATTGCGAATGTCCTCGCCACGGGCACGGAAATAGGGGTCTTCCATGGCCTCGAAGATGGCCGCGTGCTCCTCGATCACCTGCTTCAGGGCCGCCGGGGCGACCAGCCCGCCGGCGATCCGCTCGCGCACGCCGCGTTGCAGATCCTCGGCTTCGAGAATCAGCCGGTAGGCATCAAAGATAGCCTGCACGTCGCCGGGGGAGCCCGCCATCTGCTGATAGCCGTCATCCAGCTCCTCGCGCACCCCCTCAAGGGCGCGCTCGAAATGGGCCAGCTCGGCGTCACGGTCCAGGGCGCAGACCTCCTCCACCGAGCGAAAACTCAGGGTGCCGCCGGCGGAGACCACCCGGCCGATGCCGACCCCGGTAGAGCCGACAATGCCGTTGACGAAGCTGTTGGTCTTCTTCTTGCTTTTCAGCAGGTTGGAAACCTTACCGCTGTTGATGGCATGGTTCAGGGTGCCGGCCAGGTGGGCGGCGATGGTGACCATGAAGGCCTCGTCCTCGCCGTCGAAACGGCGGGCTTCGCGCTGCTGCACCACCAGCACCCCGACCAGCTCCCGGTAATGGACGATGGGCGCGCCGAGAAAGGCGTGGTAGGCCTCCTCGTGGGTTTCGGGAAAATAGTGGAAGTTCGGATGCTGCGGGGCGTCTTCAATGTTGAGCACCTGCTCGCGATCCCCGACCAGGCCGACCAGGCCGTCCCCCAACGGCATTCGCACCCGCCCCACCGACGCCGGATCCAGTCCGTCGGTGCACATCAGCACCAGCTCCTGGCTGTGGCTGTCCATGAGGTAAATACTGCAGACATCCCCCGCCATCACCTCTTTGACCTGGGTGGCGGTAATGCGAAGAATTTCGTCTAGGGACGCGGCGGCGCTGATATCCTGCACGATTCGCTGAAGACGGCCTAGACTGGGCATGGGACTTAACTCCTGATGTCCGAAATTGCGCGGTGCCCGACCATGGAACAACGCGGGGTCCCTGCCCATATTCGATCATCGGCGCGAAAAAAGAAAGCGCCCGGGACGGAGGAAGAGGCGAAACCGACCTCTTTTGGCCCGCTCGGGACTCAGGCCTCCCGAATCCGGTCGCGCCCATCTTTCTTGGCCCGGTAGAGGGCCGCGTCGGCCTGCTCAGTCAGCTCCCGGGGCGCCCCCTGGCGTTTGGGTACTCCGGTCGCAACGCCGATGCTGACCGTGACGTGATCCGCGCAGGACGCGTGCGCGTGGGGCAACTGCAACTCCCGCACCGCCTCGGCCAGAGCCTGGGCCACCTTGCGCCCGCCCCGGGGCAGCGTCTCAGGCAGCAGGACAACGAACTCCTCTCCGCCGTAGCGCGCCAGCAGATCGGCCGGGCGCCGCAACGTCCGCGCCATGGCCTTGGCCACCTGGCGCAGGCAGTCGTCCCCCCGGGCATGACCGTAGTGGTCGTTGTAAGCCTTGAAGTGGTCTATATCGATCAGAATCACCGACAACGAAGTGCCCGTGCGACTGGCCCGCAACCACTCCTCTTCGAGTTTGCGGTCGTACTCGCGCCGGTTCGGCAATTCGGTCAAATGGTCGAGCCGGGCCAGTGAAGCCAGCAACGCGGTGCTGCGCGTAGCCCGCAGCTGCAAATCGAGGCGCGCCTGGCACACCTTGGGATGGGTGAGGTCGAACATGACGTCGGTGGCCCCGGCGTCAAAGGCCGCCAGCTCCTGCTCGCTGTCCGCCCCCTGCAGCAGCAGTATGATCGACGTCTGACGGTGACGCGCGTCCTGACGCAGCAGGGTGCAGTAGGCGAAGGCATCGCCCCCCAGACTCAGCGCATCGAGCACCAGCATGTCCGGCAGGCAGGACTGGCCCTTCATCCAGCGATCCGCCGCCTCCGGATCGGCGACGGTGACGATCTCGTAGGCGGCTTCCAGCTCTGTGGTATTACACCGCTCGCCGATGCCCTGCCCCACCAGCAATACCACCTGGCGGGGCTTCAGCTCGCAGGCAGCGAGACTCTCCGGCGCAATCGGCAGCGCACTGCCGGCAAAAAAACCGGCCAGCAGATCAAAGGTCGGAAAGCCCAGCAGCGGCTTGTCCTGGGCGCGGGAGATCATCGCCGGCAGCCGTCGCTGAAACCGTCCTCCTTCCCACTCCTGCTGCCAACGCGCCAACAGCGTCTCGCCCGCCTCAGTGAGCTCAAGCCCGGGAAACGTGAGCCCCGCCGCCTCACACAGCTCGGCAAGTACGTCGGGATCGCTGATATCCCGCCCTTCCTGCCAATAGGCGCGGTAAACAAGGGTCCGCAGATGGGACTGCGCCTTGGGATCCTGAGCCTCGAGGTTCATCAGCAAGCGGTTGGCCGGGGCAGTATTGGGCCTGAAGCCGGGGGTGACGATATTGATCTCGGGCGCCCGTTTGCGCACCACCGAGACCTCGTTGATCAACTGGGTCTGGTCTGCCAGCGAGGCGTCGTGGCTGGCGGCGGCAGGCATGTGCTGGATTCCGCGCCAGTGCACGTTGCCCGCCTCCCCCATCACCAGCAGACGTTCGCTGAGGGCAAAACAGAACGGGCAATTAAAGTCCGAATAAAACAGGAAATCCGCTGGCAATGTCATCGCACCATGCTATCGCGCCGAGCCCCGGTGGCCGCCGCCTGTAACCATTTTGGCGTCTGCTTGCCCCTTTTCAACCAAAGGAACGGCTCTCGTTGACAAATATCAACGTCAAATTCACTTTCTCGGGGGAGCGGACGGCGGAAACGCTGTGACTTTCCCTTTGGCCTCGCTGATCTTGCTCACGCCTTCCTTGTCCACTTCGTCGATCCGCACCACCGCGTGCATGGGAATAAAACTGCGCTTGACCTGGGCAAAGGTGTTCTTGAGCTTCTCCTCCCCCGGGTCGACCACCATCTGGCTGCGACTGCCGAAAACGAACTCTTCCACCTCGATAAAACCGTAGAGGTCGCCCTGGTAGACCTGACGCGCATACACCTCAAACAACTGGTCCTGATTGACAAAGAGTACGCGGTAAATGCTTTGCTTGGGCATGGCCTCTCTCGCTGTTGATCGAACACGGGTGCGGGAGAATATGGGGACGGCCGGCCAAAATGCAAGGCGCTCAAAATCCGAGCAGCTGCCTATGCCTTTAGCCTGCGATGCGGGTATAATGGGCGGTTTTCATGCGCCACCTCCAGGTAGTTATCGATGACCAAGAAGCTCTATATCAAAACCCATGGCTGTCAGATGAACGAGTACGACTCGTCCCGCATCGCCGACCTGCTGGGTGAGAGTCACGCCATGGAGCTTACGGAGACGCCGGAGGAAGCGGATTTCCTGCTGCTCAACACCTGCTCAATTCGAGAGAAAGCCCAGGAGAAGGTGTTTCACCAGCTGGGCCGCTGGAAAAAGCTCAAAGAGGCCAACCCGGCCGTGATGATCGGCGTCGGCGGCTGCGTCGCCAGCCAGGAAGGAGATGCGATCCGCACCCGCGCACCCTACGTAGACATGGTGTTCGGCCCCCAGACCCTGCACCGGGTACCGGAAATGGTGGACCTGACCCAGCAGGGAAAAAGCGGCCACGTGGATGTCAGCTTTCCGGAGATTGAGAAGTTCGACCGCCTGCCCGCCCCCCGGGTCGAGGGCGCGGAAGCGTTCGTATCGGTGATGGAAGGCTGCAGCAAGTACTGTACCTTCTGCGTCGTGCCCTACACCCGGGGCGAAGAGGTGAGCCGCCCGGTGCAGGACGTCCTGCGCGAAGTTGGTGAGCTGGCCGAACAGGGGGTACGGGAGGTCAACCTGCTGGGGCAGAACGTCAACGCCTACCGCGGCGCCGATGCCGACGGGGAGACGCTGGACCTGGCCGAGCTGATCGCCGCGGTGGCCGCCATCGACGGTATCGACCGCATCCGCTTCACCACTTCGCACCCGGTGGAGTTCAGTGACAGCCTGATCCAGGCCTTCGCCGAGATCCCCGAGCTGGTCAGCCACGTCCACCTGCCGGTACAGAGTGGCTCGGACCGCATTCTGATGGCCATGAAGCGGGGCCACACAGCGCTTGAATACAAGTCCATCATCCGCCGCCTGCGTAAGGCCCGGCCCGACATCAGCCTATCCTCGGACTTTATTGTCGGCTTTCCGGGAGAGACCGAGGCGGACTTCAAAGCCACCATGGACCTGATCCACGAAATCGGCTTCGATAACTCGTTCAGTTTCGTCTACAGCCCCCGGCCCGGCACCCCGGCGGCGGAGCTGCCCGACGACACCTCCGACGAGGACAAAAAGCTGCGCCTGAGCGTACTGCAGCGCCGCATCAACGGCCAAGCCATGGCAATCTCCGAGGCCATGGTCGGCAGCGAGCAGCGCATCCTGGTCAGCGGCTTCTCAAAGAAGGACCCGGGCAAACTGCAGGGCCGCACCGAAAATAACCGGGTGGTCAATTTTGCCTGCGATGATCCCGACCTGATCGGGCGTTTCGCCACCGTCCGGGTGACCGGCGCCTTCCCCCACAGCCTCGCCGGGGAACTGATCTGTTCAGAACTTGATCAAAACCGTTAACCTGAACTATTACTGACCTAATCAAACGACGGCCGCGCACGCGGCCCACCACGAGGTAATTTGCGTCCTTGAGTACCGACACTGCAGTCCGTCTGACCCTTGAGCCTGACGACCCCCGTGATCTGGCCAACCTCTGCGGCCAGCTTGACGAACACCTGAAACTGATCGAATCCCGACTGGGCGTACAGATCAACAACCGCGGCAACAACTTTCAGCTGGTGGGTGACGCCAAAACCGCCAACACGGTCACGGATATTCTGAAAAAACTCTACAGCGAAGCCCGCAAGGGGACCCAGTTGACCCCGGAGATGGTCCACCTGTCCCTGCAGGAAGCCTCCGTAGAAGGCCACGGAAGCAAAGCCGGCAACGCCTCTGATGAAGTAGCCATCAAGACCAAGAAAGCGCTGATCCGCACCCGCGGTGACAACCAGCTCCGCTACGTGAAGAGCATCCTGTCCCAGGATATCAACTTCGGCATCGGCCCGGCCGGCACCGGCAAGACCTTCCTGGCGGTAGCCTGCGCCGTGGACGCCCTGGAGCGGGAAGAGGTGCACCGCATCCTGCTGGTACGGCCGGCGGTAGAAGCCGGGGAGAAACTCGGCTTTCTGCCGGGCGACCTGAGCCAGAAGATCGACCCTTACCTGCGACCGCTCTACGATGCCCTCTACGAGATGCTCGGCTTTGAGCGGGTGGCGCGGCTGATCGAGCGCAACGTGATCGAGGTGGCGCCGCTTGCCTACATGCGCGGGCGCACCCTCAACCACGCCTTCGTGATTCTCGACGAGAGCCAGAACACCACCAAGGAGCAGATGAAGATGTTCCTGACCCGGATCGGTTTTGGCTCCAGCGCCGTGATTACCGGCGACATTACCCAGGTCGACCTGCCCCGGGGCTGCGAATCGGGCCTCAAGCATGCCATGCAGGTGCTGCAGGGGGTGCCCGGAATCGGCGTTACCCACTTCAGCGCCAAGGACGTGGTCCGCCATCCCCTGGTGCAGCGAATCGTGCGGGCCTACGACAGCCACGATGCCGAACAGCAGCGAAACCAAGGATGAACCTGGAACTTGACCTGCAGCGGGCCACCCGGACTGCCGACCTGCCCGGTGAAGCTGAGTTTGAGCGCTGGCTGCGCCTGGCCCTGGGCGAACGGCAACAGGATGCCGAGATCACCGTGCGCCTGGTAGATGAGGCGGAGAGTCAGCAGCTCAACCGCGACTACCGGGACCGGGACCGTCCCACCAACGTCTTATCCTTTCCTTTTGAAGCGCCACCCGGTATCGAGCTAAACTTGCTCGGCGACCTGGTGATCTGCGCCCCGGTGGTCGAAGCCGAAGCCCGGGCACAAGGCAAAGCGCCGCTTCATCACTGGGCGCACATGGTGCTGCACGGGACGCTGCACCTGCTCGGTTACGACCACCAGGAAGAAGCACAGGCTCAGGAAATGGAAGCCCTGGAGACCCGGCTGCTGGCGGCCCTTGATATTCCCGACCCCTATGAAAGCCATTAAGAGGCATCCGTTTTCATGAGCGAAGACCGATCGAGTAACGGCCAGGGTTCCAAATCCTGGCTGGAGCGCATCGCACAAACCTTCTCTGACGAACCCAAAGACCGGGACAGCCTGCTGGAGCTGTTACGCAACGCGGAAAAATCCCAGCTGCTGGACGCCGAAAGCCTGGGCATCATCGAAGGGGCCCTGGAGGTCAACGATATGCAGGTGCGCGAGATCATGATTCCGCGCCCGCAGATGGTGGTGATCGACTCTGAACTCAGTCCCCGGGAGTTCCTCCCGGAAATGATCGCCTCCGCGCACTCCCGCTTCCCGGTAACCGGCGATTCGCCCGATGAGATCATCGGCATTCTCCTGGCCAAGGATCTGCTGCCCTACGTGCTCAGCGGCGGCATCGAGGATTTCGACATCCGCAGCCACCTGCGCCCGGCCACGGTAGTGCCCGAGAGCAAGCGTCTCAACATTCTGCTCAAGGAATTTCGCGCCAACCGCAACCATATGGCCATCGTGATGGACGAGTACGGGGGCGTTGCCGGTCTTGTCACCATCGAGGACGTACTCGAGCAGATCGTCGGCGAAATTGAGGATGAGTACGACGCCGAGGAGGACGATACCCAGATCAAGCAGTTCGACAACAACGGCTTTATCGTCAAGGCCCTGACCCCCATCGAAGACTTCAACGCCTACTTCAAGAGCGAGTTCGACGACAGCGAATTCGACACCATCGGCGGCATCGTCACCCAGCGTTTCGGGCGCCTGCCACAACGCGAAGAGGATGTGGACGTGGGCGGGTTCAACTTCAAGGTCCTCAATGCCGACAACCGGCGCATCCGCCTGCTGCAGGTCACGCCGCTGGAGAGCACCGACTGAACCATGCCCGCGCCCTCTGAGCGTCCCTCCCCGGGCTGGCGTGGCCACCTGCTGGCGCTGCTGAGCGGCGCCCTCGCCCCGCTGGCCTTTGCTCCCTTTCACCTCTGGCCCCTGGCCCTGGTCAGCTGCCTGGGACTGATCCACTGCCTGCAGGGGCAAAAGCCCGGGGCGGCGGCCTTCAGGGGCTGGCTCTACGGCGTCGGTTTTTACGGCGTGGGGGTCTCCTGGGTGTTTGTCAGCATCCACCGCTTCGGCAACGCACCGGTCTGGCTGGCGGGCTTTCTGACCCTGCTGTTCGTCGCCGGCATCGCCCTCTTCTTCGCCCTTCACGCCTTCGCCTACCGGCGCCTGGTGCCCGCTCACCGCCTGGGACTGCTGCTGGGCTTTCCCGCGCTCTGGGTACTGGCCGAGTGGTTCCGCTCCTGGTTTCTGACCGGCTTTCCCTGGCTCTACCTCGGCTACGCCCCCCTTGACACCTGGCTCGCCGGCTGGGCGCCGGTCAGCGGCATCTACAGCCTCAGCTTCTTGGTCGCGCTGGCGGCCAGCGCCCTTTATCTGCTGCCCCGCTACAGCTGCCCACGCCGTCGCCTTGGCCTGCTGGCCCTCGCCACCCTGCCGCTGCTCGGCGGCGCCCTCTTGCAACAGGTACAGTGGACAAGCCCCACGCAATCCCCTCCCCTGCGGGTGGCGCTGGTGCAAGGTAACGTGCCACAAGCCCTGAAGTGGGATCCGCGCTACCGCCAGCGGATTATCCACACCTACCAGAACCTCAGCCGGGACCACCTGGACAAGGACCTGCTGGTCTGGCCGGAAACCGCTTTACCCAACCTCCTGCATCGGGCCCGCCCTGCGCTCGCCCGTTTCGAGGAACAACTAACCGCTTCCGGCACCGCCCTGATCACCGGGGTACCGACGGTCGAAGCAACAGCCGAGCGCCCCCGCTATTACAACGCCATCGCCGCCCTTGGTGCGGCCGAGGGCATCTACCACAAACAGCGCCTGGTTCCCTTCGGTGAGTACGTTCCCTTGGAGTCCCTGCTGCGGGGGCTGATCGACTTTTTTGACCTGCCCATGTCCAACTTCAGCCTGGGGGCCGACGACCAGCCCCTGCTGCACCTTACCGAGGGCACGCAAGTGGCCGCATCCGTCTGCTATGAAGTGGTCTACCCGGATCTGATCGCCCGCAGCAGCCGGGAGGCAGGCCTGCTGCTGACGGTGAGTAACGACAGCTGGTTCGGAGACAGCCTGGCGCCCCACCAGCACCTGCAGATGGCACGCATGCGGGCCCTGGAGAACGGGCGCTTTATGATCCGCAGTACCAACAACGGGATCTCCGCCCTGATCGGACCGGACGGTCAGATCCAGGCCCAAGGCCCGCAGTTCAAGGCCGCCGTTCTGGAGGGAGAGGTACAACCCTACCAGGGCAGCACCCCCTTCGCCCGCTGGGGCTCACTGCCGGTACTTGCCGGCTGCGCCCTGCTGCTAGCCGGTCTCACCGCCCTGCCCCGAGCCCGGCGCGCACGGTGCTCGGCGCTCAGCTAGACCAGATCCGGCTGTCGCGGTGAAAATAGTGACAGCCGCAGTCGTGGCAGGGCTCCAGCACGGCGGTGCGATGCAGGGACACCAGGCTCCCACAGTCCAGGCAGCGTAATGTCCCCACCCCCGCCACCTCTCCGGCCAGGTAATCCTCGGGCCCGTGATCCAGGCGCTGCTGCAGCTCGGTATAATCGATACGGGTTCTGTCCGCCAGCGAGCCGAGCATGTCCGCCACCCGCTGCTCCAGCACGTTGAGATCGAACTTGAGCCAGGCCGCCAACCCCTCACCGGTCTTGTGGGCGAAAGCCCCCAGGTCCTTGAGATCGCGCTTGAGATACGCCTGCAGCAGGTCCATCTCTTCGCGGGTCATCTCCTCGGCGGCGAGTTCAACCTCCGCGGCCTCTTCTATTTTGCGCTTGATAAAGGGCCAGGACTTCTCTTCCAGCCCCTCCACCGAGAGGTAAACCCGTTCCAGCAATCGGTTGTATATCTCCGGGGCCTTCGCCGAGTGCTCGGGCCGATCCGGTTTTCTGTCGGAAGAGGTATCGCTCATGATCAGACTCCTGGGTAACCGCGGCGTGACCCGGTGGCGTCACCAAAAATCGCCTCCGGATGCACCTAATAGCCTAGCGTGGTTTAAGCGGCCCTGTTAGCCGGTCCCGCCCCGCCGGGGGAAATTCCTTTGACTGTGTCCGCTGCAACCGCGAAAATGCCGGTTCCGCTTTTTTCACAGCATTTGAGAGCCAATGAACGAACAGTACCAGCCCCAGAAAATCGAGACCCAGGCCCAGCAGCACTGGGAGGCGAACCAGAGCTTCAAGGTGACCGAAGATCCCGCGAAAGAGAAGTTCTACTGCCTCTCCATGTTTCCCTACCCCAGCGGTCGCCTGCACATGGGGCACGTACGTAACTACACCATCGGTGACGTAATCACCCGCTACCAGCGTATGCAGGGCAAGAACGTGCTGCAGCCCATGGGCTGGGACGCCTTTGGCCTGCCGGCGGAAAACGCCGCCATGAAGAACAAGGTGCCGCCGGCGGAGTGGACCTACCAGAACATCGATTACATGAAGAACCAGCTCAAGTCCTTGGGCTTTGGCTATGACTGGAGCCGGGAGGTGGCCACCTGCCACCCCGAGTACTACCGCTGGGAGCAGTGGTTCTTCACCAAGCTGATGGAGAAGGGCCTGGTCTACAAGAAGAACGCCATGGTCAACTGGGACCCGGTGGACCAGACCGTGCTAGCCAACGAGCAGGTGATCGACGGTCGCGGCTGGCGCTCCGGCGCCCCGGTGGAGCGCAAGGAGATTCCCCAGTGGTTCCTCAAGATCACCGACTACGCCGAGGAACTGCTCAAGGACCTGGACCAGCTGGACGGCTGGCCCGAACAGGTCCGCACCATGCAGAAGAACTGGATCGGCCGCTCCGAGGGGGTTGAGCTCAAGTTCCACGTCGAGGGCGACGGCGACCTCACGGTCTTCACCACCCGCCCCGATACGTTGATGGGTGTCACCTACGTGGCGGTGGCACCCCAGCACCCCCTGGCCCAGAAAGCGGCCCAGAACAACCCCGAACTCGCAGCCTTCCTCGACGAGTGCAGCCACCTCAAGGTGGCCGAGGCGGAAATGGCCACCATGGAAAAACGGGGCATGGCCACCGGTTTCCAGGCAGTTCACCCCATCTCCGGCGAACGTGTCCCGGTCTGGGTCGCCAACTTTGTCCTCATGGAGTACGGCTCCGGCGCCGTCATGGCGGTTCCCGGCCACGACCAGCGCGACTGGGAGTTCGCCCATAAATACCAGCTGCCGATCAAGCAGGTCATCAAGCCGCTGGACGATAACACCGAGTGCGACCTCGAGCGCGCCGCCTTCACGGACAAGGGGGAGCTGATCAACTCGGGGGATTTCGACGGCCTCGACTTTGAGCAGGCCTTCAAGGCCATCGCCTTTCACCTCAAGACAGCGGGCAAGGGCGACACCCAGGTCAACTTCCGCCTGCGCGACTGGGGCGTCTCCCGCCAGCGCTACTGGGGCACACCGATCCCGGTGGTCAACTGCGACCGCTGCGGCTCCGTGCCGGTGCCCGAAAAAGACCTGCCGGTGGTGCTGCCCACCGACGTCGAATTCGACGGCTCCGGCTCACCGATCAAGAGCATGCCCAGTTTCTACGAAACCAGCTGCCCGAGCTGCGGCGGCGATGCCACCCGTGAGACCGACACCTTCGACACCTTCATGGAGTCCTCCTGGTACTACGCCCGCTATGCCAGCAAGGACGCCTCCGACTCCATGCTGGATCAGCGCGCCGACTACTGGACCCCGGTGGACCAGTACATCGGCGGCATCGAGCACGCCATCCTGCACCTGCTCTACGCCCGCTTCTTCCACAAGCTGATGCGCGATCTGGGACTGGTCAAATCCGACGAGCCCTTCAAGAAGCTGCTCACCCAGGGCATGGTGCTGGCCGAAACCTACTACCGGGAAGACGCCCAGGGCGGCCTGCACTGGTTCGCCCCCACGGAGGTAGAGTGCCGCCGGGACGAAAAGGGCCAGATCGTCTCCGCCACCCTCAAGGCCGACGGCCAGCCGGTAGAGTTCGGCGGCATCAGCAAGATGTCCAAGTCCAAGAACAACGGCATTGACCCCCAGGTCATGATCGACCGCTACGGGGCCGATACCGTGCGACTGTTCATGATGTTTGCCGCCCCGCCCGAGCAGTCCCTGGAGTGGTCTGACAGCGCCGTAGAGGGAGCCCACCGCTATCTGCGCCGGCTCTGGAAACTGGTCTACGAGCACGATCAGCGCGGTCCCGTTGCACCCCTCGACAAGGAGGCCCTGAACGACAAGCAGCGGGAGGTGCGTCTCAAGACTCACGAGACCATCGGCAAGGTGTCGGACGACATCGAACGCCGCCACACCTTCAACACCGCCATCGCCGCGGTGATGGAGCTGACCAACACCGTCAGCCGCTTCGTTGACACCAGCGAGCAGGGCCGCGCCGTGGTGCAAGAAGCCCTGGAGGCCGCCGTAGTGCTGCTCTCTCCCATCGTGCCCCACATCTGTCACGAGCTCTGGTCGACCCTGGGCCACGACAGCGAGCTGCTGGAGACCCCCTGGCCGCAAGTGGACGAAAGCGCCCTGGTGCGCGCCAGCATCACCGTGGTGGTCCAGGTCAATGGCAAACTGAGGGCCAAGATCCAGGTCCCCGCCGACGCCGACCGGGATTTTGTCCAGCAAACCGCCCTGGCCGACGAGCACGTCACCCGCTTCACCCAGGCCAAGGTGATCCGCAAGGTGATCGTGGTGCCTAACAAGCTCGTGAATATCGTCGTCAGCGACAAGTGATGGGCGCCAGTCTGCGACAGGGGCGAACCGCCCTGCTGGCCCTGAGCTGCGCGCTGTTGTTGGGGTGCGGGTTTCACCTGCGGGGAATGGTCTCGGTACCCGAAACCCTCAAGCTGGTGCACCTGAGCCACCCCGCCAACAGCCGGGTGGCCCGGCCTCTTGAGCGCCAGTTGCGGGCCAATGACATCAAGCTGCTGGAATTAACCGCCGCCCGCTACCACCTGGAGCTGCTTTCCGAGCGCCATGACCGGCGCGCGGCCACCCTCACCCCCAATGCCAAGGCCGAGGAGTACGAGCTGCGCTCCCAGGTGCGCTTTGCGATCCGCGACCCCAAGGGCACCCTCCTGATCGAACCCCAGGAGCTGCTGGTGGAACGGATCTACCGCTTCGACGAAAACAACATCAACGCCAAGGCCGCCGAAGAGGCGCTGCTACGCCAGGAGATGTATGAAGACCTGGCCCGACAGGTCGTTCGCCGCTACCTGAGCACCGGCCAGGCCGAAAAAAGCGCCGCCCTGCCGTGAAACTCGCTCCCGACCAGCTGACCGGCCACCTGCAGCGCCCCCTGCTGCCGGTTTACCTGCTCAGTGGTGACGAGCCGCTGTTGATCCAGGAAGCCGCCGACCAGCTGCGCCAGCAGGCCCGAAGCAACGGCTACGCCGAGCGCGAAGTGCTCCACGCCGAAGCCGGGTTTCAGTGGGAGAGCCTGCTGGAAAGGGCCAACAGCCTCTCGCTCTTCTCCGAGAAACTGCTGCTCGAACTCCACATTCCCAACGGCAAGCCCGGCCCCCGGGGCAGCGAGGTGCTGGAAACCTACCTCAAGACGCCCTCCCCGGATACCCTGCTACTGATCTACTGCCCGCGCCTGGACGCCAGCGCCCAGAAGAGCAAGTGGTTCAAGGCCATTGACCAGGCCGGGGCGACCCTCGCGTTCTGGCCCGTGGAGATCCAGCAATTACCGCGCTGGATCCAGCAACGCTGCGCCCAGGCAGGCCTTGAGGCCACCACCGAGGCCGCGCGCCTGCTGGCCGAGCGGGTCGAGGGCAACCTGCTGGCGGCGATCCAGGAAATCGAAAAGCTGCGCCTGCTGCACGACACACCGACCCTCACCGAAGAGCACGTGCTGGGCGGCGTGGCCGACAGCTCCCGCTACGACATTTTCGCCCTCACCGATGCCGCCCTGCAGGGAGACCCGGGGCGTTGCCTGAAAATCCTGCAACGCCTGCAAACCGAGGGCGCCGAACCCTCGGTGGCACTCTGGGCCCTGAGCCGCGAACTGCGCACCCTCACCGCCCTCGCCGCCGGACCGGTAAACGACGTCCAATTCAAAAAGCACCGGATCTTTGGCAAACGCAAAGCCCAGGTCAACCGCGCCTTGAAACGGCTGCGCACCGAAACCCTGAGCCGCCTGCTGCAGCAGTGCGCCCGAGCCGACAGCGCCATCAAGGGACGCGGCGCTCAGCCCCCCTGGCAACAGCTGACCGATATCGCCCTGGGGCTTGCCACAGGCTAAGCTTTTTTCAAACACCCGTTTAACGGCCGCTTTAACAGCATTTATCCTTTAAAATGCTATAGTTAAGAGCGAACATCGGAGAAAGCGACGCTCGGGACCCGCGCCTTTCTACCGTTTTGTTGATTTAGCTCAACAGGGACGGTTGCTAACCCTGCCTCAGGTCAACGCCCTCCGGCCCCTTTCGGCCTAAGGTGCGGGGTGAGAAAGTGAGTATGCGAGCAAGCATGAAAGCGAGTGCGGGTTTTACCCTGATTGAACTGATCGTGACCGTAGCCATTGTCGCCATCCTGGCCGGCATCGTGGCCCCTGGCATGACCAGTTTTATCCGCGACAACCGAATGACCAGCCAGATCAATACCCTGATCGGCACGGTCCACCTCGCCCGTGCCGAGGCCGCCAACCGCAGGAGCATCGTCACCCTTTGCGCCAGCGACAACGCCGCCAACTGCAACAGCAGCAACTGGGAAGACGGTTGGATCATCTTCAGCGACAACACCAACAACGGCAATGCCATCATTGACGGTGACGATGAGCTGATCCTGGCCCAGGAGGCCCTGGAAGGCGGCAACACCCTGCGCCAGAGCGGCTTTAACTTCGGCGCAAGCGGGCGCATCCATTTCAACGCCGTCGGCTTTCTCTACGCCAACGACCCCACCGCGGGAACCCTGACCCTGTGCGACGGGCGCGGAGAGACGGGGGCCAAGGCAGTGATTCTCAACATCGCCGGCGTCTCACGCCTGGCCAGTGACGAGGACGGCGACGGTATCGTCAATCGCCATTCAGGCGGTACGGCTGCGGATGGTGTCACATGCCCATGATCATCAACAGCGTCCGCCCCTGGGCCCGAATGCAGGCCGGGGTCAGCATGCTGGAGGTGCTGATCGCCCTGGTGCTGATCACCACCGCCCTGCTGGGGGCCACCGCCCTGCAAATTACCGGCCTGCAGAATAACCGCAGCGCCTATTATCGCTCCCAGGCCAGCCTGCTGGCCTACGACATGGCTGACCGTCTGCGCGTCAACGCCGGCTACGCCCTGGCCAACAGCAGCGCTTACGCGTTCCACTCTGAGAACGACCCGCTGCCGTCGGCCACCAGCTGCATCACCGATATCAACGGCTGCACCGACGGCAGCCTGCGCGACCAGGACCTGCGCGAGTGGGCGGAGAACTTCAAGGACGTCACCGGCATCGGCCATGACGGTGCTGACTACCGGCCCCTGCTGCCCGGAGGTGTGGGTTCGGTCACCGCCAGCGGCTCCCTCTACTCCATCACCGTCAGCTGGGACGAGGTGGACTGGAACGTCGGCGGCGGCAGCAACAAGAGCACCGAATCCAAGCAGTTTTCCCTGGATTTCAACCTGACGGACTGATCATGAGACGCGGCCAGCCCCTATACAGACTTCGCCAAGCCGGGCTCTCCCTGGTAGAGCTGATGATCGCCCTGGTGATCAGCACCTTCCTGATGCTCGGGGTCTTTGAGATCTTCGTCGGCAGCAGCGGCACCGACCGCATGGCCCATGCCTTCGCCCGCGTGCAGGAGACCGGCCGGCTCGCCATGGACATCCTCAGCCGGGACCTGCGCATGGCCGGCTACCAGGGCTGCATCGACCCGGTGTTGGTGGACATGAACATCATCGCCGACGGCGCCCCCACCTACGATCTGACCAACGACGGCATCCGCGGCTACGAAACCGACCACAGCCACTGGGATGTGGCCAACCGCAACGACGACCTCGACTTCATCAGCGGTGTACCCGAGGGCAGCGACGTAGTCTACCTGCAGTTCGTCAGCCCCACCGGGGTCAACGTCCTCTGCCAGGGGAATATCAACTCCTGCACGGCGGTCAACGCAAACGTTAAGATCGACAACAACAGCATCGGCCTGAATCAGTATGACATCGTGGTGGTCTCCGACTGCGAAAGCGCCGACATGTTTCGCATCGTTAACTTCCAGAAGGACAGCGACGGCAAGAACACCCTCGCCCACTCCGAGTCCAACAACAGCAGCAACAACCTGAGCAAGCCCTACGGCGAGGACGCCCAGGTGATGACGTACAAGGCCCTCGCCTATTACGTGCGCGACACCGGGCGCAACAACTCCCAAGGCGATGACATCTACGCCCTCTACCAGTTCGACGCTACCTTCCACGATGGCTCCGGCAACGTGACCGGCAAGGAAGAGGAGCTGGTGGAAGGGGTAGAGTCCCTGCAGGTCACCTATGGCCAGCGGGTGAACAAGAACCTGCGCTTCGTCCCCGCTGACGATGGCAATCTGGATTTTGCCAGCGTGGAGGCGATCCGCCTGGCGGTGCTGGTCAGCAGCAGCGAGCCGGTGCTCAAGGAGGACGACAGCCGTAGCTACCAGCTCCCCGGCGCCCTGGTCGAGCCTGCCGGCGCCACCACCCCGGAGGCCACCCACCCCGGCGACCGGCGCCTGCGACAGGTCTTTACCAGCACCCTTTACCTGAGGAACCTGGACCGATGAGAATGCCCGAAAAAAATGCCGCTTACGGCCGAGAACGGGGCATGGTACTGGTGGTCTGCCTGCTGGTGATTCTGATGGTCACCCTCATCGCCGCCACCGCCACCCGCACCTCCACCTTTGAGGAGAAGATGGCGGCCAATGCCCAGACCTACAACCGTACCTTCCAGGCGGCGGAAAGCGCGGTCGAGGTCGCGATCAACAATGACAACCTCATGTTCGAAGCGATTGACGATGTCTCCACCGCCACCTCGTCGCAGCAGAGCGTCCCCATCGGCGACAGCGGCGTCACCGCGTCCGCCCAGATCGAATTCAAGGGCGAGGGCATTGCCCCGGGCAACTCCATCGGCAGCGCCTCGACCTACATGTACGAGATCCACGCCATCGGCAGCATGGACTCGATGAACGCCACGACCGAAATCCGCCAGGGATTTTACCGGGTGAGCTTTGTCGGCTCATCCGACGGATGAACAGCAAGGGGAGAGATGTCATGAACGGGATCTACAAACACGCCCGTGTGTTGCTGGGTAGTTTCCTGAGCACCTGGATGGTCTGCACGCCCGCCTGGGCGGACGATACCGAGATCTACTTCGGTGGTTCCTCCACGGTGACCGTGCAGCCCAACGTGCTTTTCGTACTGGACACCTCCAGCTCCATGATGCTGACCGACGGGGGCGACACCACCCGCCTCGACCGGATGAAGAGGGCCCTCAACAATATTCTCAACGCGGCCCAGGACATCAACGTCGGCCTCATGCGTTTCAGCGACCCGGGCGGCCCCGTGCTCTACCCGATCCGCGATATCAACGGCACCCTGAGCGGCACCCCGAGCGCCGGCCAGGTGTTGACCGGCAGCGTCAACCGCACCATCGAAGTCTCCGAGGACGACGCCGAGCAGTCAGCCCTCGGCATCATGCGCCTTAACTCCACCGCACTGGAGATGACCGAAGTACCGCCCACTGCCGCCGGCTCCGTCGACGTGCAGGTCAGCTTCTATAAGGACGACGCCGAAGAGAACGTCGCCTCGGGCGCGGTCAACCGCACCAGCTCGGACCTGGAGCTGGCCCACGAGGACGGCCGTCACGAGCAGATCATCGGCCTGCGTTTTCAGAACGTCAACATTCCCCAGGGCGCGACCATCACCTCCGCCAACATTGAATTCGAAATCGACAGTAAGCGTACCGGCGACGTCTCTTTCCGGATTTACGGCGAGGACGTCGACAGCGCCAGCTTCTTCCTGGACAGCCAGAATGGCAACATTTCCGGGCGCAGCAAGACCGCGGCCAGCGCACTCTGGGCCAATGTCGACGATCCCGGTCCCAACCAGTCTTTGTTCACAAGCGATATCAGCGCCGTGGTGCAGGAAGTGGTGGACCGCACCGGCTGGGCCGCCAACAATCACATGGCCTTTATCATCGAGCACGAGAGCGGCAGCGGTTACCGGGAGGTGGAAACCGTGGACGGGGAATCCGATGCTGCCGCCATCCTGCACGTTACCTACGAGGCTTCCGAAACCTCCGGTCCCCAGCTGACCGCGCTGCGCTTCAACGAGATCAACGTGCCCCAGGGGGCCACTATCACCTCCGCCGAGCTGACCTTCACCGCCAACGGCGACACCAGCGGCCCGACAGACCTGATTTTCCTGGCCGAGTATGCCGGCCACAGCGAGCCCTTCACCGGTACCGAATTCGACATCAGCAGCCGCACCGCCACCGACTCGGTGGGCGTGGGCATGGTTGAAAACACGGTCCCGAGCTGGACCGAGGGAACCGAATATACTTTCTCCAGCGGCGACGCCGGCTCCATCGCCAGTCTGGTGCAGACGGTGGTGAATCACAGTGACTGGTGCGGCGGCAACAGCATCTCCTTCTTCGTCCAGGGTACGGGGCTGCGCACCGCCAAGGCCTACGAGGCCAACCCCAGCCTCGCGCCCAGGCTCGACCTTACCTACACCTTCGACGAGTCCGCCCCCGGCTGCTACACCCGGGAGTACGCCAAGATTATTACCGCCAGCAGCGACGACGCCGAGCAGTACAGCAGCGGATCGGTGCACCTCGACAGCACCGACCTGGAGCTGGTGGTCGACGACGCCAACAGCAGCGGCAACCAGACCGTGGGGCTGCGCTTCAACAACCTGCAGCTGAACCAGGGCTCGACCCTGAACCACGCCTACCTGGAGTTTGCCGTGGACGAGGTGGATCCCGCCGCCTCCACCAGTCTGGTGATCCATGCCGAGGACACCGACAACAGCACCACCTTCACCACCGCCGCGGGGGATATCAGCACCCGGCCGAAAACCTCGGCCAGCGTCACCTGGGAGATCAACGACCAGTGGCCGTCTGAGCACGACATCAAGCGCTCCCCCAACATCGCCCCGCTGCTGAACGAAGTACTGCAACGGGCCGGCTGGGCCGGGGGCAACAGCATCAGCTTTATCATCAGCGGCAACGGCAACCGGATCGTGGAATCTTACGATGGCAGCACCCTGGCTCCCCGCCTGGTCTACTACGCCAAGGATTCGGACGTCACCGCCAGCACCAACACCGTGCGCGATGATCTCAAGCAGATGGTCAACGGCATCCAGTACAAGCCGGGCACCCCGCTGACCGACGCTCTCTACGAGGCGGCCCGCTATTTCCGCGGTGAAGGTGTGGACTACGGCCTGAAGCGGGGCGGCGACAGCACCACCCGCCGCGAGTACACCCGCATTTCCCATATTGATTCTCACACCGGCACCATCGAGACGCTGGACCGTTCCGGCAGCTGTACCGGTGACAACCTCGACAGCAGCGCCTGCGCCGACGAGCACTGGGACGGAACCCCGACCTATATCACCCCGGTCACCGAGTCCTGCCAGCCCAACTACATCGTGCTGCTGAGCGACGGTCTGCCCAACAGCAACAGCTCGGCAGACAAGATCCAGAACATGACCGGGCTCAGCAGCTGCGCCGAATCCGGCGCCAAGGCGTGCACCCGGGAACTGGTGGATTACCTGAACAACGCGGACCAGCTCACATCACTGGCCAACAACCAGACGGTGCAGACCTACACCATCGGTTTCAACTTCTCCGATCCCTGGCTGGCGAATTTGGCCTACGAGGGCGACGGCGCCTTCTATGAAGCGGAGTCGGCCGCGGACCTGACCTCGGTCTTCGACAGCATCGTGCGCAGCATCAAGGCGGTGAACACCACCTTCGTGGAGCCGAGCGTCACCATCAACCAGTTCAACCGCTTCGCCCACCGGGACGATGTTTACTTCTCCCTGTTCAAACCCCAGGAAACCGCCAAGTGGTACGGCAACCTGAAGCGCTACCAGCTCAAGGGCAGCCCCGCCACACTGTACGACAACCGCAACCCGCAGCAGCCGGCGATCGACCCGCTCACCGGTTTCTTCAGCCAGGACTCCAAGAGCTTCTGGTCGGCAGACGAAGACGGCAACCAGGTCGAAAAAGGCGGCGCGGCCAGCCGCCTGCCGCTGGTGCGCAACGTGTTCACCAACGCCTCGGGGGCAGCCCTCAGCGTGAGCGAGAACCGGGTGCACGAAAGCAATCCGCTGATCACCAAGGAGCTGCTCGACATTGTCGGCAAGACCGACGCCTACCGTCACGACCTGCTGCAGTGGGCCCGGGGCCTGGACGAGAACGACGCCCTGCGCTACGAGCTGGGCGATCCCCTCCACTCCCGGCCCGAGCTGGTGACCTACGACGGCAACAGCACCGTACTGGAAAGCACCATCTTCTTCGGTACCAACGAGGGCTACCTGCACGCGGTGGACATCAACACCGGCATCGAGCAGTTCGCCTTCATTCCCAAGGAGCTGCTGGCGAACCTGAACACCTACTTCGTCAACGCCAGTGTGGACCCGCGCCCTTACGGACTCGACGGAGGCATCACCATCTGGCAGAAAGACGCCAACATGGACGGCGACCTCAAGGACGCGGACGATTTCGCCCGTCTCTACATCGGCATGCGCCGGGGTGGACGCAACTACTACGCCCTGGATGTAACCGATGTGGACAACCCCCAGGTGCTGTGGCAGATCAACGGCGGTAGCGGCGACTTCGCCCACCTCGGCCAGACCTGGTCCAAGCCGGTCAAATCCAAGGTCATGTTCAACGGCGTCGTCTACGACGTGCTGATCTTCGGCGGCGGCTACGACCCCAACCAGGACAACGCCAGCCAGCGCACCGTGGACAGCATGGGCAACGCGATCTATATGGTCGATGCCACCAACGGCAACCTGCTGTGGTCCGCCGGCGGCGACCTCGGCCACGACCTGACCGTCTCGGGAATGGATTACAGCATCCCCTCCACGGTGCAGGTGCTGGACATGAACCAAGACGGACGGGCCGACCAGCTCTACGTGGGCGATATGGGCGGGCAGATTTGGCGATTTGACATCGACAACACGGCCACCCAGTTGCAGCACTTCGCCAACGCCACGCGGATCGCCGACCTGGCGGGCACCGATGCGGCCAACAACCGGCGCTTCTACTATGCCCCCGACCTGGCCCTGGCGGTGGAGGGCAAGGACCGCTACCTGTCGCTGGCCATCGGTTCGGGTTACCGGGCGCACCCCCTCAACATGGCCATTGAGGACCGCTTCTACATGATCAAGCTGTTCGACACCTACGACGAGCCGAGCAGCTGGACCACCCTCACCGAAGCGGATCTCTACGACGCCACCGACAACCACATCATGCAGGGGGACGCCAACCAGCAGAACGAGGCTGAGGTGGCGCTTTCCAACTCCCATACCAACCGTAAGCAGGGCTGGTACCTGCGGATGGAGAACACCGGCGAGAAAGTGCTCTCCTCCAGCACCACGATTCAAAACCAGATCGTGTTCACCACCTACGAGCCTTCAACACCGGAGACCGGCTCCTGCAACCCGGCCAGGGGCACCAGCCGCGCCTACCTGGTCAGCCTGTTCGACGCCACGCCGATGCGGGACATCAACAACGATGCCAGCACCACCAAGGATGACCGGGTGATCCAGCTGCAGATCGGCAGTATCCCGGCCACGCCCACGGTCATCGACACCCTTGAGAGCAAGCCCACGGTCTGGGTCGGCCCCGAGCGGCTTGACCAAGTGGATACCAACGTGGAATCGGTACGCACCTACTGGATCGAGGTTAACCAATGAGCAAGACCCGCTTTTCCCAGGGCGGTTTCAGCCTGCTGGAGCTGATGATCGCACTGGTCATCGTCGGCATCATCGCGGCAATCGGCTACCCCAGCTACCAAGCCTACCTGGTGGACAGCCGCCGCACCGACGCCCAGGGCGCGCTGCTGGCCTTTGTCACAGCCATGGAGCGCTACCGGACCAACCACAGCACCTACCTCGGCGCCGAAGCCGACACCAGCTTTCCCAGCCCGCCGGATGGCTCCGTCTACCCGTCGCAGTCCCCGGTGGACTCCAGCAAGAAGTATTACGACCTCAGCATCCAGTCCGCGGATGCCGGCAGTTACGTTCTGCGGGCGACCCCGATCAGCGGAACGCCCCAGGAAGGGACCGGCTACCTGGAGATCACCTCCACCGGCATCAAGCGCTGGGACCGGGATGATAACGGGGTGATCGGCAGCGGTGAGACCAGCTGGAGCAACTAGCGCGATGCTTTCTGCATGCCCTTCCTGCCAGGTGCGACCATAGGCAACCCACAAAAAAACCCGCCATTGGCGGGTTTTTTATTTAAGCGGCAAAACGGCCGTTAGCCGGCACCGTTAGAGATTATCGGCGTTGTCACTCAGGTAGGCGGCCACGCCCTCGGGAGAGGCCTGCATGCCCTTGTCACCCTTCTTCCAGTTGGCCGGGCAGACTTCGCCGTGCTCCTCGTGGAACTGCAGGGCATCGACCAGACGCAGGATCTCTTCCATGTTCCGCCCCAGGGGCAGGTCGTTAACGATCTGAGAGCGCACCATGCCCTCTTTGTCGATCAGGAAGGCGCCGCGGAAGGCCACACCGCCGGCGGACTCCACGTCGTACGCCTTGCAGATATCGTGAGCCATGTCGGCGGCCATGGTGTACTTGACCGGCCCGATGCCGCCCGCGTTCACCGGCGTGTTGCGCCAAGCGTTGTGGGTAAAGTGGGAGTCGATGGAGACAGCAATCACCTCTACACCGCGCGCTTTGAAGTCCTCAACCCGGTGATCCAGGGCGATCAGCTCGGAAGGGCAGACAAAAGTGAAATCCAGCGGGTAGAAGAACACCAGGCCGTATTTTCCCTTGATTGCCTCCTTGAGGTTGAAGGAATCGACAATCTGACCATCACCCAATACCGCCGGAACGGTGAAATCGGGTGCTTCCTTACCTACGAGTACGCTCATGATTTAAGCTTCTCCCTTGTAATAATGATACGTTCGAATACAAACGTTCGATGTGCTCTGTATATAGTCGAGGCCCCGAAGGCTGTCCAGCGGGGTGCCCGACTGCTCAAGCGCCGGCTTACTCGGCCTCGGGTGCGTCGTCCGCCGCGCCCTTGACCAGGGTCTGCAACTCGCCCGTCTGGGCCATCTCGACGATGATGTCACAGCCGCCGATCAGCTCCCCCTTGACCCAGAGCTGGGGAAACGTAGGCCAGTTGGCGTACTTGGGCAGCTCTGCGCGGATCTCCGGGTTTTCCAGGATATTCACGAACGCGAAACGCTCACCGCAAGCCATCAACGCCTGGGCGGCCTGCGAAGAGAAGCCGCATTGCGGAAACTTGGGCGTGCCTTTCATGTAAAGCAGGATACTGTTGGACTCGATCTGCTCTTTGATGGTTTCAACGACGGTCGACATTCAAACACCTTGTATGGGTATGGACTGTTGGGAAGTTCGGCCGGAACCGAAAAATACCTATTATACACAAAGCCGACCTGGACAGTCGGATTTGATGCCAAGACCCTCCGGCGAGCGCATTACAAATGATCTTTGTCATTTTCGCAACCCCGCTTGGCGGGGCGCCAGGGTCTATACTCCCCGTTAACATGCCTCATCAGCGTGCGTTTGCCAAGGCACCGCCCCACGGCTAGAATGGGTCCCTTTTATTGGCAGCACGGGCTGCCTTTTTGCGTTGTATAGGAGATGAAGTCTATGGCTTCCCAGCCTCTGATGAATACCTACGCACGGTTGTCCGTGGCCTTTGAGCGTGGCGAAGGCGCCTGGCTCTATGATGAGAAGGGAAACAAGTTTCTCGACGCCCTGAGCGGGCTCGCCGTCTGCGGCCTGGGCCACGCCCACCCGGCGGTGACCCGAGCCATCAGCGACCAGGCGGCAAAGCTGATCCACACCTCCAATCTCTACACCATTCCGCTGCAACAGCAGCTGGCCGACCGCCTTACCCAGATTGCGGACATGGACACCGCCTTCTTCTGCAATTCCGGGGCGGAAGCCAACGAAGCGGCCATCAAACTGGCCCGCCTCTACGGCCATAGCCGCGGTGTCGAAAACCCGGCCATCGTGGTGATGGGACAATCCTTCCACGGCAGGACCCTGGCGACCCTCAGCGCCACTGGCAACCGCAAGGCCCAGGCGGGCTTTGAGCCGCTCGTATCCGGGTTCGTGCGCGCCCCCTTCAACGATGTGGAAGCGGTCAAGACCATCGCCGGCAACAACCCCAACGTGGTGGCCGTGCTGGTCGAGCCGATCCAGGGCGAAGCCGGGGTCCGCGTGCCCGATGACGACTACCTGGAGCGCCTGCGGCTGCTGTGCGACCAGAACGGCTGGCTGCTGATGCTCGACGAGGTACAGACCGGAAACGGCCGCACCGGAAGCTACTTTGCCTACCAGCAAAGCGGCATCCTGCCCGACGTGGTCACCACTGCCAAGGGACTGGGCAACGGCGTTCCCATCGGCGCCTGCCTGGCCCGAGGCAAGGCCGCCCACCTGCTCAAGCCCGGCCACCATGGCTCCACCTTCGGCGGCAACCCCCTCGCCTGCGCGGCGGCCCTGGCGGTGATCGACACCCTGGAAAAGGACAACCTGATGGGACGCGCCGCGGAACTCGGCGCGCGCATGCTCGACGATTTTCGCACGGAGCTGGACGGCGCCGATTACATCCGCGATATTCGCGGCAAAGGCATGATGCTGGCCATCGAAATGAACCAGCCCTGCACCGAGCTTGGCGTACTCGCCAAGGTCAAGGGGATTCTCCTGAACGTGACCGGTGACGGCAAGGTGATCCGCCTGCTGCCGCCGCTGACGCTCTCCGATACCGAAGCGAGCCTCATCGTGGGGGTCGTTTCCAAGCTGATCAAGATTTTCGCTGCAGATGAGTCCGACGGCGCCAGCGCCTGACTCTGACAATTTCAGATAACCCTTCGAGAAGCCCCCGCAGGCCGGGGGCTTGAGGTATTTTATATGGCCACCCGACACTTTCTGACCCTGCTGGATCTCACCCCCGACGAGCTGGACAAGGTGATCCAGCGCGCCATCGAACTCAAGGCGATGCGCGCCCGGGGCGAAGTCTACGAGCCAATGAAAAGCCGTGTGTTGGGCATGATTTTCGAGAAATCCTCCACCCGCACCCGGGTCTCTTTCGAGGCCGGCATGTCCCAGTTCGGCGGCAGCGCCATCTTTCTCTCCCCGCGGGACACCCAACTGGGCCGGGGCGAGCCGATCGAGGACAGCGCCCGGGTAATCTCCCGCATGCTGGATATCATCATGGTCCGCACCTTCGACCACGGGCAGCTGGAACGCTTCGCCGAATACAGCCAGGTCCCGGTGATCAACGCCCTGACCGACGACTACCACCCCTGCCAGCTGCTGGCCGATATCCAGACTTACGTGGAGCATCGCGGCAGCATTCGCGGCAAAACCGTGGCCTGGATCGGGGACGGCAACAACATGTGCAACTCCTACATCAACGCCGCCCGCCAGTTCGGCTTCGAGCTGCGCATCGCCTGCCCCGAGGGGTTTGAACCCGACGCCGGACTGATGGCGGCCAACGCCGATCGGGTCCAGCTGCTGCGTTCCCCGCAAGAGGCCGTGAGCGGGGCCCACCTGGTGGTCACCGACGTCTGGGCCTCCATGGGCCAGGAAGAAGAGCAGGCCGCCCGCATGCAGGCTTTCGCGGGCTTCCAGGTCTCGCCCGCGCTGATGAACGGTGCCGCCGAGGACGCCCTTTTCATGCACTGCCTGCCCGCCCACCGGGGCGAAGAGATCAGCGAGGACATGCTCGAAGACAGCCGCTCGGTGGTCTTTGACGAAGCGGAAAACCGGCTGCATGCCCAGAAGGCACTGATGGAGTTCCTGCTGTTCGGCCACCGCTGAGAAAACGGCGGCGGCACCGGTCGGCGCGCGCTAGGAGCGGGCGCCGCCGGGTTGTCGCCAATGCTTGAATTTCGCTCATACAACAGCCAACCTAATAAGCGACATTCAACCTCGAGAGGCAGTGATGATCGAGCTGAGACACCTGAAGACCCTGGCGGCGCTGCGTGACACCGGAAGCCTGGTGGAAGCGGCCGAACGGGTCTACCTCACCCAGTCCGCCCTCTCCCACCAGATCAAGGATCTCGAAGAACGGCTCAACTGCTCGCTGTTCATCCGCAAGACCAAGCCCATCTGCTTCACCAGCGCCGGTCAGCGCTTACTCACCCTGGCGGACGAAGTGCTGCCCATGATGCGCAACGCCGAGCGGGATGTCGCCCGCCTCGCCGACGGCGAGGCCGGACGCCTCAACATGTCCATCGAGTGCCACAGCTGTTTCCAGTGGCTGATGCCCACCATCGACCACTTCCGCGAGAACTGGCCGGAAGTGGAGATGGACCTGGCCGGCGGCTTCAACTTCTCCCCGCTGCCGGTGCTGGCCCGCGGCGAGCTGGACCTGGTGATCACCTCGGACCCCCAGCCCATCAACGGCATCTGTTACGAACCCCTGTTCGCCTACGAGATGCTGCTGGCCATGGCCAAGAATCACCCCCTGGCCCGAAAGAACCACATTGAACCGCACGACCTTGAGGACCAGACCCTCATCTGCTACCCGGTGGACCGCAACCGCCTGGATGTCTTCACCAAGTTCCTGGACCCGGCGGACACCGAGCCCGCCGAGGTGCGCACCGCCGAGCTCACAGTCATGATGCTGCAGCTGGTCGCCAGCGGCCGGGGACTCAGCGCCCTGCCCAACTGGGCGCTCACCGAGTATTTGGAGCGGGATTACGTGGTCGCCCGGCCACTGGGGAGCAAAGGCCTCTGGTCCACCCTCTACGCCGCCCTGCGCGAAGACCAGCGCGACGCCGAGTTCATGCGCGATTTCATTGCCACCGCGCGGGAGACCTGCTTCCAGTCCCTCAGCGGCATTCGCGCCAGCGCCCGCTAAGCCGATAGCCCCACCGGTCCAGTCACCTGCCAGTCCCGAGGCCCCCAAAGGCCCACGGGTCCTGGCGCCACCCTTGTATCATTCGGTCCAGCGCGTACACTAGCTCTTTTCTTTCCCGTCGTCTGAACAAGGTTTGGAGTTATGACCCCCTGGTCCCCCGAGAGCTGGCGCAGCAAGCCCATCCTGCAGCAACCCAACTACCCCTCCGCGGACGCGGTCAACCGCGTCGAGAGCATCCTCGCCCAACGCCCGCCCCTGGTCTTCGCCGGGGAAGTGCGCGCCCTGCGCCAGCAGTTCGAGGCCGTGACCGAGGGCCGGGCGTTCCTGCTGCAAGGCGGTGACTGCGCCGAGAGCTTCGCCGAGTTTCACGCCGACAACATTCGCGACACCTTCAAGGTGATGCTGCAGATGGCGGTGGTGCTGACCTTTGCCGGCAGCTGCCCGGTGGTCAAGGTGGGCCGCCTGGCCGGCCAGTTCGCCAAGCCCCGTTCCGCCGACATGGAGTCCCAGGACGGCCAGGAACTGCCCAGCTACCGCGGCGACATCGTCAACGACATCGAGTTCACCGAGGCGGCGCGGGTGCCCGACCCCGACCGGCTGCTGCAGGCCTACCACCAGGCCGCCGCCACCCAGAACCTGCTGCGCGCCTTCGCCCAGGGCGGCTTTGCCGATTTGAGCAAGGTGCACCAGTGGAACCTGGACTTCGTCGAAAAGAGCCCCCTGGGCGAGAAATACCAGAACCTTGCCGACCAGATCGACCAGGCCCTGGCCTTTATGGCCGCCTGCGGCATCGAGGCGGGCAACACGCCGCAGATTCACGAAACCTCCCTCTACACCTCCCACGAGGCCCTGCTGCTCAACTACGAGCAGGCCCTGACCCGCCGCGACAGCCTCAGCGGCGACTGGTACGACTGCTCGGCCCACATGCTCTGGATCGGGGATCGCACCCGCCAGCCGGACGGCGCCCACGTCGAGTTCCTGCGCGGGGTGCATAACCCGGTGGGAGTCAAGGTGGGCCCGACCATGGACCCGGACGAGCTGATCCAGCTGATCGACATCCTCAACCCGGAGAACGCCCCGGGCCGGCTCAACCTGATTTCACGGATGGGGGCCGAGCAGGTGACCGAGAAGCTCGCGCCCCTGGTACGGCGGGTCAAGGCAGAAGGCCGGCAGGTACTCTGGAGCTGCGACCCCATGCACGGCAACACCATCAAGGCACACAACGGCTTCAAGACCCGGGCGGTGGACAGCATCCTGGCGGAGATGAAAGGGTTTTTCGACGTGCACCGCGCAGAAGGCACTTACGCCGGCGGCGTGCACTTTGAAATGACCGGACAGAACGTCACCGAGTGTATCGGCGGCGCCTACCGCATCACCGAGGAGCGCCTGGGGGACCGTTACCACACCCACTGCGACCCGCGCCTCAACGCCGACCAGGCGCTGGAGCTGGCCTTTCTGATTGCGGACACCCTCAAGTCGGCGCGCAGGAGCTGACCATGGAGCAGCACAGGCACGAAGTCCGCACCCTACTGGTGCAGATCGAAACCGAGCTCAAAGAGCTGGAGCTGTGGCGGGAGACCCCTCCCAGCCCCGAGGCCCTGGCCAGCACCGAGCCCTTCTGCGTGGATACCCTGAGCCTCAGCGAGTGGCTGCAGTGGCTGCTGATTCCGCGCATGCACGCGCTGCTGGAGGGCGGCCACCCGCTGCCCTCCAGCTGCAACATCCAGGCGATCGCCGAGGAGAGTTTCAAAGAGTTGGAGCAGGACTGTTCCGCGCTGCTGGAGGCGCTGGCCGCCCTCGACCGGACCCTGACGCGGCCTCACTGAGGCCACGCCTGGCTGAATGGACGGCGCTTAGATCAGGCCGTCCAGAACGATGTCGTTGTAGCTGACCACGCCCAGCACCTCGTCGCCGTCGATCACCGGCGCCATGGAGATGCCCACGTTTTCGAACAGGCGGGCGATGTAGCGCACGTCCATGGTGGAGCGCACCGCGATCACGGGCTTGGCCATGATTTCGTAGACGTTGACCCGCTCGGGGGAACGGTCCTTGGCAATCACCTGCTTGGCGATATCGGAGAGCAGCACCAAGCCAAACTCGTCGTCTACGTGACGCTTCTTAACGACCAGGACGCGGATGCGCTGCTCCCGGGCGGTTTCCAGTGCCTGGGCCACGGTGATCAGCCCGTCCACCAGGGCAAAGTCCGACTTCATTACATCCCGGGCCCGGGTGATCGATGACTCACTCATAGCTTTTCCTCAATCTGACCTGATAGCTTTTCTACCTGGTGGGCCACCCCCACCGCGTCTTCAACGTCGATCTGCACCGCCATGCCGGTGCCGGGCTTGGAGTCGAAACAGCCCACCTCGGCAATGGTCTCCAGAATCTGCCGGCTCAGGTGCTCCTCGACAATAAAGAGCACCACGTCGCGCTGGGTATCCAGACTCAACCCCAGGAAGGTCTTCGACTGCTTCAACCCCTCGCCGCGGGCGTTGGTGATCACCGTCGCCCCCGTGGCGCCCGCTTCCCGGGCCGCCTTCATCACCGAGTTGGTCTCGGAGTCCTCGACGAAAGCGAGGATCAGTTTAAAGTGCATAGGTGCTCTCCCGATGCAAAGGTTTAACTCTCATCATCCGCCTGCAACCGCCGCGCCCGCTTGGCGCGGAACTCGGCCAACTGGGCATAGGCCATGACCGACATGATCGGAAACAGGCTGGCGAAGGCGATCAGGCCAAAGCCGTCCAGCAGCGCACTGCGCCCCGGCACGGTCTCGGCCAGCCCCAGCCCCAGGGCCGCCACCAGGGGCACGGTCACGGTGGAGGTAGTCACCCCGCCCGAGTCGTAGGCCAGGGGAATGATCATCTTGGGGGCGAACCAGGTCTGGATCACCACCACGATGTAGCCGGCAATAATAAAGTAATGAATCGGCAGCCCGGTGACGATGCGATAGCTGCCCAGGGCGATTCCCACCGCCACCCCCAGGGCCACCGCGATGCGCAGTCCCCAGACGCCGATGGCCCCGCCCGACACCTCGTTGGCCTTGATCGCCACCGCGATCAGCGACGGCTCGGCGATGGTGGTGCTGGCGCCGATGGCGAAGGCGAAGATATAGACCCAGTAGTAATCCTCCCAGCGCAGCGCCTGCGCCGCATCGGCCACCCCCTGGCGGATAAACTCCGGGTCGGTGAGCTGCTCGGCCATCAGCCGGCCAAGGGGAAAGAGCGCTTTCTCCAGCCCCAGCAGAAAGAAGGCCAACCCCACCACCACGTAGCCGAACCCCACCAGCACCCGCTTCAGGTTGGGGATGGGGCGGCGGATTACAAACAGCTGGAAGCCGAAGATGATGGCCGCGATCGGCAGCACGTCTTTCAGGGTGGCCAGGAAGATCCCCAGCAGACTCGTCAGCAGCTCCATCAGATCAACATCCCGTAAGCCATTACGAAAATCATCGGGGTGAGCGAGGCGAAGGCGATCAGGCCGAAGCCGTCGGTCATGGGGTTACGCCCCTCGATGGAAGAAGCCAGCCCCACCCCCAGCGCGGTCACCAGCGGCACCGTGATGGTGGAGGTGGTCACCCCGCCCGAGTCGTAAGCAATGCCGATAATCTCCCGGGGGGCCACCGCGGTCATGATCACCACCAGGATGTAACCGCCGATGATCATGTACTGGATCGACCAGCCCTTGAGGATCCTGAGCACCCCGAGGATGATGGCCAGCCCCACCGAGAAGGCGACGGTAAAGCGCAGCCCCGTGGCGTACACGGCGCGGGCGTCGGCGTTGTCCTCGATCATGCCGCCCCCGGCCGCCACCTGGGCCGCTTCCGCGGCCACCGCGATCAGCGCAGGCTCGGCCACCGTGGTGCCGAACCCCAGGGCAAAGGCGAAGACGATCAGCCAGACCACGCTGCCCTTGCGGGCAAAGGCGTGGGCCATGGATTCACCGATGGGAAAGAGCCCCATCTCCAGGCCGAAGATGAAGAAGGTGAGGCCCAGGACGACGAACACGACCCCGACCAGCAGGCCGGCGAGGTCCGGAATGGGCTGCTGCAGCACCACCAGCTGAAAAAAACCGATCACCAGGATAATGGGGGCCAAATCGCGCAAACTGCCGACCATCGATCGCCCCAGTGCCAGCATGGACCGTTTCAAGTCCTGTCACCTCCACAACCAAAATTTCCCGGCCGATTATAGGGATCCCCGGTCAAAGTTCTATAGACATATGACAATTAAGCCTTTTTACCGGCGATCATGTGCAGTTTTTTGATCCGGGACAGTTTCTTGATCCGTGCCTCCTCGCGGCTGGCCGCCCCCCGGTCGGGAAACGCCGCCCGGTAGACCACCGCCTCCGGCGGGTCGCGGCGGAAGAACTTGGCCCCCCGCCCGCTGGCGTGCTCCTTGAAGCGCCGCTCCACGTCGGTGGTGATGCCGGTGTAGAGCAGCCCGCCCTGGGTGCGGACAATATAGAGGTACCAATCCTGGGAAATCTGCTCCGCCAAAACCCCGGTCCCGATCACTGCCTGAGAATGCTAGAATGGCCCGCCAGTTTACCCCAAGCCGGACCTCTTGCATGCAGCCGATTCAAACCCTCACCGAATTCCTCCGCTCCACCGACGCACAGTTTCGCCTGTTCGACATGGGCCGCCGGGTGAGCAAGCTCTCCCCCGAGACTTTCCTGCGCTTTGAGCGCGCAGAGCTGCCCTACCCGCTGCCGTTTCTGCACCAGGCCTGGATCGCGGTGCTGCTCTGGAACCCCAAGCAGGTGGACCAGCACCTGGTGTGGTTCCTCAAGCTGCCCCTCGATGAGCAGGGCCTGCTGGTGCAGGCCGCCCGCGACGACTTCCTCCACCGCCTGGCCCGCAGCGTCGGCGACCAGCTGCTCGAACGCAGCGCCGAAGAGGATCCGCTCAAGGACAACCCCTTCTCCTTCACCCCCGACCAGGAGAAGATGGCCGCTTTCCACGCCCGCGCCACCCTGACCCTGAAGCAGCCCGTTTCCGCCTACTACCAGCCCGCCCGGGCCTACTTCGGCGGCGATGCGGGCTACGAGGGCTGGGACCAGCTGGGGCTGCAAGGCATCGCCGACATGGCGGCCCGGCTCGAAGAGCAAGACAACGAGGCGCGCCTCACCAACGCCCTGCACCACCTGCCGACGCCACCGCTGGAAGCCCTGGCCGCCAGCCTTGAGCACGCCGAACCCGGCCACCGCCTGAGCGAAGCCCTGGGCCAGCGCCTGGAGACCGAACTGCTGCAGGGCCAGGCCAGCCCCAACCTGATCGGCGCCCTGCTGCGCGGCCTCTCCCAGGGCCGCCCGGCAACGCTGCGCCAGCAGGCCATCGAGCGGGTGCTGCAGACCCCCTACGCCCACGAGCCCGAGGTGATCGCCGCCATCGCCAGCCGCTGCTGGCGGGATCTGACCGAGGCCTCCCTGCGCACCGCCTTTTTCGAGGCCCTGGCGCTGAACAAGGCGGGCCAGGCCTGCTTCAACCGGGTGGTCGCGGACCTGGTGTTCCTGCCCGGCATGCGCGGCCCGGTGATGGAGAGCTTTCGCAACCCCGAGCGCAGCGAGGCGCTGGGCACCGCCCTCGGCGGCTTCTTCGGACGCCCTTCGCAGGCGCAGTAACCGGGAGGGGCTGCGTCCGATCCGGGTAGCAGCTCGGGCAACTGTCGCCTGCCCGGTATTGTCGCCTGTCCGGTCTGTTCCCCTTCTGTCAACAAGCCGCCCGAAGAAGGGGGCAAGCGCTTTTGCGTCTGCCTCCTGCCCTGGCCTCGCGGCATTCAAGCCCCCTGATTCAGCAAGCCCCCTGATTCAGCAAGCGACTTAATTCCGCACGCGGCTTAATTCGGCACGGGATAAAGGAGCGTTACGCCCGGCATGCCTGGATCCCTGAGTTCTCCAACCGCACATAGCGCCCACTGCTGCTTTGAATTCTCAGTTATTACGACCAATTAATTGTTTTATGTCACTTTATTCTGTGGTTAAGTAATCGATCTCGATGAACCCACAGGGGAAGGCATGATGACGAAAATCGGAATCGTTGTATCTGCATCAACCATCGCTTTTGCACTTTCTGGATGCGGGAGTTCTTCAAGCTCGCAGACCTCATCGAACACCGGGGTGTTTCTGGATAGCCCGGTTGCCAATATCGGCTACCGCACGGCAACCAAAGAAGGGGTGACCGACGCCAACGGTGAATACGAGTACTCCGACGGTGAGACCGTTACCTTTTTCATCGGCGAGCTGGAATTTCCGCCGGTGACCGCCTCGGGCACCGTCACGCCGCTGGACCTGGCGGGGACCGACAACACCGCCGACTCGACCGTGGTCAACATCACCCGCCTGCTCCAGTCTCTGGATGACGACGGCGATCCCGACAACGGCATCAGCATCGCCAGCGGCGCGGAGGATTGGGCATCCGCTGTGGACTTCAGCCAATCGGTCAGCGACTTCGAAGCGTCGGCCGCCGTGACCACCCTGGTGGCGAACTCCGGCGCCGCGAACACGACGCTGGTATCGGAAAGCGAGGCGATTGCCCATTTCGAAGACACTCTGGTGTCCGAGGGCGAGACATTCGTGGCCAACGCCAATATCAGCGGCGTCTGGACCTCGAATGCGACCGCCAACGACCTGCTGGCGTTCATCTTCTTCGCCGATGGCACCTACGTGCACCTGGAGGTCGACGAGGATGATCCCATCGACGTTCCCGGGGAGATGTCCGGTATGGAGTGGGGCACCTACTCGCGAGACAGCGAAACCGGCCAGGTTACGGTGTCGGTGACCTTTGACGACAATGGCGATACCGGGATCTCGGGCTTCGAAGGCAGCGACGCCCTGCTGCTCACCCAGGTTTCAGGGGATCTGCTCACCCTGCAGTTCGATGACAATGGCAACGGGACAATCGACGAAGGGGAGAGCCTGGAGCTGCTGCGCTCGCAACCCTCTGGCCTGGTGGGCGCGTGGGCGACGAGTGCGACGGATAACGACCTGCTGGCGTTCGTCTTCTTTGCCGATGGCACCTACCTGCACCTGGAAGTCGACGAGGCGCTGCCCATCGATTCGCCGAACGAGACCTCCGGCATGGAGTGGGGAACCTACACCCGCAACAGCGAAACCGGCCAGTTGACGGTGACCCAGACCTTTGACGGTAACGGGGATACCGGGCTGACCGACTTTGCCGCTGGGGTGATCCCCCTGTTCGCGCAGGTTAACGGCGACGTCCTGACCCTGCAGATTGATGAAAACCTGAATGGGACCATTGACCCAGGCGAGTCCTTAGAGCTGCAACGTCAATAAGCCGACAGCGCGTCGGCTGTCACCGAAGTCCCCGGTGTGATCCCGGGGACTTCACGGCCTCACTTCCCGGGCCTGCGTTACCCCCACCCCGAGACAGTCCCATACCCTCATTCATCCAATTGCGCTTGGCGCGGGGACCAGGCTTCGGCCGGGGCCACGGCGGCATTTTCGCGGCGGCCATTGGCTCCGCCACGAACTAACCTGATGTCACCTGATGACCCATTCCACCGATCATGAAAGATTTCCGAAAAACAAACTAGACAGACCTGTCTGTTCGACCTAACCTGAAACCCATGAACCGATCCGATAAAAAACCGCTGGGATCCCCCCGGGAGCGAATCATGACCGTTGCGCAGGCGCTGTTTTACGCCCAGGGCTTCAAGGCGACGGGCATCAACGAGGTGATCGAGAAGTCCGGCGTGGCCAAGGCCACCTTCTACAACCACTTTCGCACCAAGGATGAACTCGGCGCCGCCTACATCAAGGCGATGAAAGAGTCCGAAGTGGCCTACCTCGAGGGCTGCCTCGCCGGCAAGCGCGACCCCGTCGAGCGCTTTCTGGCGGTAATCGAATCCTTGCGCCCCTGGTTGCTGGAGACCGAGTTCCGGGGCTGCCCCTTTATCAACCTCGCCTCCGAAGTGCCGGACGCCGCCAGCCCGCTCCGTCGGGAAGGGACCAAGCTCTATGACTTCACCCGCGACAAGACCCGGATCCTGACCGGGGAGCTGATCGCCTCGGATCCCGAGACCTACGGCCACCTCGACGTGGATGAAGTCACCGATACCTATATGACGCTCTACGCCGGCGCCATCGCCCTGGCGGAGATCTATCACGCCATTTGGCCGATCGACCACGCCCTGCAGGGGGCAAAACGGCTGATCGGCAAATAACGGGGCAAAATTTTTTGCCCCGTAACCAGACAGACCTGTCTGTCTAACCGCATGAGGATACAACCATGAACATGCCCGCCACCCTCAATACCGACCGTTATGCCAAGTGTATCGACGTCTCCAAGCGCGTCCGCTGGGAGATCGAGCAGGATGTAATCCGGGGCCGCACCCTGGACCTGGGCAAGAAGTTTCTCCCCGACGGTCTTTCCAAGGTTCACGAACTGGCGTTCCTGACCCCGGACCAGCAGCGCTTTCTGAGCCAGGTGCAGGGCCGCACCTACGCCAACATCTTTGGCCTGGTGGAGCGCTTTATCTGCGCCAAGGTGATGGAGGTCAGCCAGGACTACGCCCTGGGCGACCAGGTGGCCCTCGAGGCCCTGGTCCGGTTCAGCGACGAGGAACTCAAGCACCAGGCCCTGTTCCGCCGCATGGAAGCGCTCGCCGGAGAGCAGATGCCCGCCGGCTACCGGTTCGCGCCCCAGCCCGATGAAGTGGCCCGCGCGGTGCTGGGCAAGTCCAGCTGGGCGGTGCTGGCGCTGACCCTGTGCATCGAGCTCTTCACCCAGGTCCATTACCGGGAGAGCATCCACAAGGACCCGGCGCTGTCGGAGCTGTGGAAAGACGTGTTCCTGTTCCACTGGAAGGAGGAGTCCCAGCACGCCATCCTGGACGAACTGGAATTCGTCCGGGAGAACGCCAAGCTGACCCCGGAAGAACGGGAGCGGGCGGTGGACGATCTGATCGAGCTGGTGCTGGCGGTGGATGGCATCGTGCAGATGCAGTCCCGGGAAGATGCGGCCTACTTTATTCGGCACTGCGGCCAGGGGATGAGCCCCGAACAATGCCGGGCGGTTGAGTCCACGCTGCTGGCCGCCTACCGCTGGCAGTACATTCTCTCCGGCACCCAGATCAAGCGCTTCGCCGACGTACTCTTCGCCATGACCACCCCGGCGCAGACCGAGCGCATTGTAAATGCGCTGGGCACCCTGAGCGAAGCGGCCTGATGCGGCCTGAAACGGTCGAGCCGGGTCGTTAACCCTCTAACCCCCTGCCCCCGCCGCCCCCTTCTCTGAGCGCGCATTCCAGAGAAGGGGGGTGGCCGCTCCTGGCTACCCCTACCCCCCCCTGGCCACCCCTGGTCTCGCGGCATTCGAATATCCCTATTCATCAAAAGCGCTTTAATTGCGCACCCAAGCCCCGTTCCGCCGCCCTTCGGGTGCGATGCGCGCGGTGCCGATTCTGAGGGCAGAGCGACGGCGCTTCCCTGCACCAGCGCTCTGGCTCGGCCACCATGGCTCATTCGGCGCGTCCTTGCGCATCACCCTTCGGGCAGCCTACGGCTGTGCAAATTGGCAATCCTGCCAATTTGTCGCCCCTGCGGGCCCTATCGCCTCGCCGGCCTCGTGCTCGCCGGCGGAGAGGGGGAATGTGCACACTGGACGAATGTGCTTCATGCCTTGTGTGACTTCCATATGGCAAAACGCCAGCTGCTGGCACCCTATTCCCTTTCGAAACCGATCAAAGTCAGTTTGATCAGGCCCGAAGGGGGGAAGCAAGGATGCTGGCCCTGGACGTCGGGGCAGGACGCCCCGTCGGCCAGCCCAAGCTGGCTTTGATAGCGCCGTAGGCGCGTACCCGTAAGGGCGGTTTCGCAAGGGTCGCCTGGGATTGCTAAGGGGATGGCGACGCATCCCCTTAGCCCGCCCGGCCGGGGCGGAACCAAGGCCTCGGCCAACGCCGCAAATCAGCCTTAACTCATGTAGTTGCAGCAAAAAGCCTGTCTGTTAGAGTGGACTTTTGCGGATCAGGGAAGATGCCGGCCCCCAGAATAAATCGCCCTCCCCTCCGCCCTTAACCGGCAGCAGGCAGACTTTGGCACCCGGCCACCCGCATCCAGTCGCTCTGCCCTTTCGTTCAGACCTACAGGAAGTAATGGCTGTGAACGCAAAACTACCCAAACCGGCCCCGCCCGGAGACAACCTGCGGGGATACCTGCATACCGATCCCGTCCCCATCACCTGGGACGAGCGCCAGCTTGACCGCCTCTATACCCAGGCCCATGCTCACGCCAGCGAGACCATCGACTGGTACCTGACCCAGAAGGCGGGCCCCAAACGCTGGTCCCGGGGCTGTCGCATGGTGGCCATCCTCGGCGGCGCCGTGGGCGGCCTCATCCCCCTCATCTCCGGCGCGGGCCTAGTGGGCCCCGCCGGCTGGCTGGGACTCGACCCCGCCCAGTTCGCCCAGCTGGGCTACATCGCCCTCGCCCTGGGCGCCGCCAGCCTGAGCCTGGACCGCTTCTACGGCTATTCCCGCAAGTGGATGCGCTTCATGACCACCCAGCACCGCCTGGAAATTCTGCTGACCGAGTTCCACTTGGAGTGGGTGGAGCTGAAGCGCCGGCAGGAAAACCACCCCGACCCGGCGCAGCATGAACAGACCATGCTTGCACGGATCAAGGCGTTTCGCCTGGAAGTGCTGCAGGTGATGGGGGACGAGATGCAGACTTGGATCGGGGAGTTTCAATCGAGTTTGGCGGCGCTGGAGAAGCGGGTAGGGCCGGAGAGGAAAGAGTAAATAGCTGCGTAGCGCATAAATGACCCAAAACTTTTAAATGAAAACGAGGCAAAAAATGACAATAAATTTTGAGGACCCTGTGATACAGGAGTTGACCAAATCAATTAGTGAAGACCCGAAAGGTTTTGTCGCTATTACGGGTGCAGGGATATCAAGGCCATCAGGCATTCCTAGTTGGAAAGATCTTAGAGATCGAGTTCTATCGGCAGTAAGGGATAGAGCTTTCTCTTTAGATGAAGATGAAAGAAAACTCATAATCAGACAAACCAAAGATCTTGAATCACATTGCGACTATTGGCATGTATTTGAACACTGCGAAAACACAATAAGTAAAAACATATTTCAATCAACAATAAAAGAAATCCTTTCAACACAAGGCAGAAAGATTCCAACATGCTGCGAGTTACTGTGGAAGTGCGGAATTAATGGAATTCTTACTTATAACCTAGATGACTTCTCAGAACAGGCCTACTCAAAATCAAAAAACATGGCTGTAACGTCCTTCAGCAACAATCAACCAAGCTATTTCAACATTCTCTCCGATGGAGTTGACTTTGTATATCACATTCATGGCAAACTAATTGATCATGAATCTTGGGTACTAACAGACACACAAAAAAGAAATCTATATGATAAAAACGAGAATTTCATAAACTTCAACAACAAGATATGGTCAACCAAAAAAACCCTTACAATCGGATTCGATGTGTCCGACATTTCCTTTGAATTAATGTTAAACCAACTAGAAAGACGGAATACTTTTGGCAACAAAAACTTCATAGTTTTCCCTAACAACAAGAAATCAGAAATAGATAGGCTGACCAGAATTGGATTTAAGGTTATTCCGTACACTCCTTCGAATGAGAAACACCCAGAAATCGAGGAACTTCTACGCTACTTAATCAATTTCAAACCCGAACAAAAATATTTCACAAGTGTTTTAAATAACACATCCGAAGAGGAAACATTAGAAGATCCAAGGACCCTAAAGATTCTTGCAATTGACGACATCAACTCATGCAGAAAAAAACTAAACAACAAACTGAAGAAAATTATAAACAATGAGCAAGACAGCATAGACACAAAAAAAGAAAAAATGAGAGATTTCAACTCCCAGTACAACGGCGCCATAAGAATGTGCTGGGACATTGGAACTGATGAAGACAACTCCATCCTATTTAACTATCAAATAATAGAAAAGCTTGGTAAGGGAGCCTTTGGGCATGTCTACAAGGCTAAGGACAAAAGAACCGATGAACACATTGCTATAAAAGTGCTAATGGAAGATGTTCGTAAAGAGTTTGACTTTTCCAATTGCTTCCGCAGAGGGGTCAAATCAATGAGCATTTTAAAAGAAAATAACATTGGCGGCATGGTTGGAATAAAGGAAGCTTTTGAAATCCCTTCTTGTATAGTCATGGATTTTATCGACGGAATAACTCTAAGAGAAGGAATTGACAAACGTTTTTTGGACTTTAACGCAGCAGCGGATATTTTGTATAAAACCGCCAAGTCCATTAACGAAGCTCACTCTCTTAAAGAGCAAGTTTTACACAGAGACTTGAAGCCAGAAAACATAATCATTAGCGAATACTTCACAAACCCAGAAAATCCAGATGTAAAAGTTTTAGACTTTGATCTATCCTGGCATAAAGGTGCCACCGAAGGACCTATTATACAGGATGTACTCGCAAAAGGATTTGCTGCACCTGAGCAACTATCGGACAAAGCTATTTTAAAAGAGCTAAGAAATACGGCTGTGGATACTTTCGGCATGGGTATGGTTTGTTATTTTGCGCTAACTGGAAACACGCCAATACCCAACCAGCATAGGTTTGAAAATTTCAGAAACGAAACAGAAAATCTCATCAGAAAAAGATACACATCCAAGATCAAATCGCTACCGGTATTTGCCGCTGACACAATATATTTATCGACACTTGACGATCAGTCGATCAGGATACCGTTCGATGCACTTCTGGATAGGCTGTGCATTATAAACAAATGTTTGGAAACTGAAAAAATAAGCAGCACCCATCCTCTTTTTGCATTAGAAATCGCATATCAAATTGAAACAAACCCACACAAAATAGCAATAAAAGAAAACGGAAAACATATAACAATAAATAGCGCAGACGAATCAAAAAACATTGACATACAGATCGGAGACAACTTTGGAAAAGCAGTTGCGAGACTGAAAATATCAAAAATACGCGGCCCTGCCGACAACCGAAATCTTAAAAAATATCTCCCTACAGCCAAGGAGAAAACAAAAACGGCTCTCACCTCATTTGGATTCAAAGGAGTGGAATGCCAAATAATAGATGGAGGTCTAGAAGTTTCTGGACATTACGAGCTAGGAGAGAATTTTGACATTGAAACCATAAAAGGGATCGCATACGTTATATCTGAGGCGAGAAGTAAAATGGAGTTGAGTAACAATTAGATATAAAAAAGCAGGGTAGATTTTCTTTCACGGTCCATCTATGCGTTATGATCGACCAATAGCGGCAATTGACTCCTAGGTTCCCTTTCGAAACCGATAAAAGTCGGCCCAGGCACAAAAAAGCCCGAGTGGTTGCTCGGGCATCATCATCCTTGGCAGGGGCTGCGCCGCCGCCCCCTCATCCCAACCTTCTCCCCGAGGGAGAAGGGACTATGCGGTGCCAGCTTACCGCATGTAGCTTGCCGCTAAACCGCCTCAGCCTCCTCCTCGGTCTCGGAATCCCCCTCAACCTCACCGCGATCCTTCCGATACGGATTATCGGAATTCAACAGCGCCTTGGCCTTGGGCATGGGAAACTCCACGTCCAGATCCACGATGGCGCCATCCCGGCAGACGTTGATCACCGTGTCCATGGTCGAGGCCATCAGCGAGTACTTGTCGTCGGGCGCCGCGATCAGGGTCTGCAGGCCCAGGTCGCCCATGAAGCCGAGGCTGGTCTGGGTGTTCTCCGCATCCAGCTTGTTGAAGGCCTCGTCGAACATGGAGAGGCTGATGCCCCCCTGGGGACGCCCGTCCGGGGTCATCTTCAGGCGGTAGGTGGCGCCCATACCGGCGGCGATGGCCACGTAGAAGGGCACCTGGTGCTCGCCCCCGGAACCGGTCTTGATCCGCTGGCTGAGGTTGGTCTTGATGTTGCCGTCCAGGTCCTTGATCACTAGCTCGAAGTTATAGAAGTTGCGGTAGTCCTGCAGAATGCTGGACTCGCCCTCGTCTTTGAGCACATCGTGGATCTTCTCCAGGGCCTCGCGGTGGGGGCTGTCCTGGTCCACGGTGGCGTCGAACAGCCCGCCGGCGTTGGCCTGGTCGATCCGCGAGTAGGTCTCCACCAGCTTGAGGATGTCCTTGAGCTCGGGGTTAGGGGTCATGGTGAAGCTGTACATCTCCTTGTGGAAGGGACGGTGCTTCAGGTGGTTGTTGAGCTCGCGGATCAGCTCCTTGATCTTGTCGATCTGGTCGTTCAGGTGGGCGACAAAATCCGAGCGGAAGGCGGTCTCGGCCTCGATGCGGGCGCGCTCGGCCTTCTGGGTGTAGTGGGCCAGCTCGGTCTGCCTGAGGGCCTCGACGGTCTTGCCGACGAAGGCTTCCAGGTCCAGGTGGGTGGAATCCGGGGTGATGGCGTCCAGGTCCCCGTGGCTGCTGCCGGAGCCGTGGTAGCGGGCCTTGTACTGGGCCACGCCGTCGCGCACGGAGTTCTTCTTCTTCTCCACCAGGGTGAGTTCGTTCTGGGCCTTGCGGGCAGCCTCGAAGATGATCCGCTCCAGCTCCCCGGCGCAGGACTCCTCCAGGTAGTCGCGCTTCTCCTGGGCGGCGTTGGCGTCGAACTCGGGCTTCTCCTCGCACTGGGCGCGGGCCTTGCCGTGCTCTTCGAGCTCCTGCTCCAGCACTTCCAGGTTAGCCTCGCCCTTGATCATCTTGGTGCGCAGGGTGCGCAGCTGATCGAGGCACTTCTGGTGCTCGGTCTGGGCGTTGGTCTGCTCCTCCACCAGGGTGGAGAGGCGCTGCTGAATGCCGGTGTCGTCCTGGTTGCGAAGATCGGTGATGGCCTGGCGGTAGCCCTCCACCTCGGCGTCCAGCATCTCGCGCTGGTTGGCCAGGGCGTAGGTCTTCTCGGTGACGCCGGCCAGGGCCGCGGTGAGGCGGATAAGGTTCTCCTTGAGGCCGTTGAGGGCCTCGTGCTCCTTCTCCTGCTCGGCGAACTTGGCGCGCAGGCGGTCAAAATCCTGGTCCTGGCGGGCCAGCTGACTCTGGCGGTGCTTGATCCCCATCATCGGGTTCTGCTCGTGGATCGCCGTGGTGGTGCCCTCGCTCTGCAGCATGCAGTCCGGGGTCAGGGCCCGCTCCTGGCGCAGCAGCTCGGCCTCGGTCTCCACCGCCATCACCCCGCCCAGGGTACGGTTGATGTAGGCCAGGGCGTGGCTGTTGTCGCAGTCGACGAACTCGGCCAAGGAACCCTTCTTGGCCCGGTCCAGCCAGTGGTCGGACTTGGTGGTGTTGACGATCCGGCAGCCCTTGAGATGGCGGGCGCGGCGCCGGTAGAGGGTGATGGCGTCCTTGACCCGGTCGGGGTCGACGATCAGCGCCTCGCGGCGGTTGCCGAGGAAGCTCTCGATGGCCACCCGCCAGCGGTCATCAACGATCTCGGTGAGCTCGCACAGGGGGGTGGAGTCGATGCCGTACTCGGCGAGGATCTTCATCAGCTCCTGGGTGTTGCGCTTGAGGGGCGCGCGGCCGGCCTTGAGCTGCTCAATGGCCCCCTGGTGACCCTGCAGCTTCTCGCGCAGGCTGGAGAGCTCGATCACCGAGCCCTCGAACTGGCGCGAGACTTCCAGGCGCACGTTATCGATCTGCTTCTTCATCTGCTCCAGGCAGTTGTCCACCTTGATCGGTTCCAGGGGCCAGACGCCGTTCATCAGGTTCTCACCCTCGCGCCACAGCTCGACCCCCTCCTTGACCAGGTCCATGAAGGCGCTGGGCAGCTGCTTCTCGTGGTGGGCAAAGCCGACGGTGGAGCGCAGCAGGTTGTAGACGGACTGGATCTTGTCGCGCACCACCCCCAGCTCGTGGCCCTTGGCGTCGATCTTCAGCTCCAGCTCCTTGATGCGGGCGGCGCTGTCGGAGTTGTTGAGCTCGGCACGGGTGTCGGCCAGCTGCTGCATCAGGCGGTTGAGTTCGGCCTCCAGCTTGTCGGCCTCGGCCTGCAGGCTGGCTTCCTTCTCCTTGTCCTCCTCGAGCTTCTCCTCGATGGACTCCTTCTTCAGGTCGGCCTCTTCAAAGCGGGTCTCGTGCACCACCCACTCGTACTCGATGGCGTTGCGGGCGTTGCGATGCACCCCCTGGCACAGCTCCTGGACCTTCTCCAGCTCCTCGATGCGCCCGGAGACCTCCTTGGTCTTGGCCTCCATGGCCCGGTACTCTTCCAGGGACTTGCGGAAATCCCCCACCTGCACCAGCTTGTGGTCCAGCACGTACTCGCGCACGAACCGGGTGGGGCTGTCGATGGGGGTGAACTTGATCGCGTTGCGGAAGTTCTTGAGGAACTTCTCCTCGTCGATGGGCAGGTTGGCGTCGTGGCTGAGCACGCTCATCACCTCGCGCAGGAAGCGGCTGGAGCGCTTCTCCAGCAGCATCTCGGGGCAGCGCGCGCGCAGGTGGTCGCGCACCTCCAGCCAGGCCCGGGGCAGACGCCCGCCGTCGGTCTGGGTGGTGAAGTCGTCCAGGGTCACCTCGGTATCGGGCAGGATAAAGCGCCCCTCCACCTCCTCTTCCGGGGAGGCGAGGCTGGCGCTGATGGCCAGGCCCACGGTGTCCACCCGGCCGCTCTCGTCGTCCTTGAACTCAAGCGCCAGGTAGGTGATGGAGTCCTCGCGGGCGTTGTTGGTCTTGGCGGTGCTGTCGTCCAGAAAGCCCAGGCAGTAGGTGCGCAGGCTCCGCTCGGACTTCTGCCCGGCGCTGGCGTTGAAGCTCAGAAAGCGCTTGTTGCCCCCCACCATCACCGTCTGGATGGCGTCCAGCAGGGAGGATTTACCGGAGCCGTTGGGGCCGACGATGGCGACGTTGCCGCGGATGGGGATCTCCACCGCCCCCAGCACGTACCAGTTGACCAGAACGATCTTGTTCAACGACTTCATTGCGCGATCTCCTCGGCGGTCTTCTCGGTGTCCGCGTTTTCGCTAGTACTCTCGGGCGAGGCGCTGTCGCCCGCCGCTTTGGGTTCGGGGGTTGCCGCCGGTTGCTCTGAGCTGGCTGGCTGTGCGTCTTCGGCGGCGGCCGCGTCCTCGGCATCCTGGGCGGCCAGCTCCTCTTCCTCCAGGGCTCGCTGTTCGCCGCCGGCGCCGTCTTCGGCCAGCTCCTCAAGCTGGCGCACCCAGTCCTCCACCACCACCTGGCGAATGCTGGGGTTGATCATCAGCGGAATGTTCTTGGGGTCGGTCTCCGGGGCCTTGCCCCGCTCGATGATGCCGTGGCGGTTGAACAGGCTGAGGATCTCCTTGAACCGGGTCTCGTTGGGAATCTCCTTGGAGGTGAGGTTCTCGTAGAGGCGCAGCAGCTCCTCGGAACTGAGAAAGGCCTTGCCCCCCTCCACGTCGAAGTTCTCCAGCCGCTCCTCGTACTGCTGGCGCAGACAGAGCAGGAACAGGGACTCGTCCAGGCGCAGCCGCAGGTAGCGCTCCTCGCCCTTGGGGATCAGGCCGATAAAGGATTCGTCGGGCTGGTGGGTCAGCGACCAGCCGATGGCGGCAAAGAGGTCGGTGAAGTAGTCCACGTGGGTGGAGATCAAAAAGTAGTGGGGCCGGTGCGAGGGCTTGTCGGCGTAGAGAAACTGGTTGACCAGCAGCTTGTTGGCCGCCGCCACCATGGCCTCCTCGTCCACCTGCTCGAAGCGGCTGAGAATTTTCTTGAGATCACCTAGCATGCGGGTTTCCTTTAATGTTCAGTTGGGCTGGGGGCGTTGGCCTGCCCCTTCTTGCGCTCCAGGGTGAAGGCGCGGCACTTCACCATGTCGGCAACGTTGACGTAACGGTCTTCAAAGCGCAGCTCGTACTTGGCCGCCACCGCCTTGGCCTTTTTCCCCAGGCTCGGCATGTGGCGCAGGTAGCTGAAGGCGATGTAGTCCTCGATGGTGTTGATCGAGAACTGCTGGGCGTGGAGGGCGTCCTGCCCGTCCAGCTGGCGCTCGATAAAGGCCTCCAGCTTGGCCCCGGTGATCTGGCGCCGCTCCTTGTACTCCTTGAAGCGCTGGCGCAGCAGCAGCACCTCGGGGTCGATGATGCGCTGCTGAATGATCTTGAGGCTGGGCGGGGTGCGCCGGCGCGGGGCGCTGCGAACGCTGCGCGGCGACAGGAAGCCGTACTCCTCCAGGGTGTCGGGCAGCGGCATCTCGGCGTCGTCCTTTTTCGCCAGCTGGGTGATCAGCCGCGAGAGGCGGGCGCTCATTCCCGGGGTGGTCTTGTCCATGTAGCGCACGGTGTCGGCCACCCGCTTTTCCAGCCGGAAGCGGAAGTCGTCGATGGCCTGCAGGCGCTCGTCCACGGACTCGAAGATGCGGATGATGCGGGTGATGTGCTTGTTGACCAGCACCTCCGCCTCGGCGTTACCCAGCTCCAGCACCTCCTGGTAGTGGTCGATCAGCTGGCCCAGGCGCACCGGATCGAACTGCAGCTCCTTGAGCAGCCCCAGTAGCTGGCGCCGGAAACGGAAGGGGTTGTTGTGGGTCTTGAGGGTCTTGTAGTCCGAGACCAGGATCGCCTCGACGAAATGGTCAAAGAAGCCCCGGACGATGTCCTGGGCGTTGCTGGTGGCGGCAAACCCCTGCTTGAGTTCGCGCAGCCCCAGCAGCATGTCAGTGAGGTGGGCGCTGAAGTCGGCGGCGGTGCGGGCCGCCTCCTGCAGGGTCAGGCCGCGCCCGGCCGGGTCCTTGATCGCCGCCTCCACGGAGCTGAGCACGTTCAGCACGGCGCCGCCGTAGCTCTTCTTCTGGAAGGTGGCGACGTCGATCAGGGTGCGCAGCACGTAGCTCACCGAGGGCGCCATCAGCACGTAAGTGCGATAGATCTGCTGCTCCTCGTCCAGCCAGCCGGTCTTGACCAGGCGCCGGTAGATGCGGTTGGTGTACTCCGCCGAGGACCTGGGCACCGGGGTTTCGCCCCCTTCGCCCTCGTCGTCGGACTCGGGGCTCCAGCTGCGGATACCGTGCTTGATCACGGCCTCCTCGATAGTGGAGCGCACCAAGTCCTTGGGAATAAAGGGATCGATCAGATCCTCGTCGAAAAAGAGGTCCGCCAGCTCGATCAGCACCACCTGGTAGATCTGGCGATTCTGGCCCGACAGCGGAGTAAAGAGGTCGTCTGGCAGCTTATTGAAAAGCATCGAATATCCCGGAATATCTGCGCCCGGAAGGGCGGTCTCGGGGGCCCGGAGGCGGGCACCGAAGGCTATTATAAAGGGGCCGATTCTACCCTAATTTTCAGGGCCAAAACACCGGCAAAGCAGCCAATGAGACGGGCCTCTCCCTGCCTTGACCCACCCCGGGCGGCGGGCCATAGTGCATCAACCCCCGTTTCCTCAGCCACCCAAGGAGGGCCCCCATGGCCGGCAGCAGCCTTCTCACCCTGATTGACGATATCGCCACCCTGCTCGACGACGTGGCGGTGCTCTCCAAGGTGGCGGCAAAAAAGACCGCCGGGGTGCTCGGGGACGACCTGGCCCTCAACGCCGAGCAGGTCTCGGGGGTACGTGCCGAACGGGAGCTGCCGGTGGTCTGGGCGGTGGCCAAGGGCTCCCTGCTGAACAAGGTGATCCTGGTGCCGGCGGCGCTGGCGATCAGCGCCTTCGCCCCCTGGGCGGTCACCGTGCTGCTGATGATCGGCGGCCTCTACCTCTGCTTTGAGGGGGTGGAGAAGCTGATCCACAGCTACCAGCACCGCGGCGAGGGGCCGGCCGACCACGCCGACAAGCTGCGGGCCGTGGGGGATGCCGAGGTCGATCTGGTGGCCTTTGAAAAAGACAAGATCAAGGGGGCGATCCGCACCGACTTTATTCTCTCGGCGGAGATCATCGTCATCACCCTGGGGGCGGTGCAGGAGGCCCCCTTCACCACCCAGCTATTGGTCGTCTCCGGGCTCGCCCTGGCGATCACGGTGGGGGTCTACGGCATCGTCGCCGCCATCGTCAAAATCGACGACGCGGGCCTGCACCTGCTCAAGAGCGAGGGCGTCTCCGCCTGGGATGATTTCAAGCGGGGGCTGGGCAAGGTGCTGCTGCGCGGCGCCCCCTGGCTGATGAAGGGGCTGTCCGTGGTGGGCACCGCCGCCATGTTCCTGGTCGGCGGCGGCATCCTGGTGCACGGCCTGCCCTTTATGCACCACCCGGTGGAGCTGGCGGTCGAGGCGGCCCACGCCCTGCCCGCCATCGGCGGCATTGCCGCCGCGGTGACGCCGGTGCTGATCAACGCAGTCGTCGGTATTCTGGCGGGGCTGGCGGTATTCGTCCTGATCAGCCTGGGCGCGCGCCTGCGAGGGGGCTGAGGCGTCAGCCCTCTCTACCCTCACTGTCCTTACTGCCCTTACTGTCTTCTCCTTCGCTGCTGCCCTTTGCGGCCTGTGCCGCCTCGTCAACCGCCCGCCCCGGCGCGCCCCCGAACAGGCTGAACGGGGCCAGCCAGGGGGCCATCAGCCCCGTCATCATCCCCTCCATCAATGCGAGGCTCTGGCGCTGCATCTGCTCGGCGGCCTCGGCGAACGCCTCGGGCCCCAGACTCGCCTGCAGCCGTTCCTCGCGGATCTCCCCGTCGCGGAGCGTCCGGCGCAGGCTGCGGAGCCGGGCGCCGCTTCCCGTCAGCCGAATTTCCGTAACCTGGTACTCCAGCTGCAAGCCGCGCAGGGGGAGTGGCAGCCAGGGCAGCAGCGGATGGGCGTCGCCCGCTTGCAGAAACGATGACACTCGCTTGCCAGGGAGGCGCTCGGGCTGGTCGGGATCGTCCCGTCGGGGGTCCGTTTGAATAGGGGCATCTTCCATGGGCGGTCTCCTGGGTTGCACGGCGTTCTGCTTGGTTGCACGGCGATGGCTTGCCGACAGCGACCTGAAGCATAGCCGGGGCGCAATCGGGCTGCCTGCCCATGGACCCGCGACCGCCTTGTTGTCGCCTGGGCGCATATACTGAAGCCGAACAGCGACCGCGCGCCGGGAGCCCCGAGATGCCCGCCACCCCGCTTCCCAACCTCGAAAGCCTGCTGCCGCCACTGGCCGACAGCCTGGCGAAAACCCCGGCCAGGGTGCTGCTGCTTGGCGCCACCGGCAGCGGCAAAAGCGCCCTGGCCCGGCGACTGGGCGCCGCCCTGGCCGCGCGCGGGGTTCAAAGCCAGTGTCTGAGCCTCGACCCGGGCAACCCGGCGTTCGGACTTCCCGCGGCGGCCAACCTGGGGCGGTGGCAGGGCGATGGCTGGCGGCCGATCGCCCGGGAGCCGCTCTGCAGCCTGGATGCCGCCCGCTTTCGCCTTCCTTTGGTCAGCGCCGCCCAGCGACTGGTCGCACAGGCGCAGTTGCCCCTGATCATCGATACCCCGGGACTGATTCGCGGGGTGGCGGCGGCGGAGCTTCTGCAGGCCCTGGTCACCGCGCTCCACCCTTCCCACTCGTGGCTACTGAGCACCGACAGCGTGCCGCTGCGCCACGAGTGCCGGGCGCTCAACATCCAGCCGGTGCAGGCCGCTGCCGCGGCACGGCCACCCCCGCGGCACCAGAACCGGCATCGACGCAGCCGCCGGTGGCGGGATTACATGAGTTCCGCCGTCGAGCAAACGCTGCCGCTCTCCACCCTCGACCTGCTGGGAACGCCCCCGCCGGGCGGCACCTGCGCGTTCTGGCCCGGCGCGGTGATCGCCCTCGGCTCACCGGGTGGCGACTGCGTGATGGGCGAAGCACTCGCTTTAGAGGGCGATACCCTGCGCTTTCGCGCCCCTCCCCTGGGCCCCGAGCCCAAGACCCTGCTGGTACGCGACGCCCGGGTCGACGCCAAACGGGGGCTGACCACCCGCCCGCCACGACCCGAGCCGAAAAGCACGCCCTCCCTGGTCCACCCGCCGGCGGGACAGGAACTGACCCAGGGGCCGCGGGTCGTCACCCGGGACGCGGTCGCCGAGCTCGCCAACGGCATCTTCGCCGACCCGCTCCTGGTGGTGCAGCTCAAGCGGGGCGGGCGCTGCCTGTTGTTTGACCTGGGCGACAGCAGCCGCGTGCCCCTGCGGCTGCTGCACCGGGCCAGCGATGTCTTTATCAGCCACGCCCATATCGACCACATCGGCGGTTTTATGGGCCTGCTGCGGGCCCGCCTGGGGGCGCCGGGCACTTGCCGTCTCTGGGGACCGGCGGGACTGGCGGGGCAGGTTCAGGGTTACCTGAATGGCATCCTCTGGGACCGCATCGGCGACCAGGGCCCCGCCTTCGAGGTCACCGAGCGCCACGGCGACCGGCTGCACCGCTTTTTACTGCGAGCAGGCACCCCCACGCCCCGGCCTCTGGGCACGACGCCCTGCAACGACGGCGTTCTGTTGGAAGCAGCTGAGCTGAAGGTGCGTTGCGTGGAACTGGACCACCGCACGCCGGTGCTGGCCTACGCCCTGAGCCCCACTCCCCGGCTGCACGTGGACAGGGACCGGCTGGCGGCCCAGGGCTGGCCTCCCGGCCCCTGGCTAGGGGCGCTCAAGCAGGCACAGCAGGCCGGCGACATGACGCGCCCCATCGCCCTTCCCGACGGCCAGCACTTAAGCGCCGGGGCGCTGAGTCAACGGCTGTTGCGCGAAGAGGCGGTAGATACGCTGGTCTACGCCACGGACCTGGCGGACAGCCCGGCCAATCGCCAACGCCTGAGCGGCTTCGCCCGGGGCGCTCACACCCTGTTCCTGGAGGCCTGTTTTTCCGAGCAGGACCAGCCCCGGGCCGCACAGCACGGCCACCTCACCACCCGCGCCTGCGGTGAAATAGCCGCCGCCGCCGGGGTGAAACAGCTGGTTCCCTTCCACTTCTCGCGCCGCTACAGCACCGATCCCGCGGCCCATTTTTTGGAGATCGCCGCCGCGTTCACCCCGCTGGTCGAGCCCGGCTGAGGTGCCGGGTGAGCGTTATACTCCAGCCATCTCTCCTGTCCCGGGAGCCGCTGCGTGTCCCAAGATAAGACCTTCAACGCCGGAAGCTGGCTGGCCGGCCTCGTCACCGGCCTGGCGCTGACCGTGGCTTACATCAAGTTCGGCTACACCCTTCCCGCCTTCCTGCAGCCGACGGCGGCGGTTCAGGGCAAAACCGTGGACGCACTCGCCTCGCTGGCGGTGGATCGCAACAACCTCGCCGAGCTGCAGCGCGAGCTGGCCCTGGACTTTCGCAACCCCGACCGGTACCTGGAGCTGGACAGCCGACTCGGCGGTTTTATCACCGAGGAGGTGATCTGGCTTGAACGCACCCGCCGCGACATCAAACGCCTGCAGGACGGACTGCGCGGCGTCAGCAACGCCACCGCCTCCGCATCGATATTGCAGCAGCGGCTGGAGACCCTGCCCGGACGCCGGGCGGCCGAGCGACGGCAGCTGCGCCGCTTTCTGCAGCAACGCTTCGCGGGGCTGAGCGACGCCGAGATCGCTCGGCGCCTGGTCAGGCTCAGTCTGGCCGAGGTGCTGCAACAGCGACCGCCCTTTACCCGTATCTGGCTGCACCTGCCCGCGCCCGCCCCCGTGCGGCTGGTGATCTACAACGCCGAAGACCAGCCGATCCGGGAGCTGGTCAACGGGGTGCAGCCCGCCGGGCAATACCGGTTTTACTGGAACTTCACCGACGACGCCGGCGCCGCGGTCAACCGGCGGGCCAACTACCGTTACCAAATCTGGGTGGATGGGCAGCCCAAGCAGCCGCAGCCGCTGCCGCCCCCCGCCGCCCTTTTCTAGACGCGGATCCGGCGCCTGAAGCGCAAACCCGCCCCCGGCCTAATGCAGCGCGATGAGTTTCTCGGCCACCTCGACGAGGTTGTCGCCGATCACATCGGCGGGCAGAAAAACGTCGCCGGGCGCGTATTCAAGGCGCGCACACCAGCCCGCGAGGGCCCCGGCCCGCTTGGCGCCATGACAGTCCCAGGCGTGCACGGCCACCAGCGCCATGCGCTCGATGGGAGTACGGATCTGCTTTGCAGCGAAACGGTAGATCTCTGGGTGGGGTTTCCAGACGCCGGCGTCCCGGGAGGTGACCACGTGCGCGACGAACCGGGCAAGCCCCGCGCCCTCCAGAAAGCGGCGGGTGTTGTCCGGACTGTTGACGGTCAGACAACCAACGTCCACCCCGGCCCGGGCGAGCTGCTCCAGGGCTGGCGCGGCATCGTCGAAGGCGGGCAGCGTGGCGAACCCTGCCACCACGTGTTCGATCTCAGGTTCGCTGAGCCGGTGCCGGGTTTCCGTCCGCAGCGCCTGGCGGGCAAAAGGCTCAAAGGGCGCGGCATCACCGGCCAGGGTCATGGCCATGGCATCGCGTTGAAAGCGCATGAACCAGGGGCCGAGTAAAGACGCCGGTTGGCCCACCTCTTCCAGGCGGTCCCCCAGCGGAGCAAGGTCAATCAAGGTCTCGAGAACATCGAAGAATACTGCGCTCGGTCGGTCAGCCATGTCACTCCCCTCCCTTCCGTTGCAGCGCCAGCCGTTGCAGCGGCAGTATAGCCAAGAGGGAAGCGGTCAATTTCGGAAGCGGGCGGTGAGTATCCCGGGCGAGCCGGTGACGCCTGACAGGCCTCCGGCAAAGGGCCTGCGACCCTACCCGCAAGAGCGCTTCGCTACCCCTTCTCCTTTACCTGCGGCAGGCTCATGGCCGCGCCGAGGCGGAACGCCTTCAGCCGGCAGTCCAGTTCCAGATCGGTGCGCAGGCGCACCAGGTGGCGCGCCTGCAACGCCCAGTTGCGGGTGCCCTGCAGTTTCGCCGCCTGTCCCTTGGGCAGCTCCTCGAGATGAGCGTAGAGCGTCTCAAGGTTCCCGTACTCGGCCAGCAACTTGGCCGCGGTCTTGGCGCCGATGCCGTCGACGCCGCGAATGTGGTTGGTGGTGTCGCCGCACAGCGCCAGGTAATCCGCGAGCTGACCCGGCTCGACCCCGAAGCGGCGCACCACGAAGTCCCGGTCCACGGCCTGGCGGGCGAAGTGATCCCAGATCAACAGGTCCGGGTAATCCCCTCCCAACAGCTGGGCGAAGCCCTTGTCGGTGGAGACCAGGGTCACCCGCCCCCCACGGGACAGGGTTTTCATCGCCAGGGTGGCGAGAATGTCGTCGGCCTCAAGATCAACGTAGGTCAGGCTGGTGAGCCCCTTGTAGCGGAACAGGGCGTGAAAGCGCTCCATACCCTGCTTAAGATCATCCGGCATGGGCTTGCGGCCGGCCTTGTACTCCGGATAGGCCTGGTGACGCCAGCTCTTCTCCCAGCCGTCGAACGCGCAGACGCCGTGGCTGGGCTGAAAACGGCTCAACAGACGCCCCACCGCCTGCCCTGCCGAGGTGAGCGCCCCCTCCATCGCCGCCTCACCGTCACCCGGAACCGCCGCATGAATACGCCGAATCAGGTTCAGCGCATCGACCAGCAGCAGGTGCGGCTGTTCGCCGCTCACAGCGCCGCCTCCCCCTCGGTGAAAGAGCACGCGAGGTTGCGGGGGGAGTTGCAGACAACGAGGAGTGGAAACAGGCGCATCATCAAGGCAGTGAATCCGGCGGTGAAAAGGGGCCATTATACCGGCTACGCCGGGAATTGCTTTTCCTCCTTATACGGCCTTGACCGCCCTGGAAAACCCCTTTACTATTCGCGCCCACGGTTGAGCGATTCCTCGATAGCTCAGTTGGTAGAGCAGTAGACTGTTAATCTATTGGTCGCTGGTTCGAGTCCAGCTCGAGGAGCCACCGCTCCTTCAACCGTATCATTTCGGCCGATCCCCGATAGCTCAGTTGGTAGAGCAGTAGACTGTTAATCTATTGGTCGCTGGTTCGAGTCCAGCTCGGGGAGCCAGCCCTTTTTCCAAGATCCCCCTTTGATCCAGCTACACCCCGGTTCCAGTTAACCCGCCACGGTTTCAGCACCGCCCCCTGGCCGTAAGCCGCCACAATCTCTATAGTTCGCATCCGGTCATTCATTACTGGAGAAGGACAAACCGCTTATGAAACGCTTTTTTGGACGACTGGCCCTGACCACCGGCTTGATCTCCGCTTCGCTGCTGGCCAGCGCGCAGCCGACGCTGCACTACGACGGCAAAACCTACCGCGCGGACGAACTTCCCGGCGCCCTGCGGCAAAGCTTCTACGAGCTCGAACTGCAACAGCACGAGCAACGCCAGCAGGCCGCCGATCAGTATATTTTCAACCGCTACCTGCAAGAAGAAGCCGAGAAGCAGGGTGTGTCCGTGCGCGAACTGCAGGAGGAGCTGCTGGCGCCCGAGGAGCCGACAGAGGCCGAACTGCGCGCTCTGTACGACGCCAACCAGTCGCGCATCCAGGGCAGCTTCGAGCAGGTGCGCGACAACATGGCCACCTACCTGAAGAACCAGCGGATCCAGCAGCAGCAACAGCAGCTGCTGGAGCAGGTCCGCAAAGAGAAGGACTACCGCTTCCAACAGGCGCCCCCCACCCCGCCGCAGTTTGAGATCACCCTAGAGGGCTACCCCAGCCAGGGCCCGGCCGACGCCCCCGTGACCCTGGTCGAGTTTGCCGATTACCAGTGCCCCCACTGCAAGCAGGCCAAGCCCGTGGTGAGCGAGATCGTGAAACACTACGGCGACCGGATCCGCTTCGTGTTCAAGGACTTTCCCCTCCAGCCCGGCGGCATTTCCCAGACCCTTGCCGAGGCGGCGGTGTGCGCTGAACAGCAGGACCGTTACTGGGATTTCAACGCCCTGCTGTTCGAGCGCCAGCAGTTCCTGAAGAGCGTATCGGCCGACATGCTGGCCGAGGAGCTGGGGCTGGACATGAAGGCGTTTGATGCCTGCCTGACTGAAAACCCGGGTCAGGCCCGCGTCGCCGCCTCAGCGGCCGAAGCCCGCAGCCTGGGAATCAGCGGCACCCCGGCCTTCTTCGTCAACGGCCGCCCCCTGCCCCACGAGCATGGACCGCTGCAGACCCGCCTGATCGAGGCGATCGAGGCCGCGCTGCCGGCATCGAACTGAGCCCTCCCGGAGGTCGCCGCCCGGCGACCTCCTCCACGCCCCGCCGCCCTCGCCCCAAAACAGAACACCCACCTCTTGTTCGCACCATAATCGGGCGTCACCACATTCGCCGCACTCTTTCCGTGCATCCAAACAGTGCTCAATCGCTCAAAATGCGCATAACCATCTGTTTTAATTGTGCATTAATTTGTGGCACGGCTTGTGCTTAAAAAGAGCACGCCGCCTGATAACAGGCGAAGGTCCCTTTTTTGCACCAAAAGGAGTGCTTGCCTTGAAACTTGTCAGCGCAATTCTCAAGCCTTTTAAGCTCGACGATGTACGCGAAGCCCTGTCCGAAGCGGGAGTCAACGGCATCACTGTCACCGAAGTCCGTGGGTTCGGCCGCCAGAAGGGGCACACCGAACTCTACCGGGGAGCTGAATACGTGGTGGACTTCGTACCCAAGGTACGGGTGGAAGCCGCGGTGGCCGACGACCAGGTCGATGCGGTGATCGAAGCCATTGTCGGCAACGCCCGCACCGGCAAGGTCGGCGACGGCAAGGTGTTTGTCACCGACCTCCACCAGGTGGTCCGCATCCGCACCGGCGAGACCGGTAACGACGCCCTTTAACCCAAGATTCAACCAATACGAGAGATTCATGATGCTGAAACAGCTTGCTATTTTGACGTTGGCGCTGCTTCCGGGCACCGCCCTGGCGTCGGAACTGAACGGCGCCAATACCGCCTGGATCCTGACGGCGACGGCACTGGTACTGTTTATGACCCTGCCGGGACTGGCCCTCTTTTACGGCGGCCTGGTTCGCTCCAAGAACGTGCTCTCGGTGCTGATGCAGTGCTTCGCCATCGCCGGTGCCGCCTCGCTGATCTGGCTGGTGGTGGGCTACAGCCTGGCATTCGGCGAGGGCAACGCCTGGATCGGCGACTTCAGCCGCGTGATGATGGCCGGCGTCACCCGCGAAACCCTGTCCGGGGATATTCCCGAATCCCTCTTCATGCTGTTCCAGATGACGTTCGCCATCATCACCCCCGCCCTGGTCATCGGCGGTTTTGCCGAGCGCATGCGCTTTAGCGCCATGTTGCTGTTCAGCTGCATCTGGCTGATCCTGGTCTACGCCCCGGTCACCCACTGGGTATGGGGCGGCGGCTGGCTGGGCGCCATGGGCCTGTACGATTTCGCCGGCGGTACCGTGGTCCACATCACCGCCGGGGTCGCGGCGATCACCGCCGCCATCGTGCTGGGGCCGCGCAAGGGCTTTCCCACGGTGGCCATGCCTCCGCACAACCTGACCCTCACCGTAACCGGCGCCGGCATGCTCTGGGTGGGCTGGTTCGGTTTCAACGGCGGTAGCGCCCTGGCCGCCAACGGCGACGCCGCCATGGCGATGCTGGTCACGCACATCTCCGCCGCCGCGGGCGTGCTGACCTGGGCCGCCATCGAATGGATCCGCTTCGGCAAGCCCAGCGTGCTGGGCGCCGTAACCGGAATGATCGCGGGTCTGGGTACCATTACCCCGGCCTCGGGCTTTGTCGGCCCCGGCGGCGCCCTGGTGATCGGTATTGTCGCCGGCGCGGTCTGCTTTACCGCCACCCACTTCATTCAGCGCACCCTGAAGATCGACGACTCCCTGGACGTCATGCCGACCCACGGTGTCGGCGGCATCCTGGGTACGTTCATGGCAGGTGTGTTCTCCAGCACCGGGCTTGGCCTCTTCAGCGGCTACGGGTTTGCCGACGGCATCACCAGCATGGGCGGCCAGGTCGGCGTGCAGATGGTCGGCATCCTCGCCACCCTGGTCTACACCGCGGTGGTGACCTGGATCATTCTCAAGCTGGTGGGCGCCCTGGTAGGCCTGCGTGTCGACGAGGAAGTGGAAGTGACCGGCCTGGATACGGCCGAACACGAGGAGAAGGGTTACAACCTGTAACCCCCTGCGCTTTCGGCGTTACTCAAGGGCCGGACGCAGCACGTCCGGCCCTTTGCGTTTAGGCCTGTCTAGGCCTGGGCCCCGTGCTGGGGATGGTTCTTGATAAAGCAGGCCAGCACCCGCTTGAGCTCCATCTCGTGCTGACGGTCTCCGTGCTGCTGGGCATGCCGAATATCATCGAGAATCATCCGCCGGATCTTCAGCTCACCACCGGGCGTATGGACCAGATACTCCGCCTTCGCCAGCGCCTGTAACCGTTGGCAATGCTCATGTTCGGCGATGGCGTCGATCTCTTCCTGCGACAATTCGCAGAGATCCAGGCAATCATCATAAGTTAACATGGCGTTTTGCCTCCCTTTCCAAATTTTGACTTCTCCTACTCACAGCCTAACGTCCCTGCCGCCCCCAAGCTTGAGCATTTCTCATCAATTTAGCGGGGCGCGCGGGACCCATTCATTTCCGGAAAAAAGCCGGCAGCGGGGTTGCGCTTTGTCACCGCAAGCCCGGTTTAGGTGTTAACATTTCTCCTATTCCAAGCCGCCCTACGCCCGACCATAGCCACTCATCATGCCCGTCCTGATATTGCTCCTGCTGATCCTGCTCATCCCCGTGAATGGCTGGTCCGCCCCGGCCCTGACGGTCTGGATCGGCGACGACAAGGGGGTGCAGGGGTTGACCGACGCAGCCCGCCGCTACCAACAGGAGACCGGGACACAGGTGCGGGTGCGCGCCCTGCCGCAGCTGCCTTCGCGCTTCGAAGCCGCGGCTCGCGAAGGCGGCGGTCCCGATATTCTCCTCTGGGCCCACGACCGCTACGGTGAGTGGGCAGAACGGGGCCTGCTGGCGCCGATCTCGCCCGGCAAACCGATCACAAACGCCATCGCCCCCTTCACCTGGCAAGCCGTCACCTACCAGGAGCAGCGCTGGGGCTACCCGCTGGCGGTAGAAGCGGTAACGCTGGTCTACAACCGCAAGCTGATACCGGCGCCCCCGCCCTCCTTCGAAGCCATGATCCCCCTGGATCAGGCCCTTCGCGCATCAGGACTTCGGGCCATCAGCTGGCCTTATACCTCCCCCTACTTCAGCTGGCCCTTGCTGGCGGCGGGCGGCGCATTCGCCTTTGCCGAAACCGGCACCGGCACCGGCACCGGCTACGATACCGGGCACACCGGACTGGACAGCCCGGGGGCCCAACAGGGGGCGGCACTGCTGCGCCGGCTGCGGGAGCAGGGGGTACTGGAAAAGGGCGACTCCGCGGCGCCGTTTCTAGCCGGCCAGGCCGCCATGACCATCGCAGGCCCCTGGCAGTGGGCGGCATTTCGCGACGCCGGCATCGACTTTGCCGTCGCTCCGCTGCCGCCCGTCAACGGCAATCCGGGCGTCCCTTTTGTCGGCGTCTGGGCCGCCGCCATCAACGCCAACAGCGACCAGCAGGCAGAAGCCCGGAATTTTGTGGAAAACTACCTGCTGCAACCGGAGGGGCTGAACGCATTGAACCGGGCCTCGCCCCTGGGGGCGCCGGCCAATATCGAACTGATGGGTGTACTGGCGGCGAACCCCCACATCGACACCACCTTTCACAGCGCAGTGACCGGACAGATGATGCCCAACATTCCGGAGATGAGGCGTTTTTGGCAGGCGCTCAGAGCGGCGCTGGAGGCCACTGCCCACACAGACAGGCCCATCGCCCCGATTCTGCTGCAGGCGGCTGAGCAGGCAACCGGCCGCAGCGCGCCCTGAGCGGGCGGCTTGCCCTTGCCTGAAGTGACAGGCAAACTCTGCCCGAGATTCCGGCCCCGGGGGCGCCGGCGAAAGCCCCCGTTACCTAACCTTCAACGCTCACTTCAACACAAGGAAATCACATGGCCACTGCAACCGCTCGTCACATCCTGGTCGAAGACGAACAGCAATGCCGCGACCTGAAAGCCCAAATCGAGGCCGGCGCCGATTTTGCCGACCTGGCCCGCCAGCACTCCAAGTGCCCGTCCGGCCGCCAGGGCGGTGACCTGGGCTCCTTCGGCCGCGGCCAGATGGTGCCGGAGTTCGACCAGGTCGTTTTCAGCGCCGATATCGGCAGCGTCGAGGGGCCGGTCAAGACCCAGTTCGGCTACCACCTGCTGGAAGTGACCAGCCGCCAGGACTAACGTCCGCCGCTATCGCGCCGCGAAAAACCCGGGGCCTTACTCCGGGTCGCTGCGGCGCGGCTTCTTCAGGGGGGCAAAACCGTCCCCCAGACTGCCGGTCCCGCTCGGTGCCCGGCGCTTACCGATCTGCTTGCGGTCCCGGTGACGCTGTTTCACCTTCTCCGCTTTCTTGTCCTTGTCGGCGCTCTTGGTGCGCGGCTTGCGCTTACCCAGAGCCGCCGCCTTGCCCGAACGCTTGAGTTTCTCCGGGCCCTTGTACTTGCCGGTGAGCCCCGCCACCGTGCGCCGCTCGAAGCTGATCCGCAGGTAACGCTCGATCCCGGCCATCAGGTTCCATTCCGAGGCGCTGATCAGGCAGATCGCCAACCCCTGGGCCCCGGCGCGCCCGGTGCGCCCCACCCGGTGCACGTGTTCGTCGCCACTGCGGGCCATGTCGAAACTGACGACCAGGTCGATGCCTTTGACATCCAGACCCCGGGCCGCGACATCCGTCGCCACCAGCACCTGGATGGAGCCGCGCCGCAACAGGTCCATCACCCGGTTGCGCTCGTCCTGGGTCAGGTCCCCGTGCAGAACCCCGGCCCGCCACTGGTGGTAACGCAACAGACCGCAGAGCTTGTCCGCCTGCGCCTTGGTGTTGGTGAAGACCAGCGCCTTGTCGAAATTCTCCTCCTGCAGCAGGCGCACCAGCAGCCGCGACTTGTGCTTGAAATCATCGGCCAGCACGATCTGCTGGTGAATGTTCTCATGCTGGTCCCGGGCGCCGCTAAGCAACAGCTTCTCCGGCTCGCGCAGAACGCGCCCCGCCACGTCGGAGAGGCCGCGCCGATCCAGGGTCGCGGAAAGCAGCAGGGTCTGGCGCTCACGCCGACAGGCGTCGGCCAGCTTCAGCACGTCCTCGCTGAACCCCAGGTCCAGCATCCGGTCGGCTTCGTCGATCACCAGCACTTCAAGGTCGCCCAGCTCCACCGTTCCCCGGTCCAGGTGCTCGATCAACCGCCCCGGGGTCGCCACCAGCACCTCCGGGTTCTTGCGCAGCAGCGCCGCCTGGTACTTGAACTCGGCGCCGCCGGTAATGGCGCCGGCCTGCAACGGGGTGAGCCCGGCCAGCAGCTTGAACTGCTTGAGCACCTGGCGCGCCAGCTCCCGGGTCGGCACCAGTATCAACCCGCGGGTGGCGGAACCGGGCGCCTTCTCGCGCAGAAAACGGTCCAACATGGGCAACAGGTAGGCGGCGGTCTTACCGCTGCCGGTCTCGGCGCTGACCAGCAGGTCGCGGCCGGACAGCGCGAGCGGGATCGCCTGGGCCTGGACCGGGGTGGGTTGCGTGAGCCCCTCGGCCTCAAGGGCTTTGAGCAGGCGTTCGTGCAGGGAAAAATCGGCAAACAAGGGAGAGTCCTCGGTAGCGGCAAAGCGTTCGGGAAACGGGGTGAAGGTGAAACCGGGTCGGGGGCATCCAAACCGCGGGCCGCATAGGCTACCATAGGCCGGTCCGGGGTTCACGGCCGGCAGGTCAAGGCCCTTATCAGAAGGAGTACGTTATGCAGATCTGGGTGGATGCCGACGCCTGCCCCCGCGTCATCAAGGAAATTCTCTACCGCGCCGCCGAGCGGGTCAAGGTACCGCTGCTGCTGGTGGCCAACCAGCCCCTGCAGACACCGCCCTCGGCCTACATTCGCTCGGTGCGGGTGGCGGCCGGATTCGACATCGCCGACAACCACATCGTGCAGCAGTGCCAACCGGAAGACCTGGTGATCACCGCCGACATTCCCCTGGCGGCCGAGGTGGTGGCCAAGGGGGCCCTGGCCCTTAACCCGAGGGGTGAGCTCTATACCGAGAGCAATATTCGCCAGCGCCTCAACATGCGCGATTTTATGGACAGTCTGCGTGCCAGCGGGGTGGACACCGGCGGGCCGGCGGCTTTCAGCCAGGCCGATCGCCAAGCCTTTGCCAACCAGCTCGACCGCCTGCTGGCCCAGCGCAGCCAGGGGAACCCATCGCCATGATCGCACCCCGCCTGCTCGCCGGCTTCGGCTGGTGCTCCCTCGGGGCCTCGGTCCTGGCGCTGCTGGCCGCGCCCCTGGGTCTGCAACCGGCGGGCCGTGGCCTTGATGCCTACCTGTTTATTTTGTGCCTGATGGCGGCAGTCTCCGGCGCCCTGGTCATCGCCGCCCGACTGCGCCGCCACAATCACCCTCTGGCAGAAAAAGTGGTGCCCTCCAGCCTGGTCGCCTACCTGTTGTTCCTGCTGATAACCTTCCGCTGGCTGACCCAATAAACAGACACGCTGGTCAGAACAGCGGGGATCGGGTTTAATGAACCCGCTTAAAGATCTCGGTTAAGTGACCGATATCAATAATAATAAACATTAACAGACTCCCACTTCATGACCGCAGCGTCTGACCAAAGGCACCCAACCCAGACACCCGCCGGCCCCGGAAGCCTGCCGGCCGTGCCGCACGCCCTGCTGAGGCTGATTGATTGCTGCCAGCAGCGCGATGTCAGTTTTGACACCCTCGCCACCCTTATCCGCCAGGACGCTGCCCTAGCGGCCCGCGTCATCAACGCCGCCCACGCCTCGAGCCTGGCACAGTGGAACCACCTGCACGATCTCGACCGCATTCTGGTGGTACTCGGGCTGGACACCATCAAGCACATCGCCTTTACCGCGGCGGTCCAGGAATTTTTCGCCCAGTTCAACCAGGGCGCTTCCGCGCTGCGGCGCCGGCTCTGGAGGGCTTCGCTGAGCTGCGCCTGCAGCGCCCGAACCCTGGCACGCCTGAGCGCCTACCCGTCTCCCGAAGAGGCTTACCTGGCCGGGCTGCTGCACAACCTGGGACAGATGGCATACCTGCAGGGCAGCCCGGACGCCTACGCTGAGCTGCTGCACACGCCGCTCGCCGATGCTGAGCTCGACGCTCGGGAGCGCGAGCGCTTTGGCCTCTCCAGCACCCAGTGGGGGGCCGAGCAGGCCGAACGCTGGGCGCCGGACAGTTTTATCGGCGATGCGATCCGCTACCAGCGCCGTGCCGCCCACGCCCTGGGCGACGCACCGCACCTGGTGCGGCTGATCAACCTGGCGCGCAAAATGAGTACGGCCCCGGCTGAGGACGATCAACTGCTCGCCGCAGCCGACCAATTACTGGGGCTCAACCAGGATCTTATCCTCCAGCTGCACGAGGATAGCGCGACCGAGGTAAACGAGATTGCCCGTACCTTTGGCATCCCTCTGGGGGCGGACCACAGGGCGGCTGGCGAGTCCGAAGCGCGACAGGCCCTGGGTGTTCGGGTCCAGGGCCTGGCCCTGACCCGAACGGTGCAGATTACCAGTCCCCCCGGCGCGGCGCTCTGGTCTGAGCTGCTGGGCAACCTCAACATCCTCTTCGACCTGCCCGATGCGCTCGCCTTTGAATTTCAGCCCCGGGACGGCAAGCTCGCCTGCATCGCCCGCACCGCCTCCGTCAGCCCCGCGGCCGACGCCTTGGCGATCCACCTCGACGGCAGCCCATCCCTGATCACACAGGGCTTTGAGACACCCGACAACGTCTGTCTGGAGCAAGCGAGCGCTGACGACGCACCGGTGGTCGATGGTCAGCTCAAGCGCCTGCTGAGCGCCAGCCACCTGCTGTGCCTCGGGCTGCAGGCCGGCTCCCGCCCCCTGGGCGCTCTGGTTGCCGGGCTGACCGCCGACAACCACCGACGCCTGCAGAGCCAGAAGCCGCTGCTAAAGGCCTTCACCCAGGCCCTGGTCGAACAACTCGAGGCGCGGGAAAGCCGGCAACAGCAGCGCGCAGAGGAGCAGGCACAATGGCTGGCGCGCAACCGGCGCCTGGTTCACGAAGCCGCTAACCCCCTGGGGGCGATCCAGAACTACCTGCAGGTGCTGAGCCTGAAGCTGGGCACGGATCCGGCGGTAGATGAGCAACTGCGATTTATTCGCGAAGAGATGGAGCGGGTGGGATCTATCCTGGTGCGGATGAAAGAGCCCGTGGACGTTGATTCCGGGGAGGCAAGCCTGACCGACGTCAACACGCTGATTGAGCGCCTGGTGTCGCTCTACCGCGCCTCGCTCTTCGCCAGCCGCGGAATCGGGGCGACCCTGGACCTGGCGCCGGACCTGGCGCAGGTTTCCACCGACACCGGCGCGTTAAAACAAATCCTCACCAACCTGCTGAAAAACGCAGCGGAGGCCCTCACCGACGGGGGCGAGGTCGAGGTTGCCAGCCGTCACCTCAACGTTGACGGCCACCCCCACATCGAACTGCACGTTCGGGACAACGGCCCCGGGTTGCCCCCGGAAATTCTGTCCCGCGCATTTACACCGGTGCAAAGCACCAAAGGCAAGGAGCACTCGGGACTGGGGTTGGCCATTGTCGCCAGCCTGGTTACCCGGCTTCAGGGATCGATCAGCTGTACCAACCAGAAAACAGGTGGGGCGGAATTCGTTATTCGATTGCCCTGTACACTGAAATCCCAATGAAACCGGACCTAATTCGTTATGCACGGAGAATTGTCGTGGCTCGGGACTGACTACAGCTCACACGTCGAAGAAGCCCACCTGCAGGCGGTGGAGCAGGAAGATACGTTCAACCTTCTGATCGTTGACGATATGCCCCGCATGGCCCACAGCGTCCAGCAGCTCCTGGACGCTTACGGCTTTGACAGCCGGATCGCCGAAGGCGGCCAGGAAGCCCTCGACTACCTCGCGCAGCACCGGGTGGACCTGATGCTGCTGGACCTGGAAATGCCAAGGGTCAGCGGCTTTAAGGTGCTGGAGCAGATCCAGCAGCACTTTCCCGACACCGACGTCATCGTCGTCAGTGGCGAAGCCTCCTTTGACAGCGCCACCCGGGTGCTCCGTTACGGCGCCCAGGACTTTATCCGCAAGCCTTACAGTCCCGACGCCCTGGTCCGGGCGGTGCGCAACGTGCAGCAGCGCCGCGAGCAGCGCCGGCAGCTCAAGCGCATGCAGCAGCAACTGCGCAGCTCCGAGCAGCGTCACCGTTTCATCGTCAACAACTCGCCCGACATCATCTACATGCTCGATGACCAGGGCCGCCTCACCTTCGTCAACGAGCGGGCCGAGACCCTGCTGGGCTACCCGCGGGACGAGCTGCTGGGGATGCACTACGCGGAGCTCGTGCACGAGGAGGATTTCAACAAGGCCCTTTACGCCTTTGCCGAGCGCCGCACCGGCGAGCGTGCCAGCTACAACGTGGAGTTTCGCCTTAAACCCAAGGACCGCGACCTGGCGCCCCGCTACTTCGAATCCCGCACCCTGACCATCGAACTCAGCGCGATGGGGGTTTACAGTTCCGCGTCCGACGCCCGTCGCTTCGTCGGCACCTACGGGGTGGCCCGGGACATCAGCGAGCGCAAGCGGGCCGAGGAGCTGATCCAGTTCCAGCTGCACCACGACCTGCTCACCAAGCTGCCCAACCGGGCGCTGTTCCGGGACCGCCTGGAGCAGGCCATGGCCCTGGCCGCGCGCCACCGCTCGCAGCTGGCGGTGATGTACCTGGACATGGACCGCTTCAAGGTGATCAACGACTCCCTGGGCCACCAGACCGGTGACCAGCTGCTGCAGGCGGTCGCCACCAGGCTGCGGGGCTGCCTGCGCGAAAGCGACACCCTGGCCCGGGTCGGCGGCGACGAATTCACCCTGCTGCTTCCCGAAATCGCCCAAGCGGCCGACGCCGAACAGGTCGCCGGCAAGATCCTCCAGGCGGTGGAAAAGCCGCTGCTGTTCGAGGGGATCGAGATTTACGTCAAGTTCAGTATCGGCATCGCCGTCTACCCCGAGGACGGCACCTCCCTGGACACCCTGATCAAGCACGCCGACACCGCCATGTACCACGTAAAGGCCCGGGGCAAGAACGATTTCGCCTTCTACCGCAGCGAGATGCGGACCCTCCATTCACGCCAGCTGCAGTTGGAGAGCGACCTGCGTCGGGCGGTGGCCGAAGAACAGCTGCGCATGTACCTGCAGCCCCAGGTGGATATTCGGACCCGCCAGGTGACCGGCTACGAAGCGCTGGTGCGCTGGGCCCACCCGCAACAGGGCCTGTTGGGTCCGGACAGGTTCATCGACGTGGCCGAGGAGACCGGCCTGATCAACGAGCTGGGCCAGTGGATGGTCACCACGGCGTGCCAGACCCTGCGCCGGTGGGCCGATGGCGGCTGCGAACACCTGACCCTGGCAGTGAACGTGTCGGCCCGGGAGCTGATGCAAGTGAACTTCTGCGAGCAGATTCTCGACAATCTTGAGCGCTTTGGGGTTGCGGGCCACCGGCTGGAGCTGGAGATCACCGAAAACGTATTGATGCAGGATATGGAGCAGGCGGTCGTCAAGCTCAAGCGGCTGGCCCAGCACGGGGTGCGTATTGCGGTGGACGACTTCGGAACCGGCTACTCGTCCCTCAGCTACCTGCAGAGCCTGCCCCTGCACACCCTTAAAATCGACCGCTCCTTTATCCACCAGATCAAGCGCCCGGGAGATACCAGCGCCATCGTCACCGCCATCGTTTCCATGGCCCGGGGGCTGGGGCTGGATCTGGTGGCCGAAGGCGTGGAGACCCAGGCGCAACTGGAGTACCTGCTCGACCTGGACTGCTCCTCGGCCCAGGGCTTTCTCACCGGCCGGCCCACCCCGCTGGAGGAGATTCCGGTGCCGAACGCCCGGGCCGCCTCGGGCTGAGCCCGCCCCCCCCTGGCCCATACTACGCGGCAAAACCCCTAGGGGTTTCCACTTATACTTTGGTCGCTAGCAACACCAAAGTCGCACTGTCACGCATCGACAATTGACCTTCATCCCCCTAACGTTGCCTGACTGCGCATAGCCCACCCTATTCAGGGGCTAAGGCAGGCTTTCTGGCTGTACGCTCAAAACAAAAATAATAGCGGCGGAACGCTGTACGAAATTCCCAAATTATTCGCTATTTATCCAAAGGACAGACCTATGGCTTTGATTGAGCGCAAGCATGGAGAGGAGCACCCCTACTGGAGCGCCGGCCCCTTCAAGATCCGTTTACCCTTTATCCACTACCGCTGGGAAGCGGCGGAAACCGTTCAGGCTTTGATCATGTTCGTGGTGGCCATGGCCATGATCCCGCTGCTGGAGAAATACCTCGGGCTTCCCTACGACGTCGCCCTCGCGTACGTGGTGGTGTGCGGCATCGGCTTTATGCTGCCCAACCTGCTCGGCACCCCCTTTGTCCCGGGCTGGATCACCCCCGCGATCCCCGTGGTACTGCTGTTCATCGGCCAGTTCGAGCCCGGTCCCGATGCCATCAAGGCGCTGGTCGGCCTGCAGCTGGTGGTGACCTTCATCTTCTTTTTCCTGGGCATCACGCGCCTTGGCACCAAGCTGGTGGACCTCTTTCCCAGCTCCATGAAGGCCGGCATTCTGCTGGGCGCCGGCATTGCCGCCGTCACCGGTGAGATCTCCGAGGGCGGCCGCCTGGCCAACACCCCCTACGCGCTGAGCATCGGCTTTGCCGTCACCGCCTACATGCTGTTCTCGCTCTCGTTCCGCGACCTGATCGAAAAGCACCGCTGGGCCAAGATCATCTCCAGCTACGGCATGGTGCCCGGCACCCTGATCGCCATGGGCATCGGCTGGATCATCGGCGAATATCCCCTGCCCGCGGTCGAGTTCGGGTTCTCCGCGCCCGCCTTTGGCGACATGTGGAACTACCTGCCCTTCACTATCGGCTTCCCCAGCCTCGATATCCTGTGGATGGCGATCCCCACCGCGATCATCGCCTACATCATCGCCTTCGGTGACATCATCGTCGGCCAGAGCCTGCTGGACCGGGTGGACCACCTGCGTCCCGACGAGAAGATCGAGGTCAACGTCGACCGGGTGCACATCGTCACCGGCATCCGCAACCTGATCCACAGCTTCTTCGCGCCTTATCCCGGCCTGGCCGGCCCGCTGTTCACCGGTGCCATGGCCACCATCGCCGAGCGCTACCGCTACGGCCGCAGCGCCATGGACACCATCTACAGTGGCGCCGGCGTGTTCTGGATCGTGGGCTTCCTGGCCCTGTTCGCCCTGCCGCTGGTGACCCTGTTCAAGCCGGTGCTGCCCATCGCCCTCTCCATCACCCTGCTGATCACCGGTTACCTCTGTGTCAGCGTCGCCGTGGAGCAGGTAGATAACGCCACCTCCATGGGGGTTGCGGGCACCATGGGCGTAGTCCTGGCCGTTTACGGCGCCGCCTGGGGCCTGGCCGCCGGTATCATCCTTTACGTGCTGATCGAGAAGCGCACCAAAAAGGCATTGGCCGAACACGCCGGAGAGGCGCCAGAGGAGCCGATCCATATCGAGGAGAAGGCCGCCGATTACGGCAACGCCTGATCCGAATTCTTCATCCCCCTTTTATAACCGGCCCCCGTGGCCGGTTTTTTTGTTCTCCTCCTCGACGTCGGCATAAGTCACTGGCCAGCAGACGAAAATGCGCCCCCGTGAAAAAGGGCAGCCAACGCCTTTCCAGCCGACAAATTTACTCGACAAACTGGCGAACCGGGCCGCCTGCGACCATGATTTTTTTAGCTCCCCGCCCGTCGGGGGCATCCGTCATAGGGTAAAGGCGCCACCGGCGCCCCACGCGTCAACGCCATTAAGCGAGGACTTTTGAAGGGTCCTGAGGAGCCAAAGATGAATGCACCGCAAAGCCCGGAGACAAGGAACATCCAGCTGGGACCACTGGCCCACCTGGTTGGGTCCTGGGAAGGCATTTACGGGGAAGAAAGCGAGGAGTCCCGCTCCAAAACTGGGTCAACCAGCTACCGGGAGACCATCACTTTTGAAGCCATCGGTCCTGTGGATACCGGCTCGGAAATGCTGTACGGGCTGCGCTCGTCGACCCTGGCCTGGGCCTACGGAGAGTCCGATGAGGAGCCGATTCACGAGGAGCTCGGCTATTGGTTCTGGTGCCCCAAGGAGCAACGGATCATCCGCTGCTTTACCAACCACAGCGGGGTGGCGATCAATGCCGCCGGTACCTGTGCTCCTGACGCCGAGCGCTTTGAAATCGCCGCTGAAGCCGGCGCCGAACAGTACGGAATCAGCTCTACGCCATCGCTCAACCGCAACTGCCGCACCCTCTCCTACCGAATGGCCCTGTCGATCGAAGACGCCAACACCCTCAGCTATCAGGAGGAGATTCGCCTGGAGAATACGGACACCCAGGAGCAGGTGGTGCACCGGGACCACAATAAACTTGCCAAGGTCTACTGACTGCTCTCAGCGGCGCCTGTCTCCTTTAAGCGACGGGCGCCGGCCGCTGACCGCCGCCGCTTCGCTTTTCTCCTTGCATAACCGTCGCCAGAAACAGACAGCCAGCTCCCATTTCCCTCCCCTGAACCGGACAAAACCGCAGAAAAAAGCCTTTTAAACACAATAAACATTTGTTTTTAAAGGCACAAATATCCACAGGCACACATCCTGCTAGACCTTCTCGCGAGCGCGAAAAGGACGCACCGTTTCGTCCGCTCGCGACCGGCAACAAATAAATATCGGCTTGGTCCAGGTCCAGGCAGGAGAGAAACAAGATGATGCACGGATGGCTTCGAACACTACTGGTACTGGCTCTGATCAACACGGGGGCCTGCAGCTACTTGCTCTACCCCGACCGGCGCGGCCCGCAGGTGTCCCCGACCACGCTGCCCGACCCCTCGCACCTGCTGATCGGACTGATCGGCTACCGCTTCGCCTTCGCAGTCGACCTTGATGCCGGCCGCCTCTACATTCCCTCGGACGGGGAGCGCGCCCTGAAAGACCACCGGCATCGTTTGCGCCGGATCCCGCCCGAGGAGGTGCCCACTATCGCCGACCGCGCCAACATCGCCCGCGAGCTGACCAACTGGCTCAACAAGCCGGTATCCGTCTCGCGGCTCACCTTTTACCGGCTCAAGCCGCGACGACCGGCTGGGCGACTGCTGATCTGACAGGTTCAACGAAGGGTCGGTCGCGCAGCCTGCGGTCCGACCCTTCGCCTACTGGCCGCTGAAGAAACACGCCAGTACGCGGTAAAGGTTATAGGCATCCTCGCTGCCCGCCAGCTCGCGAATCGAGTGCATGGCGAAGGTGGGCACCCCCACGTCCAGGGTCGACACCCCCAGTTTGGCCGCGGTGAGCGGGCCAATAGTACTGCCACAACCCATGTCGCTGCGCACGGTAAAGGCCTGCACCGGCACCTGAACCTGGCGCGCCAGGGCGCGAAAGTGGGCGCTCGACTCGGAATTGGTGGCGTAACGCTGGTTGGCATTGATCTTGATGACCGGCCCCCCGTTGATCAGCGGACCGTGGTTGGCGTCGTGCCGGTCGGCGTAGTTGGGGTGGATACCGTGGGCGTTGTCGGCGGAGATCATCCTGGAGGCGGCCAGGGTGCGCATCCGCTGCTCGTTTTCAGGCAGTAAACGCTCCAGCACCTGCAGCAGGAAAGGCCCGTCCGCCCCGGAACTGGACTGGCTCCCCACCTCTTCGTGATCATTGCAGACCAGGATTGCGCCCTGCCCGGGCGCGGCCTCCAGCAGCGCCTGCAAACCCAGGTAACAGCTCAGCAGGTTATCCAGCCGGGCGCTGGCGATAAACTCCTGGTGCAGGCCCACGTACGCGGGGGGCTGCACGTCGTAGCAAAACAGCTCGTAATCGAGCACCTCGGCCACCGGCTCGCCCTGCGCCTGCAACCGTTCCCGAAGCAAGTGCCTGAAGTCGGGCTTGTCTTCGCCCGCCGGGTGCAGGCTCAAAACCAGCGGCAGGTCTTTCTGGGGATTGATGGAGCGCTCGTTGTTGGCTTCACGGTCGAGGTGAATCGCCAGGCTGGGGATCACCGCGACGGGGTCTTTAAAATCCATCAGCGCCTGGCGCAGCACCCCTTCGGAATCGAGAAAGTGGACCCGACCGGCAATCGAAAGGTCGCGGTCGAACCAAGGGTTGAGCAGGGCGCCGCCGTAGACCTCCACGCCCAACTGGTAATAGCCACTGCGCCGCAAATCCGGCCGGGGTTTGAGCTTCAGGCAGGGGCTGTCGGTATGCGCCCCTACCAGTCGCAACCCCTTCTCCACCAGCGTTTGCGTATCCGGCAATGAAAAGGCGATCAACGAGGAGTCGTTGCGGGTGACGTAGTAGCGTCCACCGGCTTTCAGCGCCCAGGCGTCGCTTTCCTTCAGAGCCTCGAAGCCCGCCCCCTCCAGCGCCGCGGCAAGCGACGCCACCGCGTGGAAGGGGGTGGGAGATGCGGCCAGAAAGGTTTTGAGGTCGCGGTTGAATGCCGTCTTGTCCATTACCGGGTCTCCTCGGTCGATGTTTCGATGCCCAGCAGTTCAAGGTCAAACACCAGGGTCGAGTTGGGGGGGATACTGGCGCTGGGGCTGCGTTTGCCATACGCCAGCTGCGAGGGAATATAAAGCGTCCAGTGGGCGCCCTCACGCATCAGCTGCAGCGCCTCGGTCCAGCCGGGAATCAGGCGGTTGACAGGAAATACCGCCGGGCTGCCCCGATCATAGGAGCTGTCAAAGGTGGTTCCATCCAGCAGCGAGCCGCGATAATGCACCCGTACCTGGTCGTCCGCCGAGGGCCGGCCGCCCTCGCCGGGGCGTACCACGCGGTACTGCAGACCGCTTTCGGTCTGTTGCACCCCCTCACGCCCTGCGTTCTCGGCCAAAAACGCCTGACCTTCCTTCAGGTTGGCAGCCGCCTGGGCATCAAGCTCGGCCACGCGACGCGCCAGTTCGCTGTCACAGGCGACGACACCGGACAGCGCCAGGATCATCACCGCCAGCCACCGAAAAAAACCGCTTAAATTCAATACACTGCTTCCTTTATCCGATAAAAAACGGGGCCCTGCGGCCACGTTTCGAGGGATACAAATGATAACGCGGGCGCTATACTTGTGCAGCTATCTCCCTGCAGCCGTTTAGCCAGAGGAACTCCGACGGGTTTTCATTTGTCCCATTTTTGCAACCCGCCCGCGCACTGACAACAACCTGGAGACGCCGTGCCTGCCCAATTTCACCGTTTCGCACCTCGCGCCCTGCTCAGCCTGTTCGCCTTCAGCGTGCTGGCCTGGCCGCTGTCCCCTGCACAGGCCCGACTCACCGACGTCGAGCCGGTCACCCTCGCACCCAAGGACGTTCACCAGGAGACGCTCAAGACCCTGACCAAGAGCCTGCGCCTGGGGCACTACCGCAAGCTGCGGCTCGACGACGAGTTTTCCTCGCGTCTGTTTGACGCTTACATCGACCAGCTCGACAACAACCGCATCTATTTTCTGGCCTCGGACATCGAGGCGTTTGAGACCTGGCGTTACCGCTTTGACGACGCCATTGACGAGAGCGACCTGAAGCCCGCCTTTGAAATTTTCAACCGCTTTCAGCAACGGCGCAGCGAACGGCTTCAGTACCTGCTTGGACGGATCGAGGAGGGGCTGGACAGCCTGGACTTTGACCGCGATGAACAGCTGGCCACCGACCGCAGCTCGGCCCCCTGGGTGAACACCGAGGCCGAAATGGACGACCTGTGGCGCAAGCGCCTGAAAAGCACGGTGCTGAATTTCCGCTTGAGCGACAAGGACACCGACGAGACCGCCGAAGTATTGAGCAAAAGGTACACCAACCAGCTCCAGCGCCTTGCGCAGACCAACAGCGACGATGCCTTTCAGGTTTACGCCAACGCCCTGACCAGCCTCTATGGCCCGCACACACAGTATTACTCCCCGCGCCGCTCGGAGAATTTCAACATCGACATGCGTCTCTCTCTCGAGGGAATCGGGGCCGTGCTCTCCAGCGAGTACGAAAACACCAAGATCGTTCGCCTGATTCCCGCCGGCCCCGCCGAGAAGAGCGGCCAGCTGCACCCGTCCGACATCATCGTCGGCGTTGCCCAGGGCGATGATGGGGAGATGGTGGACGTCATTGGCTGGCGCCTTGACGAAGTGGTTCAACTGATCCGCGGCCCCAAGGAGACCATTGTGCGGCTGGCCGTTCAGCCGGCGGGCGCGGAGGCCAATGCGACACGGGAAGTGCGCATCGTACGTAACGAGATCAAGCTCGAAGAGCAGGCGGCGCAGAAAGAGCTGATAGAGATCAACCACGAGGGGCGCACCCACAAGCTGGGCATCATCAGCATCCCCACCTTTTACGTGGACTTCAACGCCCTGCGTGAAGGCGACCCTGATTACCGCAGCACCACCAAGGACGTGGAAAAAATGCTGCAGGAGCTGCAGGCCGAGGGCATCGAGGGACTCATCATTGACCTGCGCGGCAACGGCGGCGGCGCGCTGCGCGAAGCCGTGGAGCTGGCGGGGCTGTTTATTCCCCAGGGACCGGTGGTCCAGATCAAAGACTCATCCGGACGGGTGCGGGTGGAGTTCGACCATGATCCCAAGCACTACGAAATCCCCCTGGCGGTGATGGTCAACCGCCTCAGCGCCTCGGCCTCGGAGATTTTCGCCGGCGCCATCAAGGACTACAACCGGGGTCTGGTGCTGGGCAGCCAGACCTTCGGCAAGGGCACGGTACAGGTGATGCAACCGCTGGGCTTCGGCGACTTGAAAATGACCCGGGCCAAGTTCTATCGCATTTCAGGCGACAGCACACAGCACAAAGGGGTCTACCCCCACATCGAGATGCCCTCCCTGTATGACCCGGAGGAGGTGGGCGAGAGCAGCGCGGATGAAGCCCTGCCCTGGGACCAGGTCAAACCCGTCCCTCACCTCAGTTTCCCGGGTTTTGATCACCTCCTGGCGCCTCTGGACCGGGCGCACCAGGAGCGAATCAGCCATGAGCCCGACTTCGCCGCGCTGGTAGAGCGCATCAGCTACGTGCGCGAGCGCCAGCGTCAGCACCTGCCGCTCAAAGAGGCCGCCATGCGCCAGCTGCGCGAGGAAGACGAACAGTGGCAACTGGAGTGGGAGAACCGGCGTCGTGCTGCCAAGCAGGAACCGCTGGTAGAATCCCTCTCGGAGATCGAAGAGGAACCCCAGAGCAGCGGCCACCGGGAGATCGACCTGAGCAAGGACGCCCTGTTGCGCGAAGGCACACACATGCTGCTGGACCTGATGCAGATGGCCCGCACCGATTCCGGTTGCGTAACCGCTTCCAACGCCTCAACACCACCACCCTGTTGAGCCTCGGTACGTTGCTGATAGGTGGGCTGGCTGAAATCGGTGCTTGGCTGGAGTCCGCGCCTTTGGTAAAACGCTTCTTTAGTCATAATGCAGTCAGAGCCGTAACCCAACTTTCATGAACTCAACCTCCAAACTGATCCTTTTGAGCGCCATCGCCGCCCTGCTCCTCGTGGCTGTGAGTGTCGGTGGCTTTTTCCTCTGGGAGAAAGTCGATAAGCAGCACGAAGAGAACGTGGAGCAACTTTCCGGGTTCGGCAGCAAGGTGGTTCCCATCAGCCAGGGGCCAGCCTCTGAACGGGTGACCATCGGTACCGGCGGACAGGTGCAGCTCCCGCCCTCCATTCGGGAAAAGAAACTCTCGGCCACCGAGAAAATCATCATTTCACTGAGCGAAGAGAAGCAGGCCCTGGTCGCCGAACTTGTCGTGGCCAACGAGAAAATTGCCAAGCTGCAGGAGGAAGTCAACAAACTGCGCGGCTACAACGACGACAACCAGCGCTTTGCTCCCCTGCCCCTGCAGAAAGAGCGCAACCGCGCGATCACCCAGTTACAGTCCTTTTTCCAGGAGTCGCCGGATGCTCGCCGTTTCAGCGACTTCCAGACCGAGGCCATGACCCTGGCATCGGCCAACGCCTACATGGAGATGCTGCGCAAATACCGGCTGAGCTTTGACGATCAGCAGAAGGACGTGATTATCGCCCAGCACCTGCCGGTTTACGGCTTTTGCGTGGGCAACAGCATCGGCTATATCCCCGACAACCGGCAAGAGGAGCAACTGCTGCTCAAATTCCTGCGCACCGAGGATGTCACCCTGCTGAGCCAACGGCTCGAAGAGGATGTTCGCACCATCACCACCCCCTGTCAGCAGGGGCTCGACGAGCGTGTTCACGCCATGCTCTGATTAACCGCCGCAAAAGGTCTTGATGACTGTTTAACGCGGCCGTTTTTCTGTATAATTTTGCCTCTTTTTCCGCCTTGGGTTCACTTCAGGCCAGTTTGTGGCTCAGGGCGATATGCAAACCGGACCCGTATCGACTGGCAGGTTATGGGCTAAAAAAGGGTGGACGGTTGCGCGCCGGCGCCCATAGGAAATGACATGAGCGAAAGCTTTGCAGAACTTTTTGAAGAATCCCTGAAAGAAATCGATATGAAGCCCGGTGCCCTGGTTACCGGTACCGTAATCGATATCGATGACGACTGGGTTACCGTAAACGCCGGCCTCAAGTCCGAGGCGGTAGTTCCCCGTCATCAGTTCATGGGCTCGGGTGGCGAGCTTGAGATCGCGGTCGGCGACGACGTCACCGTGGCTCTGGAAGCGGTCGAAGACGGCTTCGGTGAGACCAAGCTGTCCCGCGAGAAGGCCAAGCGTGCCGAGACCTGGCAGCAGCTGCAGAAGGCCTTCGACGCCGAGGAAACCGTCAAGGGTTACATCAACGGCAAGGTCAAAGGCGGCTTCACCGTTGCAATCAGCAACATCCAGGGCTTCCTGCCTGGCTCCCTGGTGGATGTACGCCCCGTGCGCGACGTCGACCACCTGGAAGGCAAGGAGCTGGAGTTCAAGCTGATCAAGCTGGATCCCAAGCGCAACAACATCGTTGTTTCCCGCCGCGCCGTTCTTCAGGAAGCCAACAGCGCCCAGCGCGAAGAGCTGCTGGCCACCATCCAGGAAGGTATGGAAGTCAAGGGCTTCGTCAAGAACCTGACCAACTACGGTGCCTTCGTAGACCTGGGTGGCGTTGACGGCCTGCTGCACATCACCGACATGGCCTGGAAGCGCATCAACCACCCCAGCGACATGCTCACCCCCGGCGACGAGATCACCGTCAAGGTCATCAAGTTCGACAAAGAGAGCGGCCGCCTGTCCCTGGGCCTCAAGCAGCTGCAGGAAGATCCGTGGGAGGATATCAAGCAGCGCTACCCGGCCAACACCAAGGTGATGGCACGCGTTACCAACCTCACCGACTACGGCTGCTTCGCCTCTCTGGAAGACGGCGTCGAGGGTCTGGTACACGTTTCCGAAATGTCCTGGACCAACAAGAACATTCACCCCTCCAAGGTTGTGCAGGTAGGTGAAGAGATCGAAGTGATGATCCTGGACGTGGACGAAGAGCGTCGCCGTATCTCCCTGGGCATCAAGCAGTGCACCGGCAACCCCTGGGTCACCTTCGCCGAGAAGTTCGCCGCAGGCGACCGTGTCACCGGCACCATCAAGACCATCACCGATTTCGGTATCTTCGTGGGTCTGGAAGGCGACCTGGACGGTCTGGTTCACATGTCCGACATCTCTTGGGAAGCTGACAACGAAGCCGCCCTGCGCGAGTTCAAGAAAGGCGAAGAGGTGGAAGCGGTCATCCTGTCTATCGATTCCGAGAAAGAGCGTATCTCTCTGGGCATCAAGCAGCTGGACGGCGACCCCTTCAGTGACTACGCTGCTGCCAACGCCAAGGGCACCATCGTCAACGGCACCGTCAAGTCCGTTGAGCAGCGCGCCGCCATCGTCGAGCTGGCCGAAGGTGTTGAAGGCTTCCTGAAGGTATCCGAACTGAGCGTCGACCGTGTCGAAGACGCTCGTGACGTGCTGAAGGAAGGTGAGGCCGTCGAAGCCAAGATCGTCAACGTTGATCGCAAGAACCGTCAGATCGCGCTGTCCATCAAGGCCAAGGACGCCGCCGAGGAGAAGGCCGCCATGCAGCAGCTGAACAAGCAGCAGCAGGCTGACGTCTCCGGCCCCACCACCATCGGTGACCTGATCAAGGCGCAGATGGAGAACAAGAGCTAAGTCCACGGACCTGCTTTTGAAGTAAAAAAGGAGCACCTTGGTGCTCCTTTTTTGTTTTTGTACCCGCTTTTCGTGCCCGCGCAGCCGTCGGCGGGTGATCAGGAAACCAGCTTGTCGGAGAAGTGCTCCCGGGCCAGCAGCGCCGCCTCCACCCGGTTGCGCACCTGCAGTTTCTGCAGAATATTGGTCATGTAATGCTTGATGGTTTTCTCCTGTAAATTCAGGTTCCGCCCCACCTCCTTGTTGCTCTGCCCCTGGGCCACCAGGCGCAGAATCTGCTCTTCGCGGGCGGTCAGCAACTCCAGCGGCTGGGATGTTTTCGTCAACTTGTCCGCAGGCGCCTGCATCTCCGCCAGCAAGCGTGCGGCCAGTGACGGCGAGACATAGGAGTCACCTCGATAAACCGCCTGCAGCACTTCGGTCAGATCCTCCCCGCCAATTCCCTTGAGGACGTAGCCCCGTGCGCCCGCCTTGAGGGCAGCCATCACATCGTCGTCCTGCTCGGACACCGTCAACATCACAATCTTCACCACCGGGCAGGTCCGGCTGATGACACGGGCGGCTTCGATACCGCTACCGGGCATGCTTACATCCAGCAGTGCCAGATCCGGCAACAGGTCCTGTACCAGGTTTACCGCCTCCTCGGCACTGCCGCCCTGCCCCACCACCTCAAACGCCTCGTGATCGGCGATAGTTCTGGCCACCCCGTCCCTGAACAGCGGGTGATCATCGGCTAACACCACTCGAATACGGGTCATCCTGGTCTATGCCTCACTGGTATTATCCAAGCTACAGTACATGGTGACCCGAGTACCTTCCCCGGGTCGGGAGTCGATATGAACCCCTCCTCCTAAGCTCTCAATGCGCTCGCGCAGCCCCGGAAGCCCCAGGCCACAATCCGCGTTGGGTCGCGCCTCCGCGGAAAAACCCTGCCCCCTGTCGCTGACTTCCACCTCCAGGCGGTTCTCCCGGCAATTAAGCCTCACCCGCTGCCCCTGCCCCTTGGCATGGTGGTAGGCGTTGTTCAGGGTTTCCTGCACGAAGCGGTAGAGCCCGATCTTGATGGGCTGCGACAGGGTCGGCGCCGTCCCCTCCACGACCACCTCCACCCCCGTGCCCGTGCGCCGTTCATGGGCGGCCGTGACATCACGCACCAGTGCTTCGGCACTGAGCGCCTGCAGCTCAGGCAAGGTTAAACCATTGCAGAGACTGCGCACTTCACCGAGGGCATCGCTGAGCGAGCTCTGGACCAGGTCCAGCTCTTCCTGGGCCTTGGGGTCGCCGTCCTTGCCCACCCGTTTTTTCAAACTGTCGAGACGCAGCAGCGCGAAAGCCAACAGTTGCGCCGGGCCGTCGTGCAGATCGGCGCTGATGCGGCGCAGGTAGCGCTCATTGATCTCCACGGTACGCCTGGAGGCCCGCTGCAACCGCCAGTGCAGGTCTTTGTTCTGGGCCAGCAGTTCCGACAGGTGCCTGACCTGATCTTCCAGTGCCAGCCGCTGGCGCTTGATGGTGCGACTGCCCCGCACCACAATGCCGGACAAGGCCGCTAGCATCAGCAGAGTGACGCTGCCCACCACCAACCAACTGGTCAGGATGGAGCGGTTAAGCTGCGCCTTCAACTGATCAGCCCGCTCGTAAAATTCGGCCACGGCGATAATCCGCCCAGTCCCGTTTTGCCGCAGCGGGCTGTATATCTCAAGCAGCGGAATACCGGCATCCCGCTCCCGGGCATCTTCCTGATCCTTTAAGGCATCAAACTCGGCTGCTACCTCGCCCCGCCAAGCCGCTTTAAGGTTGTCGGTTTCTGGGAACCGCTCGCCGGCCACACTCTTACGGGAGCTGAACGTCACCAACCCCCCTTCCTTCCAGATCTTTACCGACACCACTCGCCGGCTGAACTCCGTTCCACTAAGCAGTTTCGTCAGGGCCTGCTCGCTATCGGGCTCCAGGTTCGCCTGCACGCCGAGCTCCTGCACCTCCGGCTCGATAAAACTGCGCATAAAGAGCGCGGTGGCCGCCGCGCTGTTTCTCAGCACCCCGTTCTCGATCTGTTTGCTGACCCAGAAGCCGATAACCAGCATCCCCAGCAGCAGGACCACCGACCCCATGAGCGCAAACTGCTGCATGAGGCTGAGCCCAAACCACCGGGACTTCAGGTCAGCAGCGGACGGCAATCGAGGCGCCAGACTAACGTCAGTTGTCTGCATTGCGTTATTCCATCAAAGGGTTACAAAAAGTTTAGCCAAGCGTTCGCCGCTACGCCTCGGACCATGGTCCGAAAATCAATCAGACCCAAGCCCTCCAATTCGCCGGCCCTAAGTTGCTGGCGACAGATTTGCCGCTGCGCCATCGTTACAGGCAAGAAAAAGGAACATTGACTTATCGCACCATCTGACAAATCCCTTCAGTCGGTGCCCGCAGGAGCAGAACCATGACAATTATTCCTCTCAGCACTCACGATGCCCCCTTATCAAAAGCCCACCGGGTGCCGCTGAAACCACACCGGGTGCAACGCGCCAAGGCGGCCTATACCACCCGCAGGGTACGCTGGGACGAGGCCTGCGCGCTGCTGGTGGGCGAGCTCAAACCCCGTTCCGGAGACTTGGTCCTGGCCCGAATCGAGCGTATCGGCCAGCACAAGCGGATCGAGCTGGCCTGCGGACGCCGCGCCCACTTGCACGTGGGCGACGAAGTCATCCTCTGTTACGGCTCCCGCTACGCGCCCGACCAGTTTGAAGCGGTAACACCAGACAACCTGGGCGAGTGCGACATGGTCGCCGCCGGCGGCGTCGCCGCCCACTGCCGGGAGCGACACGCCAGCCTCAAAGCCCCCACCCGCATCGCCCCCATCGGCCTGCTCGCCGACGCCGCAGGCCAGGTGTTGAACCTGAGCCGCTACGCCCTGCCGGTGACAACCCCTACCAGCCGCCCTCTCGTCTACGGCGTAGCGGGCTCGCTGATGAATGCCGGCAAAACCACCACCGCGGCCATGGTACTGCGCGGCCTGCGTAGCCGCGGCCTGAAGGTGGGTGCGGTCAAAGTCACCGGCACCGGCGCCGGTTGCGATCGCTGGGTCTACGAAGACGCGGGCGCCGACAGCGTGCTCGACTTCACCGATCTGGGCGAGCCTTCCACCTATCAACTGCCCGCCGCCCGGGTGGAAGCGCTGTTCAGCGGACTGGTAGACCTACAGGCCTCGGCCGGAATGGACGCGGTCGTGGTGGAAGTGGCCGACGGGGTCTATCAGGCGGAAACTGCAGCGCTGCTGGCCTCTCCCCTGTTCCGCCGGCGCTGCGAGGGTGTTTTCTTCGCCGCTGCCGACCCCCTCGGTGCGACCTCTGGCGTCGACCACCTGCAGCAGCTCGGCTTGCCGGTACTGGGCGTCAGCGGCACCCTGACCGCCTCACCCCTGGCCATGCGCGAGGCAGCCCAACGCCTGGAGCCGCCGGTGCTGACCAAAGAGGCGCTGAGCGCCGGCACCTGGCTGAAAGCCTATTACCCGGCGGCCCAACGCGAGGAGGCCTGACATGACCCGGCCCAGCGCTAGCCTGCCACGCATTCTGACCGGCCCCCGGCGCTGGCGCTTTGCCCGGCTGGTCGCGAACGGCCTTGCCCAGGCCCTGGTGGCGGTAGCCATGGCCCTGCTGGTCAAGCAATTTTTTGACCAGGCCCTGAACCCGAATGGCTCAACGAGTGCTTGGCCCCCGGCGCTGCTTGGAGCCCTCACGCTCGTCGGCTTATCCGTTACCGCCCTGTTGCGCTGGCGGGGACACCTGGATGCCGAGCGACTAGGACAGGGCTATGTCCATGCAGTTCGCCTGCACCTGTTCCGTCACCTGACCCGAGTGGGCCCAGAAGGGTTACGTCATTTTAGCGGCGGGGCTGTCATGTTGCGCTTCGTGGGCGATCTGAGCGCGATCCGCAACTGGGTCAGCCTCGGACTGGCTCGCCTGACGGTGAGCGGCCTGACACTGGGGGTGAGCCTGCTGTTACTGGCCGCAGTAGAGCCGCTGGTGGCGTTGGCAGTGGTGGTTGCCGCAGGCTGCGCCTGCCTTCTCTCCCTCACCCTGGGCCCCCTCTTGCGCGATCGCACCCGACAGGTAAGACGGGCCCGGGGACGGCTGGCCGCGAACCTGAACGATCGCATCAGCCACCTCAATGTAATCCAGGCGTTCGGCCAGCAAGAGCGTGAACAACGACGCTTCAAGCGCCACAGCCGGGAAGTACGCGACCGCCTGGTGGAGCGCGCCCGAGTGGTCGGCTTGCTGCGCGGGCTGACCGAGGCCAGCGCGTCCCTGGCAGGGCTCTGCGCCCTGCTGGTCGGCGCAGGACTGGTCCAGCAGGGAAGCAGCACGCCCGGAAGCGTCGTGGCGGCCATGTTGATCAGCGGGCTGCTGACGCCGCGGCTGCAGGACCTGGGGCGGGTTTACGAATACTGGAACGGGTTTTTGATCGCCCGTGAAAAGCAGCTGAAGCTACTGCAAACCCGCCCCCCGCTGGCGCCGGCAGCCGCTACTGAAACCGCAACAGCCGCCGGGGGCAAGCCACAAGCGCACCTGCGCCTGGACAATGTCCACTACGCCCCGGCGGGGCTGAAGCGAGTCAGCAGCCAGGTCCAACAGGGCAGCAAAGTGGCCATTCTGGGGCCGAACGGCGCGGGGAAAAGCTCCCTGCTGCGCTTGATCGCCGGGCTGGTACCGCCCAGCAAAGGCAGCATCACCCTCAATGACAGCTGCGTCGAACAGATTACTGCGGAGCAGGGGACCCGGCGTTTCGCCTTGGTTTCGCCGGATCTGCCCCTGCTCCGCGGTTCACTGCGCTACAACCTGACCTATGGTATCGGCAGCCCCCCCCGCGATGACTGCCAGTTGAATGAAACCATCGATCGTTGCGGGCTTGCCGAACTTGTCAGCCGCCTGCCGCGGGGGCTCGAGCAACGGATCAGCGAGCGCCAGAGCGGCCTCTCCAAAGGGGAACGGGCCCGCATCGCCCTGGCCCGCGCCCTCCTGGCAGAGCCCGAGGTACTGCTTCTCGACGAAGCCGACGCGAACCTTGACGCCGCCAGTCGCAACGCCTTGGCCAGGGCTATCAACGACTTTCCCGGCACCGTGCTCTACGCCACCCACGATGCCGGCCAGGCCCGCAAGGCAGATTGCATCTGGCTGCTGCATGCCGGTGGTTTTGCCGTCCAAGGGAATTGGGAAGAGGTGCAAGAACACTGGACAGGAATAAGACTCCTGCATAACTGCCCAAAATTCAGCATAATCTGAGCATTGACGACAACACGGAGGTTGATCGATGTCTTTCTTTCAGATGGGTGCCGAGGAGCGCCTGAAGGGCAATCTGTTGATGAGCT
>NZ_JAEMGS010000012.1 GCF_017309075.1 Motiliproteus sp. SC1-56 | reverse complement strand
TCAAACTCTTCAGTTTAAATTTGTCGCCACTCGAAAGTGACTAAAATCTAGCTCAAAGCAAAAACTGGAATACTTAACTGTTCGTAAGTACGAATAGTTCTATGAATTCACGAGTCACTTGCTTCGACAAGTCTTTACAACCTACCCCGGCAAGCGCCCACACGAATTGCATGGTCGATTTGTTAAAGAGCGTTCCGCTTTCCTCAAGCGGGGCCGAGATTTTATCTCAACCGATTTCGAAGTCAACTTGTTTTGCAGAGAAATTTGTTTGAAAACTTGTCTGCCGGCTGGCTTCGTGTGCCGCCTCAGCGACAACGTGGGGGCGTATTCTACAGCCCCGTTTGCTGCCGTCAACGACCTTTGTTAAAAATTTTTAACTACCGCTGAGAAAGCCCGCACACCACCTTCAAAGTATAGCGCGGGCAGCGGCCTCAGAGCGTAAAGATATGGTGTTTTTTCTTACCGAGCTTAACCAGGAAGAACTTGTCAAAACGTGCTTTCTGCGGTGCGAACACCTCGACAGTCTGCATGTTCTGGTCAATCCCGGCCGGCTGGCCGTTGATAACAACCGCATTGCGCCCCAAGGCATCCTTGGCCTCGCGCCCGGCCTTAACCAGGCCGCTTTCGGTAAACAGCGTAGTGAGCGGGGTTTCGCTTAACTCGCTCAGATTAAGCCGAGTTGACGGCAGTCCATCCAGGCAGAGCTGCTGGTAGTCACCCTCACTCAGCGCGGTGGTATCACCACTGAACAACGCCTCGGTGATGCGCTCGGCAGCCAAGAGACCCTCTTCACCGTGGACCAAGCGGGTCGCTTCCCGGGCCAATACCCGCTGCCCCTCAGGGCGACCGGCACGCTCAGCGTCCTCGCGCTCAATGGCGTCAATCTCCTCGACTGAGAGGAAGGTGAAGTAGCGCAAGAAGCGATACACATCGGCATCCGGGGTCTGCAACCAGAACTGGTAAAAGGCGTAAGGGGAGGTCTTCTTGGGGTCCAGCCAGATCGCTCCGCCCTCTGTTTTACCGAACTTGGTACCGTCCGACTTAGTGATCAGCGGCAGAGTGATGGCATGCACATGGGCACCGTTCATGCGCCGGGTCAGGTCGATACCGCCGGTAATGTTACCCCACTGGTCACTGCCGCCGATTTGCAGCGCACAGCCATACAGCCGGTTGAGCTGCTGATAGTCGTAGGACTGCAGGATCTGGTAGGTAAACTCAGTAAATGAAATGCCGGCCCCTTCGCGATCAATCCGCTGCTTGACCGACTCCTTGGCAATCATCTTGTTCACCGTAAAGTGCTTGCCAACATCCCGCAGGAAGCTCAGCACATCGACCCCGGAGGTCCACTCATAATTATTCGCGAGAATGGCGCCATCCTCACCCCCGAATTCGATAAAGCGGCTGATCTGGTTCTTCAGGCACTCGCTCCACTGCGAAACCACCTCGGCAGAGTTGAGCTGGCGCTCCTGGTCCTTGAAACTGGGGTCACCGATAAGCCCGGTAGCCCCGCCCACCAGTGCGATCGGACGGTGTCCGGCATCCTGGAAGCGTTTCAACATCAAGAGTGGGACCAAGTGGCCGAGATGAAGACTGTCGGCGGTAGGATCGAAACCGCAATACAAGGTAACCGGCGCCGCGGAAAGCAGCTCGCTGAGTTCTTCTTCATTGGTGGTCTGCGCGATCAGGCCGCGCGCTTGCAGATCCTGGAGAAGCGGGTTCATCGCCGTCATCAGTTGTTACCTTACACTGGGGTAGCGGAAAAAGAGGCCGGGTATTCTAACGAGAGCTCGGTTTTTAAACAAATAGCGACCTGCGTCATAGATGGCCGGTTGCTATTTCCTTATAATCGCCACCGATTGTCTAATTTTTAAACGGGTTGAAAGTTGTGAACGTCATCGAGTTATCCAAACGACTACCCCGCGTCCACCTCATTGCAGCCGGCACCGGCGCCCTCGCGCTGGGGGTCGCCCTGCTGATGCCGTCCCAGGAAGTGGCGGCAAACAAGTCCCAAGTTACCCTGGAGCTAAAAGCGCCTGAGGGCTCAGCGCCGCAGCTACCCTTGCAGCCCTCTCCCGCCTCAACGGGCGAGACAGTACCTGCTGCTGCCGGTTCGTTCGCCTCCCTGACCCCCGCTTTGCCGGAGGATAGCGTGGTCACTCCCGAGGCCCACACACCGGTGACCGCCACAGTTGAGGCCACCCCGGAGCCCGCGAAAGAAGAGTGGCTGCGAATCGAAGTCCGAGCCGGGGACAACCTGACCACCCTGTTCAAGAAAGCAGGACTGGGGGCCAATGAACTCTACCCCATGCTTAACAGCATCGAGTCCCCCAAGGCCTTGGGGCGGCTGAAGCCCGGCGAGTTCCTCGATTTTGTCATCGAAGAGGGCGAGCTGCGCAAATTGCGTCATGAGAAATCCCCCCTGGTCAGCACCCTGGTCACCAAGGAAGACGGCAAGTACCGGCTGGAAGAGGTCGAGCGCCAGCCCGAGGCCCGCGCCATTTACCGCAGCGGCACCATCGAGAGCTCCCTTTTCCTGGCGGGCGAGGAGGCGGGCCTGAGCCAGGGCAAGATCATGGAACTTGCCACCCTGTTCGGCTGGGACGTGGATTTCGCCCTCGACATCCGCAAGGGAGACAGTTTCGCGTTGATTTACGAGGAGCTTTTCCTCGACGGTAAGAAGATCGGCGACGGCGAAATCCTCGCAGCGGAGTTCACCAACCAAGGCAAACGCTTCCGGACCATTCGCTACACCGACAGCAACGGCCGCAGCGACTACTACACGCCCGAGGGCGACAGCATGCGCAAGGCCTTCCTGCGTACGCCTGTCGACTTCGCACGCGTCAGCTCCCGCTTCAACCCCAACCGCCTGCACCCCATCCATGGTACCCGGCGACCCCATCGCGGCGTTGACTATGCCGCCGCCACAGGAACGCCGATCAAGAGTGCCGGGGACGGCAAGGTCATCCACGCCGGTCGCAAGGGCGGTTACGGCAAGACCGTGGTTATTCAGCACGGCCAGGCTTACAGCACCCTTTACGCGCACATGAGCCGCATCAAGCCGGGTCTGCGCCGCGGCAGCCGCGTCAGGCAGGGACAGCTGATCGGTTACGTGGGCAGCACCGGCAACTCCACCGGCCCTCACCTACACTACGAGTTCCGGGTCAACGGTGTACACCGCAACCCGCTCACGGTTGACCTGCCCAAGGCGGCCCCGCTCCCCAAGAAAGAGCGTGCCAACTTCGAACCTCTCGCCCGGGATCTGCTGGCGCAGCTGGAAACCCAGGCGCAGACGCAACTGGCTTCACAATGAGATGAGTTCCAGCCTCTATATCGGCCTGATGTCGGGAACCAGTCTGGACGGTATCGATGCCGCCCTGGTCGATGTCGGGCCGAATCCGCCGGAACTGCTCGCCCACATCCATCAACCGCTGCCCCCCGCACTCAAGCAGTCGTTGCTGGAGCTGACCCAACCCAGCGGCGACGGCGAAATTGACCGGCTCGGCGCCGCTGATGTCGAATTTTCCAGGGTCCAGGCGCACGCGGTGAAAAACCTGCTTGAAAAGAGCGGACTGCGTGCCGATCATGTTGCCGCCATCGGCAGCCACGGGCAAACGATCCGCCACCGCCCCGACGCCCCCGCCCCCTTCACCCTCCAGATAGGTGATCCCAATACGCTGGCCGAGCAGACCACCCTCACGGTGGTGTGCGACTTCCGCCGCCGCGATATGGCCGCCGGCGGCCAGGGTGCCCCCCTGGTGCCCGCCTTTCACGCCCACTGCTGCCGCTCCGAGCAATTCGACCGGGTAATCGTCAATATCGGCGGCATGGCCAACCTGACCGCCCTGCCCCGCCATCCCGGGGCGGAACTGCTGGGTTTCGACACCGGGCCCGGCAACGTGTTGATGGATGCCTGGGCTCAACGGCATCTCAACCAACCCTATGACCGGGACGGACAGTGGGCCTGCCAGGGCGAAGCCATCCCTGCACTGCTGGAGACCTTGCTTGAAGACCCCTTCTTCGCCCAACCTCCACCCAAGAGCACCGGGCGGGAACGCTTTCACCTGGGTTGGCTGGAGCGCCACCTGGCAGGCTTTCCAGAGCTTGACCCGGTGCATGTTCAGGCCACGCTGCTGCAGCTCACAGCTTGTTCAATCAGCCAAGCAATCAGGGAGCTGCCACTGCAATGCCCGGACATCTACCTGTGCGGCGGCGGTGCTCACAACAGGGCGCTGGTGAAACAGATCGCCCAGCAGCTGCCCGGCTGCCAGGTCGAACTCACCTCGGCACTGGGGCTGGATGTCGACTGGATGGAAGCCATGGCATTTGCCTGGCTGGCGATGCGCCGACTGGAAGAAAAGCCCGGCAATCTTCCCGGCGCCACCGGCGCACGGGGCGAGCGCATTCTGGGAGGCGTTTACTGCGCTTGATTCGAGCAACTGTGATTTCGAGGCACAAAAAAAGCCGCGGCAATGCCGCGGCTTTTTTGTCCGGACAGGTTTATCCGGTGACGCGCCCGACTCAGACGGAGAAGGAAGAGCCGCACCCGCAGGTGGTGGTAGCGTTGGGGTTCTTGATCACAAACTGCGAACCCTGCAGCCCCTCTTTATAATCCACTTCCGCGCCTGCCAGATACTGGAAGCTCATCGGATCGACCACCAGGGTGACACCGCCGTTGACCACCGTGGTGTCGTCTTCCGCGGCGTTCTCATCAAAGGTGAAGCCATAGGAAAACCCGGAGCACCCTCCCCCGGTCACGAAAACACGGAGCTTGAGGTTATCGTTCTCCTCTTCCTCGATCAGGCTCTTCACCTTGGCAGCCGCCGAGTCGGTAAAAACGAGCGGGCTGGCGGTTTGTTCTACCACCGCATTCATGAAACCTCCAGATGCATGCCAATACAATTGGCTGACATTATGCTATTACCCAACCATTTTAATCAAGTATTGGTCGGGGTATTTTTACTTTCCCAGGGCACCATCGCCCCGCTCAAAACGACTCAGGGCATCAGCCCGACCACCTCAAGACCGCAATCTTCTTCCAGACCGAACATGATATTCATATTCTGTATGGCTTGACCGGCAGCGCCTTTCACCAAGTTGTCGATCACCGACAACACCACCACGGTATCGTCATTCTGGGGGCGGTGAACCGCAATGCGGCATTGATTGCCGCCTTTCACGCTGCGTGTCTCGGGCATACTGCCGGCCGGCATCACATCCACAAAAGGCTCGTTGGCGTATCGAGTCTCAAACACCCCCTGCAGGTCATCGTGAGGATCGTTGAGAACCCCGTAGAGCGTCGCGTGAATCCCGCGAATCATGGGCACCAAGTGCGGAATAAAGGTCAACCCCACGGGGTAGCCGGAGATCTCGGAAAGCCCTTGCTTGATTTCGGGCAGATGGCGATGCCCCGCGACGCCGTAGGCTTTGAAGTTCTCACCGGCTTCGCACAGCAGGGTTCCCACATTGGCCCCCCGCCCCGCCCCGCTGGCGCCGGACTTACAGTCAGCAATCAGGCGGCGCCGGTTGATCAACCCCTTTTCCAGCAACGGCAGGTAGCCCAGCAAGGTCGCAGTGGGATAACAGCCGGGGTTAGCCACCAGCCGCGCCTTGGCGATGGCGCTGCGATTCATTTCCGGCAGTCCATAGACCGCCTCTTCCACTAGGTCGGCACAGGCGTGCTCCATGCCATACCATTGCGACCAGGTGTCGATGTCCTTGATTCGAAAATCCGCCGCCAGGTCGATGGCGCGCACACCCCGCTCAAGCAGCTCACGCATCTGTTTCATCGCCACGCCATTGGGGGTGGCAAAAAAGACCAGATCGCAGGCGCTCAGGGATTCCAGAGTCGGCTCACTGAAGGCTAGGTCGTAATACCCGCGCAGGTTGGGGTAAATGTCCGCGACCTTCATCCCGGCTTCGGTACGGGAGGTGATGACGCTGACCTCGACCTGCGGATGCCGGGCCAGCAGCCGCAACAGTTCTACCCCGGTGTACCCGGTCCCGCCGACAATACCTACCTTAATCACGTCCACCTCTAACTACCATCTGTAAAGCCCTTATAATAAGATGCCGCAAGCAAAATCTAAACCCGACTATGCCAGCATAAGCACCTTCCAACAATCAGGGCCCGACTGTACCCCATGCGGATGGACTCTTTCAGCCTTACCTATTTTCGCCGGCGTCTTGGTCAGGTCGATGCCCTTCCCCAGTGGGTTCTTCTGGGAGTGCTTTCCGGGCTGACCACCGGCCTCGTCGTGCTGGGCTTTCGTTGGGCGATCACTTGGCCGCTGGCCTTTACCCTTCCCGGAGGGCTGCCCGAAAATTTTGAAGCACTTCCGCCCCTGGCACGCCTGCTGTTCCCCGTCGGCGGCGGCCTGCTGCTGGCGATTGTCTGGTCCCGGCTGGCAACGGAAACGCGCAAGGTCGGGATTCCCCACGTGCTCGAGCGCCTCAGTTACCACCAGGGTCATATGCCCTGGACCAACCTCCTGGCGCAGTTTGCCGGAGGCGTCATCAGCCTACTCAGCGGTCACTCCGCCGGTCGTGAGGGACCCGCTGTGCACTTGGGCGCCTCCATTTCAAGCCTTCTCGGGCAGTGGTTCCGGCTGCCCAACAACAGCATTCGCACACTGGTTGGCTGTGGGACCGCCGCCGCCATCGCAGCCTCCTTTAACACCCCCATGGCCGGCGTGATCTTTGCCATGGAGGTAGTGGTCCTTGAGTACAGCGCAGCCGGCCTGATCCCGGTACTGGTGGCCTCGGTCTGCGCGACCCTCCTGACCCAGGTCGCCTACAGCGCGGACGCCGCGTTCAACCTGCCCAGCCTCGAAATCCAGACCCTGACCGAGATTCCCTTTATCGTCCTGCTCGGCGGCGTCATGGGGGCGATGGCGATCGTCTTTCACCGCCTGCTGATCAGCACCGTACAACGCATCAAGCAGGGAATTTTCCTCCGCTTCCTACTGGCTGGCCTGATCACCGGCATTGCCGCCATCTGGGTGCCAGAGATCATGGGCATCGGCTACGATACCGTGAACCTCATCCTGAACGGTGGCCTTTCGCTGGAAATGCTACTGATCCTCGCTGCCGCCAAGCTGCTGGTAACGGCCGTCGCCATTGGGCTGGGCATGCCCATGGGGTTGATTGGACCCGCCCTCTTTATCGGCGCGGCGGCAGGCGCGGCCATGGGACAGCTTGGCGCCATGGCAACCACGCAGGCGGTGTCGGACCCGGGATTTTATGCGCTGCTGGGCATGGCGGCCATGATGGGCGCGGTGTTGCAGGCGCCCCTGGCTGCGTTGCTGGCCCTGCTCGAGCTGACCCTCAATGCCAGCGTAGTGTTTCCCGGCATGGTTGCCGTGCTCACCGCGACCATTTTGCACCGCCACTACTGCCGCGACGGCTCCATCTTTCAGGCCCTGCTGCTGCTGCGTAACCTGGACTGGCGACGCCCGCCCATGGATCAGGCCCTGGACCGGGCCGCCGTGAGCGAAGTGATGCACACCGGCTTTATCCGCCACCCGCGCCTTGTGACCCAGAGCGCCGCTTGGCAACTGCTCAGCCACGGCAGCGACTGGATACTGGTGGAAGACGAGGGCCAGACGGTCGCCGCCATGAGCTCCATGGACCTCCAGGCGTTCCTGCACCAGGAACAGGAGACCCCGGAACTGGACCTGATGGCCATTCCGGCCCAGCGACGGGACCTGGCCCTGCTCAGCCTCCACGCCACCCTGGCCGAAGCGCTGCGCAGCCTCGACGAGGCGAACGTCGACGCCGCCTGGGTGCGCGACCACCGTGGAAAGTCCCAGGGGCTTCTGCTGCGTGAAGACATTGAGCACTTCCTTAGACAGCGGAACTATTCATGAGCCATCCTCTGCGCGGCCTCTACGCCATCACCGACAGTCAGCTGCTACCAGGGGAGCAGCTTTTCAGTGCCGTTGCCGCCGCCCTTCGCGGCGGAGCCCGAGTCATCCAGTACCGGGATAAAAGCGACGACCGGCAGCGCCGCCTAGCGCAGAGCCGAGCCCTGGCCCGGCTCTGCGCAGACTATGGGCGCCCCCTGCTGATCAACGATGACGTAGAGCTCGCCCGGGCCAGCGGCGCACAGGGGGTGCATCTGGGCCAGGGCGATGGCGATCCGGGGGCCGCCCGCCAGACCTTGGGGCTGAGCGCCATCATCGGCGTCACCTGCCACGCTGACCTCAACCTGGCGCTGGCAGCCCAGCGCGCAGGGGCCGATTACGTGGCCTTCGGTGCCTTCTTTCCCTCCGCCACCAAGCCCGGGGCGAGCCCCGCCCCCCTGGAACTGCTCGCCGAGGCGCGCCGCGCCCTGCAGGTCCCCGTGGTAGCCATCGGCGGAATTAGCGTGGATAATGCCACCCAGGTCATCGAACAGGGGGCTTCCATGGTGGCGGCAATTCACAGCCTCTTTGCCAGCGACGACGTGGAGCAAAGGGCCCGGGCGTTCCAGCGCCTGTTTGCCAGCAACCGGCAACCACCCGAACCCGCGCCAACACCGCCCCGCTGATCCCCTGCCCCTGCCGGCCCCCCGGGCCGCCGGGCCTGCGGCCTTAAGCAACCTTACGTTCAGAACAACCAGTATCAGGAAGATCTATGACCCGTTCCGAAACCCTGTTTGAGCAAGCCAAACGTCATATTCCAGGTGGCGTCAACTCGCCCGTACGCGCCTTCAAGGCGGTTGGCGGCACCCCCATCTTCATCGATCGGGCCGAGGGCCCCTATCTCTTCGATGCCGACGGCAAGCGTTACGTTGATTACGTGCTCTCCTGGGGCCCGATGCTGCTCGGCCACAGTCACCCCTCGATCACCGAGGCCGTCAAAGCCAAGCTCGAGCGCGGGCTGAGCTTTGGCGCGCCCACCGAAATCGAGACCGTGCTGGCGGACAAGATCTGCGAACTGCTGCCCCACATGGACATGGTGCGCATGGTCAACTCCGGCACCGAAGCGACCATGAGCGCCATTCGCCTGGCCCGGGGTTTCACCGGACGGGACAAAATCGTCAAATTCGAGGGCTGCTACCACGGTCACTCCGATTCGCTGCTGGTCAAGGCCGGCTCCGGCGCCCTCACCTTCGGCGTACCCAGCTCACCGGGCGTACCCGCCAGCCTGGCCGAACATACCGTGACCCTGACCTATAACGACAGCGAAGGGGTCAGGCAGCGCTTCGCCGAGATCGGCGACGAGGTGGCCTGCGTGATCGTCGAGCCGGTGGCCGGCAACATGAACTGCATTCCGCCGGCGCCGGGCTTTCTCGAAACCCTGCGCGAAGTTTGCGACCAGAGCGGCGCGCTGCTGATCATCGACGAGGTCATGACCGGATTCCGCCTTGGCGTCCAAGGCGCCCAGGGCCACTACGGCGTTCAGGGCGACCTGACCACCCTGGGCAAGGTCATCGGCGGCGGTATGCCGGTGGGCGCCTTCGGTGGCCGCCGCGAGGTGATGGAGCAGATCGCCCCCCTCGGCCCCGTCTACCAGGCCGGCACCCTGTCGGGCAACCCGATCGCCATGGCGGCGGGCCTCGCCCAGCTGGAAGCGATCACCCAGCCCGATTTCTATGCCCCGCTGTTTGCAAAGACCGAACGCCTGGCGCTCGGCCTGCGCGAAATCGCCCGCGAAGCCGGCATTCCCTTCACCACCAACCACGTGGGCACGATGTTCGGCGGATTCTTCACCGATGAACCCACAGTGAGCAATTACCAACAGGTCATGGCCTGCGACAACGAGCGCTTCAACCGCTTCTTCCACGGCATGCTGGAGGCCGGCGTCTACCTGGCCCCCGCAAGCTTCGAGGCGGGTTTTATGTCCGCGGCCCATCGCGACGAGGATATCGACTTCACCCTGGAGGCGGCGAAGGCGGTCTTTGCCACCCTCTGATCCCGCCTCTGAGGCGAAAAAAAACCGCGGTCACAGCCGCGGTTTTTTTTATGCTCTTCAGAAATGCAGCTCAAGGTGAGCTCTGGCGCAAGAGTACCCTGAAGGCTTCGCGCATATTGGGGTCTGCACTCAGCGCCAGCCCCTTGCGGGCGAGCTGCTGGGCCCGGACCCGATCCCCCAGATCCAGCCGCAACCGCGCCAGCTGCAGGTAGACCAGCGGCTCGCGGGGCGCGATCCGCTGCGCCCGCTCCAGCAGCGCCAGGGCCTGCTGGGGTTGCCCCGCCTGGTGGCGCGCCTCGGCCTGCTCCAGCAGCGCCAGCAGGGCACCGCTGGGCTGGGAATCGGACGGCGTGCGCGGCAGCGGCTCCGGCAAGGGTAAGGGCTTGGGCGCCGGCACGGGTGTCACCGGATACCCCGGCGCGGGCGCCATTTCCCCGGCAGGCTCCGGCGGCAACCGGGGCTCATCGGGCACCACCGGTGCCGGCGGCGCCCCCTGGGGCAAGCCCCGCTCTTCCACAGGTACGGTAGGCGGCGAGGTCGTTGCGCAGGCCGCCAGCAGTCCGGCAAGGGTCAGGCATACCAGGGAACGGACCATCCTAGTCTCCAAATATTCGATTAAACCAGTTCAGCGGCTTTCTCAGCTCGGTCAGCCCGCCGCACCCCACGTAAGCTTCAGGCGCCGTCCCCTCAATGAAGGGCATCAGGCGGGCGTTGGGGCAGCGCTCGGCGGTCAGGGCGCCACGGGCCTCATCCACCCAATGGTAGCTGACCCCCTCGGGGATCACCGCGCGGTACGAACGCGGCCCGAGCGAGGCCATCAACTCCGCCCAAACCTTGAGCGCACCGCTGCTACCGGTCAGGGGCGTCGGCCGGTTGTCATCCTCTCCCAGCCAGGCTACCGCCAAGTAGTCGCCGGTAAAGCCGGCGAACCAGCTGTCCCGCTGGTCGTTGGTGGTGCCGGTTTTGCCGGCCATGTTGAGCGAGTCCGGGAAACGGCCATAAAGGGCGCGGGCCGTGCCCTCGCGCACCGTCTCCTGCAAGGCATAATGCAAAAGGTGCATGCTCGCCGGGTCAAACTGCTGCTCTAGTTCAAAGTGATAGCTGGAGAGGAGTTCGCCCTCGGCTGTCAGTACCGAGCGGATGACGCGCAGAGGGGTCTCAAAGCCATTGGCAGCGAGCGTCTGGTAAAGCTGCATCACCTCCATCGGGCTCAGGCTGAGCGCACCCAGCAGAGTGGCGGGATAAGGGGGAATCTCCTTATCGACACCCAGGCGCTGCAACACGTCGATCACTCGATCCATCCCCAGCGTCATACCCAAACGGGCCGTGGCCTGGTTGTACGAGAGCGCCAGGGCCCGGTGCAGGGGCACCGCCCCGTGGCTCTGATGATCAAAGTTCTGCGGCTGCCACAAGCTGCCGTCGGGGTTCGCCACCTCCACGGGATCGTCATCCAGGGGCGTCGCCAGGGTGTAGCGCTTGGGCTGCTCCAGGGCAGCGAGGTAAACCGCGGGCTTGACCAGCGAGCCGATCGGGCGCACCGCGTCCAGGGCACGGTTGAACCCCTTGAAGCGCGGGTCGCGGCCGCCCACCACGGCGACCACCTCACCGCTCTGGCTGTTGCCCACCACCAGGGCTCCCTCCAGCTCCGCCACCGACTTTCCGTGACTTCGTTCCAGGCGCTCAATCACCCCCACCAGGCTCTGCTCAGCCTTGCGCTGCACCACCGGGTCCATGCTGGTGAAGATCTGCAGCCCTTCTGAGGCGAGGTCCTCCTGGCGGTACTCTTCACGCAGCCGCCGCTTGACCAGGTCCAGGTACGCCGGGAAGTTACCCTTGGCCACCCGGGTCTTTTCCACCACGTCCAGGGGGCGCCTGCGGGCCCAGCTGGCGGCGCCCGCATCGACCACCCCCTGCTGCTCGAGCAGGCTGATCACCAGGTTACGCCGCGCCAGCGCCCGTTCTGGATGACGCCGCGGATCAAGGTAGGAGGGCCCCTTGACCAGCCCCGCCAGCAAGCTGAGCTGATCCAGTCGCAGGTCACGCAGGGGCCGGCCGAAATAGTACTGGCTCGCCAGTCCGAAACCGTGAATCGCGCGGGCGCCGGCCTGCCCCAGGTAGACCTCGTTGAGGTAGGCTTCGAGGATTTCGTCCTTGTCGTAGTGCAGCTCCAGCAGCAACGCCATGGGCGCCTCGATCAGCTTGCGTATCAGGCTGCGCTCACTGGTGAGAAAGTAGTTCTTCACCAGCTGCTGGGTCAGGGTGCTACCCCCCTGGACCACCTGGCCGGCGCGCAGATTGCTCCACACCGCGCGGGCGATACCTTTTAAAGAAATGCCGGGGTGACGGTAAAAGTCACGATCCTCCACCGCGATCAGCGCCTGCACCAGCGCGGGAGGCACCTCTTCGAGCTGGACCAGTTCCCGGTCCTCGTTGTCGGCCGGGTAAATTCCCCCGATCACCACCGGCTCCAGGCGCACCAGGGCCAGGGGAGCGCCGGATTCCTCGCGCAGGCTACTGACCGTTGAGCCGGCGAACCTCAGCTCCAAACGGCGGGAAGGCTCCTCCCCGTCCGGAAAGCGAAAACCCCGGGTCTGCAGCACTACCCGGTCGCCGTTGATGGAAGCCTCCCCCGGACGGCGGGGGTAGGAGACGAAGCGATAGCCCAGTTGATCCAGTTCCAGGCGCAGGTCCCGGGCATTGAGGGGGCGATCCTGGTAGATTTCCAAGGGGCGGGCATAGACTTTGGCGGGCAACGCCCAGCGTTTGCCCTCGAACTGGGAGCGAATGGTCGCATCCAGGTATACCAGACCCGCGATCAGGGCCACGGATACCACCAAACCGAGCTTGAGCAGCAGCGGCCACCAACGTAGCGGGCGGCTTGAAGGGGCTTTTTTACGGGGTTTACTGCGGCGGGCCGGCGGACTCTTTTTTGCCATGGCGCGAGTATAATCACATTGACCCGGGATTGGGAGCACCCTATGGCCAGCAGCTTGATCGACGCACTCAGCTCACCCGCCCCCTATCCGCACCCCGTCGACCACGTCAAAATCATCGAAACCCACATCTCCTGGGTGCTGCTGGCCGGCGACTATGCCTACAAGATCCGCAAGCCGGTGAACTTCGGCTTCCTCGATTTCACCAGCCTAGAGAAGCGGCGCTTCGACTGCGAGGAAGAGCTGCGCCTGAACCGACGCCTCTCCCCCGACCTCTACCTGGGGCTGGTCACCCTGAACGGCTGTTTGCAGCAGCCGGTAATCAACGCCGACGGCCCGGTTCTGGAATACGCGGTGCAAATGCGGCGGTTCAGGCAGAAGGATCTGCTTTCCCGGCAGCAGGAACAGGGGCGCCTGAGTCACACCGACATTAAAGACCTCGCCGCCCAGCTGGCCCGTTTTCACCAGCGCGCGCCGGCGGCATCACCGCATAGCGCCTACGGTGGACCCGAGGCTCTGGCGGCGGCTGTCCAAGGCAACTTTGAAACGGCAGACGCCCGGCTACCGGCCAAGGCGGCTCCCCTCCGCCAACAGCTTCAGGAGCTGCGGCAGTGGAGCGAAAAGCAGCTGGCGGATTTCACCCCGCTGATCCTTGAGCGCCGCGTTCAGAGGCGCGTTCGCGAGGGTCACGGCGATTTACACCTGGGCAACATCGCCCGCATAGATGAGCGGCTCTGCCCTTTTGACTGCCTGGAGTTCAACCCCGCCTTGCGCTGGGTCGACTGCCTCAACGACCTGGCTTTCCTGTTGATGGACCTGGAGCACCGGGACGAAGGCGCCCTGGCCCAGCAGCTACTGGATGCATACCTACAGATCACCGGTGACTTCAGCGGCATGCCCCTACTACCACTTTTCAAAGCCTACCGGGCAATGGTGCGCGCCAAGGTTGCGCTGCTTGAAGCCCACGAGCAAGATTCGGCGCGCCTGGAAATCTACCGGCGCTACGCCGCCTTGGCAGCGATGTACGCCGCCCCCCGGCCCCCACGACTGGTGCTGATGCACGGTGTATCCGGCAGCGGCAAAAGCTGGCTTTCCAGCCGCCTGCTGGAGCACAGTCCCCTGGGTTTCGTACGCCTGCGCTCGGATGTGGAACGCAAACGCCTCTGCGGCGACGCACCCGGCGGGCTTTATAGCGCTGACAGCACACGTCGCACCTACACACGCTTACTTGAGCTGGCGCGTATGCTGCTGCAGGCGGGCCGAGCGGTGATTGTCGACGCCACCTTCCTCAAACACGCGCAGCGCCGTCCGTTTTTGCAGCTGGCCGAGGAGCTGGATCTGCCGGCCCAGCTGCTCTGCTGCCGGGCCAGCGAGGCCGTGCTGGACGCCCGCATTCAGGCGCGCCAGCTTCAGAACCGCGACCCTTCAGACGCAACCCCCTCTGTACGACGCATGCAGATGCAGCAGGCCGAGCCCTTGCGCGCAGCGGAACAACACTTGGCATGGGCGGTGAATACGGGGGACGCGGCCCGGGTAGCCTGGGTAGAGCATCGCCTGGGCTCCGCCCAGACGGGCCCTCAAAGCGGCGGCGAGGCTTCCAGCTCGTAAAGCGCGGTCAAGAACTCCAGAGACTCCAGTAACTGCTCGCTGGCATCGAGCACCACCAAGTCAAAGCGCTGCTCTGCGCTTTGCCCCAGCGCGCCGTTGAACCAGGCCCACTCGGTCTCGATCTTCGACAACTGCCGGGCAATCTCAAGATTGTTGAGGGGATGGCCGCCAAGGTAATCCAGAGCACCGGCAAATTCATTGCGGGCCTGCAGTATACGGCTCTGCATACTGGCGCTGTCGATGCCCCAGCTATTCAGCAGGTAATAAAGCGCGAGGCGCTGGGAAAGCATGCGCTGGCGCCCGGCCACGTTGATCAGCTTGGCCGCCGGTTCTGCCGCCCGGTCCTGGAGCAGCAACACCAGTTTATGATTTTCATAAAGCAGGTCATCACCGAGCGAAAGCAGCCCCCTTGCCTGCTCACGGCTGACACCGAGCTGCGCAGCCTCGCTGAAGTCTTCCCAGAGACTCTCGATTCGACGCAGGCGCTCGCTCAATTCGGGGTCCTGGTCAAATTGCTGCAAGCGCTCCAGCTGGGAAGCATAGAGCTCAAGCGCATGGGTCAGCTCGCGCTCCGAGCGATCAGGCTGCAGCCCCAGCCCTAACTGCGTATAGGCCTTGAGTATGCGCTGGGTGAGCATCCGCTGGCGCCCGGCCTCGTTGATCGCTTCGCTAAGCCCGTAGTCAGAATCGGCCGAAACTTCGCCCGTCACCAGACCCAAGAGGAGGCACAAACCCAACAGTTTCTTAATCACCCAATTGCCCTCTGTCACCTTCACCGTTGCCCAATGGCTCTCCTACTGCGCTCATTGTAGTGATATCGCAAGAGAAGAAAACGAGACTAGACTAACTGATAATAACCCCATCTATTTACAGAATATTCGCGAACACACTATAGTGTCCATCGAGGCGACATTTGTCACTTTACAGCCCATCGTCAGTCATCTTTCGCCGCAGGCAGAGACCAGGGTCCGTTCATGAATAGAAGCTCCTCTGCGCTCGTGCTTTTTGTCGGAGTGTTGATTCTTTTTAGCCTCCAGGCCAAGGCCCTGCAGGCGGCGCCTGAAAAGCCGGCAGCCACCAGCCAGGCCCTGCTGCAACAAAAATACGCGCTTTTGCAGCACATGCTCGAGCACTCGGCCAGCACCCAGCGCATCGAGCAAGGCGCCAACGACCTCGCCCGCGAACGCCTCAACCACGCCCGTGACCAGTTGCGGGTCGCCCAGCAGGCGCTGGAGGCCGGCCAGCTGGACGCCGCGCGGGAAAAGATCAACCAGGCGATGCAGTTTTATTCGTCTGCCGCCGGTAACGTAGCCGATCCCACGGACAAGGGCGAAGCCCAGCAGACCCGCTTCAAAGAGTTGTCCGTGAGCATTGAGTCCTTCCGGCTTTACGTCCAGCGGGCCATGGTCAAAAGCGAGGATGACAACCCCCTGGATGGCGAACGCCTCGATAACCTGTTGCAACTGGCCTCCCATCTGGCCGACCACGGCAATTACGGGCAGGCCAATGAGCTGCTCAACGAAGCCTACATGCTGACCATCACCGCGGTTTCGGCGCTCAAGGGCGGCACCACCATCGTATACTCCCAGGACTTCGACACACCGGAGCAGGAGTACCTGTACGAACTTGAGCGCTACAAGGGGTTGCAGAAGCTGTTCAAGTTACTGAGTCCCAGCGGGGAACTACCCGCCAAATACCAGTGGACCCGTCCCTCCCTGGACGAAAGCGCCGCCTATTTCGACCAGGCCCAGACGCTGGCAGGAAGGGCCGACTATCCCCAGGCCCTGGAGCAGCTGAACGAAGCGTCCAAGAAGCTCACCCAGGTCCTGAGACTGCTCGGATTGCCGCTTTCTTGATCCAGGTCGCCGCTCGCGCCTTTGCCCTTTGATATGCTGTTCGGCAATTTCCACCACCGAACCGTACGCTCATGAAAAGCCCTGCCGTTGTCACCCTGACACTCTCCGCCCTGCTTGCCTCCCCTGCCTACAGCGCCTGCGAAGATGCGCCAGGACCGGGGGTGGATTGGTTTGAGTGCGACCTTCGCCAAAAAGACCTTGAGGGCGCCGATCTCTCGGGCGCCAATCTGGCGATGAGCAATTTGAACGGGGCCAACCTTGAGGGTGCGGACTTGAGCGGCAGCAACCTGACCGGCGCCAAGCTTGTCGAAACCAAGCTCAACCGGGCGCGGCTCACCGACGCCGACATGCGCTGGAGCGACCTCACCGGCGCGAGCGTGCGCAACAGCAACTTGAGCCGCGCCAACATGGCCAACGCTCGCCTGGGTCGCAGCTCATTCGCCAACAGCAACCTCCAATCGGCCAACCTCAGCGACGCGGAGTTCACCTACGCCCGGCTTAACGAGGCCAACCTTAAGGCCGTCAACCTCCAGCGGGCAACACTGGGTGACGCCAACCTGAGCGGCGCGCAGCTGGATAGCAGTAACCTGAAGGGGGCCAACCTGCGGGGGGCCAACCTGTTTAAAGCCACCCTCACCGAGGCCAACTTATCTGGTGCCGACTTGAGCTGGAGCAACCTCTCCTCGGTCGATTTGCGACGAGCCGACCTGCGGGGCGCACAACTGCAGCGCACCCAGGTGAAGTGGGCCAACCTGAGCCAGGCCAACCTTTCAGGCGCCAACCTGTCGCAGTCGGTGTTCACCGCCACCAACCTCAGTTTGAGCAGCCTGACCGGAAGCGATCTGCGTGAAACCGTCCTGCGCTGGGTGGACCTGCGCAAGAGCAACCTCAGCGGGGCCAACCTCAGCGGCGCGGACCTGGCCGCCAATCACGTGGTGAAATCGACCCTGCTGAAAGGTGCAGTGCTGATCGACGCGGATTTGTCCGCCGCGGACCTGACCGGTGTGGACCTGCGTGAAGCGCAGCTAAGCAACGCCAAGATGAAAGGCACCGCCCTGGGCGACGCCCAGCTCGAAGGCGCGGTCTGGATCGATGGGACCTCCTGCCAATCCCCCTCTCTCGGGCGCTGCAGCGCCAACGCTCCCCCCGGCGACAAGCCCTTGGCCCTGGGTCACAACGACGCTTAGTTAGCCTAGAGCCCCCAAAGTCTCGGACCCGAGAAGCCTCGCGATTGAGCGAAATCTGCGGTTAAAGGTAACGTCCGCCGGTCGCGATCAACACCACCGCGACACCCAGGGAAGCATTGATACGCACCCAGAAGCGAATGCGCTGCAGGCAGGCGCCGGCTTGCGCCGCTTCGCCCGAAGCGACAGCGGCTTTGAGCCGCTGAAAGGGCGCGAAGAAGACCCAGGAAAAGACCACCATCATGGCGAGCCCCAGCAGCTGCATGATGTGCACGTGCAGCCCTGCCGCCCCCATGCCGCCGAAGACCGCAAACAGCATCCAGTAACCGCTCACCAACTGCACGCCGACGGCCAGCCATACCCAGGGGAAAAACCGCTGCAGGGTCAGGCAGAGGAAGGGGCCGCGCAGGGGCGGCTCCAGCAGCTCGGCGGCAGCCGGGCGAACCACCCACAGCATCATCAGCATCCCGCCAACCCAGATGACGGCCGCCAGGTTATGCAGCGCGATGGCAACGGGCATCAGCATTTAGCTTCACCCACCTGAATCAGGCTTCGGCACGGATCTGTTCGATCAGTGCGCGCATCTTTTTCCAGATAGCCATGTCCACGGGACCGGCATGGCGGTAACGGATGACGCCCTTGGCGTCGATGATGTAGGTCTCGGGCGCGCCGTAGACACCGAGATCCAAACCGAGACGCCCCTCTTTATCGAAAATGTTGAAAACGTAAGGGTTACCCAACTGGCGCAGCCAGATTTCTGCCTGGGCCCGGTCATCCTTGTAGTTGATGCCATAAATAGGAATTCCCTCGCGGCGGGCGATATTCACCAGCTGCGGATGCTCCACCCGGCAGGCGGGACACCAGGTGGCCCAGACATTGACCAGCGCCACTTCCCCGGTGACATCGGCGACGGTGAGGGTCTGCCCCGCATCCGCAAGCGCCGGCAGAGCGAACTCAGGGAAAGGCTTGTCGATCAGCGCCGAGGGCAACTTCTTGGGGTCCAGGTAGAGTCCCTTCCACAGGAAAAAACCCAGCAACAGCGCGATCAGCAGCGGTACAAACAACAACAGACGGCGTTTATTCATCGATCTCTACTCTCCTAGCGAGCCAGCGCCTGGGCGCCCTTGCGCACCCCTTTGCGGTAGCGCTTGTCCATGGCGGCCAGAATTCCCCCGAGGGACATAAAGATGGCCCCCAGCCAGATCCAGCGTACGAACGGTTTAACCTGGACCCGCACAGCCCAGGCCCCGTCACCGAGGGGCTCACCCAGAGCAAGGTAAACATCTCTGAACAGACCGGGGTCAATCGCCGCCTCGGTCATGGTCTGGCGCGAGGCGTTATAGACGCGCTTTTCCGGAGACAAGGTCATGTAAGGGCGGCCATCGCGGGTCACCTCGATACGGCCCATCTCCGAGCGGTAATTCGGTCCCACCACGTCTTCGGTTCCGTGGAAGGTAAACTCGTAGCCGCCCATGGATACGGTGTCCCCCGGTCCCATACGCAGGTCTCGCTCCTCGTTATAGAGCGAGACCATGGTGATACCGACGATGGTGATGCCGACCCCCAGGTGGGCCAGGGTCATGCCATAGTAGCTGCGGGTCAACCCCTTGAGAGCCGCCCACTTGTCCTGCTTGTGGCCCACTTTGTTGTGGATGTCCTTCAGGCAGACCAGGAGCACCCAGGCCATCAGGCTCACACCCAGCACCGACCCCCACTCCAGGCCGTTGCCGTAGAGGAAGGTGACGACCACGCCGGCAACCAGGCTGAGTACTGCAATGGCCACCAGGTTCTTAGCGAGGAAAGCACCGGAGGTATTCTTCCACCGCGCGACCATGCCGATGCCCAAAAAGATGGTCAGCAACGACATCAGCGGCACAAAGAAGGCGTTGAAATAGGGCGGGCCCACCGAGAGCTTGCCGCCCCCCAGGGCATCGATCAGCAGCGGGTAGAGGGTCCCCAGCAGGACCGTCACCGCGACCACCGTGAGGATGATGTTGTTGATCAGCAGGAAGCTCTCCCGGGAAACCAGGGTGAAGCTGGACTCGCTACGCACGCTGGGCGCCTTCAGAGCGTAGAGCAGCAGGGAGCCGCCCACGGTGATCGCCAGCAACATCAGTACAAAGAAGCCCCGCGCCGGGTCGGTGGCAAAGGCATGCACCGAGGTGAGCACCCCGGAGCGCACCAGGAAGGTACCGAGCAGACTCAGGGAAAAAGCGGAGATTGCCAGCAGCAGGGTCCAGCTCTTGAATACGCCGCGCTTCTCGGTCACGGCCAGGGAGTGAACCAGCGCCGTGCCCACCAGCCAGGGCATGAAGGAGGCGTTTTCCACCGGGTCCCAGAACCACCAGCCGCCCCAGCCCAGCTCATAGTAGGCCCACCAGCTGCCCAGCGCGATACCCAGGGTCAGGAAGACCCAGGCCACGTTGGTCCAGGGGCGCGACCAGCGCGCCCAGGCTGCATCAAGGCGACCGCTCAGCAGGGCCGCGATGGCAAAAGCGAAGGCCACGGAGAAGCCCACGTAACCCATGTAGAGCATGGGCGGGTGGATGATCAGCCCCGGGTCCTGCAGCAGCGGGTTCAGGTCGGCCCCTTCAGGCGGAAAGTCAGGCAGGTAGCGCTGGAAGGGGCTGGAGGTCATCAGCACGAACAGCGAGAAGCCCACCAGGACGACACCTAGCACCGCCAGCACCCGCGCCAGTACATCCAGCGGCAGGTTGCGGCTAAGAACGCTCACGGCAAAGGTCCAGGCCCCCAAAATCCAGAGCCACAGCAGCAAGGAACCCTCGTGCCCGCCCCAGACCGCACTGATCTTAAATGCCATGGGCAGGGCCGTATTGGAGTGGTTGGCTACGTACACCACCGAAAAATCGTCGGTGGCAAAGGCGTAAAAGAGGCAGGCAAACGAAAGACTCAGGAATACAAACACCCCGGTCGCCAGGGGCCGGGCGTAGTTCATCAGGGTCACGTTGGCGGTCGAGGCGCCGTAAAGGGGTACCGCCGCCAGGGCGATGGAAATACAAAGCGCCAGGGTCAGCGCCAGGGTACCGAACTCGGGGATCATTGATCAGCCTCCGGACTGGGTTTTGCCGGCGTCGTCAGCGTTCACCACCGTCTTGCCGGCGGCCTCCAGCGCTTCCTGGACTTCAGGCGGCATGTAGTTCTCGTCGTGCTTGGCCAGCACCTCCGAGGCGACGAAAATGCCGCTGTCGTTCATCACCCCCTGGGCGACGATCCCCTGACCTTCACGAAACAGGTCGGGCAGAATTCCGTCGTAGCTCACGGTCACGGTCTCGGCGTAATCGGTCAGCCCGAAGCTGACCTTCAGGCTCTGGGGATCCCGCTGTACGCTGCCGTCGACCACCATACCTCCGGCACGGATACGCTGACCCACCGGGGCCTCGCCGGCGGCGATCTGGGTCGGCGAGAAGAAGAGGTTGATATTCTGGTTTAGGCCATAAAGGGACAAGCCAACTGCCAGGCTTACCCCAACCACGATGGACAGCACGAAGGCCATCCGTTTTTTACGTTTAGGTGTCATAACGCGTCCATTTGCCGAAGCTAAGAATTTGCCCGATGCCTTTTACTGCACCACCTGATCGATCATCACCTTGACCACTTCCTGGCCGCCTTTAACAGGCACCGGTCCCACCATTCCCGACAGATCCCCGGTCTTGGCGCCCGGGGTGCCGGAGCGGCTCACCGTCGCACGGATCTGCACCCGCTCCTGGGAGGAGAGCTTGGCCATGGGGCCCATGGCCATGGAATCGTCCAGGGTCACCAGGGTAGGCAGGTCCTTGACCTGAAGGCGCGCCGCTGCCAGCGGCATGCGGGGCCCCTGCACCGCCTGGGCGAAGACAAATACGGTGGTGTCGGGGGAAACCTGTTCCGCCAGTTTGGCATCCAGCTCCACCAGTACTTTCACCTCCGCCGCGGCCGCCGCAACCGGCTCCTCGACGGTGTATTCGATGCCCTGCTCGGCTAGGCGCGCCCGGGCCTGCTCCACTGCGGACTTGAGCCCCTCGATGTTGGCATTGGGGCGCTGGCCCCTGATCACTCGCTGCCAGTACTCGATGGCCTCTTGGTATTGACCCCGTTCATAGGCGTAAATTCCCAGCAGCCCCAGGGTGGCCGGGTCTTCCGGATCCAGTTCCAGGGCGCGACGGACGATCCCCTCCACCTGGGGGGTAAACTGGCGGTTGTTCAGAAAATAGAGGGCCTGGGCCTGCTGGCTGAGAATTTCTGCCGCTTCGCCCACGATCTCACCCACTTTGCCGAAGGCGTCGTAGGCTTCCTGGTAGCGTTGCAGGGTGAGGTAGGTCCGGCCGAGGGTAAACCAGCCCTGGGAGTTATTGGGGTTCTGCTCGAGCCTGGCCTTGAGGGCGGCGATCTGCTCCTCCATGCCCCCGGCACTGTGCTGGCTGTTCGGGTGCGCCGCCTGCTGCTGGGGCGGCATGGCCAGACGATCGCTGGCCCCCCACTGCAGATAGAGCACCAGCGCCAACGCGGGCACCGCGATACTGAGCACGATGGAGAGGCCGCGGGTGTTGGCCCGGTGCCCCTGGGTCCCCGTCTCTTCGACCTCTTCGAGCAGGTTCTTTTCCAGCTCCGCCTTCAGCTCCTCAAAGTTCTCCTGGCTGAGGTTGCCCTGTTTCAGCTCTTCTTCGAGCTCGCCCACCCGATCCTTGAAGATCTGCACATTGAGCTTATTGCGATCGACATCCTCAATCCGTTCACCCCGGCCGGTCTTGAGAGGCCACCAAAAGAACACCAGAGATAGCGCCAGTATAAGGGCCGCCAGAGACCAGAAGAGAACCATATCCATCCTAATTCAGTGTGAGTCGGCGTTCGAAACGAACGAAGTCCGCCCTTCCGACCGCAGTGGTCAATAAAAGTTTAATTTGACTCGGCATTATACCGGTTAACGAAATCTTCGAAAGCAGGAACGGGCATCGGACGGCTGTAATAGAAGCCCTGCAGGTAGTTGCAACTGAGCTGGCCGAGGAAGGCTTTCTGCTCATCGGTTTCCACCCCTTCGGCCACCACCTCCAGCTCCAGACTGCGGGCCATGGCCACAATCGCCTCCACCAGCGCGGCATCGCCCTTGTCGCCGGGCAGGTCCTGAATAAACGCCCGGTCGATTTTCAGGATATCGATGGGGAAGTGTTTAAGGTAGCTGAGCGACGAGTAGCCGGTGCCAAAATCGTCCATGGAAAGGCGCAGCCCCATCGCCCTCAGCTGGCGCAGGGCCGAGAGGGAGTGATCATCCTCGATCAGCATGGTCTCGGTAATTTCGATCACCAGGCGATCCGTATCCACCCCGGTTTCCTCGATCACCTCGCGGATTCGCTCCACGCCCCCTTCGACAAAGCACTGCTTGGGCGACATATTTACCGCCACCCGCAGCTCCCCGGTTGCCGGGTCCTGCCAGCGGTTGATCTGCTCGCACACTTCCTGCAGCACCCACTGACCGATTTCAATGATCAGCCCGGTCTCTTCGGCCAGGGGGATAAAGCGGCTCGGAGCAATCTCCCCCTGCGTCGGGTGGTGCCAGCGCACCAGGGCTTCGGCGCCGGTGACCCGGCGCTCCTGCAGACTCACCAGCGGCTGGTAGTAAAGCTCCAGCTGCCGGTTTTGCAGCGCCTGCCGCAAATCGATCTCCAGCGCGGCCCGGGCCTGCGCTTCCTCGTTCATTTCATTGGTAAAGAAACGGTAGGTCTGACCACCGGCTTCCTTGGCCCGCCACATGGCGCTATCGGCATGGTGCAGCAGCTCGGCAACCGTTTCTGCATCCAGCGGGTAGAGCGCGATCCCCGTGCTGCCGCTCAGGTAGGCCTTCCCCCGCTGCAGTACGAAGGGCTGCGCAAGGCAGCGGGCGATGGCCATCGCCGCACTTTCAGCATCATGGCTGGAGCGAATTTCGGGCAGGACCACGAGAAATTCGTCGCCGTTGAGGCGAGCCACGGTCGCCGATTCCCCCAGCGCTTCGACCAGACGCCGGGCACTCTCCTTGAGCAGCTCATCGCCGGCATCGTGGCCGTAGGTGTCGTTAACCCACTTGAAGCGGTCCAGGCCCACGTGAAGCACCGCCACCTCCATCCGCAGCCGGTCAGCCCGGCTCAATTCGGCACCGAGCCGGTCGGACGTCAGAAAGCGGTTGGGCAGGCCGGTCAGGTTGTCATAGTTGGCCTGCTGGTAGATCAGCCCTTCCGCCTCCTTGTGCTTGGAGATGTCACTGAAGACGGCCACGTACTGTTCGACATCCCCGACATCATCCAGCACCCGCACAATGGAGAGCCACTGGGGGTAGATTTCGCCGTTCTTGCGGCGGTTCCAGATCTCCCCCTCCCAGGCATTGCAGCGCTCAAGGCGCTCGGCCATGGCGCGATAAAACTCGTCATCGTGATGGCCGGAGCTCAGCAGACCCGGATCCTTCCCCATCACCTCCTCGGCGCTATAGCCCGAGATGCGGGTAAACGCGGGGTTGACCATCTCGATTCGATTGTCCGCGTTGGTGACCACGATCGCCTCATTGGTGACTTCAAACACCTTGGAGGCCACCTTCAACCGCGCATCCTTCGCTTTCTGCTCGGTGATCGCCTCACTGAGCAGCACGAAGTTACTGGGCGTCTCACCTTCGACCACCAGGGGGTAGATCGCCGAGGCCGCCCAGTAAAGCGAGCCATCCTTGTGCCGGTTCTGCAACTCGCCGCGCCAGTTACGCCCGCGGGTGATGGTTGCCCAGAGCTCGGTGTAAAACGCCTCGCTCTGCTTGCCGGATTTCAGCATCCGCGGGTTCTGCCCCAACAGCTCGTCACGCGGGTAGCCGGTCATCTGCACAAAGCTGTCATTCACATACTCGATGACGCCCTCGACATCGGTGATCGCCACCGCGGTCGGGCCCTGCTCCACGGCGCAGGAGAGCTTGCGCAGCCAGGTATCTTTTGCCATGCGCTCCAGCTCGGCGGCGGCCCGCAGGGCAAATATATCCAGCAGCGAGCCGACCAGTCCCGGCTCCTTGACCGGCCCTCGGTCCAGCACGGCGAGCACGCCGACCACCCGGCCCTCGGAGTCCAGCAGGCGCGTGCCCAAGTAGCTGTCGGCCTTGATGGCCCGCGCCAGGGGACAGGCTGTTTGATCCTCGGCCAACCCTTCCAGCACCCTGAACGCCCCTGCCTCCAGCGTCTGCTGACAGGGCGAGCCGGGCACCAGTTCATAGCTTCGCCCCTCTCCCTCCTGGCAGCCCGGCGAGGCCGCCAGCACCTGCAACCTTGAGCCATCCACCTGGGCGACGAAGGCGCAATCAAGCTCCAGGGTATCCGCCAGATCCTCCACCAGGGTGGCGAAAAACTGGGTGCCAAGGGCCCCCGCCACACCCTGGGAGATGCGGCTGAGCGCCCGTTCCGTGCGCCGGCTTTCGGTAATGTCACGGCAGATCCCCTCAACGGCGAGCGGCGCCCCTTGCCCATCACGCACCAGCTTGGCCGATTGCAGCAGCCAGCGCTGCTTACCCTGCCCGTCGACAATGGAGTATTCAAAGGTCAGCGGCATGGTGCCCTGGCACAGGGCCGCCCAGTAGTCGCCAAAGGCAGTCCGGGACTCTGGGTGAATAATGGTATGCACAAACTCCGGTGCGGTGAGGAAACGCTCAGCCGAGTGGCCGAACACCCGTTCCGCCGAACGGCTGATAAAGTCATAGCTGTAGTTGTTGAGATCAACCCGGTAAAGCACCTCGTCAAGGCCGTCGATCAGCTCCCGGTACTTCTTTTCGCTTTTCTCCAGCGCCTGCTCGATCCACTTGCGCTCGGTACTGTCCCGGCTGATGCCGATAATGCCGCGGGCATGGCCTTCCGCGTCATAAAAGGGCACTTTAAGGGTATCGAGCAGCGCGGTGCGCCCATCGGAGAAGGTGACCCACTCCTCGGCACGGCGCCCCTCGGCAGGCAGCGTTTCAAGGGCTTCGGGCTCGTGGAAGTGAGCGGGCATGTCGTGGAGAAAGAACTTCTCGTCCCGCTCACCGCGGATCTGCTCCCGGGGCAACCCGATATAACGCTCGAAGGCGGCGTTACAGCTCAGGTAACGCCCCTCGAGGTCCTTGCAGAAGATCAGGTCCGGGACACTGTCGAGCAAGGCATTGACCAAAGCTTTTTCCTGGCTCAGATCGCTGACGATCTCTTCATATTCCCGAGTACGCGCCACCACGTTGTGCTTGAGCCGCGCGGGTGAACGGAGCAGACCCCACACCAGGGCGCTACAGAGCAGGGCAAAGAAAACCCCCATGGCGCGCTCCCACCAGCGCTGGGCGCTGAGGCCGCCCGCATCATCCGCCCAGGTGGCGGCCATTTGCCAACTGCCGCTGGGCAAACTCACCGTCGTGGTGACCGCATCCGCTTCGAACAGAGAGGGCGGACCGTAAAAGACCTCCCCCGCGGCCCCGGTGCCATCCCCCCCCCGCAGGGCGTAGATGACTTGGTCCCGTTGCCGGTCGAACAGTCCGGCCTGCCGGTAAAGCGGGTCCACGTCGAGCAGGATGGCGGCAAAGCCCCAGAATTTCTCCTGCCCCGCTTCCAGGTGGTAGATGGGCAGGCGCCCGATCAGGGCGGTGCCGCCCTGAATCAACGAGACGGGTCCCGCCAGGACGTAACGGCGCTCGCGAATCGCCCGGGCAACCGCGTCGCGGCGTGCAGGGTCGGCCAGCAGATCATGGCCGACAATCGCCTCGTTGCCCTTGAGCGGGTAGACGTACTCCACCACGGCGCCCGGTTGCAGTTGCAGGCTGCGGATCCCGCTGATCTGCCCTTCCAGCGCCCGGGCGTAATTTTGAAACTCCTCCTGGCTGAACGGCCTGTTCGCCTGGATGAAGGTCTGTGCGAAAGCGGCCAGTCCCTGTACCAGGGTGAGCCGCCGGTAGAGTCCCGCCTCCAACTGCGAGCGAACCGTGCTCAACTCCCGCACCAGTTCATGGCGGCGGCGCTCCTCTAACTGCTCAACCTCGACCCGGTCCAACCACCAGACCGCAGCTCCCACCAGCAGAGCAGTAAGCGCGGCGCAGATGAAAGGCAGCAGGCGATATCGCATAGAGGCAGGGGCACCCTGAAGGAAAAGCGGACTGATGCGCGCAAAAAACGCGCCAGCAACGCGAAAAAGCCATTCTATTCAATATAACGGCTAAAAAAAACGCCTTGTCCTGATTCTTGACGTCAGCGCATGACCAAGACCGAACGGCCTCGACGGAAAAGCAAGCAATCGGGAGGTAAGAGAGAGGTAGATGCAGCGGGAAAAGAGCGGGGGAGAGAGCCACGCCGGAGCCGGCGTGGCCCTATGACCTTACTTGGTCATGTACTCGATGGCGGCCTTCAGGTCGTCGGCAGAGCAGTCGGCACACAGACCCTTGGGCGGCATAGCGCCTTTGCCGTTGATGGCGCTCTGTACCATCGCGTCGATACCCTGCGCCAGGCGAGGTGCCCAGGCGTCGGCGTCGCCAGTCTTGGGAGCGCCGGCTACGCCAGCAGCGTGGCAGTTGACGCAGGCCTTGTTGTAGACAGCTTCGCCGTCAGCAGCGAAGACACCAGAGCTCAGCAGAGCAGCGGCAGCAAAAGCGATTACTTTTTTCATAGTTCCAACCTATTACCGATTTCAAAATATGCTCAAATTGAGCAGCGAGTGAATATACCAGAACGTCTGCTGGATGAATAACTATGCCTTAGTCACATTCAGCGGCCGGTCTATTCGAACCTTTTCTCCCCTGAGATCAACCGGGTACGTAGATACCTCCGGTGCGCAGGGCCCGTACAATATACTTTCGCGCGTCCTCGAGGTACTTAATGCCTGCCTCGTGATCTCCCCCCGCCGCGGCTCTCTCGGCCTGCTCACGCCCCTCTTCGGCCAGAGCGATGTACTTATCCACCTGCTGGGCCACGTAGGGCGAGGATTTGCGCTTCTCCTTGAGCAGCACGTCTACCAGCAAGCGCTGCGACTTATACCGCTCCAACTCGTAGTTGTACTCATCCGCCTTGGTGGCGAAATTGAGCGTACGGACCAGCGTATCGCCGCCGCGCATGCCCTCGATGGAGTTGCGCAGCATCTCGAAACTCTCACGAAGCAGCTGCTGCGCCTCGTCATACTGCCCTTTCTCGTACTTGGCATCGGCCTCGGCCACCAGCAGGTTCACCTGCCCGCGCAGCGCCTCGCCCTCAGCCCCGGCCTGCTTCTCATCGCTGATCCGCTGGTGCTGCTCGAGAAAGGTGTTTACCGAACGGTGAAGCTTCTGGTAATCGCGCTTTTTCTTCTCGGCCAGCACCGAGGCCGGAGAAGCTGCGCGGATTGCGCTGTACATCGCCTTGACCGCTTCGTTGAGCAGCCGCGAGGCTTCACTCTTATCCGTGGCGTTCAGCGCTTCATTATAGAGCGCTTTGGCCCGCGCATGATGCTGATGCGCCTCGGGATTATCGCTCGCCATCACCTGACGCGCCCCCGACGAGCTGTTGATCAGCTTGACCACCTTATCCATCCGCGAGTCCATGCCCATCGCCCGCTGGCTGACCGGAGCCGTGGCAGAGGCTGCGGCGGGTTTGGGCGCAGGCGCCGCCACCGGCGCTTCGACCTGGGCGACCGCCTGAGTGGTCTGCTGCACAGGCTCCGCGGGCTCGGCCGGCGTTTGCTCAGGTGCCGGCGCAGCCGGAGCCTCTGCCACCGGGGCCTCTTGGGCGGCGGCCTGGATCTCCTGCGCCGATGTGAGGCTCGCCGTGGCCGGTGCCGGCTGGGCCGCTGGCGCATCCGTCGCCTGACGCTCCGGCGTCGCTTGGCAGCCTGCCAGCACGCCCCCCAAAACTAGGACAATCACCTTTTTCATAACGCTATTCTCGCTTAGAAAAACTGAATGCCCGCTGAATGGCGGGCACTGGCTGAAAGACGCTGTTCGGCGGATGGCAAAAAGCCGGTGAACAGGGCCCACCGGCTTTCAGTTTCCGACCTTACTCCTTGAAAGCCGTCGCCTTTTTCTTCTTGGAGTGACAGCGCTTACACTCTGTCACCGGGAAGGCGACCTTGCCGTGGCAAACACCGCACTTCTGTCCGAGCAGAATGGCGGCCATGCTGATCTGGTTGGCCCCCTTCTTCGGAATGAAGATATCGGGGTGACAGTTGGAGCAGTCCAACCATTCCGTGTGCTGCTTGTGAGGATAGACCACGTCGGGCATGGACCCCTTCACTTCGCGCACGATGTTCAAATCCATCACGAACGGCTTCTTGTTGGGATCGGTACGATCGTAACGGGGCGCGATGGCGCCGCTGTCAAGGGTCTGTACCCAATCAACCCGGTTGCCGGAGATGCCGGAGGCAAAGCCCGCCATTCCTTCGCGCGGGGGCTGCAGCATGTACGTGCCTTCGTTGTCCGGGTCATGAATGCCGTCTTCGGCCGGCGGCGGATTCCACTCGTCACGCCCCTTCATCAGCCGGTTGAACTGAATTTTTGGCTTCTGCGCCGGTGCCTTGGCAACGGGAGCCGGGGCCGGCGCGGGAGCGGCGGCGGGCTTCGGTGCCTCAGCCTTTGTTTCCGCCGGCTTGGCTGCTTTGCCGCCGGCAGCCGGGAGTTCAAGCCCGGCGCTGTCCAGCATGTAAGCCACGGCATTGGTGATGTCGTCGTCACTCAGGGACGGATTACCCCCCCGGGCGGGCATGCTGTTCAGGCCGTTGAGGGCGTGATCGAGCAGAGTCTCGCGCCCCTGCGCCGCGCGCGGCGACCAGTCGTCCTTGCTGCCCACTTTAGGCGCGCCCATGACGCCGGACTTGTGGCAGGCAAAGCAGGCCTTGTCGTAGACAGCCTTGCCGGCCTTGATGTCGGCGGCCAGCGCCGAACTGGCAACGACCCCGGAGAGGAGTACGGATGCGACCAGAGCCGATCGCTTGATAAGATGCTTACTCACTGCCCTGCCTCCTTGTTCGTCTCGGTCACCAGTTTCTGAACAGTGCTGTGATGCACCTGTGTCGGGGTGCCCGGCTTGCCCGAGTGGCAGAGGTTGCAGTTCTCCGGCGACCAGGCGATTTCGCCGTTATGGCAGGCGCCGCAGAACTCGCCGTCGATGATTTTCAGCATGTTGATCTTGTTGCCCCCGGCCTCGAACTTAAAGCCCAGGTCGGCGTGACAGACCTTGCAGCGAAAGCGGATCCGGTGGAACCAGTGTGGAAAGATGGCCGGGCGCATGCCCGCCTCGTCGGAATAGTTGTTAATGACGATGTCTCCATACTCCGCCTGAGCAGCCGTGCTTCCCAGCATGCCGCCGAAGGCGATCAGCAGGGCAAGCACCAGCCTGCGCAAACCGATCAACCTGTTCGCTGTTTCTATCATGCGATTACTCTCACCATTAAGGTTTAATGATCAGGCGCTGTACGCCCACCTTGAGCCGATAAGGCCGAAAATTATACGCGCCGGAGCTAAAACCGATATTATCCGTACGGTCATTCCCGCGTTTTTTATGATCCAGGTCATACTAACAAAGATTTCGCTGCGAATTGATGATCAGAGGGAGTCCCAGCGGCGGGTGACGGTAAGGGATACGCCGTATTGATCCCTGCCCTCCTCTCCTGGCTCACCTTCCATTCGGTAGAACATCTCCCCTTCCACCGAAAGACGGCCAAAGAGCCAGAAAACCCCCTGGTCAATCCGGTAAGAGTTACGCTCGCTGCTCCGAGCATCCCCTCCTGAAAATTGCCTGGTAAGATTCATGGTCAACGAAGCCGTATAGCGCAGCCGCGGCACATAGAACAGATTCAGTCGGGTGAAGCGCAAAACCCCTGCCGCACCACCGCTTACGTCGTCTTCGTTGTCTCCCTGTCCTGAAGACCGCACCACGAAAGCCGTCCAGCCGCCTGAAAGCGAGTCTCGCCCCCCCTCCAAAAAATCGCGGTCAAACACCACCTGCAGCCGCTGCCGCTCGCGCCCCGCCCCGTTAAACGCTCGACTGTCAGAGACCTGCCCCACCAGGCGCCCGCCGGCCGCATCGGTGCGAGAGTAGGTAAAAGACTGGGTCAGAAAAACACGTCCATCAGTCGCCGCCCCCTCAACCGATTTGAAACGTGAGCTAACATCCTGATCGAATGACAGAGTGACACTGGCACCGCTGCCAGCCCAATCCCCGAGCTCCCGGTTCCACCCATGCCCCAACGAGACACCGTAGCCGACCCCAGAAACATCTTTTTGATCCTGTGCCTGAAGATCAACATCCCCTTGAAGCACACCATCCCAGCCCCGCCAGCTGAGAATCGGCGAGGTGTAACGCCCCAACAGGCCCAGATCGTAAGTTTCCTTCCGCCCGCTACCTTGTTCAATACTGTCATAATTGGTCGACGCTGCTCCATACCAATAGGGCGAAAAACGTTTGGAAACAGAGGCATTAATGGCGAGCGTCGAAGACTCCTCACTCTCCCCTCGGTATTGCTGATCAGTGTCCGAGATTCGACCGGAAAGAGTCAACGCCACATCGCCCGGCAGCCAAAAACTATAGTTGTTGGAGTACTGGCGGATATTGGTGTCTCCGAGGGTATTCTCCAACCTGACATAACTGACAAAATCCGAATAGGAGGCCCTATGGGAGGAGGCGTAGTCATGATCTCCCGTCAGGACATAACTGGTATCCTCCTCCAGCTGACCACCCTCCGTATTGTTCCAGGTAAACTGGCCTTCTAGACGATGCCCGGCCACCTCTTTATCTGCAATCAGCGTGAATAGCTGCGAGCGCTCCTCCGCGCCGTCAGTTTCCGAAGTGACAAAATTATAGGAGGCGTACAGATCGGGAAGCAGGCCACGGCGGCTGTTGTAGGTCTGCGTGATAAGCAGCGCCGTATCCGTAGTACGCCCTCTTCCCCGCCCCCCGCTATCAACAAAGGAGCGCCCGTGATTCAGGCTGAGGGTCGTGGGGAACCAACTGGTTGGAAAGAGCGCAAGAGTCCCGCCCGCTCCAAAACTCAGACTGGCGGCCTCACTACCGCCGCCCCCTGAAGACGAACTGGAAGACTGCGCCACCGTGGCGTCGCCATTAAGATCCAGACGGGAAAACCAGGGCTTCCAGAGATAACCCCTGGTGCGGGCCAACGTCTCGAGCTCGTTAGTCAGTCGCGTGGACGTCTGCTCATCACCGTCCGAACCGGCAGTTTCAATGGTGAATTCGGTCTCGCCAGTCAAACGGTAGTTAAAAGGCGCCAGACGCACGAGCCCCTGCGCCCAGACCATTTCCGAGGGCATACCCATCCCCGCCGCCAGCAACAGGGCAAGTGTTGGTTTAAGCCACTTTTCTGCCATCCACAACCAACTGATCAGACAAACCGAAAGACACCTGAAGACAACAGCCCCCAGCTAAGCCCCAAGAGCGGCCCGCTCACTCTTTGAGAAGCTGGGCGAAGAGCGCCTCGTTAAATTCGATATCCGCTTCGTCGCGCAGCCGTTGCTTCAACTCAGCCCAGGCCGCCTCCCGCCGCTCGCGCAACAGCAGTCCCCGGGCTCGCGCTTCGACCGAGCCAAACGACATCTGCTGCGCCTCCTTCTTATCCAACAGCTTGACGATGGCAACCCCTTCCAAAACCCGTACTGGATCGGAAACCTGACCCACCTTTGCCAGAGAGACCACTGTCTCCTGGATTTCATTGCCCAGCATCCCTTCGTGAAGGTACCCCATGTCCCCGCCATTGGCGGCGGTGGGGTCATCTGAGACTTCCTCGGCCAGCTCGCCAAAATCCCCGCCCTGGCGCAGCGCCTCAACCAGCGCGGCCGCCTCCTGCTCCGCAGCCTGCCATGCAGCGCTCCCTTCCCAGGGCGCTACGGCTTTAAGAATCAGCCCCACCCGGTACTGGGGCGGCTGTTCGAACAAGGAGAGGTTGCTGGCATAAAATTCACGCACCTCCTCTTCGGCGACGGTGACGGCACTCTCCACCGCCTCCTGCAGGGCCAAAATGGAAGCTCGCGCATCAAGGTCAGCCTTGATCTTTGGCACCATCTCAGCCCACTGCTCCGGCTCGCCCTGAAAACGGCGTTCAGCCGCCACCAGCCGCTGCACCACGTAGTCCCCGTCCGGCACCACGCCCCGACGGTCCGCCTCGTGAGCGAGTAATTCCTGATCAATCAGCTCATCCACCAGCTCGCGGTAGAACGCCTCCCGCTCACCCTCCGGCGGCGTAAAGTGATAAAAGCGACGGCGACTTTCCCGCGCCGCCAGTTGGCTGAACGCCTCTGCCGAAACTTCAAAGTCCCCCACCTGCAGCAGTATCGCTTCGGGCTCGGCCACAGCCGCAGCACTGAAGCCCGACATAATCCAAAAAAGAGCGCCCACCAAAAAAGAAGAGAGCGCCTTGCTTCGCCACCAGCCTGTCATTGATTGATCCTCTGCCAATTCCTAGCCCGGAAGGATACTAACAAAAAAAAGCCAGGCGAGCGCCTGGCTTTTCCCTTGCCTGCCGTTACTTGTTGTGACAAGTCAGGCAGATATCGCTGTTGGCGTTGCTCTTACGCAGGAAGTCAGTGGTGGTTCCGTCCGCAAGACTGTCAGCCGAAGTCGCGATACCCGTGTCGTAGTTGCTGGCAGTGTTGTGCGGATCGTGACAGCTACCACACTCTACGTAAGGCATGTCTGCCCCGGCGACATCTGAACGGTTATAAAGACGGATTTCGTCCTTATCGATACGGTTGTTGCTGTCGTCGTCAAAGTACCAGTACTGGGTGCTGTTTTTAAGCGCGGATTTCATCGGATTGAAGTCCGGGTCCACAAAGTCACTGTAGGTTTGCTCCCCGCCCGCCGGGAGTGCAGTCGTCCCCCTACCGCCGGCGTACTCGATACTGATCGGGTGATCGTTCTTCAGCTGGGCGCTATCGGCCCCGATCGCGGCGATGGAGTTCAGGCCGCCACTGGTCATAGCAGCAATGGTGCCGCTGGGGTTATAGGTACCGCCCCCCAGATCCTGACCCGGGGCGTTGATCACTACGTCCATGGCCTGGGAGCCGTCGTGACAAGAGAGACAGGCCAGAGAGACCGAACCGACGACCGCTTCCGAACCATCCAGGGTGGAGGTGCTCAGAGCGCTGTAACGACCGGACTCGCCCCCGCCATAGTTTCTACCCGCAATGTCGAAACTCTTGTTCCACAAAGGCGCCCCGACAAAGGAGGCGTCCGCGGCGTGCGGGGTGTGGCAGAAGGCGCAGATTTCTACGTTGCTACCGCCGGCACCTTGGGCCGCGCCGCTGGGAGTGAAGTCGTGTTGGCTGCCGGCGATGCCGGCAACGGCGGCCTGTGAACCCAGGGCCAGCATACCTGCTGCCATTGAGCCGACCAGCCATTTGCTCTTGAAAGTGTTCATAATCGAATCCTCGTTTCCTTTTAGTTGCACCGACTCACGGCGTCTGCCCTTTAGAATGCAGGGTGCGTGCCAAAAAACAAAACAGAGCTATAACAACGAGTTGAGAGAGAATAGAGAAGAAAAAGCGGGAGGAGTTCTCAGTTCTGGGAAAGCCACTTCTAAAAAGTGGGAAGCCCCCGCTGCGGGGGCTTCCGGTCACCCTAATCCAGGGAAGAGATGCGGGCCAGGCCGCCGAAGCTGCCGACCCAGAAGGTGCCGTCAGGTTGGGTCGCCATGGAGAACACCTGGGGCGAGTAGAGGCCGTCCTCGGGGGAGTAGATGGCAAAACCATCGTCCTGCATTTTCGCCAGGCCGTGGCTGGTGCCTACCCAGAGTTGGCCTCCGCGATCTTCGTGGAGCATAAAGATATGGTTGGAAGGCAGGCCGTCCGCCTCGGTGTAAACTTTCCAGGCCTCACCGTCGAAACGACTCAGCCCCCCGCCCCAGGTGCCGGCCCAGACATTTCCGTCCTTATCCACCTCGAGCGAGACGATGTAGTTGGGGTTATAGGCGGTCGTCACATGCTCCAGCCCCTGCTCCACCTTCTGCCGCGCGTGATGCTCGGAAAACTGCGCAGGGTCGCGGTCAAATTTGTTGTCCGCTTTGACCAGCTCGTAGGGCGCGCCGAGTCCCTCGGCGTGGGTCCAGTGCTGCCAGGAGCCGTCGGCGTAGTCATAGCGGGCCAAGCCGCCCTCGGTGGCAAGCCAGACCTCGCCGCTCTTACCTTCGGCCAGGGCGTAAACCCAGTCGTTGGGCAGACCGCCGCCGGTATTCTCTACGGTATAAACCTCCCAGGCATCCGCCTGGTCCAGCGCACCGCCGACGACCCGGTTAACCCCGGTCCAGGTAGCGATCCAGACATCGCCGTTGGGCATTTCGAGGGCGTCATACACAAAGGCATCGCCGAGCCCGTCCGGCACGTTGTAGTTCTGCCAGTCGCCGGTGCGGGGGTCAAGAAGTGAGAGCCCGCCCCCGTAGGTCCCCACTGCGATGGCATCGTTAATGGCGCTAACGTGGAAAACGCCGTTGGCCAACAGGCCGTTTTTCACGCTGTAATGCTGGTAATCATTCAGATTGGTGTCGTAGCGCACCAGTCCGCCTGAAGTGCCTACCCAGACAATGCCGTCATCTGCAGCGTAGATCGATTTGACGTTACGCTGCCCCACGCGAAAGTGGGTGAATTTGGAAGCGGGCGCTTCCGCCGCCGGCGCCTGTGGGGCGACCAGGCTCTCGGGAGAAACCGCCGCGGGAGCGGCGGCCGTCGGTGCTGGCGCCTGCTGCTGCGTCTGCTGCTTTTGGGGAGTCTCGTAACTCGCCATCATTATCGCGGCCACCGCTAAGCCGCCCACGACGACGCCGATTGTTCCTGATGCTTTCCAATCCATAACTCTCTACCTTGTTTCTAAAACGGATCTCGTTGTCACTCAGTGGAAGGGGGTGGTGCGCTCACCGACCCGAACAACCCCTCCCCGGGTCCCCGCCCAGATATCGCCGTTAGGCGCCTCGACAAGGGCATAAACGTCGAGATTTTTCAGCCCGTGAGCCCTGTTGTAGGTTTGCCATTCCTTGCCGTCGTAACGGGACAGCCCCTGGTTGGTACCAAACCAGAACACGCCGTCCCGAGCCTGCAAACTGCTGTAAACGATATTGCCCGCCAGGCCGTCCTCCGTGGTCAGGTTGTGCCAGTTTTCCCCGTCAAAACGGCTTACGCCACCACCCCAGGTGCCGGCCCAGATGTGGTTGTTGTCATCCACGGTAATGGTGAACACATAGTTCGGGTTGTACGTTGCCTGGCCGCCCTGCAACACACCCAGGTCGTGACGGTTGCGGGTGCCAAGACCGGTGTTGGTGCTGAACGGCAAGGCCCCCTTGTTCTCCGCCCCCATTCCGTCCTCGTGGGTCCAGGACTGCCAAGCCTCTCCGTCAAACATGGATACGCCGCCTTCGGTACCAAACCATACCCGCCCTTGTGCATCCACGCCCAACCCGTAAACCCACTCGTTGATCAGCTCGGTGACGTAGGTGGTGAACTCTTCGGTCTTCCGGTTCACCTGATTGGCCCCGGCCCAGGTGCCGATCCACAGGGAGTCGTCATGACCGTTAGCGAAGGAGTAAACCCAGTAGTCGGCGAGTCCGTGCATGGGGAAAAAAGTTTTCCACTCACCGTCCTTATAGCGGCTTACCCCTCCGGCGTTGGTACCGAACCACTTGTAACCATCCGGGTCGATACCGATGGCAAACACATATTCGTTGGCCAAACCGTGATCGCGGGTAAAGGTGTTCAGCACCGCGTGGTTTCCAAGGTCAATTTCGTGCACCCCGGATGACGTGCCGACCCAAAGCCGCCCGCGTTCAGACTCGACCGCCAGGGAGCGTACGTACACAGTGTCGCCGACGCCAAACACATCCAGCACCTGGTCCTCGACCACCTCGCCCATAGTGGACGCGGCGCCCTGCTGCGCCACCTGGTCCGGTCCGGGTGGAGGGCCACCGGCCGACTCATCCTCACCCGAGCAGCCCCACAGAAAAAGCGCGGTTAACACCAGCGTCAAAAGCCTCATAGTTTTTACCTAAAAACCCTTAAATAAGTCACCACGTCAAAGAGGTGAGCGTCCTTGATAATACCGGCAAAAGAGGGGCAGCCCCCTTTTCCCCGGCGAATGTGATTCTCCAGCTGGCGGTCTGAGGTCAGCAACCCCTGCTGTTTGCGAAAGTTAGGCGCCATAGGGTGCACACCACGACCGTCGGTACCGTGGCAGTTTGCACAGTGGCGCTGGTAGAGCTTCTCACCGTTACTCAGGTCTACGGCGAATGCCGAGCCCGAGAAAAACAATCCTAGCAAAAGGCCTGTGATCAGGCTTCGGGCTGCGATAACGCTCCCTCCTTCTGCTGCTCCCACTTCTCAGCCTGCTGCAGATCGACCGGCAGTCCCAGCTCCCCCTTGCGGTAAGCATCGGCAAGCCGATCCATGGCGGGAGAAAAGCCCTGTTCCGCCGCTCGCGTGTATAAGCGAACGGCCAGCGCGATGTCCTGCTCGTAAGGCACGTTTCCGGCCTCTGCCTGCGCCGCTCGCAAATGCAGGGCCGGGGCATAGTTTTCGCTCACCAGGGCATCCAGTAATGGAATCGCCTCCTCCGCCGGGCGCTGGACTTCCGGATCCCGCGCGAGCAGCAGCTTGACCATCTCCAAGCGGGCTTTCGGCGCGCCGGTTGCCACCGCCTTGTCGAGCCATGCCAGCCCCTGCTCGTAGTAGGTGCCATCGATCAGCATGGACGAGGCGACCAGCATGGCATCCAGGTGCCCCTGCTCGGCTGCCTGCTCCAGAATACGAATCCCCCCGAAAAAATCGCCACGCCGAGCCCGCTCCATCCCCTTCTCAAAGATCGCCTGCGGACTATCTTGAGATGCAGCGGCGACATTAACCTGCGGCGAAGCCTCATCCGAGGCATCGCTCCCCTGGCCCTGTCCAAACGCGGTGGAACACAAAACAGCAAGTACAATTGGTAAATATTGCTTCATAGTCATTAGCCCCCGTCGTACCTAAAAACGCGTCAAGCACTCTCCTCGAGCTTGCGATACAGGCTGGAGAGCCCCAACCCAAGCGCCTTTGCCGCCTTGCGCCGGTCCCCCCCCTGCTCGTCGATGGTTTTCTTGATCACCTCGATTTCAAACTGGCGCACTTGCTCCCGCAGCGTCTCGTCATTTACGGCACTACTGCCCTGGCCACGTACAGGCTTGAGCAGCTGTTGCGGCAGATCGGTGACCTGAATTTCATTGTCGTCCACCAGGATCAACGCGCGGGCGATCACATTCTCCAGCTCTCGAATGTTGCCGGGCCAATTATACGCACAGAGCAGCTCGCGAGCATCGGGATCAATGCCTAACTCATTGCCCATACCAAGCTTTTTCGCCTCACGCTGGAGAAAAAAATCGAGCAGCGCGGAGATATCCTCCTTACGCTCGCGCAGCGGCGGCAGCTCGATATTGAAGATATTCAGGCGAAAGAAGAGATCCTCCCGAAACTCACCGGACTCAACCATCTTGTCCAGGTCACGGTTGGTGGCGGCCACCAGCCGCACGTCCACGGGCACCATTTTTTCGGAACCGACCGGCCTCACCTCATTCTGTTCCAGCACGTGCAGCAGCTTGACCTGCAGACTCAGCGGCAGCTCGCCGATCTCGTCCAGAAACAAGGTGCCGCCGTCAGCCTCCTGAAACAGCCCCTTTTTGGTCTTGGTGGCGCCGGTGAAAGCGCCCTTGGTATGACCGAAAAACTCGCTCTCCAGCAAATTTTCAGGAATCGCACCGCAGTTGACGGGGATAAAGGGGGCATCGCCGCGCAGGCTGGCCTGGTGAATGGCACGGGCGGTCACCCCCTTGCCGGTGCCGCTCTCACCGGTAATCAGCACCGTGCTGTCCGTCACCGCCACCTTGGCCACCAGCCGTTCGATACGCTGCATGGCCGGGGAGTCCATGGTGCACTGGGTGCCCTCGAGCCCCAGCACCAGGCGGCGCAGGGTCTGGTTCTCTGACTTGAGGCCAATCATGGCCGCCAGTTGCGACAGACGGTTGAGCACGTCCTCGTTGCGCAACGGCTTGATCATGTAGTCGTAAGCCCCGCAGCGCATGGCGTCGATGGCCGTGTTCACCGACGCGTAGGCGGTCATCACCAGAAAGGCGGTCTCAATTCCCGCCGCCTTGGCCTTGCTCACCACTTCGATCCCGGTCATGTCCGGCATGCGAATGTCGCAGATGGCGACGTCAATCGACTCTTTTTCGAGCACCTCCAGTGCCTGGGTACCGTTCTCCGCCAGCTGGACCTTGTGCCCCGCCTTGGAAACGGCATTGCCGAGGATCTGGCGCAAAGCCGGCTCGTCATCGATGATCAAGACATTCAAAAAGCGCATGGCCACCCCTAGCTAAAGCTCAACGGCTCGTACTCGAAGAAAATTCGCACTTCAGTCCCCACGCCCCGCTGGGATTCCATCTCCATCGCCCCCCGGTGCTCGGCGATCAGCTTTTCACAAATGGAGAGCCCGAGCCCCGTCCCCTTGCCCTTGGGCTTGGTGGTATAAAAGGCGTCAAAGATATGGGTCATCGTCTCTTCGTCAATTCCCATGCCATTATCACTTACCGAAACCAGTATAACCCCCTCGGCCAAGTGACGGGTTCTAATCTCCACCCGGGGCCGCGCCCCCATGCCGGGCTCAAAGGCATCGGAGGCATTTACCAGCAGATTCATAAAGACCTGGGTGAGCTGGTCGGCAATCCCTTCCATCGCCGGCAGGCTGGGATCCAGATCCAGATCCAGTTGAATCTCCCGCCAGCGCTTGTCATAAGAGAGCAGGCGGGCGGCCCCCTCGAGAATGGCATTGAGGCTCAGCGGTCCACGCTCATTCTGGTGGGGCGAGGCAAAACCTGAAATTTCGTGGCTGATGGTACGGATGCGGTCGGTCTGCTCCAACACCATCTCCAGGCTGGCCCGGGCCGAGGCGTCAAGTTGCGGCTGTTCGCGGTCCCGGTCATCGTCCAGCACCTGCTCCAGCAGACCTCGAATGGCCGCCAGAGGGTTGCCCACCTCGTGCAGTATTCCGGCAACCAGCAAGCCGATCTGGGCCATTTTCTCCTGCTGGAAATATTGCATCCGCAAGCTGTCCAGCTCCCGCTCCGCCACCTTGCGCTCGGTGATTTCACGGATGGTCAACAGCAACCGGGACTGAACCTGCATTTTCAAACGGCAGTAGGTCACTTCGACCGGGAAGTCCTCACCGTTGCGCCGCACCCCCACCAGTTCACGGCGCTCGTATTCAACACCACTTTTTTCCAGCCGCGCGAAAACCTCTCCGTAGTCCTGATCCGTGATCTGGTAATCGGAGGGAAGCAAATCCTCCACGGTGCGTCCTTTTAGCTCGCTGGGCCGAAAACCAAAAAGGTTCTCGGCGCGCGCGTTGCAGCTAAGGATCAGCCCGTCGAGGTCCAGGGTGAGCATCGCGTCCGAACTGCTGTCGAGCAGACTGTCCAAGAACGCCTGCTTGCGCTTGAGATCGGTAAGCATCTGCAACTGCTTACCGATAACCCCACGGGAATAAAAGTAGAGCGCGGCCAGCAGCAACAGGAAAACGCCGGCCAAGTAGGCCATATGACGGGCAAAACGTCCGTAATCCGCCTGCAATCGCTCCGCGGGGGTCAGGGCAATCATCTTCCATTCGGCGATCAGGCCCAGGCTTACCGGATCTCGCAAGGCCACCGGCTCCGTGAGCAACAGCCCGATATCTGCCTCCAACTGCGCATTTTGGCTCAGACGCTCCCAGCTCGGGGCCGTCGCGCCAGCAGCCAGAGCGGGGACAACCGCCCGTTGCCAGTCGACCGCACCCGCCACTACGAACATCCGCTCAACGGCATGGCGCGCAATCCCGGCTTCTGCGGAGAGCGATGCCAGGGAAAAGCTCAGTCCCCATACCGGCGCGACGCGCCCCTGACTGGCCAGCCCCGGCCAGAACACCTGAACCTGCGCGCCCTCAAGCGAACCGGGATTGATCAAGCGCACTGCAAGTTGACGTACGCCCCGTCCACCGGCCGCGGCAAAAAGGACGCCACCCTCTGCCCGGGCATCAACGCCCACCTCACCTTGAACAGCTGGCTCGGCGCAGGCACGCTCGATAGCCGTTCCGCTGTCGGGGTAGTAGACACCAAAGCGTGCGTAGTGGGGCTGGTTGTCACACATCAGCTGCAACCGCGACTCCAGAGCCCGGGGCGAGGCGTTTGGCGCCCGCTCTGAAAGCAGCCGCAAGTCCGCCACACTCTGCGCCACCTGCTGTTCAAGCAAGAGCCTGCGCAGCTGGAGATGCTGCCGCTGGTCGTGGTGCAGCATGTTTCGGCGCATCTCCACGTCCATGTGGTAAATGAAAAAGCTGACCATCCCCACCAGTAAAAGCAGCAGCACCGCCACCAGCCAGGAGAGCGGGTTAGCGCGAAAATGACTGCGCAGCTCTAGCAGCGAGCGCTTCAGGGCAACAGCGGCGCTCATGACAGAACAGCCTTTTCAGCGTTGTCGATCTCAGCGCCCACACCCGGATTCAACGGTAAAAAAACCTCAACGCGGGTCCCTTCTCCCTGCGAAGAGTCAACCTGGATGTAACCGCCATGGGCGGTCACAATCGACGAGCACAGCAGCAGCCCCAATCCGGAGCCTTTTCCTTCCTTGGTGGTGTAAAAGGCGTCGAAGATACGACCTTGCTCCTCGGGGGAGATTCCGACCCCGTTATCCACCACACGCAACCAGACGCCCTCCTCTCCAGCCTGGGTCTCGATTCTGACTTCTGCTGGCGAAGCCTCGCCGGCCTCGGTGGCTTCAAAGGCATTGAGTACAAGGTTCATTATCAGCTGGGAAAGCTGATCCGAGGCTCCAACGATTGCCGGCAACTGGGGGTCGAGGCGATCCGTGAGGCCAATGCCATACCAACGCTCGTCGTAACGGAGAATATTTTCCACGCTGCTCACCACCTCGTTCAGGTCCAACAGCTCGTAGCGGTCTCGCTGGGGCCGGTTAAAGGCAGCCAGATCCTCAGAAATTCGGCGCAGGCGATTGGTATATTCGATGATGTAGTCCAGGTTTTGATGTACGGCCTCGGGGTCGTCAAGCTGTTGCCGGGCCTCCTCGGCCAGCCCCAGTATGGCCGCCACCGGGTTGCCCACCTCATGGACGACACCTGCCGCCAGATGGCCGATGGTGCCCATTTTGTCCATGTGGAACTGCTTCTGCCGCTCGATCTCCAGCTCCTGCTCGCGCAGCCGCAAGTCATCGGCCATGTCGTTAACCCCATGGATCAGCCCCCCCAGTTCGTCACTACGGGAAGTTTCAAGGGGCGTGCCGCGAAAGCCTTTGACCACCTGCCCGACACGGCTGTGAAGCTGCAGCAGCTCCCGTGTCAGACGACCGAAAAAGAGCGCCACGATAATCCCCAGGACCAGCAGCCCGGCACCGCCGAAAAATAAAGAGACCATCGCGACCCGGTCACTGTGAGCCAAGTAGGCATCGAGGGCATCTTCGCGTCGCTGTCGATTTTGCGCCATCAGCGCATCGAGACGGCGCTTGTTCTCCGCCAGGGAAACGCGCAGCGCCCCCAGGTGCTGCGGGGTCGGCTGTACCACCGCTTCGGCCAGCTGCTTGGCGATATCGCGAAAGGAGGGGGCACGATCCGGGTAGAGTTCGGACAAGCGGCTGTACTTCTGCTGCAGCTGGGTGAAGTGGCGGTGCACGCGGGTGAGCACCTCGTCACGCCCGCCGGGGTCCACCATCATGAAGAGATCCGTGATGGCCGAGAATGCGGCCAGATCCGCTTCGACGATCACCGTCTCCTGCTCGCGAATCAGCTCAAGGGCTTCAAGCTCGCGAATCAGGCTGGCTTTCTCGCTGAATACGTAGACGGTGAGCACCAGGCAGTAGATAAAAAGCAATGCCAGAAAGACCAGGCTCTTGCCTTTCAATGAACGCCAAAAAGGAATTTCGCGATTTTCGCGCTGCCTCGCCTCAGCCACCCGCCAGGCCCCCAGGCAGGATGCTTTCCAGGAAATCTGCATCGGACCAGTCACGGATACCGGTCACACGCCTATGGAGACGACCGTCGCTATCAATAATCAACGTCTCGGGCAGCACCTCGACACCCAAACGCGCCTTTGCCATCTTCATATTCGGATCGCGAAACTCCGCAAAATCAATTCCATATTTCAGTAAAAACTCTTTAACCAGATTTAGATCGCGATCCACGCTGATCCCCGCCACCTTATAGCGCTCAGGGTCCAGCTGCTCGCTGAGCGCCTGCAGGGCCGGCATCTCCTCACGACAGGGGGCACACCAGGTAGCCCAGAGGTTAATGATCAACACCCGCCCTTTCCAATGCTGCAGCGGCACCGACGTGCCGTCCAGCCGGGTCAGTTCCAACCCCTGCAGGTCAACCTGATCCTCCGCCCGCGGCGCCTCGTTCGGCGAGCAGCCGAGCAGCATCATCAAGACAACGGCAAAGCAGCAGCCAAAAGCGTTCTTAATCATCGTTCAGGACGCGGGTTTAACCGGATGAAAAGCCCGGGAAATATAGCTGATGATGGCCTGAATTTGGGCATCACTCAAGACATCCTTCCAGGCCGGCATGGAAGTATCCTTCACACCGTCGCGAATAACCTGTGCCAGACGCTCACGGTCTACCGCCTCCATGAAGCGCTCGTCGGTCAGATCCCGAGGGTGTTGATCCAGGAAACTGCCAATCCAGTTTTTCCCCGTCCCATCCGCGCCATGACAAAAGGCACAGTTGTCCTGGAACAACACCTCACCTTCTCGCTCCTCGGTGGTGAGGCCCTCGAGCGCCTTCGGCGTATCATGCTTTACATAAACGCTAGCCGACGTCACACCGTCAAACTGTGAGTAGGAGAAATTGTTGCGCGGGTAGGAGATAGCCCGCAGCTCCCAGATCGGCCCCTCATCCTCAACCCGAGATCGATCATGGCAACTAATACAGGAGGTGACGAAGAGCCTCAGCCCCTTGCGCTGCAGTTCGCTCAAGCGCTCCTGGGGCGCATCCAACGCCAGTTCACCGGTAGCAAAGGGAAAGGCGATTCGATAACGCTCATGGTTCGGCCAACCGTTCTCCGGGGTGTGATAGCGGGTATTCACCCGGCCCTCCACCATAAACTCGCGACGCACGAAATCCACCACCGTCGCGATCTCGTCAGCATTCAGGTAGTGGGTAAAGCTCTTCATCCCTGTCCCGGGTACGCCGTCAGTGACGGCCTTTATCATGCGGGACCGGGTCAGCTCGTCCGGGCTGGCGGCGGTGAAATCCACCGGCATAGGATCCATATAGGTCGCAGCCAGCGTCTTGGCGTCGCCGGAATAGCCATGACAGTAGTAGCAGCGATAATTGTATAACGCCCTTCCCGCCTCGTGACGTGACTCAGACTCTCCCGCCAGCTCCTGTTCGGCCCATAGCAAAGGGGGCTGAAAAAACAGCCCCCACCCAAGGAGAAAACTCCCAAAATACCGGGACAACTGCACTTTCATTACTTACTGCGACTCCGCCTCCGGGTTGATAAAGGCAGTGTACACATACTCGGCGATGTGACCGATCTCCTGCTCAGTCATCACCTTGTTCCAGGCGGGCATCTCGGAGCCCAGCTCACCCTTGGAAATCACTTCGTAAAGGTGTGGCCGGCTGTATTTGGCTCTTGCCGCGGGGTGGCTGAAATCCCTGGGCTTGGGAAAGATGAAGTAAGCACGAGGCCCCTTACCATCCCCCTTAGTTCCGTGACAGGCGGTGCAATTGTCCTCGTACAGGGTTTCCCCGACCTGCGCGTTACCCTCCAATCCGTAGGGCAGCGGGTCATCGAGATTTTCAAGGCCGTGCGCGTCATGATCATGCCCACCGTCGCCAGCGCCGTGGTCATCATGACCTCCGTGGCCGTTTGCGTCCTGCGCCACCGCCTCGGCCTGCTTGTCATTGACCCCCATAATGGCTAGGCGCACATAATCGACCACCGCCTCGATCTGCTCATCGTTCAACCGCTTCCCCCAAGCGCTCATGGCTGTCTGCGGGCGACCGTAAGTCACTGAAAAAATCATCCGCTTGCGGCTGAGCTCCTCAATTTTTCGGGGGTCGGTGAAGTTAGCCGGCGGCGGTGTCAGCCCGCTCTGCGCCCAGACCGCCGTCTGCCCCTGGTCGCCATGACAGACCGAACAATACTCGGCGAAGATTTTTCGGCCCTCCGCCAGCTTCTCGCGCGAGACGGCGGGCATAAAGCGATTGCGGACATAGTCAACGACCGATTCGATCTCGGCATCGCTCAAGCGCTTGCCCCACCCCGCCATGGCCGTTCCCGGCCGGCCATGCTTCACGGACTCAACCATCCGCTCCCGGGTCAAGGTCAACGCGCTATCCAGCGAGGTAAAATCACGGGGCGGAGGCGTCAGACCGCCACTGGCCCGGCTCTTACCGTCTCCCGCGTCTCCGTGGCATACCGAGCAGTACTCCAGATAGAGGCGCTCGGCGTCGACGTCAGGCGCCTCACCTGCGCCATGCCCACCATGGCCGCCATGACCGGCCATGGACTCATGCCCGGCGGCAGCGTGGCCATGATCATGTTCTTCTGCCGCCATCAGCAACCCACTCAAGGCCATCAAGCCCGACACGGCGGCGGCGGCAAAAAATTTCTCAATTCGATTTTTTTTCATAGAATCCACGTAGATAACTGAGCCATGGCGGCATCAATATTAGCAGAACTGGATCACCTTTTGATATCCTGTCGCCGCTGTTAAAATGACCGCTGAAAGCATGGACGACTTTGGCCGAGAAACCAATATGATAACCAATACCCTGAACACCATCTCGCGGCTGACAACCTGTATGACCCTCGTACTGCTGTTTGGTTGCTCCGCCCCGCAAAAAGTAGAAAAGCCCATCATTCCCTTTCCCAAGCCGCCGGACGAGGCCCGTTTCTACTTCCAGGACCTGATCTATACCAGCGCCGACATCATTCCCGAAGATGAAGACGCGCGTATGTCCCGGGTACTCGCGGGTGCCGCGCGCACAGGTGAAGGGTTCATGAAACCCTACGATGTCAGCGCCCACAAAGGGCGAATTTTTGTCTCGGACACCAACAAACGCCAGATATATCTTATTGACCGGCGCGAGGGTAAGTTCACAACTTTTCCGGAAGAGGGCCCTTTCGCCTTCAAAAAGCCCATGGGGCTGGACAACGATGGACAAGGCAATCTGTATGTCATTGATACCGTCAAAGAGTCAATTGCCATCTTCGATCGCGATGGAGTCTTTCTACGAGAGATCGCAAAACCGGACAGCTTCCACCGCGCGACCGGTATCGCCGTCAACAGCGAAGGCACCCGGGCCTATGTTGTAAATACAGGAGGCGTTGACAGCGAAGAACACAACATAAAGGTTATTGATCTCAACTCCGGTGAGCTTCTCTATACCATCGGCAAGCGTGGAACAGCCGAGGGGCAGTTCAACCTCCCTAAGGATGTCGCGATAGGCCAAAATGGCCGATTGTACGTGGTCGACAGTGGAAATTTTCGAGTCAGTATTCTGGAGCCCGATGGAACTCACGTAAAAAGCTTTGGCGAGCTGGGGGTCGAGTTTGGCCGCTTCGCACGCCCGAAGGGCATTGCTCTAGATCCGGACAACAACATCTACGTCATGGACTCCAATTTCGGTAACTTCCAAATCTTCAACCAGGAAGGCCAACTGCTAATGTTCATCGGTGAGCGGGGGGGGGTCAACGTGTCGGCGAGTTACATGCTTCCGGCCGGAATTGAAGTCGACGAAGACGGTCGCGTTTACGTCGTCGATCAGTTCTTCCGCAAGGTAGAGGTCTACCGACCCGCCTCCGTGGCCGAATACGAAGGCTATTTCGCAGACCCCTCGTTGGCGCCGGAAAAGAAAGCGAACTGAACGAAGGTCACTTAACTTTCGACCGGGCTGCCAGACAAACTGACGGCCAAGGTCAAACTATTAAAAATAGAAACCGCGTCGGGCGAGATAATCCCGGGCATCGTTAACCGACGGTGAGAAAGGATAAATTTCCTGCAGCCGGTTCAGAAGCGCCCGGGTCTCGGAGATACGCCCCAGCTCATACAGCGCCACAGCCACGTCAGCCATGACAACGGGGGAGGGCACCTGCTCCAGGTAGGCCCTGCCCCATGTCACATAGTCAGCCAAAAGCCCCCTGTCCCCACTTCGGAGTCCAGTGCGCAGTTGTGCCTGCTTCTCCAAAAATCCGGCGCGGCGGTTAAAAAAGGGATTGCCTTTCGCAAACCGGACAAGCTCCATCGGTGTGGCCTGAAAGAAGGTCGCTTGGGTTATGTAATAGTTGGCCAGCATCGTGTGACTCAGTACTGCACTACCAAACACCGGAACCGATACCGCCAGCACCAGAGAACCCACTTTTCCCGAAAAACCGAGCTCAAACACCTGCCCCCTGTCATGCCCCCTGACCAGAATCACCAGCAGGAAAACCAACAGGACGAGGTGCAAGTGGGATATATAGAAAGGCTTTTCCACCTGGGTGTGAAGAACCACTGGTGAGAGTATTGCTAACCAACGAAGCCCTTCGCGCCATCCAAGCGAGGCCAGGAGCCTTACCACACCGTAAGCGATCAAGCCCAGAAAAAGAAATAACACCACGCCCCCCTCGACCGCCCATAGCAGCAGCTCGTTGTGAGGGTGAGTGAGGCGCTTTTCGACATGAGCCGCATGCGGGTTCTTGGCATGGTATTCAGGTTTGTAATCCTGCCAAACCCGCTCGAAATTTCCTATCCCGTGACCAAGCCAGGGCTTTTGAAGAAACAGATCAAAGCTGGAGTCGTAAATCGTTTTCCTTACATCCCCCCTACCAAGGGTATCGGCCTGAACAACAGCATTGAACTTGGAAACGGCCCGCCCAATACCTCCTCCGTCGTTGAACGTCACGCTCGCCAGCATGGCGAGCGAGAACGCCAGTAGCAACGGAATCAGCGTTCTAGGATGCCGCAAGCGCGGAGAAGAAAGAAAAAAACAAAGCACACCCAGGAATACCGCCAGCAGCCCTATCCGGGAGCCCGACATCAAAACAACGGAAAGGTTGAGACAAAGGAGAAAAGCCAATACTGCACCCAGCCACCCCCTTGGTTTAGCGAGAAGGTACAGGCAGCCCATGACCCCGGTTGCCGTGTAGGTCGCAGCCAAGTTCTGCTGTTGAAAAATGCCACGGGGAACATCCGGCGAGACCGGAATAAACAAAGGCACCCCTTCGCCCAACAACAGCTGGAGCCAGCAATATATCGCCTGCAAGGAAGCAGAGCAGACGACAATCAAGATCAATAAATCCGCCTTTCGTTCATCAATGTCAAACTGGCAAAGAGCCCAATAGAGCAAAAGGCCGGAAAAAATCGTCAAGAGCCTGAAGGCCCAAGTCTCCATTACAGGCTTTTCTCCTATCAGCCCAAGGACCAGCACCGCCAAGCCAAAAAGCGCGAAGGAGAGAAACAGCGGCGGAAAGGTGATCCGGCCATTATGAGCGGCCACCAGCAGGGAAGCACCTGCTAAAAAGGCGGCAAACAGCCAGGTAAGCGCGTTAAATGGCAGATAGAACCCCCCTTCACCGAGATTGACATGGTAGAAAGAGGGGGCGACCAGAAACATCACACCGGTCAAAAACAGGAATGTTTTGTCGAGGCGGGCGCGGTTTACTTCGCGAGTAAAAAACGGCATCAGGATTTACCCACACCCATTGGGAGCGGCTGCATCCACACCAAGGTAGCAGAAATTACCACCAGCGCGGTCCCGACCCGGCATGCTCGATACTGTGACAGCGCTCACAGTTATTGGGTGAAAAGGCAACCTTCCCGTGACAAACGCCGCAATCTCTCCCCTGATAGATGCTGGCCATGCTGATATCGCTCTGCCCGAAACGGGCGGGAAAAATCTGATCATGGCAGTTCTCGCAGGCCAGCCACATGCTGTGCAGCTTATGCGGAAAGCGCACGTGGGGCATGGTGGCGGTCTCTTTGAAGATCAGGTCCTGATCCCAGACCACCATTTCAGCCGCACCATCCCTTGATGCCCGAGGCTTGATCACGCCATCGATCAACGCCTTGGCCCAGTCTTCCTCGCCGCGGCCATCCCGCGGCAGCGTACCGGTGACATCATCAGGGTGCTGAAGCAACTCAAGATCCGGATTTGCCGGGTCATGGATGCCGTCATCCCAGCGCGCCGCCGCGCTTTCGGTCGCTGCCTCACGCTTCTTCGACGTGGGAATCAGGCTGCCGCTGACCAGCCTCAGATGGTAACTCACCCCCACCTTCAGGTGGGCGCTGGTTTCGCCGGTCTTGAAGTCCACCTGCCAGGCGTAATCGGGACCCTCGCTGAACTCGCTGGCGCTCCAGAACCCCCAGGCGGGGGCGTTAGGGAACACCTCGAGGTTGATGGCCGGGTTTTCACAATGGCGATCAATCAGGGTGCGCAACTCCTGGATCGTCGGCAGCCGCCACTCCTTCAGCTCCTCTTTATTCGTCACCCCGGCGATCGGCGTGCTGTAGCCTGTCCATCCCGGTCGCTTGTGATCCATGTTGGCGACATAGTCCAACGCGCCCTGCCAGCTGAACCATGAACGCAACTGCTTAATGGAGGTATCGTTACAGGTGCCATCAGCCCAGGTCTGCCCGACTGCACAGCGGGTCCAGACCAGGCCGGTGACACGGTCCGTCACGGTGGCGTCATCATGGATGATGAAGCGCTTGGTGGGGGTATTACCGAGACGTTCCGGGTCACAGGTCTGCGCCGAGGCGACAGCGCTCATGGCCAGCAAAGTAACGCCCAAAACACAGTTATATTTTTGACGCATACAAGGTACAACTCGGAACTGCATCAAGCGTCTCCCCTTCCTTCTTCCGACTCTTGCGGGGACGCCGGATCGCCGCTTGATACGGCCTCCTGACGGTGCAGGCGCAACTGCTCCCCCCATTCCCAGATCGCAGATCGCGCCCGGGTAATAAACACGCTGTCCTCGGTGGAAAGATGGATAAAACTGCGCATGGCACCGAGGGCGGCCTCAAGGTCTCCCAGCGCCTCGTAGCTCTGGGCGGCCCCATAGTAGGCGTTTGCCTGGGAAGGATAAAGGTCAATCGCGCGGTGAAAGTCCACCAACGCCAACTCATGCTCACTCTCGACCGCCCTGGCGTAGCCCCGGTTGACGTACGCCTCGCTCATACGGGGGGCCAGTTTCAACACCTGGTCAAAGAGGGTTACCGCTTGCTGGGTGTCCCCTTTTCTCAGCATCGCCACACCATGCTCAAAGAGAATATCCACCTGCTCCCGACGGGCGCTAAGAGCATGATCGCCGAGCGTTGCCACGGTGGCTGGCCGCGATTCCTGCAAACGCCAGTCGTTGCTTTTTGCAAGCGGCTGCGAGGGCGTTTCCCGTTTTTCACGCCCATGGGGCGGAGCCAGCGCCGGCGACGCCAAAGGCACGACACCCTCTTTATCCACCGTGGTCAGCGACCAGTCACCCGGCAGCAGGCCGATGAGCGCGCCTGCCACCGCTACAAAGAGCAGAGCCGCCGCCAAGACCAGCGGCCGACGATCACCCTTGTGAGCTTTTACAGGCATGAGACTCCACAACCTCTCTTGCAGGCACCAGGGGCATCGTATACGTAGCAGCCGCGAGCCCGGGCTTTTTTCTCAAAGATCGGAATATTATTCCTATAAACAGGAAACTTCCCGCCAGCGCCACTGCAGCGCCGGCCCCCAGCAACAGCATGGGAAGCACCTGCAAGTCCAGACCGGCCGAGTGTGCCGCGACCTCCTTGCGGGCATGGCCCGCCGCGCCGCCCCAACCCAGACCGGCGACCAGCAATACCAGGCCGCACCCATAGAGCCAAAGTTGCCGCTTAAGCCAGGCAGACTCGGGCAGGCGCAACCCAAGGGGGCGCTGAAAATGGTAGATGGCCCCCATTAATCCCAGGTTAAGAGCGCCGGTCATGGCATGATAATGGGCCGGTACAAGCAGGTTATCGGCCCGGATCAGCGCCCCTGCAATCAACCCCAGGACAAATATCGCCAATGCCAGCAACAGTGCCAGCCCCTGGGGGGCCTGCCTGATGTACCCCTGCCGCCAGCGGCTAACCAGAAACAGGGCTGTGGCGGGGAATGCCAGCCAGCTCAGGTAGCGCATCAACCCGGTAAACCCCTCCCGATAAGCACTCTGATCCGGCGCATAACTGAAGGCCAGAAAAAGCCCCGCAATCAGGTTGAGGCAGAGAATCCCCGCCGCAATCCGGGCGGCGGCAGAACGCGGCTCCCGCTCACCCGCGATGACCACCAGGCAACACACCAACAGGCCGACATTGAAGGCCTGCATCATGTGCCCGCCCCCCCAGAGCGCAAGCTCCAGGCGGTGTGCGGTCAGTCCCAGCGCCTCGGTTTGAAGTACGCCTCTCACCCAGATAACGAGGCTGACCAGCACCAACAACCAGAGAACCCCCAGCAGCAGCCGCCGCCACGGGGGGGCGGATAGCTGCGCCCCCTTGAATCGAAGCACGGCGCCAAGCCCCCCCAGCCAGGCCGCGAGAAACACACCCGCGCTGGACAGGAACAGCGGTGACTCAAGCACCGGCAGGTAGTTGTTCAAAAGCGCACGGGAACTATCCAGCCAGGGGGTAATCACCATAGCTAGAGTGGCCACGACGGCCGCCAGAAAGCAGCCGCCATGCCAACGCGAAGGCGGCGCCGGCAGCCAGAGGTGGCAGAGCATCGCCGCGGCCGATAAGACCCACACATAGATCGCCAGATCCACATGCAGCACCAAGGCGGTACCAAAGAGCGCGTCAGGTGCTGCAATCAGCCTGGAAATACCCGGCAGGCGGGCCGCGACCAGCACCAGGGCCAGGACATTGGAGAGCAGGAGTGCCACCAGCCCCAACTGGAGCCAGCCACGGGCAAGTAAAGCGCTTTCTGGATGAAACTTTGTGGTCACTTGGGTGCGGGTACCGGTGGTTACCTGATTGAAATAAATGAAATCAAACGAGGATCAGCGCTCGAAAAGATGAGACTCCGCCCATGATAAAAGATTCCTCGCCTTGTCGCCTCCCTCCCCCGCCGGTAGCATGAGGCCATGACTGTCGAAATCGAACTGATGATTCTCTGGGGAGCGCTGGTTATCTACGTGATAGCCGGCTCTGCAGCCATTGTTTCCACGCTGTTCCGCTATGACCTGGAGGATCTGGTGTTGGGGCTGATGGTGGCCGGTCTGCTCACCCATACCGCCGCCCTGGGCTACCGTTGGATTCGCCTTGAGCACGGCCCCTTTCTCACCATGTTCGAGATTCTCTCCAGCAATATCTGGAGCCTGACGCTTTTCTTCAGCCTCTGCTATTGGCGCAGCCGCGCCATTCGACCGGTCGCGGCCTTTATCATGCCGGTCCTGTTCCTGATGATGGGCTGGCTGCTGCTGACCAATCCCGGCAAGGGTTTTTTCCCGCCGACCTACGACACCGTCTGGCTGTACATCCACATTGGCTTCGGCAAGGTTTTCATGGGGGGCCTTCTGGTCGCGGTGGGCCTGTCGCTGATAATTCTGCTTCGCCCCCTGCACCCCTTCAACGAGGCCATGCAGCGCGTACCGGGTAACCAGAGCCTCACCGAGCTCGCCTATCGCTTCATGGCGTTGGCCCTGGTGTTCCATACCCTGATGCTGGTGGCCGGCGCCATCTGGGCCCAGGATGCCTGGGGCCGCTACTGGGACTGGGATCCTCTGGAAACCTGGTCTTTTCTCTCTTGGCTTTTTCTGGCCTTGAGTTTGCATGCCAGAGTGACCTGGAGGATGGCTCCGCAACCGGCGGCGGTCATGGTGATCGCGGTATTCGTGGTCGCCTTTTTAACCTTCTACGGGGTACCTTTTGTATCCATGGTCCCCCACCAAGGGGCGGTCTAACGGCGGCCAGCCCGAACATTGACTCAACGCAAGGTGTCACTGATGTCCAGATCACGTTTACTTCTCTCATCGGGTCTTACCCTCACCCTTATTCTGGCCGGTGGCTGCTCCGACGATCAGCCCTCGCAAAAGGCGAGTGCTCCCGCGCAAAGCAAGACGCCCGCAGAAAGCAAGGCCCCCGCCGCCAGCCGCCAACTGGCCGCCAACCAGGGCGAAGTGGTCGAGGCCCTGCAGGCAGGCGGCTACAGCTACGTGCAGGTCCGCCAGGGGGACAAGACTTTCTGGGTCGCGGGAAGCCAGCTCGACACCACTCCTGGCGCGGTCATCGAATGGGGCCAGGCCTCGCCGATGAAAAACTTCACCAGCAAGAGCCTGGGTCGCACCTTTGAGGAAATTTACTTCGTCTCCTCACTGAACCCGGAGCAACCTGCCCACGCTGCGGCTCAGCCCACCGCTCAGGCCGCCAACGAGGGGATTGCCAAGAGCGTCCAGCAGGCCGGCGGCTACACCTACATTCTCGCCGATACCGCCCAGGGCCAGCGCTGGGTCGCGGTACCCGCCACCCAGATAAGCGAAGGTCAGCGCTTTCGCTGGGGACAGGCGGCGGTGATGACCAACTTCACCAGCAAGAGCCTGAACAAGACCTTTGACCAGATCCTGTTCGCCTCTCAGGTGCAGGTCGCCAATGGCGGCGGCGGGCAAGCGGCGGCGACCGCCAACCAGGGGCAGGTGGTCAGCGTCAAGCAGAGCGGCGGTTACAGCTATATCCAGGTCAACACCGCAAACGGTGAGCAGTGGATCGCCGCCCCCGTCAGCCCGGTGAAAGAAGGCGACACCATCCAGTGGTCCGGCGCCTCGGTGATGCGTAATTTCCACGCCGCATCCCTCGACCAGACTTTCGAGACCATTCTCTTTGCCGGGGGCGTTCAGCAGGTTCGCTAACCGCCTCTCAATCGAGCTGCTCATCTCAAGACGCCTCAGGCCGCTGCCAGGGCGTCTTGCGGTAGCGGTCCCAGAAAAACCACCCCAGACTGGCCACCGCCAAAAAGCAGCTGGCCAGCAACCAGGGCAAGGTGGGATCGTAGTAGATCTGATAACCCATCCACAGGGTTAGCCCCTGGTAGACCAACAGCCCGGAATTCAGCTGCAGGGACTCGCCGGGCACCAGCTCCGTGCGCAACGTATCGCCTTGCCTGACGACAAGCCGATGCTCCTTGGGCGCACGAAACTTCGACGGTTTGAGGGGGTCGAGGATCACCTCGTCAAACTCCAGCTGCACCCAGAGCTCCTCGTCGGTGCCGGGCGGCACCCAGGCTTGGGCCTGGCCAAAGCGGTTGCCCGGGTAGCTCGGCAGGTGAACCACCCCCCGCTGCGCCGTACTGGCCGCCTCAGGCTTCCAGATAAACACCGGTGCGAACCCCTTGTTGGGGGTGGTGTAAAAGCGGTAACCGTCAAGATTCAGGGCTTTCTGGTCCCCGATCACGGTCTGCCGCCATTCGCCGTCCTCCGGCCATGACAGGCGGTTGAAGGTGTGAGAGCGCATGGGGCCGATGTCGTAGTCGATCTCGAACCCCTCATTGCGAAAACGCAGCTGTTCAATCGCCCAGGGGTGCAACGGCCCGGCCTCGAAACCGGTCAGCTCGCCTTCAAAGGCCCCGCCCACCGGCACCTCCACCCAGCCCTTGAGTCGGGTCAGCTGTCCCACCGCCACCAGCAGCACGATCAACACCAGGCAGAGGTGAAACAGCAGCAGCGGCCACTGCCGCCGAAAGCGAGGGTGATAGACAATCGCCAAGACCAGGTTGAGCGTCAGCGCGCCAAGCACCGGCGCCAGGATCAGAAAGGCCTGGCCGGTTTCGGGGCTGGCAAGATTGCTCCGGTAGGCCCACCAGACCGAAACCAGCAGCGCCAGCAGCAGGGCGAAGCTGAGCTTAAGCGAGGCCAGGGCCCGGCCCCAGCGGGACAATCTCACGCTCAGCACGGCCGCGAGGTTACTGCACCGCCTGACAGGCCGCTTTCATCCACTGAACCCCCCGACCCTTGTCCGGGTCGTCCGCGTTGGCCGATCCACAGTCCTGTTCTCGCCACTGCCCGCTGGGACGGAAGTTGATGACCTTCAAAAAGGCGTTCTGGTAGTAGGGGCCGTTGCTGTAACCGCGACTGAGATTACAGGTACCGCCTGCCGCGTTGCTATTGCCCCACCCGTCATCGCCGTCGTTACGGCACACTTCGGTACCTTTGGGGTTGCCCGTTTCCGGACCGACGTCATTCAGGTTGACCAACAGTGCCTTATTCTTCCACCCGTGGGGTACGGCGGTATGGCACCAGTTGCATTGCAGGTAATCATTATTGTCCGCCACCGCCTTACCCTGGTGGTAGCTGTGCAGGTCGCCGCGACCGTTGCTGGTATCGTAAAAGCCGGTGCGAATGTCGTTCTGCCCGGTTCCGTAAACATCAGGGTCGTGGCATTTAAAGCACAACGAGCCACGGTTAATGGTGTTGAACCCGCTGGTATTCCAGCTCCCCTTGAGAATGAAATTATTGCTTGAACCGTGCGGCCCCCAGGGCGCCCCGTCCTCGCCGCCGGCGGGCACAGTACTGCCCTGCCCGCCACCACCAATCCCGCCGTTCAAGGTGGGTGACTGGGTCTCGCTGCCGTGGCAGTCCGAGCAGTACATGGTCTGGGTGCCCATGGCGCCACTGGCGTTAAAGGGCGGGAACCAGTTATTGGCATTGACCCCGCCGCGGGTGCTGGAGTTACGTCCCGTGGGACCGATAACGGGGTGCCAGCCCCGGTGGTTGTTGGTGTCGTAGGCCGCCGCGGCGCCCCCTTCGGCGCCCAGGCTCTGGCCTTCACCACGATGGGTTTGCGGGGCCTGAAACTCCATCGCCTGGTTGGTGACCCCCACCGTGGAGGAGAAGCCGTTCACTCCGTCTGAACCGCCATCCGCAGCAGGCTGCAATGAGGGCGTCGGGCCATTCTCCCAGGCGTAATGGGAGTGGCACTTGAGGCAGATCTGGTACTCGCGGCTGACATGAGAGCAGGTATCCGGGTCGCTGCCGACGGTGTCACAGCCCAGACCGGTGCCCTGCTTGGGGGTCAGCGCCAAACCGCCGATACCGTTGAGCACGCTCTGGTCCGTTTCGAACTCTTCGTAATCGCCGGGCTCCACGCCGAAGGTGCCCGCCAGCACTCCCGAGGCGATGTTGTTGTGAATCACCCCGTTCTCATGCCGGTGGGTTCCGGCGGCAGCACCGTTGACCGGCGGCGTATCGCTGAACACCCGGGTCTTTTTCACCCGGTGGGGGTTATGACAGTCGGTGCACTCCACATGACGGGTGTTCAGGGTGGCCCGCGCCTCGCTGAAGTCCGCATCCCGGATATCGTGCTGCTCAGGCGGAGAGAGGTCCTGCTCGGCATTGGTGATGGGCATATGGCGGGCGAGGCCAAAGTCGGTCTCTATATTGGGAACCTGCACGGTGCCCACGCTCTCATCAATGATGCCAGCCGCCAGCGTGTGGCACTGGTAACAGGTCTCCTCGATGGCCGAATTGCCCGCCGAATCAGCCCCTTCGCGGGCCAAGCGACGGGCACCGGCTTCGGTATGGGCATCATGGCAGTTAAGGCAGGAAGCCTCGTACACATCTATCCCGGCAGGAAACTCCCGCAAGTTGGCAGCCGCATCTTCGTACTGCTCGTTAGCCACCCCCTGCATGGCGTGGGCCGACGCCGCCCAGCCCGCTTTATCATGGCAGGCCAGGCAGATGATATCGTTGTCCTCGTTGAAGCTCCCCTGCAGCGGGCTGGTCCCTGCCTGCTGGAAACGGTTGCCCCGCAAAAACTTAATATTCACCCCGGCGTCGTCACCCTCGCCGGACAGGTGGGGGTCATGGCAACTGGTGCATTGCAGTTTTCCGCTGCTGGGCTGACTCCCCTCCAGCGGAAAGCGCGGCTGCTGCGGAACGCCGCCGCCCAGGCTGCGAATGCCCACCTGAAGCCCTTGCCCCGGGGTTGTGCTCTCCGGGTTATAGAGCTCACCATCGGCAAGAGCTAGGTCACGGTTGTAGGTCAGGGAGATCGGGTGGTCGTTGGACAGATCAATGCCCAGATCCCGGCTATAACCGGAGGCGGGATCCCCCGGCATGGTGCCCCCGGCATCCGTGCCCTGCATGGAGAGGCTGCCACTACCCACGTCCTGGCCTGGCATATTGGCCAGCGCCCCGATGGCCAGCGTGCCATCGTGGCAGGAGAGGCAGAGCTTGGAGGCGCCCCCGGGCGTGGCGTCGATGGTCGCCTGAATCGAAGTCGACGAGTAAGTGGCGTAAGAGGCGGTACTGAAGCGCCGGTTCCACAGGGGAGCCTGGACGCCTGCCTGCACCGTCGCCCCGTGCGGGGTGTGACAGAAAACACAGATCTCATCGGTGTCGGTGGAGCGAACGGTGTTCCCGGAGGCGCTGGAAAAGTTGTGTTTGGTTTCCGCAATCTTGGACTGCCGCCGTGTATCCAGGTCAGTGGCGGCCAGGGCAGGCCCACTGATGAGTGCCGTCAGCAGGCAGAGGATCCACAGCCTGTTCACACTTCTTCTCCCAGGTACTGGAAAATGGAAACACGTCCGTTCAGCATATCCGCCACATAGATACGGTTTTGAGAGTCAATCCAGATGCCGGAGGGGTGGAAAAACTTTCCGGCGCTTTTCCCCGCCCCGCCGATAGGCAGCAAAAAGCGTCCCTGCTGACCAAAGATCAGCATGTAATCATGGTACGACTCAGAGATGTAAATATTGCCTTCGGAGTCCAGGGCAACCCCCTTGGGGCGCACGAAGTTGCCTACGAATCCACCCCGCTTACCGAATCCCCGCAGGTAGTTTCCGGCCTCGTCCAGCACCTGTAACCGGGCATTCAGGGTGTCCACGACATAGAGCAGGTTGTCCCTGTAGACCATGTAGACCGGTGAGTTGAACTGCCCCGGCTGATCGCCGAAGTCGCCCCAGGTATCGACCAGGACCCCCTGTAGGTCAAACACCTTGATATCGTGCCCATGGGTATCGGAGACAAAAATACGCCCCTGAAGCGGATCAAAGGCTAAACCGGTCGGGCGCTTGAGCAGCTGGTGGCCAAAACTTCCCTGCAACACGCCCTCTGCATTAAAACGAAATACCCGGCCGAGCTCCGCATCCGCCACCAGCAGCTCCCCGCTTGGAAGCGCCAGAATACCGATCGGCTGCCCAAAGCGCTGCGTGCCCTCGGTATGCAGCCAGATCTTCACTTCACCCGCCGCCGGGTCGAAGACAAAGACCGCCTGCTTGCCCACATCCGTGACGTAAATTCGCCCGTTCGCGTCCGTGACCACCCCTTGCGGTCGTATCAAAACCTCTTTCGCCTCCGGGTCAAGCCCGACGCCAAACAGCACTTTCGCCCAAGAACGGGACAACCCTCCATCCTCGCCTTCGGGGGTGAAATTGGTCTCTCCGGTCAGGTCGCCAATGTAAGCCAGCTTCGCCGGCTCGGGCGGCGGTGGCCAGACCGCTTGGGTACCCTCGGGAAATTCAAAATGCAGAACGTGGGGCTGAGAGCTGCAACCCGCGATACTCAGAAACAAAAGGCTGCCGATAACAAGCTTTCTGATCAAAGAACGGCCCCCTCGGGTCCAGGCTCACCAGATGCCGGGACCACCTGTTTTGTGACCGCCCTGGATACCGGTTTTCAGTCCAGGCAGGCCTGAGTGGCAGCGGTCACAGTGCTCGACACTCCACGCGATTTCCCCATTGTGGCACATTCCGCAATACTGACCGTCGATAATTTTTCCCATCGTGATGTCATTGCTTCCGACCCGCATTTCGAACCCAAGCTCAAAGTGACAGACTTTGCAGCGAAAACGGATTCGATGGAACCAGTGCGGGTAGATCACCGGACGCATCCCATTTTTTTCCGCATAACGGTTGAGGACAACGTCCGCGTACTCAGCATGGGCAGCAGTAAGCGGTGCTAGCCCGAATAGCGTTAACAGGGCTACCAAGACGAATCGGTGAATCATATAGCTAACCTTTTACCGGACAATCGGCTGTTCCAAAACTGGCTCATAGATACGCCCAGGAGGTTGCTGAGCTCCCGGCTTACCCCTGAATCGCGACCGGTTTACACTATGGCAGCGACGGCATTCGGTCAGCGGGAAAGAGACGGCCCCGTGACAGCGCCCGCAGTACTCCCCCGACAAGATCGAAAACATATTGACGGGCGTGGCGCCGGCTTCCCGGGCGAAAAGGTGATCATGACAATTGCTGCAGTCGAGCCATTGCGTATGGGCCCTGTGGGGAAAACGCACCATCGGCATGTCCGCTGTATCAGGCATGATAATATCCAAGTCCAGCACTTCGATCTCAGTATCTGGGAAAAGGTTGGTTCGCGGATTGATAAAACCCTGCTCCAAGGCCCGCACCCAGTCTACTTGATTACCAATAGTGGGGGTGTCCTTAGGAAAATTTCGAAAAGCCTCTTCAGGGTGCTGCAGTTCGTCTAAGGCAGGATTTGCCGGGTCGTGCAGGAAGTCGGCGTCAAAAGGCTCCCAAACATACTTACGCCCGTTGTCGATCACTTCGGCGGTGGCGGTAAAAGTCGATATCCACAATACAACTCCCGCAAAAAACCAGCGCTTCATAAAAGGCATTATTCCCACGACAAAAATTGTCAGACCATAGTAATCGTTGATCTCGGCAGCAGCAACACGGTGCCCTAGCCGCTAAAAACACCCTGTTATTTTGGGGGCTGCAGGGTCTGTGGCATAATCACCTCAATTTTTGACATCGGTGAAGACGATCATGCTCAAATTTCCCACGCTCCCGCAGCCTTCATCCCTCGAATTCCTGCCCTCACCCGCCGAGCTGGCCCGACGGCTGCCCCTGATGCTGGTACGTCAGTCCCGCCGCCTCCCCTTCGCTCTGCAACGTGCTGCGCTTCTGAAAATGATGGAGCAGGCCTTTGCCGAGCCGCTGGAAGACGGTGACTTCGAATTTCTTGAAGGCAAGTGGATGAAGGTGGAGATCAGTGATCTGGACCTGCGCTGGTACTTCAGCTGCAGCGAGGAGGGCCAGTTGATCGTCAGCCAGGAGGAAGAGGCCGATGCCTGTATTCGCGGCAACCTCAAGGAATTCCTGCTGCTCGCCTCGCGCAGCGAAGACCCCGACACGCTCTTTTTCCAACGCCGGCTGATGATCGAGGGCGATACCGAAGTCGGCCTTGAGGTGAAGAACCTGATGGACGCCGTGGACCACGACAGCCTGCCCCCCTTTCTGCGCCTGCTGCTGACCCGGGGCACGGGGCTGGCAAACCGGCTTCTGTAACCTTCAAGTCACGCCCGAAACAACCTAGATACAAGCTAAAAAAGCCGGCCTCACGAGACCGGCTTTTTTCAGCATGCCCGGCGCCGAGCCCTTTACTGGCCTGTAAACGCGATCTCTCCTCCCGGCAGCATATACAGCACCAATGCCCGTCCTTCGCTCACCGTGGGCCGGTGGGCAGAGTTCGGAGGATAGACACACCAGCCGCGCCCCTTGCCGTCAAACCGGGCCCCCTCGGTTACCGGCATCACCATGCAGACCTCCCCGCGGGGATGGCGATGGTGGGGCCCGACGATATCATCCAGGTCAACCACGTCCACGCTGAGACCAGAGGTGTCCTCCCCGGCCTCAAGCACGCGCCCGAAACGCCGTCCATTGCCTCCCTGAGCGCACATCCAGCCGGCCTCGATGGCTTGGTGGCAAGCCGCTTCAATCGCATTGAAGGTTTCCCCCGCGGCGGGAAAATGCGCCTCTAATACCCTCTCCAGAGTCCCGTCCAGGGAGTGGGCTGCGGTCAATTCAGCCACGGGGGCTATCAGCTTACGAAACTGCTCGGGTGCCATGGCGCGATCCTCCTACTTTATTACTTCCAAAGGAAAAAGGGCGGCTCGGCCGCCCCAGTAGCCAAGCCTCAGGCAAACTTCGGCTTGCGGTTCTCCAGAAATGCAGCCATCCCCTCGATGCGGTCAGGGGTCGAAAAGCTGAGCCCAAAGAGGTCGCTCTCCATGACACAGGCATTGTCCAGATCCAGGTCCTGACCCCGCTGCACCAGCTGCTTGGTGAGCTGAATAGCGCTGCGGCTTTTGCCGGCGATCATGGACGCCAGCTTAAGCCCTTCGTCCAGCAATTCCGGCTGAGGGTAGACATGGTTCACCAGCCCCCGGCGCATGGCCTCATCCGCCGACATGTTGCGACCGGTCACCAGCAGCTCCATAGCCATGGCGCGTCCCACCAGGCGGGTCAGGCGTTGGCTGCCGCCAAAGCCGGGGGTAACGCCGAGGTTCACCTCCGGCTGGCCGAACTTGGCATTCTCCGCAGCGAGGATAAAATCGCAGCTCATCGCCAGCTCGCACCCCCCCCCCAAGGCATAGCCATTGACCAGGGCCACCACCGGGATTTCGAGGGTCTCCAGCCGCCTGAACAGGTGCATCCCATGCTCGGCGAAGGCCTTGCCCTCGATGGGACTCAGGTGGCTCATGTGTTCGATATCCGCCCCGGCAACAAACGCCTTCTCGCCGCTGCCGCGAATCAGCAGCACCCGGGCGCCGGGGTCGCTGATGACCTCCGACACCGCGTCATTCATCTCTTCCAGGGTCGCCGCATTAAGGGCATTGAGCACCTTGGGCCGGTTAATGGTCAGGAGGTAGACGCCATCGCGAACCGCTTCCAGCAGGATGTTGTCGTAAGTTTTGGTTTCTTCACTCATGGCAACGCTCCTTAGCCGTAGTGGTAAAAGCCGCGGCCGGACTTTCGGCCCAGGTAACCGGCATCCACCATCTGCTTAAGCAGCGGGCAGGGCCGGTACTTGCTGTCATTAAAGCCCTCGTGCAACACCTCCATGATGCTCAGGCAGGTGTCCAGACCGATCAGATCGGCCAATGCCAGGGGCCCCATGGGGTGGCTCATGCCCAGCTTCATCACCGTGTCGATCTCCTCGGCACTGGCCAAAGTCTCGTAGAGGCAAAAAATCGCCTCGTTGATCATGGGCAACAAAATACGGTTGGCCACAAAGCCGAAACTGTCCCGGACGTCCACCGGCACCTTGCCGATCGCCTCGGCCATCGCGGTGACCTGCTCGAACACTGCGTCCTCGGTCTGCAGCCCGCGAATCACCTCCACCAGCTTCATCATCGGCACCGGGTTCATAAAATGCATCCCGATCACCTGCCCCGGGCGCCGGGTACTGGCCGCCAGCCGGGTAATGGAGATCGAGGAGGTGTTGGTGGCAAGGATGGCGCCCTCTTTGCAAGTCCGGTCCAGGTCCTTGAAGATGACGGTTTTGATGGCCTCGTCTTCCGTGGCCGCCTCGATGGCGATGTCCACCGCGGCCAGGTCCTCGGTGCGGGTGCTGGTGCTGATGCGCCCCAAAATTGCTTCAAGCTCTGCACCGCTGATCTTCTCCTTGGCGACCATCCGCTGCAGACTCGACTGAATCGCCTTGATGCCGTTATCGATGGCCTCCTGATGGCGATCGCATACCGTCACCCTGAGCCCGGCGGCAGCGCAGACCTGGGCAATTCCACTGCCCATCTGCCCTGCGCCCACTACTCCTACATGTTCGATTTTCATCACATTACCCTTACGCTCTGCACAGATTATCTGCGCCGGTGAATACTCGGAAAGTACCGCGCTTTCCTAACCCAAGCCCTGCCGATCGCCCCAAATCCCGGTAGTCGAAACCGACTCTGCCGGCTTCAATCACGGGTCGCCCGCCGCAAAAAATCGGCATACAGACGAGATTCAGTGTAGCGTGCCAGTGCCGCCGTGGCCCTTTCGCACGTGCGAAAAACGCAAACCCCATGATCCATCAAAGCTTCTGCAAGCGAGTCGTAAAGGGGCCCTCCGTCCACCACGCCGATGATCGGCTTATGCTGCGACGCCACAAGCGGCGGCAGTAACTGGGCCACACTCTCGGGGCTTAGCAGATCAAACCCGGCGCGCCGGCTACTGGCCAGGGTGCGCATCATTGGAGAGAGCGGATCCAGCCCCACCACCACGGCATCAACATTCTCCGCCTCGGCAAACACCCGAGTACACTCCACATGCGCCTCGTCGTCGGCACCGGGGTTGATGTCCAGGGGATTGCGCACCTCCATCAGCGCATCCAGCCGCTTGGCCGCCAGGATTTGTCCCAGCCGTTTTGCGGTGGCCGGCATCACCGGGGCCACCTCCAGATGCGCATCAGCACGGCGAATGCTGTCGGCGATGCCCACGGTTTCAAAACCTGCACCGCTGACCCCCGCCACCCGGCGCCCGCCCACAACTTTGTCGTGGAGGGCACTGGCGATATAGAAAAGATCGTCAAACTCACTGAAATCCCGGGCTACCAGCGCCCCGGCCTGGCTCAGCAGGGCTTCGCAGAGGGAGTAATCACCGGCTTCGGAGGCGGTGTGACCCCGCGCCGCTGCGGCGCCGGCATCGGTGCGCCCGGCCTTGTAGACCACCACCTGCTTGCCCTTGCGCACCGCCCGGCGCACCGCCTGCGCAAAGGCAAGGCCGTCCAGCTCGTTGAAGCCTTCGATATAGACGCCGATGGTGTCGATCTCGTCCCGGTCGGCGTAGTAGGTCAGCATGTCACCATGGGTGAGGTCGGTCTGGTTGCCCAGCGCCGTCATGTAGGCAGGATCGAGCCAGGGGTTCTTACTCAGGCGGGTAATCATGAAAGCACCGCTCTGACTGATCAGGGCGCTGTGGCGGCGCTGCTTTTTCTGCGGCTTGGGCAGGCGTTCGCCGGGAATAAACCAGGAGTCATAGCCTCCCGGGTGGGAGACCACCCCCAGGCAGTTCCCGCCGAGAAAGACCGGCCCTCCCGCTTCGCTGGCATGGGCGGCATTGATCCGCTGCTTCATCACCTCGGCCGGGCGGCGGCTGGCCTCGGTTTCGCCAAGCCCCCCCGGAATCAGCATCACCGCCTCGGCGGCCTGCTTGTCGATCACTTCGTCGACCAGATCAAACACCGCCTCGGCTCCCACCGCGACAATAAACAGGTCCAGGGGACGGTCCAGGGCATCCAGGCTGTCGATGCAGCGCACGCCGTCGATCGCCTCTTCACCGGGGCGGATAATGGTCATTCTGTCGGGGTCGTAGCCGCTGCCCAGCAGGTTCTTGAGGATGATGCGGCCGAAATTCATCTTGCTGGCCGAAACGCCGACCAGGCCAATTGATGCCGGGTGCAGCAGTTTTCCGATCTTTTCGATGGGTCTCGGCGCCGGCGCCGGCTTTTGCGCCCGGACCTCACAGCGGGCGTTATAAGGCACCATCCGCCCCTCTGTGGCGACGATGGGACCGACACAGAGACGCTCGATCAGTGCCGGGGCCTCGGGCTGCCCGGGTGCATAGCGGTTGGCGAGCGCCAGGGCCGAAGCAAAGATCCGCTCCAGCTGGGCATCGTCCACCCGCTCAGCCATCAGGCGGTAACCGAGGGTGCGGCGGAACAGGTTCAACAGCTCTTGCGCACTGCTCATGGCCGCCAGTACCGAAACCGAGGCCCCTTGCGGGCAGAAGTAGTCGGCCTGCTCTCCATCCGCAACGCCCGCCCAGCCGGCACTGACCACCATGCCGAATTCGCGGGTATGGCGCACCTCCAGGATCCAGCCGTCGAGCCTGCCGTCACCTGAAGCGGCGTCGCTTAATGCCAACGACTCCATTCCCAAGAACTGAAGCACTTCCGCAAGCGCCTCTGACCCCAGCAGGTCGTCCCCATCTTCCAGCACCATTTCCAGATGTTCCAGGGCCATGGCCGGCTGAGCGCTCGGTTCGGTCATCATATCGTTCATGCGTTATTCCCTTCGGTGGCCTCGATCGGCCAAGGTGTAATATTGTGCACACCGCTTAGCATCACATCACTCAAAAGCGATCAAAAGTCTAGATAAGCCACGAAAACATGTTATATAGTGCATCCTTGACGTTTTGAAATACAATGCCGCCGCGCCCCCACGTTCCACCAGATGGAACTACCGCCCCATCGGCTTCGGCTCAACGGCGACGGACGCGGCACGGAGAGAGAAAGGCAGCTATGGATATCAGACAACGGGTTGAACGGCTCCTGGGGCGCATGCACGACAATCCCCAGTATCCCACCCAAGGGGCGGTGCTTTTTGTGGATCTGGAGCGCCGGTGTCATCACAGGGCCTACCTGGACACCGAGGTGGTCCGCACCTTTCTCGCCGGGCGCGGCGGTAACATGTTTCTGCTCTACAACCTGCTGGACGAAGAAAAGCCGGCGCTGGACCCAGAAGTCCCCTTGATCTTCGGCGCCGGGGTCCTGACCAGCACCATGCCGTCAGCCACCCGTGGCAATGTCACCAGCCGCTCCCCGGAGAGCCGGGCGTTGCTGGACGCCAACGGCGGCGACTTCTTCCCCTCCTTTCTCAAGCGCCACGGCTACGACCACCTGGTCCTGTTTGGGCGCAGCGAACAGTGGACGCTGCTGCGCATCGACCGCGACCAGGTGGAGTACCTTGACGCCGAACCTTACCGGGGCCTGGACAATCTGGAGTTCAGCCACCGCATCGCCGAGGACTTTGGTTACCAGGAACAGAAAGACATGGCCATGGCCCGAATCACCCGGGCCGGGGAGAACGGCGTCCTCTCCAGCGGCATCATGGGGGGCGAGAAGGCCATCTGGGCCCGGGGCGGCGGTGGCGCCAAAATGGGCTCTCTGCACCTGAAAGCAGTGATCCTGCACGGAAAAGGCGACGAGGTGGCGGTCAGCCGCGACTACAAATTGCAAGGGACCGCCCTGTCCAGGAAAAACCTCTCTGCCAGCGTGATCAAAAACGCCATGAGCAAGGTAGGCACCCCCTTTCTCTATAAGCCCACCCGTGTGCTCGGCGCCCTGGGCACCAAGAACAACCAGGAGACCGCCTGGGTCGACAGCCTCGACGCGGACAACTTTGATCCTTATCGCCCCGGCATGAGCAGCTGCTTTCGCTGCCCGGTAAAGTGCCGCGCCAACAATGACATGACCCCGGAGAGCGAGGGCGGCTACGGCGCAGGCGCGCTCAAGGGGCTGGCCGGCAACGCCAGCTACGACAAGCGCCAGAGCGAGCTGGAGCACAACAAGGCCCGGGATTACAACGGCATCAATAACGACGGCGTCTTTGACAAGTACGACAAGGGCGAAGGGCCGGAGTATGTGAACGTGGGCAAATTCGGTCCCAACCTGGGCATCAAGCGACCGGAGCAGGTCCTGCGCCTGAACAACATCTGCAACGACCTGGGGCTGGACGCCTCGGGCACCGGAACCGCCATTGGCTGGGCCATGGAGCTCTATCAGAGAGGGCTGATCACCCAGGCGCAGACCGGGGGCCTGGACCTGAGCTGGGGCAACTACGCCAGCATTGAAAAGCTGCTGCAGCTGACCGCCCGCCGCGAAGGCTTCGGCGACACCATCGCCGACTCGACCCGGGCGGTGGAGCGTGGCAAATATCCCCCCGAGGCCCTCAAGTACCTGATGGCGGTGAAGGGACTGGGGCAGTCCGACCCCCACGACGCGCGCATTCTCAAGGCCTTCGCCCTGGGCCTGGCCGTCGCCACCCGCGGCATGGACCACCTGCGCAACCGGGTGACCCTGGAGATCAACGCCCGCATCAACGACGACCCCGACTTCAAAACCGCCCTCTACGGCGGCAAGGTAGCCCCCGAACCCAACCGTTACGAAGGCAAGGAAGTGGCGGTGCGGCGCTGCGAAAACACCTTCGCGGTGGGTGATGCCGTCGGCCACTGCCGCTTCAACACCAAGCTGTTCAACACCCCCTCCACCACCGGTCTGGAGGACTTTGCCACGCAGCTCACCACCCTCACGGGACTGCCTTTTGACGAAGCCGCCCTGAACGAGGTGGGGCGCAATATCACCGGTCTCGAGCGGATGATCAACTTCCGCCTCGGCCTCAGGGCCCGGGACGACTCCCTGCCGGAGCGCTGGTTCCAGGAGCCGATCACCACCGGTCCGTTCAAGGGGGAGAAGATCGACCGAGCGGAGTTTGAGGCCATGAAGGCGCGCTTCTACGACCTCACCGGACTCAACGAAGAAGGGCTACCGGCCCTCGAATGGCACACCCGGCTCTCGCAGGTGGCCACCGGCTACGCCGTGCGGGTCCATCTTGGCCAGACCGTGCCCGGCGCGCCGGAGCAGGCGGTGGTGATCGATGAGCCCCTGTCCAGTGTCGCCGAGCTGCGCGGGGCGCTTCGCCGCAAGCTCCCCGAGGCGGCGGAACTGCTCGACAGCGAGCACCTCAATCTCGCCGTGGACGGCGATCTGGTGCTCTCCGGGGAAGCCCAGCGGCCGGTTCCCAACGGTTGCGAAGTGACCCTGATGCCCACCCTCTCGGGAGGCTGAACAGAGCACCTTACAGAGGGCGCGGCTCGCGCCCTTTCCCCCTACCCACTCACCTGACCCTGCTGAGGACTGAGCGATGAACACCACCTTTGACTTTGTACCGGGCGACATTATCGAGCTCGCCGGCGAGTGCTACCAGGTGCTGGAGAATTTCGGTGAAAAGGGGATGGTCCGCAATTTTCCCTCCGAGGAGGAGAGCGGCTTTGAGCTGCCCTGGAGCGAAGCGGACGCGGTCAGCCGGCGCATCGGCCATGCCCCCTTGCCGGCCCCCAGCCCCTGCTCCAGCGGCGGTTCCTGCCCCACGTACGAGATCAAACCACGCCAGGACCCCGACCCCAACATCATCGCCCGGGAGACCTGAAGCCGGTTGAAGGGCGTTTCAGGCTGTAACGGCAGAGCCTACCCGAGCACGGTGGGCAGCCAGAGGCTTAAGGCCGGGAACAGAATCAGCAGCAGCACCCGAACCCCGTCCGAGATCAAAAAGGGCACCACCCCCTTGAAGCTTTCGATCATGGGAACGTTTCCAGCCATCTTATTGATAATGAAAACGTTCATTCCAACCGGCGGGGTAATCAGCCCGACCTCGACCACCACCAGCGCAATAATGCCGAACCAGATTTTCACCGCCTCGGGGTCCATGCCGAAATCGAGCGCACCGACAATGGGCCAGAAGATGGGAATCGTCAGCAGAATCATGGAGAGCGAATCCATCACGCACCCGAACACCAGGTAAAGCCCCAGCATGATCGCCAGCACCAGGTAGGGGGAGAAGTTGCTTTGTGCGATCCATTGCGCCGCCTCGGCCGGCATCTGGGTCAGGGCCAGAAAGGCGTTGAACAGGTCCGCCCCCAGCAAGATAAGAAAGATCATGGCCGTCGCGGCCCCCGTGCCGTAGAGGCACTCCATCACTCCCCTCCAGCGCAGGCCGCCATGGATCACCGCCAGCAGCCCCGTGGCCACCGCACCGATGGCGGCCGCCTCGGTGGGGGTAAACGCCCCCAGGTAGATGCCGCCTATCACCACCAGAAAAATCAGGGTAACCGCCCACACATCTTTAAGAGAGCGCAGCTTGTCACCCCAGCCGGACCTGGGGCCGCAAGGCCCCGCCTCAGGCTTCAGGCGCACATAAATGGAAATTGCCAGAAGATACCCCAGCGCGGCCAAAAAACCCGGAATAAAGGCCGCCTGGAACATGGTGACAATGTTTCCCTCGGTCAGAATGGCGTAGATCACCAGAATCACAGAGGGCGGAATGAGAATGCCCAGGGTGCCTCCCGCCGCCAACGCGCCCGTCGCCAGCCCCCCGGCATAGCCGTGCCGACGCAGTTCCGGCAAGGCCACCTGGCCGATGGTGGCGGCCGTTGCCAGGGAAGACCCGCAAATGGCGCCAAAGCCGGCACAACCGGTCACGGCCGCCATGGCCATGCCGCCCCGGTATTGGCCCACCCAGCAACTGGCGGTATTAAACAACGCCCGGCTGAGGCCAGCCTTGCTGGCAAACTGTCCCATCAGCAGAAACAGCGGCACCACGGAGAGGTCATAGGTAGAAAAGCGCCAGTAGGCGGCGCTGTTCAGGTAGTTGAGCAGCGGATCCCACCCGGAAAGGGTGGCGTATCCGGCCATGCCGGTGGCGAGCATCGCCACCCCGATGGGCATACGCAGCCCCATCAGCACCAGCAACACACCAAACAGCACGAGACCAAAGACCACCCCCTCGCTCTGGAAGGCGACAACCGCCAAAATTGCGCCCAGCGCCAAGAGCAGGCCGCTGCCTCCCTGCCCCAGGGACTTTCGCGGGCCGACGAGGCCCACCACCGATGCGTTGCCCTCGCTCATGAGGCCCCCTCCTCCCGATCAGCCTGGCGGCGGCCCAGCAGCTGGGTGCCCGCAAGATAAAAGCAGACCAGAGTCAGCAGGATCATGGAGGCGACGATGGGAATAAAGCCCCACCAGCGCGCCATGCCCAGCACCATGGTCTCTTCGCCGTAGCGCCACATGTCATACCCCCCCACGCTCAGCCGCCACGCCAGCAGCGCCGCCAGGAGGCCGTACGTCAGGCTGCCCAAAGCATCCAGCATCCCCTTAAGGGGCGCGGGGGCCCGCAGGGTAAAGAAGTCGACCACTACATTGCCGCGATACCACTGGCAATAAGGGAGCGCGGCGAAAACGGCAATCGCGCAGCCGACTTCCACCAGTTCAAAGTCGCCCATCACCGGGCTGTCAAAAAAGAAGCGGCCCAGGACGCTGACCACTGTCAGACAGGCGAAAGCCACCAGCACCAGGCCGCCGCCCAGCGCAAAGAGCCGGCAACCGTATTCCAGTGCGCGTGAACAACGGGTCTTTGGAAACGGGGAATGTTCGCTCACCGTACGCTCTCCCGGGCCTCCTGGGCCCTCTTGGGGCGGGAACAGGATCGCTCCGTCACCGGAGCGATCAGCATCAGCGGGTATACTGCTTCACCAGCCGATCTGCGTCCTCAAGCATTTGGCGCCCGGGCAGCCCGCGCTCCTCCATTTGCGCGATCCAGTGTTCCCGCACCGGCAGCGTCGCCTCACGCCAACGCTCGACTTCCTCAGGCGGCAGCACCGTGATTTCATTTCCACGCTTTGACGCTGCCTGGCGTCCGGGCTGGTCGGCTCGGTCCCAGAGCGCCCCGACCTCGCGGGCAATATTGGCGCCGGAATTGCGATCGATGACCTGCTTCAGATCGTCGGGCAGTTGCTCGTACGTTTTGTTATTCATGGCGAACAGGAAGACGGAGGTATTCACCTGCCGATCGCCGGACATCTCCGTGTGATAGCCGACCAACTCATGCACCTTGAGCGGCATGGTCACCTCGTAGGGGAGCATCGCGCCGTCCACCACCTTTTTGGAAAGCGCCTGGGGAACACTGGGGACGGGCATACCCACCGGTACGGCCCCGACCAGCTCCAGCAGCTCTGTCGCCGACTGGGTCGGGGTGCGGATCTTCATCCCCTTGAGGTCCTCGAGCTTTTTCACAGGCCTGTCGACGGTATGCAGGGTGCCACCCGCGTGTGCGTGCAACAGCAGAGGATGCACGTCGGCATACTCCTCGCGCAGGTACTCCTGGTAAAAGTCCCAGGCGGCCTGGCTGGTCGCCTCGGCATTGCCAGCGATGAAGGGCAATTCAAAGACGGCGGTAATCGGGAAGCGCCCACGCGTGTAGCCTGGCAACGTCCAGACAATATCGGCCACTCCGCTGCGGACCTGGTCGAAGAGCTGCGGCGGTTTGCCTCCAAGCTGCATGGCAGGATAGATCTGCACCTCGATCCTCCCCTCGGACTCGGCCTCCACCTTATCGGCCCAGGGCTTGATAAACTGGCTGTGGGCGGCAGACTGGGGCGGCAGGAAGTGGTGCACTTTCAACGTAAATTCCGCCGCCAGGGCCGTCGTCGCCCCCAGGCAGAGGGCGGCAGCAGCGGTGACTCGAAGCATTGTTGTTTTTATTCGCGTAGTCATACGAGTTTCCTTAGGTCTTGGGGAAAGAAGCCGGCACCTGAGCGAACCTACGCTTGGCGCCGGGTGGGAATTTTCTCAGCCGGATGGCGCCACAGCCGTGATCGCAGGAGGCGGGCGCAGCTTGAAGCGCTGAATCTTGCCGGTAGCGGTGCGGGGTATTTCGTCAACGAAATGGACCTCCCGCGGGCACTTATAGATCGACAGCCGCTCCAGCAGAGCACTGCGGATCCGTTCGGCCAGCCCCGCCTCCTGAGACGCGCCCTCGGCCACGACAAAAAGCGCCGTGCGCACCAGGCCATCCCCGTCGGGAATGCCGACCGCCGCCGCCTCCCGCACGTGCGCCACCTGCAGGGCGCACTCCTCGATCTCCACCGGACTCACCCACTGCCCGGAAATCTTAAGCATCTGATCGGCGCGTCCCTGGTGGTAAAACCAGCGATCGTTATCGAAGGTAAAGACATCCCCGGTGCGATACCAGGTCCCCTGGAAGGTGGCCCGGGACTGATCCTGGCGGTTCCAGTAACGGTCACAGACAGATGCCATTCGAATCCAGGCAACACCTGGGGTGTCGGGTTCGCTGACCGGCTCCCCGTGTTCATCCAACAGCCTCAGCTCGGCCCATGGCACCAGCCTTCCGTTCGAACCGGGCCGATTTCGAGCGGGGGTATTGCAGATAAAAAGAAACAGGGTTTCGGATGTACCGATACCCTCTAGAATCGGCCGCCCGGTCATCTCATGCCAACGCTCGTAAAGTGTCAGGGGGAGTTTTTCACCGGCCGAGATAAAGTGCCGAATGCGCCTAAATGCAGGGCTGTCGCAGACGCCCGAGCGCAGCAGCGTGCGATAAAACGCCGGGACACTGAAGAAAAAGTCGGGCCGGTGGCGGGCCACCACCTGGCCGATCCGTTCGGCATTCGGCCAGCCCCGACTGAGAATCAGGGTAGCCCCGCACCGCAGCCCTGCAAGCAGGCCATGGCCAAGGGCGTAAGCAAAAAACAACTTGGAGGTGCAAAGCAGCCTGTCGCCGGGCTTGACCCCCAGGTTTTCACGCAGGTGCAGGTCCGCGATCATCACATTGTGGTGCAGGTGCACCGCTGCCTTTGGCTTGCCGGTGGTGCCCGAGGAGTATACCCAGAAGGCCATGTCATCCGGTGACATGGGGGTCGCCTCAAGCCTATCAGGCTGGCCGACAGCCAGATCCTGCATACAACGCGGCGCCTCCCCGGCAGCCCCCTCCACCCAGCACTCGGGCCGATGATCCAGGGAGGGCTCGACCTGCCGGTAGAGCGAGAGGTAGTCCACGCCAACACAGATCAGCCGGCAGCGGGTTTCGTTGATGACAAAGCGCAGATCCTCGGCCGACGCCCTGACGTTATACGCCACCGCGACGCCCCCGATCTTGATGGTCGCCAGATAGGCGGCCGCCAGGTCTGCACTGTCATCGGTCAGAAAAAGTACCCGGGCTTCCGGCCCGACACCGCGCTCACGCAGGCCGTGACCGTACCGGTTCACTAAGGCAATAAACTCGCCGTAGGTGAGGCTTGCATCCCCTTCGATAACGGCCAACTGGTGTTCGCGCCCTTCCACCAAGGCCGGTCCCAGAATCTCATCTGCGGCATTCATCGCCCCTTCGACGTAGGGTTCTTGCTCGTTCATGCACCTTCACTCTATCGGGCAACCGTCTCCCCTTGAGTGCACGAGCCGTACCAATATCACTTATTGATATGCGTTCAGCTTATATATCAATTAGTTGCTTTTGATCTCGATAAGTCCGGAAGCGACACGGCCTGGCCGCAGACTGTTGCACATCGCAACAGCTTTCGTTGAGCCATCAATTAAACATCTATTAATCAACAAATTATCTAATGGTGACGCAATTCGCGACAGCCGTCGCATTGTGCAACATGGGTGGTGGATAGAAGAGGAAGGGGAAGGGGAAGGGGAAGGGGAAGGGGAAGAGGCGCGTTGGACTAGCGGCCGTCACCGGCACGATGAAGGATTCGGTAGATAGTTGAACGGGCGACCCCCAGAGAACGGGCAGCGTCCGAAACGTTACCGCGGTGCTGATCAACGGCCCACTGCACATACGCAGCTTCCATATCCGCCAACGGCGCCACCCCTTGCGCGCCAAGCATCCCGCCGGGCAGCTGCCCAGCCCCGGACTCAAGCCTGGCACTGGCGGGAGCCGACGGTGAAGCGAGCACCTCTTCGACCATAAACTCGTCGATTTCCGAGCTATCGCTCAACACCCGCACGCGCTCCACCAGATTCCGTAACTCCCTGACATTCCCCGGCCAGCGATGGCGGCGCAACCGTTCTATCGCCGCCGCCGTCAACCGCCGGGGCGCCCCGGCGCAACCCTGGCTGAGAAAATGTTCCACCAGCAGCGGAATATCCTCCGGGCGGCGATACAGGGAGGGAACGTGGATCGACAGCACGTTCAGACGGTAATAGAGGTCTTGCCGAAATCGCCCCTCGGCCACCATCTGCGGCAGGTGACGATGGGTAGCCGCAATCACCCTTGCGTTGGTTCGATGCAGCTCGGTGCTGCCCAGCGGGCGGTATTCACCGGTCTCCAGCAGACGCAACAGCATCGCCTGGCTGGAAGGAGGTAGTTCACCGATTTCATCGAGAAAAAGGGTCCCGTCGACGGCCGCAGCGCATAGGCCCTGCTTGGCGCAGGTGGCGCCCGTAAAAGCCCCCCGGGTATGGCCAAACAGTTCACTTTCCAGCAGGTTTCCCTGCAGCAAGCCGCAGTTGAGGGGAATAAAGGGGCCCTCATTGCGCCGGCTCAAACGGTGAAGCGTTTGCGCGATCACCTCCTTGCCAACGCCGCTTTTGCCCGTCACCAACACCGGCGCATCCAGCGGCGCCATCTTGCGCACCAACGCCAGGGCCCGACGCCAACGCGGGCTTTCGCCCACGGCATTCTCGATCCAACCAGGGAGAGGCGGTCTGTGCTGAGTCATGGATCGCACACCTTACACGATCAGTTTTATGCACTATATTGCACGCGAAATCTTTTGTCACGTCTATATATCAAATACAGCGACGAGGAAGTGCACTATAGGTTATACGCACACTTAACTACCGCTATGCAGGTTTATTCAGGTTCAGGTAAGAGCGCTTGAGCACCGCCCCCTCACCGCCGAGAGCAACCTGCAGGGCAGCAGCCGGCGCCGGGTGCGAACGGGGCGGAGGCTTCCGCGGTTCTTTTTCAAAGAGGATTAGAGGTACCCGCAGTCCTGTGAAATCGGAGTGCTCACGGCGATCAAGCGACGCAGTTCGGGGGCCAGAAACCGGTCGAGGATGGTTTGATAGGTGCCATCGGCCTGCATCGCTTCAAAGGCGCTCTGCCAGGGACGCAGCGCCGCCTCCGGCGTGTCATTGGAAGCGACAATATAGACACAGTGACGGCTGACGGGCTCGCCGATGATAAAGTCGGCAGGATCCAGCTCGGGGTTCTCGGCAAAGGCGGCGCTCAGCAGCAGCGCGGAGGTAAACCAGCCATCCACCCGCCCCACTCGCAGCAAGTTGATATTGGCGATGTCACGGGTCTGTTCCGAAAAGTTTTCGACGCCGCCAGCGCGCAGCACCGCCAGGGGCGCGGAGCCCGCCAGCACCGCGATACTGGCGCCATGACGGGCCCGCTCGTGGTTGAGGGGCGCGCTGCCGGCACGGCTCACGTAGAAAAAGACATCGTCAACATAGCGCAGCGCCCACTGCACCTCACCCTCGCGCGCCGCGATGCGGGCCACGGGGGTCATCAGCAGGTGGTGTCCCTGGCGGGCATTCTGGTAAGCCCGTTTAAAGGGCATCAGGTCGACGTCGCCGTTGTGTCCCAGCCGGCGCGCCGCCTCGCGCATAATCGCCACACCCAGGCCGCTGACCTGGCCCGCCTCTTCATAGGCATAAGGCGCAAGCTCCGCGGCAACCAGCCGCACCGGCTCGGCTCCCTGCACGCAACCGGCGAGCGCCAGCAGCCACAGCAGCCAAGCGGCGCCAGCGCGCCCCGGCCGGGCCTTGATGTTGCGAGAGCGACTCATCACCGGCTCCTCCTCAGTGGCAGCCTACCCATTGGACCGCGACTCAGGAAACGTTACTCAAAAAGCGGGTCACGCCTTCGGCATCTTCCTGCCGAGTCACCAAGCCCTTCTCCCTCAGGTGATGCAGGTGCGCTACCGATTCGCCGATGGCGAAAAACAGTTCGTGGGTGCCAAACCGCCGGTCAAACAGCACCTTCATCGCCTCCACCCCACTCTTGGGCTCTTTACAGGCCGCCAGCAGCCGCTGCAGGCGCTCGTCATGGTGGGCCTTCAGCGCCGCCAGGCGTAGATGCAGGCCGTGAAACACCCGCCCGTGCGCCGGCAGCACCCGAACGCTGTTGGGCAGGGTGTAAAACGCCTGCAAAGAATCCAGGTAATCACTCAGCGGGTCCGCATCGGCATTGAGAAAAGTGACGCTGATATTGGGAGAGATGCTCGGCAGCACCTGGTCCCCGGCGATCAGCAGATCCAGCTCCTCACAGTAAAAGCAGGCGTGCTCGGGTGAGTGGCCGCGGCCCACGACGACCCGCCAGCGGTGACCGTTTATGGTCAGTGCGTCGCCGTCGCTCAGCTTCAAATAGTGGTCCGGAAATTCCGGCACCCGGGCGCGGTAAACATTGCCGCCGGACACCTGCTTCGCTGCAGCCTCGGCATCCAGGCCGTGGCGCGAGAAGAACGCCCTTTGACGCTCACTGCGCGCCTCGCCGCTGGTTCCATGCAGCCACTGGGCGAGCGCATACTCACCCTCGCTCATCCAGACATCGGCGCCGGTCAGCCGGCTCAGCCAGCCGGCAAGGCCGACGTGATCCGGGTGAAAATGGGTGACCAGGATGCGGCGCAACGGGCGCCCCGCCAGGGGACCGTCCAGCAGCGCCTTCCACAAGGACTTCACCTGGTCGGTACCGATTCCGCTGTCCACCAGGGTCCAGCCCTCGCCGTCCTCCAGCAACCAGAGGTTTATGTGGTCCAGCGCAAAGGGCAGCGGCATGCGCAGCCAGTGCACACCCGGTGCCACTTCAAGCAGTTCGCCCGGCGCGGGCGGTTCAGAAAAAGGAAAATAGAGCGCGTCTGCGGACATGACAACCTCGGCTTCAGCCCCGCCTCAGAGGCGGGCGGCGCATTTCTCGATCAGTTCCTCGGCGCAGGCTTCAAGGGCGCGGCCAGAGGTGTCGACCTGCGCGTGGGCTTCGCTGTAGAAGGGCTCACGCTCGCTGAGAATCAACTTCAGATCATCCATCGCTTTCTGGCTGGCCGCCATGGGACGAAGGTCGCCCTGGGCCATGACCCGGCTCATGTGCTCCTCGGGAAGCGCCCGCAGCCAAACGGTGAAAAAGCGCCGGCGCAGGTAGTCGTAGGTCTCGCGCTCGGAGACCAGGCTGCCGCCGATCTCCAGCACCACCCGTTCGTAATTCTCCAGGACGTAATCAATGGCCTGGCGCTCAAGCTTGCGGTACGCCTTCTGCCCGTGCAGGGTCAGCAGCTCCTGCATGTCGAGCCCCCCCAGGGTCTCGATGACCGCACCCAGGCGCACAAAGGGCACCCCGTACTTCTCCGCCAGCAGACGCCCGAGGGCGCTCTTGCCGGCACCGCGCAGCCCGATCAGGGCCACGGCGCGACAGGCCTGCGCACCGTTGGCCGCGGGCTCGCCGGCAAATTCCTGGCGCAGCAGATCGTAGGCCCGCCGCTCCTGCTCGGGGTTGAGCCCCCTGAGCAGCTGCTGCAGAGGGTCGTGTTCAATACAGGTACGGCAATCGTAGGGCAGAATGTCGTTGATCCCCACGTTCATCGCTTCGGCCAGTCGCCACAGCAGGGACACCGACATATTCGCCTTTCCCAGCTCCACCTGGGCCAGGTAACGCTCGGAGATACCGGAGTGCTGGGAGAGCACCTTGCGGGTCATGCCCCGCTGGGCGCGCATTCCCCGCACCAGCTTGGCGATCTGGTTGATATAGGCGTCCAAGGCGTGCTGGCTGTCTTCGGCGGTCGCGATGGTCAGCGCCGACTCCTTTTGTGTCATGAGGGTCCCCTGGAGATAAATTGACAAATAACAGCTTACCTGGATAGTTCGGCGTGCTCTATAGTTCCTTTTCCTATAATGCCCCGATCCCGCCGAGGGCGCGAATGCCCGCTCCCAGATTAGTAAAAGCGGGACATTCTACAGAGAGTTCAGACACGCTCCAAGATCATGGCGATCCCCTGCCCCACCCCGATACACATGGTGCATAGTGCATATCGGCCCCCGCTACGCAGCAACTGGTGAGTGGCGGTGGTGACCAGCCGCGCCCCGCTCATCCCCAGGGGGTGCCCCAATGCGATCGCGCCGCCCAGCGGGTTCACCTGGGGTGCGTCATCGGCCAGCCCGAGATCACGGGTGACGGCCAGGGCCTGGGCCGCGAAAGCTTCGTTGAGTTCAATCAGGTCCATCTGCGCCAAGTTGAGACCACTCAAGGCGAGCACCTTGCGCACGGCCGGCGCGGGGCCGAAGCCCATGATCCGCGGATCAACCCCGGCACAGGCGGTGGCCACAACCCGCGCCTGCGGGGTCAACCCGGCAGCCTTGACCCCGGCCTCGGAAGCCAGCAGCAGGGCACAGGCCCCGTCGTTAACCCCGGAGGCGTTCCCCGCGGTGACCGTCCCTTCGGCCGTGACCACCCCGCGCAGGGCCGCCAACCCTTCGGGGGTCACCTGCGGTCGCGGGTGTTCATCGACACGGATCCAGCGGGTCTCACCGCGTCCCTGAGCCACCGGCACCGGGACGATTTCAGCCTCCAGCAGCCCCTCGGCCTGCGCCCGGGCGGCCCGCTGCTGGCTGCGCCAGGCAAAGGCGTCCTGGTCTTCGCGGGCGATTCCGAACTCCCGGGCCAAGTTTTCGGCCGTTTCAGGCATGGAGTCCACGCCATACTCCCGTTGCATCCGCGGGTTAATAAAGCGCCAGCCGATGGTGGTGTCATGAATCTCTGCCTGCCGCGAAAAGGCCGCACCGGCCTTGGGCATCACGAAGGGCGCCCGGGACATGGACTCAACGCCCCCCGCCAGCATCAGGTTGGCCTCCCCCACCTTGATGGCGCGGGCAGCAGTGGCGACCGCATCCAACCCCGAGCCGCAGAGGCGGTTCAGGGTCACCCCGGGTACCGCCACCGGCAGCCCGGCCAGCAGACCTGCCATGCGCGCCACGTTGCGGTTATCCTCCCCTGCCTGATTGGCGCAGCCATACACCAGGTCATCCACCCTCTGCCAGTCCACCTGTGACTGCCGCTCCATTAACGCCCGAAGCGGAATCGCCGCCAGGTCGTCAGTGCGCACGGCGGCCAGGCCGCCGCCGTAGCGGCCGATGGGGGTGCGCACGGCATCACAGATATAGGCATCTTGCATCTTTCTCTCCTCCTGGGGACGTCACCGTCAGGACCGGTTCCGAACAGGCACGCTGTCCCCTAGGCGGGGGCAAAGGCCTGCAGGCCGGTCTGGGCCCGGCCCAGAATCAGGGCATGCACGTCGTGGGTGCCTTCGTAGGTGTTGACCGCTTCCAGGTTCATCACATGGCGAATGACGTGGAACTCGTCGCTGATACCGTTGCCCCCGTGCATATCCCGGGCGGTACGGGCGATGTCCAGCGCCTTGCCGCAGGAGTTGCGCTTGATCAGGGAGATCAGTTCCGGGGAGCAGCGTCCCTGATCCATCAGGCGACCGGCCTGCAGGCAGCCCTGCAAGCCCAGGGCGATCTCGGTCTGCATATCCGCGAGCTTTTTCTGAATCAGCTGGGTGGCCGCCAGGGGGCGGCCGAACTGCTGGCGATCCAGGGTGTACTGCCGCGCCGCCTGCCAACAGAACTCGGCCGCACCCAACGCGCCCCAGGCAATGCCAAAACGGGCCTTGTTGAGGCAGCCGAAGGGGCCTTTGAGGCCAACAGCATTGGGCAACAGGTTTTCCTCGGGAACCGCCACATCCTCCATGACGATCTCCCCGGTGATGGAGGCGCGCAACGAGAACTTACCCTCGATCTTGGGTGCGCTCAGCCCCTTCATGCCCTTGTCGAGGATAAAGCCGCGAATCTCGCCGTCGAGCTTGGCCCAGACCACGAAGACATCGGCCACCGGCGAGTTGGTAATCCACATCTTGGCACCGTTCAGCAGGTAGCCGCCGTCGATCCGGGTGGCGCGGGTTTTCATGCTGCCGGGGTCGGATCCGGCATCGGGCTCGGTCAGGCCGAAGCAGCCGATCCACTCCCCACTGGCCAGCTTGGGCAGGTATCGCCGCCGCTGGGATTCCGTTCCATAGGCGTGAATCGGGTGCATCACCAGCGATGACTGCACGCTCATGGCGGAGCGATAGCCGCTGTCGACCCGCTCCACTTCACGGGCCACTAGGCCGTAGCTGACATGGTTGACGTTGGAGCAGCCGTACTCTTCGGGCAGGGTAGGACCGAGCAACCCCAGCTCCCCCATCTCCCGCATGATCTCGACGTCAAAATGCTCCTTGCGGTTAGCCTCCAGCGCACGCGGCAGCAGCCGGCTTTGGCAGTACTCCCGGGCCGCATCGCGAATCATTCGCTCCTCTTCGCTCAACTGCGTATCCAGAAGAAAGGGGTCCTGCCAATCAAAGGCGGGTTTAGTGGTCTCTTTTAACGCTTGGGTCATTGTTCTTATTCTCCTGATTGTTCCTCTTCACCTGAAGAGTTCGCAAATCGCCTGCGATGGACTCCAGGCGGGCAGACTGGCTAAAACGCATCATAGTGCAGCCAAAAAACCGACTCAATCAAAAACTGCAATATACTGCATGCCACGCTTGCATCTCTAAATCCCCCCTGTCTAAGGAGCGCTTCCGGAAAGCACTTCCAGCAGACAGTTTTTCCCATTCTTAACATGAGCTTAAGTCGAAAAAACAGATTTTTACCTGCTCCCTGCCCGTATTCCACTAGACGGAACGAAGCCCGAGAAAGGGCAACATCCCGCACGGCAAACACGTTGACGTAAACGTTAATGACGTCATAACATGCAATAAAGTTCATTTTTGCGGCGTACCCCATGCCGTGCTCTCGGCAGGTTGCCGGGCGCGCCGTCCAACTTAACCAACCGTGAGGCGAACACGATGACCACAGCGTACCGATGGGTGATGACCGAAGTCGGCCAGCCTTTAAAAAAGGTCCAGTTTCAACTCGAAGCCCCCGGCCCCGGAGAGGTGTGCGTTGAGGTCGCCGGCTGCGGCGTCTGCCACACCGACCTTGGATTCCTATACGACGGTGTGCGTACCAACAGCGAACTGCCCCTGGCGCTGGGACACGAAATCAGCGGTCGAGTCATCGCTGCCGGCAAGGGCTGCGAGGCGAGCGTAGGCAAGGCGGTGATCATTCCGGCGGTACTGCCCTGTTACGAGTGCGACCTCTGCCAGCGGGGGCTGCATAACATCTGTCGCGGCCAGAAGATGCCCGGCAACGACATCCAGGGCGGCTTTGCCAGCCATATCACCGTTCCCGGTCACTGCCTCTGTGACGTGGACGAGGAGCGCTTGGCGCAAGCCGGGCTGGAGCTGGCCGACGTCTCGGTGATCGCCGATGCGGTTACCACCCCCTACCAGGCGGCCGCCCAGGCCGCCATCCAGGAGGGCGACCTGGCGATTGTCATCGGCGTTGGCGGTGTGGGAGGTTATGCGGTGCAGATCGCCAGCGCCATGGGCGCCACCGTGGTCGCCATCGACGTGGACGACGCCAAGCTGGAAAGCTACCTCCAGTACGGCGCGGCCCTGACCCTCAATGCCAAGCACCACGACGCCCGGGCGCTGAAGAAGGCGGTCCAGGGCTTTGCCCGTGAGCAGGGGCTGCGCAGCACCGAATGGAAAATCTTTGAATGCTCAGGCACGGCCGCCGGCCAGGCCACCGCCTTCAGCCTGCTCACCTTCGGCGCCACCCTGGCGGTGGTGGGATTCACCATGGCCAAGCAGGAACTGCGCCTCTCCAACCTGATGGCTTTCCACGCCAAGGCCCAGGGTAACTGGGGCTGCTCACCGGAGTACTACCCCGACGCACTGGAGATGGTTCTGCAAGGCAAGATCGCCATGAAACCCTTCACCCAGCAGCACCCGCTGGAAGAGATCAACCAAATTTTCGCCGCCGCGCACGACCACAAGCTCAGCGCCCGCGCCATTCTTGTACCCTGAGGACCCCAGCATGAAAGCAAGCACACACGCCATCGTCCAAGAGACGGCTCCAAAGCAGCTCAATGACCACAACCTGGTACCGGAACAGGAAGTACCGGGCGTGCTATACGAAAAACGCCCCGCCCGGCGCCTGGACGGCAGCATCGCCGAGGGGGTCTACAACGCCTGGATCACCCTCGACAACCCCAAGCAGTACAACTCCTATACCACCGACATGGCCAAGGGGCTGATCCTGGCCTTCCGTCGCGCGTCCATGTCACGTGACGTCAATGCGGTCGTGTTCACCGCGGTCGGGGACAAGGCCTTCTGCACCGGGGGCAACACCAAGGAGTACGCCGAGTACTATGCCGGCAACCCGCAGGAGTACCGCCAGTACATGCGCCTGTTCAACGACATGGTGTCGGCGATTCTCGGCTGCGACAAACCGGTGATCTGCCGCGTCAACGGCATGCGCATCGGCGGCGGCCAGGAGATCGGCATGGCCGCCGACTTTACCGTGGCCCAGGACCTGGCCAACTTCGGCCAGGCCGGCCCCAAGCACGGCTCGGCGGCGATCGGCGGCGCCACCGACTTCCTGCCGGTGATGATCGGCTGCGAGCAGGCGATGGTCTCCGGCACCCTCTGCGAGCCCTTTTCCGCCCACAAGGCCAACCGACTGGGGATCTGCTGCCAGATCGTACCGGCGCTGAAGGTGGACGGTCAGTTCGTCCCCAACCCCACCGTGATCACCGACCGCTACCTCGATGAATACGGCCGGATCATCCACGGCGAGTTCAAGACCGGCGAAGCGCTGAAAGAGGGCAAGGCGCTGCTCAAACGCGGCGAAATTGACCTCTCCCTGCTGGATGAAGCGGTGGAGAGCCTCGCCAGCAAGCTGCTGGAAACCTTCCCCGAGTGCATGACCAAGTCCCTGGAGGAGCTGCGCAAGCCCAAGCTCGAAGCCTGGAACCGCAACAAGGAGAACTCCCGCGCCTGGCTGACCCTCAACATGATGAACGAAGCCCGCACCGGCTTCCGCGCCTTCAACGAAGGCAACCGCGAAGTCGGCCGGGAAATCGACTTCGTGGCCCTGCGCCAGGCCCTGGCCCAGGGCACGCCCTGGACTCCGGAGCTCATCGAAGACCTGATGCCCAAGCCCGAGTAACCCCTGCGCGGCGGCCTACCCATGGCCGCCGCATCGGCGCCCCTGCCGCTCTTACCTCACCTCCTCCCGTGACCTCCGATGGCCGGTTTCAGCTAGCGATCCGAAACAAGCCCTGCACTATAGTGCAGACGCATTAATACCCACCTGCCTCCTCTCCGCTGGCTCTATCACCCCGCGGAACCCGGTCACCTTCCGGTTAACGGCCTGCCACCCACAGCACAAACCACTAAGAACAAGGCGCAAACCACCGTAGATGGTCGCTGTTCCGTCTAACGGAACGGCGCCAGCGAAAAATCGACAAAGCCTCCTGGTTGATGTTGACGCTAACGTAAACATTAAAATAACATGCATTAAAGTTCATGCTGTGGCGCGGAGCCACACCGCGGATCCACAACAACAACGATCCATAACAACAACAAAGGACGAACGAATGAGCGATAGCCCGTTAAAAGTCTGGGTGGAGAAGGAGGGACGGCTGCTGCGACTGCGCCTCGCCCGCCCTAAGGCCAATATCGTCGATGCCGAGATGATCGCCGCGCTCAGCAGCGCGCTGGACAAGCATTCGGGCAGTTGCACCCTGACCGCCGTGATCCTGGACGCCGAAGGCCCTCACTTCAGCTTCGGCGCCAGCGTCGAGGAGCATATGCCCGACCAGTGTGCGGACATGCTCAAGAGCCTTCATGCACTCATCGTCCAGATGCTGGAGTGCCCGGTACCCATCCTGGTGGCCATCCAGGGCCAGTGTCTGGGCGGCGGGCTGGAAGTGGCCCTGGCCGGCAACCTGCTTTTCGCCCACCCCGAAGCCAGCCTCGGCCAGCCCGAGATCAAGCTGGCGGTCTTCGCCCCGGCGGCCTCCTGCCTGCTGCCCGAGCGGATCGGTCGTTACCAGGCTGAAGACCTGCTGTTTTCGGGTCGCAGCATTGACGGCAACGAGGCCCACCGCATCGGTCTGGTCAATGCCCTCAGCGACGACCCTTCCGCCGCCGCCGTAGCCTATTTCGACCAGCACCTGGCCACCAGCAGCGCCAGCTCACTGCGCTTTGCCGTGCAGGCGGCCAGCTTTGATGCCGTGGCGCGAATCAAGGACAAACTCACCCGGGTAGAGGCGCTCTACCTCCAGGAACTCATGGCGACCCACGACGCTGTAGAAGGCTTACAGGCATTCGTCGACAAGCGCGCCGCTAATTGGGAGCACCAATAGTATGAGCACTGCAGAGATCATCAAACGTTGTGAAGAGCTGTACGAAGACACCCACTTTACCGCCGCGCGGGAGTGGAAGGCCGCCGATCCCTCTCGCCGGGTGATTGGCTACATGCCGGTTTACGTGCCGCGGGAGATCATGCACGCGGCCAACATGCTCTCGCTGGGGATTCTCGGCGGCGGCGACAAGCTGGAGGTGATCCACGGCGACGCCTACTACCAGAGCTACATCTGCCGCATCCCCCGCTCCACCATCGAGCTGGGTAAGTCCGGACGGCTGGATTTTGTCGACGGCATGCTCTTCCCCAGCATCTGCGACGTCATCCGCAACCTGTCGGGCATGTGGAAGCTGATGTTCCCCAGCAGCTACGTGCGCTACTTCGACGTCCCCCAGAACTACAAGGACGACGTGGGCGGCAACTACTACGTGGCCGAGCTGCAGGAGCTGCGCGAGGGGCTGGAGAAGCTCTCGGGCAACAAGATCACCGACGAGGCGCTGCGCAACTCCATCGCTATCTACAACATCAACCGCGCGCTGATCCGCGAGCTCTACGACCTGCGCGCCGAGATGCCCCACAATGTCTCCAGCAACGATGTCTACCTGCTGAACCGGGCGGGCATGGTGCTGCCGGTGGAGGAGCACAACGAGATCCTGCGCGAGTACATGGACAAGGCCGCCCAGCAGGACAACCCGGTGCGCGACAACTGCCGGATCATCATCAACGGCTCCTTCTGCGAACAGCCCCCCCTCAACCTGATCCGCTCCGTGGAGATGGCCGGCTGCTACATCGTCGATGACGACTACATGCTGATCAATCGCTGGCTGCTGAACGAGGTGCCGGTGGACGGCGACCCGCTGGAGAACCTGGCCAAGGCCTTCCTCCATGAGTCCGCAGACTCCGCCGCCAAGTACTGCGACCGCGAAGAAGATGTGGGCCAGTACCTGCTGAGCACCGTCCGCGAACGCCGCGCCGAGGGCGTCATCTTCGCTGCCCCCAGCTTCTGCGACCCGGCCCTGCTGGAGCGCCCGATGCTGACCGAGCGCATGAAAGAGCACGAGATTCCGCACATCTCTTTCAAGTACGCCGAGAACTCCGGACAGATGCAGCCGATCCGTGAGCAGGCCGGAACCTTCGCCGATTCCATCAAGCTTTGGAGCTAGTTATGAGCACGAAAACCGCAACCCCAACGGCCGTTGAGAGCCAGAAAGACTCATCCATGCTGATGCAGAAGCGGATGATCAATTCCAACTACGATGCTCTGACCAGCGCGCCGGAGACCGGTCGCAAGGTGTGCTCCACCTTCGTCCCCGGCAACCTCAACGAGCTGATCCAGTGCTTCGGGATGATCAACAACCTGCCCGAAACCAACGCCATCCAGAACGCCATGCGCCAGCAGAGCGGCGGCATGATTCAGACCGCCGAGCGCCAGGGCCACTCCGAGGATGTCTGTACCTACGTCAAGGCCGACATCGGCATGATGAGCAAGGGCAACATCGCCCCCAACGGCAAGCCGATGCCCAACCCGGACATGCTGCTGCTCTCCTACACCGGCTGCTTCACCTTCATGAAGTGGTTCGAGCTGCTGCGCCAGGAGTACAAGTGCCCCACGGTGATGCTGCAGGTGCCCTACCAGGGGGACGGCGAAATCACCCAGAACATGCGCGACTTCGTGGTCAAGCAGCTCAAGGAGGAGGTGATCCCCACCATGGAGCAGGTGAGCGGGGTCAAGTTCGACATCGACCGCCTGCGCGAGAACATGCGTCGCTCGGCCCAGGCCGAAGACGACCTGGTGTGGGTCCTTGAGAGCGCCAAGAACAAGCCCAGCCCCATCGACGCCTACTTCGGCGCCATCTACTACCTAGGGCCCATGTTCACCGCCTTCCGCGGTACCCAGGAAGCGGTGGACTACTACAAGGTGCTGCGTAAAGAGATCGAAGAGCGGATCGCCAAGAGCCAGGGCCCCATCACCCCGGAAGGGGAAATCCAGAAGGAGCGCTACCGCCTGGTGGTGGAAGGGCCGCCCAACTGGACCAACTTCCGCGAGTTCTGGAAGATGTTCTACGAGGAAGGCGCCGTGGTGGTGGCCAGCACCTACACCAAGGTGGGTGGCGTCTACGACCAGGGTTTCCGCCATGACGCCGACAATCCCCTGGAGTCCCTCGCCGACTACTGCCTGGGCTGCTACACCAACCGCAACCTGCCCAAGCGGGTCGAACTGCTCGAGCAGTACGTCAACGAGTACGAGGCCGACGGCCTGCTGATCAACTCCATCAAGAGCTGCAACAGCTTCTCCGCCGGTCAGCTGATGATGATGCAGGAGATCGAGAAACGCACCGGGGCCCCCGGGGCTTTCGTCGAGACCGACCTGGTCGACCCCCGCTACTTCTCCGCGGCCAACGTCAAGAACCGCCTGGAGAGCTACTTCCAGATGATCGAACAGCGCCGTCAGGGGCGCATGATCGCCACTGCGTCCTAAGGAGTCCGTCATGAAATGTTTTATTGGAATTGATCTGGGTTCCACGACCACCAAGTCGGTGGTCATGGATGAAACCGGCAAGCCCCTGGGCCACGGCATCACCAACTCGCGCTCCAATTACGACACGGCGGCGCTGGTGGCCAAGACCGAGGCGTTGATCAGCGCCCGCCTGGTGCTGCTGCGCAAGGCATTGGAGCGCGACGCCCAGCTGACCCTGGCGATTGACGCCATCCTCGAGGGGCTGGAGCGACGCTTCCGCCTGGCGCAGTTCATGGTGCAGCTGGGCAACCTGGAGCGCCTGTGCAGCGAAAAGGTTCAGGAAAACCAGGCCCGACACGGCGAAAGCGACCTGCAGGGCGCCCTCGACGACACCTTCACCAATCTCAAGGTGGAGTTGGCCAAGCTGTTCGACCCCGGCGCCAGCCGCAAGTCGGACTTCTTCCGTGACCTGGCCGGCTCCGTCTACATGGAGGTGGCCGAGACGCAGGCGGATGCGCATAAAGTGAATCAGGACACCCTGATCAACATCTATGACAAGTCGATCATCGAGGTGGAGAACATTCCGCCCCAGGTGGACATGAGCGAGACCTTCCTCACCGCCCTGGACGACCTGCTCAACGCCGGCGAGATCGGCCCCGAGGACTACGCCGAAGTCCAGCGCACCCTCAAGGCGGTGCTGGCGATCGAGCTGGAGGAGACCTACGTGGTGGGCACCGGCTACGGCCGCGCCCGGCTGCCCTTTCCCAAGGAGCATATCCGCTCCGAGATCCTCTGCCACGGCCTGGGCGCTCACCTGATGTACCCCAACACCCGCACGGTGCTGGACATCGGCGGCCAGGACACCAAGGGCATCCAGGTGGACGAGAACGGCATCGTGGTCAACTTCCAGATGAACGACCGCTGCGCCGCCGGCTGTGGCCGCTACCTGGGCTACATCGCCGACGAGATGCAGCTGGGGCTGCACGAGCTGGGCCCCATGGCGATGAAGTCCACCAAGCAGGTGACCATCAACTCCACCTGCACCGTGTTCGCCGGCGCCGAGCTGCGCGACCGCCTCTCCCTCGGCGAGAAGCGCGAAGACATCATGGCCGGTCTGCACCGGGCCATCATCCTGCGCGCCATGTCGATCCTCTCCCGCTCCGGCGGCGTGGACAACGAGCTCACCTTCACCGGCGGCGTGGCCAAGAACGAGGCCGCGGTCAAGGAGCTGCGCAAGCTGGTCGAGGACAACTACGGCGACCTGAAGATCAACATCGACCCCGATTCCATTTTCACCGGCGCACTGGGGGCGGCCGAGTTCGCCCGCCGTGCAGTGGAGGCTTAACCATGATTACTGCAGGCATTGATTTGGGTACCGGCGCCGTCAAGGCGGTGCTGTTCAAGCACGAGAACGGCAAGACCGAGTGGCTCGGCAAGCGCAACCACCGGATCCGCCAGCGCGACCCCCTGGAGCTTTGCGCCCAGGCCTACGACCAGCTGCTGGCCGAGCACGGGCTGAGCCGCGACGACGTCACCTACTGCGCCACCACCGGCGAAGGGGAGAACATCGATTTTCGCACCGGCCACTTCTACTCCATGACCACCCACGCCCGGGGCGCCATCTACCTGGACCCGGACACCACCTCGGTGCTGGACATGGGGGCCCTGCATGGACGGGCGGTCAAGACCGACTCCATGGGCAAGGTACTCAATTACCGCATGACCAGCCAGTGCGCCTCCGGCTCCGGCCAGTTTCTGGAGAACATCTCCCGCTACCTGGGGATCGCCCAGGACGAGATCGGCCCCCTCTCCAAGGAGGCCGATGATCCGGAGGTGGTCTCGAGCATCTGCGCGGTACTGGCCGAGACCGACGTGATCAACATGGTGTCCCGGGGGATTTCAGCCCCCAACATCCTCAAGGGGATCCACCTCTCCATGGCCGGTCGCCTGGCCAAGCTGCTGCGGGTGATCAAGGCCACCGACGGGGTCTGCCTCTGCACCGGCGGCCTGGCCCTGGACAGCGGCATGATCGATGCCCTCAACGAGTCTTTGGACAAGATGAAGCTGAAGGTGGAGGCCCGCGCCCACGAAGACTCACCCTATGCCGGCGCCATCGGCGCGGCGCTCTGGGGCGCCTACCGGCACCAGAAACTACAGCAACAGGAGGCGCTGGCCCAGGCATCCTGAGCCAGCCCCGTCGCCCCGGCTGCGGCCGGGCACCCAACCCTGAAGGAGAAAGACCATGGCCCTGATGATTCAAGAAGACTGCACCGCCTGCGACGTCTGCGTACTCGAATGCCCCAATGACGCCATCTCCGAAAACGACGGCGTCCTCTACGTGATCGATGCCGACAACTGCACCGAGTGCGTCGGCGCCCACGACGAGCCCCAGTGCCAGCTGGTGTGCCCGGCCGAGTGCATCGTGCCCGACCCCAACCACCAGGAGAGCCCGGAAGCGCTCCAGGAAAAATACGACCGCCTCCACGGCTGATCGATCGCCAATAAAGGACTCAAGCACCATGAGCGATACCCTTGTGAAGGTCCGGGCCTTGAGCCCGGAAGACCTCGGCGCCATCGTCGCCCTCGACCAGCAGTTCAGCGGCGCCCCGCGCAGCGATTTTTTCAGCAAGCGGTTGCGGGCCCAGGCGGCCCACCCCGAAACCTTCGTGTCACTGACCGCGACCATTGAGGGTCGCGTCGCAGGCTTCGTCTCCTGCCAGTTGCTGGAGGGGGAGTTCGGCGCCACCGAGCCGGTGGCGGTACTGGATGCCATCGGGGTTGATCGCGAATACCAGCGCCGCGGCGTCGGCCAGCGCCTGTTTGCGCGCCTGATAGAGGAAGTGCGCACCCGCGGCGGCCGCCAGCTGCACTCGGTGGTCACCTGGGATCAGCCTGCGCTGCTGCAGTTTTTCGCCGACGCGGGCTTTAAGCTGGCTGACCGCCTGGTGCTGGAGCTGCCCACCGATGGGCTGGCCGAAGGCAGCGGCGAAGGAGTGGATCTCTCCCGGGACCGCACCCCCATGCGCAGCCTGGAGACGGAGGACCTGGAATCGGTGGTCAGCATCGACCGCCACAGCACCGGGCGCGATCGCAGCGCCTACTTCCAGCGGATGTTCACCCAGGCGCTGGAAGAGACCGGCATTCGAGTCTCCCTGGTGGCGGACAAGGACGATGCGGTCAAGGACAACCTGGCCCGCATCCGCGGCTTTGTCATGGCCCGGGTGGATTTCGGCGAGTTCGGCCAGGCCGGCAGCGAGGCGGTGATCGACACCCTGGGGGTCGACCCGGCGTTTCGGGACCAGGAGATTGGCCGCGCGCTGATCTCCCAGCTGGTGACCAACCTCAAGGGGCTGCGGGTCGAGTCGGTGCGCACCGAGGTGCCCTGGGACAACTTCGCCCTGAACACCTTCCTGTGCAAGTGCGGGTTCCGTCCGGCCCAGCGCCTGGCCCTGAGCTGCCGCCTCGACTGAGGCGGCCGTCGTTTGCCCATCCAAGGAGGCCCTGATCCCATGTCCCTAGACGCTTTATACGATCTGAGCGGCAAGGCGGCCGTCGTCACCGGCGGCACCCGCGGCATCGGCCGCGCCGTCGCCGAGGCCCTGCATGCCCAGGGCGCCGAGGTGCACCTGTTCGACGTCGTCGACGCGGCACCCGACGCCTTCCCTCCGTTCACCTACCATCGCGTGGACATCCGTGATGCGGAGGCGGTCCGCAACGCCGTGGACCGGCTTCCCGTCCACACCACCCTGCTGGTCAACAACGCCGGCATCACCCGGGATCGCAGCTTGGTCAAGATGGCGGACGACGAGTGGCAGTCAGTAATCGACGTCAATCTCAGCGGCGCCTTTCACCTGATCCGCGCCCTGGCGCCGCGCATGCGCGAGCGCGGTCACGGGCGCATCGTCAACATCACCTCGATCAACGGCCTGCGGGGCAAGTTCGGGCAGGCCAACTACACCGCCGCCAAGGCCGGCCTGATCGGCCTCACCAAAACCGCGGCCCGGGAGCTCGGTCCCAAGGGCATCACCGTCAACGCGGTGGCCCCCGGCATGGTGATGACCGAGATGGCGCAGCAACTGCCGCCGGCGTTTATCGACAAGGCCCAGGGGGAGGCGCTGATTCCCGAGCTGGCGCGACCCGAGGATATCGCCCAGTGCGTGCTTTTCCTGCTGTCGGACGCGGCGCGGATGATTACCGGCGAGGTGATTCGGGTGGACGCCGGCCAGTACCTCTAGGGCGAGCAGCGACCTCTGGGTCTGGCGGTTACTTGGCGCCCCTCGTTAACGTAGACTGTAAGTTTTAGGGCCGGCTGCCTCCCGCGACCGGCCACCGGAGCCCAGTACAACGAGAGTGGATCAGCCAACCGTGAGTGAAGTCCTGAATCAACCGGAAACTGCCGAAGACACCCAGCCCGCGCGTAACGCCAAGGAGACCTACTCGATAACGCAGCTGTCGCAGGAGTTTGATATCTCCCCGCGCACCATTCGCTATTACGAAGCCAAAGGGTTGCTCAACCCGGATCGCAGCCGTTACCGGCGGGCCTACAGCAAGCGCGACCGGGTGCGCCTGATGCTGATCCTGCGGGGCAAGCGGGTGGGGTTCTCCCTGGACGAGACCCGCGACCTGTTCGACATCTACGACTCGGGAACCGGCGAGGAGACCCAGCTGCGACACTGGTACCGGCTGCTGACCGAGCACGAAGAGCGGCTGCTGCAGAACAAAAAGGACATTGAAGAGCTGTTGGAAGAGATCGACAGCGCCAAGAAACAGTGCCGGGAAAACCTGGACAAACACCCCGCTTGCAGCACCTGAGGCGCGCGATCGCCGGAGGCACCTGCGGGGTGTTCAAAGACCCGAGGAGAGCAGCATGGCCGTCTCTGAACCTATCGCCGCAGAGCCTGCCGCCCGGCGCCTTGCCTCACCTGCACGAGCGGCGAAAGGCGAGCTTGCGGACTGTTACGCCGAGGTCGCCGAGCAGCTAGAGCACTGCAACAATTCGCCGGCCGCCGACACCTTTCAGCTGCTGGCCCGGCGCTTGCGCAGTCACCTGCATAACCTGGGGCCGGCACCCGCCGATGACGATGCAGCCCCTCTGCCGGAATCACCGGCCGACGAGATTTTCCTCCGTTCCCACTACCTGATGACCCCCTACCATGCGGTTGAGCTGGCCCTGACGATGGAGCAGCAAACACATCACGCCCTGCTGAACCATCTAAACCTCGACGAAGCCGCCCTGCGCCGCACGCCGGTGGGACACGACTACCTGGCGGAACAGACACGTCACTTTGAAGGGTTGCGCAGCCTGTTGGCGCAGATGCCAGCGCCGCCTGCGGGATGGGACGAGGATCCCGACCCGCCTCGCATGGACGAGTAGGCGTCAGCGTTTATCGGGCGGGGGAATCGAATAGGTGCAGGTCACATGGGCCACAGGCATCTCCTCGCCTTCGGAAGTGACGGTCACCTCTCCCACCGCCAGTCGCGATCCCAGCTTCAGCAGCTTGGCCTCGGCCAGCAGGTCCGCATCCGGGACGGGGCGCTTGAGGAAGTTGATATTCAGGTTGGTGGTCACCGCCATGGGGACCGGACCGATCTCCCCCAGCAGGGCCACGTACATGGCGACATCGGCCAGGGCCATCATCACCGGCCCGGAAACGGTGCCTCCCGGTCGCAGGTGGGCGTCCTCCGGGGAGAGGCGCAGCAGCGCGCCGTGGTGGAAGATCGACTCGACCCGGCCATAGTAGTCTTTTCCCTGGGGAAAGTGTTCGGCGAGAAAAGCGTGCATCGCCTCAATCGTCATCTTTGCCATCGGGATCTCCTGAAACGGCGGCGGCACCGTGCCGCTTTCAAAAACGAAAGCGCAGGGTGCCGCCGGGGCCTGCCGCCAGGCAGGCCGGTTAGCAAAGCAAGGTGGCGTTAAGCGCCGACCTCCTCCTCCGCCTGCTTGCGCAGAATAAAACGCTGGATCTTGCCGCTGGGGGTCTTGGGAAGCTCCTCCACGAACTCGATCTCACGGGGAAAAGCGTGGGTGGAGAGCCGCGTGCGCACATGCTGCTTGAGCTCGTCGGCCAGCGCCTCTTCGGGATCGTAGCCCTGCTTGAGCACCACGAAGGCCTTGACGATGGAACCACGCTGGGCGTCGGGCTTGGCCACCACGCCGCTTTCGGCGACGCTGGCGTGCTCGATCAGGGTGCTCTCCACGTCGGCAGGGCCGATGCGGTAGCCCGCGGAAGTAATGATGTCATCATCCCGCCCGTCGAAGGAGAACGCGCCGTCCCCGTGGCTCTGCACCACGTCGCCGGTGAGGTAGTACTTACCATAGAAGGGATTCTTCTCGTTCCAGGTGTAGCCCTGGAAGAAGAAGAACGGCGACTGCTCGGTATCCACCGCCAGCTGGCCGGTCTCCCCCTCGCCCACTTCTTCGAAGTTGCCGCTCAGGGCCACGACCCGGTGACCGGGCATGGAGTAGCCCATGGAGCCGACCCGCAGCTTGTGGCTCAGCGCGTGGTGGTTGCAGGCGGTCATTCCAGTCTCGGTCTGGCCGTAGTGGTCCATCACCGGCGCCCCCAGGCGACGCTGCACCCAGTTGATCACCTCCGGGTTGAGGGGCTCACCGGCGCTGCTGGCCACCCGCAGGTCAAAGCGGTCGTTTTCACCCAGCAGGTGGTCGTTGGCCATCAGCATGCGATAGGCGGTGGGCGCAGCGGCCAGGTTGGTGATCTTGTGCCGCTGGAGGAACTCGAAGGTGTTCTCGGCGGTGAAACCGCTTTCGTTGAAGTGGGTGGTGTTACCCAGCAACAGGGGACCGACCACGGCGTAGTAAAGGCCGTAGGCCCAGCCGGGATCGGCCACATTCCAGTAGATATCCTCCGGGCGCAGGCCGATGGCGTAACGCATGTAGACGTAGAAGGAGAGCAGTGCCCGGCTGGGTACGGCCACCCCCTTGGACTTGCCCTGGGTGCCCGAGGTGAACATCTGCAGGAAGGGCTCGTCGGCGCCGATCACCACCGGCTCGAACGCCGAACTCAGGCTGTAGACCTCGGCGTCCAGATCGTTGACCATCAGCACCGGCGGGCAATTCTTGACGTCGTCGAGCTTATGGCGGTTGGCGTCGTCAGTCACCAGCAGCTTGGTCTTGGCTCTCTCGGTGCGGTACTCGATGGCACCGGATCCGAAGGCGGTGAAGAGAGGCTGGTAGACGGCACCGGCACGCAAGGTGCCCAGGATCACCACCATCAGCTCGGGAGTGCGGGGCAGCAGGGCCGCGACCCGATCACCCTTGCCCACGCCCTGCGCGGTGAGGTAGTTCGCGAACTGCGCCGACTTCTCCTTGAGTTCGCTGAAGCTGTGTTCGCTGACACTGCCGTCGGTGGCCTGGTAGCGCAGCCCCACGCGATCCCCCTCGGCCCAGCGGTCACAGATTTCCTCGCAGACGTTGAAGCCCCGCTCAAGGTCGCCGAGCAGCTGTTCCTCGATCGCGGAAACGGAAAACTGCTCCATAAATGTCTGATAGTCGGTCGCCATAAACCTCGTCCTCTCACTTTTTATCGTTATTGGCCTATACATTCGCCGCATTCCCCGCGGCGATTTCGAGCGGATGGAACTCGCTCAGTTTGGCCAAGAACATATCGCCTCTTTACGTCAACGTAAAGATACGAATTGTAACGATACCCCGACAGGGCGCAGCGGGTTCAAAGAAGCTAAGGAGGGAGTGAAAAAAGGGCCCCTGGCGCAGCCGGGGCCCGCAGGCCCGGCGCCCCACTGCGAGTGCGGGCCCCGGGCGACCTGGCGGGCTAGACCTGGAAAGGCGCCTCCAGGTCGGCCACCGAGACCCCGCGACTGCGCAGGTCCGGCTGGTAGGGGGCACGGTCCCCTTTGTAGAGCACCCCCAGGTTGAGGTTGTCGTCGGTCATCAGCCGCCGCGCCGCCCGGCCCGGGTCGTTGGTGGCCTCCACCGGTGCCGGACGCACCATCTTTTTCCAGTCGAGCTGCTCACGGTTGTAGGTGATGCAGGGGCTGAGCACGTGGACCAGGGAAAAACCGGGGTGCTCGATCGCTTCCTTCAGAATCGGCACGGCCCCGTTGGCGTTGGTACCAGACACCCGCGCGATAAAGTTGGCGCCCGAGGCCAGGGCCACCACCAGGGGATGGAAGGGGTTGATGCCGGTCCCCCCCGGGGTGAGTTTGCCCTTTTCCCAGTCCGGGGCGCTGGTCGGCGAGGCCTGCCCCTTGGTCATGCCGTAGAGCTGGTTGTCCATCACGATATAGGTGAGGTCCACATTACGCCGGCAGGCGTGCAGGAAGTGGTTGCCGCCGATGGAGAAACCGTCGCCGTCGCCGCCAGCGACCAGCACCGTCTGGTCCGGTCGCGACACCTTCAATCCCGTGGCCAGGGCCAGGGAGCGGCCGTGTACGCCGTGAAAACCGTAGGTATTGAGGTAGGCGGGAATCCGCGAGGAACAGCCGATTCCCGACACCACGGAGACCTTCTCCGGCGCCAGCTGCAGTTCGGCCAGGGTCTTGGTCAGGGCCAGCAGCACCCCGTGATCACCACAGCCCGGGCACCAGACCGGTTTGACGTCTGAGCGATAATCTTTGGCGGTCATCGCCGGGCAGCCCTCGTCGGCCAGCATTTGTTCAGTCATGGTCATGGTCATGATCAACTCCAGTCGCTAAGGGTTTTACGGACGTCGGAGGGACGGATGGCCAGCGGGCCGGGAACCGCCATGGAACGCATCTCGGCATCGATGTCGTAGAAGGCCCGCAGGTATCGGAAGAACTGGCCGCCGTGGCTCTGTTCCACCACCAGCACCCGCTTCACCCCCTTTAGCGCCTCCGCCAGGCGCTCCGGTTGCGCCGGCGCCAACAGGCGGATGGCCACCACCCGCACCTTCTGCCCCTCGCCCCGCAGCCCGGCCACCGCCTCGGATACCGCGCCGTAGCTTGACCCCCAGGTCAGCACCGCGGTCTCGGCATCAAGGTCGCCCTCGATTCGCGCCCAGTCATCGCCGAAATCGTGTTGCTCCAGTTTCCGCTGACGCTTGTCCATCTGCCGGTGATGATCATCGGCCTTGCTCGAAGGCATCCCGGTGACGGTGTGTTCCAGGCCATCGGCGGTGTACTGGGCGCCGGCCAGACCCGGGATCGCCATGGGCGATACCCCCGACTCGGTGAGGGCGTAGCGCTCGTAGTTCCCTTCCACCGGCGCCTGGGCGGTCAGCCGCTCGGCCACCAGCCCCGGATCCGCTTGGGCTGGAATCAGGGTGCGGGTCTGCCCCAGTGCCTGGTCGGAGAGAACGATCGCCGCCGTCTGCAATTTCTCCGCGAGCACCACGCTCCACTGGGTCGTGAACAGGCAGTCGGCAATAGAGAGCGGGGCCAGCACCAGGTGCGGGGCATCCCCGTGCAGGCCGTACAGGGCGATGTTGAGATCGGATTGCTCCGACTTGGTGGGAATCCCGGTAGAAGGGCCGCCGCGCATGACGTTGATCACCACGATGGGGGTTTCGGAGGCGACCGCCAGACCGATCGATTCCATCATCAGGGCCAGGCCGGGCCCGGAGGTGGCGGTCAACGAGGGGGTGCCGCCAAAGGAGCCGCCGATGATCTGGTTGACCGAGGCCAGCTCGTCCTCGGCCTGTACCAGCGCGCCACCCAGCTTGGGCAGGGCCGGGGCCAACCACTCCAGCACCTCGGTGGCGGGGGTGATCGGGTAGGCGGCGACAAAACGGATTCCGCCGCGCACCGCGCCCAGCCCGCAGGCCTCGTTACCGGAGATGTTCCAACGCGGCTCGCGCGCGCTCTGCTGGGAAGCCTCGCCCACGGCCAGGGTATCGAACCGGGGCAGGGTCGCCGCCGCCTCCATACCGGCCCGGACCGCCGCCAGCCCCGCCGATACCGCTTCTTCCCCTTTGCGACCCAGGGCTTTTTCCAGCACCTCGGCGATGACCGACTCGGGCAACCCGAGCATGGCGGCCGCCACCCCGAGCGCCACCATATTGGGCCGTCCCCCGGGGATCTCCTTGGCGATTTTCTGCAACTCCAGGTGATGCTGCTGGCCGGCCGCTTCAGCAAAAACCGCCGGCGGCTCGCCGTCACCGACCACCAGGCTGTCGCCGTCCAGGGGAATTTCGGTGGCGAAGCGATCGGCGTTCTTCCAGTCGATTCCCAGCAGAATGTCGTAGCGGTCCTGGTGAGAAAGCACCGGCTCAGCGGCCAGGCGCAACATGGCAGCGGCTTCGCCGCCGCGGATCTGGGGCCCGGCGGAGCGGGTCATCAGCCCGTACCAGCCGGCGCGGCCCGCGGCCTCCAGCAGCAGGTTGCCGGCGGTCATCACCCCCGAGCCTCCGCTGCCGGTCAGTGTGATGGATATAGAGGGTACCGTCATAGGGTTCTCTCCCCGTTGATTATTATTGTTTGCTTCCTGCCGCCCGCTACCCGCTGCCTGACTCCACACGACATTTTGGTAAAAGGCGATGTTGACGTTAACGGCAACATTTGCCTAGTATATTACAATGTTTACGCGAACGTAAACTTTTACTTTGGTCTGATTAGACAGGCTAAGAACCAAGACAAAGTGCTTTACAAACAAATAACTAAAACAAAAAACACCGAGGCTGGTCATGAAACTGAATCGCAAAACGCCGGAGCACTTTCACCAGATGCTGTTCGCCCCGCTCACTTCACTCGACCGGTTCGAAGCGGTGCTGCAATGCAACGGCTGCCACTACCGCACCCTCGACGGGCTGGCACCGCAGGTCCGCCGCCTGGCGAATGATCTGGAGGGACGACTCGCCGGACTGGAGGGGGCGCTGGCCTTTGAAGAGGCGTTTCTGTTTCCGCGGGTTCGCCAGGCAGGGCATCAACACCAGCTGCTAGCGCTGGCCGGCCACCGGCCCGCGCTTCGTCTATGGCTGGAGCAGGCTCTGCACTTACTGGCCGCCCTGCAGAGAGCCGACGCCGCGTCGTCCCCCCGGGGCGCCTCCTGCCACCCCGTCCAGCCGGCGAGCGAAGCCCTCTGGGATGCCCTTGCCGAGACGATCCCCGAACTCAACCAGCGCCTGAACCGCTACCTGCAGGCCGTGGAAAGCAGCTACCTGCCGCTGCTACGCCGTGTGCTGACCGCTGCGCCGGCAACCCGCGCAAGACCACAGCCACAGACCCTGGCCCTGGCCGCCGGCTATTGAGCCCCAGGGAAAGACGCCGCTCTTTGGCGCCCCGCTAACCGCTGAGGTCACCCGCCATGAACGAATACGTTGCCCTGCTCCTGGGCACCGCCCTGGTGAACAATGTGGTGCTGGTCCAGTTTCTCGGGCTATGCCCCTTCATGGGAGTCTCCGGCAAGATCGATACCGCCTTGGGCATGGGCCTGGCGACCACCTTCGTGCTGACCCTGGCCACGGTGGCCAGCTGGCTGATCGAGCACTACCTGCTGGCCCCCCTGGACGTCGGGTACCTGCGCATTCTCAGCTTCATCCTGGTCATCGCCGCGGTGGTTCAGTTTACCGAGACCTGCATCCGCAGCCTCAGCCCGGTGCTCTACCAGGCGCTGGGGATTTTTCTGCCCCTGATCACCACCAACTGTGCCGTGCTGGGGGTTGCGCTGCTCAACAGCCAGCAGGGCAACAGTTTTATCCAGAGCCTGCTGTACGGGGTCGGCGCCTCGCTGGGCTTTATGCTGGTACTGGTCATGTTCGCCGGCATCCGCGAGCGCCTGGCCCGGGCCAATACCGCGGCCCTGTTCGCCGGCCCGCCGATCGCCTTTATCACCGCGGGCCTGCTGTCCATGGCGTTTCTCGGCTTTACCGGACTCCCCCTGCGCTGAGGGGGCCGCAGACCTTCTCGAAACCGGAGCACTGTTTATGCTGATATCCATCCTGACCCTGACCCTGATCGGCCTCGGCCTCGGCCTGCTGCTCAGCGCCGCCAGCCGGCTGCTGCCGTCTCGCGAAGACCCACTGGTGGCGAAGGTAAACGCGCTACTGCCGGGCACCCAGTGCGGGCAGTGCGGCTATGCGGGCTGCGCCCAGGCCGCCGCCGCCTTGGTCGACGGCTCCGCCCCCCTGAACCTATGCCCTCCAGGAGGGCCGGCAATCGCCCGCCAGCTGGCCCAGGTGCTCGAACGCCCCCTGGCGCAGCCGACCCCGGGCGGTCTGGCGATGCCCAGCCTGGCCCGGGTGATCGCAGAGCAATGCATCGGCTGCACCAAGTGCCTGCAAAACTGCCCCACCGACGCCATCGTCGGCGCGCCCAAGCAACTGCACATGGTACTGGAGAAGGCCTGTACCGGTTGCGGCGCCTGCGTTGAGGTCTGCCCCACGGAAGGCATTCAACTGCAACAGCAAGCCATCACCCTCGGCAACTGGCGCTGGAGCAAACCGCCCCGCCCCAACCCCTTTCGGGGGCCGCTCTGCCCCGGGGAAGGTCTGGCATGAGGCTCTTCGGGTTTCGCGGCGGGGTCCACCCGGAAGCCGCCAAGCACCACACCGAGCGCCGGCCCATCCGCCGCCTGCCCCTGCCCCGTCGGCTCTATATTCCCCTGCAGCAACATATAGGCGCGCCGGCCAAGGCCGAAGTGGCACCCGGCCAGCACGTCGAATCGGGGCAGCTGCTGGCCCGCAGCCAGGGACTGATTTCGGCACCAGTCCACGCGCCGGCGGCCGGGCGCATCGTGGCGATTGAAGAACACCCCGCCCCCCACCCCACGGGACTGCCCGTCAGCACCGTGGTGATCGAAACCGATTCCGAGCAGCCGCCAGCAACAGTTCCCTCGACGGAGGATCCCTTTACTCTGCCCCCGGCGACCATCGCCGAGCGGGTTGGCGCCGCGGGAATCGTCGGCATGGGCGGGGCCACCTTCCCCTCCGCCGTCAAACTGATGCCCAACCCCAAGCAACCGATCCACACCCTGATCATCAACGGCAGCGAGTGCGAGCCCTACCTCACCTGCGACGACCGCCTGATGCAGGAGCGCCCCGAGGCGATCATCGACGGCATCCGCCTGATCCGCCACGCCCTCCAGGCCCGCCGCGCGGTGCTGGCCATCGAGGACAACAAGCCGGCCGCCTTCGCCGCCATGGCCGCCGCCGCGCGGCAAAGCGAAGCGGTCGAGGTGATCCGCATTCCCTCCCGCTACCCCATGGGCTGGGAAAAACAGCTGGTAAAGACCGTCACCGGGCACGAAATCCCTCACGGTCAGCTGCCGGGCGGCATCGGCGTCTGTGTCCATAACGTCGGCACCGCCTACGCCATCCATCGCTGCCTGCGAACCCGTCAGCCGCTCAGCTCGCGCATCGTCACCGTCGCCGGCGGCGCGGTGCGCCATCCCCAGAACCTGGAGGTGCCCATCGGCGCCCGCCTGGAGGAGCTGATCGATTTCTGCGGTGGCCTGACCGAGCCGCCGGCCCGCCTGGTCATGGGTGGCCCCATGATGGGCCAGGTCATGCCCCATTTACGGGTCCCTATCGTCAAGGGCAGCAGCGGCGTTCTGGCGCTCAGCGCCCATGAGGTGGACGACGGTCCCGAGCGCCCCTGCATTCGCTGCGGACGCTGTGTCATGGCCTGCCCCGCGGGCCTGCTACCCCTGGAGATGGGGGCTCGAATGCGCCACGACGACCTGGACGGCGCCGAAGCCCTGGGGGTGCAGGACTGCATCGGCTGCGGCTGCTGCTCCTATGTCTGCCCCTCCAAGATTCCCCTGGTGCACTACTTCAACTACGCCAAGGGTGAACTGCAGAACCGCCGCCAGGAGAAGGCCAAGAGCGAGCAGACCCGCCAGTGGGCCCAGGCCCGCAGCGAACGTCTGGCCCGGGAGGCCGCCGAGAAAGCCGCCCTGCGCGCCGAACGAGCGGCATCCAAGGCGCAGCAAAAGCGCCCACCCCACCCGTCGAAGGAGCCCTTATGATTGTCATTACCCCCCAGGCGGGCCCACACGTTCGCAACCCCGGCAAGGTGCCCTCGCTGATGGCCAAGGTGGTGCTGGCCTTGGTGCCGGCAACCCTGTTCGGCATCTACCTGTTCGGCCTGCCGGCCCTTAACACCGTGTTGCTCTGTGTGGTCAGCGCACTCTTCTTTGAAGGGCTCTGCGTGCGCCTGGTGAACAAGCGCCTGGGGCTGGTTCTGGCGGACGGCTCGGCGGTACTGACCGGCCTGCTGCTGGCCCTGACCCTGCCCCCCTGGGCTCCTTGGTGGATCGCGGTGGGCGGCACCGGATTCGCCATCGTCGTCGGCAAGCAGGTCTACGGCGGACTGGGTCAGAACCCGTTCAATCCCGCCATGCTGGCCCGGGTCGCCCTGCTGCTCGCCTTTCCCCTGCAGATGACGACCTGGGTCGCGCCGGCGCCGCTGTTCAGCCCCGCCGCGCCTGATTTTGCACAGTCTCTGACGATCACCTTCAATGGCGCTGCGGTACCCGACAGCCTCAGCGGCGCCACCCTGCTGGGCCAGGTAAAGACGGACCTGGACCGGGGGCTTGCCCTACCCCAGGCTCTCGGCGCGCACTTCTCTCCCCTCGGGCAAGGCATCGGCTATGCCGCCGGCAGCCTGGGAGAGACCTCCACCCTGCTGCTGCTTCTCGGCGGTCTCTACCTGCTCTGGCAGAACATTATCAACTGGCACACGCCGGTCAGCTTCCTGGCCACCCTGGCTCTGCTGGCCTGGGTGTTTCAGCAGCTGGATCCGACCTCCTATGCAGGCCCCCTCTACCACCTGAGCTCTGGGGCGGTGATGCTGGCCGCGTTCTTCATCCTGACCGACCCGGTCACCTCGCCCGCCACCCGCGCCGGCCAGCTGCTGTTCGGTGCCGGCTGCGCCCTGCTGGTGTATATCATCCGCACCTGGGGCGGCTACCCGGAAGGGGTCGCCTTCGCCGTACTGCTGATGAACGCCCTCACCCCCCTGGTCGACCACTACTTCAAACCCCGCCAGTACGGCCGAACCCGGCGCGGAAAGCCGTTGCCGCTGCCGCCTCTGGAGAAGATGGCGCCCAGCCGCAGGGGGCGCCCATGAACGGGGCAAACCAGCGCCGCCTGCGGGGTGTCAGCCTGCCCTCGCTGCTGCTGGGTGGAGCCGTTCTACTCTGCACCTCCCTGCTGGCCCTGGGCCACCTGGCCACCCGCGACAGCATCCAGGCCCGTGAGGCCGAAGACCTGATTGCCTCACTGGACCAGGTGCTCCCCGCCGCCCGGCGCGACAACGACCTGCTGGCGTCAGTGCGTGCATGGCCCCTGCCCGACGGCGGCCAGCGCCTGATTTACAGCGCCACCCAGGCGGGCGAGATTCGTGGCCTTGCCTACCGCGTTACCGCCCCCGACGGCTACGGAGGCCCCATTCAACTGCTCCTGGGCGTCGCCCCGGATGGCCGGGTGCTGGGGGTGCGGGTACTCGCCCACAGCGAAACGCCGGGGCTGGGGGACAAGATCGACGTACTCAAGTCCGACTGGATACGGGACTTCGACGGCCGCTCGCTCAACGACCCCGCTTCCGACGGCTGGGCGGTGAAAAAAGACGGCGGCCGGTTCGATCAGTTTACCGGCGCCACGGTGACCCCGCGGGCGGTGGTCAGCGCCGTGCACCAGGGCCTGCTGTTTTTCCACCAGGGTCGCGCCGCGCTCCTTGAGCCGACCGGAATCACCCAGGGCACGGCGGAAAACCGTGCCGAACCCACTCCCGAAGGGGCCGGATCATGAGCACTTACCGTTCGATTATTCAGCAGGGGCTGTGGAGTAACAACGTGGTGTTCGGCCAGATGCTGGCCCTCTGCCCGCTCCTGGCCGTCACCACCACCGCCACCAACGGCCTGGGCATGGGGCTGGCCTCAACCGCCGTGCTGCTGGCCTCCAACCTGCTGATCGCCAGCGTTCGTCACTGGATCCGCCCGGAGGTGCGTATTCCGCTTTTCGTGCTGCTGATCGCCACCCTGGTGACCCTGGTGGATATGGTGATGAATGCCTGGCTGCACGAGCTGCACAAGATGCTGGGACTCTTCATTCCCCTGATCGTGACCAACTGCGCCATCCTCGGTCGCGCAGAGGCCTTCGCTTCCCGGCAGGCCGTGCTACCCGCTGCCGTCGACGGCCTGTGCATGGGGCTGGGCTTTACTCTGGCCTTGGTCGCCCTGGGCGCCCTACGCGAGATACTGGGCAGCGGCACCCTCTTCGCCAATGCCAGCCTGATGCTGGGCAGTGGATTCAGCGCCCTGGAGTTCACCCTGCTCGACGACTACCCCGGTATCGTGCTGTTGCTCCTGCCCCCGGGCGGGTTTCTGGTACTGGGCTTTCTGATCGTACTCAAGCGCCTGATCGACCGGCGCATCGAGCGCTGGCATCTGTCCCCACAGCCCACCGCTACCCTTGACCCGGCCAATGGAGAGACCGCATGAACATGACCGTCAGTTTGGTGTACGCCGATCCCGAGCACCCCCAGTGGCTTGACCTGGAACTGAAGCAGGGGAGCACCCTCAAGGAGGCGATCCGTCACTCAGGCATTCTGCACCGCTGTCCGACGATCGACCTGAAGACCCATAAGACGGGGGTGTTCGGCAAACTGGCCCACCTCGATCATCGGCTCAACCCCGGCGATCGGGTCGAGATCTACCTGCCGATCTGTGTCGACCCCAAGCAGGTGAAGCGTCGTAAACCTGGCGACTAGGCGCAGCGGGCGGTGCTGCGAACAGTCGTTGCGGAGCATTCCTTCTGACGGAACAAAAACGATACAAAATGATTTACACAAAGAACCGAATACGTATCATTGAATAATTCCATACCGCACCTGTGCCTATTTCCTCACAAGGCCCAAAAACAATAACAAGGAGGCGGATGTGTTGAGCCTTGAAAGGGGCCCCGAGCCCCACCCGACCGACGCCGCCCTGGGCCAGTACCCGGTCAGCCGCTGGCGGGACGGACGTACCGAAGCCCTCAGCGACTGGGTCGCCGAAGAAGTGCCGGTGGCCCTGGTCTATAACGGCCTCTCCCACGCGGTGATGCTCTGCACACCGCGGGATCTTGAAGATTTCGCCCGCGGCTTCAGCCTCAGCGAGTGCATCGTCGAGCGTCCGGAGGAGATCTACGACATCCAGGTCCAGCCCCGGGACGAAGGGATCGAGGTCTCCCTGCAGATCGCCCAGTCCCGCTTCTGGGCGCTCAAGACCCAGCGCCGCAACCTGGCCGGCCGCACCGGCTGCGGCCTCTGCGGTAAGGAGAGCCTGGAGCAGCTGGGCCACGACCTGCCTCCCGTCGCCGCCGGCCCCGGAATCAGTGCCGCCGCCCTGCAAACCGCGCTGGGCCGGATCAAGCCCCTACAGGACCTTTTCAACAAGACCGGCTCCGTTCATGCCGCCGCCTGGTGCAACCCGGCCGGCGCCATCGAATGCCTGCGCGAAGACGTGGGCCGCCACAACGCCCTCGATAAACTGCTGGGCCAGCGCCTTGCGGCGGGACAGCCATCCACCCCGGGACTGGTGGTCATGACCAGCCGGGCCAGCTACGAAATCGTGCAGAAGGCGGCCGCCTGCGGCGTCACCATCATCGCCGCCCTCTCCGGCACCACCGGCCTGGCGGTGCGCCTGGCCGATCAACTGGGCGTGACCCTGATCGGCTTCGCCCGCGACTCCCGCCTCTCGATCTACACCCACCCCGAGCGGATCCTGTGATGGCCAGCCAGCAGAAGGAAACCAGCATGAAAAGCGCCAACGCCAACACCCGGGCGGTACCCACCTACTGCTACAACTGCGTGGCCGGCCCCGACCCGATGAAAGTGGAAGTGGTCGACGGGGTCGCCACCCAGGTGACCCCCAATTTCGACACCTGCGACAGCCATCCCGGCCGGGGGCGTCCCTGCGTCAAGGCCTACGGCCTGATCCAGAAAACCTACAACCCCAACCGCATCCTGCAGCCCATGAAGCGCACCAACCCCAACAAGGGGATGAAGGAGGACCCGGGGTTCGTGCCCATCTCCTGGGACGAGGCCCTGACCCTGCTCTGCGACAAGCTGCAGACCATCCGCGACAAGGGACTGCTGGACGAGGCGGGCCTGCCGCGTACCGCCGCCACCTTCGGCCACGGCGGCACCCCCATGTACTACATGGGCACCTTCCCCGCCTTCCTGGCCGCCTGGGGTCCCATCGACTTCAGCTTCGGCTCGGGACAGGGGGTCAAGTGCGTCCACTCCGAGCACCTCTACGGCGAATTCTGGCACCGGGCCTTCACCGTGGCGGCCGACACCCCCCACACCCGGTTTGTGCTCTCCATGGGCAGCAACGTGGATGCCAGCGGCGGCCCCTGCGCCATCGCCCGCCACGCCGACGCCCGGGTGCGGGGCTACAAGCGGGTGCAGGTGGAGCCCCACCAGTCGATCACCGGGGCCACCGCCGCGGAGTGGGTGCCGATCCGCCCCAAGACGGACGCCGCCTTCCTGTTCACCCTGATCCACTGCCTGCTCCATGAAGCCAAACGCGAGCGGCTGGACATCGCGTTCCTGCGCGAGCGCACCGCCTCCCCCTACCTGGTGGGGCCGGACGGGCTTTACCTGCGCGACCCCGAGAGCGCCAAACCCTTGGTGTGGGACGACGAAACCCAGCGGGCCGTCCCCTTTGACACCTCAGGCGTCAAGCCCGCGCTTGAGGGCAGCTTCACGGTGGCCCAGGCGCTCAGTGTCGATGCCGACGAGCAGCACCACCACCTGCAGGAGGTCACCGGCACCACCGGCTTCAGCAAACTGACGGCGCACATGGCCGACTACACCCCGGAGTGGGCCGAGGCCATCTGCGATGTGCCCGCCGAGACCATCCGCCGGCTGGCCTCGGAGTACCTGGATAACGCCTGCGTGGGGGAGACCCTGGAAGTGGACGGCCTCACCCTGCCCTACCGCCCCGTGGCGGTGACCCTGGGCAAGTCGGTCAACAACGGCTGGGGCGCCTACGAGTGCTGCTGGGCCCGCACCCTGCTGGCGGTGCTGGTTGGCGCCCTGGAAACCCCCGGTGGCACCCTGGGCACCACGGTGCGGCTCAACCGCCCCCACGAGGACCGGCTCAAGAGCATCAAGCCCGGGGTCGACGGTTTCATGGCCCAGAAGCTCAACCCCACCGACAAGGAGCACTGGGTGGCCCAGCCCATCGGCCGCAACGCCCACACAACCCTGGTGCCCATCGTCGGCAACTCCGCCTGGAGCCAGGCCCTGGGGCCGACCCAACTGGCCTGGATGTTCCAGAAGGAGCGCCCCGAGGGGTGGAACATGCCCGAGCCCACCAAGCCCGATATCTGGTTCGTGTTCCGCTCCAACCCGGCCATCTCCTTCTGGAACACCCGCAGCCTGACCGAGTCCATCGCCGATCTGCCCTACACCGTGGCGTTCGCCTACACCCTGGATGAAACCAACTGGATGGCCGACCTGCTGCTCCCCGACGCCACCGACCTGGAAGCCAACCAGCTGATCCCCATCGGCGGCACCAAGTTTGTCGAGCAGTTCTGGCGCCACAAGGGCAGCATCCTGCGCCAGAAGGTGGTGGAGCCCCAGGGCGAGGCCAAGGACTTCACCTGGATCTCCACCCAGCTGGCCAAACGCACCGGGCTGCTGGAAAAGTACAACAAGGCCCTCAACCGGGGCGCCGGCGGCATCGCCCCGCTCAAGAGCGAGGACTACGATTTCAGCCTCGACGAGTCCCAGGTCCACGAACCGGACACCATCTGGGACGCGGTCTGCAAGGCGGCCAGCGCCCAGCTCAACGGCAGTGATGGGGTCAAGGACCTGGCTTGGTTCCAGGAGCACGGCCTGGACCTTCAGCCCATTCCCCAGCACAGCTGGTACCTGCACCCGACCATGGAGGCCCAGGGGCTGCGCTACGAGATGCCCTACCAGGAGCGGCTGCTGCGCATCGGCAAGGAGCTGGGCAACCGCCTCCACGAGAAGAACATCGCCTGGTGGGACAAGCAGCTGTCCGAGTACAGCGCCCTGCCCGAGTGGCACGACATCCCCGGGCGCTGGGAAACCGCGCTGAAGAGCGAGGGCGCCGACCCTAACGACTACCCCTTCTGGCTGCTGGCCACCAAGAGCATGCAGTACCACACCGGGGCCAACGTCAGCATTCAGCTGATGCGGGAGGTGTCGCAGAACGTGCGCGGCCACACCGGCGTGATCATGAACGCCGACAGCGCCGAACGCCTGGGTATCGGGCATGGCGACCGGGTCGCGATCCGCTCCCATATCGGCGTCACCTACGGCCGCGCCGAGCTGGTGCAGGGGGTACGCCCCGACACCCTGGTGATCGTGGGCCAGTTCGACCACTGGGCCACCCCCTACGCCAAAGATCTGCAGATGCCCAGCCTCAACACCATCGCGCCCATGTCCCTGGAGCTCACCGATGCCACGGGCTCCGGTGCTGACATCGTGCGCGTTGCCATCGCCAAAGTGGAAGGAGAAGCCCGATGACCCGTTACGCCATGGCGGTGGACCTGCGCCGCTGCGCCGGATGCCAGACCTGCAGCGCGGTCTGCAAGCAAAAGAACGGCACCCCGCCCGGCGTGCAGTGGCGCCGGGTGCTGGACGTCGAGACCGGCGAATTTCCGGACGTGCGCCGCAGCTTTATGCCCGTGGCCTGCATGCACTGCGACACGCCGGCCTGCGAGGAGGTGTGCCCCACCACCGCCACCCAGAAACGCGACGACGGCCTGGTCAGCATCGACTACGAACTCTGCATCGGCTGCGCCAACTGCGTCATGGCCTGCCCCTTCGAGGCGCGCTCCATCGTCCACGAGGCGCAGTTCGCCTACGGCGACAAACCCATGCCCAACGAGCTGAAACTGCACGACCCCGACCGTATCAACGTCGCCACCAAGTGCACCTTCTGCATCGAGCGCATCGACCTGGCCCGGGAGACCGGCCAGACACCGGGCGAAGACCCCGAGGTGACCCCCGCCTGCGTCAACTCCTGTATCTCCGGCGCCCTGGTGTTCGGCGACCTGGACGACCCCGAGAGCCGTCTTTCAACCCTGTTGCGCCAGACCCAAAGCTTCCGTCAGAACGAAGAGCTGGGCACCGGCCCCGGCGTCTACTACATATGGGACCAAGCCGATGAAAACCGCTAACCCACGCTTCTCCTCCAAAGTTCAACGCAACTGGGACTGGCGCGCCGCCGGCAACTTTATCTGCGGCGGCGCGGGCAGCGGCCTGGTGGTCAGCGCTACCCTGGCCGGCCCCCTGGGGGCCGAGAGCCTGCCGCTGGTCCTGCTGGGGCTGGCGCTGGTGGCCGCCGGGCTGTTCTGCGTCTGGCTGGAGATCGGCCGCCCCTGGCGTGCGCTCAACGTCTTCAAGCACCTCGCCACCTCCTGGATGTCCCGCGAGGCCCTGGTCGCCCCCCTGCTGTTTCTCAGCGGCGCCGCCGCCTGGCTGTTCCAGCCCGCCCTGGTGTGGCCCACCGCCCTGCTGGCCGGTGCGTTTCTCTTCAGCCAGTCGCGCATACTCAGGGCCGACAAGGGGATTCCCGCCTGGCGACACCCCCGTTGCGCCCAGCTGCTGATCGTCACCGGGCTGACCGAGGGCTGCGCCCTGCTGCTGGTGCTGCTGGCCTTTGTGGGCGGCCCGCTGGTCCCCGTCGCCGCCGCCCTCTTGCTGCTCCTGGGCCTGCGCGCCTGGAGCTGGCGACGCTACCGCGAGGGACTCAAGGAGCAGCGGGCGCCTCTGCCCAGCCAGAAGACCCTGGCCAGCATCGACACCACCTTCCTGGGGCTGGGTCACCTGCTGCCGGCGGTGCTGTTGCTGCTGGCGACCCTGCGGCCCGAGATCGCACTGGTGGCCGGGTTACTGGCCGTGGGCGCAGGAGCAGCGATGAAATACACCCTGATCCGCAAGGCGGCCTTCACCCAGGGCTTTCGCCTGCAGCACCAGCCGGTGCGAGGTCAGCGTGCGCCGCGACGCACACCCTCTGCGGCCTGAGTTCGCTGTTTTCCATGATGGCGACCTTCCCGTGAAGGTAGATTAGCCGCCTTGGGTAGTTGCGACGGGCCAGCCCCGTCGCCTTTTTGTTCCCTTCGATGTGCACCTTTATCCGATTGCGCCCCGCTCTCCTTCAGGTTTGAATGCCCCCTGTGCAGAACAGGAGTCCCAGCATGTCCATAACGTCCGCGCCCCCCTACGTCGAGCAGTCCGGCCAGGGCGCGCCCATGGTCTTTATTCACGGCTCCTTCGCCAACACCGCCACCTGGCGCAAAATCGTCACCCGTCTCGCGCCCCACCGCCACTGCATCGCCATCAACCTGCCCGGCCACGGCGGCACAGCCGACCCCGGGGATTTCGCCGCCCCCGATATCAATACCGAACTGGCACTGATTGAACGGGTGGTGACCGAACTCACCGACCAGCCCATCCACCTGGTGGGGCACTCCTACGGCGGGGTGGTGGCCCTGGCGCAGGCCCTCAAGGGCAACCTGCCGCTGTCGGCGCTAACCCTATTCGAGCCGGTGGCTGCCTGGGTACTGGACGCTGTGGGGGATCCGCGGGCGCGGGATGTAGCGCAGTTCGTGGCCGGCTACCGGCGGGACAGTGCCGCCGAGGTAGCGGACGCCTGGGGACAGGTGCTGGAGTTCTGGGGGGGCCCCGGCGCCTTCGACGCCCTGCCCGAACACGTCAGGCCGGCGTTGTCTAAGCTGGCGCGCAACAACCTGCGTCACTGGGACATCTGTACCCGCGGTGACTACGATGCCGATGCGATTACCCGCCTTGCCGTGCCAACCCGGGTGGTGTGGGGCAGCGAGTCCCACCCCGCCGCCCAGGCCATCGGCCATCACCTGCACCGGCTGATTCCCGACAGTCGCCAGGCCGTGATTGAGGGGGCCAGCCACTTTATGGTGACCAGCCACCCCGTGGCCTGTGCCGAGCTGCTGACCTAAGGCGAGACACCATCGCGGGGCGTACCGGAGCACTGGCGACGGTCAAAAACTGTACGCTCCAAGTCAGATGCTCAGCGCGTAGGGCGAGTACGTCTGTATGCTGAGAGATCGGCATACAAGCGATAAAAAATAGTCAAATAGCGGACAATTAGGCCGCAAATGCTGCTTGAGCAGCAAAACGTCTCAGAAGACAGGGCTAGGTCGTAGGTTCCCTAACCAGCCGCGTGTTTTTTGCGCCGGCGGCATTTACCTGTTAGGAAAATGTGAGACCCAACCCACAATCATTTCTATCAATAGTGAAACTCCCAATCAGTACGCCGTCCTTCCCTGAATAATAAAAGTAAATTCCCCTCCGTACTGCAGCGATGGTTTCATTTCTTTGTTTAAGCAAGCGACACCTTTTGCGGAGGGAACTACCTTAGGTTTTATTGTTTCAGAATCCATATCGCAGGAATAATAATTCGGAAGCGCATATTGAAAATTAAGCATTTCTGCTGGTCCAGCGCTAGCTCCATCTAGGCAACCCCCATTTAATTATGCTATAATTATCTGGTTTTTTTGACCCCAGGTGACACTATTACAACTAGCTGTAGATTTAATGGAGATATCTGGATTGGCTCAAGAGAAATACTCAACCATCAGCGCTTATAGGTTTTCTTTCCGTTTTTTGGTGCTGCTTAGTGCGCTTTTTCTCGCACTCGGTCTACTCCCTGTCTTCTCTTTATTCGGATTATTCATAGGCGGATTAATCGACCTTACGGGCTCTCTCGTCGTTGTTTTACTGAAACCCTTCGGCGTTCCTGTCATCTACGAAGACACTTTTGCGACAGTGACAGTCTCCGGTTTCAAGATGCTTATCGACCCAGAATGCACGGCGTTTTATTTTCTGTTGATATTTTCTGTAGCTGTTATCACCTCTCCGCCCCACAATATCAGCCACAAAATCAAGGGAATTTTGGCGGGCGGCGTGATCATCATTTTCTTAAATGTTCTGAGAATAGCTGTCCTCGGCGTTACAGGTGCGAATTTCCCCGCGATCTTCAATTTCATGCACACTTATCTGTGGCAGGGCGTATTTGCCATAGCTGTCTTCTTCATATGGCTCTCATGGAACCAGGGGCCTTCCGCCAGCAAAACATTGCTGACGTTTTGCAGTGTGGCCATTTTTGTATCGATCATTGCGATTTTAGGACTTTGGCTTGTGATGGGATTCTATTTAAATGTTTTAGCCAGCGTCTCCGAATGGGCATTTAACGCCTTCTTAAGCAGCAGCTATTTCTCCGTTACAGCGGCAAATGAAGCGATAACCTACCATCATTTAGGGGGCTTCGTGACGTTCCCCATCTCAGTCGATATTTTCGACTCATCTATTTTCTTCGCTCTCACGATTGCCTCGGCGAAGGCAAACGATATAGGGCGTTTAGCAGTGAAACTCGTTTGTGGTTTGGGCGTTCTATGGCTTGTACATCTGATCTTCGCTATGGTCGTCGGCTACCTTGTTATCCAGGGTGTCAGTATTGAGAGTGAACTCTCTACCAACACGCTGCTTTTGATGAGAATTTACTCTATCACGATTCCAGTATTGCTCTGGGCGCTCATGTCCACCAATAAATGGGCGTGGTTGAGGAAAGAGCGGTAGATTTCAAGCTGGCTGTAGCCACCCGTCACAGGGGCAAGGTGTCGGCGCCGGAAGGCGCCTCAATAGCGACAAACTCCGGGGCGAATTGTATTCAGGATCAAATTTAGAATTCAGGCGCAGTCGGTTGCCTGCGCCGAACTGCGGTTATTAACCCGTGGGTTAATAGTTTGACTCATGGATGAGTCAACATTAGCCGTGAGGCTAATGCGAGCCCTCGAAAGCCAGCAACTTCGCGCAGTTGCGCCAGCTTTAGAGGGCGATGGCCAAATCGGTATGGATATCTATTTGGCCACCAGGTTAATAGCTCGCCGATAACCCTGTTCTGCTAACGCTCGTCCTCTGGAGGATGCTTCTTGGAGCTCTTCTTAGACCTCTTCTTAGACCATCCGGCATACGCTGCAATTGCCGCAATAAGCGACAGATAACCCCACGGGCCACCTGCAGGAACTACAGGATCAGGCGGAGGAGGAGGAGGCGTTTGTGCCCAGGCGCCTTCGATCAGGAGGAAACTGCAGATCAGAGACACAAAACAGACAGACACTGTTCTCTTGAATAAAATGTAAAGCCCCGGCCCTTGTGTCATGCGAAACGCCTCACTTGATCGGTTTTGTATTGCTGAATTCAGATTCAGTCAGGCTATTGTACGCTTTCACCCGGTAAAGAAATATTACCTCGTTGTTCTTCTTCCCGCCCGTGAGGGGGGCTAGGGTGTCGTCGCTGTAAGCCGTTGTATTCGCATCGAGCAAGGCGACCAAGGTCCACTGCTCTCCAGGTACCTTGCGCTCCAGCCTGAATCCCGACTCGCCTTCCGAGTTGTCAGTCCAGATAAGGTGAATTACCGCATTGTTTTCACCCCATGCAGCCTCAAGACCGGAGGGCGACTTCAGGAACACCGCCATATCAGGCGCTTTGGTGTTAATGGTAAACTGTCTCGGCCCACCATACGTGGAGAAGTGATGTTCACTCTGGGAAGTCATATCGATAACAGTGTGCTGGGCCATATCAGTGAGTTCTACGACATAGCCTTCAGGGAGCTTCAATGGATCCCATTTGAGCGTTGTCTCAGTCCCACTAAGGGCAGTATTCACTTCGAAAACCCATGACTTCGTCTGGTCCGCTGCCTTGATGTCGCGCCAGAAATGCTCGGCTAAAACATCCCATTCCGCATGCGGGAAGGAAGCCTCGATATCGCCACCCAGCATTGCTCGCACTTCGTATCGGCTGTCATAGCCGTCAGTGGCATCCGGCTTTTGGCCGAAGTGGAGGCTATTCTCTGCTCCATCGGGGGTTGATGCGACTATTTCTACCTCCCACTCTTCTGCCGAAGCAGGTATCGATGCACTCCATGCAAGAAGCACCGCAAGAAACATCCGCGCCATTGATCCTCTCATCGTAATCATCGCTATGTACCCCATCACTACTGGGCAGGTTTGGTTATGATCAGTTCGTAACTGTTTATGTCGTCTTTTACGTACATCCAGTAGCCCATCCATGGAACAAGCTCCGCTCCAGGACCGAATTCCGATGTATGGGTGCCTCCCCACTCCCTGCCCTGGTAGTAATATATGGCCGGCTCTATCCATTCGTTCGGGGTGCCGGCAGCATCCAACCAGAGTTCCGTCGCGCCACCGTTCTGCCTTATCTGGACATCATGCAACTTCACATTGCCGTTATAAGGATTGCTGATGATGTTCCAGCCCGCCTGGAGGGTAATGGCATGAGACGCGGCCGTCACATCGGGGTTGGATTCAAGCTGAGGCAGCGTATCGCCCCACTGATATGCATAGTACCCTCTCCCGGTTTCAGCCGGATTGCCGAAACTTGTGACTGGCACATAGTTTCCGTTGAAAGTGGCGCCGAAGGCGGTATCTAAACCTGCGGAGACCCAACCATAGGTCTCTGAACTGTTAAAAGCGGCAATGCCATCGTAGTTTGAGCTGTCGATATCCCTTGACACGCCCACCAAAGAGTAACCGTCTATCAACTGTATCGCCGGCCCATCAGCATATCCGCTCGATGGTTTACGTATAACCGTGCCATCGCTCTTCTCAGCGTAAAAGTAGAACTTGTGAGAAGCGGCCGGGCCGAGTTTCATCTTGGTGGTGCATGTCTTACCGGTGCCCCATGTCACCCCGGTACAGACAAGCGGGTAGGCAAAGAAATCCCCGCCCGGGCCCTCCGTGGGAGAGTCCCTGTGCGCAATGTAAAGCCTCGGCTCGACCACGGGTGACTCTCCCGAGTCGTCGATGAAGTCGACTCTGAACTCGTATTCGACGTTTATCTTCAGCTTGCCGCTCTGGTAGTTATTGCTGTCGTCACCGCCGCCGCTTCTGGAGACCCCGGGAATACTATCTCCGCTCCCGGGGCTGGTGCCGTCATCACCGGATGCGTAATTCAAAGGCGCTGCGTTGATCGTCACCACGCCCGACGAGTAGACCGTCGCTGCGCTCGCCCCGTCACCGATGGTCGTGCCGTAGACGTAGTAGCTGCCCGGTTCGACACCGCTGGTATTCCAGACGCAGGTCCCGCCCGCCGCTTCCGGCTCGGCTCCGCAACCATCGATGGGCGTGCCGTCGGCGCCGCTGTTGTTGGCATCGTAGAAGAACGCGACCGTCGTCACGCTGTCACTGTCCGACAGGTCGTAGTGGATCGTGAAGCTGCCGCCCTCGGCGATCGTGTCACCCGCGCCGTCGGGCTGGTTCACCACCAGTGTCGCCGCGCTGTTGGGGGTGATGGTGATCTGCCCCGCCGAGTAGGCGCTTAATCCGGAATCGGAAGGCACGCCGAAGACATGGTAGGTACCCTCCGGCATGCCGCTGGTGTCCCACGTACAGGTCTGGTTGGTACCGGCAACCTGGTTTACACAATCGCTGATGAGCGTGCCGTTGAATCCGGACCCGCTGGTGTCATAACGGAAAGTGACTGTCGCACTCCCTTCCGGGTCACTCAGCGTGTAGGTGATATTGAAAAAGGTTCCGGCTGTAACAGTTTGACCACTTGGCTGAGATACAGTCAGCGTTGACGGATCATCTACAGCGGTAATGGTCACTGTACGCGTTTCTGTCGTACACAGGTCCGGACTGCCCCCATCACAGAGTTGGATATCGAGCTGACAGTTCGCCGGTGGCGTCGGACCGGCCGGGGTAAAATTGTAAGTACCACCGGTGAACGAACCTCCACAGGTATCGGTTCCGCGAACTGTCCAGTTGGTCGCAGGACCGTCCGGATCGTTTACAGCAGGTGTATAGCTGTAAAGAGTATCCTCGGTCGCCGACGTCGGGGCAGTCGAGGTAATCGTTGGTGGATCGTTCACTGCGGTCACGTTAACCGTTACCGTCTCGCTAGCACACTCACTCGGCACACCACCGTCACAAACCTGGATCGACAGCGTACAGCTGCTGATCGGATTCGGTCCGGCCGCGGTAAAGGCGTAGGCACCGGTGCTGCTATTGATTGTACTGCTCGGGCAGGTATCACCGCCTAACTTCGACCAGGTTCCCCCTTGATTCTCAGGATCGCTGAATGTCGCGTTGTAGATGTACTGGATATCTTCGGTCGCCGACGTCGAGGCGGTGGAGGTAATCGTGGGTGGATCGTTCACTGCGGAAACATTAACCGTTACCGTCTCACTAGCACACTCGTTTGGATTACCACCATCACAGACCTGGATCGACAACGTGCAGCTGCTGATCGGATTAGGCCCGGCTGCGGTAAAGGCGTAGGCACCCGTGCTGCTATTGATGGTACTAGTCGGGCAGGTATCACCGCCCAGCTTCGACCAGGTTGCCCCCGGACCATCCGAATCGCTGACTGTCGGGCCGTAGGTGTACTGGATATCTTCGGTTGCTGTCGTGGCGGCACTACTGGTAATGCTCGGAGTAACATTGGGAAGAATCGTCAGGGCTCCCGCCGAGTAGGCACTCGATCCGGAATCCGAGGGCACGCCGTAGACATGGTAGGTACCGCCCGGCAGACCGCTGGTATCCCACGTACAGGTCAGGTTGGTACCTGCAACCTGGTTCAGACAACCGGTGATGGCCGTGCCGCTGAATCCCGCCCCGGTGGTGTCATAATAGAAATTAACTTCCGCAACCCCTTCCGGATCACTCAGCGTATAGGTGATATCAAAAGAGGGGGTTGCGTGTGCAACAGTTTGACCACTTGGCTGGGATATAGTCAGCGTTGACGGATCATCTACAGCGGTAATTGTCAGTGTCCCCGCCGAGTAGGCACTCGATCCGGAATCGGAGGGCACGCCGTAGACATGGTAGGTACCGACCGACAGGCCGCTGGTGTCCCACGCACAGATCTGGTCGGTACCGGCAACTTGGTCCGCACAACCGCCGATGGGCGTGCCGCTGAATCCGGACCCGGTGGTGTCATAAAAGAAACTGACTGTCGCAACCCCTTCTGGGTCACTCAGCGTGTAGGTGATATTGAAGGTTCCGGGAGTAACAGTTTGACCACTTGGCTGGGACATCGTCAGAGTTGACGGATCATCTACCGCACTGACCGTCACCGTGAACTGTTCGGTGACGGTATCCGTACCGCCACCATTGTCTTGAACCGTCACCGTGATAGTTGCCGTGCCACTTTCGTTGGCCGCCGGCGTGATCGTAATCGTTGGTGTCAACGCATCGGCTGATGCCGCACCGTTGTCCGAGTACGCGATCGTTACATTCGCTGCATTGTTCGGCACCAGCGTGGTGTTATTACTGGTCGCTGTCACCGTCAGCGTCTGACTGTCCTCCGGCGTGCCGCCTCCTTCATCGACCGTGAACGACAGCGGTCCGGTATTCCCATCTTCAGCAATGGTTTGATTCGTGATCGTCGTGATCGTCGGTGCATCGTTCACCGCATTGACCGTCACCGTGAACTGTTCGGTGACGGTATCCGTACCGCCACCATTGTCTTGAACCGTCACCGTGATCGTTGCCGTGCCACTTTCGTTGGCCGCCGGCGTGATCGTGATCGTTGGTGTCAACGCATCGGCTGATGCCGCACCGTTGTCCGAGTACGCGATCGTTATATTCGCTGCATTGTTCGGCACCAGCGTGGTGTTATTACTGGTCGCTGTCACCGTCAGCGTCTGACTGTCCTCCGGCGTGCCGCCTCCTTCATCGACCGTGAACGACAGCGGTCCGGTATTCCCATCTTCAGCAAAGGCCACTGGATCCGAGATCGCCGAGATCGTCGGTACATCGTTCACCGCACCGACATCGACCTTCACCTGAACGGCGGGTGACGAGACCGTGGTGCCGTCATGCGAAACCACCGTGAAGGCATTCAGACCATTGCCATTGGCGTTCGCATCCGGAGTCCAGGTCAGCGTCTCACCCGCCTCCAGAAGGGTGGTGCCCACCACGACCGCCCCATCCACACTGTGGGTCAACGTGCCGGTACTGATTGCCTCAACCCGGAAATTGACGGTATCACCATCAACATCGGCTTCATTGGCCGCTGCTGCCAGGTCCGCATAGCTGATGGCAAAGGCCGTGTCCTCGGTCGCTCCGCTCAACGTCGAGATCGTCGTCAACGTCGGGGTATCATTCGCCGCTGCGACATCGACCTTCACCTGGACGGCGGGTGACGAGACCGTCGTGCCATCATGCGCAACCACAGTGAAGGCATTCAGAGCGCTGCCGTTCGCGTTCGAAGCCGGGGTCCAGGTCAGCGTCTCGCCCGCCTCGAGGAGGGTCGTACCCGCCACAACCGCCCCACCCACACTGTGGGTCAACGTGCCGGTACTGATCGCTTCAATTCGGAAATTGACGGTATCACCATCAGCATCGGCTTCATTGGCCGCTGCTGCCAGGTCCGCGTAGCTGATGGCAAAGCCCGTGTCCTCCGTCGCACCGGTCAACGTCGTGATCGTCGTCAAGGTCGGCGCACTGTTGGGCTCCGTATAGGTAACCTCAAGCCAGAGGTAGTCGAAGTGAACGGCCTCCTTGCGACCATCGTTATTGGTAAAGTCGATATCCAGCGTCTGAATCTCGGCGATCGTATCCACCCCCTGAGCGTAGAGGTTGTAGGTCTGATCTGAGCTCCAGCCGCTTATACTCGTGGGCTGTATTGTCGTATTCGCGAACGTCCCGCCCTGTAACCTCCATCGAACTCTATTGGTGCCTTCATAGTTTTTGTCGACGTTCGATACCGCATATCTCAGATGAAGCGTCACGGCAGTGATCGTCCCGCTAAGGGCGGACGTATCGAAGCCGTCCAGATACATTCGACCACCACCATCCCCGAGCGTGTACATACCGTCATTGTTTGCCTGCAATTGCACATTGGACGGACTGCCAGGGCCATTTTGCGTTGTTATCTCGCTGAGATTCTCGCCGCTACTGTCACTTCCATTCTTTGCATTCGGCAGGACTGTGACCGTCGCTGCATAGGCAGAACCGGCAGGAAACAGCAGGCCAAGGGCAAGGGTCAGTGCCAATGCGGCGTTGGCAAAACCCGAGACCCTTCCCCTGAATGGCCGTTGGGCAAGCCAGCCGCGGACGGCATTGACTGAGTTGAATAGCAGCGCAAAAAAAGAGAGAACGGAAACTGATTGATGAGATCTTGAGGTCATTTTTGAGACAACTTGGATATTCACTGATTAAGTTCCCTTTATTAAGAAAAGACCTGTGCCTGCCGCAAGCGACTAGAATCCCTACTAATTGAAGGCAATATTTACACCAGCATTAACCGAGTGCTCTCTTGGCGGCTAATTTTCGGCTGCAAACACATTAAAATCAATGCCTTGTAGATCTTGGTGCGAGAGCCCGCCAGTATCTTTGCTGGACCGCTGCTCGGAAGCACGAGGGGGAATTTCTCATAAATGGGAAGAGAGGTAGAAAGATATTGTCATTCAAGGTGTTAAATGTGGCGCTTTGGGCGCATACGCTAAGATCACCCTGTTCCCATCGATTCACGTTGCCGATGACGGCAAAGTGCCCGTAACGAGCACAAGCCGCGGAAAAAAGCGTCCGCTTTTGGCGAGCTGTCTCTCATTCCTGTTAGCAAATATCCGCAACATCTAACGGTCCGAAATGGTGGCCATAAGCCGGCATTGGTTGGTCACGACCAGCAGGGCATCAAAACACCTGACTGCGGGTGTCCAACGGACTGACTTTCACCAAACCGTCCCACCTCCATAAAGCCAGGGTATGAAGATGTTTTTTGGGGACGGGGGCGGTTGCCCCGCTCAGGGCGGGGGCAACCGCCCCGGAAAAGCGGGAAGGAGGCCGTAACTCTCAGCCCTCGGGAAGCTCTGCGCTGAGCAACTCGTACCCCCGCTCCTGCAGCTGGCGATTCAGTTCGCGGGGGTTATCCGCCCGGTAGCGGACAATCACCTGCCGCTCCAGCCCCACACCCGGCGACTGGTTCTGGGGGGTCATTACACTCACCACGTAGCCGCCCAGCTCGCTGAGACAGCCCAGCAGTTTGGACAACACTCCCTGGCGGTCTTCGAGGCGGATGCAGATGCGTGACGCATCCTTGCTGCGACAGCCGGTGATATCCAAGAAGAAGTCGAGCAGGTCCACCCCGGTGAGAATCCCCACCAGTTTCCCTTCCTTCACCACCGGCAGGCAGCCGATGGTCTGCTCGCGCATCAGGCAGGCGGCATCCTCGACCAGGGTATCCGGCGTGCAGGTGGTGACACTGCGGTGCATGATGTCCTTGGCGGTGAGCTGCGACAGCAGGTAGTTGACCTCACCGGTGGAGAGGGTGGTGATATCCGATGGCGAGGCTTTCTGCACGTCGCGGTGGGAGATGATTCCCTTGAGCGCCCCGTCGCCGTCCACGACGGGCATATGGCGAATGCGCCGGGCCTGCATCAGCCCCGCCAGGTGGCTCATTCGGGTCCCTTCCTCCACCGTCAGCACCTCGGTGGTCATGATCGTTTCCACATACATCGGCTCAATCCTCTTATCGGGCGGGGACTCAGTGCCCCAGGTAAGCTTTTCGCACGGACTCGTCTTGCAGCAATTCGGCGGCCGAGGCACAAAGCGCCACCCGCCCCGACTCCAATACATATCCCCGATCCGCAATCTGCAGCGCGGCACGGGCATTCTGCTCCACCAGCAAAATGGTCACCCCTTGGTCATTGAGCTCCCGAATCACCCGGAAGATCTCGCTGACCAAAAGCGGCGAAAGGCCCATGGAGGGTTCGTCCAGCAACAACAGCTTGGGCCGTCCCATGAGCGCCCGGCCGATTGCCAGCATCTGCTGCTGGCCCCCGGAGAGCGTGCCGGCCGCCAGGGCCCGCTTCTCTTCAAGTACCGGGAAGAGGCCGTAGATGTGCGCTATTTCCGCCTGAATCGCCGCTTTGTCCTCGCGGCGGGCGAAGGCGCCCAGCAGCAGGTTGTCCTCCACGCTCAGGGGGGCGAACACCTGGCGCCCCTCGGGCGAGTGGCAGATGCCGCGGGCGGTGATGCGGTGGGCCGGCCGATTGGTGATGTCGCTGCCGTCAAAGGTGACGCTGCCGCCGCTGGCAGCCTGTACCCCGGAAAGAGTGTGGAGCAGGGTGGTCTTGCCCGCCCCGTTGGCCCCGACAATGGTCACCAGCTCGCCGGGGTAGACGTCAAGGTCAATATCGGCAATCGCCTGCACCGGGCCGTAGTGGCTGCAAAGGCCGCGCACCGCCAGGGCCGGGGCCGGGTTCTCGACGGCGGCCGCCGATTCGCGGGATAACGATTCAGCGCCCATCAGACTTCCTCCCCCAGGTAGGCCTTGATCACATCCGGGTTGTTCTGCACCTCCTCGGGGGTGCCCTCGGCCAGCAGGCTGCCAAAGCCCAGTACCAGCACCCGGTCGGAGACCTCCATCACCAGCCCCATGTTGTGCTCCACCAGCAGGATCGTGATGCCGCGCCCCTTGAGGCGCTGGATCAGCGCCCGCATCTCCAGCGTCTCGGTGTCGTTGAGCCCCGCCGCCGGTTCGTCCATGGCCAGGAACTCCGGCGCCGAGGCCAGGGCCCGGGCGATTTCCAGGCGCTTGAGCTCACCGTAAGGCAGCGCGCCCGCCTCTCGCTCGGCCAGGTGCTCCAGGCCACAGAGTTCCAGCGCCTCCATCGACCACTCCCGCACCCGGCGCTCCTCGCGCACCACCGACGGCAGGCGCAATGCCGCCTTGATCAGCCCGGTGTGGGTGCGCAAATGGCAGCCGACCATCACGTTCTCCAGCACCGTCATGTTGTAGAACACCTGCAGGTTCTGGAAAGTGCGGGAGATCCCCCGGGCCGCGATCTCGTGGGTTTCCAGCCCCACCAGCTCCTTGCCGGCAAACGTGATGGAGCCGCCGTTGGGGACGTAGTAACCGCAGAGCATGTTGAACAGGGTGGTCTTGCCGGCCCCGTTGGGACCGATCACCGAATAGATGGAGCCCTTGGGCACCTGGAAGCTCAAGTCGGTGACCGCCGCCACACCGCCGAAATACTTGTCCAGGTGCGCCGCCTCGAGAATATTCATAGGTCACACTCCAGTTTTTCCCGGCTGGCCAGCGGCTTGGGTGCCAGCCCCGGCGGCCGCAACTGCTTGAGCCGCGGCCGCAGCCAGCGGGCGATGGCAACAAAAAGCCCCTGGGGCATGAAAATCATGACGCCCATGAGGATGGCGCCGAAAATCAGCATTTCGTAATCCTCGAACACCACCAGCAGCTCCGGTAGCAGCGTCAGGGCGATGGCGCCGAACACCGCGCCGAAGGTTGAGGCCATGCCGCCCAGGACCACCATGGTGACGATCTCGATGGAGAAGAAGAAACCGAAGGATTCGGGGCTGACGAAGGCCTGCTGGTGGGCGAACAGGCTTCCCGCCAGGGAAGCGAGCATCGCCGAGAGCACGAAGACATTGGTGCGGGTGCGCACCGTGTTCACCCCCATCATCTGAGCGGCGAACTCGGAGCCGTGCACCGCCCGCAGTTCGCGCCCCGCCCGGGAGTCGATGATATTCAGCGAGATCAGCACCACCATCAGCGACACCGCCGCGATCAGGCCGTACCAGCGCAGGTCGCTGTCGATCTCAAAACCGAACAGCGAGAGGGTGGGAATATCCCCCAACCCGTCAGGGCCGCCGGTCCACCGGGCCTCCTGCACCAGAATGATATTGACGATGATGCCGAACCCCAGGGTCGCCATCGCCAGGTAGTGCCCCTTGAGCTTGAGAATCGGCCGCGACACCAGGTTGGCGATCAGATAGACCAGCGCCAGCCCCGCCACCATAGCCAGCCAGGGGCTCCAGCCGAAGCGGGTGGTCAGGATCGCCGAGCTGTAGGCGCCGATGCCGAAAAAGGCAGCGTGGCCCAGGGAAATCTGCCCCGCGTAACCGATAAAGAGATTCAGCCCCACCGCCAGAATGACGTTGAGCAGGATGGTGGCCCCCACCACGGTGACGAAGTAGTTCTCCGGAAAGAACACCGGCAGCAACACCACCAGGGCCGCATAGCTGTAAAATCCGCCGAGACGTTTCATACGCGATCCACCGATTTGTGTCCGAAGAGCCCGCTGGGCCGGAAGAAGAGCACCGCCAGGATGATCACGAAGGCCATGGCGTCCTTGTAGCCGGAAGAGATCAGTCCGGCGCCGAGGGACTCCAGCAGCCCCAGCACCAGGCCGCCCGCCACGGCGCCCATGGAGCTGCCCATACCGCCGAGAATCGCCGCTGAGAAGCCCTTGAGACCGAGCATGGTGCCGGCGTCAAAGGAGGTGAAGGCGATGGGCGCAATCAACAGTCCCGCGATGGCACCGATGGCGGCAGAGAGCCCGTAGGAGGTCAGCAGCATCAGCTTGACGTTGACCCCCACCAGCTGGGCCGCGGTCTGGTTGCAGGAGCAGGCGAGAATGGCCTTGCCCAGCAGGGTGCGGTCAAAGAAGTAGCGCACCAGCAGCACCAGGCCCACCGTGACCCCCATGATCCAGAGGTTCTGGGGCACCACCGTGGCGCTGCCGATTTCGATCGGCTCGCTGCCGGAAAACGGCGCCATGCTGAAAATGTCTTTACCCCAGATCAGCAGCGCGGCGCCGCGCAGGAAGATCGAGGCGCCGATGGTGATGATGATGGTGGCAACCACCGACGCTCCCCGCGCCGGCTCAATGGCAAAGCGGTTGAGGGCAAGCCCCACCAGGGTAACGATTGCGATGGCCACCAACAGCGCCAGGGGATAGGGAACCCCGGCCGCCAGCAGGCCGATGGCCGACATCGCCCCCAGCATCACGAACTCCCCCTGGGCGAAATTCACCACCCCCGAGGCGTTGTAGATGATGGCGAACCCCAAGCCCACCAGGGCATAGGTGGAGCCGACCGAAAGGCCGGTCACCAGAAACTGGATGATCTGATCAAACATAAGCCTTACCCCACCCGGCAACCGCTTCCGCGCTCGGGGGCAGAAGCGGCGTTCAGGTTGTCGCTGAGAAGAAGCGCGCCGGTGTTAATCCACCAGCACCCAGTCCCCGTTGCGGATTTCCAGCATCCGAAACGCGTTCTGGTCCAGCCCCAGGTGGTCGTTCTGGCTCATGTTGAAGATGCCGCCGGTACCGACGAAGCCCTGGGTTGCCTCGATCTCGCTGCGCACCCGCTCCTTGTCGGTGGAGTCGGCGCGGTCGATCGCCTCCAGGGCGATTTTGAGTCCGTCGTAGGCGTGCCCACCAAAGGTGGAGACCGGGCCGTGCTTGGATTCGTAGTTGGTCTTGTAGGAGATCAACACCGGTTTCTGGGCGTCACCGTCATCAAGCTTGTCGGCCACCAGCAGTGCGGCGGCAGGCAGGCGCACCCCTTCGGCGGCATCACCGGCCAGCTCGATGTATTTCTTGGAAGCGACGCCGTGGGACTGGTAGACCGGCAACTCGATGCCCAGCTGGCGAATATTCTTGGTGACGATGGCCGGCCCCGAACCGAAACCGAAATTGAGGATCGCCTCGGCGCCGGTGGCGCGGATCTTGGTCAGCTGGGTGGTCATGTCGGTGTCCTTGCTACCGTAGGACTCGTCTGCCACGATCTCGATGCCATATTCCGACGCCAGCGCCAGGGACTGGGCCCGGCCGGACTTGCCGAAGCCGCCGTCGCCGCTGATCAAGGCCACCTTGCTGATGCCACGCTTGCGCATGTCGTCAAACACCTTGGCCGCTGCCATGCGGTCGGTGTGGGGGGTTTTGAAGGTCCACTTGTCGACCGGGTCGATGATCTTCACCGAGCCCGCCAGGGAGATGAAGGGCACGCCGGACTTGGAGATCTCTGGCATCGCAGCCAGGGTGCTGCCCGAGGTGGAGCCCCCAACGATGACATCCACCTTGTCGTTCTTGATCAGCCGCTTGGCGAAGCTAACGGCCTTTTTGGCGTTGCCGCCGGTATCGTAGTGAATCAGCTCCACGGGACGGCCATCCACGCCGCCCTGGGCGTTCACCTCGTCAATATAGAGCTGCAGGGTTTTCAGCTCCGGGTCCCCCAGGAAGGAGGCCGGTCCGGTCACGGCTAGAAAGGTGCCGACCTTGATCGCGTCGCTGGCGGCCTGGGTCGGGGACACAACCAGGGTGGTAGTCATGGCGGCAGCCGCCATCCCGATCAGGCACTTGCTGGGCTTTCTCATGATTCTAATCCTTACTTGAGTGGTTATTTATTTTTGTAATACAACTCGAAACAGGAAATATAATTCAGAACCTTTTCAAAACCTCCTCTTTGAGACAGGTCCTTCTGACCAATACGGTGCGCAACGTGATTTATAGTGCATCAGGCTTTAAATAAAGTGAAGGCGCCTTCCGTGCACTATTCCACTAGGCGGAATTCCATGCCGGCATGCGTTGACATATCCCATGCGCAGCGCGATTTCCCCGCGTAAAGCGGGTCGACGCGGGGAACAGGGCTTGAAGGGGGCGGGGTGTTCTCAGAAGGCGAGCGCGCTTTGCTCAAGGGCCTCGGCCAGGCGGTCAGCCGCCGCGCGCAACTGGGGGAAGAGATGGGTGCGTTCCCGCCCGGATTCGACCGCGCCCTCCGGCCAGACCAGGTTAAGACAGGCCTTGACCCGGCCCTGCACGAAAACCGGCACCGCAATGGCGCAGAGATCCGTGGCCGGAGCCGGCCACTGGTTGGGCTCACGTCGCCCGTAGCCGCGTTTACGGACCTGGGCCAGGGTCTCCTCCACCCAGATCCGGTCCCGCGCCAGGCGCCCCGCTTCGCCGCCCCCGCTGGCCAGGCGCTCCAGAATCTCCTCACGCTCGGTCTCGCTGCAGTGGCCCAGGTAGGCGTGGCCGATGGCTGAACGCAGCATCTCCGCCCGCACCCCCAGCACCTCGGGGTTCACCACCAGCACCCGCTTGGTGCGGGTGCGTTCCACCACTTCCATGGCCAGGCCCCGGCGCACCGCCAGGTAGGAAGGCCAGAAGAGGCGGCGCTGCAGCTCGTCGAGAATCGGACCGGAGGCTTCGGCCAGGGCATCGGCGGCCAGCAAACCATCCCCGAGTCCTTGCAGCCGGTAGGAGAGCCGGTAACAGTCGTCACGACGGCTGCGGTAGACCCAGCCCAGCACCTGAAGGGTATGCAGAATCCGCAGCAGTGTGCTCTTGGGCAGCCCGGTCACCCGGTTCAGCTGCGCCAGCGAGACCCGGCTCTCGCTACCCAGGCACTCGATGATCTGCAAACCACGGGAGAGTACGCGAATTTTCTTTTCCATTTGGTCACCCCTCCCCTTGCCCCAGAGCCTGCGCCCCTTGCGCCAGGACTTGCTCCCCGTAGCAGGCCGCCTCCACTTCCCAGGACAGGGTGCGGGCGGCGACCTCGAGCCTTGAATAAAAGCGCTCACCGGGCGACTGACCGGCTGCCGCCGAGCCCACACCGTGCAGGCTGATACAGGCCTTGATGCGCCCCTCCACAAACACCGGCACGGCGATGATCCAGCCCGGCTCCGCATCCGCTGCCTGCTGCTCCCCGTAGCCGCGCCGGCGCACGGCCTCCAGCGCCTGCGCCACCCGCTCGCTGTCGCGGGCGAGCCGGCCCGGCTCCCCCGGCAGCCGGGCCAGCCGCTCCAGAATCTCCTCCCGCTCGGTCTGGGAACAGAAGGCGACATAGGCCTGGCCCACGGCAGATGAGAGCAAGGAGGGGCGCTCCTCCACCCCCTTGAGCAGCGTACCCACCCGGGATTTTTTGCCGGTGGTCTCCACGATTTCCATGCTCAACCCCTTGCGCACGGCCACCTCGCAGGGGCATCCCAGGGTGTATTGCAGACTATCCAGCACCGGCCCGGCGGCCTCGACCAGGGCGTCCACCATCACCAGGTTGTCGCCGATGTGCTGCAGATGACAGGAGAGGCGGTAGCGGTCATCCCCGAGGCTGCGATAGACCCAGCCCTCCTCCTGCAAGGTGTGCAACAGCCGCAACAAGGTCACCTTGGGCAACCCCAGGTCCGCGTGAAGCGCGGCCAGCGAGGCCGGTGAGTGGTCCTGCAGATGCTCGATCAGCTCTAGCCCCCGGGCCAGCGCCCGAATTACCGTCTCCATACCGCTCCTCCCTGGGTCAAGCCGCCCCGCTGCCAGTTCCACCTGATGGAACATTGCCGTTCCGTTTATATTGCAACACCGGAAACGAGTATGCACTATAAAACACACAATTTATTAACGTGCATTAAACAGCATAAGCCGCGTCGCCTCCGTTCCTGGATTCGAACGTCGGCCACCGACCCTGCCAACAAGAATAAAAGAGGGCACGACTGTGAAGGACACGCTTACCACCGGCACCACCTCAACCTGCCGCGTCCACGTCGATCGCGACCGCACCATCGAATTCATGGGTGACGAGGGACGCGTCTACTCCACCCCCAACCTGCTCTACGACATCGAGATGGCCTGCCGCGACTTGCTCTTGGAATTCTCCGACCCCGGCGAGGACTCGGTGGGCACCCGTATCGAGCTGGATCACATCGGCGCCACCCTGGAAGGCATGTGGGTCGATATCCAGGTCACCGTCACCGAGGTGAAAGGACGCGCGGTCAGTTTCGATATCCTGGTCAGCGATCCCCTGGAAAAAGTCGCCATGGGCAAACACAACCGCTTCGTGGTGGATGTGCAGCAGACCGCCCAGCGCCTGCAAGCCAAAGCGGCCAAGGTTGCCGCGCTGCCGGCTTAGATCCCACCGGTAGCCGTTGTCCCGGCGTGAGCGCAGCGCAGGCTGCCGACCACCCGGGACTCACAGCAGAGGACCTCCCGATGCACGAAATTCGTATTCACGGACGCGGTGGCCAGGGGGCGGTGATCGCCTCCAAGATCCTGGCCAAGGCGCTGGTCGAGGAAGGCAAGTTCGTCACCGCCATTCCCGCCTTTGGCTTTGAGCGGCGCGGTGCCCCGGTCGCCGCCTTCATGCGCTTCGACGAGGCTCCCATCCGCCGCATCAACAATATCTACACCCCCAACACGGTGATCAGCATCGATCCCTCGGTGATCCGCGCCGTCGACATTTTCGAGGGCATGCAGCCGGGCGGCACCTGGGTTCATACCACCAGAGACTCCGCCGAGCAGCTGGATGTGCCCGAGCATATCGACACCCTGGGGTTGTGCGACGCCGTGGGGATCGCCATGGAGGTATTCGGCCGGCCCATCACCAACACCATTATGCTGGGCGCCTTCGCCAAAACCACCGGAGCGGTCTCCCTGGACGCGCTGAAGCGGGGCCTGGCGTCGGCCAATTTCCGCGATGCCGGGCTCAAGCAGAACCTGCTTGCCGTGGAGCGGGGTTACGCAGAGACCCGGGTACACCATCTGGCCCAACCGGACAGGGAGGCGTGCTGATGAGCAGCTCCATCAAACCGGAACAGCTGATTCCCTACCGCCCCGTTTATCCGGACAAGGTGCCCGACAACCTCTGCCCGGTCGCCACCGAATGCACCACCATGCTGCCCGGGGACTGGCGCGCCGAGCGCCCCCTGGTGAACCGGGAAAAATGCGTGAAGTGCGCCACCTGCTGGCTCTACTGCCCGGTGCAGTGCATCGTCGAAAAAACCGCCTGGTTCGACATCAACCTGGCCACCTGCAAGGGCTGCGGCATCTGCGCCCACGAGTGCCCCCACGGCGCCATTACCATGATTGAAGAGCGGGGAAAGTAAGCCATGACCGCTATTGAAACCGCCATCGACCCTCGCTATCAAAGCCGTTCCCTGGTCTGCGACGGCAACGAGGCCGCGGCCTGGGGCGTCGCCCTGGCCCGCCCGGACGTCATCGCCGTCTACCCGATCACGCCCCAGTCATCTCTGGTGGAGTACGTCTCCCAGTTCGTAGCCGAGGGCATTATCGACGCCGAACTGATGAACGTGGAGGGGGAGCACAGCGTCCTCTCCGCGTTGCAGGGCGCGGCCCTGGCCGGCGCGCGCACCTACACCGCCACCTGCGGTCCCGGTCTGGCCTTCATGTTCGAGCCCTATATCCGCACCCCCGGCCTGCGCCTGCCCCTGGTGGCCAACCTGGTGACCCGGGACACCCTCACCCCCCAGTGCGTCTGGGGTGGCCACCAGGACGCCATGCTGGTCAAGGAAGCTGGCTGGATTCAGATGTACTGCGAGACCGTGCAGGAGGTGCTGGACACCACCGTCATGGCCTACCGCATCGGGGAACACCCGCAGGTGATGCTGCCGGTGAACGTCAACAGCGACGGCAACTACCTCTCCTACGGGGTCACCGGCATCGAGGTGCCGCCCCCGGTGCTGGTGGATGCCTTCCTGGGAGAGCGCAACATCAACTGGCACGCAGCCCTGGACCCGGAGCGGCCGATGGCGGTGGATCCGCTCACCGGCGGCGCCGGCGGCCCGGGACCGGGCCTGTTCGTCGGTTACCGCCAAGGGCAGTGCGATGCCATGCAAAAAGCCCTGGATATCATCGAAGAGACGCACCGGGACTGGGGCGATCGAATCGGCCGTCACTATGCCCCCCTGGTGGAGGAGTACCGCCTGGAGGATGCCGACTACGCCCTGGTGACCATCGGCAGCATGACCGGGGCCGCCAAGGACGCCGTGGACGCCGCCCGCGACCGCGGCGAAGCGGTGGGCCTGATCAAGGTCAAGACCTTCCGCCCCTTCCCGGTCAAGGCCATGGCCCGGGCGCTGAGCAAGGTGCGGGCGATCGGGGTGGTGGACCGCTCGGTCGCCTTCGGCTGGAATGCCGGCCCCCTCTACCAGGAGACCCTCGCCGCACTGCACAGTACCGAGCGCTTCCTGCCCGCCGCCAGCTTTATCGGCGGCCTGGCGGGAGCGGACATCACCGTCGACGACTTCAGCGGGGTCATTCAAGACACCGCCCGACTGCTGCAGGGGCACCGCTTTGACGGCCCCCGCTGGATCAACCGCAACGATTAACCCTGGGAGAGGTCATGAACGCCAGTAAATATCTGATAGTCGGCAGCTCCCACGCCGCCCTGGAGGCGGCCAGGGCCATCCGCATGCAGGATGACGCGGGGAGCATCACCCTGATCAGCCGGGATACCCACGCCCCCTACTCGCCCACGGTACTGCCTTACGTGGTGTCCGGGCGCTCCAGCGCCGACCGTGTCAGCCTGCGGACACCGGACTACTTCCAGGCAGAGGCCATCAACCGGGTGACCGGCCAGGCCCTGACCCGACTCCTGCCCGCCGAGCAGGCGGTGGAACTGGAGGATGGGCAACGCTGGCATTATGAAAAGCTGCTGCTGGCCACCGGCGCCACCCCGGTGATCCCGCCGGTGCCGGGCCTTGATCGCATCGACTACCGGGTCCTGCGCACCCTTGATGATGCGATTGCCCTGCGCGACGCGGCGGGCAAGGCCGCCAACGCCGTAGTGCTGGGCGCGGGACTGGTAGGCATGCACGGGGCCGAGAACCTGGCTGAGGCCGGCATCGCGGTGAGCGTGGTGGAGATGCAGTCGCAGGTGCTGCCCGGCTATTTCGATGCACAGGCCGCCGAGCTGATTCGAGCCGCCTTTGACCGCCAGGGGGTCACCATGAAGATGGGCCGCCGGGCACAACGGGTGGAGCCCCAAGCGGACGGCTGCCGAGTGCACCTGGACAACGGGGAGGTTCTGAACGCGGATCTGCTCCTGGTCGGCACCGGGGTGCGTCCGGTCACCGACTACTGCCAGGGCAGCGGCTTGGACCTGGACCAGGGCATCCTGGTGGACGATCACATGGCCACCAACCTGCCGAATATATGGGCCGCGGGCGATGTCGCCCAGGCCCGGGACTTTTACAGCGATGCCAAGGTGGTCACCGGGATTCTGCCCGATGCGGTGGAACAGGGGCGAATCGCCGGCATGGCCATGGTGGAGGATCCCGCCCTTCAGCCCTACCGGGGCGGCGTGCCGATCAACACCTATACCTTCTACGGACAGCAGGCGATCTCCGTGGGAATCAGCGACACCGCGGATACGGCGGCGCAGGTCGCGGTGGACTTCGACGCCGAGCGGGGATATTTCCAGAAGATCATTCTCAAGGACGGCCGCCTGCAGGGCATTTCAGCGATCAACGCCGCCCTGGACCCCGGTATTCTCTGGCAGCTGATCCTGCGTCGCACCGACCTGAGCGAGGTGAAGGCGGAATTTCTCGCCCAGCCCCTGGAAACCGGTCGCCGCCTTATGTCCGACACCTGGCGCTAAAGGGGAGAGCAACGTGGGTACAGCGTACAACAGCATCACATTCAACCAGGCCAAGTGCGACGGCTGCGGCGACTGCATGCGCGCCTGCGCCCAGGCCAAGGCGGGCTCCGAGGACCTGATTCACGCGCGGATCCAGATTCTGGCCCGGGAGGACGCCCCGGTGGAGCTGGCCATGTGCCGGCAGTGCGGCGACCCCAAGTGTGTTTCCAACTGCCCCGCCGGGGCCCTCAACAAGAACCCGGAATCCGGCGTCATCGACTGGGACGCAAACAAGTGCGTCAACTGCCTGCTCTGCACCGTCGGCTGCGCCTACGGGGGCATCACCTTTGATGCCGCGGTGGGCCACGTCAGCAAGTGCGACGGCTGCGACGGCGACCCCGCCTGCGTCAAGGTCTGCCCCACCGGCGCCCTTGAATACAGCACCGCCGGCAGCCTCTACCGGCGTATCAGCGAGCGGGAAGACCTCTTCGTACCCGGCCTCTCCGCCTGCCAGGGTTGCAACTCGGAACTGCTGATCCGCCACACCCTGCGCAACGTGGGCTCCAATGTGGTGGTGGCGACGCCCCCCGGGTGTATTCCGGGCATGGGCACCGTGGGCTACAACGGCAGGACCGGCACCAAGGTGCCCGTCTTTCACCCCCTGCTGACCAACACCGCCTCCATGCTGGCGGGGCTCAAGAAGCAGTACAACCGCCTGGGGCGCGACGTCACCATGCTGGCCCTGGCCGGTGACGGGGGCGTGGGCGACGTTGGCTTCCAGTCCCTCTCCGGGGCCGCCGAGCGTAACGAGCAGCAACTGTTTCTGTGCGTCGACAATGAAGGCTACATGAACACCGGCATGCAGAGCTCCGGCTCCACCCCCGCCGGCTCCTGGACCTCCACCACCCCGGTGGGCGAGGCGATGCAGGGCAAGCGCACCGATGCCAAGAACATGGCCAAGATCATGATGATGCATAACTGCGAGTACGTGGCCACCGCCTCTCTCGCCTTCATGGATGATTACTACGAGAAGCTGGACAAGGCCCTGGAGGCCTCCCGCCGCGGCTTCGCCTACCTGCATGTCTACGCGCCCTGTCCCACGGGCTGGCGCTTTCCCGCCTCGGACACCATCGAGGTCTGCCGCAAGCAGGTAGAAACCAATTTTGTCACCCTCTGGGATTTCACCCCGGAGCAGGGACTGCGCTTCACCCGATCGGTGGAGCGGCCGGCGCCGATCAGCGTCTATCTCAAGCAGATCGGCAAGTACAAACATCTGGACCAGGCCCAGGTCGACCACCTGCAGCGCCGGGTCGAGGATCAGGTCAGGAGCCTGCAGGCGTTCACCCACATGAGCGCCGCCGGCTGAACAGGCCCCGGCGCACTGGGCCGGGATGCCGCACTGAGGCTTTTTACCTTACGTGGTGTGAGTCGTATTCAAACAAAAATAACAGGGAGACGCCCCGATGAGTGTCGCGAACAGTCTGGCCGCCGAGGCCGTTGTCACCAGCACTTCGACCTACAAAACTTCGACCTACATGTACCAGCCGGAGATCGAAACCCTGCCGCGGGACCAGTTGGCCGCGCTGCAACTGGACCGGCTGAAGGATACCCTGCGCCGCGCCTACGAGAAGGTCCCCCACTTCCGCCGTCGCTTTGACGAGGCCGGGGTCAGCCCCGAGGACCTCAAGAGCCTGGAGGATATCGCCCGGTTTCCATTTACGGTCAAGACCGACCTGAGGGATAACTACCCCTTCGGCATGTTCGCCGTGCCCCGCAAACAGGTGGCGAGGGTGCATGCCTCCAGCGGCACCACCGGCAAACCCACGGTGGTCGGCTACACCCAGGGCGACCTGGATCGCTGGGGCGAGCTGATGGCGCGCTCCATCGCCTGCGCCGGCGGCACCCCGGACGACGCCCTGCACAACGCCTATGGCTACGGGCTCTTTACCGGCGGTCTGGGCGCCCACTACGGCGCCGAGAAACTGGGTTGCATGGTGACCCCCATGTCCGGGGGCAACACGGAAAAACAGAACATCGTGCTGCGGGATTTCGGCGCCAACGTGCTCTGCGCCACCCCCTCCTTCGCCCTCAACCTGGCCGACCACGCCGAGCGCCAGGGTATCGACCTGCGCAATAGCGAGTTGCGGATCGGCATTTTCGGCGCCGAGCCCTGGACCGAAGCGATGCGGGCGGAGCTCGAGCAGCGCCTCAACATCAAGGCGGTGGATATCTACGGGCTGTCGGAAATCATGGGGCCCGGGGTGGCGGTGGAGTGCTGCGAGGCCCAGGCGGGGCTGCACGGCTGGGAGGATCACTTCCTCTTCGAGGTGATTGATCCCGATACCGGCATCCCGCTGCCCATGGGTGAGACCGGTGAGCTGGTGATTACCACCCTGACCAAGGAAGCGCTGCCGATGATCCGCTATCGCACCCGCGATATCACCCGACTCAGCGCCGAGCCCTGCAGCTGCGGACGCACCCACGTGCGGATCATGCGGGTCACCGGCCGCAACGACGACATGATGATCATCCGCGGCGTCAACGTCTATCCGTCGCAGATCGAAGCGGTGCTGGTGGGCTTCCCCAATATCGCCCCCCACTACCAACTAGTGATCCGTCGCGAGGGCGTCATGGACACCCTGGACGCCGAGGTTGAAGCCGCGCCGGAGTTGAACGCCGACCAGTACCCGGCGGTGGCCGAGAAGGTGCAGCGGCATATCAAGTCCATCGTCGGCATCAGCTGCAAGGTGATCATCAAAGCGCCCGGCGAGGTGCCCCGGTCCGAGGGCAAGGCGGTCCGGGTGGTGGACAAGCGCGGCTGAAGCGCTCAGCCCAAGGGGCGCTCGCCGCAGCGCCCTTTTTTACCCCGCCCACTTTTTCCCCGCACCTCTTTTTCCCCGCACCTCTTTTTCCCCGCACCTGTTTTCGCCCCTCACCTTAGCCCAACTAAGCATTCCCAAGCATCGGCCCCTCTGGCACTATGAAAGCGCTTCCCTATCCCGATCAAGGACGATAGAAACGCGTATGGCCAATGTAACCCTCAAGGGCGAGCCGCTGCACACGGTGGGCGAGCTACCCGCTATCGGCGCACCCGCCCCGGATTTTGTGCTGGTGAACCGGCAGCTGCAGGATGTGAGCCTCGCCGACTTCGCCGGGCAGCGAAAGCTGCTCAACATCGTTCCCAGCCTCGATACCCCCCTGTGCGCGGAGTCGGCGCGCCAGTTCAACCGCCGCGCTGGCCAGCTGGAGAACACGGCCGTGCTGGTCATCTCCGCCGACCTGCCCTTTGCCCAGAACCGTTTCTGTGCCACCGAGGGGCTTGACCAGTTGCACCCGCTTTCCATGATGCGCTCCAAGGCCTTCGCCGAAGCTTATGGCGTGTTGCTGGCTGACGGCCCCCTGGCGGGGCTGACCGCGCGGGCAGTGGTGGTGCTGGATGAAGCCGACCGGGTCGTGTACACCGAGCTGGTCCCCGAGATCACCCGCGAGCCGGCCTACGACCCGGCCATTGCCGCGCTTCAGCCCGGCGCTTAACGGAGCCCCCAGCATGAGCGATATTCTCAGCCTGGCCTGCGACGGCGACCACGAGGTCTTTATCACCCGCCACCTGGTGCGCTTCGGCGACGTGGACCCGGCCGGCATCGCCTACTTCCCGCGGATTCACAATTTCATCCACGAGTCCTTTGAGAACCTCTGGGAAGAGTATATCGGGGTACGCTATTACCATCTGATCCAGAACGAGCGGGTGGCCTTTCCCATGGCCCATTCCGATGTGGATTTTACTCACCCGCTGCAGTTCGGCGATCGCCCCCTGGTGAAGGTGAGCTGCCTGAAGATCGGCCGCGCCTCGCTGAAGCTGCGCTACGTCTTCGAGGTCGACGGCAAGGTGTGCGTGGATGCCCGCACCACCACCGTCTGCATCGATGCCGACAGTTTCAAGAGTATCGAGATTCCCGCCGAGTACCGGCGCTATTTCGAACGCATCCAGGCGCCGGAAGCGACGGTTTAACGCGGCCCGTTAATCGGTGGGCTTCAATCGCTGCTGGGGCCGAAGAGTCCGTCCCGACCAAAAGCTTCCAGTTGTGCCTCGCTGTAACCCAGCTCGTTCATCACCGCCCGGTTCTGCGCTCCGCACCTAGGCGCCAAACCTTGCCTGCCGGGACGCTCGCCGTCGAAACGGAAAGGACTGGCGATGCGGGTCAGGGCCTGCTCGCCCACTTGTCGGGTTTCCAGCAGCCCCCGGGCCCGAACCTGCGGGTGCGATTCGAGCTCGTTGAGGGTCAGCACCGGCTCCACACAGGCATCGACATCGGCGAAAACCTGTTGCCAGTGTTCCAGGGGGCGAGCCGCGATGCACTCGGCCAGCCGCGGCTTGAGTTCTCCGTCCAGCATGGCGGCACCGTTCTCGATCTCCAGCGCATCGCACAGGCGCCGGCGAAACACCGGCTCCAGGCTCCCCACCGCCAGGTAGCGCCCATCGGCGGTACGGTAATGATCATAGATTCCGCCGCCATTGAGCAGGTTGCCTTCGGGGGCGGGGTCACGGCATTCGGTCAGGGCGCCGGGACCGAACAGGGCGTTGAGGGCCAGGCTGCCATCCAGCATGCTGATATCCAGCCACTGCCCCTGCCCGGTCTGCTGCCGCTCGATCACCGCGGCCAGAATGGCGATGGTGGCGTTCTGCGCCCCGGCGGCGAGGTCGGCAATCTGGATGCCGCAGGGCGCGGGCGCTTCCCCACTACGCCCGCTGTAGCCGCTGATCCCGGCCAGGGCCAGGTAGTTGATATCGTGCCCGGCGCGCTGGGCGTAGGGGCCGTCCTGGCCGTAGCCGGTGAGGGAGCAGTAGATCAGCCCCGGGTGGCGCGCCTTGAGGGTATCGTAATCGAGCCCCAGCCGCGCCATCACCCCGGGCCGGAACTGCTCCACCAGGATGTCGTAATCTGCTAGCAGTCGCTCGATCACCTCGCTCGCTTGCGGGTGCTTGAGGTCCAGGGCCAGGGACGCCTTGCCCCGGTTAAGGTATTGAAAGGCGGCGGACTGACCTGCCACCTGGGGTTCGAACTCGCGCACCAGGTCGGCCCGGGTGGGCGACTCCACCCGCAGCACCCGGGCCCCCAGGTCCGCCAGGTTGAGGGTCGCGTAGGGGCCGGGCAAGAGGGTGCTGAAATCCAGCACCCGCAGCCCCTTCAGCGGCTTCGCGGACACGCTCAGCCTCGCTGGCCGTTGAGCACTTCGCGGGCGATGATCAGTCGCTGCACCTCGCTGGTACCCTCGTAAATGGAGGTGATGCGCACATCCCGGGCATAGCGCTCCAGGGGGTACTCCTGCATATAGCCGTAGCCGCCCAGCAGCTGCAGCGCGGTGTAGCAGGCGTCGTTGGCTTTTTCAGAGGCAAACAGCTTGGCCATGGAGGCCTCCTTCGCGTAGGTCAGCCCCGCTTCCTTACGGCTGGCGGCGCTCATCAGCAGCAGCCGGGCCGCCTCAAGCTCGGTCATCCGGTCAGCGATCATCCACTGCAGCCCCTGGAAATCCGCCAGCGGCTGGCCGAACTGCTTGCGCTCCTTGACGTAGTCGACCGCGTACTCCATCGCCGCCTGGCCCACGCCCAGGGCCAGCGAGCCGATACCGATGCGCCCGCCGGCCAGCTCGGTGACCGCCAGCTTGAAGCCCTGGTTAAGCTCGCCCAGGATGGCGCTGTCGGGCACCCGGCACCCCTCAAAAACCACCTCGTTGGTGGCCGAGCCGTGCTGCCCCATCTTCTTCTCCGCCTTGTTGACGGTGATACCGGGGGTGTCGGCCTCCACCAGGAAACAGGTGATGCCGCGCCCCTTGGGCGCGTCCTTGTCGGTCACCGCCCAGACCACGAACACGCCGGCAAATTCGGCGCTGGTGATCCACTGCTTGACCCCGTCGATGATCCAGCCATCACCGTCACGGCGCGCCTGGGTGCGCATTCCGGCGGGGTCAGAGCCCGCGCCCGCCTCGGTGAGGCAAAAGCTACCGGCCAGCCAGGTGCCGTCACAGAGTTTGGGCAGGCAGGCGCTCTTCTGCGCCTCGCTGCCCTTGGCCTGGATCACCTCGGCCACCATGTTGGTCACGGAGACGGTCACGGCGGTGGAGGCGCAGCCCTTGGCCAGCTCGGTGATGGCCAGGCTGAAGGCCACCGGACCCGCTTCCGTGCCGCCGTACTGGCCGTCGATGTTGAGACCCATGAAGCCCAGCTCGGCCAGCTGGCGGCAGTGGCCGGTGAGAATATCGCGGTCCTTGGTCTGATCGAGACGCTCGGCATTGGGCGCCAGCTCGCTCTGGGCGAAACGCCGCGCCGTGTCCTGAATCAATGCCTGCTCTTCGGTCAACGTCAGTTGCATAGGGCTCTTGCCTCCTTCTCCCCCACGCCAAGCCCGGACATGGGAGAGGGTTATAGATCGATGTGAACAAGCGCCTAGAATAAATCCCGTTTACGTTAACGTAAAGCACAAAACAGGATTACTCTTTGTCGATGGGGTTGGTTGCAAGGGGGCCAGGCGTTCTCATGCCCGGGGCACGCATCCCCGCCGATTTGACCGAAAGCACCGGTAACAAAAGGTAATTCCCCGACCAGCGCCCCGTTCCCTGTTCCCCGTTCCCTGTTCCCCGTTCCCCGTTCCCCGTTCCCCGTTCCCCGTTCCCCGTTCCCCGTTCCCCGTTCCCCGTTCCCCGTTCCCCGTTCCCCGTTCCCCGTTCCCCGTTCCCCGTTCCCCGTTCCCTGTTCCCTGTTCCCTGTTCCCTGTTCCCTGTTCCCTGTTCCCTGTTCCCTGTTCCCTGTTCCCTGTTCCCTGTTCCCTGTTCCCCGACTAATTTTAATTAAGATTACCCTAATATATAAATACAACGATCGGAGGTTGCTACGCTGCCAAACCATGAGTGACTGTGAATGCCGGCAAAACGCCCGGGAACTGGAAGGACAGCGTCGGTTGCTGGGGCTGCTCCTGGGACTGAACGGCCTGATGTTCGCCGTCGAGGGCAGCCTCGGACTGCTGGCCCAGTCCACCGGCCTGATCGCCGATGCACTGGATATGCTGGCCGATGCCAGCGTCTATGGCCTGGCCCTCTATGCCGTGGGCCGCTCCGAGACGCTGAAAAACCGCGCCGCGGCACTCAGCGGCGGCGCACAGCTCCTGCTGGCGCTGGCAGTCATCGCCGAAGTGCTGCGCAGAACGGTCTACGGCAGCGAGCCACAGTCACTGCTGATGATGGCCACCGCCGCGCTGGCGCTGGCGGTCAACCTCACCTGCCTGACCCTTCTCAACCGTCACCGTCATGGAGAGATCCACCTGCGGGCAAGCTGGCTGTTTTCCGCCAGCGACGTGCTGGCCAACCTCGGGGTGATCGCCGCGGGCCTGCTGGTAGCCTGGACCGGTACGCCCTGGCCAGACCTGGTCATCGGCGCCCTGATCGCCGGGGTGGTCGCGCGCACGGGAATACGCATTATTCGAGAAAGCCGGGCCGGGACCGCAGCCGACTGAGCCGCACCGGACTTTTTTTGCACTCGCCAATCCGTTAGGCTGCGGCGACACCCGAGCCCTCCTTTCCCCTCTTCAAGCCGAACAAGATCCATGCCCCCACCCCGCCAGTTTTACCGCCGCGGCCCCGATACCCGCCGGGGGCAGCCGGTCACCTTCGCAGATGTGCGCCGGCGGTTCGACTTCCGCTCGATCCGCATCGGCCGCTGGGTCACGGAGGCCGAGCGGGACCGAGCCAGCGGCCTTTTCTACGACGCCCTGGTCGACCTGATGCATATCCTGCAAGGACCTGAAGCGCTGATCTCCCTCAGGGGCAGCCTCTCCCTGAAGTACGGCATCGGTGGGCAGCCCGGGGTCGCCGCCCACTACCAGCCCGGCATGCGATGTTTCTCCCTGGCCAAGAACGCAGGCCCCGGAAGCATCGCCCACGAATGGTTTCACGCCCTGGACCACTACCTGGGAAACAAGGCGTTCAGCGACACCCCCACCAGTATGTTTGCCTCCAAGGCCTGGCTATCGGATGCGACCCCGGTGGTGCACCCGCTCAATGACCGCCTGTTCGCCTGCTTTCGGGCCATCCTGCTGGACGCCGCGGGGGACAACCCCAGCACCCTGTTTCGCACCGCCGTCGACACCGACCGCCGCCTGAGACAACGCTACTTCAGCCAACCCGAGGAAGTCTGTGCCCGGGCTTTTGAAGCCTTTGTCCAGGATGCGGGCATTCGCAACAACTTTCTGGTGGCCGGCACCCGGGCCAGCGAGGAAGCCAAACGGGGGTTGTACCCACAGGGGGACGAGAGAGCGCGAATCAACGCGGCGTTCCAGGATTATTTCAGCCGGCTGGGGACGGCGCTAAGCCGGGGCCAATAGCGAGCCGCCGGTGGCCTCCGGGCTGGCACCCGCTGTGTTACTCCGCCACCAACTGCTGGCAGCGCCAGTGAGGGCGACCGTCCTGACTGAGCGCCTCGGCCAGTCGCGGTAGCAGTTGCTCCATTTTGGCGAACAGGGTCCAGGGCGGGTTGATCACGATCATTCCCGCCGATGTCATGCCGTGGCCGTCGCTGTCCTGGCGCACGCCCAGTTCAAACAACTGCACCCGGCGAACCCCGCTGTCGACCAGCTGTTTTTCCAGCTGATTGATCTGCGCCCGTTGCACCACCGGATACCAGAGGGCAACGATGGTGTTGGCCATTTTGCGGTGGATTTTGCCGACGGTGGCGACCACCTTCTGATAGTCGCCTTTCTGCTCGTAGGGCGGGTCGATCAGCACCAGCGCACGACGCGAGGGGCAGGGCAACAGCCCCAACACCCCCTGAAAGCCATCCTGCTGACTGACCCGGATGCGGCGATTGTTTTTGAAACGCTCGGCCAGCAGCGGGAAGTCGCTGGGGTGGAGTTCAAACAGCCAGGCGCTGTCTTGCGGGCGCAGGCAGTTGGCGGCGATGACCGGTGAGCCGGGGTAGTGCGTCAACCGCGCCTGTGGATTGAATTGTTCCACCCGCTCAAGATACCGGGCCAGCTCCGGCCAGTTCTTTCGCTTCAGCGCTGTCGGGCCGAACCAACGACCAACCCCTTCGCGGTACTCTTCGGTTTTGTTGGCCTGCGCACTGTCCAGGCGGTAGCCTCCGGCGCCCGCGTGGGTGTCGATGTAAGTGAACCCCTTTGGCTTTTCGCCCAGGTAGTCAAGAATCTCGATCTGGATCAGATGCTTTAGCAGGTCGGCATAATTGCCGGCATGAAAGGCGTGACGGTAGCTGAGCACGGGAACATTCCGTTGGAAAAAGCGCATTGTAGTAGCTGGCGGCATACGTTGCGATCGCTTTTTGAAGCAGCGCCCGGGAGTCGCTTGCAAGCGTACCGGAGGGGGATCAACCTGGCTTCCACGCCTACTTCCGCCACCTAGTTGCTGCCCACAGCCAGGGCCGTCCGCGGCTCCCCCTCCAGGCTAGCATCGCACCCCCTGGTCTATGCTTGGCAACACGGAATACAACAGCGGTGACCTATTGGCCGCCCTCCCCCTCCTCCAACGCAAAGGGCGAAGCCGAGAAGAGCACCATGGCCAGTAGAACGATAACAAGCAGCGACGGAAGCCCACCCTCGGCCTCACCCCAATCCGGCCTGCGCCTAGTGTTCGGCGCCAGCGGCTACATCGGCTCCAATCTGGTCCCGGCGCTCCTACGCCACAACATCCCGGTGCGCGCCTGCTCCCGTCGTCCCGAAGTACTGCGGGCTCGGGACTGGTCCGGAGTAGAAGTCGTCGGGGCCGACGCCCTGGCGCCTTCGACCCTGGCCCCGGCGCTGGAGGGTGTGGATACCGCCTACTACCTGATCCACTCCATGACGGCGGGCGCCGATTTTGCCTCCCTGGAACGCCAGGCCGCCACCCACTTCGCTGACGCCGCGGCTGCCGCAGGCGTCCGCCAGATCGTCTACCTGGGCGCCCTGGTGCCCGAAGGGGCGGATTCGGCCCATATTCTCTCCCGCCGCGACACCGGGGAGGCACTGCGCCGGGGCCAGGTGCCGGTCATCGAGCTGCGGGCGGCAATCATCGTCGGACCGGGTTCGGCTGCCTTTGAGGTGATGCGCGATCTGGTTCTCCACCTGCCGGTCATGGTGACACCGCGCTGGGTTCGGGCGAAATCGCCGCCCATCGCCCTGGATAACCTGCTCGAATACCTGATCCGCCTGCCAGACCAGCCGGCGGCACAAGGCGGGATCTTCGAAGCCGGCGGACCGCAACAGCTCACCTACGAGGCGATGATGCGGATCCTGGCGGAGGAGGCGGGCAAGCCCCCGCCGCGTATTCTCGCCGCCCCCGTGCTATCCCCGCGGTTCTCCTCCTACTGGCTCAAGTTCGTCACCTCGGTGCCCACCAACGTGGCCCGGGCCCTGATCGAAGGGCTGAAGTACGACTTCAGCGCCGAAACAGAGCCCCTGCAGGCGTTGGTTCCCCTGGAGCGCCTGGACTTTAGGGCCAGCGTCGCCGCCGCCCTGGCCAGGGAACGCCAGCACGACGTCGAAGCCCGCTGGGTGGAAGGCGCCTACAGTATCCGTCGGCAACGCAACGATTACGCCTACTACGCCAAGCGCGCCGCAGGCCACGCTACCTCCTGCGCATCGGCCGATGCGCTGTGGCGGGTGATCACTGCAATTGGCGGCGAGAACCGCTACTACTACTTCAACAGCCTCTGGGCCCTGCGCGAACTGCTCGACTGGCTGGTCGGTGGACCGGGGATGCGGCGCCAGCGGCGCCATCCCACAGAACTGCGCGTCGGCGACCGGGTGGACAGCTGGGAAGTGATCGGCATGGAGCACGAGCGTCGGCTAACCCTGGCGTTCGGTATGAAGGCCCCCGGGGCGGGGGTGCTGGAGATAGAGATCGAGCCATTGGAAGCTCAGCTCCACCAGGTCACCGCCACGGCCTACTGGCACCCTGCAGGCGCCCTGGGGCTGGCGTACTGGTTTTCGCTGCAACCGGCCCACCTAGTCATTTTCAAAGGCCTCACCCGGGAGATCTGCCGGCGCGCGGAGGCACTTGAGCAGTGAGACATTCCAGGCATATCGCCGCAGAACAGAAGCGCCAGAAAACACCATAGGAACGCGGAGTAAGCAGAACGACGCAGGCCAGCCAAACGCCGTCAGAAGCTGTCAGCGGGCAATAAAAAAAGCGGCCTGAGAGGCCGCTTTCTTCACTGCAAAAAGCTAGGTCCGGTTAAAATTCCAGCTCGCCGGCCGACTCGTCGGCCACGTTTTCCTTCACCGGAAGGTTGAGCAACTGCTCGCGAATCTGGCTTTCGATCTCCTCGGCCACCGCCGGGTTCTCCTCCAGATACTTGGCGGCATTAGCCTTGCCTTGGCCGATCTTATTGCCCTGGTAGGCGTACCAGGCGCCGGACTTGTCCACCAGCCCCTGCTTAACGCCCAGGTCAATCACCTCGCCCATGTGATAGATACCCTTGCCGTACATGATCTGGAACTCGGCCTGACGGAAAGGCGGGGAGACCTTGTTCTTCACCACCTTGACCCGGGTCTCATTGCCGATCACCTCGTCCTTGTCCTTGACCGCACCGGTACGGCGAATATCCAGGCGCACGGAGGAGTAGAACTTCAGGGCGTTACCGCCGGTAGTGGTCTCGGGGTTGCCGAACATGACCCCGATCTTCATTCGGATCTGGTTGATAAAGATCACCAGGGTATTGGCGTTCTTCACGTTGCCGGTGATCTTCCGCAGCGCCTGGGACATCAGGCGCGCCTGCAGGCCGACGTGGGAATCCCCCATCTCGCCTTCGATTTCCGCCCGGGGCACCAAGGCCGCGACCGAGTCGATCACCAGCACATCCACCGCGTTGGAGCGCACCAGCATGTCGGTGATCTCCAGCGCCTGTTCACCGGTATCCGGCTGCGAGACCAGCAGGTCGTCCGTGTTGACCCCCAGCTTCTCGGCGTAGATAGGATCCAGGGCGTGCTCGGCATCCACGAAGGCACAGGTCTTGCCCAGCTTCTGGGCTTCGGCGATTACCTGCAGGGTGAGCGTGGTCTTACCGGAGGACTCCGGACCGTAGATTTCGACGATCCGGCCAAAGGGCAGCCCACCGATACCCAACGCGATATCCAGCCCAAGAGAGCCAGTGGAGACGGACGGAATCGCCTCACGGGGCTGATCGCCCATGCGCATCACCGCGCCCTTACCGAACTGTCGCTCAATCTGCCCAAGCGCCGCCGCCAGCGCTTTTTTCTTGTTTTCGTCCATCAATACACCCCGAGAAAGTAAAGATCACCTAGGACCAGACACTGTATATTTGCCCAGTATTATTTCACAGATTTTGGGAAACGCAAGACCGAGACCGCGACTCGAGAAAATTTGTTCCTCGCCGCTCCGGGAATTTTCTCAAACCACCGGGACCAACGTAAAGGCGCAAAAGCCCACCGTATCAGACCCTACCGAGCCCCAAACGAAAAACCCCCGGCACGGTGTGCCGGGGGTTTCTCAGGATAAGGCGCTTGGCGATGACCTACTCTCACATGGGGAGACCCCACACTACCATCGGCGCTGGACCGTTTCACTTCTGAGTTCGGGATGGAGTCAGGTGGTTCCGGA
>NZ_JAEMGS010000011.1 GCF_017309075.1 Motiliproteus sp. SC1-56 | reverse complement strand
AGGGGTGAAAACTGAAACGACTGTGGTAACATTTTGCTCACGGCTGTAGCTGCGTGGAAGTAGGCTCGACACCAACAACCATAAGGCTTTCAGCCGTTTCTGTTTACCCCTTCATGAAAAATGCGGGCTAGCGACAAGCCATTCAACTTTTGCGTGTAAATGTCTTGGCTAGAGGCTATGCGAGCAATTCTGATGATCAAGCGCATGAGCCATGCGCTTGACCATCCTCTCCAGGAGATCGACAACCCCCCACTCCTTGGCATCGATAAGGGCGTGTGCAATTTGATCTTCGTCGTAATCTTCAAAAAAAGAAGCCAGAAGTTCTTCATCATCACCAAAGGGCTCAATGGAAGGCAATGGATCTGAAGGCTTAACTGAGCCAAACCATGTTTTTGCTTCCTCAGGGTCAAACCGATGCACGCCATAGACATCTGCATACAGATTTGGACTTAAAAGCACTACTGCATGTGCATGCTCATACTCATAGGAATTATGCTCATCATCAAACAAACGATCTTTGTTTGGAACAACATGCTTCCTTGTGATGGTTGCTAAAGATAACCCTGTGATCCGATGGAGCGCTATCGCGAAACTATGGCACTGACCACCTGTATATAGGCACTCTTCATCTTTATGGTTGCTTTCTTTGATAAGTGGCATAGAACAACATTCCAAACACTGTTGGCCAGATATTTGGCCAATGCTAGTTATAAAGGGCGAATCCCACAGCTATGTCGCATAGCCCCTGTAAAGAGCAAACCATTCATCTATCAACACAAAAGGTGAATGGCTTGGGCTAGCGACGGTTTTTCTCCTGGGCCGGGCGTTTTGCCCGGTTGGCCTCGATGGTTCCCTCTCTCCTCTGGATGCTTCCAGAAAACCCTCTTTTTAGCGGGCGCCTGCCTTCTATACCCAAGATGGTTCCGACCGGGGCCATAGAGGGAATACCCGTATACTTTTGTCTAGGTTTTGGCAAATTGTCGACAATCCTGGTTGACGCTGTTTTGGGCCGGCGTTAAGGTGGTCCTCCAAATCACATTGTCGACAATCTGCTCCCCATGAGTTCACCGATTTCAGCTCTGCAACAAGAACAGCCCGAATCCCGGACCCTGGCCGACCGGGTTTGCCAGGAGATTGTCACCGCGATTATCGTCGGCGACATTCCGCCGGGGCAGAAGATCAGCGAGCCGGAACTGGCCCGCACCTACGGTATCAGTCGGGGGCCGCTGCGCGAAGCGATTCGGCGGCTCGAAGGGTTGCGCCTGGTGGTGCGGATTCCCCACGTGGGCGCCCGGGTGGTGTCGCTCTCCATGGAGGAGCTGATCGAGATCTACCACGTGCGCGAAGCAATGGAGGGAATGGCTTGTCGGCTTGCGGCCCAGAGCATGACCCCGGAGGAAATTCAGAGCCTGCGCAACCTGCTGGACGAGCACGAGCAGAATCTGGAAGAGACGGAAGGGCGTGCGTACTTCCAGAAAGAGGGTGACTTGGATTTCCACTACCGCATTGTTCAGGGCAGTAAAAACAGGAAGTTGAAAGAGCTTCTTGGTGGAGAGCTTTATCATTTGGTGCGGATGTACCGCTACCAGTTCAGTCTCTCCAGCTCGCGTCCGGTGCGGGCTCTCGCCGAGCACCGGCATATCGTGGAAGCGATTGCCAACCGGGACGGCGAACTGGCCGAGATGCTGATGCGCCGCCATATCAGCGCGGCGCGCAAGAACATCGAGCGCAAGCTCAAGCAAACAACCACAGAGCAATAAAAGAGGATACGTCATGGTACAGAAATTGACCGCAGGCGGACGCTTTCGCAAGGCGCTGGCCGAGAACCACCCACTGCAGATTGTCGGCACCACTAACGCCTACCATGCGCTGATGGCCGAGCGCGTCGGTCACCAGGCGATCTACCTGTCCGGTGGCGGTGTCGCCAACCACTCCTACGGTCTGCCGGACCTCGGCATGACCACCATGAACGATGTCCTTGAGGATGTGCGCCGGATCAGCAGCGCCGTGGAGACCCCGCTGCTGGTGGACATTGATACCGGCTGGGGCGGCGCCTTCAATATTTCCCGCACCGTTAAGGAGATGATCAAGGCTGGCGCCGGCGCGATCCACATGGAAGACCAGGTGGCTCAGAAGCGTTGCGGCCATCGTCCTAACAAGGAGATTGTCTCCCTGGAAGAGATGGTTGACCGGGTAAAGGCCGCCGTTGACGGTCGTACTGACGACGATTTCTTCATCATCGCCCGCACCGACGCCTTCCAGATGGAAGGGCTGGACGCCGCCGTCGAACGGGCCCAGGCCTGCATCGAGGCCGGCGCCGACGGCATCTTCGCCGAAGCGGTTCACACCCTGGAAGATTACAAAGCGTTCAGCTCCAAGATCGACGCTCCGCTGCTGGCCAACATCACCGAGTTCGGCGCCACACCGCTGTTCAACAAGAACGAGCTGGCCGAGGCCGGGTGTTCCATGGTGCTCTATCCCTTGAGCGCCTTCCGGGCAGCCAACAAAGCGGCCCTGGCAGTGTACGAGAACATCCTGTCCAAGGGCGACCAGAAAGACGTGGTGGACCTGATGCAGACCCGCATGGAACTGTACGATTTCCTCAACTACCACGATTTCGAGCAGAAGCTGGACCAGCTCTTTGCCGAAGGTAAAAACAAGTAAAACGATGATACAGGTGGGGCCTGCGGGCCCCAGCGCAATAACTCGAAAAACCTGATAGGAGTTTGTTATGTCAGACGCGAAGAAACTGGGCGGTGCTGGCCTGCGTGGCCAGTCCGCTGGTACTACCGCCCTGTGCACCGTGGGTAAGACCGGTGCCGGCCTCACGTACCGTGGCTATGACATGGTGGAGCTGGCCGAGAAGGCGAGCTTTGAAGAAGTGGCCTACCTGCTGCTCAAGGGTAAACTGCCCAACCAGTCCGAGCTGGACGCCTACGTTGCCAAGCTGAAGACTCTGCGCGGCCTGCCCGACGCCCTCAAGACGGTGCTGGAGCAGATTCCCGCCTCCGCCCACCCCATGGATGTGATGCGTACCGGCTGCTCCATGCTGGGCAACCTCGAGACCGAACAGGACTTCAGCGAGCAGGAAGACAAGGTCGATCGCATGCTGGCGGTTTTCCCCTCCATCATCAATTACTGGTACCGCTTCAGCCATGACGGCGTTCGCATCGAGACCGAGACCGATGACGACTCCATTGGCGGCCACTTCCTGCACCTGCTCAAGGGTGAAAAGCCCAGCGAACTGCACGCCAAGGTGATGAATGTCTCGCTGATCCTCTACGCCGAGCACGAGTTCAATGCCTCCACCTTCACTGCGCGGGTGTGTGCCTCGACCCTCTCTGACATCCACTCCTGCGTCACCGGCGCCATCGGCTCCCTGCGCGGCCCGCTGCACGGCGGCGCCAACGAGGCGGCCATGGAGATGATCGAGAACTGGACTTCCCCGGACGAAGCCGAGCGCGAGCTGCTGGGCAAGCTGGAGCGCAAGGAGAAGGTGATGGGCTTCGGACACGCCATCTACCGCGAGTCCGACCCGCGTAATGCCGTCATCAAGGGTTGGTCCCGCAAACTGGCCGAAGACGTGGGCGACGACGTCCTGTACCCCGTTTCCGTCCGTTGCGAAGAGGTCATGTGGCGCGAGAAGAAACTGTTCTGCAACGCCGACTTCTTCCACGCGTCCGCTTACCACTTCATGGGCATTCCCACCAAGCTGTTCACGCCGATCTTTGTCTGCTCACGCCTGACCGGCTGGGCCGCCCACGTGTTCGAGCAGCGTGCGGACAACCGCATCATTCGCCCCAGCGCCGATTACGTTGGCCCCGAGAGCAGCACCTGGGTGCCCATCGAAGAGCGCGACTAAGCCTGTTACGGTGCGGCCCGCGGCCGCACCGACCTTCACTTTGCTCCCTGGAGTAAGCCATGAATACCGAATACCGCAAAACGTTGCCGGGCACGGGGTTGGACTACTACGACACCCGTGAAGCCGTCGAAGCGATCCAGTCCGGCGCTTACGCAAAACTGAACTATACCTCCCGGGTACTGGCTGAGCAGCTGGTGCGTCGCTGCGAACCGGACGCCCTGACCGACTCCCTCAAGCAGATCATCGAGGGCAAGCAGGAGCTGGATTTCCCCTGGTACCCTGCGCGCGTTGTCTGCCATGACATCCTGGGTCAGACCGCGCTGGTCGACCTGGCGGGCCTGCGTGACGCTATCGCCGAGCAGGGCGGTGACCCAGCCAAGGTCAACCCGGTGGTCCCGACTCAGCTGATCGTTGACCACTCCCTGGCCGTTGAAGCCCCTGGCTTCGATCCCGACGCCTTCCAGAAAAACCGCGATATTGAAGATCGCCGCAACGATGACCGCTTTCACTTCATCAACTGGTGTCGGACTGCGTTCGATAACGTTGACGTGATCCCCGCCGGTAACGGCATCATGCACCAGATCAACCTGGAGAAGATGTCGCCGGTGATCCAGGCTCGGGACGGCGTTGCCTTCCCCGATACTTGCGTGGGTACCGACAGCCACACCCCGCACGTGGATGCGCTGGGCGTCATCGCCATCGGGGTCGGCGGCCTGGAAGCTGAAACCGTGATGCTGGGGCGTCCTTCCATGATGCGCCTGCCCGAGATCATCGGCGTCAGGATCGTCGGTGAGCGCAAGCCCGGCATCACCGCCACCGATATCGCCCTGGCGATGACCGAGTTCCTGCGCAACGAGAAGGTGGTTTCCGCCTACCTGGAGTTCTTCGGTCCTGGTGCCGCGTCCCTGTCCATCGGAGACCGCGCCACCATCTCCAACATGACTCCGGAGTACGGCGCTTCGGCCGGTATGTTCTATATCGACCAGCAGACCCTCGACTACCTGAAGCTTACGGGTCGTGAGCCCGAGCAGGTAGCGCTGGTGGAACAGTACGCCAAGCAGACCGGCCTGTGGGCGGATGACCTGGTTGAAGCCGAGTACCCGCGGGTGCTGGAGTTTGACCTGTCCTCCGTGGTTCGCAACATGGCGGGGCCTTCAAACCCGCACCGCCGTCTGCCGACCAGCGCTCTGAAGGAGCGCGGTATTGCCGACGAAGCCAAGCTGGCCGCGGCCAAGGCCGAAGAGGCCGAAGGCTTGATGCCCGACGGCGCTGTGATCATCGCCGCGATCACCAGCTGCACCAACACCTCCAACCCCCGCAACGTGGTGGCTGCCGGTTTGGTCGCCAAAAAAGCCAACGAGCTGGGACTGGTTCGCAAGCCCTGGGTGAAGACCTCCTTTGCACCCGGCTCCAAGGTGGCCAAGCTGTATCTGGAAGAAGCCGGGCTGCTGCCGGAACTGGAAAAACTGGGCTTCGGCATTGTCGGATACGCCTGTACCACCTGTAACGGCATGTCCGGTGCCCTGGATCCCAAGATCCAGCAGGAGATCATCGATCGCGACCTGTACGCCACCGCCGTGCTGTCCGGTAACCGTAATTTCGACGGCCGGATTCACCCCTACGCCAAGCAGGCGTTCCTGGCATCCCCGCCGCTGGTGGTGGCCTACGCCTTGGCCGGCACCGTCCGTTTCGATATCGAGCAGGATGTGCTGGGCACTGACGGCAACGGCAATCCCATTACCCTCAAGGACCTGTGGCCGAGCGACGAAGAGATCGATGCCCTGGTTGCCAAGAGCGTGAAGCCGGAGCAGTTCAACCAGGTTTACATTCCGATGTTCGATCTTGGGGATGTGGAGAAGGCGCCGAGCCCCCTCTACGATTGGCGCCCCCAGACCACCTACATCCGCCGTCCTCCTTACTGGGAAGGTGCCCTGGCGGGTGAGCGCACCATGAAGGGCATGCGTCCGCTGGCGGTGCTGGGTGACAACATCACCACCGATCACCTATCGCCGTCCAATGCGATCCTGCCAGACAGCGCGGCGGGCGAATACTGCGGCAAGATGGGCCTGGCGCCTGAGGATTACAACTCCTACGCCACCCACAGGGGTGACCACCTGACGGCCCAGCGCGCAACCTTCGCCAACCCGAAACTGCTCAACGAGATGGTGCGGGACGAAAGCGGTGAGGTGAAGCAGGGCTCACTGGCGCGGATCGAGCCGGAAGGTGTTGAGAGCCGCATGTGGGAAGCAATTGAAACCTACATGGAGCGCAAGCAGCCGCTGATCATCATCGCCGGGGCCGACTACGGCCAGGGCTCATCCCGTGACTGGGCCGCCAAAGGGGTTCGCCTGGCGGGTGTGGAAACCATCGTTGCCGAGGGCTTCGAGCGGATTCACCGCACCAATCTGGTGGGTATGGGCGTGCTGCCGTTGCAGTTCAAGGAGGGCGATACCCGCCACACCTACGGCATCGACGGTACTGAAACCTTCGACGTGGTCGGTGAGATCAGCCCCCGTTGCGACATGACCGTGGTTATGACCCGCCGCAACGGCGAGCAGGTGGAGATTCCCGTCACCTGTCGCCTGGATACCGCCGAGGAGGTGGTGGTTCACGCCGCCGGCGGCGTTCTGCAGCGCTTTGCCCAGGACTTTCTGGAAGGCAACGCGTAATCGCAGGGGAGGGTGCCTGCGGGCACCCTCCTGCTTTTTCGAGAAACCGGCTCGGTGCCAGCGCTATGAATCTTAAGGGTCAATAGCCCTTACGGATCAATAGCCCTGTCACCCCGCTATAGAGGACATTTTCCTATGGCCCACGTACCCCAGATCAAAATTCCCGCCACCTACATGCGTGGCGGCACCAGCAAGGGCGTTTTTTTCAGCCTGAGCGACCTTCCCGAGCGCGCCCAGGTGCCGGGTGAAGCCCGCGACAAGCTGCTGTTGCGGGTGATCGGAAGCCCCGATCCCTACGGCAAGCAGACCGACGGTATGGGCGGCGCCACCTCCAGCACCAGCAAGACCGTCATCCTGGCCAAGAGTGAGCAGCCCGATCACGACGTCGACTACCTGTTCGGCCAGGTATCCATCGACAAGCCTTTCGTCGACTGGAGCGGCAACTGCGGCAATCTGACCGCCGCCGTCGGCGCTTTCGCGATCAGCAAGGGGCTGGTGGACCCGGCGCGCATTCCGGAAAACGGCGTTGGCACCGTGCGCATCTGGCAGAAAAACATCGAGAAGACCATCGTCGCCCAGGTGCCGATGACCAACGGTGAAGTGCAGGAGACCGGCGATTTCGAACTGGACGGGGTGACCTTCCCCGCCGCCGAGGTGCAGGTGGAGTTCATGAGCCCGGTGGACGCCAGCGAGGCGATGTTCCCTACCGGCAACCTGGTGGATGACCTGGAGGTACCGGGTATCGGCACCTTCAAGGCCACCATGATCAACGCCGGTATTCCTACTGTATTCCTCAATGCCGACGCGCTCGGCTATACCGGGACCGAGCTACAAGAGGCGATCAATGGCGATGCGGTTGCGCTGGAGCGCTTTGAAACCATTCGTGCATACGGTGCCCTGAAGATGGGGTTGATCGGCAGCGTCGAAGAGGCTGCCGGCCGCCAGCACACCCCCAAGGTGGCATTCGTTTCACCGGCCAAGGGCTACACCGCCTCCAGCGGCAAGGCGATCGAGGCCGACGCGATTGACCTCAACGTGCGTGCGCTCTCCATGGGCAAACTGCACCATGCCATGATGGGGACCGCCGCGGTGGCCATCGGCACTGCCGCGGCCATTCCGGGCACCTTGGTGAACGCAGCCGCCGGGGGCGGTGATCGCGCCAGCGTGGTCTTTGGTCACCCTTCCGGCACCCTCAAGGTGGGCGCCGAAGCGCTCCAGGAGGGCGGGCAGTGGACCGTCAACAAGGTGGTGATGAGCCGCAGTGCACGGGTTTTGATGGAGGGCTGGGTGCGGGTGCCGGGCGACTCTTTCTAGACGATTCCCCTCTGGGGCCTTAGCCCCGCGGCGCCGCTTCGCTCGTGCCGCAGATGTTGCCTCTGGTAATGCAACAGGCCGGCGGACCAGCCTATCAGGGTCCTCACCGGCCGGAGGTCTTGGCCTCGGTATCTTCTGGTACCGAGGCCTTTTTTGTGGCGCGATACTTTACGCTTGCCGGGTGCGCCCCTTTATTCGTCGATATCGTCGACGTGCACCTGTCCGGAGAGCCGGCGGTGAATATGGGACCAGCTCATGCCAATGGCCAGCAGCAGCGCGATGAGAATCAGGATCAGCCAGGCGATGACCGAACTGCTGGCGAGTGTCAGCCAGCCGATGTCCACCAGCAGCCAGATCACGGCGACGAACAGCGCAGAGGCCAGCACCAGTCCCAAGGTGCCGAGGGCTTCCATGGTGGCCTTGACGTACACCACCCATCCGATGACCAGCAAAATTCCACTGATGGCCAAAAACGGTGTCACCGAGGGAAATACCTCAACCAGCCGGTGAATAAACGAGTGCCCGCTGGGGTTGTAGGTCAAAAAAACCAGTGCCGAAGAGAACAGCAGTCGGCCCAGAAAACTTAAAAAATCAAACTTTTCACTTTTCGCAGCCATGCTAATGACTCCCTGTCATCGTCCACCGTTGTATTCGAGAGCGGGTTCCCGGCTGATTTAAAGCGGGTCTGCTGAAAAGGTGTCGCAGGCGCTGACCTCGCCGCCGTCAAAGCCGGCGAGGAACCAGCGGTGCCGCTGTGCCGAGGTGCCGTGGGTAAAGCTCTCAGGTACGGCATAGCCCTGGGCCTGCTTCTGCAGCCGGTCGTCGCCAATGGCCGCCGCTGCGTTCAGCGCCTCATCCAGGTCGCCCTGTTCCAGCATCTGTCGGTCCATATTGGCATCGTGCCCCCAGATCCCTGCAAGGCAATCGGCCTGCAACTCCAGACGTACCGACAGGGCGTTGGCTTCGGCTTTGCCGGCGGCCTGTTGCAACTGCCTGACCCGGTCGCTGATCCCCAGCAGGTTCTGCACATGATGGCCAATTTCGTGGGCGATCACGTAGGCCTGGGCGAAATCACCGGGGGCGCCGTGTCGGGTTTTCAGGTCACGGTAGAAGCTCAGGTCGATATAGACTTTGCGGTCCAGCGGGCAGTAGAAAGGCCCCATGGCTGCCTGCCCCAGGCCGCAACCGGTGTTGACGGCCCCGGAAAACAACACCAGCACCGGCTCTTCGTAGCGTTTTCCCTGGGCTTGGAAGCGTTTGTTCCAAGTGGTTTCCGTATCGCCCAGTACCACCGACACAAAGTCGGCAAGCTCCTGGTCCTGTTGTGAAAGGGCTGCGGGTTCCTGAGGCGGGGGAGCGACGCCCTGGCCGGTGAGCAAGCCCAGCAGATCTATCCCCAGAAGGCGTGCGCCGAAAAACAGGATGACGCCCCCGATCAAGAGTCCTCGCCCTTTGCGTGATCGAAGCAGCCCTGGAAGGAAACGGAGCAGCAACAGGAGGCCGCCGCCCGTTGAAGCGTGACGTACCGTCTCGCCCCGCCTGTCTTCTACGTTACTGCTGCGACGTCCAGATTTCCAACGCACGGTCGTATCTCCTCAGTGTCGATGCCCGTCTCCCGGGAATGATGGGAGGGTCGACTCCGAGAACTGCCTGACCGCCACACTATGGTCTGGCCCGAAGTCAGCAGCGGTGGTGGAAAGTGCTCCGGCGATGGCCGGTGGTATCGGTGGCAAATCGCTTACGGGTTGGGTTTGACCCCATGCTCTGCCGATAAACGCCTGCTGAAGGGTGGCTTACTAAGGGTAAGCCTGTGAAGCCAATCCGCCAATGCGTGCAGACAGGAGTATAGAAAGACTAAAGGTTCTTTTCCTGAAAATAGGCCGAGTGTTCCGTGTCGCTGAGGGTTGCCTTCGACATGTCGGGTAAACACCTGAGTCGCGTAGGGCGGATGAGGGGTGGGGGGGAGGGATTGTCTTTACCCCCTCGTTGGCTGAACTATTATTGGATGGCACGATTTGGACGGGTGCCGTGTCGTTGTCCGTGATTATCCTATCGGTCGTGCCACCGGACCTGGGTTGACGGCGGCACTACGGATCATGGGGTACTTTGAAGTCAATACATTAGACGCGTCCCGAGGTGAGGTGTTCGCCTCTTTTCCCGGCGGATTTGATAACGCTGCTGCCAATTTGTCGGTCGAAACCGCCTCCTCAGCGGCTGTATGAAAGCGAGCATGCCTAACGGGATTGTTAGGTGCAGGAACTTGAAAATGGATGACTTATGATATCGGAAAAATATGAGTGTGTTTTCGTACATATCCCCAAGGCGGCGGGGCAAAGCATTGAACGTTTCTTTTTAAATTTACATGGGTTGTCTTGGAAGGAGAGGGCCCCCCTTTTGTTGAGATACAACCCCGAGCCTGATCTGGGCCCTGAGCGGCTGGCGCACCTCAAGTCCAGCGAGTACGTGAGTTGCGGCTACCTTGATGAAGACCAGTTCAATCGTTACTTCAAATTCACCTTTGTAAGAAATCCCTGGGCAAGGCTGGTCTCAGAATTCCGTTATCGGGATTATGATAAACAGATGTCATTCAGGGATTTCGTGCTGGGCGGCCTGCCCGAAGAGTGCGACTATTCTGACGCTTATCGCCATATCGCCCCGCAATACGACTTTGTTTATGACGAATCCGGCAAGCTGCTCGTCGACTTTGTTGGCAAATTCGAGAACCTGCAGGACGATTTCAAGGTTGTATGCGAGGCGCTTGCAATACAAGGCTCAACCCTGCCTCACGCCAATTTGTCTACGCGGGAAAACTCTCTCAAGGAGAGGGTTAAAAAGATCATATGGCGCAAAAAGCCCAGCCGGCGATACCACTATACCGAGTACTATGACGCGGAAACCAGAGAAGTGGTTGAGAATATGTACGCGAAAGACATAGCAACATTCGGCTACGCGTTCGGGGATTGAGTCCTTAACGAAGCCCGTGCTTGGGTGTTCGCAGCTTTAGCCCGTTGAGTCGGAGAAGAGCCCGCCCCGTTACGGCCCTCTCCTCTGTTGACGCGGTTGGTTGAGCTGCTCGGCTGTGTAGATCGTTGCTTCTCCAGCGCCCTCTGCTGTCCGGGGACCTTGCCCGTTTTTTGCCTTCGTGCCAGGGTGTGTCTTGCGGTGCTGCGGATTGCCCTGGCTTCCGTACAGACCCTGTCATACCGGAGCTGTTTATGCCGCGCCTGCTGTACATATCGTTGGGGTTTTTGTGCCTGTTGCTAGGGCTGGTAGGGGTGGTGTTGCCGTTGCTGCCGACCACGCCCTTTGTGATCCTGGCGGCGTTCTGCTTCTCCCGCGGCTCCGACCGGTTGCACCGGCTCCTCCTCAATCACCGCCTGTTCGGTCCACTGATACGCCAATGGGAAGCGCATGGCGTGATTCCCCTTAGGATCAAGTGGCTCTCCACCACCATGATGCTGCTGATGGTGGGGTATCCTGTGCTGTTTAAATCACTGCCGTTGTGGGCTGATGTGGGCATGGGCGGGGTAGTGCTGCTGGCCCTTGCCTATATCTGGAGCCGCCCTTCGCGTCCATCGACGCTCGAGGCCGGTGCTAACCGCCTCTGAAGCGGCTGGACTTGGATTTTTTGCCGTGCTTCGTACACTGGGCGCTTTGCGCTAGGCTCAAACCGGCATGACTTCGTCTTTACCTATCGATTCTATCAAGGGGGCCGTGCTCAGCACGCTGGCCCGGCAGCACCTGGTGGTGCAGGCTGATACCGGCTCAGGCAAGTCGACCCGGCTGCCTCTCTGGGCGCAGGAGCAGGGGCGGGTGTTGGTGGTGGAACCGCGGCGTGTGGCTTGCCTAGCCCTGGCGGATTACCTTGCCTCCCAACTGCACAGCGCCCCCGGCGAAGCGGTAGGGTATGCCATCCGATTCGATAGCTGTTTCTCCGCCGCGTCCCGTGTCGTTTTCGTTACCCCGGGAATCGCGCTCCGTTGGCTGGCTGATAACGGCCTGAGCGACTTTGACCTGGTGATCCTGGATGAATTTCATGAGCGGCGCTGGGATACCGACTTGCTGCTGGCGTTGCTGCGTAACAGGGACACTCACCGGTTATTGTTGACCTCGGCCACCTTGGATGCCGAGCGCCTGGCCGCCTTTGCTGACGCACGGGTGCTGCGCGCGGAGGGGCGTAACCATCCGGTCTCGGTCGCGTACCAGAGCGGCGGTGACGTCCGCGCCATGCCGAGCCTGGCAGCCCTGGAGGAGCGGGTGTGCAAAGCGGTGGAGTCGGCGCTGCCGAAGACGGAAGGGGACCTGTTGGTGTTTCTCCCCGGGCGGGGCGAGATTCAACGCTGCCGGACGGCGCTCAAGGGCGTCGGACCTGAGTTGCTGGCGCTCCACGGGTCGGTTCCGGCCGCCGAGCAGCGTCGTGCCCTGGCATCGGGAACCCGACGCCGGATCATCCTGGCCACCAATATCGCCGAAACCTCCCTCACCATTCCTGGGGTGCGGGTGGTGATTGACAGCGGGCTGGAGCGCCGCACCCATCAACGCAACGGTCGCACTGTTCTGGGCCTGCGCTCAGTGTCTCTGGCCAGCGCTGAACAGCGGCGCGGCCGGGCGGGACGCGTAGCGCCCGGCCATTGTATCCGTCTTTATGGCGAGCACGCCCCCCTGGAACTCAGCACTCCGCCGGAGGTGCTGCGCGAAGAGCTTACCGAACCGGTGCTCGCGGCTGCCTGCTGCGGCGTTCCGGTTGAACAGCTCCAATTTCCCGATCCGCTTCCGGTTAAGTCGCGGTGCCTGGCGCAGGAGAAACTGCAACGGATGGGTGCCCTTGATGCCCAAGGGCTCGCGACGGATCACGGCCGCCGGCTGTATCCGCTCCCTATTGACAGTTTCTTTGCACACCTGGTCAGCGCCATGCCCGATGAGGGTTGCCGGGGGGCGACCGTCGACTTGGTCGCGGCCCTGAGTGTTTCCGGGCGTTTGTTGCGCATGCCGGGGGACGAACAGGGACGACAGGCTCTGTCTGCCTGGCAGCCGATCGCCTGCGATGCTACGACCCTGGTGAAACTGGTCCGTGAGCCATTCCCGGAGGCGCTGGTTCCGGACTCGGTCACGTTGGAAGATGCCCGTCGGCTGGCGAAACAGTTGCGCGACGCCCTGGGCCTTGGGCCGCTGCGGGCGGGCCAGAACCATGACCGCGAGCGTTGGCTCCGGGCTCTGGTTGAGGCGGCGCCGGAGATCGCTTTTGTCCGTCGCCAGAAAAGGCGTGAGGCAATGGGTAACGGGTGGTCCGAAGTGGTAGTGGGGCGCGACAGCCGGCTCAGCGACGAAGCCGAGGCTGCCCTGGTGCTGGACCAGTACGCGCTACCCGGGCGAGGGGTCAAGGAGACGCGGAACATCGCCACCTGTTGCGCGCCTGTTTCCCTGACGCTGTTGGCGGTCGCCGGGGTGGGGGAAGAGCGTCTCGCTGAAGCCTCCTGGGAGGCGGGCCGGCTGCGGGTACAGGCACAACGGGTCTATGCCGGGCGTGTGATCGCCTTGCGGGAGCGCGCACCCGGCGGTGCGCTGGCGAGACAGGCCCTGGCTGAGCTTATCCTGGCGGGGCGCCTGCTGGCCCCGGCCGGGGCTCGGTTACAGGACGACCTGGCTGCCTGGGCCCTTTACCAGTCCCTGGCTGAGGAGCAGGCACCCACCACCCCCGAGCCGATTTGTTGGCTGGAGGAGCGCTTGGCCCGCCTTGGCGTGGAGCAGGGGGAGGATCTGGCCCTGCTGGAACCCGAGGATCTCGCCTTTGAGGGGGTGCCTGAGTGGGAGCGGGAGCGGTTCGACGCCGCCTATCCCCGGCAGCTATCCCTGGGTGATTTGAAGCTGCGAGTCAGCTATGAACCGCGGCGCAAGCGGGTGGTGGTAGAGCCCGTGGAAGGTACCCGCAAGACCCTTCCCAAGCGCTGGGAGCTTCCGCGCTGGAAAGGGTGGACAGTGCGCTATCAGAAAGCGAGCCGGGTGGTTGAGTTGAAATAAGCTATCGACGCCGTTTCGAGGCGCTGAGCGGGCTTGGTTAGCGTCCGAAACGGATGGCCAGAGCAGTAACGACGCCCCAGATCCAGTTAAATATAAGCACCAGCAGCGGGGTCAGCAGCCCCAGCCCCAGGCCGGCGATTCCGTGCTGGGTCTTGAGGGGGAAAACCACGAACAGCTGGACCGCAGAAGGGATCAGGCTCAGCAGGGTGCCCTTGAAAAGGGGGCGGGACCCGGCGAACGGAAGCAAAAACAGCAGGCCCCAGAGCCCGCCCCAGACAATCCGGGGGTAAAGCCAATGGGGGCTGAGCGTGGGGGCGATGCTCACCCCAAGGGCGGCAGTGATACCCAGGTCGCCCGCAAGCCAGACCGCCAGGCTGTTGGCGAGGGCGCCCAGGCAGCCGGCGCTGTAGGCGACCATTAGTTTACGCACGCTGGAATTCCTGGTGGGGGGCTGTCCGGGGCCGGCCGAGTTGAGCCGGCGTCCCGGAACAGTATAAGCCAGACTTCGTTATCAGGCCTGCTCGCCCAGGTTCTGGGCCTCGGCCACGGCGATGGCGGTCATGTTGAAAATACTGCGTACGCTGGTGCTGGTGGTCATGATATGGATGGGTTTTTCGGCCCCCAGCAGGATCGGGCCTACAGAGATGCCGCCGCCCAGGGTCTTGAGCAGGCCATAGGCAATATGGGCCGACTCCACGTTGGGCATTACCAGCAGGTTGGCCTGTCCACGCAGCACCGAATCGGGCAGCACCTTGTTACGCAGCTCTTCGGAAATGGCGGTATCGGCGTGCATCTCGCCGTCGACGATCAGTTCCGGGGCCTGCTCGAGCAGCAGTTGGCGGGCCTTGCGCATCTTCACGGCCGAGGGCAGGTTGTTGGTGCCGAAGTTGGAGTTGGACAGCAGCGCGACCTTGGGCAGGATGCCGAAACGGCGCACCTCTTCGGCGGCCAACAGGGTGCTCTGCACCACTTCCTCCGCGCTGGGGTCGGGGGTGATGTGTGAGTCGCAGATAAAGAAGGTGCCGGTGGGCAGGCTCAGCACGGTCATGGTTGAGTACTTGCCGCTGCCGCAGGACTTGCCGATCAGGCTGTCGATGCGCTTGAGGTGTTCGTGGAAACGGCCGTGGGCACCGCAGAGCATGGCGTCGGCGTCACCGCGCAGGCACATCATGGAGGCGATCACGGTCTTGTCGGAGTGGAGGATGGTCTTGGCCTCGTCCGGAGCGATCCCCTTGCGGCCCATGAGGGCGCAGTAGTCGGCCAGGTAGGGCTCGAACCAGGCACCGCCTACCGGATCCACGATGGTAAAGTCCTGGCCCTCGCGGATCCGCAGCTGCAGTGCCTCGATCTTTTCCTGGATGCGGGCGGTGTTGCCCACCAGGATCGGTTGCGCCACGCCTTCGTCAACCACTTGCTGCACCGCCTGCAGTACCCGGTTGCTCTCGCCCTCAGCGAACACCACCCGCTTGGGGGTCTGCTTGGCCCGCTCCAGGACCGGGCTCATCACCTGGGAGGAGCGGTAGGCATAGCGGGCCAGGCTGCGGCGGTAGGTTTCCAGATCCTCGATGGGCCGGGTGGCGACCCCGGTTTCCATGGCAGCCTTGGCCACTGCCGGGGCGACCTCGAAGATCAGGCGCGGATCGAAGGGCTTGGGGATCAGGTAGTCGGGGCCGAAGCGCAGGGGCTGGCCGGCGTAGGCTTTCTGTACCCGGTCGATGGGCTCGGCCATGGCCAGGTCCGCCAGGGCTTTGACGCAGGCCACCTTCATCGCCTCGTTGATGGTGGTCGCGCCGCAGTCCAGGGCGCCGCGGAAGATGAAAGGGAAGCAGAGAACGTTGTTGACCTGGTTGGGGTAGTCCGAGCGGCCGGTGGCGATGATGACGTCAGGACGCACTGCGCGGGCTTCATCCGGGTTGATTTCGGGCGTCGGGTTGGCCAGGGCCAGGATCATCGGGCTCTTGGCCATCTTCTCCACCATGGCCGGCTTGAGCACGCCGCCGGCGGAAAGCCCGAGGAACACATCGGCGTCGGCGATAACATCGTCCAGGGTGCGGGCAGAGGTGGCCTGGGCGTAACGGGCCTTGTACTCGTCCATCTGCTCCTCGCGGCCCTGGTAGACGACGCCTGCGATATCGGTAACCCAGATGTTTTCACGGGGCAGGCCCATGTTGACCAGCAGGTCGAGGCAGGAGAGGGCGGCGGCGCCGGCGCCGGAGGCGACCACTTTGATCTCGGCGATGTTCTTTCCGACCACCCGCAGGCCGTTGTAGACCGCGGCCCCGGCAACGATGGCGGTGCCGTGCTGGTCATCGTGGAAAACGGGTATGTTCATCCGCTCCTTCAGGGCCTTTTCGATGATGAAACACTCGGGCGCCTTGATGTCCTCCAGGTTGATGCCGCCAAAGGTGGGCTCAAGCCGTGCTACCGTCTCGATGAACTGCTGCGGGTCGTTCTCTGCAACTTCGATATCGAACACGTCGATGTTGGAGAACTTTTTAAACAGGACCGCCTTTCCCTCCATGACGGGCTTGGAGGCCAGAGGACCAATATTCCCCAGTCCCAGCACGGCGGTGCCGTTCGAAATGACCCCGACCAGATTGCCGCGGGCTGTGACGGTGGAGGCTTCAAAGGGGTCGCGGACGATTTCGTTGCAGGCAGCCGCTACCCCCGGCGAATAGGCCAGGGCTAAATCCCTTTGGGTAGCCATGGGTTTGGTGGCGATAATCGCGAGCTTGCCCGCGGGGCCGGAGCGGTGGTAGGCCAGTGCGTCTTTGTCGAAATCGTTGGACATTGGTTTGTTTCACCCTTGTGGTTCGTTTTCGTTATATTCGGTCAGCCGGTGTTGGCGGTTTGAGTGGCGGATTTTCGCCAAATATCACCGGGCTGTTGTGCGGAATGCCGCCGTTTACGGACGGTATTGGCGGCAGATGACTAAAAACCAACAATCCCTGCATCTTGTGTGCCATTTGAATGGGCGCTGAGTTCATTGAATTGCTATGGTTATTTTAAAATTCGTGGCTAAATGGACGCGTGGAGGGATGCCCTCAGCGAGACAGAATTAAGGCCCGGGGTGTGTGGTCTTTACTGTTTGGTCATGTGCCGTTATCAAAGGAGGGAGCTGATGTTTATCTGGATGCTGGGTCTGATCACCTTGGTCGCCTTCTTGGTGTTGAACTGGGCGAGCCTGGGCGAGCGGCTTCGGGCCCGGCCCCTGGGGATTCTGCTGGCCTGGGCGGGCGGCGCCCTGGTGCTCTGGCGCTTTGCTGCCGAATCCCTCCATGGGCAGGTGCCTTTTGCGGAACTTGTGGCCTTCGCGTTTTACCTGCTGGCGCTCGTCGGCGGCTATTACCATTTGCAGCGCTATGCCGGAGCACGGCGGCAAACGGCGCGTTCCCGGGCAGGGGTGCGCCGCAAAGTGCGCTCCAAACGCAAATCTCACCGTTAATCCATCAGGCGCTTTGACCCAGGGCTGGTTCAGCGGATACTAGATGCGTTCTGGCCAAATAATAGTTTCTTGGCCTCGTCACTCATGCCATCTTTGCTGTTGACCGCCCGTCCCTTGGTGTAGGCGGCGGTCACTGCCGGGCGCAGGGCAATTGCTTCAAACCACCGTCGTAGGTGTGGAAAGTCGTTCAGGTCCTGCTGTTGCTTCTCGTGAGAGGCTACCCAGGGGTAGCAGGCGATGTCGGCGATGGAGTATTCGCCCGCCAGATAATCCCGGTCTGCCAGCCGACGGTTCATCACCGCATAAAGGCGCGCGGTTTCGTCGACGTAACGCTTGATGGCGTAGGGGATTTTTTCGGGGGCGTACTGGGTGAAGTGGTGGTTCTGCCCGGCCATGGGGCCCAGCCCGCCCATCTGCCAGTAGAGCCATTGCAGCACTTCGAAACGCGGGCGGGGCAGTCGGGGCAGGAGCCGGTCCTGTCGGTCGGCCAGGTATTCGAGAATGGCGCCACTCTCAAATATGGAAATCGGGGCGCCGCCGTCCGCGGGGTCATGGTCGACCAGGGCGGGAATGCGGTTGTTGGGGGCGATTTTCAAAAAGCCGGCCTCGAACTGCTCCCCCTTGCCAATGTCTACCGGCACCAGGCGGTAATCGAGCTTAAGCTCCTCGAGTAGAATCAGTGGCTTGTAGCCGTTAGGTGTGGTCCAGAAATAAAGATCGATCATGGTTAACACTCCTAGCTGGAAAACGACGCCTGCCGGCGGTGCCACGCAGTTCGCCTTAGGGTAGCCCCTTGGGCGGCTCAAGGCGATATGTCGTGACGGGTAGGCCGCGCTCGCGGTAAAAAAAACGGGACCGTTGGGTCCCGTTTCTGCTGACGCGGTGTCGAATCAGTTGATCCGTTTTTTAACGTAACGACCGGGTGCCGGCTCGATGGCCTGGAAGCTGTCGTTGCCCAGGGTTTGGGGGGCGTCCACCTGCTTGCCGGCGCGCTTTTTCAGCCACTCGCTCCAGTGGGGCCACCAGCTGCCGTCCTGACGCTCGGCGGTTTCCAGCCAGTGGTCAGAACCCTTGCCGCTCTCGCCGCCCAGCCAGTAGTTGCGCCGGTTCTTGGCTGCCGGGTTAATGACCCCGGCGATATGGCCGCTGGCACCGAGCACGAACTCGTGGTTGGGGAATGTTTCGGCCCCTTGGAAGGTGCTCTTCCAGGGCGCGATGTGGTCCTCGATGCAGGAGAGGAAGTAGCAGGGGGTCTTGATCTTGCTAAGGTCCACCTTCTCACCGCAGACTTCCAGTCCGTTGGGCTGGCAGAGCTTGTTCTCAAGGTACATGTTGGTGATGTAGTAGGTGTACATCTCCGCCGGCAGGTTGGTGGGATCGCTGTTCCAGTAGAGGATGTCGAACGGTGCCGGCGCCTGACCCTTGAGGTAGTTGTTGACCACGTAGGACCAAATCAGGTCGTTGGAGCGCAGCATGTTGAAAGTGGTGGAGAGGTTTTTGCCGTTCAGCACCCCTTCACTGCGTACCTGCTGGACCAGCTTGGAAACCTGGGCCTCGTCGATGAATACGCCCAGATCACCCGGATCCTCGAAATTGGTGAGGGTGGTGAGGAAGGTGGCCGAGGCGACACTGGTGTCTTTGCGGGCGGTCATTACGCCCAGGGCGCTGGCCAGGATGGTGCCGCCCACGCACCAGGAGACGGCGTTGACCTTGGAAGCGCCGCTGATCTGCTTGGCGACTTCGACCGCTTTCAGTACACCATCACCTACGTAGTTGTCCCAGGAGAGGTGGCTCTGTTCCTTTTCGGCGTTGACCCAGGAAATCAGGAACACGGTCTGCCCCTGCTCCACGGCATAGCGGACAAAGGAGTTGCCCGGTTGCAGATCGAGAATGTAGAACTTGTTGATGCAGGGGGGCACGATCAGGGTCGGGCGCTCTGCCACCTTCTCGGTCAGCGGCTTGTACTGGATCAGCTGCATGATCTCGTTTTCGAACACCACAGCACCTTCGGTGACGGCGAGGTTCTCACCCAGGGTGAACGCGGACTCGTCGGTCATGGTGATGCGGCCCTTCTCCAGGTCGCCCAACAGGTTCTGCAACCCGTCGATCAGGCTCTGGCCCTTGGTTTCGATGGCCTGCTGAATCACCTCGGGGTTGGTGGCGGCGAAATTGGTGGGAGAGAGGGCGTCGATATATTGCTGGGTGTAAAACTCAAGCTTGGCCTGGCTCCTCTCGTCCAGGGGGGCGTTGGCCACCAGCTTGTTGAGCATGTTGGATGCGATTAGATAAGACTCTTTGATGTAATTGAAAACCGGGCTTTCGCTCCACTCCTCGGCGATAAAACGGCGGTCACCGTTGGCGGGTGAGGACTGGGTGCTGGTCTGGCCGGTGAGTATGCCGGACCAGAACTCCATTGAGGTCTTCTGGTATTCGGTGATGGCATCCACCCACCCTTGGGGGTCGTGCGGGCGATCCAGCAGCTGCTTCCAGGCACCGTTCAGGTTGTCCAGGTATTCTTCCCCAACCTTGCCGGCGAACATCTCCATGACTTTGTGGGTCTCGGTGCTCATTGCGGTCAAGAAATCCTGTGTTTGATTGGTGTCCTTGCTATCCATATTTACTCGCATCTCTGTGGTAGGCGGGTTGCATCCAAGTACCCTCCATAAGGCTTTTATTTAGGCCAACGGGTACCAATTCGACCCAGTATACCCTAAGGGCAAGCCTATCGTAACGGTTTGGTCAAGGCCCCAAGTCTGGTACCCTGATTGATTTTTTGCGGTACCGTTATGCGAACCCTGACCTTCTACACAACCTCGGGCTGCCATCTTTGCGAGTTGGCCGAAGCGATGATCTGCGCAACGCTCGATCTGGACGCCCTGAGCGTCGAAGCCGTGGATATCGCCGATTCGGATGATCTGATCGACCGCTACGGCACCCGGATTCCGGTTTTGCAAGAGGGGGCGCGGGAGCTGGGGTGGCCCTTCGATCAAGCTCAGCTTACCGCCTTCGTCAACGGCTCATAGGTCGAAAAAGGCCCGCGCCGTCGCGGTGGTGGCGGCCGCCAGTTGGGCCAGCGTCTCGCCCCTGCAATCCGCCACCCTCTGGGCGACATGGGGTAGCAGGCAAGGCTCGTTGCGACGGGACTTGGGTTTGGGGCGCAGGTCGCGGGGCAGCAAGTAGGGGGCGTCGGTTTCCAGCATCAGCCGGTTGGCGGGAATGTTCCGCACCAGGGGCTTGAGGTGCTCGCCACGGCGCTCGTCGCAGATCCAGCCTGTGATGCCGATATGCAGGTCGAGGTCGAGGCAGGCAAAGAGTGCCTCTCGACTACCGGTGAAACAGTGCAGGACCGCCCGGCTCAGGTGATCCCGGTGCGCTTTTACCCGCTCAATAAAGGCCTGGTGGGCGTCACGCTCATGCATCAGCAGCGGCATGCCGGTTTCGCAGGCCAGCTCCAGTTGTTGTTCAAAAGCCCGCAACTGCTGCTCCGGGGTGGAAAAGTTGCGATTAAAGTCCAGCCCGGTTTCCCCGAGCGCCCTCACTGCCGGCTCCTTGCATAACTCCTTGAGAGAGATCAAGCTGTCGCTGTTGAAGTCTCTGGCATAATGCGGATGAATGCCCGCAGTGCAGAATAATTGCCGCGGGTGTTGTTGACAGAGCTCGAGGGCGGCTTCGCTTTCCGCCAGGGTGCTGCCCGGAATCACCACCGCGGTAACGCCCGCGTCTGCGGCCCGGGCCAGTACCTCCCTCCTGTCGGGGGCGAATGCCTTGTCGGTAAAGTTGACTGCGATGTCGATCAATTCCGGGGAAGTGTCAGGGTTCATAAACGCCAAGCTCTGTCTCGGTAGGTTCATGGGTGGTCATTAGGGGCCGGAAAGGCCCGGCGCCGCCAGGCACCACCAAAAAGATTTTTCATACTAAGGGTACGAATGCAATGACCGGAATTCTTGATGCTGTTGACCAGCGGACACGCATGGTAGGTCAAAATCGCTTTGAGCTGTTGCTCTTTCGCCTGGGCCGCCATCAGCTCTTCGCAATCAACGTGTTCAAGGTCAAGGAGGTGCTCAAGCTGCCCCGCCTCAACGCCTTGCCCAACTCCCACCCGGTGGTCTGCGGCGTCACCAACATGCGTGGGCGTACCCTTCCTGTCATCGATTTAAGCGCTGCCATCGGTATGCCGCCGGCGGCCAGCACCGAGGGCGGGCACATGATCGTGGCCGAGTATAACGGCGCGGTGCAGGGTTTTCTGGTCAGCGACGTCGAGCGCATCGTAAACCTCGACTGGGCCGATGTCATGCCCCCGCCGCCTTCCGCCGGTCGGGCCCATTACCTGACTGCGATCACCCGTCTGGAGGACAACCGCCTGGTCGAGATTGTCGATGTGGAGAAGGTGCTGGCGGAAATCACTCCCTACACCACGGATATTTCACCGGAAATTGTGGACGAGCAGGCACGCCAGGCCGTCGCAGGACGCAATATCATGATCGTTGACGACTCGCACACCGCTCGGGATCAGGTCAGGCGCTGCCTCGCCCAGCTTGACGTCAACCTGGTGGAGGCGGTTAATGGCACCGACGCGCTACAGCAGCTCAAGGATTTCGCCGCCGAGGGAATCGATATAGCAGAAACCTTCCTCATGCTGATCACTGACGCGGAAATGCCGGAAATGGACGGTTACCGGCTGGTGACGGAGGTGCGCCAGGATCCGCAGCTACGCGATCTCTATATCATGCTGCACACCTCGATGTCGGGGTCGTTCAACGAGGCCATGGTCAAACAGGTAGGTTGCAACGACTTTCTTCCCAAGTTTGAGTCTGATCGGCTCGCCGAGAAGGTGCTGGAGCGGGTCAAGCAAGTGCAACGCCTGGGGTAGCAGGCTTTGGCCCTGTCTTTATCGGAACTGCGGATTTACCCGGTCAAGTCGGCCGCCGGATCCGTTGTTCGGGTCGCGGACGTGGATCGTTTCGGTCTCGCCGGCGACCGCCGTTGGATGCTCATCGACGAGCGGGGTGACTTCGTCACCCAGCGCACTCAGCCCCGCCTGTGTCTGGTACAGGCAACGCTCACGCCATCCGGTTTGAACCTTGCGGCTACCGGGTTTCCGCCCCTTGACGTTGCGACGCCTCGCGCAACCCCCTTGCGCCGGGTCCAGGTGTGGGCGGATAGCTGCCAGGGCCGGGATGGGGGAGAGGCGGCAGCCCTGTGGCTGAGTCGTTTTCTGGGCATGCGGGTGCGGCTGGTTCACATGCCCGGAGAGGTGCGTCGTCCGGTGGATACCGCGTATGCGCCGCCGGGCAAAACCGTGAGTTTCGCCGACGGTTTTCCCTTTCTTCTGATCAGTCAGGCGTCCCTTGCAGCGCTCAATGAGCGACTTGCCGAGCCCGTCAGCATGACACGCTTTCGTCCCAACCTGGTGGTATCCGGGGGCTGCGGTTTTCAGGAGGATGAGTGGCGCCGCATTCGTATCGGCGAGGTGGTGTTCTCCGTGGTCAAGCCCTGCGAGCGTTGCCGTGTCACCACCGTGGACCCCGCCACCGGCGAGCGGGGCAGGGAGCCTCTGAAAACACTCGCCGCCTTTCGCCGCGCTGGCAACCAGGTGCTGTTCGGGCAGAACCTGGTCCAGGAGAACGAGGGGCGTTTGCAGGTCGGCGATCCGGTGGTCGTGCTGGCTTAGCCCGAGGCGCGCGGCTCCAGGCTGGCGGCCGGCGGGCGCGCTTCGGCCGGTTTGAGAAACTCCTTGCCGAATCCCAGTAAATCTCCGTAAATCACCGAGTAGCTCAAGACGTTTTGCACGTAGCGGCGGGTTTCGTCGAAGGGGATGGTCTCGATCCAGACGTCCACCGGCAGCTCGCCCCGCTCGCGCAGCCAGCGACTGACCCGTCCGGGTCCCGCGTTGTAGGCGGCGGTGGCCAGTACCCGGTTCCCTTCGTAGCGTTTGAGCATCTTGGCCAGATAAGCGCTGCCCAGGTGGATGTTGATGTCCGGGTCCGTGAGTTGGTGGGGCCCCTGGTAGCTCAGCTCTACCGACCGCGCTGTCTGCTTGGCGGTGGCCGGCATCAGCTGCATCAGGCCCACGGCACCGGCGTGGGACCTGGCATCGGGCATAAAGGCGCTTTCCTGGCGGGCGACGGCCAGGACCCAGGAGGTGTCAATCTTAAAGCGGCTCGCGTAATCCAGCACTTCGCGTGAGTAAGGGGACGGAAACCGGATCAGCAGGTCGTCCCACTCGCGGGCGGCAATCGCCGAGCGGATGCCCTGCTCGTACCAGCCCCAGCGGCGTGCCAGCTTGGCGGCCAGGTAGTGCTGCTCGCGTGAGAAGTCCGCCGTTGCCAGATCCCACTCCCTGCGCGCCTGGGTCAGCTGGTTGTGGTAGACCAGCTCCCGGGCTCGCACCAGCGCGGGGTCTTGCGCGAGCCGTGTCAGGGCATGATGGTCGGTATCGCTCGAGCGGTTGTTGAGGCTGTAGCCGCGGCCCAGGCGGTGGCTGGCCAAAAATCCGTAGAAGCTGCGTTCGTTGGCAAGTTCCTGGTAGATCTCTTCCGCCTTTTGGGTCGCGCCGTCGCGGGTCTCGTTGTCGAGGATACGTGCCTGCCAATAGCGCCAGCGGTCCTCAAAACGCTCCTTGGCCGGGAGTTTTTCCAGAAGTTCTCCTGCGCCTTCCCAGTCGCCCTGGCGCAGTTGAAAGCGGATGCGCCACTCCAGCAGCTCCAGATCCTGGTAGCCCGAGTCAATGCGCCGCAGCCAGGTTTCGCTTTCGGGGTGATAGCTGCGAAGCATGCGCAGCCCCATGCGCCGTTGAATGCGAAACAGTTCATCATCGCTTAGCTTCAGCTCTTTTTGCATCGTGCCCAGTAGCCCGAGGGCCGCGGGACCATCCTGGCGTCCGAGGCGCTTGAGGGTGTGAATAACCAGTCGCGGGTAGACGCGGTTGTCTTCGGGGAGTGTCGTGGCGGTGAGCCGCTCGGGGTGGCGGTGAAGGCCAAGCGCGGTCTCGGCCAATTGCACACGCTCTTTGTCCTCCAGAAACCGCACCAGGTAGCGGGCGAGGCGAGGGCGGTTACGCTCCAGTGCGAGCCAGAACCGCTCCCATGCATGGTCCTCGGTCTGCTCACCGGCGTCGATCCAGGCTTTGAACAGGGCGTCACAGCTACGGGGCTGGGAAACCCCTACCACCCAGAGGTCAGGCACTTGGGACAGGGCTTCGCTGCGTTGGCCCAGCTGGTAGTCGGCCCATAGCTTCTGACAGCGAAGGCCGGTGCCCGCCAGCGCGGGGTCGTAGTTATCGACAAGGCCCTGCCAGCGCTCTTCTGCAGCCAGGTTTGAGAGCCAGTGTCGGTGCAGCCGTCTTGGCAGGGGGGTATAACTGTATTCCTTCCGAAAGGTCTCAAGCGTCGCTCGGTCCAGTTGGTCCAGCTGCTGAAGATGCTGCTCGTAAACCAGGTAGGGTTGCAGCGGGTAGTCCTCCAGCAGTTTCAGAGCCGTTGCGAATCGCGTCTGATCCTTATCGGCCAGGGCCTCGCGGGCCTCCCGGTAGGTCTCCCGCATACGGGTCAGGGTTTCCTTGGCTGGCAGGGCGATGTCGGCGGCACGGTCGGCAGCGTACGGGGGGGCAAGGGTGTTGATAGCCTGGGAGTTGGTTGTTGTTGAGCCGTCGATCTGGGTGGCGACGGCGGCCGCCTCTTGGGCCTTCGCCGGCCCCCACAGCAACAGCGGAATCAGAATCAAGGCGCTCCCCACTGGGTTGAGGGAGCGGTTACAAAGGTACGTCAAGGGACCTCCGGGAAACGGGTGCTGGTTGGAAAACTACCGGATGACTGCAGCCTTTGTCTACGTCGCTCTACCCAGGTTCAATTTCAAGATAGAATAGCCAATTTTCTACCGGAACTAGGGAGTGCTGATGGCGCTTTTTCGATTGGATCAAGCCTGCCTGGCGTTTGGCGATCATCCCCTGCTTGACCACGTGGACTGGACCGTGCAGCCCGGCGAGCGCATTGCCCTGATCGGCCGTAACGGCGCGGGAAAATCGTCGCTTTTAAAAGTGGTCAGCGGCGCGTCCCCGCTTGACAGTGGCCAGGCCTGGCGCCGGCCCCACCTGCGCGTTGGCGTGCTGGAACAGGAACTGCCCCACGCCGATGAACAAAGCGTTGCTGAGGTGGTGGCGGGGGGGCTGGCTGATGTCCAGGCTCTTCTGGCCGAATACGACGCGCTGGCCGGCTGCGCCAGCGATCCCCAGGCGCTGAAAAAACTGGAAAGCCTGCAGCAGCGCATCGAGGCCGTGGACGGTTGGCATCTGGAACAGCGGGTCGAGCGCGTCCTCAGCCGCCTGCGATTGCCTGCCGAGAAGCCGATGCGGGCCCTGTCCGGCGGCTGGCGCCGCCGGGTGGCCCTGGGGCGGGCGCTGATCGGTGAACCTGACATTCTGATTCTGGATGAGCCCACCAACCACCTCGACCTGCCCACCATCCGCTGGCTGGAAGAGCAGCTGCTGGAGTTTTCCGGAACCCTGCTGTTCGTGACCCACGACCGTGCTTTTTTGCAGCGGCTGGCCAACCGCATCGTGGAGCTGGACCGGGGCAGACTGTTGAGTTGGGAGGGGGATTACGCGAGCTTCCTGGATTACCGGGAGCGGGTGTTGGCGGAAGAGGAGCGGCGCAACGCTCTGTTTGACAAACAGCTGGCCGCGGAAGAAGTCTGGATCCGCCAGGGTATCAAGGCCCGGCGCACCCGTAACGAAGGGCGGGTGAGGGCCCTTAAGGCCATGCGCGAAGAGCGCCAGGAGCGCCGGGAGCAGCAGGGTAAGGCCAGCTTCAACCTCGAGCAGGCTAAGCGCTCCGGAAAACTGGTGGTGGAGGCCGAGGGTATCAGCTTTTCCCATGGGCGGGATGCGTTGGTGAAGGAGTTCAGCACCCGCATCCTGCGAGGCGACCGCATCGGGCTGCTGGGACCCAACGGCGCCGGTAAAAGTACCCTGCTGAAGCTGTTGCTCGGGCGCCTGGCGCCCGACGAGGGCAAGGTGGAATTGGGTACTGGGCTGGAGGTGGCTTACTTTGACCAGCTCCGGGAGCAGCTGGACCCCGACAAGACGGTGATCGACAACATCTCCGAAGGACGCGAGTTTATCAGTCTCAACGGTAAGCAACGGCACGTGATCAGCTACCTGGAGGACTTTCTCTTTGCCCCGGCCCGGGCGCGGGCGAAAGTGAGCTCGCTCTCCGGGGGAGAGCGTAGTCGCCTGCTCCTGGCCCGGCTCTTCAGCAAGCCGGCGAATCTGCTGGTAATGGATGAGCCGACCAACGACTTGGACCTGGAAACCCTTGAGCTGCTGGAGGAGATACTCTGCGAGTTCGAGGGCACCCTGCTGCTGGTGAGTCACGACCGGGCCTTCATCGATAACGTGGTGACCAGCACTCTGGTGTTTGAGGGTGGCGGCCGGATCGGGGAGTACGTGGGCGGCTTTGAAGATTGGCTGCGACAGGGGGGTGAACTGCAGGCGTCCATCGCGCCCCTGGATGAGAAGAGCCCGCCAGCCGCCGTCAAGGCCGCGCAGCCGGCAAGCCCGGTGAGGGATAAGCCGACATCCCGCAAGCTCAGCTACAAACTGCAGCGCGAACTCGACGGGCTTCCCGCACGCCTCGAGACGCTGGAGGCGGAGGTGGCGGCGCTGCAGGAAGAGACCGCGGCTGCGGATTTCTACCAGCAGGATCACGCCCAGGTGGCGGCCCGGCTGGAAGCGCTGCAGGCCAGCGAGGCGGCCCTGGAGGCCGCGATGGAACGCTGGGTCGAGCTCGAGGCCTTACAGGAAGGCGGCTAGAGCAAGGGGGTTAGGCGCTCCTCACTCGCTGTGCACCCGCACCGCCAGCACGTCACAGGAGGCCCCGTGGAGTACACCGTTGGCGGTTGAGCCGAGCAGCAGGGCCAGGCCGTGACGGCCGTGACTTCCAACGATTACCAGGTCGATGTCGTCCTGTTTGGCGATGCGGTGGATCTCGCTTTCGGTGTGGCCGGTAAGCACGTATTGTTGCTGCACCGGGATTCCGAGACCCGCGGCAAACTCGGTCAGACGCTCCTGAGCGTGCTGGTCAAGCTGCTCCTGGATGGTGGAGAGGTCCATGGGAACATCGCCGCCGTAAGCGAAGCTTAGCGGCTCGATGACATGAATCAGGCTGAGTTGGGCGTTCGTTGCCCGGCATAATGCGACGGCGCGGTCGGCCACCTGGCTTGACTCTTCTGTCAGGTCGATTGCCATTAGCACCCGTTGATAACTCATGGTCGTTCCCTCTGTATTTGCTTAATAAATAACTTAACATAGGCCGCGCAATTCCGCCCTAGGGGCGTGGTTAATGCTTGGGAGATCGGATGAACTGGGTCTTTATCGTACTGATATTGTTGGCCATCGTTGGTTCTATGATGTGGATGATGCCGTCGCCGCGGCAACGGGCTCAGGCTTTGTTGCGGCAAAAGGCGATGCGCCTCGGGATTCAGGTGCAAATTTCCAGGTTGCTGTTTCCCCGTGCTCTCGGGGAGGCGGTGGCCGACGAACGCGACTGTACGGCTTATCGGCTAGCCAGAACCCAGGACCGGCGTCGCGGGCGCCAGGCGCCCGTGCCGTGGCAGATTTTCAAGGTGCGGAGCCACGCCAATACAGGACTGCCGGAGGGGTGGAGCTGGGGGCGAGGAGAAGGGCAGCTGACTTCGGAGCAACTGGCCCTGATCGCGGGGCTGATCGAGATTCTGCCTGCGGATGTCTACGCGCTCGAGTCGACACCGGTCTCTGCCGGGGTTTACTGGAACGAACATGGTGACCTGGATACGGTCGACCTGGTCTTTGAAAATCTGGAAAAAATGTTGGAGGCCAACCTGTGACTGGCAGCGAGCTGCAAACGCCGGCCGCACCGGAGCCGGGTCTCTATCGCCACTACAAGGGTGGCCTGTACCGGGTGCTTGGGGTGGCGCGACATTCAGAGACCGAGGAGTGGCTCGTTGTCTACCGCCCGTGTTACGGGGAGCAGGGGCTGTGGGTCCGCCCCTTGGCGATGTTTCTGGAATCGGTTGAGGTGCAGGGGCGGGCCACGCCCCGGTTCCTGCGTCAGGGCGAGACCGGCTGATTCGGGGCGGTTGCCTCGGGCACGTCGCTTGACTGCTCTTCGGCGGGCTGCGGCGCTTTGTTTTTCTTGAACGGATTAACTTCGTCGTTGAGCTTGTTAATCTCGGAAATCTTTTCCTGCTTGCGAGGGTCCCGCGTCGGCACTTTGCTGATGGTTACCTTGGCGTGCTTGAAGTGGGACATCGCCAGTGCGGTTTTGCCGCTGGCCGCAAAACGTTTGCCCTGTTCGACGTAGGCGTCCGCCTCGATTCGGTGATGGAGCCAAAGCAACTCGTTGCGGAACTCAGCGAATGCCGGTGGCGTGAGTTTGCCGCGCTGTTGCAGATGCCCGAGAATCTTGATCGCGTTGCGAAGTCCAGCCTGGGCGCGTTGAATGCCGTTGGCGCTGCTCAGGTTGGGTGCCGAGGGGCCGCCCCCTTCCCGCTTTTTAGCCTGTAGCTGTTGCGCCAGGTCGGACGTGGGGGTGAGTGCCGTTAGCTGGCTGATCAGATCGGTGGAGTAGCCTTCCAGCAATTCACGAATAGCCGCCGGTGCTGAGGCGGCTTGCAGTACCTGCAGCGCTTCGAGTACCCGCTCGATCTCCCCCTGGTACTGTTTCATGAGGCGCTGGCGTTGCAGACGCGCCTGCTCCTTCTGGTGGAAAAAATAGTTTACGCCAAGGGTGGTCAACACGATGGCCAGAAGGCAGATGATCAGTAGCAGAGTATTGGCGTTGGCCATGGTAAAAGCAGCCCTTAAACCGGACGGGTTGGAATCTCATCTATAGTACTCAAATCGCTGAATACAGACCAGAATCCGAAGGTGGCTGGCGAAGGTGGTAAAGGGTGGTGCGCTTGACCCTCGCTCATTGAGTCCGTATATATGTCGCTCGCAAGGCCATCCATCTCTGCAATGCCTTAATTCGAGTTTTTTATTCTATGGGTAAATCCTTAGTCATCGTCGAGTCGCCGGCCAAAGCCAAGACCATCAACAAATACCTGGGTAGTGGCTTTGTCGTTAAATCCAGTGTGGGCCATATTCGTGACCTGCCCACCAGTGGCGCGCGTAAGCCTGTCGACGCCAAGGCCCGAGCGAAAGCGGCCGCAGAAACCCGCAAACTCGACCCGGAGCAGCGGGCGCTGCACAAGCAACGCAAGGCCCGCGAACAGCTGATTGCCCGAATGGGGGTGGATCCTGACGCGGGTTGGGAGGCGCACTATGAGATCCTGCCGGGCAAGGAGAAGGTCGTTGAGGAGCTGCGTCGTCTGGCCAAGAGTTCCGATGCCATCTATCTGGCGACGGATTTGGACCGCGAGGGTGAGGCTATCGCCTGGCATCTGCGCGAGGCGATCGGTGGCGATGAGGCGCGCTACAAGCGGGTGGTCTTCAACGAGATTACCAAGAACGCCATCACCGAAGCCTTTGAGGCACCCTCGGAGCTGGACATGCACCGGGTCAACGCGCAGCAGGCCCGTCGTTTCCTGGATCGGGTGGTGGGGTACATGGTGTCCCCGTTGTTGTGGTCCAAGGTGGCGCGGGGGTTGTCCGCCGGCCGTGTGCAGTCGGTGGCCGTGCGCCTGATCGTCGAGCGCGAACGTGAAATTCGAGCCTTCGTGCCCGAAGAGTTCTGGGAGGTGGATGCCGACCTGATGACGCAGCGGGGCGCCAAGGTCCGCTTCGAAGTCACCAAGGAGGGCGGAAAAACGTTCCGTCCCACCAGCAAGCAACAGACCGAAAAGGCCCTCGACGCCCTTCACTCCGGTAGCTACGAGGTGGCAAAGCGCGAGGACAAGCCGACCCAGAGCCGGCCTGGCGCGCCTTATATCACGTCCACCCTGCAACAGGCGGCGAGCACCCGCCTTGGCTTCGGGGTGAAAAAGACCATGATGCTGGCCCAGCGCCTTTACGAGGCCGGTCACATCACTTACATGCGTACCGACTCCACCAACCTCAGTCGCGAAGCGGTCGAGGGTTGCCGGGCGTTCATCGCGCAGCAGTTTGGCGAAAAGTACCTGCCGGACGCGCCCATAACCTATTCCAGCAAGGAAGGCGCTCAAGAGGCCCACGAGGCAATCCGACCCTCCAATGTGGAGGTGCGTGCTGCCAATCTCACGGACATGGAACGCGATGCGCAGCGACTGTATGAGTTGATCTGGCGCCAGTTCGTTGCCTGCCAAATGCCGGCAGCCGAGTTTACCAGTACCCGCATTCAGGTTCGCTGCGGCGATTTCGAGTTGAGAACGCGGGGGAGAATCCTGCGCTTTGACGGCTTCCTGAAGGTGCAGCCCCCGGCCGGGAAAAAGGAGGAAGACGTCATTCTTCCCGAGCTGGAGCCTGGGGAGAAACTGATTCTGAAAGGGCTCGATCCCAGCCAGCACTTTACCAAGCCGGCCCCGCGTTATTCTGAGGCAGCGTTGGTAAAAGAACTGGAAAAGAGGGGCATTGGTCGCCCCTCCACCTATGCCGCCATCATTTCCACCATTCAGGACCGTGGCTACGCGAAGCTTGAGAACAAGCGTTTCTATGCCGAGAAAATCGGTGACATCGTCACTGACCGGCTATTGGAAAGCTTTGAGGACCTGATGGACTTTGGCTTTACCGCCAAAATGGAAGAGGCCCTCGATGACGTGGCAAACGCCAAGCAGGAGTGGAAAGCCCTGCTGGACCGTTTTTACGCGGATTTTCAGAAGAAGCTGGAGAGCGCGGAGGACCCAGAGCAGGGGATGCGTCCAAACTCTCCCACCGAGACCGATATTCCCTGCCCGAACTGCAATCGCCCGATGATGATTCGAACCGGCAGTACCGGTGTATTCCTCGGATGTTCGGGGTACGCACTGCCGCCGAAAGAGCGCTGCAAAGGCACCCTTAACTTGGTGCACGGGGATGAAGTGATCAGCGCTGATGCCGATGACGAAGCTGAATCTCGGCTGCTGCGTAAGAAGCACCGCTGTAAGCTTTGCAGCACGGCCATGGATAGCTATCTCGTTGATGAGGCGCGTAAGTTGCACGTGTGTGGCAACAACCCCGCCTGTCCCGGTTACGAAGTGGAGCAGGGGCAGTTCAAAATCAAGGGCTATGAGGGCCCGGTGATCGAATGCGACAAGTGCGGCGCGGATATGCAGCTCAAGACCGGCCGCTTTGGGAAGTATTTTGGTTGCACCGCCGATGGTTGTAAAAACACCCGCAAGCTGCTGCGAAACGGTGACGTCGCGCCTCCGAAAATGGATCCCGTGCCCATGCCGGAACTGTCCTGCGAGAAGGTGGACGACCAGTATGTTCTGCGCGACGGGGCATCGGGGCTGTTTCTGGCCGCCAGCCAGTTTCCCAAAAACCGCGAGACCCGCGCGCCCTTGGTGAGCGAGTTGGTGCCGCACCGGGACGAAATTGATCCCAAGTACCACTTCCTCCTTGAGGCACCGCAGCAAGACCCGGAGGGGAACCCGGCGGTTATCCGCTTCAGCCGCAAAACCAAAGAGCAGTACGTGATGTCTGAAGTGGATAAGAAGGCGACCGGTTGGCGGGCTTTCTACCAGGACGGGCGCTGGGTGGAAGAGACTACGAAAAAAACCAAGGCCAAGCCGAAAGCTAAATCAGCCGCTAAAAAGTAGCCGCCAGAGCCGGACTGCATTTGAATGACAGGAGTTATTGATGTCCAGCGTGTATATTTCCCGCACTAACCAGAAACTCAATTTTGCCCGCTTGCACCTGGATCAGCTCAAAGGAGCCCGTGAAAGCGTGGGTTGGAGCAAGCACGCGCTCGTGGAGTCGTTCAACGAGTCGGTACTGTTTCATCTGGCCTGCGCCTACGGCAGCCTGCTGCGTGAAATCGCTGAAGTTTACCGTGCCGAGCCGGCCAGTATCGATTCGCTGGAGCAGCTGGAAGTTGCACTCAGCGCTCAAGGAGTGGAAACCCCCGAGGTGCGCGAGCTGAAGCAGTTGCTCGCTGCAGAGGGCTGGTTGAGTGCAATGTTGGGCGCCTACAATGCTTGCTGGTCGGCGGAGGATAGGGTGCAGGCGCAAAGTGCGTCCCACGCCAGTCTCTCGGAAATTCACGTGATCCAGGTCAATCCGGATCACAATGAGGAGGGGGCTGTTATTGAGCAGCTTGAGCAGTGGCTGGATGGGTTCCGCGAACTGGTAGACCGGCTGCGCGCCTCGATGAAAGAGTGGTAAAGCAAACGTTCGTCGGGCTTGAAGTCACTGGATCGCGCCCCTAGCGGGGGCGCACCAGAATGGCATGGCTCTGGCCGTGCCGTGCGGCCGCTTCCAGCTCCTCGCGGTCTTGTTGGCGGAGATCGCCGGGCCAACTGATCACCGCATGGCAGGTGCCGGTTTCCAGCGCGCGCCGGGCCAGTTTAAGGGCGCTGTGGCTGCCGCTGGGCTGGAGCAGTATGATTTTGTTGATGTCGATCCCTGCCTGCAGCAGCCAGGCTTTGGGTAGTTTCAGCGGTGGTGCAATCCAGGCGAACCAGCGGTCGTCGCGGCTCAGCTGGGCCAGTAAAGGCATCAGCAGCTGGAAGTTGTACTCATCTTCATCGGCCAGGATGATTTCGGTGAGTTTGCCTCCCATTCCAAAACCCAGGCCTGTTCCCTGGCGGCGCGGGCGCGCTGTCGTGCGGTGGGGCTGTTCGCTCCGAATCAGTTCTAGTTGCATATCCATCAACTCCCTTGTCTCAGCACGCCCACGGCCAGTCCTTCGATGACCAGTGCTTGCTGTTCGAGATCGATTTCGATCGGTGAGAAGTCGGGGTTTTCGGCTATCAGCAGGACCTTGTTTCGGTCCTTTTGAAAGCGTTTCACGGTCACCTCGTCCTCGATGCGTGCGACGACGATCTGGCCGTTGCGGGCTTCGCGGGTTTGGTGGACCGCCAGCAGGTCGCCGTCGAAAATTCCTGCGTCAATCATGCTTAGTCCCTGAACACGCAGGAAATAGTCCGCTTTGGGGGAGAAGAAGTCGGGGGCGAGGTTGCAGTAGTTGTCGATGTGCTCTTGGGCCAGGACGGGGCTGCCGGCGGCGACGCGCCCAATGATCGGAAGCCCCTGGCTGGGTTCTTCCATGTCGGGTATGCGAATCCCCCGGGAGGTGCCGGGAATAATCTCGATGGCGCCCTTGCGGGCAAGGGCCTTGAGGTGCTCTTCGGCGGCGTTGGCGGAGCGAAACCCCAGCTCCCGCGCAATATCTGCCCGGGTTGGCGGATATCCGGTGCTTTCTATATAGTGCCGGATGCAATCGAGTACCTCGGTCTGCCGTTGAGTCAGTTTTATCATTGCTCGCTACGCCATCTGTTTTTTTGTACAGTATATGTGTTTTTATACAGCTGTCTAGCTAATCTACCGCGTTTTTTGGAATCTGCCTTTGAAATCAGTTCGTCGCGCCTTGGGATTGGGTGTCTCTGTTCTTGAGACGCTGGTACCGCGTAACCGCAAACGTACGCTTAAGGGTCTCAGTCTTTATCACTACCCGGCCTGTCCGTACTGCTTACGGGTTCGGTTCGCCATGCATCGCCTGGGGGTTGCTGTTGAGTGCCGCGATATCGACAGGCGGCGGCGTTGGCGGGAGCAGCTGGAGGGTGAGGGGGGTAAGGTGCAGGTGCCCTGCCTGCGGATCGCCGGTGGGGATGGTGATGTCTGGCTGTACGAATCCGCCGCAATTGTCGACTACCTGCAGGCGCGTGCGCGGGAGGAGGGGCGGTGAGCGATTTGCCCAAGGCCCTGCGCGAAGAAGTACAGGGTGCCTATCGTCAATACCTGGAAAGTAAGGGCTATCGGCCCCGCTACGGGCAGCGGCTGATGATCGCTGAAGCAGTGAAGGGGCTGCTGGGGGCGGAAGGGCGACCGGCCTTTGCCGTGGTAGAGGCGGGTACCGGTACCGGGAAGACGGTGGCGTATATGCTCGCGGCGCTGCCCGTGGCCCGTCATCTGGATAAACGCCTGGTGATTTCGACAGCCACGGTGGCCTTGCAGGAGCAGATCGTTTTTAAGGATCTGCCTGACCTTCAGGCCCACAGTGGCCTGGAGTTTACCTTCGAGCTGGCGAAGGGGCGCGGTCGCTATCTGTGTCTGAGCAAGCTTGATCAGTTGTTGCAGCAGCACGAGGAGCAGGACCCCAACCGGGCGCTTTACGAAGATGAGCAGGCGCTGCGACTCGATGAGGGGAGTTACGCGCTTTACCGGGAGCTTAGTGAAGCTTACGTGCGGGGTGACTGGGACGGCGACCGCGATAACTGGCCGGATGAGCTCGATTATCGACAGTGGCAACCGGTGACGACCGACCATCGCCAGTGCACCAACCGGCGCTGCGCACACTTCTCGGGGTGCAGCTTTTTTCGTGCCCGGCAGGGGCTGGAGCAGGCGGATTGTATCGTCGCCAACCACGATCTGGTGCTGTCCGATCTGTCCCTGGGGGGCGGGGCCATCCTCTCCGACCCCCAGGATACGCTTTATGTGTTTGATGAGGGGCATCATCTGGCCGATAAGGCGCTGCAGCATTTCAGCCACCGGGTGCGGGTGCGCGCTACCGGTGCCTGGCTTAAGCAGTTGCCCAAGACGCTGCACCGATTGCTAAAGGAGCTTGGCAATCCCGACGCATTGGCGCGTCACCTAGCCCCGACCGGTGAGCTGATTGAGACCGCGGTGCCGCTGCTGACGTCCCTGGATCAGTTGGGGCTTGAGCTGGAACAGCAGACCGGAAGCAGCAGGGAACGCGAGCAACATTTTCGTTTTTCAGGTGGGCAGCTGCCGTCGGCGCTGATAGAGCTCAGCGGTCAGCTGTCGGGAATCTTCGGCCGATTGGCGACCCAGCTGGATGCCAGTGTTGAAACCCTGAAAGAGGCGATCACTGAGCCTCTTATCGGTATTCCGCGGGAAGAGGCCGAGCGCTGGTTCCCGATTCTGGCGACGATGCAGGGGCGGCTGGAAAATGCCCTGGGGCTCTGGCGCGATTACGCTGCTGCGGCCACGGAAGGGCCTTTGCCCCAGGCGCGCTGGCTAAGCCGGTTGGAAAGCATCACGGATGGCGAGGATCGGGAGTTCTGCGCCAGTCCCATCCTCGCGGCTGAAGCGCTGCGCGAGCAGTTATGGGACAAGTGTGCTGGAGCGGTGGTGACGTCTGCCACCCTAACTGCGCTCGATCGCTTCGACCACCTGTTGCTGCAGACCGGACTGCCGGCCGATGCCCGCTTCTCCCGGGTGCCCAGCCCGTTCCAGTACGAGCAGGCGGCGGAGATCCGAATTCCTCGCCTGAGTGCTGATCCCAGCGACCCCCAGGGGCATGATGCCGCGGTGGTGGAAACCCTGGAGTCGGCGCTAAAACCCGACCAGAGCGCCTTGGTGTTGTTCACCTCCTGGCGGCAGATGCTGGCGGTACGGGACGCGGCCAGTAAGGAGTTGCGGGCCCGGATTCTGGCGCAGGGGGAGCACTCCAAGCAGGAGTTGCTGCGCCGTCACCGCGAGCGGGTGGATGAGGGCAAGGGGAGCGTGCTGTTCGGGCTGGCGTCCTTTGCCGAAGGCGTTGACCTGCCCGGCGCTTACCTGCAGCACGTGGTGATTGCCAAGATACCCTTTGGGGTTCCGGGTCATCCGGTGGATGCGGCGCTCTATGATTGGGTTCGTGAGCGGGGCGGGGACCCCTTTATGGAGCTTTCAGTGCCGGAAGCCTCGGTGCGCCTGATCCAGGCCTGCGGGCGCCTGATTCGCTCGGAGCAGGATCGAGGGGTGATTACCCTGCTCGATAACCGCCTGCGCAGTAAGCGTTATGGGCGGGCCCTGCTGGATGCGCTCCCCCCGTTTAGACGTTGTTTCGACTAAGGTGAATCAGTAGGCGTCTCGGCGCTTTTGCTTTACAATCCGGCAGCGGTTGTTACAGGGAGCGTGGCTGTTCGACCAGTCCTGGCCTCGGCGACCATCCCTCTTTTTCCTGGGAACGGAGATTTCTGTTGTTTAGCAAGTGGACCGAAAAGAACGATAACCCATCTGCCGCGCAGCCCGCGCGGGATGACACCACCTCAGAGCACACTCCGCGCAACCCTGCTGCCGCGGCTTCCTGGTCCCCTGATCAGTTCAAGGTGGCACCCGCTGAAGGCAAAGTGCGGTTTCACGATCTCGACCTTCCTGACGTGGTGATGCAGGCCATCGCCGACCTGGGATTTGAATACTGCACCCCGATCCAGGCCAAGACCCTGGTCCATACCCTTGAGGGTAAGGACCTGACCGGGAAAGCCCAGACCGGTACCGGCAAGACTGCCGCCTTTCTCATCAGCATCATTACCGATCTGATCGACTACCCCCTCGAAGGCAGGCGCAAGAAGGGCAAGCCGCGTGCCCTGGTGGTTGCACCGACTCGCGAGCTGGTGATGCAAATCGCCAACGACGCCGCGGGCCTGGTCAAGTATGCGCAGCTTAAAGTGCTGACCGTGGTTGGCGGCATGGACTACGAGCGCCAGCGCCGCCAGCTGCGCGAACAGGAAGTGGATATTCTGGTGGCGACACCGGGGCGCCTGCTCGATTTCAATGAAAAGGGTGATGTGGACCTCAGCGGAGTGGAAGTGCTGGTGCTGGACGAGGCCGACCGCATGCTCAGCATGGGCTTTATTCCCGATGTGCGCCGTATTATTCGCAGCACGCCGCACAAGAAGGATCGCCAGACGCTGCTTTTCAGCGCGACCTTCTCCTACGATATTCTCAACCTAGCCCGTATGTGGACCCTCGACGCCGAGCAAGTCGAGATCGAACCCGAGCGGGTCACCGCCGACACGGTGGAGCAGCAGGTCTACCTGGTGAGCGAGGAAGATAAATTCAACCTGCTCTACAACGTGGTCAACCAGAAACACCTGGAGCGGGTGATGGTGTTTGCCAACCGGCGCGACCAGACCCGCCGACTGTGCGAGCGGCTCAAGCGGGCCGGGGTTGCTGCGGATATGCTCTCCGGCGAAGTCACCCAGAAACAACGGGTGAAAACCCTGGAGGCGTTCCGCAGCGGCAAGATCAAGGTCCTGGTCGCCACCGACGTGGCGGGGCGCGGCATCCACGTGGAAGGCGTCAGCCACGTCATCAATTACAACCTTCCGGAGGACCCGGAAGACTACGTTCACCGGATTGGCCGCACCGGTCGGGCCGGTGCCGAAGGTGTCTCCTTCAGCTTCGCCTGCGAAACCGATGCGTTCATGCTGCCGGAGATCGAGGCGCTGATCGGTCGTAAGCTGGAGTGTATCCACCCTGAGGCGGCCTTGCTGAAACGCCCCGCCTAGGGCGAAGCCGGTGTCTGAAACAAGGAAGCGTTAGCCATGAGCGATTCGCTGCAAATAAGTGTGTTGGGCGGGGGCAGTTTCGGCACCGCCCTGGCCAATATCGCGGCAGGAAATGGGCATCGGGTCTACCAGTGGATGCGCAATCCGCAGCAGGCGGAGGAAATGGCCCTGAGCCGGGAAAACCGGCGCTACCTGCCGGGAACGGAGCTGCATGGCAACCTCCACCCGGTGACCGATTTCGAGTCCCTTGCCAGCGCCGATGTGATCTTCGTCTCCATCCCCAGCAAGCACTTCCGGGATGTGATGGGCCAGGTGAAGCCCTGGCTACAGGCAGGGCAGATGCTGGTCAGCACCACCAAGGGGGTGGAGGCCGGCAGCTTTAAACTGATGAGCCAGGTGTTGTCCGAAGAGGCCCCTCAGTGTCTGGTAGGGGCGTTGAGCGGCCCCAATCTGGCCAAGGAAATCGGCGCCCGGCAACTGACCGCCACCGTGATCGCCAGCCGTTCTCCGGAGCTCTGCAGCCGCGTTCAAGCGGTGCTTCACTGCGACTATTTCCGCGTCTACGCCGGCGCCGATGTGGAGGGCGTGGAGCTCGGGGGGGCATTGAAAAATATCTATGCCATCGCCGCGGGGATGTGCGCCGCCATGGGGATGGGCGAAAACACCCGCAGCATGTTGATCACCCGCAGTCTAGCCGAAATGAGCCGTTTCGCGGTGGCCCAGGGTGCCGATGCCATGACCTTTCTGGGGCTGGCGGGGGTGGGGGATTTGATCGCCACCTGCATGTCGCCCCTGAGTCGCAACTACCGTGTCGGCTATGCCCTGGGCGAGGGAAAAACCCTCGATGAGGCTGTCGGCCAGCTTGGTGAGGTGGCCGAAGGGGTCAACAGTATCCGTTATATCAAAGCTCAGGCTGAAACTGCCGGTATTCCCATGCCGCTGGTTAATGCCCTTTACGCCGTGGTGTTTGAAGGGCAGTCGGTCGCGAGCGTGGTGCGTAACCTTATGTTGCGTGAGCAGGCAACTGACGTCGAGTTCGAGGGTGCGAGCGCACCCTCGGCAAGTGAGGATCAGGGCTTAAGGTAGCCCGGTCGCGGCACGTTAAATTCCAGCCCCTGTTTGTTGAGGTAATCCTCCGCCTGGCGTACCGGCGCCTGAGTTGGGTAGAGCGCTATGGCGTGGGTGATCATCTCAGCTCCTTCCTGTTCCTGCCCGTTTTCATAGAGGGCAACCGCCAGGGCCGACATGATGCTGGCCTCGGGAATTACCTCCAGAAACGCCTCCGCCCAGTCGATGTAGCGCGGCAGTAGCGCCGGTTCCGGTTTGGCCAGGGCATAACGTAGCAGCCCCTGCATAGCGATAAACTCCGCGCGGTCCTGATAAAAGAGGTTCTGTTCGGCAAAACGCAATTTCTTGGCCTGCTCGGCTTGCGGCGCCTGGGTAAAGGTGACATCGGTCAGGTAGCGATTGGCCACCAGGCTGTGGCTCATAAACACGGTAACGAGGGTGGGGATTGCCACCCCGGTGGCAAGAACCAGCGGGCGTGCCATTCGAGATAGCCGCACCGGGCGGGTGCGGACATGATGACTGGCCGCGAGCGCCACCAGTAGCATCAGGGTCAGCCAGTGGAGTTGTGAAATATAGAATGGAAGCTCCACTTGGGTGTGTAGGGTGATGGGAATCACCAGGGCCAGGTAGGCGCCGCCCCGCTGCCATCCCAGCCGAAAGATCTGGCGTAAAAACGCAACCGCGACCACCAGCAGGCCGAGCAGTGCCAGCAGCCCGCCCTCTAGCCCCCAGAACAGGATTTCGTTGTGGGGATGGGTGAGCCGATCCTTGAGGAATGCGGCGTCGGGGTGTTTATCGTGATACAGGGGCTTGTAGTCGTGCCAGGCTTTTTGAAAGCCGCCGATACCGTGGCCCATAATGGGTGCCTGCTTAAACAGGTCCCAGCTCGAGCCATAGATCATCAGGCGCACGTCACCTCGTTGCGGGTCGTCGGTGCCGCTTGATACGGCTTCGAGCTTGTCCAGTGTCGAGGAAAAGCCGCCTGTTCGGCTTTCAAGCTGGGTGCCGATGCCGGCGCCAATCAGCACCGCGACCAGGAAAAAAACGCCGTAACGGGGCCGGTTCAGCAGCGGTCGCAGGCGGCAGGCGCCGATCAGCAGTAGTGAGATAGTCGCCGCTAGGAGGCCGACCCGCGAACCCGCGGTCAGAAGGATCATTGTATTTAGAGTGGCAGCGCTCAGCAGCAGGGCTTTGGCGGCTGCGGCGCTGCGTCGGAAGCCGGGCGCGGTAACCAGGTAAAAACAGGCGGCAAGGCCGGTGGCCAGGAAGGTGGCCGCCAGGTTTTGTTGCTGGAAGATCCCCCTCGGCACCCCGGGGGATTGCGGCAGCCATCCCAGCGGTGGAGACGTGATCGTCAGCTGGGCCAGGCATATCAGAGCCTGCAGCAAGCTGGAGGCAACCAGTACATAGAGCAGGCGCTCGCCCCAGCGCCGGTTGAGGGGGAACTGGGCCGCCGCGAAAAACAGCAGGACGCCGCCCCAGATGGCGAGGTTGCGAAACAGCCAGGAGACCGGGGTGGAAACCTCGTTGATCACCCCTAAAAGTGTGGTCACCGCGACGAAGAAGAGCAGGGGCAGGGTCAGTGGCGGAACCCGCACCTGGTTGCTGGTGAGCAGGCGAATCAGCCCCAAGCCGATGATAAAGGAGGTGAAAACCCAGACAACATTGTTGAAGGGGATGTACAGCCCCTCGCCGCCGAGATTATCCTGATAGTAGAGCGGGGCCAGCAAAAAAAGACCGCCGCAAAGGGCCACGAAAGCGCGGTTGAAGCGTAAAAGGTGAGGGCTTTCTGCTAGGCTCATCATCGTACTCCCGGGATACTGAGGTGACGATCATAGCGAAACTTGGTCCTATCGAATACCGCCCCGGTTTTTTTGTTGTGTTGTCCTCCACAAGGAGCGTTATGAACCTGTTTATTAGGCAGCGGTGCCGGTTGAATGCGCTTGTTTGCTGTTTTTTCTCTTTTCTTTTCAGCCTGATGGCGGTCGCCGCGACGGATGTCCCCGGCTCCAGTGACCTGCCCGGTATTCCCCGTTACCCGCTTTCCTACATTGTCGACTATCAACAGCAACCAGTGCCCGAATACCGGCTGGCATTGGGGCCTATGCGTAAAATCAACGGTGTGATCTCTCCCGAGCGTGAACGCTATGTCGAGGGCATGCTAACCCGCATCACCTACCGAATTCCTGCGGGGCACACCAGCAAGGAGGCATTTGATTATCTTTTCCGCTCCCTGGCGCTCAAGCCCGACCAGGTGCTCTATCAGTGCGCGGGGCGGGACTGCGGGCCGAGCAACCAGTGGGCCAATGCGCAGCTGGGGATTGCCCGTCTTTATGGGATAGATCGCGAGCAGTTTTACCTGCTGGCGCAGTTGGAGGGGGAGCGAGCCGGATACCTCGTGGCCTACGCGATTCGCCGGGGCAATCGCCGGGTTTACCTGCAAGTAGATCACGTTCGACCGCCGACAGAGGAGGTTGGTTCCGATCCGATCTCGCTGGTGTTGTTGTTGAGCGAGGGGCGGCGCGTGTACTTGGGTCTGGAGCCCTCTGAGTCGCAGGTCCAGGATCTGGCGCAGGCGCTCGGGGAGCTGCTGGAAGGGAATAGCGACCGCCAGGTCTGGCTGGTCGGGCATACCGACTGGCGGGGTGATCCGGGGGCTCGGGGCCCGGGCCGGGCAGCCGCCCGGCGCCTGGGTAGTCGTCTGGCGGCGCTGGGGTTGCCCGGAGAACGGCTGCACGTCGAGGGGGTCGGTTTCCTGGCCCCTGCCTACGACAGGGATGTTCCGGACCGCCGGATCGAGGTGCTGGTGCGGTGAGTGCGTTTGCGGTAGCCGTTGTCTCGGTGCCCGTCGCAGCCTAGCGGAGCAGGGAGAGGAACTCGGTGCGGGTGGCCGGGTTGTTTCGGAACAGTCCCAGCATCATGGAGGTTTTCATCAGCCCGTTCTGCTTTTCCACCCCCCGCATCATCATGCACATGTGTTGGGCTTCGACGACCACGCCGACGCCCGCTGCACCCGTGACTTCCATAATGCTGTCGGCGATCTGCTTGGTAAGGTTTTCCTGAATCTGTAACCGCCGGGCGTACATGTCTACGATGCGGGCGATCTTGGAGAGTCCGAGCACCCGTCCCGAGGGAATGTAGGCCACGTGTGCCTTGCCGACAAACGGCAGCATGTGGTGCTCGCACAGGGAGTAGAGCTCGATGTCCTTGACCAGCACCATCTCGCTGTTGTCGGAGTCGAAAAGCGCACCGTTCACCACCTCGTCCAGGGTCTGTCCGTAGCCTTTGGTCAGGTAGCTCATGGCCTTGGCGGCCCGCTCGGGAGTGTCCCGCAGACCTTCTCGATCCGGGTTTTCTCCGACGGCTCTGAGTATGGAGGTGAATGCGTCTTTCATGGCGGCTTCCGGGGAAAATAAAAAAGTGCGTACGCTACGCTAAAGCGGCGATGAGGTAAAGGGTGTATCCCGGTCTCGGCGCAACAGCACGTAAAGCGCGCCGGTGCCGCCGTCGACGGGTTGTGCTGAGGTGAAGGCCAGTACTGCCGACAGCTGGCGCAGCCAGTCGTTAACGTGAGACTTGATTATCGGGGCGGTTCCGTCCCCGTTGAGCGCCTTGCCGTGCACGACCAGGACGCAACGCAGGCCCTCGCGGGCCGCGTCCCTGATAAAGCGGCCCAGTGCTTCGCGGGCGTCGTCGACCCGGTAACCGTGCAGGTCGATGCCCTGTTGCCAGGGGATATGGCCCTTGCGCAGCTTGCGCAGGGTGTTGTGCTGCACGCCGGGAGCGGCAAAAACCAGGCTTTCTTCGGATGAAACCGGGGAGCATAGGGCGTCTGACAGGCCGCTACTCACGCCCTCGGTCTCCTCGACAGCCGCTTGGCGCCGGTAAAGGTGTCCCGGGCCGCGGGGGCGGACCGCTCCCGTGTCGGCACGGTCATGCCGGTGTCGCTGCACGTTGCCGATCAGATCGGCAAAGCAGGGCGTGTCTGCGGTATCAGGGTCGGACATGGCGCTTTATCAGCAGATTCATTACTATAGGATCCCATTTTACCCGCCCTGGCCGCAGAGGCCAGTGTTAACCGACGTATCCAGACATTCATGACTCCAAAAGATCCGGCTTTTGACGAGCTACACAGCATCCTTGACTTTATTCGCCTCGGTGCGGCCCGCTTTCGCCGGGCCGGGCTCTTTTTCGGACACGGCACTGATAATGCGTGGGATGAGGCTGTGCAGCTGGTGCTGCATGCCGCGGGTTTGCCCTGGGACGCAGATCCCCAGGTGATGCATGCGCGTTTATTGAAATCCGAAAAAGCCGAGGTGCTGAGCCTTTTTCAACGCCGCATCGAGGAGCGTTTGCCCGCCCCCTACCTGACCGGGGAGGCCTGGTTTTGCGACTTGCCCTTTTACGTTGACGCGCAGGTTCTGGTGCCCCGTTCACCCATCGCTCAGTTGATCCGAAACGGCTTCGAGCCCTGGCTTTTAGAGGTGGCGGTGGACAGTGTTCTGGATCTTTGCACCGGTAGCGGTTGCATCGGTATTGCCTGCGCTAAGGCGTTCGAAGACGCATCGGTGGATCTGGTCGACCTTTCTCCCGAGGCGCTTTCGGTCGCCGAGCGCAACATCGAACGCCACCGTCTGCAAGACCGGGTTAGGACGCACCAGGGTGATCTTTTTACAGGGCTGGAAGGGCGGCGCTACCAGCTGATCGTCAGTAACCCGCCCTACGTGGACCAGCAGGATTTCGAGGCCATGCCGGCGGAGTATCGTCATGAGCCGGTGATGGGGCTTATCTCCGGGGAGGATGGCCTGGATATCACCCGTCGGATTCTGCGCCAGGCCCTGGATTTTCTCACCCCTGACGGGCTGCTCGTCGTTGAGGTGGGTAACTCCGAGGCCGCCCTGCAGGCGGCCTATCCGGAAGTGCCCTTTATCTGGGTGGATCTTCCGGAAGGGGGGAATGGCGTTTTCGTGTTGAGCGCCGAGGATCTGGCGCGTTACCAGAGTCAGTTTTAAACCCGGCCTTCGGAGGCCGGTGAGCGGAGTCGAGCATGTCAGGAAACACAATCGGAAAGCTGTTTACCGTCACCACCTTCGGTGAAAGCCATGGGCCCGCCCTGGGCTGCATCGTTGATGGCTGCCCTCCCGGGGTTCCGCTTACCGAAGACGATTTGCAGGCGGATCTTGACCGGCGTAAGCCGGGCACCTCGCGACACACCACCCAGCGTCGTGAGCCCGACCAGGTAAAGATACTTTCCGGTGTGTTTGAGGGGCTCACTACCGGCACCCCGATCGGTCTGATCATCGAAAATACCGATCAGCGCTCCAAGGACTACTCCGATATCAAGGAAAGCTTCCGGCCGGGTCACGCCGACTATAGCTACGAGCAGAAGTACGGTCTTCGGGATTACCGGGGCGGAGGACGCTCATCGGCCCGGGAAACCGCGATGCGGGTCGCAGCCGGTGCTGTGGCCAAGAAATATCTGCGGACCCTCGGGATAGAAGTGCGGGGTTACCTTTCGCAGCTGGGGCCGATCCGGGCCGAGCAGCTGGTCTGGGAGGAGGTGCATAAGAACCCGTTTTTCTGCCCTGACCCGGACAAGGTTGAGGCGATGGAATCTTACATGGACGCCCTGCGCAAAGAGGGAGACTCCATTGGTGCCCGCATCAGCGTGGTGGCCAGCGGCGTACCGGTGGGGCTGGGTGAGCCCATCTTCGATCGCCTGGATGCGGACCTGGCCCACGCCCTGATGAGCATCAACGCGGTGAAAGGGGTGGAGATCGGCGACGGCTTTGCGGTGGTCGAACAGAAAGGCACCGAGCATCGCGATGAAATCACTCCAGAGGGCTTCCTCTCCAATCACGCCGGCGGCGTGCTGGGGGGGATCAGCAGCGGCCAGGATGTTGTCGCTCATATCGCGCTCAAGCCCACCTCCAGCCTGCGCCTGCCCGGGCGCAGCGTCAATAAGGCCGGCGAGCCGATCGAGGTGGTCACCAAGGGGCGTCACGATCCCTGTGTCGGAATCCGTGCCACCCCCATTGCGGAGGCGATGATGGCGCTGGTGCTGGTGGATCACCTGTTGCGCCACCGTGGGCAGAATGCCGATGTCAGCAGTCGGGTGCCGCGGATCCCCGCCCACGCTCCCGACCGCTGAGGGCTGTCATGGAGTGCCCCGGGAGCAGCTACTGGCGGCTCTCCTCGTTCTATCTGGCATATTTTGCGCTCCTGGGAGGGATTGTTCCCTTCTGGGGGTTGTATCTGCAGTCTCTGGGGTTTGATGAAGTCGCCATCGGCGCCTTGATGGCAATGTTAATGGCTACCCGCATCATCGCCCCCAACCTCTGGGGCTGGCTGGCCGATCGCAGTGGCCGCCGGGTGCTGGTCATCCGCCTGGGGGCTTTTGCCACCCTGGCTGTTTTCAGCTTTGCGTTCGAGGCGAAAGGATTTGGACAGCTGCTCTGGCTGATGTTCGGTTTCAGCTTCTTCTGGAACGGCATTCTCCCTCAGTTTGAAGTGGTGACCCTGCGTGCGCTCGGTGAGCATAAGCACCGCTACAGCCGGGTCAGGGTCTGGGGCTCGGTGGGTTTTATCCTTGCCGTCGTTCTCCTCGGTGCCCTGTTTGATTACGTGGAGATCGGTTATTTGGTGCCGATTCTCTGGGGGCTGATGCTGCTGCTGGCCCTTTCGACCTTGTGGGTTCCGGCAACGACTGAAAACGTTGTCTCTCGGCACCACGGAGCGCTGTCAGCAACTCTGCGCCGGCCGGAGGTGCTGGCCTTTCTGGGCGTCTGCCTGTTGATCCAGCTCGGGCACGGCCCTTATTACAGCTTCTACTCCATCTACATGGCAGAGCAGGGCTATGGCAAGGTGGCGATTGGTCTGCTCTGGGCGCTGGGGGTGGTGGCCGAAGTGGGGGTCTTTCTGGTGATGCACCGCCTGATCGCCTTTGTCGGGCTTCGTCGGCTGGTTCTCGCCAGTCTGCTGACCTGCGTGCTGCGGTGGTGGTTGACCGCGGGCTATCCGGACGTGTTGCCGTTGGTGTTGATCGCCCAGGTGCTCCATGCGGTGACGTTTGGCTGTCTTCATGCCGCTGCCATCGCTCTGGTTCATCATTTTTTCCCCGCCTCGACTCAAGGCCAGGGGCAGGCCCTGTACAGCAGCGTCGGTTTTGGAATCGGCGGAGCCTTGGGGGCCTATTTGAGTGGTGTGATCTGGAGTGGTTTCGATGGAGAGGCCATTTTCTGGTTTGCAGCGGTCGTGAGCCTCATGGGGTGGGTGGTGGCCTGGCGTTGGTTGAAACTGGCGTCCATGTGAGCGTGCGATGGGCTTGTTACACGCTTGGCGCATTCAAATAAAACGACAAAATATCCTTATCAAAGAATCTATTGTAGGATTGCCAGCAATAAGCTTTTAAAAGCATCGCGTGACTTGCATCGCTTGTTGTTATTTGTCCCCGCGAAACTGTTGAGCAGGAAATTACAAGCGAAAGGCGCTAATAATAAGACCAGCAGGGCTGCCCCGTTTAGGTCTGCCAGGATGAGGAAGAGTTAACTTGCGAATTTTAAGAAAGTACACCAACCGCCGCCTCTACGACACCTCTCGAAGCTGTTATATCACCCTTGAGGATGTGAAAGAGCTGGTCCTGGAAAACGTGCAGTTTCAGGTTCAGGACTCCAAAACCGGTAAAGACCTGACCCGCAACATTCTGCTTCAGATCATCAGCGAGCAGGAAGGGGAAAGCGCGGGCATGCTGACCAACCAGGTACTGCAGCAGTTGATCCGTTTTTACGGGGACAGCATGCAGGGAATGATGCGCCAATATCTGGAGCAGAGCATCGGTGCGTTTCTTTCCCAGCAGGACCGTATTCGCGAGCAGATGGAGTCGATGATCGATGCGGCCAATCCGCTCAATATGATGAACAAGATCGCCGACCAGAACATGGCGATGTGGAATATGTTCACCCCGGGCGAAGAGCCGAAATCAGCCAAGCCGGAGTCGGAGGCTGAAACGCCAAAGGCTGCTGCGGCCGGTGAAGACAAGCAGGCACCGGACGAGAGCAGCGGCAAGTAAGGCTATTGGCGCGCCTTTAGCCAACGTCCGATTAGCGCCGGCAGGCGCGCCTGGGCCTGCCGGCCCGCGAACACGCCGATATGGCCGCCGGGGAGTTCGTGGGCGCTGTAATCGCGGCTTCCGGTGATCGCCTCCAGTGCGATGGAAGCCGAAGGTGGGACCAGGTGGTCCCGGGCGGCATAAAGGTTGAGTACCGGTCCTTTGAAAGCGGCGGGGTCGACGGCGCGGTTACCGATTTTTAGACCGCCGGTGATCAGTGCGTTTCGCCGGTAAAACTGCTCCACAAATTCGCGGCAGGCTTCCCCCGCCAGATCCGGACTGTCCTGTATCCATTGCTCCATTCGCAGGAAGTTTCCTGCCTTCTCCTGATCCGCCAGCTGCATCGGCATTTCAAGTTTCTTCTGTATCCCCAGGCGTGCCGGCATCAGACTGTTGTAGAACTGTGCCAGCAGAAAGCCCGGCACGTTGCCGTAGGTGTCCAGCGCAAGTGAAAGGTCCAGTTCCCGGGTCAGTTGGCCCAGCAGGTTGTCGTCCGTGCGAAAGTCAACCGGTGTCACCAGGGTAACCAGATTGCGGACCTTGTTTGGGTTGAGGGCGCTGTAACAGAGGCTGAAGGTACCGCCCTGGCAGACACCGAGCAGGTTTAAGGTATCTTTGCCGGCGTGACTCAGGGTCTGGTCCACGCAGTGGTCGAGATAGTTGTTCAGGTAGTCGTCCAGGTCGAGGTGGCGGTCGGTCTGGTCGGGGTAGCCCCAATCGATCAGATAGACGGGAATGCCATGCTCAGTGAGGCCTCGGATCAGCGACCGATCCGGCTGCAGGTCAAGGATGTAGGGGCGGTTGACCAGCGCATAGACGATCAATAGCGGTGCGTGGCTTGGCGTGCCGCTGCGTGCGGGATAGTGAAACAGCCGGAGCTTGTCCTCGGCGTAAATCTGGGTGCGGGGGGTGCTGCCGACCTCAATCGGTCCGAGCCCCTGAAGGGTGGTCATTCCTTTCAGAAGGGTCCGGTTTAGGGCGACCATTTCGGCGGTCAGTGCGGCGGGGTCCAGGTTAAAACGCTTCATCGGCCTTCGGGGGCTTCAGGGGCCGTCGCGTGTACCTGCTTCTGGAGTGATTTCAGGCGCTGCTCGACCCGCTGCAGGGTTTGCTGCTGGGATTCTTGAGAGGCGCGAAGCTGGGCGAGCTGTTGTTCGCTCTGGCGCAGCTGTTTGCGTAGCTGATGATGGGCGCTGAGGAGGTCGCTATAGTCCTGTTGGGAAACCAGTCCCATTAGCCGGTATTCCGGCTCCCAGTAACGGCGGGCCAGCTGTTGCAGGGCCAGCGCGGCGTTGGCCAGGCGTCCAAAGCATGTTTGGTAATGCTCGCTCTGCAGCTGTTGGTGGTAGCAGTGCTCGTAACAGTCGATCCAGAGCCGGTGCAGCCCGAGCAGGCTTTCCGGCGGATCGGTGCGTAGCGTCTCGAACATGCGGGTGCGGGTCTGGCGGTTTACCCGGCGCAGGCACTCCAGGTATTCCTGCAGGGCGTCGCGGTAACGCCGGTAAAGTTTTTGCGCTTCGCGGGTGCGTTCGCGCCACGGTGGCATCGGCGGATGGCCGGGCAGATCCAGAGGAAAGCCGCTGCCCAGGGTCTGGGTTAGGCGCTCAATAAACGCCTCGATCTGGGGCGAGGGCTCCCAGTGGCGAGCGGTGTCCAGATCCGCTTGGTGCAGTAGCTGCTCGCAGAATGCTTCCAGCGCGTCCTCTAACTCGGGGATGTCATCCGGTGTTTTCAGCGCTCGCAATAGGCGTTCGCCGCACCGGCAGAACCCCTGCACCTGTTTCGCCATCGATTCCATCAGTTTGGCATCGAGGGGGGCAGTGGCAGCCTGTGCCTGCCGCCGGCAGGCTTCGAACAGTGTCTCCCAGTCCTCGGGAGCAGCGTTTTCATCCCCCAGCAGACTCTGCCAGAAGGCGTGTTGCGCCTCTAGCCAGTCGTGCAATGTCTGCTGTGAATTCTGCGTCACCGTTCTCCTCCCGGCCCGAATATGGGCAGTGCCAATGGTACCGGTCGTGCCCGGGAACTCAAAATTTGTTTTCCGAGTCGCCTGCCGATTCAAGCAGTTGAATAAAGGCCCGGGCGGCGTTGGAAAGGGTGCGTTCCTTGTGAACGATCAGGCCCAGAGGGCGGATGATGTCCTCGGGGGAGGCGGGGAGGACCTTAAGGGAGGCGTCGATCAGGGTCTCTGGCAGCAGGCTCCAACCCAGGCCGATGCTGACCATCATGCGGATGGTGTCCAGGTAGTTGGTGGACATGACCACCCGCAGATCCAGGTTCTGGGCCCGAAAGCTCTGTTCAACGATCTGTCGGGTGAATGTGGCCCGCCCCGGGAGTATCGCGTTGTAGTCGGTCAAATCCTGCAGGCGGACCTGGGAGCGCTGGGTCAGCGGGTGGTCCTGGGCGACGCTGTAGCGTAACCGGTCGGTCCAGATCGGGGTGGAGGCGATCTGTGGATGCGGGTCCGGCGAAAGGGTGATCACGGCCAGCTCAAGCTGGCCTTGCAACACGCGGTCGTAGGCGACCTCGGACTCGGCAAATTCCAGATCCAGTTCCACCTCGGGGTATTCCCGGGAGAAGCGCTTGAGCACCCGGGGCAGGCGGTGGAGGCTGATATGGTGGCTGGTGGCCAGGGACAGGCGTCCGCCCACGGTGCCGCTGAGGTTGGACAGCTGGCGCCGGGTATCGTCGATCTCCTGCAAAATTGACCGGGCCCGGGGCAGCAGTTGGGCGCCGGCCTCGGTCAGACTGACTTGGCGGCCGATGCGGTCGAACAGGCGCTGGCCCAGCAGCGCCTCAAGGTTGGCGATCCGCTTGCTGACGGCGGGTTGGGTCAGAAACAGGCGCTCGCCGGCGGTGGAAAAAGACCCCGTGGTGGCGACGCAGACGAAGGCGTTGAGGCTTTGGGCGTCCATTTCGAATTCCTTTTTGGAATGCAAAACATAAAAAAAATAAATTTGTGTTATTTAAACGCGCTCAATAGGATGCGGTCAAACCAATTCATCCATCGGCGAGTTAGGAGATGCACGAATGGCCGGCAAAACGCTCTATGACAAACTCTGGGACGCCCACCTGGTGCGAGAGCAGGAGGACGGCAGCGCCCTGATCTACATCGATCGCCAGCTTTTGCACGAAGTGACCTCTCCGCAGGCATTTGAGGGTTTGCGCCTGGCGGGGCGCCAGCCCTGGCGCCTGGATGCCAATCTTGCCACCCCGGACCATAACGTCCCTACCACAGCCAAGGAGCGGGCCATCGGGGTCGAGGGGATCGAGGATCCGGTTTCCAAAATCCAGGTGGCGACCCTGGACGAGAACTGCGACGAGTTCGGCATTCTCGAGTTTAAGATGAAGGACCAGCGCCAGGGGATCGTGCACGTGGTGGGGCCAGAGCAGGGCGCCACCTTGCCCGGAATGACTGTGGTCTGTGGCGACTCCCATACCTCCACCCACGGGGCCTTTGGCGCCTTGGCACACGGGATCGGTACCTCCGAGGTCGAGCATGTGCTCGCCACTCAGTGCCTGATCGCCAAGAAGATGAAGAACATGTTGGTGCGGGTCGACGGCGAGCTGGGTCCCGGAGTGAGCGCCAAGGACGTGGTGCTGGCGATTATCGGAGAAATCGGCACCGCCGGCGGTACTGGCTACGCCATCGAATTCGGCGGTAGCGCAATCCGGAGTCTCTCCATGGAGGGGCGCATGACCGTCTGCAACATGGCGATCGAGGCCGGCGCTCGTGCCGGCATGGTGGCGGTTGACCAGACCACCATCGACTACGTCAAGGGACGGCCTTTTGCCCCCGCCGGGGAGAGCTGGGCCCGTGCCGTGGAGGCCTGGGCAGACCTGCACAGTGACGTTGACGCGCGGTTCGATGAGGTGGTGGTGCTCGATGCCGCAACCATCAAGCCCCAGGTGACCTGGGGCACATCGCCTGAGATGGTACTTCCCGTGGATGCGCGGGTGCCTGACCCCGCGCAGGAGGTAGACGCGACCCGGCGCCAGGGGGTTGAGCGGGCGCTGGCCTACATGGGGCTGGAGGCCAATCAGCCAATCACGGATATCAAGCTGGACCGGGTTTTTATCGGCTCCTGCACCAATGCCCGCATTGAGGACTTGCGAGAGGCGGCCGCCGTGGTCAAAGGGCGCAAAGTGGCGGCTTCGCTCAAACAGGCGCTGGTGGTGCCGGGCTCCGGGCTGGTTAAGGCACAGGCCGAGGCCGAAGGGCTGGACCGAATCTTCACCGAGGCCGGTCTGGAATGGCGCGAACCGGGCTGTTCCATGTGCCTGGCGATGAATGCCGACAAGCTGGGGCAGGGGGAGCATTGTGCCTCCACCTCCAATCGCAATTTTGAAGGGCGCCAGGGTTTTGGTGGCCGCACCCATTTGGTCAGCCCGGCGATGGCGGCAGCGGCAGCCATCGCCGGTCACTTTGTCGATGTGCGCGAAATGTTGAACCAGGGCTAGGAGTCAAAGCATGAAATCCTTTAGTCAGCACCGGGGTGTCGTGGCGCCGCTTGACCGCGCCAACGTGGATACCGACATGATCATTCCCAAGCAGTTTTTGAAGTCGATCAAGCGTTCGGGATTCGGCCCCAACCTGTTTGATGAGTTGCGCTACCTGGACGAAGGTAAGCCCGATCAGGACTGCAGCGGCCGGCCTAAGAACCCGGACTTCGTCCTCAATCAGCCGCGTTACCAGAACACCTCGATTCTGCTGGCGCGCAAGAATTTTGGTTGCGGTTCGAGCCGTGAGCATGCCCCCTGGGCGCTGGACGACTTTGGAATCCGGGCGATCATCGCTCCCAGCTTCGCTGAGATATTTTTTAACAACTGCTTCAAGAACGGCCTGTTACCGATTGTTTTAAAAGAGAGCGATGTTGACGTGCTCTTTGCAGAGGTAGGGGCGCAAGACGGCTACGAGCTTGAGGTCGACCTTGAGCGTCAGCAGGTCATCAAGCCTGACGGCGCAGCACTTGGGTTCGAGATCGACGATTTTCGCAAGCACTGCCTGCTCAACGGGCTCGATGACATTGGTCTGACCTTGCAGCACGGCGAAGAGATTCGCGCCTACGAAGCCAGAAGGCGCGAGCAGGCGCCCTGGCTGTTCGGCTCTCGTTAAACTCCCGTAAATATCAGCACAGGTAAGGACAAATCAATCATGAGCAAGCGAATTCTGGTACTGCCCGGCGACGGTATCGGCCCTGAGATCGTTACCGAGGCCTGCAAAGTGCTCGAACGGCTGAAAAGCCTCACCGGGCTCGCGATCGAGATGGAGCAGGGGTTGCTGGGCGGTGCGGCGGTGGATGCCACCGGGGTGCCGCTGCCGGAGGAAACCCTGGCGCAGGCTAAAGCGGCGGACGCCATTCTACTGGGTGCCGTGGGCGGGCCCAAGTGGGATGCGCTGGATCCAGCGATTCGGCCCGAGAAGGGGTTGCTGGGCATTCGCTCCCAGCTGGATCTGTTTGGCAACCTGCGTCCTGCCATTCTCTACCCGCAGCTCGCGGCGGCCTCGACGCTGAAGCCGGAGGTGGTCGCGGGCCTCGATATCTTGATTGTGCGTGAGCTGACCGGCGGCATTTACTTCGGGCAGCCCCGGGGGGTGCGGACGCTGGAGAACGGTGAGCGCCAGGGGTACAACACCTATGTCTACGCCGAGTCTGAAATTCGCCGGATTGCCCGGGTTGCGTTCGAGTCGGCCCGTAAGCGGAACAAGAAGGTCTGTTCCGTGGACAAAGCCAATGTGCTGGAGGTGACCGTCCTCTGGCGGGAGGTGGTGGAAGAGGTCGCCAAGGAGTATCCCGACGTGGAGCTCAGCCACATGTACGTGGACAATGCTGCCATGCAGCTGGTCCGCGATCCCAAGCAGTTTGACGTCATCGTCACCGGCAACATGTTCGGCGATATTCTCTCCGATGCGGCGGCGATGCTGACCGGTTCCATCGGTATGCTGCCCTCGGCGTCCCTCGACGAGCAGGGCAAGGGGATGTATGAGCCTTGTCACGGGTCGGCGCCGGATATCGCAGGCCAGGGTGTGGCCAACCCGCTGGCAACGATTCTCTCTGCGGCGATGATGCTGCGTTACTCCCTGGGCGAGGAGGCCGCGGCCCAACGGATCGAGGTGGCGGTAAGCCGGGTTCTCGACCAGGGCTTGCGCACGGCAGATATTCAGAGTGCCAATACTCGGCGGGTTTCAACCTCCGAAATGGGGGATGCGGTGGCCGCGGCCCTGGAATAAAAGGGCTGATTCGCTGGCGCCCTCCGGTTGCGGGCGGCGCCAATTTACGTAATCCTAAAAAGCTGATGCCGTTTCGGCATTTCGTGTTTTTTTCAAAATAGGACTCCAAGATGCGTGTAGGTTTTGTCGGCTGGCGAGGTATGGTTGGCTCCGTACTGATGCAGCGTATGCTCGAGGAGCGGGATTTTGACTCCATTGATCCCGTGTTTTTTACCACGTCCCAGGTAGGTCAGGCCGGGCCTGATATTGGTAAAGAGATTTCGGCGTTAAAAGACGCAACCAGCATCGACGAGCTGGCCCCCATGGATGTCATCATCTCCTGTCAGGGTGGCGACTATACCAAGTCGGTTTACCCGGCACTGCGCAAGGCGGGCTGGGACGGTTACTGGATCGATGCCGCCTCCTCTCTGCGCATGGAGGATGACAGTATTATCGTGCTGGATCCGGTCAATGGCGATGTCATCGCGCAGGGTCTGGACAAAGGCATCAAGACTTTTGTCGGCGGCAACTGCACGGTAAGTCTGCAGTTGATGGCCCTGGGCGGGCTTTTCAAGGCGGGGCTGGTGGAGTGGATCACCTCCATGACCTACCAGGCCGCCTCCGGGGGCGGGGCTCAGCACATGCGTGAGCTGGTGCGCCAGATGGGGCAGATCCACGGCGCCGTGGCTGGTGCCCTGGATAACCCGGCGGCCGCTATTCTGGACATCGACCGCCAGGTGGCCGAGACCATTCGGGGTGACGGCCTGAGTACGGATCATTTTGGCGTTCCCCTTGCCGGCAGCCTGATTCCCTGGATCGACACTCAGCTGGAAAACGGTCAGAGCCGGGAGGAGTGGAAGGCCCAGGCTGAGACCAACAAGATCCTGGGTCGCCAGGATAACCCGGTGCCGGTGGATGGTACCTGTGTGCGCATCGGCTCCATGCGTTGTCACAGCCAAGCCTTTACCATCAAGCTTAAGCGTGATTTGCCGCTGAATGAGATTGAGGCCCTGATGGCCCAGCACAATGACTGGGTGAAGGTGATTCCTAACGATCGTGAAGTGACCATGAAGGAGCTCACTCCCGCTGCGGTTACCGGTACCATGAGCGTGCCAGTCGGACGGATTCGCAAGCTGAACATGGGGGGCGAATATCTGAACGCGTTCTCGGTAGGGGATCAGTTGCTCTGGGGGGCTGCTGAGCCGCTACGTCGTATGCTCCAGATTTTGCAGCGCGGTTCGGCCTAGGGTTGTCGCGACTGGATTTGAAAAAGCCGGCTACTGGACAGGTAGCCGGCTTTTGTGTTTTTGGCGGTGTAGCTTTTATCTAGGTCAATAAAAAGGGGATTTGCGGTTTTCCCCCCCAGGCCGGGATATTGATTAAAGGCTGTTAATAAATAATACTTTCACCCGCATTCGTATGAGCCTGTCGGGGCTTTGACCACGCTTTTTACGTGGACTCGGTGTGAATTTCTTTATCTACTTCGAACAACGCTTCGAGGCTGTGCACAAAAGGAAGAGAGTATGTTGCGAAAGTTTGCGGTCGGTCTTGCTGCCCTGGGTGCGCTCAACGCTGCTCAGGTCAAGGCGCTCGGCCTGGGTGAGGTGACGGTCCACTCCGCCCTCAATCAGCCACTCGAGGCCGAAATAGACCTGCTTCAGACTCGGGATTTGTCGGCGTCGCAAATTATTGCGGGTCTTGCTGATACCGACGAGTTCTATCTGGCGGGTGTAAAACCGACGGCGGTGCTTTCGGATATTCGTTTTGAGCTCGAAATTCAAGAAAAGGGCGGAAAAATATACCTGAGCACCCGCGAGCCTATTCGTGAGCCCTTTCTTAATTTCCTGGTCGAGGTGAACTGGCCGAGCGGTCGCCTGGTGCGAGAGTACACCGTGCTGCTGGATCCGCCCGTGTTTACCGCCAAAGACCTTGCTCCTCGTGCCGTGCCGCTGCCTCCCACAGCAGCCGCGCCATTGGAACAACCTGTTAAGCCAGCGCTTGACGTCCCGGCAGAGACCACTCCGGCGCCGCAGGCTGCTTCCGTTGCTGATGAGTATCGGGTCGGCAAGCATGACACGCTCTGGTCTATTGCCCTGAAAACACGCCCGGAAAGTAGCATCACGCCCCAGCAGATGATGCTGGCGCTGCAGAAAACCAATCCCGATGCCTTTATCGACAACAATATCAACCGCCTCAAATCGGGTGCGGTGTTGAGGATTCCCAGCGCCGAGCAGGTTGCCATTTTGGGCAGGCAGGAGTCCATTGAGGAGGTTAAGCGACAGAATGTCGCCTGGCGTGGTGAAGGGGAGCAGCAGGAGGCGTCTGCGCAGGGCGAATCCCTGGATGCGGTCGCGGCCTCTGAGGCGGCAGAGGGTGATGCCGGTGAAGCCGAGGAGTCGCGCCTGCGTATCGTCAGTCAGCCCGAGGAGCCTGAAAGCGCTGTCGAGGAGCCCGCGGAACCGGTTGTCGCCGACGAGGCGCAGGCCAGTGACAGCGGTGCCGAGGCTGTTGAGCAGGAGCTGCTGACAAAAAACCGCGAGCTCGAAGAGCAGTTGGTGGTGACCCTGGAGGGGCTCGACAAGGTTGAGCGAGATAACGCCGAGATGTTCCAGCGTCTGGAGCAACTGGGCGAACAGATGGCGTCGATGCAGCGTCTGCTTGAGCTGAAAGATCAGCAGTTGGCCACCCTTCAGGCCGAGCTGCGTGAAGCTCAGACGCAGCCGGCCCCTGAGCCGGCGGGTGCGCTGCAAAAGCTGATGAACACCCCGGCTGTTTTGTTCGGCGGGCTCGGTGCGCTGGTGGCGCTGCTGGCCGGAGGCTTGCTCCTGGCGCGTAAGCGTAAGGCCCAAGAGGAACAGGACGTCGAGGCTGCGATGGCGGAGTTGGATTCGCGGGAGCAGGAGGAGGCGAACGAGCGAACCGCTTCCGATACCAAGGTGGTAGCGGGGGCTGCGGCGGCGTCAGCGGCGGTGGCGGCGGCCCAGGCCGGCCAGGACGATGAGCCGGAGGACCCGTTCGATATCGCGACTGAAGAGATTGCGGACGATGAGTTTGACAGCCTGACCTCTGAGGATCTCGAAGCGTCTCTTGGCGACGATCTGGACATGGATCTTCGAATCGATGAGCCGGTGGAAGAAGACCCTGAAATGGCTGAGTTTGCTGAGTCGTTGCTCAGTGATGATGAGTATGACCTGTCTGTTGATGAGTCGGCGGGCGATGAGATCGAGCCTGCGGTTGATGACGATGCTTTGGAAAGCTCTCTGCACTCTGAGGAGGATGATGACCTGGATTTTGTCCTCGCGGATAGCGCTAGCAGTTCGCTAGAACGGGTTGATTCCGCCGAAGAGGCGGAAGAGGTTGAGTCGCTGGGAGATTTGGATTCTTTCTTTGGCGCTAGTGATGCGGCTGAGAACGCCCTCGAGGCAGAAGCGGCGAGCAGTGGCGACGATGACGGTCAGGTGCTGGACGAGCTGGATGATATCCTGGGCGGGGGTGGCGATGCGTCCGTCGAGGCAAGTGCCGAGGTTGCCGAGGTTGCCGATGACTTCGAAACAATCGCTTCGGAAGTGGTAACAGAGCAGGCCGAGGAAGAGGATGTCGACCTGCTGGGTGGGCTCGATGACATCCTGGGCGAGAGCGACAGTGCTGGCGCGGTCGAGCCCGAGGGGTCTGAAGAGGTCACTGAGGAGGCCGGTGAAGAAGTTTTGCCTGACGCGGCGGAAGCTGGGATTGAGGCTGAGCTTGATGAGCTTTTAGAGCAAGCAGGCGAGCAAAAACTGCAAGATCAAGAACTGCAAGATCAACAGCTGACTGCTGATGTGGTCTCGGAGGGCGGACTGGAAGTTGAGTCCACGGCGTTTCCTGATGCTGCCGAGGCCGAATCTGAGGCCGATCTGGACGCGCTTTTTGCCAGCTTCGATAGCGGAGCGGAAGAGCAGGGCGGTGCCCAGGAAGAGATGGCTGGTCATGACGAGACGCCGGCGGCGGAGGAAGGGTTTACCCTGCAGCTGGACGATGATGATGTCGAAGCGGCACCGGAGGCGTCCGCGGAGCCGGTAGCGCCCCTCGAGGTCATTGAGGAGGCACCGACCGCCTCGGGTTTGCAGCTCGAGGACGATTTCGACGGTGCCGAAGAGCGCGACCTTGAGGCGGAGCTCAACCAGATGCTGGAGCAGGAAGGGAACGCGTTGTCCTTGGAGGAGACCTCCCTGGAGGAGGGTGGTACTGAAACCGATTACCTTGAGGGAGCTGACGAGGTGGGCACCAAGCTGGATCTGGCGCGGGCCTATATCGACATGGATGACAGCGATGGTGCTCGGGATATTCTCCAGGAAGTAATTCGCGAAGGGTCTGCCGAGCAGGTCGAAGAAGCGAAAGAGATGCTGGCAGCATTGAAATAAAATGAATCGAAATGCAGTAACCCAGGAGGCGGCCGGTCCGCCTCCTTTTCGTTATGCGCTGGCGGTAGAGTACGACGGTAGCGCCTACCATGGTTGGCAGAGTCAGCCGGGGGATGTGGCCAGCGTGCAGGGGTGTGTCGAGCGCGCGTTGTCCAGGGTAGCAAACGAGCCAGTCTTCGTGCAGTGTGCCGGGCGCACCGATGCCGGCGTTCACGCCTCCCACCAGGTCATCCACTTTGACACCCATGCCAAGCGCGATGAGCGCGCCTGGGTGCTCGGCACCAATACCAACCTGCCGCGGGATATTGCAATTCGTTGGGCTCGGCCGGTATCAGGCGATTTTCACGCCCGTTTTTCGGCGCTTGAGCGGCGTTACCGGTATGTCATCTACAACGGCCCGGTAAAGCCGGGGCTGCTGCACCGGCAGATGACCTGGACCCATAAGCCGCTGGACGTGGAGCCCATGCGTGCCGCAGCCGCCCACCTTGTGGGGCGTCATGACTTCAGCGCGTACCGTGCCGTTGCCTGTCAGGCGCGCAGCCCTGTGCGCGAAGTGAGGCGCCTCTCTGTGGAGCGCTTCGGGCACCTGGTGGTGATCGATGTCAGCGCCAATGCTTTTTTGCACCATATGATTCGTAATTTTGCCGGTGTGCTGATGAAAATCGGCGCCGGCGAGGCGGATCCCCTCTGGGCTAAGGAAGTGCTGGATGGGCGTGACCGGCGTCTGGGTGGCGTTACCGCGCCGCCGTTTGGGCTGTATTTTGTGGATGCCCGCTATCCGGCTGAATTCGGGCTCCCGGCGTCGGAGTTGGGGCCGGCATTTTTGCCGTTCCTCGACTAACCAAGCGGTCACGCATCTGATAGTATTTGGCTTTTTTGCAGCGGATAAGTATTAGCGTGCGAACCAGGGTCAAAATTTGCGGCATCACCCGGGTCGAGGATGCGCTGAGCGCGGCCGACGCGGGCGCCGACGCAATCGGGCTTGTCTTTTACGAGCCCAGCCCGCGTGCCGTTGGGCTCGAGCAGGCCGCGGCGATTTGCGCACAGCTGCCGCCCTTCATTACTGTCACGGCGCTCTTTGTTGACCCGGAGCCCGAGCTGGTGGCGGCGGTTTGCAGCCGGGTTTCACCGGACCTTCTGCAGTTTCATGGCAAGGAGCCCCCCGAGCAGTGTCGGGGCTACGGGCGACCCTATATCAAGGCGCTGCGGGTCAGGCCCGCGCTGGATCTGCTCGCAGCCGCCAAGACCTATGACGACAGCCGTGGCCTGCTGCTGGATGCGTACCGTCCCGGGGTACCCGGAGGGACCGGCGAAACCTTTGACTGGAACCTGATTCCCCGGCAATTGCCGCAGCCGGTGGTGCTTGCCGGTGGGCTCTGCGAGTTCAACGTGGCGCGGGCAATCAAAGAGGTCGCGCCGTACGCGGTCGATGTCAGCGGGGGGGTCGAGGCAGCCAAAGGCATCAAAGATCCCGCTTTGGTAAAAAACTTTTTGCACGAGGTGCGTTGTGCCGAAAAACATTGATTTCAAGACGCTGATGGACCTGCCCGATACCCAAGGGCATTTTGGTCCCTATGGCGGGCGTTTCGCCTCCGAGACCCTGATGGGGGCCCTCGACGAGCTGGCGGAGCTCTACGAGCGTCTCTGGCACAGTCCTGAGTTCCAGGAAGAGTTTGACCGCGACCTGGCCCATTACGTAGGTCGCCCCTCCCCCCTGTATCATGCCGAGCGGTTGAGCCGTGAGCTGGGCGGCGCGCAGATCTATTTAAAGCGCGAGGACCTGAACCACACCGGGGCGCACAAGGTTAACAACACCATTGGCCAGGCACTGTTGGCCAAGTTCATGGGCAAGCCGCGCATTATTGCCGAGACCGGCGCCGGTCAGCACGGAGTCGCCAGCGCTACGGTGGCAGCGCGCCTCGGCCTCAAGTGTGTGGTCTACATGGGCGCCGAAGACGTTCGGCGCCAGGCTCTGAATGTCTACCGAATGAAGCTTCTGGGCGCGGAAGTGGTGCCGGTCGAGTCCGGTACCCGTACCCTCAAGGATGCACTCAACGAGGCGATGCGGGACTGGGTCACCAACGTCGATGATACGTTCTACATCATTGGCACCGTCGCCGGTCCCCACCCCTATCCCAAGCTGGTGAGGGATTTTCAGTCGGTGATCGGTCGCGAAGCGCGTCGCCAGTGCCTGGACCAGATCGGCCGCCTGCCGGATGCGCTAGTTGCCTGCGTGGGCGGGGGCTCCAATGCGATCGGGCTGTTCTATCCCTTTATTCCCGATGCCGCGGTACGGATGGTCGGCGTCGAGGCCGGCGGTTACGGCATTGAGACGGGTAAGCATGCCGCTCCGCTGTGTGCAGGGCGCCCCGGTGTTTTGCACGGTAACCGCACCTATCTGATGGAGGACGATGCCGGTCAGATCATCGGCACCCACTCGGTTTCCGCCGGTCTCGATTACCCCGGTGTGGGTCCGGAGCATGCTTGGCTGAAGGACACGGGTCGTGCTGAATACGTCGCCATTAACGACGATGAGGCACTGGATGCGTTTCGCACCCTGACCCGGGTGGAGGGGATTATGCCGGCCTTGGAGTCCAGTCATGCCGTCGCCCAGGCCATCAAGATGGCACCGGGCATGCGTCCGGACGAAGTGCTGGTCGTTAATCTGTCCGGAAGGGGCGACAAAGATATTCATACTGTCGCTGAAATCGATGGCATCACGGTATAAAAGGATTCTGTTCATATGAGCCGTATAGAGAACCGTCTGGCTCGGCTTAAAGCCGAGGGTCGCAGTGCCTTGATCCCGTACGTGACGGCGGGAGACCCGGCGCCTGGCGTAACCGTGAATCTGATGCATGCCTTGGTGGAGGCCGGCGCCGACATCATTGAGCTCGGCGTGCCTTTTTCCGATCCCATGGCCGATGGCCCCGTGATTCAGCTCGCCTGCGAGCGGGCGCTGGTTCATGGGGTCACCCTAAAAGATGTGCTCGCCATGGTTTCGCAGTTCCGTGAAACAGATGCCGATACGCCGGTGGTGTTGATGGGCTACACCAACCCGATCGAAGCGATGGGCTACGCTGATTTCATCGAGCGGGCCAAGGTTGCCGGAGTGGATGGCGTGCTGACGGTCGACCTGCCCCCCGAAGAAGCTGAGGCATTCACAGGGCCTCTTAAGCAAGCGGGAATGGATGCCGTGTTTCTGCTGGCACCGACCACCTCCGAGGCCAGGATGCGGTCTATCTGCGAGGCAAGTAGCGGTTATGTCTACTATGTGTCGGTGAAGGGTGTTACCGGCTCGGCCGCGCTGGATGTGGAGGCGGTGGCTGGGCAGCTGGAAAAGATTCGCGCCCAGACCGGTCTGCCCCTCGGGGTGGGCTTTGGAATTAAAGACGGGGCTTCTGCCGCCGCCGTGTCCCGTATTGCCGACGGGGTGATCGTCGGCAGCGTGCTGGTAAATAAAATCGCAGAGCTTGCGAGCGAGCCGGACAAGGTGCCGGCGGCAGTGGCTGCCATCGTCGCCGACATGCGTGCCGCCATGGACCGCGCGTAGCGAAAAGATCGAGAGCATCGAGCGTAACGCCGAGGCCGACCTGAGGCGGCCTCCCCTGGAGAGATTATGAGTAACTGGCTAGATAAAATTGTCCCCTCCCTGATTCGTTCTGAGACTAAGAAGAAGCAGGATATCCCCGAGGGGTTGTGGAAGAAGTGTCCCAAGTGCGAGGCGGTACTCTACCGTCCCGAGCTGGATAAGAATCTCAACGTGTGCCCCAAGTGCGACCACCATATGCGCCTTCGGGCCCGTAAGCGGCTGGAACTCTTTCTCGACCCCGACAACCGGATCGAGATCGGGGCCGATGTAGAGCCGGTCGATCGCCTCAAGTTCCGCGATTCAAAAAAATACAAGGATCGTCTCAGCGCCGCTCAGAAGGGCACCGGCGAAAAGGACGCCCTGGTGGCGATGCGCGGAGAGGTGGAAGGCGTCCCCCTGGTGGCGGTGGCCTTTGAATTCAGCTTTTTGGGCGGTTCCATGGGAGCGGTGGTCGGTGAACGTTTCGTGCGGGCGGTCAACGTCTGTCTCGAGCAGCGTCTTCCCCTGATCTGTTTTGCTGCCAGCGGCGGTGCCCGTATGCAGGAAGCGCTCTTTTCGCTGATGCAAATGGCCAAGACCAGCGCCGCGCTGGAGAAGATGAAAGCCGAGGGCATTCCCTACATTTCCGTGCTAACCGACCCCGTTTTCGGGGGCGTGTCGGCGAGTCTGGCAATGCTGGGAGACCTCAACGTTGCCGAGCCTAACGCGTTGATCGGCTTTGCCGGTCCCCGCGTCATTGAGCAGACGGTACGCGAAAAGCTGCCCGAAGGCTTCCAGCGCAGTGAGTTTCTCCTGGACCACGGGGCGGTGGATATGATTCTACCCCGGGAGCAGATGCGCGAGCGCTTGGCGGCGATTTTGCGTAAGCTGCAATCCTTGCCCGCTGCCTGATCCTGCTGCCCCTGCATAGATGGCTGTGGAATTTTCATCCCTTTCCGAGTGGCTCGCCTTTATCGAGGCGGTCCACCCGGTGGAAATCGAGCTGGGACTTGCGCGTACCCGGGCGGTCGCCGAGGAGCTGGGGTTACTGGAGACCTCTGGCCCCAAAGTGATCACCGTGGCCGGGACCAATGGCAAGGGCTCGACCGTCGCTTACATGGGGGCGATGCTGAAGGCGGGCGGATACCGTTTCGGTGCCTATACCTCGCCCCATTTTCTGCGCTACAACGAGCGGGTGCAGCTCGACGGAGAGGCCGTCAGCGATGCCCTGTTGTGCGAGGCGTTCAGCTGCGTCGAAGCGGCGCGTGACCGTTGCAATGTTTCCCTGACCTATTTCGAATACGGCACCCTGGCGGCGCTCTGGATTTTTCGTCAGCAGCCGCTGGATGTGGTGCTGCTTGAAGTGGGGCTGGGCGGGCGCCTGGATGCGGTGAATGTCATCGATCCCGACGTGGCGGTGGTGACCACTGTCAGCCTTGATCACGAGGCGTGGCTGGGAGCAGATCTTGAACAGATCGGTCTGGAGAAGGCCGGTATTTTCCGCGCCACTGCGAAAGCCGTGCTTGGAGACCCCGGACTGCCAGCCAGCGTCGCGGCGAAAGCCAGATCGCTGGGTGTTGAACCGCTGGTTCTGGAGCAGGATTTCGGGCGCCGGAAGGGGGTGGAGGACTGGTGCTTCTACGGTGTGGATCAGTCGAATGCTGCGCGGTCGATTGGTGCGATCGGTGAGCCCCGGCTTCCCGAGGAGAATGCTGCCACCGCCATCCAGGCCCTGCTGTCTGCCGGTCTGGCGCTGTCTGATGAGGCTGTGCGCACCGCAGTGAGCCGGGCCCGCCTGACCGGTCGCTGGCAGGAGTGTGCCTATCATGGTCGAAAACTGGTGCTGGATGTTGCTCACAACCCGCAAGCGGCGGCCTACCTTGGCGCCCGCTTGGCACGGGAAGAGGGGACTACCCGTTGCGTACTGGGAATGCTTGATGACAAGGACGTGCGTGGTTGTATTAAAGCCTTGGCCCCGCACGTGACAGATTGGTGTCTGGCGTCCCTGGGTGTGCCCCGGGGGCTCCCTGCGACGGTCCTGCTGGATGCTTTGCAGCAGACGGATAGTGAGGCGCTAGCGACTTGTCATGACACCGTCGATGAGGCTCTTGATAGGGCGGTGGCGGAAAGTGCGGCCGGGGAGCGAATTCTGGTCGCCGGTTCTTTCTTTACCGTGGCCGGCGTCTTGGCCCGGCTGGAGCAAGAACAGTGACCCCACAGCGTAAGCAGCGGATACTCGGTTTTGTGGTGTTGCTCAGTGTAGCGGCGATTTTTCTGCCCATGCTGCTGGACGGTGAGGGTTATCGACAACGGCAGCTGAATACCGAAATTCCCCCGGCCCCCGAGGCCCCTCCCTGGGCGGAATTCGAGCCGGAAACGACGCCGCTGGAAGAGACAACCGACCTGGCGCCGCCCCGGCCGCAGCCCGATCCGGCGCCGGTGGTGGCGACCACGCCGAAAGCCGTCGAAGCACCCGCTGCCTCCGAAGTGTCGCCCGCCGTTCCGACCGAGGCCCTGCCGCTGGAGACCGATCCACCGGTGCTCGACACCCAGGGGGTTCCGGTGGCCTGGACCTTGCAATTGGCCAGTTTTCGCGATCATGGCAACGCCAGCAAGTTGCAAGCCCGCCTGGTCAAGGCAGGATATAAGGCCTACCTCCGGCAGAAATCGGAGCTGACCCAGGTTTTTGTCGGGCCTGACGTACAGCGCAGCAGCGTCGAGCAGCTTCGTCAGCGGCTTAAGCGGGATTTTAACCTCGACGGATTGGTGCTGCGCTTTCGCCCCTAGTGCTTGGGCATGACCGGGGGCTCTGTTAGAATTCGCAGCCGTCGCCATTGAGAGATATCACATGAACTGGGCAGACTGGGTTATCGCCGTCCTGATCGGCGTCTCCGCATTGATCAGCCTGAAGCGGGGCTTTGTCAAAGAGGCGCTTTCGTTGCTCACCTGGGTGGCGGCCTTTGTTATCGCCCGCTTGTTTACCGATCAGCTCAGTGCGGTCCTGGCCGGATACATCGATACCCCTTCGGCGCGTGTGGTGGCCGCTTTCCTGCTCTTGTTTATCGCCACCCTGTTTGCCGGCGCGCTTTTAAACAATCTGATCAGCGCCTTGGTGCGGGCCACCGGGCTGAGCGGCACAGACCGGGTGCTGGGCATGGTTTTCGGGGCGGCCCGGGGCGGCTTGATCGTGGTGGTGGCGGTGGCGCTGCTGGGCATGACTCCGGTGATTCAGGATCGCTGGTGGAGCGAATCCACGCTGATTCCCCATTTCCAACTCATGGAAGACTGGACCCGGGATGTCGCTTCGGGGGCATCTAGCCTGATTCTGAATATCGGTCGCTGATTGAGCGTTTTATAATATTTGCCCAGTGACGTCGGGGGTTGCAAAAAGCGGTCTGTCAAAGCCCGTTTTTTATAAATCCTGATTCTCGCAGTTGATGAGGTGCATTTAATGTGCGGCATAGCAGGCATCGTTGCCAAATCCAACGTTAACCAGACTTTGTTCGATGCGCTGACGGTGCTGCAGCACCGGGGCCAGGACGCGGCCGGCATGGTCACCTGCCAGGAGAGTCGTTTCCACCTGCGCAAGGACAACGGGCTGGTGAACGAAGTCTTCCGCACCCGGCACATGCGGCGGTTGCTGGGCAACATGGGCATCGCCCACGTGCGCTATCCCACCGCGGGCAGTTCCAGCTCTGCCGAAGCCCAGCCTTTCTACGTGAACTCTCCGTACGGAATTGCCCTGGCCCACAACGGCAACCTCACCAACGCCAAGGCGCTGGCTGAGGACATCTTCCGCACCGACCTGCGCCATATCAATACCAACTCCGATTCGGAGGTGCTGCTCAATGTCTTCGCACACGAGTTGCAGCGGCTGGGAAAGCTGCAACCTTCCGCCGATGATATTTTCACCGCTGTAGAACAGGTCCACAAACGCTGTCAGGGCGGTTACGCGGTGATCGGCATGATTACCGGCTACGGCGTCCTGGCGTTCCGCGATCCCAACGGTATCCGGCCGGTAGTTTACGGCAAGCGCGAGACACCCCAGGGGGACGAGTACATGGTGGCCTCGGAAAGCGTGGCGCTGGATAGCTGCGGCTTCACCCGGGTGCGGGATCTTGCTCCTGGAGAAGCGATCTACATCACCCGTGAAGGGGAGGTGCATACCCGCCTTTGCGCCACCCAGACACAACTGCGCCCCTGTCTGTTCGAATTTGTCTACCTGGCCCGTCCGGACTCCATCATCGATGGCATCTCCGTTTACAAGGCGCGTCTGCGGCAGGGAGAGCTGCTGGCCGAGAAGGTGCTGCGCGAGCGGCCGGATCACGACATCGATGTGGTCATTCCCATTCCCGACACCAGCCGCACCGCGGCTATGGAGATGGCCAACCGGCTGGGGGTCAAGTTCCGCGAGGGCTTTATCAAGAACCGCTACATCGGCCGCACCTTTATCATGCCGGGCCAGGAGCTGCGCGAGCGCACCGTGCGCCGCAAGCTCAACCCCATTGAGCTGGAATTTCGCGACAAGAACGTGATGCTGGTGGATGACTCCATCGTCCGTGGCACCACATCACGCCAGATCGTGGAGATGGCCCGGGAAATGGGCGCCAAGAAGGTCTATTTCGCCTCCGCGGCGCCGGCGGTGCGCTACCCCAACGTCTACGGCATCGACATGCCTTCGGCCAGCGAGCTGATTGCCCACGATCGCACGGACGAGGAGGTCGGGGAGCTGATCGGTGCCGACTGGATGCTCTACCAGGACCTCGAAGACCTGATCACTTCCACCCAGGGCGGTGATGCGCGCATTACCGAGTTCGACTGTTCCGTGTTCGATGGCCGCTACGTTACCGGGGATATCGACGATGCTTATCTCGCAGAACTCGATGCCCAGCGCAATGACGCGGCCAAGCAGGACAGTCCGCAGGTCGACAGCGACGAGACCAACAACCTGCACAACAAGCTTTGAGAGCCGGCCATGAGCGACCAGATTAAAGCCCCCAAGTGGCGGCTCGATTCCGACCTGCGCGAAACCGATTTTGAGACCCTGGCGGTTCGCGGTGGCCACTACCGCACGGCCGAGGCCGAGCACGGTGAGCCCATTTTCACCACCTCAAGCTTCGTATTTGAGAGCGCGGCCCAGGCCGCAGCGCGCTTCGGCGGTGACGAGGAGGGCAATATCTACTCTCGCTTTACCAACCCCACGGTGCGGGTTTTCGAGGAGCGCATTGCGGCCCTGGAAGGCGGCGAGCGGGCCGTGGCCACGTCGTCGGGGATGGCGGCCATTCTCAGTCTGGGTCTGGGCTTGTTGGAGCAAGGGGACCATGTCCTGTGCTCCTACAGCGTGTTTGGGTCTACCGTATCCTTGCTGGAAAAGTACTTCACCCGCGCCGGTATCACTACCAGCTTTGTCGACCCCACCGATCTTGAGGCTTGGCGCCAGGGCATGCGTCCCAACACCAAACTGCTGTTTCTGGAAACGCCCTCAAACCCGTTGGCCGAAGTGGCGGACATTCGCGCCATTGCTGATGTTGCCCACGCAGGCGGTGCCTGGCTGGCGGTCGACAACTGCTTCTGCACGCCCGCCTTGCAGCGCCCCTTGGCGCTGGGCGCGGATATCGTGGTGCACTCTGCCACCAAGTTTCTCGACGGTCAGGGCCGCTGCGTAGGCGGGGTGGTGGTCGGCCCCGATGCGCTGATGGAAGAGGTCTACGGGTTTGTGCGTACCGGCGGCACCTGCCTCAGTCCGTTTAACGCCTGGGTCTTCTTCAAGGGGCTGGAAACCCTGAAGCTGCGGATGGATGCCCAGAGCCGTAGCGCCCATGCCTTGGCCGAATGGATGCAGGAGCAAGGCGGGATCAGTCGCGTCTACTACGCGGGGCTGGCTTCCCACCCCCAGCACGAGCTGGCCAAGACGCAGCAGAGCGCATTCGGCGCCGTTCTCGCTTTTGAGGTCGAGGGGGGGCAGGCAGCCGCCTGGCGCTTTATCGACGCTACCCGGATGGTCTCCATCACCGGCAACCTGGGCGACACCCGCACCACCATCACCCACCCGGCAACCACCACCCACGGCCGCCTGAGTCCCGAGGCGCGGGCCGAAGCGGGCATCGGTGATAACCTGATTCGCCTCTCCGTGGGGCTGGAGGCGCAGGCCGATATTCAGCAGGACCTAGCGCGGGGGCTGCAGGCGCTGTAAAAACCGCCGGAGGTTTTTTGCGCCCGGGTGAAAAATTGACCGGGCGCAAAAAAAGGTTTTAGCCTTCCCATCCGTGCTTTACATCTTCATGCAGGCGCGTAATATCCCTCCCATCAAAAAGAACAACTTCCCAATTCCCCGCCTGTTGTAATCGAACTGGATGTTCCCGCCACCCGCGAAGGGGGCTTTGCTTTTGGATAACGGCGTTACAGGCGCCCCTATTCCCGTGCAGCAATAGCAGAGGAACTCATGCTTAAGCAATTGACGTTGGCCCAGCGTATCTGGCTGCTGGCCATACTTTCTATCGTGATTTTCGCCGCGACCTACCTGGTGGAGGTGCTTAACAAGCGTGAAGAGCTGATGGCCTTCAAGCAGGACCATATCCGTGGTGAGGTTGAGACCGCCCACGCGGTGTTAAAAGGGTTCGCCGAGCGGGCCGCCGCCGGGGAGCTGTCGGAGGCCGAGGCCAAGGAAGCGGCCAAGCAAGTCGTCGCCAGCCTGCGTTACGACAGCGGCGAGTACTTCTGGATCAATGACATGACGCCGCGGGTGGTGATGCATCCGATCAAGCCGGCGCTTAACGGCACGCCGGTGGGCGATGTGGCGGACAAAAAGGGCAAGCGCCTCTACAGCGAGTTCGTACGCGTGGTGCGGGAGCAGGGCGCCGGTTACGTCGACTATTACTGGCCGCGTCCAGGCAGCGACGAGGCCGTGCCCAAACTCTCCTACGTGAAGGGGTTTGCACCTTGGGGCTGGGTCGTGGGCACCGGCGTCTACGTTGATGACGTGGATCAGGCTTTCCGCGCCCAGCTGATGAGCCGGCTGCTGATGCTGGGTACTGTCTTGTTGCTGCTTCTGGGTCTCTCCTTCCTGATCTGCAACAGCATTATCCGGCCCCTGCGGCGGACTACGCGCGCGATGCACGATATCGCCGCGGGTGATGGTGACCTCACTGTGCGGATGGACGCAGACGGCCGCGATGAGCTCTCCGAACTGGCCGCCGGCTTTAACGCCTTCGCGGAGAAAGTTCAGCACACGGTGCTGCAGATGCGGGGCATCGGTGAGCACCTGGTCTCCTCTGCCGAGGATATGGCAGTGGTCACCGAGCAAGCCAACCAGTCCCTGGGCATCCACCAGGAAGAGACCCACCAGGTGGCGACGGCGGTCCATGAGATGAGCGCCACCGTGGCGGAAGTGGCGAAGAACGCTGCCGATGCAGCGGCTTCCGTACAGGCGGTGCGTGAGCGCGCCCTGGACGGGCAGACCGTGGTTCGCGAGAGTGTTACCTCGATTAACCGCTTGGCCGAGAGCGTTGACGAAGCGGCGCAAAGCATCCAGGTCCTGGAGTCCGAGGTGCAGAATATCGGCGGCATTCTGGATGTCATCCGCTCCATCGCCGACCAGACCAATCTGCTGGCCCTGAACGCGGCCATCGAGGCGGCCCGCGCCGGGGAGCACGGGCGGGGCTTCGCGGTGGTCGCCGATGAGGTACGCACCCTGGCCCAGCGCACTCAGGAGTCCACCGAAGAGATTCAGGGGATGATTGAGCAGTTGCAGACCGGGGCGGGCAAGGCGGTGAGCACCATTCGTTCTGGCCGCGAGCAGGCGGAGATCAGCGTGACCCAGGCCAACACCGCCGGGGAGGCGCTCAACGTCATCACCGATGAAGTGCTCAAGGCGGCGGACATGAATACCCAGATCGCCTCGGCCACGGAAGAGCAGAGCGCCACCGTGGAGATGATCAACCAGAACGTCAACAACATTAACCAGGCCTTCACGGAGACCGCCGGCGGCGCCGATCAAGTGGCCCGTTCCGGGGTGCGGTTGAAGGAGCTGGCGGACGATCTGCATCGCTTGTTGGGGCAGTTCAAAGCCTGATACAATCGCCGTTCTTTGGAAATAAAAGGCACCGCTTAGCAGCGGTGCCTTTTTGGTTTCGGCGACACCCAGCGGGGGTGTCGCAGGCGTTGAGAATGCGTGATGTCCGACCGTTCATTTGCCGCTGCCAGCCTGCTGGTGGCCATGCTGCTTTGGGCCAGCTCTTTTGTGGCGCTCAAGTTTGCTTTCCGTTACTACGACCCGATGCTGGTGGTCTTTGGCCGTATGCTGGTGGCGACACTCTGTTTCGCGCTCGTCTGGCGCTGGCTGCCACGACCCGCCTACCGCCCTGGCGATGCGCTGCTGCTGTGTTTGATGGTGCTGAGCGAGCCCTGTCTGTATTTTCTTTTCGAGGCCCGCGCCCTGGAGCTGACCAGCGCCTCCCAGGCCGGGGTGATCACCGCTATGCTGCCGTTGCTGGTGGCCATGGGGGCGTTCGTCTGGCTGCGTGAGCGGCTGGACCCCATCGCCTGGGCCGGTTTTGCCCTGGCGATGCTCGGCGCGGTATGGCTTAGCCTCGGCGCCGACAGCCAGGAATCGGCGCCAGCCCCCCTGCTGGGCAACTTCTTTGAATTCTGCGCCATGGTCTGCGCCACCGCCTATACCCTTTGTCTGAAGCGCCTGAGCGGCCGTTACTCCGCCTGGCTGCTGACCGCATTCCAGGCGTTTGCCGGTGCCTTGTTTTTCCTCCCCTGGGCGCTGGTGGCGAGCTGGGAGCAGCCGCCCGCGTACTCCGGTCCCGGGCTGGCCGCGATCATCTACCTGGGGACGCTGATCAACATCGGTGCTTACGGCCTCTATAATGTGGCAGTAGCCCGGATCAGCGCGAGTCAGGCCTCGGCTTTCGTCAACCTGATCCCGGTGTTTACCGTACTGTTGGCCTGGTGGCTGCTGGGTGAGCAGCTGAACGTTGAGCAGTGGCTTGCCGCCGCCCTGGTAATCGGGGGCGTGTTCCTGAGCCAAATGAAGCTAACCGCGCGGGCGGCGAGCGTGGCGGGATAACCGGCGCCAGCCCCCACCCGGATCTGTTCAGGCCGCCGCTACCGCAAACTGAGGAGAGGACGGATGAGCACGCACGCCTTGGCACTGGATGTGTACGGCACCCTTGTCGATCCCCTGGAGGTCAAGCATAAGCTGCAGGGCCTGGTGGGAGAGCAAGCCGAAGAGCTGGCGGCCGTGTGGCGTCAGAAACAGCTGGAATACAGCTTTCGCCGCGGCCTGATGGATCTCTACGAGGACTTTTCGGTCTGCACCGCCCAGGCGCTGGATTATGCCCAGGACCACTGTGGGGTCAGCCTGGCAGCGGAAGAGCGACAGCAGCTGTTGGAACAATACCAGGAGCTTGCCCCGTTCCCTGATGTCATTCCAGCCCTGGAAACCTTCGCCGCCCAAGGTTACAAGAAGGTCGCTTTCTCCAATGGTCACCCTGACCAGGTACGTCAGCTCCTGAGTTACGGCGGCGTGCTGGCCCATCTCGACGGGGTGATCAGCGTGCATGAAGTGGAAGTCTTCAAGCCTGCGCCCAGGGTCTATCAATATCTCCTTGATCAGCTTGGGACGCCCGGTGACCGCACCTGGTTGGTTTCCAGCAATCCGTTTGACGTGATTGGCGCCAAGGCTGCCGGCCTCAGGGCCGCCTGGGTTAAGCGTGCCCCCGGGGCGCTGTTTGATCCCTGGGGCATCGAGCCGGATCTGGTGGTGGCCGACCTCAAGGAACTCGCCCAACGCCTGGGTACCTGATACCCGCTTTTCCAGGAGCCGGGATGCACGTACAAGATAAGCCGCTCAAAGCCTACCCCTGGTGGCTGAAACCCTTTTTCTGGAGCCAGAAACGCCGCTATGGGCAGGTGTTGAAGCCGGGGTTGCTGTGGGCCCGGGTTCCGCGGCTGTTCGCCGCCGTGGCGCTGCTTTATGGCGTGCTCGATCGGCGCCGTTCGCCGGTGGACCCGGTGCTCCGTTCGCTGGTCACGGTGCGCGTCTCCCAGATCAACCATTGTGCATTCTGCGTCGATATTAACGGGGCGACCCTGGCGCGGCGTGCAGGGACCGAGGACAAAGTGGCTGCTCTGGCCGGGTGGCGGGAGAGCACGCTGTTCGATGCCCGCGAACGGGCGGTGCTGGCGTACGCCGAGGCGATGACCTACACCGACCGGGATGTCGGCGCCGGGCTGGTGGCGACACTCCGTAACTACTTCGACGATGACGGGCTGGTGGAGCTCACCGGGTTGATTGCGTTCCAAAACCTATCCAGCAAGTTCAACGCGGCCTTGGACGTCGCGCCCCAGGGGTTCTGTCAGGTGCCCGGCCTGACAGACGGTTTTGACGACGGCGCTCCCCCCGAGCGGCGTTGAAGGGGGAGCGCTCATGGGGAATAGCCGCCGTAATGGGCCTCATAAACGGGGCGGCTGGCTGCTCATCATCGGGCTTTGGCTGGGCTTTGCAGCCCTCAGTCAGGCGCAAGGCCAGGGCCAGGAGCAGGAGCAGGAGCTGCTCTGGGTCCTTTACGATACGCTCTTGCAGACTTACGTCAGTCGCCACCGCAGTGAGGGGGTGGAGCTGGCCTGGGTCGATTACAGCGGGCTGAGGCAAGATCCGCGCTTTCAACAGTTGCTCGCTGGATTGGCGGCCTATCCCGACGCGGCCCTGCGGGCGCGCGAGGCGCGCTTGGCCTTCTACATCAATGCCTACAATATCCTGGCGATCAAGGTGGTGCTGGATCACTGGCCGCTTGCGAGCATCAAGGACGCCGGCCCCTGGTACCGTTCGGTGTGGGATCTGGAAGCCGGAGAGGCGGCGGGGGAGCTGCTATCGCTGGACCAGATCGAGCATGAGCGCCTGCGCGTTCTGGGCGAGCCCCGCATCCACTTCGCCATTGTCTGCGCCTCCTTGAGCTGCCCGGACCTGCACACCGAAGCCTACCGGCCTCAACACCTGGACAGGCAGCTGGACGATCAGGCCCGTCGCTTTCTCAACAACCCCACCAAGGGGGTGAGGGAGGATGCCGACGGCTTTTGGGCTTCAAAAATTTTCGACTGGTTTGCTGATGACTTTCAGCCGCAGGGCACGCTTAACTACATTGTGCGTTATCGGCCCAAGCTCACGCCCGTGTTGAAAGGCTATCTGGATTACGACTGGTCCCTGAACGGGGAGTAGCGGCATTCTGTCAGGGGTGTATCCTGCGCAATTGAACTGTGTTGTTTACCGGAGCCCGATGTGACCCGAACGTCCGCCCCTGTTTCTACGGTTGCCGATTTTGAACGGGAGCTGTTGCCTGGACTCCGCCGGCGCGATGAGGCGAGTTTTAACCGCCTGGTGGCGGCGTATTATGCCCCCATGCGTTCCCTGGCCAGCACCATCGTGGGTGAATCCATTGCCGACGAGGTGGTGCAGGAAGCCTGGATTTCGGTTTACCGCGCCCTGTCCGGCTTTGAAGGACGCTCAAGCCTTAAAACCTGGATTTTGCGGATCACCGCCAATGAGGCCAAGACCCGATTGCGCCGCGAAAAGCGCTATACATCCCTGGAACAGCTGCAGGGAGACAGCGGGACTCTGCTGGCCGACCGCTTTGCGGACGACGGGCACTGGCAGCGTCCGCCGGTGCAGTGGCACGCGGACGCACCGGATGCATTGCTGACCAACGCGGAGATGGGGCGGTGCATCGAGCAGACGCTGCATCAGTTGCCGCCGCTCCAGCAGGCTGTGTTCACCCTCAAGGACCTGGAGGGCAGCGGGTTTGATGAAATCTGTAATATCCTCGAGATTTCGGCCTCTAATGCCAGGGTTCTGTTGCACCGGGCCAGGGTTCGTTTGTTTGGCAAAATTGAACATTTTCAGGAGACGGGCGAATGCTGAAATGCGAGCAAATTGCTGAAAAAGCCAGCGCCTACGTGGATGGTGAACTGGGCTTCTGGGCGGCCCTGCAGTATCGCCTTCACTTGGCTATGTGCCGTCCCTGCCTGCGTTTCGTTCGCCAGTTTCGCCGCACAATTGAAATGGTGCGCCGGCTGCCCTGCTCACCGGTTGAGCAGGCTAAGATCGACGCGGTTGCTCAACGCCTCGATAGTCTGGAGAAGCGCGAGTCGCCGCCAGGATGATGCTCTCCCCGGGGCGCGTTGCTTGACGCTCATCAAAGGCTTGCGCTGCGCCTTAGGCTATAGTCAGCTGTAGTCCGTGTCCGGTGTCGCTGCCCGGGGATCAGTTTTCAACGGGAGTTGTAGGCATGATGCCTTTGATGAACGAGCTGCACGAAGATCACCAGCATATCCGTTCGCTCCTGACTCTGTTGCGCAATAAGCTCGGGACCGTGGCGCTGGGACAGCCGGTCAATTTTAAGTTGATGGCCGAGGCGGTGGATTACCTGTGCGACTATGCCGACCGTTTCCATCATCGCAAGGAGACCCGGGTGTTTGAGTTTTTGCGCCGTTGGTACCCGGAGTCGACGGCCCAGGTGAACCGTCAGTTGCACGAGCACGTGGAGCTGGAAGCCGCCACCGCGCAACTGCGCCAGACGCTGGGAAGAATTAAATCCGGGGATGCCGTTGCCGAGAAGGACTTCCCCCCTCACCTGGAACGCTTCATGGATAAACAGCTTCGGCACCTCACGCGGGAGGAGGAGCGCTTATTTCCGCTGATTGAGCGCACCCTGACACCCGATAACTGGCTTCACTTCCAGGCGACGGCCCCCGAGCTTGACCGCACTGGCGAGCGACAGCTCGCCGAACGCTACCAGGCCCTCTGCGAGGCGCTGATCAAGGATCTGCACTGAATATGGCGAAGATGCTGGCTTACGTTCAGGATGCCCGTCAGGCGCCGCGGGTTGAGGTGGCGCTTGAAGGGCGGGTGCGTTGCGCAGGCGGGCGCGAATCGTCGGCGAAACTCACCAACCTGTCCAGCAGCGGTGTCCGCCTGGAAGGGAGCCGGGCGCTGGTGGACACGATTCTGCCTAACCACGGTGGCGGTGAAGCACGCCGTCGCGCGGCCTCTGTCGAGCTGGAGTTCACGCTTGATGGCACCCAGGCGCAGGCGCCGATCCTGGTTCGCTGTCAGAGCGTCTACGTGCGCCGCATTGGTCGCGACTGGTTCCAGCTAGGGCTGCTTTATACGGCGATCGAGCCGGCTTCCCAGGCGCGCCTCTCCGGATTTATCCGCGAACGGCAACGCGAGGCCTAGCGCGACACACGCGAAGCTTAGAGCGACACACGCGCAGCTTAGAGCGACAGTGGGAAGCTGCGCGGCTCCGGCGCTTCGGGCGACGCCTCGACGCCGCTTAGGGGCACGAAGATCACCTGGTCCCGTCCTGACTCCTTGGCCATGTAAACCCCCTTGTCGGCACAGGCGACAATTCGGCGAGCACAGCGCTCGAGACTCGCGTTGTCATGGCTTTGCGGTGGGCAGGTTGAAATGCCAATGGAAAGGGTGACGGGGATGGCGACCCCGTCCTCGGAAAAGAAACTGGTCCCGCAGATGTGCTGCCGAATACTTTCCGCCACCGCCAGGGCACGATCATGGTCACAGCCGGGCAGTAAAACAGCGAACTCCTCGCCCCCGTAACGGGCAATAAAATCGGTCTGGCGCAGTTTCTGTTTGATCGACTGGGCCACGCGGCTCAGGACCCGGTCGCCGGTCTGGTGTCCGTGACTGTCGTTGATCTGCTTAAAGTGGTCCAAGTCCACGAACAGGCAGCTCAAGGGCTGGTTGTTGCGCCCGCTGCGAGAGATCTCGCGCACCAGCTCCTGGTCAAAGGCGCGGCGGTTGTTCACCTTGGTCAGCATGTCCACGATGCTGAGCCGCCGCAGGGTCTCCTGGTTGATGCAGTTTTCGATACAGACCGAGACGATCGAGGAGAGGTGGTTGATGTAATCGGTGGCCACGTGCTTGTTGTAGCGGCTGGCGTCGTTGCTGCCCAGGTGCAGGCTGCCGATGATCACGTTCTGGCGAACCAGGGGGAGCAGGGCGCAACTCATGATCCTCGGTTTGCCGGGAAAGGCGAAGGCCCGGGTGTCGTGGCTGGGAATACCGAGGTGGGTGCGTGGCTTGCCCGGATAGAGCTGGCGCAGGTGAGCGTAGGTTTCGGTGAATTCGAGGCTGGCGGCGCCGCTGGGAGGCTTGTACTCGCCGATCAGGTCACGGGCGGCGTGCTCCGGGTCGAACAGCACCAGGTTGACGGCATCCAGCTGGAAGTATTCGCGCAGGCTGATCAGAATCATGTCCAGCAGGTCCGCGAGGTTGCCGCAGGACAGCAGCCGCAGTTCTATTTCCTGGAAAGTGTGCAGCACGTCCCGGTTTCGCTCAGCCTTGCTGATAAGGACGTGGAGGGTGCGCTTTAAGCTGCGGTTCTCTTTTTCCAGCGGGTTCATACTGCATCGATGCCCTGAGTCACCGGTTGACATTACCACCCTGTCGGGAAAAAGCCCAGTACGGCCACGCAGGCTCAGCCACGTTCTGCGAGCACCCGTTCGACGGTTTCGACAATGGCCTGTGTCTGAGGGTCGACCTCGATATTGACCCGGTCCCCGATTTGGCGCCAGCCGAGGTTGGTTCGCTCCAGCGTTTCGGGGATCAGGTTGACGCAGAAGCGGTCGCCCTCAACCTCGCCGATGGTGAGGCTGACTCCGTCAATGCCGATATAACCTTTGGTAAACAGGTAGCGGTGCCAGGGGGCGGGTACCTGGAACCAGAGTTGCCGGTTGTTTTCGGTATCGATTCGGTCACAGACGGGGGCCGTGCAGACGATATGGCCGGACATGGCGTGGCCGCCGATGTCGTCGCCGAAACGGGCGGCACGCTCCACGTTAACCCGGTCTCCAATCTTTAGCGTGCCCAGGTTGGTCACCTTGAGCGTCTCCTGCATCAGGTCGAAACGTACCCGGTCGTCTTGAATATCGGTGACTGTCAAGCAACAGCCGTTGTGCGCGACGGAGGCGCCGGTGACGAGCCCCGGTAACAGTTCGCCGGGAAGTGCCAGGGTATGGGTGCGCAACCCTGGCTTTTCTTCGAGGGCGACAATTTCAGCGGTGCCCTGGACAATCCCGGTAAACATGAATGGTTGCTCCTGTAGCTGGCTGCTAAGCTTTTTTGCATCGTTGCGCCATTTTATGAGGTTGGGTAAACAATGGAAAGCCAAGGAAAAACCAAAGTGGTGCTGGTTACCGGGGCCACTGGATTTATCGGCTCCCACCTTATCGATTCACTGCTCGCTGATGGTCATGACGTATGGGGGGTAAGCCGCTCCCCCTCGAAGCTGAAAAAACGCTGGGGAAAAGGGGTTCGTGCCTTGGATTCATTGCAGCAAGTGCCGGAAAGCCAGCCCATCGACGTGATCTTCAACCTGGCCGGTGCCCCCATCCTGGACCGGCGCTGGAGCGAGGCGCGCAAGCAGGAACTTTACGATAGCCGGCTGAAAACCACCGAGGCGGTGCTGGGGCTGATCGAACGGCTGTCGGGTCCTGCGCCGACGCTGATCAGCGGCTCGGCGGTGGGGTTTTACGGCTCCCAGGTCGATGACCTGAAGCGAGGCGAGGGGGCCCAGCCTTCTCACTGCTTTGCGCACAAGCTCTGTCACGACTGGGAGCAGAAAGCCTTACAGGCTGAAAACCTGGGCGCACGGGTCTGTCTTTCCCGGACGGGGATTGTGCTGGGTGGCGACGGCGGCGCTCTGAAGCGCATGCTGCTGCCCTTCAAGCTGGGGCTCGGCGGCCCGATCGGAAGTGGCAAGCAGTGGTTTTCCTGGATCCATATTGACGACATGGTGGCGGTGTTGCGTTTTCTGATGGAGCGGGAGACCCTCGCCGGTGCTTTCAACGCCACGGCCCCGGAACCGGTAACCAATGAAGTTTTTACCCGGGAGCTTGCCGCCCGCTTGAAGCGTCCCGCGCTGTTCCGTGTTCCCGCCCCGGTATTGAACCTGTTGTTGGGGGAGGGCGCGGAGTTGCTGGTGGAAGGTCAGCGGGTGGTCCCTGCGCGCCTGGAAGAGGCGGGGTTTGAATTCCGCTACCGAACGCTGGAAAGGGCTCTTGCCGCAGCGGTCAAGGGCGGATAAAAGATTGCCGGGCTAGCGCCGGCGGCGCCGGCGCAGGCGGTCCACCTGGCTCAGCAACAGATCTCCCATCCAGGGGTCGTCGTCGACTCCGCTGAGACTGTGTTCCAGGTTGCGCAGAAGGTAGCTGAGGGTGGGGTCCTGGGCATTGATCTCCAGGTCGGAAAAGCTGCCGATCGCCTGCTCAGGCCAGCTGTACTTTGCCCATTGGATGAGGGCCCGTGTCGCACCTTCCGGGTCGTTTTGCCGGCAGGCGTGGGCGAGGGCGTTGAACGCATGCGCCTCTTCTTCACGATAGTCCGCCTGGGCGTTGGCCTGGCGTTGCGTTTGCAGCTCCTCACGTGCTTGCGCCAGCAACGCTTCAGTCTGTCTGAGCTTGCTTCGACTCAAGGACCAGCCTGCTGCGCAGATCAGCCCGATCAGGGCCCAAAGCCAGGCACTCCACTGTCCCCCGACAAAACTGCCGGCAGCGGCTTCCGAGGGAGCCGCGGGGCGTGCCTCGCTGGGGGCCGATTCCGACTCGGTGTCAACAAATCCCTCGATCACCAGGTTGGTGGCGGCGAGTTCTGAGCGTTCCGGGCGCTCGCGGACGCTGTCCCACCAATCCAGCGCCAGGCTGGGGAGGGTGACCGGGCCGGGGCGGGTAAAGAGCAGGCCAATATCCATCTCCAGGCGGCTGACCAGGGTTCCGTTGCGGGTGTCCTGGGTCCTGCGTACCGGCTGGGGAAACACTCGTACACCTTCCGGTGCTTCAAGGGACGGCACGGGAAGCCAGCTGGCGGGAATGCCGTGGGCCTCGATTGTGATCGTGCGGTTGAGGGTGTCTCCGGCGCGCAGGTTCTGCGGCGGTTGGGCCCATTGTTGGCTGAGGCGCAGTTCGGTGGCTGCAAGCCAGGGTTCGACGCTTTCGGCTGGGGGCGGTAACACCTCAAGGCTCAGGGGTTCGGTTTTCAGGCGGAGCCCTTCGGCAGAGCCCGAGGGCGCAACGCCCTCAAATTCGATGGGGGGAATTTCAAACGTTCCGGCATGCTCGGCCAGGAGCAGGTAGTGCTGCTCGATGGTGCGGTACGCTTGACCGTCGACCGTCTCCTGTCCGTGGTGAGGTTCGCCGAGGGCCTCGATATGCAGCCCCTCGACGCTCGGTTCGGTGAGTTCCGCATGGCTGAGTGGCACGGCATAGTGGAGCCGGACTCGAAGCTGGTTGGGGGTGCGGCTGTACACCAGCGTTTCCAGCAGCTCGACGCTTAAGCGCACGGAGTTTTTTGAAGGCGTCGAAAGGGCCGGTTTCTGGGCGCCAGGCGTGGCCTGATATCGAAACAGCGGGCTGCGCTCATAGCCCACGACCAGGGGGGGGATGGTCAGGGTGCCGGTAGTGCGGGGCTTAAGCTGTAAGTTCCAACGGTGGGTGTAGAGGCTTTGACCGCCTTGAAAGCTGGAGCGGGAACTGTGTCGCTGGCTGAGGATTTCAAACTGGTTCTTTACCGGGGCTAAATCCAGGCTCGATATCGGGCGGGACTGGGTAGCTTCGATCACCAGTTCGAACGCGGTGCCGGCCGGCCCCGAATCGCGTTCGGCATTGAGTTGAACCTCGGCCAAGGCCAGAGAGGGGAGCAACAGCAGGGGCAAACAACGGGTCAGCATTCGGGTCCTGGGGGCGACGCCTGACTCTCAGCCGCGAGCGGTGAAAAGTACAGCGGGTGTTAAGGTCGGCAAATGCGGAGGATTTTATCCCGCCCCCCCGGGGTTGAGCAAACCCCGGGGGCGAACGGCCACTCCTTTGATTTATGTCGTGCGGTGGTTGATCGAAAACGGCTTATGCGCGGGGGCGCGATGTGGGTGGGGGTTGCAGTTCATCCCGGGTGCAGCTCGTTACCTCGCCCCGCGGGTCGCGAACCAGAAACCGGCCACCGGTTTCGGCCACGACTTCACCCAGAAATCCCTGCAGGTGCATCTGACTGTCGCAATAGCCGGTTACCACGAAGACCTCCGTTCCTCTGGTTACGGTAAACATAGACGCCTCCTGTATCGCTTTGTCTGCACACAGTATTGCAGCCGGCACGTACATTTGCCCCGAGAGTTGTATGGTTTTTTGCGCGGGCGCAAGACGTAGCCCGAATTGATGTGCTGCGCAAGGGGTTCAGAGTCCGCCGTAAGCTTTCAGTAAAGTGTCGAGCTCCTCCCGGGTTGCGGCCAGGTTATCCTGAAATACCAGGGAAAACTCCTGGCAGGCTTGGCGTTGGCGCTCGTTTAGGCTTTGGTTGAGACCGACCAGTCCCGGTGCGCCCAGCAGGCTGGCGATACCGCGGCTGTTCTCCTCCAACAGTTGCTGTACCTGGGGCGATTGGAACAGTGCCTCGAATCCGGCACGGTGTTCCTCCCTGAGCCTGTCCAGCAGCCAGCGCCGGGCTGCCTCCAGGTTGTGGGGGCTGGCCGCTGAAGCCCCGCATGGGGTGGCGTCGAGTTTTTGCAGTTGGTCGGTGTAGATCAGGTACTCGACGCTGAGAAAACGGAGCTGTTCAAGTACGCTTGGCTGAGCCTGTGCGTTAGCAGTGTTTGCTGTCAGGCAGACGAATAGCGCCGTAGTCGCCAGCATGTTTTTGGTCATGAAGCCCCCTCCCGGTAAAAATCGCCATTTTAACAACAGCGGCCTTGCGCTGGACAGGTGGCTTAGCGCACAGGAAGGTCTGGGTCGCCCGAGGCGCGGGAGGGTTGGCCTGCCGTGGCTTGCTTGAGCGAGGTAGCGGCGAGCGGATGGGGCGGCATCAGCAGGGCAAAGCCCATCGTTTCAAGCTGGCGGCAAAACGCGGGCATGGGCGGGATCGGGCCACCGTAGGCAAAACGCTTGCCGGGGAATTGGCGCTTGAATGCCGTTACCCAGCGGGCGGTGCAGTCCAGGTCATGGCAATCCAGCTCAAGAATCAACACATCGGCCTGTTTTCCCCACTGGCAAATGGGGCGAAACCGCTGTTCTATGGCGTCATCACTGGGGGCAGGGCCGAGGCTGCCGGTTCTGGCCAGGATCAGCGTCCCCGCGTCGAGTACATCCGCGGCCAGGTGGGCGGCGATGAGACGCTTGATCATCAGCTCCGGGTTCAGGGGCTTGAGGGAGGCATCAGGCTGCAGGCTGCTGGAGTCCAGAATCACCCCCGCTGCGCCGGCGGCAATCAGCTCCAGCACGGCCTGGTAGATGTCCAGTGAAGAGTCAAGCCGCACCCCGGTATCGGCGACAAGGGGGGGCTGCTCGGCAATGGTTGCCGCGCCGCCTTCGCGGTGAGCCGCGCGATGGAGGGCACCGGAAATTCGTTTGATCCGCGTAAGCAAGGGCGCTTCCTGTACGCCGTTCGCGGACGGGGCCAGCGCTTCGTGGTCGTCTACCAGGCTGATGGTAGCCCTTTTCTCCTGCAGGCAGGAAAGCACCTGGCCTGCGCTGCGTACGAGCGCAACCGGAACCGGCGTGGACGGTGTGCTCGTCTCCATGAGTTGGCAGAAGCGCCGGGCACCGGCTCGGGCGCGTTCAAGATCCGGCCTGGAAGGTGGCACCAGGCGCACCACGTCTTCGGCCTGGTAGGGGCGTTGTTGCGCGCGCCAGGAGGGCGTCTGCGCCCAGCGGGCCTCGATCCTTGAGATCGCATCGTGGCGATTGAGGTGGGCGTGAACCATGGACCCTCCCTTGCGTATGCTTTACCGGCGCCTGGGCCGTCAGGTCGAATAATGGGGTGCTCAGGGTATGCTGTCAAAGCTAATGTTGCGGCGCGAAGTGGCAGGTGAGTCCACAGGAATGGATAATCCACGAGGGCTGTAAAGAAACTACAAGAAGGCGAATACTGCGCCGCACAATAAGTGCTCTTGGATGTGGGAGTTAGCGGACGCTTGTCCGGAAAGCGGCCCTTGTGCGGCGACATTTGTCATTTTTTACAAAGGGCGCGGACGAGGCTTTTTATAACAAAATTTTATAAACGCCGTGACCACGGGTAGCCGCTCAAGTTAGTCGCTTGGGGCACAACGCGCGGGCCAAGCGGCGCGTTAACGGCGGCTGCGTTGCACGGCGCTGAGAATACCGCGCAGCATCTTGAGCTCGTTAACCTCCGGGCGGGCGCGGTTGAACAGGCGCTGTAGCTTGGTCAGGGTGTTGCCCGGGTGTTGAGGCACCAGAAAGTCGATCTCCCGCAGGGTCTGTTCCAGGTGCTGGTAAAAATGGGCCATCTCCGCCTGGGGCGGAAAGGGACCCTCGTTCTCAGGCGTGGGAACGTTCGCGCCCTGAGCGGCCTGCCAGATCTCGTAACAGACGATCTGTACCGCTGCGCTGACGTTCAGCACCGGGTAGGCTGGATCGGCGGGGATGGCCAGGTGAAAGTGGCACTGGCGCAGCTCATCATTGTGCAGCCCCATCCGCTCACGGCCGAAGACAACCGCGACCGGCCCCTGTGCCGCTTCGCGCACCACCTTCTCACCGCAGCTGCGGGCGTCCAGCATGGGCCAGGGCAACGAGCGGCTGCGGGCGCTGGTGCCGATCACCAGGGGGCAGTCGGCGATAGCCTCTTCCAGGGTGTTGACGACCCGGGCCTGTTCCAGAATGTCGGTGGCTCCGGCGGCCCGTGCGGTCGCTTCCGGATCGGGATAGCAGCGGGGGGCGACGAGGTAAAGCTGGCTCAGCCCCATGGTTTTGAGGGCGCGGGCGGCGGCGCCGATATTGCCGGGGTGGAAGGTGTTGGTGAGCACGATGCGGATGTTGGCGAGCATGACCGAAGCGAGTCCTGGTAGCAGTGGCTAAGTTGGAGTTGGTGGGTTGGCAGGTTTAACCCTGTGCCCGGGTGTCGTTCTTTGAGTGGCAGTGCTGGGAAAACGCACCGAGGTCCTGCAAAAAGGCATCCCGACAGGCCCCGAGATGGGGGGAGTGGTCGGCCTCGGGGTAGCGTATCAGGCGGCTGCCTGGAATCTGGCTCTGTACCCAGCGCGCCACCGCCGGTCCGTAAAACTGGCTGCGATCCCCGTAGATCAGTAGGGTCGGCACCGCGATGCGGGACAGGATCGGGCGCAGGTCCGCCTGGGTCAGGCTCTCCCAACACTGGGTTAGCAGTTCGCTGGGCAGGCCGGCCAGATACTCCTGCAGCCGTTTCAGGTAACGGGTTTTGGGTAACGGGGCGGGGTCGTCGAGGCGAGCGCAGATCAGTCGGGTGACGGCTTCTGGAAAGTGGGTTCTCAGCCGCTGGATAAACGCCTTGTTGCGGGCCGGGCTGAAGTCGCCGTAAACCCCCAGCGACCAGTCGGGACCGGTGAGCAGCCGGGGGCTTTGATCGAGAATGCAGAGTCCGGTGAGGCGCTCGCAGCCGTAACGGCCTATATAGGCCCAGGCGGTGAGCGCTCCCATGGAGTGCCCCACGACCAAGGCCCCTGTCGGCGCTTCAAGGGACAGCAGTTCGTGCAGGTCCCGGGCCATGCGGTCCAGGCTCATTTGCTCGCTGTCGCTACCGAGGGTTGCGTCGTGGCCCCGGGCGGTCCAGCAAATGACGCGAAACCGTTCCGCCAATGCTTGTGCATAGGGCAGCCACTCCGCGGCCCCTGAGGACCACCCGTGAAGAAACAGGAGCGTGGGCCCCTGGCCCAGGACCCGGTAGCTGACCCGGGCTTGGTCCGAGGTGTCCAGAATCTTCAGGGCGGCCACGGATGCGCTCAGATGGCCCGGGCCTGATCCACGGCGTTGCCGATGTAGTTCTGCGGGGTCAGGTCGCGGATCGCGGCCTTCGCCTCTTCAGGCAATTCGAGGGTTTCCACGAACGCGTCCAGTGTCTCTCGGGTAATGGTTTTGCCACGGGTGAGCGCCTTGAGCTTCTCGTAAGGCTCGGCAATGCCGTAGCGGCGCATGATCGTCTGAATGGGCTCGGCCAGCACTTCCCAGCTGTTGTCGAGATCTTCCTCGAGTCGCGCGGCGTTGACCTGCAGCTTGCTGATACCCTTGAGGGTGGCCTGATAGGCGATCAGGCTCTGGCCAAAGCCAACCCCGAGGTTGCGCAACACGGTGGAGTCGGTGAGGTCACGCTGCCAGCGCGAGATCGGCAGTTTGGTCGCCAGGTGCGCCATGATGGCGTTGGCAATACCCAGGTTGCCCTCGGAATTCTCGAAATCGATGGGGTTGACCTTGTGGGGCATGGTGGAGGAACCCACCTCGCCGGCGATGGTCCGCTGCTTAAAGTAGCCCAGGGAGATGTAGCCCCAGATGTCCCGGTCGAAATCGATCAGGATGGTGTTGAAGCGGGCTACCGCGTCGAAGAGTTCGGCGATGTAGTCATGGGGCTCGATCTGGGTGGTGTAAGGATTCCAGGTCAGTCCGAGGCTCTCGACGAAGGCCTGGGCATTGGCCTGCCAGTCGATCGCAGGGTAGGCGCTGAGATGGGCGTTGTAGTTACCCACGGCGCCGTTGATCTTACCCAGCAGTTCCACCTCTTTGACTTGGTTCAGCTGGCGGCGCAGACGGGCTACGACGTTGGCCATTTCCTTACCCAGGGTGGTGGGGGAGGCGGTCTGTCCGTGGGTGCGCGACAGCATGGGCTGATCGGCAAATGTCCGGGCCAGCTCGGCGATGGCCTCAACCACCTGTTCCATCTGCGGAACAACCACCTGGTCGCGGCTGGTGCGCAGCATCAGGGCGTGGGAGAGGTTGTTGATGTCTTCAGAGGTGCAGGCGAAGTGGACGAACTCGCTGACCGCCTCGAGCTCGGCGTTGCCCTGGAATTTCTCCTTGATGAAGTACTCAACCGCCTTAACGTCGTGGTTGGTGGTGCTCTCAATGGCTTTCACCCGTTCCGCATCGGCTTCGCAGAAGTTGGCGACGATGTTGTCCAGCAGGTGATCGGCGTCGGCGCTGAACGCGGGCACTTCGCTGATTCCGGGGTGCCGGGCCAGTTGTTGCAGCCAGCGAATCTCTACCTCGACACGAAAACGAATCAGGCCATATTCACTGACAATCGGGCGCAGGGCGGCGGTTTTGCTGCCGTAGCGGCCGTCGACCGGAGACAGGGCGGTAAGGGCGGAAAGCTGCATGGACACTCTCACTTTGAAAAGGCTGAAAAAATTGAGCGCAGATTATACACGAAAGCGCCGCGGGGGAGCAGGCCGGCGGCGCCCTTAGGGGGAAAGTTTTAGCGCCGGCAGTCGAGAATCCGTTGCGCAGCCTTGGCGACCCGGCTGCGGAAAAACAGCAGGTGCCAGCGGCGCCCGCCCACCTGGCGCCAGAGAATGGCGGCACGGATGCCGGCCAGCAGCAGGGCCCGGATTTTGTCGGCGTTGTCGTTGTTCTGCAGGTTGCGGGGCTCTCCGGTCACCTGGATTCGAAAGCTGAAGGTGCTCAGGGTCTCCTGGTAGAGGCCGGCGATATTGGCGATCACCTTGGGGTGGGTGTAGCGCGCGGGGCCTTCATCGGGCGCCTGGGCGTCGTCGAAAAATCGCGACTGCTGCTGGATCTGGTCGAGCCGTTGCCCGATCTTATCCAGCATCTGGGGCGTTTTGTTCAGCCGGGCCTCCAGGTGGAGCATGCTCAGGGCATAGCGGGTCAGCTCTTTGCCCTGGCTCTGGCGCTTGTCGCCGAGTTCCAGCAGGCTTTTGAGCCCCAGGCTCAAGTTGTAGGGGAGTTCCTCGCGGCCGCCGAAGACGTCTTCCGTGGCTTTGGGGGAGGTGACGAAGATGCTGTTGATGGAGGCTTCAAAGCTGTTCTGTGGAATCAGCCCCCGACGGGCAACCTGGTCTACCAGGGAGGCGGCCTGGAAAACGCCGGCCAGGGCGATCGCCTGCTCGTCAAACGTGCGTGACATGAATTACAAATCTCTAACCTTGGTGATTGAGCTTCACATCATAACCTAATCCCGACGACTTGCCTTCCCGCGCCGGGGCGGCCGTCGGTTGCTTGGCGTTCCTTGTCGGTTCCTTCCAGTCTTGGGAGTCTGGGCCAGGTGAACGGATTCCAGGCGCCCTTCGCCCGGAGCCAATCCGAATACCGTCCAGTTGCCGATCGCAATGCGCACCAGGCGCAGGGTGGGAAATCCTACCGCCGCGGTCATGCGCCTTACCTGCCGGTTACGCCCTTCGCGGATTTTTAGCTCCAGCCAGGAGGTGGGCTCATTTTGGCGTTTGCGGATGGGCGGGTGGCGGGGCCAGAGGTCGGGGGCGTCGATCCGTTGCGCCTTGGCCGCCCGTGTCGGGCCGTCCTTGAGCGCGACGCCCTTGCGCAGCTGTGCCAAAGCAGCGTCGTCAATCACGCCGGCAACCTGGACCCAGTAGGTTTTTTCCAGTTTGAAGCGCGGATCGGCAATCTGCTGCTGGAGCCCGCCGTGGTCGGTGAGCAACAACAGGCCTTCGGAGTCGAAATCAAGCCGCCCGGCAGGATAGATGCCGGGGGTGTCGATATAATCGGCGAGCGTGGCGCGCCCCTGGTCGTCGGTGAACTGGGTGAGGACCCGAAAGGGTTTATTGAACAGGTAAAGCTGAGGCATTGGATCAGGCCGGAAATCGTGTCGGGGGTCATGGCGAAGCTGGCTTAGGTGCGCCCACAGCATACCATAGCCCGACTCCTTCGCTGCGAAGCGGCTTGATTGGGCAACAGACCCGAGCAGCTGTACGGGTGGCGCGCTCGAGGGGTAAGCTTGATCTGTGTGAGTCAAGGCGGAGTCTGGGCCAGGGGCTTGTTGAGGCGCCGGGTGTGGAAACGTCCGTTGCGGAACTGTCAGTTAAGGGAACGAGAACGCATGGAGTTGATGGAGGGGGGATTTGATGGGCTGAACCTGCTGGCCCTGGTTTGGTTCCTGTTGTGCCTGAACGGCTATGCCTGGTTTGCGGCCTATCGAGCGCGCACCACGCCCTGTCTGGCAAGCGTGCTGCATCTCTACCGAACCGACTGGATGCGGCGCATGCTGTCCCGGGATACCCGTATCGCCGACACCTCGGTGATTGCCAACCTGGAACGTGGGGTGGCTTTTTTCGCCTCTAGCACCATGCTGGTGCTGGCCGGGCTGCTGACGGTGCTGGGGGCCTCGGAAGAGGCGATCGCGGTGGTGTCAGACCTGCCCCTGGTCTCCCCGCCCACCAAGCTTGAGTGGGAGCTGAAACTGTTGGTGCTGATCGGGCTGTTCGTCTACGCCTTCTTTAAGTTCACCTGGAGTCTGCGCCAGTACGGCTTCTGTTCGGTGCTGATCGGCAGTGCCCCCACACCCCAGGAAAACCCCACCGAGTCGGAGCGCCACGCCTTTACCGAGCGCAGCGCCCGCATCATCTCCATGGCGGCCAATAACTTTAATTTCGGACTCCGTGCCTGCTACTTCAGCCTGGCGCTGCTGGGCTGGTTCATCAACGCCTGGGTGATGATGCTGCTCTGCGCCGGCGTGGTGTACGTGCTCTATCACCGTGAGTTTCGCTCATCGACCCTGCGTACCCTCAAAGAGAGTGTCGCCGACGGCGCGACCGTGGACGTCAACTGAATTAAGCTGAAACGGCTGGCTTGAAAACCGATCCGCTGCCCCCATCTACCTTTGCAGCCTTACCAATGGAACCGCTGATTGGGTAGTTGATATGACCACTGAAACACAAAAAGAGACGCTTGGTTTTCAAACAGAAGTGAAGCAGTTGCTGCACTTGATGATCCACTCGCTCTATTCCAACAAGGAAATCTTCCTGCGCGAGCTGGTGTCGAATGCATCCGATGCCGCCGACAAACTGCGCTTTGCCGCACTGAGTGACGACAGCCTCTATGACGGCGACAGCGACCTCAAGATCCGCATCGAGCATGATGCCGAGAACAAGCAGATCCGAGTCAGCGACAACGGCATCGGCATGACCCGTGACGAGGTGATCGAACACCTGGGCACCATTGCCAAGTCCGGTACGGCTGAATTCCTCTCCCGCCTGACCGGGGACGAGAAGAAAGACTCCCAGCTTATCGGCCAGTTCGGCGTCGGCTTCTATTCGTCCTTTATCGTTGCCGACCGGGTGGAAGTGCTGACCCGCAAGGCCGGCGCGCCTGCCTCCGAGGGGGTGCACTGGGAGTCCACCGGTGAAGGTGAATTCAACGTCGGGACCGTGGAAAAAGCCCAGCGCGGCACCACCATCATTTTGCACCTCAAAGAGGATGAACAGGAGTTCGCCGACGGCTGGCGCCTGCGCAGCCTGGTGCGCAAGTACTCCGATCACATCTCCCTGCCGGTCGAGATGCTCAAGGAGAATCACGGTGAAGACAAGGAGAAGTCCGAACCCGAGTGGGAGACTGTAAACCACGCGACCGCGCTCTGGACCCGCCCCCGCAGCGAGGTGAGCGATGAGGAGTACAAAGAGTTCTACAAGCACGTTTCCCACGACTTCCAGGATCCACTGAGCTGGAGCCACAACAAGGTCGAGGGCAAGTTGGAGTACACCAGCCTGCTCTACGTTCCCAGCAAGGCTCCCTTTGACCTGTGGAACCGGGACGGAGTCCGCGGCCTGAAACTGTATGTGCAGCGGGTTTTCATCATGGACGAGGCCGAGCAGTTCCTGCCTCTTTACCTGCGCTTTATCAAGGGGGTGGTGGACTCCAACGATCTTTCTCTGAATGTCTCCCGGGAAATCCTGCAGAAGGACCCTGCTATCGACTCCATGCGCGGCGCCCTGACCAAACGGGTGCTGGACATGCTCGGCAAACTCGCCAAGAAGGACCCCGAGGCCTACGGTGCGTTCTGGAAGGAGTTCGGCCAGGTGCTCAAGGAAGGCCCGGCGGAAGACTTTGCCAACCGCGAGAAAATCGCCAAGTTGCTGCGCTTTGCCAGCACCCACAGCGACAGCAGCGAGCAGAGCGAGTCGTTGGACGCCTACATTGAACGTATGAAGGACGGTCAGGACGCCATCTATTACGTGGTGGCCGACAGTCACACCACGGCCAAGAACAGCCCCCACCTGGAGATCTTCCGCAAGAAGGGGATCGAGGTGTTGCTGCTCTCCGACCGTGTAGACGAGTGGCTGATGAGCAATCTCCACGAATATGACGGCAAGTCGTTCAAGGATGTCGCCAAGGGCGACCTGGACCTTGGCAAGGTGGAAGACGAGGCAGAGAAGAAGCAGCACGAAGAGACCGCGAAGGCGTTCGATGATCTGGTCAAACGGGTCAAGGAAGCGCTGGGCGACCAGGTTAACGAGGTTCGCGTCACGCATCGCCTCGTGGATTCGCCGGCCTGTCTGGTGGTGGGTGAGCACGAAATGGGGGCGCAGATGCGCCAGATCATGGAAGCCGCAGGGCAGGCCGTGCCCGAAACCAAACCGACTTTCGAGATCAACCCCGAGCATCCGCTGGTAAAGAAGTTGGACAGCGAAACGATTGAAGATCGTTTCAAGGAGCTGACCCTGGTCCTGTTTGACCAGGCTAAGCTGGCCGAGGGCAGCAGTCTCGAGGATCCGGGCGCCTACGTGCGCCGCCTCAACCAGCTGCTGCTGGATCTGAGCCGCTAAACTGGGTGAATAGAACGGCGAAAGGGGTGATCATCGATCACCCCTTTTTTTGTGCTGGCTCTCGGGCAATGTATGATGGGCCAAGCTTATCCTGCACCGCAGCATGCATTCGGTCTGTTTTTGTTCTGGTCAATTTAATAAGGGGTTAGATTCATCCCCGCACCCAGTTAAGGAGCGCCACCTTGAGCACCAGCTATCTGAAACGGTTTTTCAAACCCCGGTCCATAGCCGTTTTCGGCGCATCGGAAAAGCCCAACAGCATGGGCGGTGTGGTCTTGCAGAATCTGATCGAAAGCGGCTACGAAGGTCACCTGATGGCAGTTAACAAGGCCGGCTACCAGGAGGTTTTCGGGGTTCCCTGCTACAGCGGCGTCAGTGAGCTGCCCAGCATGCCGGATTTGGCCATTATCTGTTCACCACCCCAGGCGGTGCCGGACATCATCCGTAAGCTCGGGGCCAGCCTGGTACGGGCGGCGATGGTGCTGACTGGGGGCCTCTCCCGTAGCCAGAACGACAGCCTCCAGCCGCTCAAAGATGCCATTCACGAGGCGGCTAAGCCCTACGGCATCCGGATTCTGGGGCCTGACTGCATGGGGCTGCTTGTGCCGGGGCAGAACATGAATGCCAGCTATTCCCACCTCAATATCCAGAAAGGGAAGGTGGCCTATATCGGCCAGTCGGGGATTCTCGGTACCGCGATGATCGACTGGGCCAATGGGCAGGGCATTGGTTTTTCCAACTTCCTGACCCTGGGCGGCAGCGTGGATGTCGACCTGCCCAGCGTGGTCGACTACTTGGCCACCGATCCTTATACCCAGGCGATCCTGGTGCAGGTGGACACTATCAGCCATTCGCGCCATTTCATCTCGGCGATTCGGGCCGCGGCCCGCAATAAACTGGTACTGGTGCTGAAGAACAGTATTACCTTTCACCTCGAAGACAAAAAGGCGCTGCTGCCCCAAGGCATTAATGATGCCGACCAGGTCTATGACGCCGTCCTGCGCCGGGTGGGGGTGGTGCGGGTAGAGACCACGGACGAACTCTTCGACGCCCTCGAAACCCTGACCACGATGAAACCGTTGCGGGGCGAGCGACTGGCTATCGTGGGGAACGGCATGGGCCCCAATTCCCTGGCGGCTGAGTGCCTGTTCCGCCATCAGGGTAAGCTCTCCCGCCTGCACGAAGATACCGTCAATAAGCTGGCCGAACTGTTGCCCGAGTTCTGGGACCGGCGCAACCCCGTGGATCTTAATGCCGATGCCACGCCGGCCCTTTTTGCCCAGGCGGTGGAGATCCTCAGCAAGGATCCGGATGTGGATGCGGTACTGGTGATTCATGCGCCAACCCGGCTGGCTCCCAGTTCGGAAACCGCAGATGCCGTGATCGAAGTGGCCAAGAAAACGCGCCGTAACGTGCTGACCAGCTGGATGGGGCGCAGTACGGCGATCGGTGCTCGCAACCGCTGCAACGAGGCTCATGTGGCCACCTACATCACCCCCGAAAAGGCGGTGGAAGCTTTCATGCACATGGTGGATTACCGGCGTAACCAGGAGGCGATGCGCCAGACCCCGATCGCCCTCAATCTGCAGAAAAACCGCCGCAGCCGGATGGTGGCACGGGAGCTGGTGAACAACGCCGTGTCCCGGGGGCGTGATTACCTGCGCCACGAGGAGGCCTGTCAGCTTTTGGAGTGCTATGACATTCCCGTCGCCAACTCTCATTACGCCACCGATATCGACGGGGTGGTGGAGATCGCCAAACACCTGGGCGGCTCAGTGGCGGTCAAGGCCCTGCACAGGGAGAACCGAAAGCCCTTCAGCTACGACCAGGGGGGCGGACAGCGCTGGCGGGACCTGGCCCTGGATCTTTACTCCATCAAAGAGGTAAAAGAGGCCGTCACCAAACTCGCGTACCGGGTTAGTGAACGCCACCCTGAAGAGGAGCTCAGGGGGTATTGTGTGCAGCAGATGAAGCGGGGCTTCCAGTCACTGCAAATCAGCGTGGGAGTGACCCGTGATCCTATTTTCGGTCCTCTGATTTTCTTTGGTGCCGGCGGTTACTCGGTGGATGTGCAGGCGGACCGCCAGGTTATGCTGCCGCCGTTGAATGAGAGCCTTGCCCGGCGGCTGATCAAGCAGTCGCGGATCCACCGCTTCCTCAAGGAGAACAGCTACCGGTTTAAGGAGGATATCGCGAACCTGTGCGAGCTCCTGGTGCATCTGTCGCAGATGGTGGTGGACCTGCCGGAAATCCGCGCGGTGGATATCAATCCTCTGCTGATCAACAAGCGGGGGCTGCTGGCGGTCGACGTGGCCGCGGCGATCGATGCGCCCGTTGCCACGTCGATTTCGCCGTACCCGGAAAACCTAAGTGAAACCCGTTACCTCAAACGCAGCGGTCGGGAGGTGATCTTGCGGCCGATCAAGGGCGAGGATGAACCCAATCACCTTGAGTTTTTCAAGAAGCTGAGCCCGGAGTCGATTCGCCTGCGGTACTTTTACAGCCGCGGTGAGCCGACCCATATCGAACTGGCCAACTGGACCCAGATCGATTATGACCGGGAGATGGCGTTTATCGCCACCACCCGCCGGGAGGACGGCGAGGGGTTCGAAACCCTGGGGGTGGCGCGTACCAGTACGGACCCGGACAACGTGCAGGCGGAGTTTGCGGTGGTGGTGCGTGATGACCTGCAGGGCGAGGGGTTGGGGGTGATGTTGATGCAGAAAATGATCGACTACTGCCGCCAGCGGGGTACCTTGCAGCTCATGGGATCAACACTGCCCAGCAACCTGGGCATGCAGACGCTCGCCAAGAAACTGGGCTTTGAAAACAGCTTCAACGCCGAGGAAGAGGTTGTTGAAATGAAGATGATGCTCAACGACCCTACCGAAGACTGGCAGTTCCATCGCCTGCAGCACTGATGTGTTGACGGTGCGGTGCTGCCCGGGGGCTTACATTTCCGGGCAGTACATCTGGTGCAGGGTGTTAATGACCCGGCTGGCGCTATCCCCGGCCAGCGAGTAGAAAATCGTCTGGGATTCGCGGCGGGTCTTGACCAGCCCGTCTCGACGCAGGACCGCCAAATGCTGGGACAGGGCCGACTGGCTGAGATCCAGGTGCTGGTTGAGTTCCGTTACCGACAGCTCCTTGCCGTCCAGGTGGCAGAGGATGAGCAAACGGTTTTCATTGGCCAACGCCTTGAGCAGTTGCGCCGCCTGGGATGCATTTTCCCGCATCTGGTCAATCGCAAGTGGTTGAGCTTGAGCAGCTACGGCCACGGTTTTTCTCCTCTCACCCAAATTAAACTTCCCAATTTACCAAACAAGCAGTATCGGCGAAATCGCCAGTAAGGAATAGGCTTATTCGAGTGATCTATATCAATAAGCAGAGATTAATAAAATCCTAGTTCCATTTGGGCATAATTTCCCCCGCTAAGCACACATTGTTTTTAAGCGTATTGCCGATGTCGGGCACCAGCTGCTCGGGATTGCTATGGTTAGCGCAGGGAGAGAGGAGTGCGGCAATGGCGGAGATCGGAAAGATTCTGGTGGTCATCGAAGCGAACGAAAGCGCTGATAGCGCGGAGCGTCTGGTGACGAAAGCGGGGCAGCTGGCGTGCCGAGTCGGTGCGGTACTGGAGCTCTTTGTTTGTTGCTTCAACCGTGCCCTGGCGGCGACGTACCTCTTTGACCCCGAGGCGCGGCAGCATGCAGAGCAAGGGTTCCTCCATGGCCAGGAAAAACGAATCGAGAGCTTGATCAGCGACTGCCTGCCCGAGGGCGTGGAGGCGACCGGAGACGTGCACTGGGAACGCGACCTGGAGCATGGCATTCTGCAAAAAATCGCTCGTTACGCGCCGGATATGGTGGTCAAAAGCTGTCGTTACCACCCGCTGTTGGAACGGGCCCTGTTCGGCCACCTGGAGGGGCAGTTAATTCGCCACTGCCCGGTGCCGCTGCTGCTGGTAAAAAACCGTGATTGGGGGCGCTCGCCTCAGGTGATGGCAGCGGTGGATCCCCTGCACGATCATGACAAGCCCGAATCACTCGACCGGGCCATCGTTGAGCAGGCGCGGACATTTACCGCGGCCATCGGCGGCCATTTGCACCTCATACACGCCTTTCAGCCGCTTCCCGCATCGGTGGTGTTCGACGACACTCTGGTGTTGGACTACGAAGGGTTCAAGGAAAAACTGCGCGTGCAGCACGAGGAGGCGATGGCGCGGCTGGTGGCCGATAGCGGGCTGGAGGCGCAGACGCCGGTTCACGTGGTTCAGGGGGAGACCGCCAGCGTGCTCCCCGATTGTGTCAACCAGCAGAATGGGGACCTGGTGGTGATGGGATCGGTGGACCGCAGCGGCCTGGATCGCCTGTTTATGGGGAGCACCGCCGAGGATACGCTCAATCGGCTGGAATGCGACCTGCTGGTGGTGAAGCCTCCCGGGTTTCAGGGGCCTGAAGCGGCCCCCTGAAACTCACGGTGAAGAATTGATTCGACGCTTAAAGGTCGAAGGAGGCCCACACCGGCGCGTGGTCGGAGGGCCTTTCCATGGCGCGGATATCGTAGTCGATTCCGCTGTCCTGCAGGCGGGCCATCAGGGGGGCGGTAGCCAGGATTAAATCGATTCGCAGGCCGCGCTTAGGGTCACGGTCGAAACCGCGGCTGCGATAATCAAACCAGCTAAAGCGATCATCAAGGGTCGGGTGACAGTGTCGGAAGCTGTCTGCGAGCCCCCAGCTCTGGAGCCGCTCAAGCCACTCCCGTTCTTCGGGTTGGAAGCTGGTTTTGCCGCTTCGCAGCCAGCGTTTGCGGTTGTCTTCGCCAATCCCGATATCGCAATCCTGGGGGGAAATGTTCATATCACCGATGACCAGCAGCGGCTGCTGCGGCTCGCAGTGACGCTCCAGGTAGTTTTGAAGGTCTGCGTAAAACTTCCGCTTGGCCGGAAACTTGGTGGCGTGGGCAACGTTCTCGCCCTGGGGGAAGTAGCCATTGATCACGGTGAGTGTGGAGCCTTGCGCAGTGGCGTAGCGGCCCAGGATCAAACGTCGCTGGGCGAGCTCATCATCGTCGGGGAAACCCTTTTGGACCTCCAGCGCCGGCTGCTTGGAGATTAAGCAGACCCCGTAGTGGCCTTTCTGGCCGTGGTAGTCGACCTGGTAACCCATGGCCTGAATGGCCTCCACCGGAAACTCGGGATCATCCACCTTGGTTTCCTGAATCCCGATAATATCGGGGTCGTGACGGGCAATCAGCTGCTCGAGCTGATGAAGGCGGGCACGAATGCCGTTGGTATTGAAGGAGATAACTTTCATAGCAGGACCGGGACGGATTCAGGGTGGGCGGCTAACTTATATCAATCCTCGAAGGAAGAAAACCCGGTTTGCGATTGCAGTTGGCTATGGCCCCGGTGTTTCATTCCTATTGGAGGCAGCCCGGGTGAGGGTTTAGAGTAGCGGATTGCAAGCACAGCCAAGGAGAAAAAGCGTGAGCAGTTTTGATTACGATCTGATGGTAATCGGTGCAGGGTCCGGCGGAGTGCGGGCGGCGCGAATGGCGGCCGCAAAAGGCGTGCGGGTGGCCGTGGTCGAAGACCGGTATATGGGCGGCACTTGCGTCAACGTGGGCTGCGTTCCCAAAAAACTCTACGTGTACGCCTCGGAGTATGCCGAGCACTTTCAACAGGCCCGGGGTTTCGGCTGGCAATCAGCGCCGGTTCCCTTCGACTGGCCGACGCTGCGAGACAACAAAAAAGCAGAAATTAGCCGGCTGAACGGCATCTATCAGCGGCTTCTGGAAGGAACCGGGGTCGAGGTGCTGGACGGCAGGGGGCGCGTCACCGGTCCCCAGGAGGTGGCAGTAGGGGAGAGACGTTATCGCTGCGAGCGGATACTGATCGCGACCGGTGGTTGGCCGGTGGTTCCGGACTTCCCCGGTAGCGAGCTGGCCCTGACCTCGAACGAGATCTTTGATCTGGAGACGCTGCCCGAGCGGATGCTAATCGTCGGCGGCGGCTATATCGCGGTCGAATTCGCCGGGATCTTCCACGGCCTGGGAGTCAGTACAACCCAGCTCTACCGGGGCGAGCTTTTCCTGCGCGGATTCGATGAGCAGGTGCGTCGCTTTGTCGCCGATGAGATGGTTAAAAAGGGCGTCGACCTGCGTTTCAACCGGAATGTCAACGCATTGGAGAAGCAGGCTGACGGCTTGATCCTCGCGCGCCTTGACGACGGCAGCACCCAGGTTGCGGATGCCGTGCTCTACGCCACCGGCCGGGCGCCCAACACCCGGGGGCTGGGGTTGGAGGAGGTCGGGGTGGCGCTCGATGCCAAGGGCGCGGTACAGGTCAACGAGCACTACCAGAGCACGGTGCCGTCCATCTACGCCATTGGGGATGTGATCGACCGCCTGCAACTGACGCCTATGGCCCTCGCGGAAGGAATGGTGCTGGTCGATCACCTGTATGGCGAGAACCAGCGCAGGACGTCCTATGAACTGGTGCCCACCGCGGTTTTCAGTCAACCCAATATCGGCACCGTTGGGCTTACCGAGGAGCAGGCGTGCGAGCGCTATTCCAAGCTGGACGTCTACACGGCCGATTTCCGGGCGATGAAACACACCCTGAGCGGGAGTGAGGAGCGTACCCTGATGAAGATGCTGGTCGAGCCCGAAAGCGACCGGGTGGTCGGGGTTCATATGGTGGGCGAGCATGCCGGTGAAATCATCCAGGGGATCGCTGTGGCCTTGAAGGCGGGCGCTACCAAGGCGGTGTTCGACAGTACCATCGGCATTCATCCCACCGCTGCCGAGGAGTTTGTCACCATGCGCACCCCGACCAGAAGCTACCCCGCGGGGGAATCTGCTCAACAATAATGCTGCAGGACAGCGGTGACCTGGGCGTGGTAACTGCCGCCAAAGAGGTTGAGGTGGTTTAACAGGTGATAGAGGTTGTATAGCGCCAGCCGCTCCTGCCAGGCCGGTTGTAGCGGGTTGAGTTCGATGTAGGCGTCATAGAAACGCTGGGGAAAACCACCGAAAAGCCGGGTCATGGCCAGTTCCACCTCCGCCCAGCCCCAGTGGGCCGCGGGGTCGATCAGCACAGGTCGGTCGCGATAGCACAGGTGGTTGCCCGCCCAGAGGTCCCCGTGGATCAGGCTGGGAGGCTGCGTTGGGATTCTGTTCTCCAAATCGGCGGCCAGCTTTTCCAACGAGCTCATTTCCCGGCTGTTTAGCAACCCCCGGTCATGGGCTCTACGCCCCTGGAACAACAGCCGCTGCTCGGCAAAAAAACGGTGGCCGTCACGGTAACGGGGGTTAGGCTGAGGGCTGGCGCCGCAATAGGTGTCCTGCTCAAAGCCGAAACCGGGAGCCGGTCTGAGGTGTAACGCGGCCAGTTGCCGACCGAAGCGCGCCCAGTAGGCAGGGGTCGGTGCCTGCGTGGGGTAGTAGGGCTGCACCAGGGTGTCGCTGGAAGCCCAGAGCACGTGCGCCGCTGAGACGGTGCCGGTTTCCGCCAGCGCCCTGAGACCCGCGGCTTCAGCCGGAAACACATCCTCGGCGACGGCACCCTGCTTGAGTACGTACTCATTGCCCGCTTCGTCTTGGACCAGCCAGATTCCAGGCCCGAGCGGAGCGGTTGGCGTCAGCGTTCCGAGTCCGGAACCTTCCAGGTTCTTTGGCGCGCCCGTTGGCCTCAGGGGCGGGATATTTCGCTGTCCCGGTAGTGGCTGTCCAGCCAGCACCTCGGGAGGGTTTCGCCGGAGGGAAATACCAGCGTGTCCTTACGAATATATTCAGGATCGGGCAAATCCTCGCCCTGTTGAAACTGGACCTGGGTGCGGGCCTCAAAAGGGTTGATCAGCTCCGTCAGGTTCAGTACCTGCACCAAGTGACCGGAACGGGACTCTTTAAGAAACATACATGCATCTCCTGCTGCCTTGTGCCTGATGCATCAAGTATGGAATAAAATCGGCGCGGCGAGGTTCAGGCTGGGTTCAGGCGCAGACAGCTAGGCTGATAGGCATGCTTCTCAAAGCGGAGAGAGGCGCCTTGAAGCCGCCTCGCGGCCGGAGGAATCTTATGAACCGCATCCATGCCCTAGGTGCTACTTTCATTGCGCTGGCACTATCAGCCTCCCCGGTGGCCCAGGCAGATCGCTATCCAGACAGCACGTGGGGTAAGCCGCTAGGCCACCGTGCCCCCGGTTATCTTCGAAACAATCACGGTGAGCTCGAGGCTTACGGTGTTCGGCGCATCGATCGACGAGAAGAGAGGGGGGAGGCCCACGACAGGGGCTATCGTGGCAAGCACCTGAGGCACCGGCATCATGGCTGGGAAGGCCCTTCCCACCAACGGCACCGCTCTCACCATCTGCACGGCTCCCACTTCAGCTACGGCCGTGGTCACCACCGGCATTACCCTTATGGGGTGGGCGGGCGCCATTACCCGGGTTCTGGGTATTTTTCGATCCAAATCTCCCCAAGGGGCTATTCAGGGGGGGCAGCTGTACTACCGCTTCCCGCTTTATCCCCATTATTGAGCGGCCTTTGTCGCGATGGCTAAAAATCGGGCAGGCGAGGGGCAGCAAAAGCCCCGGCCGAAACGGCTGGGGCTTCTGGGCATTGTGTGAAAACTCAGTGTTGGCGGCTGGCCGAGTGGTGCCGCGGGTGGGTCTGTATGAAGTGGACTAACACCTGTTTAAGGGTTTGCTCGTGTGCTTCGTCGCCGTGAGCCCGGGCTGCGCGAATATCGTCGATAATCATCTTGCGAATGGAGCGCTCACCGCCATCGGTATGGATCAGGTATTCGGCGGTGGCAAGTGCCTGAATGCGATCCATGTGCTCGTGCTCGGCAACCGCATCGATCTCTTCCTGAGTCAGATCACACATGTCCAAACAGTCTTCATACGTCAGCATGTTTTGCTCGCCTCGCTAGTTGGGGATCTCCTGCATATGATAGAAGTCAGAGAGGCCGCTGGGCTTGAAGTTTTTTCAGTTAGGCTGCTGGATGGAGAAAATAGACTGCATATCGCAAGGAGGGTTGGTTTTGGAAAATAAACATAAAAACAAATAATTATTAATTTTTATTCACGCGCTTTGTCAGGTCGAAACCTCGTCTCGAACGCGCCGCGGAGCGTTAAGCCGGCAGCCTTGCTGCTACCGGCTCCAGCCCATGGGGTTACAGGGAAAGGCGTTGCTCGTAGCGTTGGACCAGTTGCTGGACCTTGGGCAGGTCGTCTTCGCCAACGAGGCTGCAATAACCCCGGGCGAGGGAATCGAAGCGCTGACGATACTGCGCCTGAGAGAGGTGTTGGGTTCGGGCCTGGTACGCCAGATGGTCGATATCCAAGCGCAATTTGCTGCTTAAATGTTCAAGGTTCATTGCCACCCTCCTTGTCGAGTTGAAATTGTTATTCGTCCGAGCTTCCCTTGCCCGAGGTTTGGGGCTCGCGCCCTGCTCAAATATTATACACCTGCGTAATTTGTGGTTAAAGAGGAGAGGGCTTTTGGTCGCTGCCGCCGGGTCGTCTCAGAACCAGTCCGTCGGCGCTGTGGCTGAGTTCGAGTCGCTTCAACGCACTCATGCCCAGCAGCACCTCTCCGGTCATGTGGGGATTGATGGTCGCGCGTACGTCGTGCAAGGTGAGCGGCCCCAGTCGCAGGCGCTCGATCCGGGTGCGGGAAACGCTGATGGTGCCATTGGCGGTTCTGGCGGAAAAACGCCCTTGGCCTTTCAGTCCGGCTCGGTCGGCGATGGTCTTGGGAATCACGACGTCGCTTGCCCCCGTGTCAATCAGAAAGGTGGCCGGCGTCTCGTCAATGTGCCCGTCAAACAGGTAATGGCCTTGATGGTTGGGCTGTAACAGCAGGGCGCTTCCTCCCGGACCCTCGCGAACGCTAAGTTCGCTGTTGGGGTTGTAACGAGCTTCTTCCCAGCGCCCGAACATCAACGCCAGTAACGCCAGCAGCAGGGCCCAGAAGGCCACCCACATGCCCTGGCCCAGACGCTTTCCGGTGGGGGCGTTCATTGTCCTGTGTGCTCCTTGGCTGTTTGTCCCTGGTTTCAATCACACCTGCAGGCGCGTTATCTAGACTCAGCTTACCAGAGCGGTCAAAGGAGGTTGCGAACATGTTGGAAGAGGTGGAAAGGAACTGCCCTTATTGCGGCTCCAAGGTGGACCTGCGGGTGGAGTGTGGCGTTGAAGAACAGGATTATTACGAGGACTGCCCCCGCTGCTGTCAGCCGATGCTGGTGCACCTGGTGTGCACGGCCGAGGGTGACGTGGAGTTGCTGGAGCTGAAAACCGACCGGGAGTAGCCCGCCGCCCCGAAAGAGGGGCGACGGCCGCTTGTCCGAGGTTGCCGTTACGGCTGGCTGGCTGCCTGAATCGCGGTTAGGGCCACGGTGAATACGATATCCTCCACCAGCGCGCCGCGGGAGAGGTCGTTCACCGGCTTGCGCATGCCCTGGAGCATGGGGCCGATGCTGATGACGTCAGCGCTGCGCTGTACCGCCTTGTAGGTGGTGTTGCCGGTATTGAGATCCGGGAACACGAACACGGTGGCACGGCCTGCCACGGCACTGTCCGGCGCCTTGCTGCGGGCCACGCTCTCCATGATGGCGGCATCGTACTGCAGGGGACCGTCGATCAGCAGGTCGGGGCGTTTTTCCCGGGCCAAGCGGGTGGCGGTGCGCACTTTCTCCACATCGGCGCCCTGCCCGGAGCCGCCGGTGCTGTAACTGATCATCGCGACCCGTGGCGGAATTCCGAAGGCCTGGGCCGAATCGGCGCTCTGAATGGCAATATCCGCCAGCTCCTCAGCGTTGGGATCGGGGTTGATGGCGCAGTCACCGTAGACCAGCACCTGGTCGGGCAGGCACATGAAAAAGACCGAGGAGACCAGGTTGCAGCCCGGTGCGGTTTTTATCAGCTGCAGCGGGGGGCGGATGGTGTTCGCGGTTGTGTGGACCGCACCGCTGACCAGCCCGTCCACATGGCCCATTTCCAGCATCAGCGTGCCCAGCACCACGTTGTCTTCGAGTTGCTCGGCGGCGATCTCAGGGGTGATTCCCTTGTGCTTGCGCAGCTCCACCATGCGCTCCACGTAATGGCTGCGGATCCGCTCGGGATCGAAAATCTCCACGCCGTCGCCCAGACGCACTCCCTGGCCTTCGGCCAGACGTCGGATTTCATCTTCGTTACCCAGCAGGGCGCAGCGGGCAATGCCGCGGTTGGCGCAGATGGCTGCCGCCTTGATGGTGCGAGGCTCGTTGCCTTCGGGCAGAACGATAGTCTTGCCGGCGCGGCGGGCCCGTTCCACCAACTGGTAGCGAAACGCCGGGGGCGAAAGGCGTCGCTCTTGCTTTTGGCTGGCTTGCTCCACCAGCCAGCTGACATCGATAAAAGAGGCGGTAATGCCCTTGATGCGCTCGATCCGGTCCAGGTCGTCGACGGGGACCTCGCGATTGAAACGGGAAATGTGCAGTGCGGTTTGCCAGGCGTCCGAATCGATCATCAGTACCGGCAGGCCGCCGGCCATGGCGTCCTGACACAGGCTCATCACCGCCGCGGAGGGGCGGTAACCACCGGTCAGGACCAAGCCCGCCAGGTCGATGCCGTTAAGCGCGGCCAGGCAGGTCGCGAGGATGATATCCTCCCGGTCGCCGGGGGTGAGCACCAGGGTCCCGGCCTGCAGATCGGGAATGACATTAGCCACGGTGTGGGCACAGATGGTGATGCGCTTGACCCGTCGTTCGCTGAGGTCCCCCCGGTTGATCAGCTCGGCGCCGAGGTACTCGGCGACATCGCTTACTCGAGGGGCGATCATCCGTTCACGCCAGGGGATGCAGCCTAGCAAGCGGAAGTCGTCCTGAAAGAGGGTGGCCTGGGCCCGCACCTGCTCCTCGGTGAGGCTGAAGGCCACCGTCGCGTCTTCGATATCGTTGGGTCGCACCCGCCCATCCCTGTCCACCGGTGCGCTCAGCTTGTTGAGAATGCAGCCCACAACCTGCGGGTCATGGATGCCTCCGTAGGCTCTGGCGGTGATGTCGATATGATCTTCCAGCGCGTCGAGGCTGTCCGTGCCGGGGGCAGCCACCAGCACCACTTCGCAATCCAGGGCGCGGGCGATCTCTTTGTTAATACGTGTGGCGTAGGGTTGGCTGCGGGTGGGCACCATGCCCTCGATAATGACCACCTCGTCGCTGTCCTCGACATGGCGGTCAAAACGTCCAACCACTTCCTCCAGCAATTCGTCGCCCTGATCCTTGCTGAGCAGCTTCTCGGCTTCGCGAATATCGATGGGGTCGGCAATGGGGTGTTTGCACGCAGGCTGTAGCATGGCGATGGAGCGGTCCGCTTCCTCGTGGCCGTCGGTTTGGGCAATGGGCTTGAAAAAATGCACCTGGACGCCTCGGCACTCCAAAGCGTGGAAAAGGCCGAGAACGGTGGTGGTCAGGCCGGTACCAATACCGGTGGGGACGACCATAAGCGTATGGGTCACGGGGGCTCTCTCGTTGTTGCTGGCCCGAATGGGCAAAAAGAATAGCGGGCGCCGTTGAAGTCCCCGCGTTGTAACACGGGAAGAAGAGCGGCCGCTGATGGCTGTTGTTATTTGCGGGTGGTCCGTATTTTACCCTGCTTTTCGCACCTGCACCATTGTTTCAGTGGAGCCTGAAACAATGGTGCAGGCTCCTGCGGGGGAGGGCGAAGGGGAACTCAACTGGTTCTTTGCAGCCGCTGTTCGACGCTCTGCACCTTGTCAGCCATAGACTGGTGGCGGTCGGTGCGGGTGCCGATACGCACCGAGGTGGTGACCCGAGGGGCACCCATTGCGTGGACCACCGCATGGCACTGCTTTACCGCTGCGAAAACCTCGTCCCACTCTCCCTCCACGTTGGTACCGTAAGCGTGCATCTGGTGCTTGAGTCCGGCTTCCTGAAACACCGTCTGGCAGGCCGCGACGTATTCGGAAACGGAAACGCCCACGCCTAGGGGGACCACACAGATGTCTATCATCACGTTCATTGTAAATTCCTTTTTCAAGTTGTTGTTTTCAAACGCTCGCTTGATCTTAGGGTTTATAGCTGTTTGAGCAGCAGGGCTTTTGCCTCGTTGATCCGTGCGGCGAGGTAGTTGCTGCCGCCGCGGTCAGGGTGAACCTTCAGAATCATCCGCTTGTAGGCACTCAGTACCTCGTCCCGGGACGCCCCGGGCTCCAGTCCCAATATGGCCCAGGCCTCGCTGAGACTCATGGCCCCTGCGGCAGGGGCTTCGTCTGCACCCTCCCGACTCTCTTCGCGATCTTGCCATTCTTGTGCGCAATGACGCTGAATATAGGCATCCAGCAGGCGAATGGCCTGGGGGTCTTGCGTCTGGCACAGGGAATAAAGGTCCTTGAGCTGATCGATCGAAAGTTCGCCGAGGCGTTTTTCTGCATAGGGCCCGCCGGTGATGAGGCCCTCGATATCGCCGCTGTCGTGGTCCAGGGTCATGCTCAGCCACTGGGTTTGCACCGTCGACTGCTGCCCTGTTTGGCGTTGACTGGCCTGCCGGCGTCGGCGCTGTTGTTGCAGAAAAGGCAGAAACCGCAGCAGAGAGAGCAGGTAGGGCAGCAAGCGGCGGGCAAACGGGAAGAGTGCGGCGCCGGCGGCAGCCAGCCAGTGCAAACGCCCCGTCAGCGCCAGCCACAGCACGGCGCCCACCAGGAGGATAACCAGTAGCCGCCACAGGAAGGGGACCCCGTAGCGGGGCGCTCGCCGGATAAACTCGCGTATCCCGAGATACAGTAATCCTACGGCCAGGGCGATCAGCACCAGGTTCACGATTTGGGCGCCTCCAGTTGTTGGCGCACCTGGGCGATCAGCGGCGCTTCGCCTCGAATCGCGCTAAGCGCCGCGAGCCCCCCCGTGGCGTAGGTGGCAACGGCGTTAAGCAGGGCAGCGAGCTGCGCCGGACTGCTGCTGTCAAAACGACAGTGAGCGCCCCGGCTGAGCCGAGCCATCTGCTTAAAGCCCTGTTCCGCGGTGCTGTCGTCACCCTCCTGAAATAGAAACAGCGGCACCCCCAGCAGCCCCAGTTCACCGGCCAGCTGGCACAGCGCGTCGATAGGTTCCTCCAGGCAGTCGCCGATAAACACCAGTGCGTTTACCGCCTCCTTCTGGTGTTCACGGCGTACGTGGCGCAGCACCCGCCCAATCTGGGTGTGCCCCCCCAGGCACTGCACCGCTGACATGGCGCGAAGCAGTCCGCTGGCCTCTCGGTGCCAGCGGCTTACTCGGAATTCGTCATAGCCCCGGTAGAAGCAGAGCTGCACATCCAGGGTGCCCAGCCCACGCGTGCGGGTAAACATGTCTCCCTGCAGCTGACAAGCCCGATCCCAGGTGGGCTGGCGGCTGGCGGTCGCGTCCATGGCGAAAATCAGTCGCCCGCGGCCGCAGCCTTTGGGAACAGGCGGGGTGTTTTTAACCTGCTGCAGGAACTGGTCGATTTGATTGGCGGGGCTGGGAGGCTGATTCTTCGGCATCGCCACCTCGGGTTCTCAGGACTTGATCCATAGAATGGGGGCAGGCTGAGATGAAAGTCAACGCAGCGGGTATCCCCCTCTGTTTGTTGGAGGCTGCCTGCCCCGTGGGTGTTCCCGGTCCTTTGCCTTGGGCCGGGTCGCCGCTAGGGCGCGGGCTGGCATTGACCCTTAAGAGCCAAGGATCAGGACTGATCGAGTTCCTGCAGCACCAGGCGCTCTTCGAGTCGCGCCTTGAGCAGCTTGAACAGGCGGATGGAGGCTTCGATCTCCTCCTTGCGGTTGGTCAGGCTCTCGATATTCAGTCCGATCGGAATCTGGTAGGGCAGGCAGGCGTCCAGAATCAGGTCCAGGTTGCGCCGGCAGATGCGGACCGACTCGCTGAGCGGGTTGGGAGCGTTCAGTATCTGTGCCGCCGTCGCCTTGGACACGGAGATTCCCAGCCACTCCATGAATGCCAGGGTCTTGGCGCTGCCGCAGGGCGTGAAGGTGAGGATCACCCGGTTGGGCCGGCGGTTCTCAGCGCGGCACTGGGCGCCATACTCGTGCAGCAGATCGATGGTAGCGGGAGCGTCGTAAACCGCCTGGGAGATGAAGTACTGACACCCCTTGGCCGTCTTCTCCAGCAGGCGCTGATGTTCGTTGCCTTTCTTTGCGTGTCGCTCGGCGATAGTGACACCGCCCAGATTGAAGGCCAGGTCGATCTCGGCAGTGGCTTGGTAGGCATCGGACAGGGAGAGCTGAATGTCCGCGGTTTGCGACGGGCTGCCGACCAAGACCAGGTTGCGTACCCCGTACTTGTCCCAGGCTTCGGCCAGCCACTGCTCGAAACTTGCCCGGTCACGCTGGGATACGCTCTTGTAGGTGATGGTTTCACGCCCGCTTTTTTCCTGCAGCAAGGCAGCGTAGGCGCGCGGGTCCCGGGTGCCGATGAAAGGGAAGGGACGGGGCGTATCAACTCGGCTGCTCTCGTCCTGAATGTCATAGACGATAAGGCCGTCGTACTCGAGCTGCGTCAGGCGGGCTAACAGCTTGTCTGCAATCTCGGCCATTTGCTGGTCGTCGGTGCGTGCCTTGGGCGGTGTCGTGCCCAAAAAGTAGACCCCACGGCTGGGATCGTTCAGTTTACTGTGCAGCGACTCGGCCATTAGATAACTCCCGGCGGACGTAAAGTGGTGAAGCTGGTTTGATCGCGAAACAGTATAACTGGGGCTTTGTTCGCGTTGAATTCGTTATAAGGGAAATATTCTCACGTTCAATTGAACGAAATTGATAGGTACGTAAAAGTAAGTAAATATAGGTCCGCAATGACCTTTTAAAGCTCCTGTAACAGACGTGGAACCCGTGCGTCTAATTCAGCGTGCGATGTTCGATGAGGTGAAGCCCTAATGACCCGATGTTCGTCGGTCCCCGAGCCAACCCTGGTAATCCTGTGTAAACGGCCGACGCTGACCGAAGGCAAGCAGCGGCTGGCGCCGGCCCTCGGCGCAGAGCTTACCCGGCGGCTGGCGCAGGCTCTGTTGAATTGTGCGCTGGAAGACGCGGCACAGTGGCCAGGCCCCGTGGTTATTTCCCCGGCGCGTACCGAGGACCGGGATTGGGCCGCGAACCTGCCGGTCGGCGCCTGTGTGCTCCCCCAGGGCGAGGGCAACCTCGGTGCGCGGATTAACCGCCTTGACAGCCAGTTGCGTGCGTTGGGCCACCAGCGCTTGGTCTATATCGGAACCGATGCTCCCGGGCTGGACTCGGGGCATTACAGTGCCGTTCGTCGGGAGCTCGCCCGGTCGCCGGTGGTGCTTTCGGCGGCGGCGGACGGCGGGGTGGTGCTGATGGCCAGTCGTGAGCCCTGGCCTGAGCTGGAGGCGCTTCCATGGAGTACGGCTACTTTGGGTGAAGCCCTGCATGCGTGCTGCCTACAGGGGGGGCTTAAGGTGACGTACACCGCCCCGGGCTACGATGTGGATCTGGTCGAGGATCTACCCCGGTTGCGGGAAGACCTGTCCGGGGACCCCCGTGCCGCCCGCCAGCGTTTGTTGGCACTGCTAGATGTCCTGCCGCGCCCGCGGGTGCGATCCGCCTGAGTTGTTGCAACAGATAGGTTTCAACAGATAGGTTTCAAGAGAGAAACTGATGCAACGTATTCGAACGCAAAGCTGGTTTCAAACCGCAGATGGCGAACCCCGGGGGTATATTGATCCCCATGCCCTGCGCGAACTCTGGTTCCACACCGGCACCGCCTGCAACCTGGCCTGCGACTTCTGTCTCGAGGGCTCGTCCCCCGGCGACAAACGCCTGGAATTGGTCCGCTTTGAAGATGTGACGCCGTTTATCGACGAGGCCCTGGAGTTGGGCGTCGAGCAGTTCTCCTTTACCGGTGGCGAGCCCTTCCTGGCCAAGCAATTGATTAAGATTCTTGAGTATGCGTCCCGTTTTCGTCCCTGTCTGGTGCTGACCAACGGCACCGCCCCCCTGCAGCGGCGCTTCGAGCAGCTCCTGTCGCTGCGCCACTCTCTTCATCCCATCCATTTTCGGGTCAGTCTGGATGCTCCCGATGAGGTTACCCACGATGACGGGCGCGGAGAGGGCACCTTTGAGGCGGCGCTCAAAGGAATGGCGATGCTGCACGAGGCGGGGTTTCGGGTCTCTGTGGCACGGCATATGGCCGATGGGGAGGACAGCGTCGCGGTGGAGAGCGACTACCGCCGCTTGCTCGCAGCCCGGGGGCTGCCGGAAGATCTTCACCTCGTGGCATTTCCGGATTTCGCAACGCCCGGCAGCCACCCGCAGGTGCCCCAGGTCACCCGTCACTGTATGACCACCTACCAGGACGAAGAGGGGCGTCGCCAGTTCATGTGCGCTTACAGCAAGATGGTGGTCAAGCGCCAGGGGCAGATGCGGGTCTATGCCTGCACCCTGGTGGACGACGATGAAGACTATGATCTGGGCGGCACGCTGCGCCAGGCCATGGAGCAGCGCATCAGCATGAAACACCACCGCTGCTACAGCTGTTTCGCCTACGGTGCGTCCTGCAGCGAAGCCTAAATCCCCACCCCCGGAATACCACGGAACTACGAAGGAGACTTGTGTGCTAGCAATTATCGGCGGGACCGGAATTTACCAGTTGGAGGGCCTCACCGTGATCCGGGAACGGCACCTTGAAACCCCGTTTGGGGCGCCCTCCGCGCCGGTGGTAGAAGGACGGCTTGGGGACACGCCCTTGCTCTTTTTGCCCCGCCATGGCGCGGGGCACCGGTTGCTGCCCTCGGAGATCAACTACCGGGCCAACATCTGGGCGCTGAAAAAAGCCGGCGCTACCCGGGTGCTTGGCCTTTCCGCCGTGGGCAGCCTGAGGCGGGAGATCGCGCCGGGGGACCTGGCGGTGCCTGCGCAGTACTTTGACTTCATCAAGGGGCCGCGTCATAAAACCTTCTTTGGGGAGGGACTGGTGGCCCACGTGTCGACGGCCGAACCCACATGCCGGCAGTTGAGTCGCGCCCTGGCCGAAGCCGGTGAGGGGCTCGAGCGGCCGATTCACCAGGGCAAGACATACGCCTGTGTAGACGGCCCGCGGCTGGGAACCCGGGCGGAAAGCCTGTTTCTGCGCGACGCCGCCAACTGTGACCTGGTGGGCATGACCAATGTTCCGGAGGTATTTCTGGCCCGCGAGGCGCAGCTCTGTTACGCGACCCTGTCCATTACCACCGATTACGACTGCTGGATGGACGATCCGGCCCAGCATGTCAGCGTGGAACAGGTGATCGCCCGTTATGGCGCCAGCCTGGAAAGGGCCAAGGGAGTGGTCAAAGCCCTGGCCGAGAGGTGGGATGGCGCTCAGGATTGTACCTGTCGCCACAGCCTGGACAGCGCCGTGCTCACGCCCCGGGAGAGTCTGAACGAGGCGCAACAGGCGCTGCTGAACCTGCTCCGGCGCTGAGGTGGCGGTTTCCTTGCCGACGCAAACGAGTGCCGCGTCCCCGTCTGTATCTGTCATCATCCCTCTGGGGCCCGCCGAGACCGGCCTCGGCCGCTTGTCGGGTGACCTGCTGTTGCTGCCTCCAAGCTGGGAGGTGGTGTTGGTGGGGTGCCCCGAGAATCGTTCACGTTTTGGTCCTCAGCAACACGACTCGAAGGTTCTGGCCCGTCCCTTTGTCTGGCATGAAACAACTGCCGGCCGAGGGCGACAGATGAATGCCGGCGCCAAGCTGGCGCGTGGGCATTATCTCTGGTTTTTACACGTCGACTCGGGCTTCGGGCCGGAGCTGGTGACTGCCCTGCAGCAAGCGCTGAGGCTTCACTCCCGGGCGCTGCTATTTTGCCGGCTCCGGTTTATGAATGACGGCCCGGGCGCCATGCGCTTCAACGAGTGGGGAGTGGCCTTACGGGCCAACCTGCTGGGAATTCCCTTTGGCGATCAGGGTTTTTGCCTTGAACGTCAGCGCTTCTGGGAACTGGGAGGGTATTGCGAGCAAGCCCTTTACGGGGAAGACCACCTGCTTCTCTGGCGCGCGCGACGGTCCGGCCTGTCCCCGCGTCTGTGTCCGGCCCCGTTGCTCACCAGCGCCCGCAAATACCGCCAGGTTGGCTGGGGGCGCCTGACCTGGCGTTACCAGTGGCTCTGGTTGCGCCAAGCCCTGCCGCAGCTCTGGTTACTCCTGCTGGGGCGCTGACATCCGCTGTTGAGAGCCGGGAAGGGGCGCTGAACGTCTAGCGGCTGGTCCTTTCCCGGTGCTGTTGAGAAACGTCACCGCCTCGGCGCCAGCGGTGAAAACGCGCCACCCAGGTGAGCAGCCCCCGGGGGGCATGGTTGCGCTTCCACTCACCGGCCGCGTACTTGTTGGCCTCGGTCAGGGTGGGGTAGGCATGAATGGTCCCCAGCAGCTTGTTCAAACCCAGGTTGTGGCGCATCGCGGTAACGTACTCGCTGATCAGCTCCCCGGCGTGCGTGCCGACGATGGTGGCCCCCAGGATTCGGTCCTTGCCGGGCGCGGTCAGGACCTTGATGAAACCCTCGTCCGCCTCGTCGGCAATGGCACGGTCCAGTTCGCCAAGGTCGAAGCGGGTGACCTCGTACTCAACTCCCTGGGCTCGGGCCTCTGACTCATTGAGCCCCACTCGTGCCACCTCCGGTTCCGTGAAAGTGACGGCGGGAATAACCCGGTAGTCAACGCGAAACGTTTTGGCGAACCCGAACAGGGCGTTGACCACCGCGTACCAGGCCTGGTGGGCCGCGGCGTGGGTGAACTGGTAAGGGCCGGCGACATCGCCGCAGGCGTAGATATTCGGATAACGGGTCTGGAGGGCGTCGTTGACCTCCAGGGTGCCGTTTTCTGCGAGGGGAATGCCCAGGTTCTCGAGGCCAAAGCCCTCCACGTTGGGTTTGCGTCCCGTTGCCACCAACAGGCGGTCGAAGCGGACGTTAAGGGTTTCACCCCGGTGCTCGCAGCGCAGGTGGCATTCACCTGCTTCCTCGGCAAATGCCAGCATCCGGTGTTCCAGGCGTACATCAACACCCTCCTTGCGCAGCCGCTTGAGGACTTCTTGGCTGACCTCCGGGTCCTCCTTGGCGAGGATGCGCGGACCGCGCAGAACCAGGGTCACCCGGCTGCCGAGCCTGGCAAAGCACTGGCCCAGCTCGGCGGCGATGGGACCGCCACCCAGAATCAACAGCCGGCGCGGTAGTTCGCGCAGCTCCCAGACGGTGTCGGAGGTCAGCGGGTCCATGGCCTCGATGCCCTCGATGGCGGGCAGCGCCGGGCGTGCGCCGGTGGCAATGATGATGCTGCGGGTGGTGATGCGCCGTCCCTCGACCTCCACCTCAAAGGGCGAGAGAATTCGCGCCCGGCCCTGCACGCACTCGACGCCGAGGCCGGTGTAGCGCTCCACCGAGTCGTGGGGTTCGACTTTTTTAATCACCCGCTGCACCCGCTCCATGATGCGGGCGAAGTCGTAACTCAGTTCCGCGCGATCGATACCCAGTGACTCGCAGCGGCGGCTTTCGGCGATAAAGCGGGTCGAGCGAATCAGGGCTTTTGAGGGGACGCAACCGGTGTTCAGACAGTCGCCCCCCATGCGGTGCTTTTCGATCAGGGTGACCCGCGCCTTGACGGCGGCGGCGATATAGGCGGACACCAAGCCTGCGGAGCCGGCGCCGATAACCACCAGGTTGGTGTCGTAGCGCGCGGGCCGGCTGAACCCTTTGTAGACCCGCCGCGACCGCAAAAATTGGGTGACCCAGCGCGCCAGCAGCGGAAACAGCCCCAGCAGGGTGAACGAGAGGAGCAGCTCCGGCGAGAAAACACCCGAGAGGCTCTGCACCTGGCTGAGCTGGGTCCCTGCGTTCACGTACACCAGCGTGCCTGCCAGCATACCCAGTTGGCTGACCCAGTAAAAAGTCCGGGTGTGGAGTTTGGTGAGCCCCATCACCAGGTTGATGACGAAGAACGGAAACACCGGTACCAGGCGAAGGGTGAACAGGTAAAAGGGTCCGTCGCGCCGAATGCCCCGATTGATGGCCTCCAGCTGCTTATTGAAACGGTTCTGGACCCAGTCGCGTAACAGGTAACGAGAGCAGAGAAACGCGATGGTGGCGCCGATGGAGCTGGCGAAGGAGACCAGCAGGGTGCCCCAGCCGAGCCCGAAGAGGGCACCGGCCAGCAGGGTCATCACCGCGGCGCCGGGCAGCGACAGTCCGGTGACGGCCACGTAAATCAGGAAGAAGGTGCCGGCGGCGCTCCAGGGGTGTTGCGCATAGTAGCGGTCGAACTGTGCCTGATGCGACTTCAGATAATCCAGGTTCAGGTATTGGGACAGGTCGAGGACGAAGAACAGGGCGACCAGAACCACCAGTGCACACAGGAGTAACAGCTTCGAAAATCTCATAGGGCTGGTGTTTCTCCAAGGATAAAGGGGCGCGGTATCGTTTTGCCTTACTGACCTCGTGAAGCTGGCGATGTTACAGGCAACCAATCAAAAGCTCATAAAAACAGAAGCATAGCCCGGCAGGGCGGGAGAGGCTAGGCCCGGGGTCTGACCGATTGGAGCGAGGAGACGGGGGAAGGGCGGGAAGGATCCGCCCCGGGTGTCGCTCGCTCCCTTTTTGACGTGGTTAGGAGCCGCGGTTAGCGGTCGCCGTTATTGCAGGGGGCGGGCTCGCCGGCCGCTGTCATTGAATCAAGGGTGGTTTGGTAGCGGCCGTGGGCCTGGTGCAGGCAGCGGGTCAGCCAAGCGAAGTCGGCGAACAGAAGCGCCCCCGCCAGGGGTGTCAGCACAGGCCAGACAAGGGCCCCGTAGAGCCCTCCCAGGGCGCTTAAGTGGAACTGCCACTGACGCCTGGACGCGGGGGTGGGGATCAGTGATTTCATGTTGGGCAGGGCCGCGCTGCTCATCGGATTTTTCATCCAGGCGCGCTGCAGGTGCAGGTAAATCAGAAACGGCAGTATTTTTTGCAACATGCCCAGCATCACCGAGCCGACAAAACCGAGCCCCCACGCCAGTCCCATCCAGCGGCTATCCACCGTCCCGCCGGTTCCAAGCCCGTAGAGTCCCAGCAGGGATACCGCCAGCAGGTGGACGAGGCCGAGTTGCCAGAAGCGTACCGTGTAATCAACCAGCTTGCGCTTGCGCCGGCTCAGAATGTAAAGCGCGGTGGCGCCGTAAAGCAGACAGAGCAGCAGCCCGACGCCCAGCGCGAGGTTCTCCAGTGCCCCGGCCTCGGCCAGCGAGGTTGTTAGGAGGGCGACGAACAGCGCTGACGGTAACCATTGGGCCGCGCGTGCCGGAAAGGCCGGGGCGACATGAAACATCGGAATTACCTGGTAGCTCACCGCCATGATCAGCAGCAGGCACCAGCCGAGCCCCCCCCAGAGCGCGTGAAGGTCGGTCTGCTGAAGCCGGTAGAGTCCAAGCTCCGGCGCGAATCGCGGCGATGCCTGAACGGCACCGAGGACCAGGGTGGTAATGAGCGCCACAAGGGCCAGGGCAACGCCGCGACTGCTGTCGCGCCAGGGGCGAATCCTCGAGACGCCCAGCGCAAGCGCTGCGCCGAAGGTGCCCAGGGCCGCGCCCAACAACCCAAGGGCCAGCGCAAAAAGCCAGCCATTGGCGCTGATAAAGCCCAGCGCCAAGCTGAACGCTCCCAGGCCCAGTGCGGCTCGAATCCAGGGGGCGAGGGTGGCACCGGCGGGGATTGCCTGGTTGCTGATCACCGGCAGCACCTGAAACAGTGCGCCAACCACTACCTGGGCGCCAAACCCCAGGGTCAGCAGGTGGGTAAAGGCCAGCATGCCGGGTTGCCAGCGGCTGCTCAGCGCGCCGGGATCCAGTATCAGCACCAGGGCCGCCAACATTCCGAACACGGGGGCGAGTAGGAAGAAGCCCAGGGGCGTGCGCAGGGGCGGAATGTTGTCCAGTGAAAGGCCGGCGAGGTTCACGGTATTGCCTCGGCCCGCAGGTCCGCCAGGCAGAAAGCCGTTAAGTCCCCGCTGTCGGCGTGCCAGATATAGATGCGAAACGCGGCCTCGCCTTGCTGTCGGCACAGGTAGTGAAAACCGTTCTCCAGCAAGAGGGGGAAAAGCGGGCGCGGTTCGCGGCGATGATGCACTTTCAGCACCTCGTCCGGGCCGAGGTTTCGCAGCGTAACCAGAATCCGCTCCAATGGCTCCGGCGGCGCCAGGTCGCTGACATCAAGGGGGGCGAGCAGGGTGGGCATCAAGCGGTGGTGACCTGCCGCATCTGTTCCAACAGCTGTGAATCCGCGACCAGCACCTGGTCGGACATGGGGTAGAGAATCTGCTCCTCTTTCATGTTGTGCTGTTGCATCAGTACCATCAGGGTTTCGGTCAGCCCGAGAAATTCCTCGTCGGCGCGGTTCCGCAGCGCCTCGTTGATCTCTTCAACCAGGGCGCGCATCTGCTGGTGTTCCATCCGCATCACCGCCGTGGGGCCCTGGGTCTGCCCGGTCTGGGACTCAAAGGCCGGGAACAGCACCGTCTCTTCGCGCGCCAAGTGGGTCAGCAGTGCATCACGAAACTGCGTCCAGGCCCCGTCGGCCTCGGCCCAGTTCTGTTCGGATGCGGCTCCCTCCGCGGCGGTAAAAAGGTCATCGCAGTGGCGATGTTCGTGGGTCATGATATCGGTGATGGTGCTCATGCTTGGCTTCTCCCGGTTGAGTCAGCGCAGTATCAGCGGGCGCAACCGGCGCTGCCTTGATCTAAGTCAGTTCGGCGCAAGGGGCGGCGCCAGCCGCCCCTTGCCGAATCAATAGTGGCGCAGATCGGCGTCCTGGTAGGGGGAGTGGGTAGGAGAGTCGAGGCTGATATAGTCGTGCAACTGACCGCTCATCAGGCGCTGGAATTCAGCCCGCTCGAGCTTGATCAGCTCTTCGTGGTCTCCGGCTTCAATGTACACATAGGGCTGGTTGAGCAGATCTTCGTCGCAGATGGTGTCCATCTCGTATGCCTGTCCCATGGCGGGGATTGCGCCCAAATCACAGTCCTGGAACAAGGCTTTGAGCTCCACCTCGCTCACCAGCCGGAAGTTACGCCCGAGCTTGCGGTTGATGCGGCGCAGTTTGAGCCGGCGCATGGAGGGCACGACCGCCATCAGGTGGTGCCCGTCGGTATCTTCGAGTACGACGGCTTTGGCCAGGTGCTCCATCGGAATATGCGCTGTGTAGGCGGTATCGAAGGCGTTGGTGGTGTGCTTGTGCTTGAGAAGGTTGTAGTCGGCATGATGGTCGGCGAGGTATTCGCTGAGGGTCATCGACATGGTCATGTCGCTTCTCCTTCACCGTACCGAGAAGGTTCCGGCAGCGGGTGCATTGGGGTTGCTACGCTTAAGGCGACCCTAAGTATAACGCGCCGACGTAAAAGGAACGGATGGGAGGAGGAAAATGATCGCAGGTCTGGAAAAACTGCTCGCCGAGGGCAAAGACAGCCCGGAGCTGCGCTTTGGCTTGGGTAACGCTTACCTGAACGCGGGGCAGCCGGTCTCGGCCGCCGAACACCTGGAGGCCTGCCTTGAGCAGAAGCCGGGCTATTCGGCGGCCTGGAAGCTGCTGGGGCGGGCCTACCAGCAGCAGGATCTGCCCGAGCTGGCGCTAAAGACCTACCGAAAAGGCATATCGGCGGCCGAGGAGGCCGGGGATCTGCAGGCGGTCAAGGAGATGGAGGTCTTCGCCCGCCGCCTGGAAAAAGCACTGGGTTGAGTGGCGCGGTAGCGACTGTGGATTACACCCATTCCTGGGAACTCGCCCCCGCCGAAGCGCGGGCGCTGCAGGTACGCCTCAGCGCAGGGGTGCGGCTTGAGGACGATTTTGAGCCGCTGCGCCTTGTGGCCGGGGTGGATGTGGGCTTCGAGGCGGACGGTTCGATCACGCGGGCGGCGGTCGCGGTGCTGGACGCCCAGAGCCTCACGCTGGTTGATCAAAGCGTGGCCCGGCAACCGACGCGGTTTCCCTATATTCCCGGTCTGCTCTCGTTCAGGGAGCTGCCGACGATTTTAGAAGCAATCGCATCACTCACTACCCCACCGGATATCTACCTGTGTGACGGCCAGGGCATCGCCCACCCGCGCAGGCTTGGGATCGCATCCCACCTGGGCGTGCTGCTGGACGTGCCAGCGATTGGCGTGGGCAAGAGCCGACTGGTGGGCGAGTACGAGGAGCCGGCTGGCGCACGAGGCGCCTGGAGCGGGTTGTACCATCGCGGTGAGCGGGTGGGGGCGGTGTTAAGAACCCGGGCCGGCGTCAAACCGCTGTTTATCTCCCCGGGCCATCGCATAAGTCTTGAGCGGGTGATTGAGGTGGTGATGGCCTGCACGACCCGTTTCAAACTTCCAGAAACCACCCGTTGGGCCCATCGACTGGCCTCGGATCCGCGCTTTCGGAATGACTAATATCACGTATAATCCGGCCACCGATTGAAACAAGGAGCAAGTGATGGCGCGGACCTTTGATGTGATGATTATCGGCGGCGGCATGGTTGGCGCAACGTTGGCCTGCGCGCTGAGCGCAAAGGGCCTTTCCATCGCCGTGCTCGAAGCTTCTCCGCCGCGCCCCTTTGAGCCGGAGCAACCCCATGATCTGCGCGTATCGGCGCTGAGTCCTGCCTCCGTGAAGATCCTCGGCAACCTTGGTGCCTGGGCCGGCATTCTTGGTCGGCGCTGCTGTCCCTACCGGGGCATGCGTGTCTGGGAAACCAGCGGGCAGGGTGATACGCGCTTTCACAGCGACAGCGTGGGGCAACCGGCGCTGGGGTATATCGTTGAGAACCGCGTCGTACAGCTGGCGCTCTGGGACTGCTTGCAGCAGGCACAGGACGTCAGCCTGATGGCATCGGTGCGGATCGCAGCCATCGACTACGGCGGCGCAATGGGCAGCCGTGTGACCCTGGACGATGGTGAGGTGTTGCAGGCTAGGCTTTTGGTGGGCGCTGACGGGGGCGAGTCACGGGTGCGCGAAGCCGCGGGTATCGGTGTGCATCGATGGGATTACCCACAGCGTGCGCTGGTGGCCAGCGTGGAAACCGAGGCTGCGCAGCAGGATATCACCTGGCAGCGGTTTCTCCCCACCGGTCCCGTTGCCTTCTTGCCGCTTACAGGCCCGCACGGTTCTCTGGTCTGGTACCACCATCCCGATGAGATACAGCGCCTGATGTCACTGGATGAGGCCGACTTTATCGACGCCGTGATGCGTGGCTTTCCCAAAGAACTCGGGGGGATTCGCCGGCTGGAAGGTCGTGCCAGCTTTCCCCTGCGACGCCAGCATGCACTCAATTACTGGCGCCCCGGTGCGGTGCTGGTGGGTGATGCGGCCCATATGATTCATCCGTTGGCGGGACAGGGCGTGAATATCGGCCTGCTGGATGCTGCCTGCCTGGCCGACGTGCTGCTTGAGGCCCTGGATGAACAGCTTCCCCTGGGTGGCTCGATACTGGCGCGCTACGAGGCGCGGCGGCGAAATCACAACCTTGGGGTGATGACGGCGATGGATTTGATCTACCGTGTGTTCGGTCGTCAGGATCCAGCATCCCGGCTGGCGCGCAACCTTGGGCTGGGGCTGACCCAGCGACTGGCCCCGGTGAAAAAACGGGCCATGCGCTGGGCCATGGGAATGGAAGGCGACCTTCCGGCACTGGCGCGCCTGGAGTAGGGGTAAAAGCAGGCAAAGCCCCCCAACGCGGCGCATACCAAGAGGCTGGGCAAAAAAAACGGCGGGCACGATGCCCGCCGTTTTTTATATACGCCTTAAGATCAGCTCTTTTTAGCTTGTGCCGCCTTGGGCGCTGCGGGGGCAGTGGCTTTCTGGGCAGCCGGAGCGGACTTGGGAGCATCGGCCTTGGGTGCATCGGTCTTGGCAGCTGCTGCGGGCGCGGCTTTGGGGGCTGCTTTAGGTTCTGCTTTAGGTGTCGGCTTGGTGGCAGCTTTGGGTGCGCTCTTGGCCGGCGCCTTGGTGGCCTTGGGAGCCGCTTTGGCGGCGCGGCGCACCGGGGCTTTCTTTGGTGCCGGCGCCTTGGTCACAGGAGCACTGGTGGCGCTGTCCGCGAAGGGGGTGGATTCAGCGATGCGGCCATAGGTGTTGGACAGCAGCTCGGTGATCGCCTCCTTGGCCTCGTTGATGGCGGCGATGTTCTCCTCGGCGGAGGCAGTCAGCTTGCTTTCAAACTCCTTGAGGTACTTGAACTGCAGGTCGGCGACCGTTTTGGCGTCGCCGGCTTCGGCCAGGGCCTTGGCCTGGTTAATGCCGCAGCTGATGCACTCGGTCAGGTATTCCGACTGCACGGAAGCCATTTTTTCCAGTGTCTTGCGATTGATTTCAGCCACATCCAACATGGGCTGCATTTTTTCTTGCATATCCTTAAGCAGGTCTTCGTACATGGTCGGGCTCCCTCATCAAACGAGACAACGAAACAGGTTGAGTGCTCTTGTGCGCCGCAGCAAAGCGGTTTCGGTGACTATAGAACCCCACCCGGTGGAAGTCAATGCTCGGTTGTGCTACCTGGCGGCTGAACGCGCAGCGGATAAACCGGTCAATAAATCAGCCCAAGTCATGGGCTGCGGGCAAGGTGAGGCAAAACAAGATACCATGACACCTAACGGATCCGGCCTGTCGCCGAGGGGGCGCCGCCCTCGGGGCCATAACCTGCGCCGGAGTACCATTCAGTTAAGGAAAATGCGTTTTCTATGAACAATTCTCCCGATAACACCTTTGTGCCCGCACTCGACCCCCACCCCAGCTTCCGGTTGTTGCGCCGCCAGGGCATCGAAAGCCTGGGGGTGGAGGTGGCCGAGTACGAACATCAGGCCACCGGGGCCCGGCATTATCACATCGCCGCCGACCAGGATGAGAATGTCTTTCTGGTGGCGCTGCGCACGGTGCCCCAGGACTCCACCGGTGTCGCCCATATTCTGGAGCACACGGCGCTGTGCGGAAGCGAGCGTTATCCGGTTCGCGACCCCTTCTTCATGATGCTGCGGCGTTCTCTTAATACCTTCATGAACGCCTTTACCAGCAGTGACTGGACGGCTTACCCCTTTGCGACCCAGAATCGCAAGGATTACTTCAACCTGCTGGATGTTTACCTGGACGCGGTGTTTTTCTCCCGCCTGGATCGCCTGGATTTCTCCCAGGAGGGGCACCGTCTCGAGTTCAAGGAGGCCGACAACAGCGACTCCGACCTGACCTTTAAGGGGGTGGTTTATAACGAGATGAAGGGGGCAATGAGTTCCCCGGTCAGCACCCTCTGGCAGACCCTGAGCAAGCACCTGTTTCCCACCGTCACCTACCACCACAACAGCGGCGGCGACCCCGAGTGCATTCCGGATTTGAGTTACGAGGAGCTGCTGGCGTTCTACCGGACCCATTACCACCCCTCCAACGCGGTGTTCATGACTTTCGGCGACCTGCCACCCGCAGAGCTTCAGGAAAAGTTTGAAAGCCAGGCGCTCAGCCGTTTCGAGCGGCTTGAAGAGACCATCGTCGTGCCTGACGAGAAACGTTACCACGCGCCGCTTCGGGTCGAGGAGGCGTATGCCCTCAGTGAGGAGGATCTGAGCCGCAAGAGCCATGTGGTGCTGGGCTGGCTGCTGGGCCAGAGCATCGATCTGGAACAGCAGCTGGAGGCCAATCTGTTGTCCCGCGTATTGCTCGACAGTAGCGCATCGCCCCTGCGTCATGCGCTGGAAACCTCCGAGCTGGGCCAGGCGCCTTCGCCGCTTTGCGGTCTGGAAGACTCCAACCGCGAGATGAGTTTCATGTGTGGGCTCGAAGGCACCGACCCCGATTCGGCTGCTGCCATTGAAACCCTGGTCGTCGATGTGCTGGAGCAGGTGGCCCGCGACGGGGTTCCCCAGTCGCAGGTCGAGGCGGTGCTGCACCAGCTGGAACTGAGCCAGCGCGAGGTGGGGGGCGATGGTTTTCCCTACGGCCTGCAACTGATTATGTCTGCGCTGTCGACCGCCGTTCACCGCGGCGACCCCATTGCGCTGCTGAACCTTGACCCGGTGCTCGAACAACTGCGCGAGCGGATTCAGGAGCCGGACTACATCAAGGAACTGGTGCAACGGCTGTTGCTGGACAACCACCACCGGGTGCGCCTGACCCTGCGCCCGGACAGCGAACTGAACGGGCGCAGAGAAATGGCAGAGGCCTTGCGCCTGGCACAGATCAAAAGCGGGCTCTCGGCGGCGCAGAAACAGGAGATTGTGGAGCAGGCGCGGGCACTTGAAGCCCGCCAGCAACGCCAGGACGACGATGCCTTGCTGCCCAAGGTGGGGCTGGAGGATGTGCCTGCCGACATCCATATTCCCAGCGGCGAAACACAGGCTCTGGCCTGCGGGCGCCGCGCCTTCTACGGGCAGGGGACCAACGGCCTTGTCTACCAGCAGATACTGGTAGAAATGCCCCAGCTGACGGAAGAGGAACAGCTGCTGTTGCCCTATTACGCCAACTGCCTGCCCGAACTCGGTCATGGGGAGCTGAGCTATCAAGAGGCCCAGGCCAGGCAGTCCAGCGTCACGGGGGGCATCAGCGCCTACAGTTCGGTGCGTGGAAACGTCGATGACGAGCAGGCGGTCAAAGCCTATTTCACCCTTTCCGGTAAAGCTCTGGTGCGCAATATCCGACCCTTGACCGAGCTGCTTCACAGCACCTTTACCGGACTGCGCTTTGACGAGCTGGGGCATATCCGTGAACTGGTTGCGCAACAGCGCACCCGCAAGGAGCAAAGCATTACCGGCAGCGGCCACAGCCTGGCGATGATGGCGGCGATCAGCGGCTACAGCCCATCGGCCAACCTGTCCCACCGGCAGCGGGGCCTGGCGGGGGTGCGATTCGTCAAGGAGCTGGATCAAAAGCTGGATCAGGCAGACGAGTTGCAGTTGTTTGCAGACAAGCTGGCCGCGCTGCATCAGAAAATCCTGGTCAGCCCCCGTCACTTCCTGGTGGTGACAGAGCCCGAGCGGCGGGAAGAGTGCGATCAGGCCCTGGATGAGTACTGGGGAGCGGACCCCGGCGGTGCCAAGGTTGAGCCTTTTGTGCTCGCGCCGGTGCGCCAGTCGGTGCACCAGGCCTGGATCACCAGTACGCAGGTCAACTTCTGCGCCAAGGCGTATCCTACCGTGCCGGTTGAACATCCCGATGCCGCGGCCCTGACGGTACTGGGAGAATTTTTGCGCAACGGTTACCTGCACCGGGTGATTCGGGAGCAGGGTGGGGCCTATGGCGGCGGTGCCGGGCAGGACTCATCCAGTGCTGCGTTCCGCTTCTTCTCCTACCGGGATCCCCGCCTGCAGGAGACACTGCAGGATTTTGACCGAGCGGTGGACTGGCTGCTGGCCGAAGAACACAGCTTTGCCCGGTTGGAGGAAGCCATCCTCGGGGTGGTCTCCAATATCGATAAGCCCGGTTCGCCCGCGGGAGAGGCCAAGCAGGCCTACCACAGCACCCTTTTCGGGCGCACCCCGGAGCAGCGTCGGGGCTTTCGCTCCCGTGTGCTCAAGGTAACGGTGGACGATCTTAAACGGGTGGCGCGCACCTATCTCAAGGATCAGCAGGGTAGCGTAGCGGTGATTACCAACGCGCAGCAGGGCGAAGCCCTTAAGGGTGAGAAAATGGAAGTCATCACAATTTAAAAAAACAGAAAGATAGAACGCTAATCTAAGTTTCTTTCTCTTCTAAGCCCGCCGCTTTGGCTGCGGGCTTTTTATTGTCTTGAAAGCTGCGCTGGGGAACCCGGCCGCTGGGCACGACCCGGGACGCGGGTTGCAGGTGGCTCTCCTGGTCATCAAAGAAAATATGGGCGCGGAAGGCGCGCAAAATTTCGTGCTTGGATACGCCGCCCATGAAAAAGGCCTCGTCGACGTCGACCTGCCAGGCTCTCAGGGTGTTGATCACCCGTGCGTGGGTAGGGCTGTTGCGGGCGGTGACCAGGGCGATGCGTACCGGCGACTCGCCGGCGGGAAAGCTGCGCTGCAGATAGGAGAGGGTCTTCAGCAGTTTGGCAAAGGGGCCTTCGTCCAGTGGGACGTCCGCCAGTTCGCTCTCGAGGCGGGCGAAGGCTTCGAGGCCATCCTGCTGGTAAATGCGTTCCGAAGCGTCCGAAAACAGTACGGCGTCGCCGTCAAAGGCGATGCGGATCTGGTCCTGGTCGGGATCGAAATCCTCTGGTGGCGCGTAGATCTCGGCGGCGGCTATTCCTGAATCCACTGCCGCCTGCACGTCCCGGGCGGACCGGGAGAGAAAGAGGTCGACGCTGAACGCATCAAGGTAGGCGGCGTTGCTGCGCCCGCCGCTGAACGCGGCGCGAGTGATGCCCAGCTGGTAGTGGCTAATGGAGTTAAAAATGCGCAGCCCCGTGTCCGCGGTGTTGCGTGACATGATCACCACTTCCACCAGGGGGTGGTGCGGGTCGATGTCGTTCAGGCGCAGCAGGGCGCGGATCAGCGGGAACGCGGCACCCGGGGCGAGCACTTCGTCCTCGTGATCGCGCTGGTACTGGCGATACGCATCGACCCCGTGGGCTTCGAAGATGCGGTTTTCATCCTCCAGGTCGAACAGCGCCCTTGAGGAGATCCCTACCACCAGACGTCTGCTCAGATCGGTGCTCACCCGGCCTCCTTGGTAATGGCTATCCTTTCAGCCTAGTCGATGCTCAGCTGTCTTCGGGCTCGTAGCCCAGGTTCGGCGCCAGCCAGCGCTCCATCTCCGTCTTCTCCATACCCTTGCGGCGTGCGTAATCCTCCACCTGGTCTTCGCTGATCTTGGCGATGCCGAAATAGCGACTCTCGGGATGAGAGAAATACCAGCCGCTCACCGCTGCGGTGGGGGTCATGGCATAGCTGTCTGTGAGGGCGATGCCTGTTCGCGCCTCCACATCCAGCAGCTCCCAGAGCAGCCCCTTCTCGGTGTGATCAGGGCAGGCCGGGTAGCCGGGGGCGGGGCGAATGCCCTGGTAAGCCTCGCGGATCAACTCCTCGTTGCTGAGGTGCTCCTCCGCGGCGTAGCCCCAAAACTCGCGCCGCACCCGTTCGTGCATACGCTCGGCCAGGGCTTCGGCCAGGCGGTCGGCCAGGGCCTTGACCATGATCGACCGGTAGTCGTCATGCTTGGCCTCGTACTCGGCCACCAGTTCATCCAGGCCGATGCCGGCGGTGACAGCAAATGCACCGACATAATCGGCCTTGCCGCTGTCGCGGGGGGCGACGTAGTCGCTCAGGCAGTGGTTGAACTTGCCGGCGCCTTTTTCGGTCTGCTGGCGCAGGTGGTGTAGGGTGGTCAGGGTCGATTGACGGGTTTCATCGACATAGACGGCGATGTCATCGTCGCCGACGCGGTTGGCCGGAAAGAGGCCGATGACGGCGGCGGCCTTGAGTCGCTTGCCGGCGATCAGCTCCTCCAGCATCGCCTGCGCATCCTGGTACAGCTTGCGCGCTTCCTCGCCCATCTGGGCGTCATCGAGAATGCGGGGGAAGCGTCCCTTGAGTTCCCAGGCGTGGAAGAAGAAGGTCCAGTCGATGTAGTCCAGCAGTTCGCGCAGATCGTAGTCTTTGAACACCTGGATGCCCAGCTGGCGAGGGACCGGGGGGGGGTAGGCTTGCCAGTCAACGGGCTGGCGGTTGGCCCGCGCCTTCTCCAGGTTGACCCGCCGCGCATCCTTGGCCTTGGCATTGTGGCGATCCCGGGCCTGGGCGTACTCCTCGCGCACGGCGGCGGCAAAGTCGGCGTGCTGGGTTTCGCTGAGCAGGGCCGAGGCCACCCCGACGCTGCGCGAGGCGTTGTGCACATAGACGGTGGGCGCGCTGTAGGCCGGCTCTATCTTAACCGCGGTATGCATCTTGGAGGTGGTGGCCCCGCCAATCATCAGGGGGATTTTAAGCCCCTGGCGCTCGAGCTCCTTGGCCAGGTGCACCATCTCGTCCAGGGAGGGGGTGATGAGGCCCGAGAGCCCGATCAGGTCTACGTTCTCCTCGCGGGCGGTGCGGATGATGGTTTCCGCCGGCACCATGACGCCAAGGTCGATGATCTCGAAGTTGTTGCACTGGAGCACCACGCCGACAATGTTCTTGCCGATGTCGTGGACATCCCCCTTGACGGTTGCCATCAGTATCTTGCCGTTGCTCTGCCGGGCGCCCCCGGCTTTTTCTGCCTCGATAAAGGGCATCAGGTAGGCCACGGCCTTTTTCATCACCCGGGCGGATTTGACCACCTGGGGCAGGAACATCTTGCCGGCGCCGAACAGATCGCCCACCACCGACATGCCGGCCATCAGGGGCCCCTCGATCACCTGCAGCGGGCGCTCATGGGCCTGACGGGCCTCCTCGGTGTCCACGTCGACAAATTCGGTGATGCCCTTGACCAGTGCGTGCTCCAGGCGCTTGTTCACGTCCCACTCGCGCCAGGCGAGATCGGTGCGTACATCGTTTTTCTCGCCGCTGCCGGCATAATCGGCAGCGACCGTCAGTAGTGCCTCGGTGGCATCAGGGCTGCGGTTGAGGATGACATCCTCGACCCGGTCGCGCAGATCGCCCGGAATATCTTCGTAAATCGCCAGCTGGCCGGCGTTGACGATGCCCATGTCCATGCCCGCCTGGATGGCGTGGTACAGGAATACGGCGTGGATCGCTTCGCGCACCGGGTTGTTGCCCCGAAAGGAGAAGGAGACGTTGGATACGCCGCCGGAGATCAGCGCATGGGGCAGGGTGGCCTTGATGGTGCGGGTGGCCTCGATAAAGTCGACCGCGTAGTTGTTGTGCTCTTCGATGCCGGTGGCCACGGCGAAAATATTGGGGTCGAAGATAATGTCTTCGGGGGGGAAGCCCACCTGCTCGGTGAGCACCCGGTAGGAACGGGTGCAGATCTCCACCTTGCGCTCAAAGGTGTCGGCCTGCCCGGTTTCGTCAAAGGCCATCACCACTACCGCGGCGCCGTAACGGCGGATCAGGCGGGCCTGCTCAATGAAGGCGTCCTCGCCTTCCTTGAGGCTGATGGAGTTGACGATGCCCTTGCCCTGGATGCACTTGAGCCCGGTTTCCAGAATCTCCCACTTGGAGGAGTCCACCATGATCGGCACCCGGGCGATATCCGGCTCGCCGGCGATCAGGTTGAGAAAGCGCTTCATGGCGGCTTCGGAATCGAGCATCCCCTCGTCCATGTTGATGTCGATCACCTGGGCGCCGTTCTCCACCTGCTGGCGGGCGATGTCCAGGGCGGTCTCGAAATCCTGCTCCTTGATCAGCCGTCGGAACAGGGCGGAGCCGGTGACGTTGGCCCGCTCGCCGACGTTGACGAACAGCGACTCGGCGCCGATGTTGAAGGCTTCCAGGCCCGCCAGCCGGCAGGCCCTGGGGATCTCCGGAAGGGGACGTGGCGGGCAGGTGCGCACCGCCTGAGCGATGGCCTGAATATGTTCGGGCGTGGTACCGCAGCAGCCGCCGACGATGTTGAGGAAACCGCTGCGCGCCCATTCGCCAATCTCTTCGGCCATCTGCTCCGGCGTCTCGTCGTAGCCGCCGAAGGCGTTGGGCAGGCCGGCATTGGGGTGGGCGGAGACAAAAGTGTCCGCCACAGTGGAGAGTTCCTCCACGTACTGGCGCAGCTCCTTGGGCCCCAGGGCGCAGTTGAGGCCGATGGCGAGGGGCTGGGCGTGGCGAATGGAGTTCCAGAAGGCTTCCGCGGTCTGCCCGGAAAGGGTGCGCCCGGAGGCGTCGGTGATGGTGCCGGAGATCATCACCGGCAAACGCCGGCTCTGTTCGTGAAACAGGGATTCGAGGGCGAAGATCGCCGCCTTGGCATTGAGCGTGTCAAAGACCGTCTCGATCATCAGCAGGTCAACCCCGCCTTCGATCAGGGCCCCGGCACTCTCCCGGTAGGCGCCGACCAGTTCGTCGAAGGTGACGTTGCGGGCCGCCGGATCGTTCACGTCCGGAGAAATGGAGGCGGTGCGGTTGGTCGGGCCCAGCACCCCGGCGACGTAGCGGGGGCGATCCGGTGTTTTGCGGCTGTAGAGGTCGGCCGCCTCGCGGGCCAGGCGTGCGGCCTCGCGGTTTATTTCAGCGCTCAGCTCCTCCATCGCGTAGTCGGCCATGGCGATGCGGGTGCTGTTGAAGGTGTTGGTTTCGATGATGTCGGCGCCGGCCGCCAGGTAATCCTCGTGCAGCTCGCGAATCAGCTGCGGTTGGGTCAGCACCAGCAGGTCGTTGTTGCCCTTGAGTTCGCAGCTCCACTCCGCAAAACGTGCCCCCCTGAAGTCCGCTTCCTGGAGTTGGCGCTGCTGGATCATGGTGCCCATGCCGCCGTCGAGAATAAGGATGCGTTCGCTGAGGCTTTGCCGCAGCGTGGAGAGAGTTACGTTGGTCACCGAGGAACCCCTGCTGTGTATCTACTGATGGCTAACTGAAGAGTAAAGGGCGCTATTGTATCCTTAAACAAATACTTAAGTGCTGAATTTGCTTCATTCGATTATGAATTCACCGTGGTCGGCCACGTCCAGACCGATTTGAGTGGCGCCGGTTTGCCAATTGCATTGCGGTGTCGGCTTTGAAATACTTGCCGCGCCTTTTCGCAGGTGCGATATTTTGGCGTCTATCCGGGCCCGCGGGGTCCGTTTTATCAGTCCACCGACATCAGCAGGCGTGTTTTAGCAGCTTGCGGGGCCGGTGAGGCCGCGGATAAGCTCTATGACCGACAAGACCACTGCTCCCAGTGCCAGCCTCGAGAACCTGCTGCGCATCTTTACCGTTCCCGAGGCGCCGGGCTCCACCCTGAGTCGTCTGGACGGGGATATCTCAAAAAACCTGGCCGGTTTTCTGCAGGAGCATATCGTCGCCGAGGAGACCGACCTGGTCGAGATCGAGCGGGACTTCAGCGATACCCGCATTCCCGAGGCCCCGGTTTTCGTTTCCGAGCAGACGCAGTTTCTGTTGGAAAAAGTGGTGGCGCAGTCGGTCCACACCTCTTCTCCCAGTTTTATCGGTCACATGACCTCGGCGCTGCCCTATTTCATGATCCCGCTCTCGAAGATCATGATCGCGTTGAACCAGAACCTGGTTAAAACCGAGACTTCCAAGGCGTTTACCCCCCTTGAGCGGCAGGTTCTGGGTATGCTGCATCGCCTGGTTTACGAGCGGGACGAAGCTTTCTATGGACGCTGGCTGCATGACAGCCATCAGCACCTGGGCGCTTTTTGCTCCGGTGGCACCATCGCCAACATCACCGCGCTCTGGGCGGCCCGCAACCGCGCTTTCGGGCCGGATGGCGATTTTGCCGGCATTACCCGGGAAGGGGTGTTCGGCGCCTTCCGTCATTACGGCTGCGAAGGAGCGGCGGTACTGGTGTCCGAGCGGGGGCACTATTCGCTCTCCAAGGCCGCCGATGTGCTGGGTATTGGTCGTGACCAATTGGTAGCGGTGGAAACCGACGGCCACAACCGTATTCGTCCCGATGCGCTTGAAGCCCGCATCAAGGCGCTGCGGGCGCGTAACATCCGTCCCTTCGCCCTGGTGGGGATCGCCGGAACGACGGAAACCGGCAATGTTGACCCGCTGGACACCCTGGCCGATATCGCCGCGGCCGAGCAGCTGCATTTTCATGTGGACGGCGCCTGGGGCGGCCCGACCCTGTTTTCCGACCGTTATCGCCACAAGCTCAAGGGGATCGAGCGGGCTGACTCGGTCACCATCGATGCCCACAAGCAGCTGTATGTACCCATGGGGGTCGGCTTGGCGCTGTTTAAGGATCCGGCCGCGCTTAACAGCATTGAGCACCATGCGCAGTACATCATACGCAGTGGCTCCAAGGACCTGGGGAGTACCACCCTCGAAGGCTCGCGCCCCGGCATGGCCATGCTGGTTCAGTCCGGCTTGCGAATTATCGGGCGGCGCGGATACGCGCTGCTGGTCGAGGAGGGGATCGCCAAGGCCCGAACGTTTGCGCGAATGATCGAGGCGTCGGAGCAGTTCGAGCTGGTCTCACCCCCGGAGCTGAACATCCTGACCTACCGCTGGTCTCCTCGCCGGGTTTGCGAAGCGCTTGAGCATGCGGACGATGAACTGCGCCGGCAGATCAACGAAGTGCTCAGCCGCATCACCAAATACATCCAGAAAACTCAGCGCGAGCGGGGCAAGGCGTTCGTCTCCCGGACCCGGCTGACCCCTGAAAAGTACCAGCGTGAGGGTATTCTGGTCTTTCGAGTGGTGCTGGCCAATCCGCTGACGACCGACGAGGTATTGCGCGAGGTGCTTGAGGAGCAGGAAGAGATCGCGCGGACTCCAGAGCTGGCAGCGCGCTTGCAGGAGCTCGAAAAACTGGTCGAGCGGGTGGCTGTCTAGGGGCTCGGTTCAGTCCCTGGTCGTCAGCATCCGTCCGGCGCGTGCTGAAATCGGTTGTGGCTGTCGGTATTCCTGGCCCGAGACAGTGGACCCGGCGGCGCCGGGTCCAGGGTAAGGGCAAATCACGGCTGCGGTTGTCGCGGCCAAAATGCGCTTAAAGCCCTTTCACTGCGTAGATGCCCTGCACGTTGCGCAGGTAACCCTTGTAGTCCATGCCGAATCCGTAGAGAAAGCGGTCTTCAATTTCGAGGCCGATGAAATCGGGTTTGAAGTCCACTTTGCGTTCGTGGCGCTTGTTGATCACGGTGGCGCTCAGCACTTCGGCGGCACCGGCGTTCTTCAGGTAGTCACAGATGGCGGCCAGCGTGTGTCCCTGGTCAAAGATGTCATCGATCACCAGAATGCTGCGGCCGCTGATCTCTGCCTTGGGAAACACCCGCCAATCCAGCTCACCACCCTCGGTCGCCAGTCCGTAGCGGGTGGCGTGGAGGTAATCGAGCTCCAAAGGGAAATCCAGCTTAAGGGTCAGCAGGGCGGCGGGGATCAGTCCCCCGTTCATCACGCAGAGCACCAGGGGGGCCTTGTCGTGAAGTCGCGCCCTGATTTCGCCAGCCATCTGCTCCAGGGCGCTATCGAGCTGCGCGGGTGTGGCAAGGCAGTCGGCTTCGGCGTGGACGCGGGCTGCTTCGGCGGCTAATGGGGTCATGGAGGTGCTCCTGAAACGGCGACAGAATGGACAGGGCGGGCATTATACATTCGTCTAAAAATACAATACAATCGGGCAATTTTTTAACCCGCTCGATCCACCACCCACCGCAGTGTCCGAGGTACCCATGGCCGTTCACGAAATCAAACACCCCCTGGTCCAGCACAAGCTGGGCCTGATGCGCAAAAATGCAATCAGCACCAAGCACTTCCGCGAACTTGCCAGCGAAGTCGGCAACCTGCTCACCTACGAGGCCACCCGCACCCTGGAAACGGAGCAGCAGGAGATTGAGAGCTGGACCGGTGAACCCCTGATGGTGGAAGTGATCAAGGGCAAGAAGATCACCGTGGTGCCGATTCTGCGGGCGGGGCTTGGCATGCTCGATGGCGTGCTGCAGCTGGTGCCCAACGCCAAGGTCAGTGTCGTGGGACTCTACCGGGACGAAGAGACCCTGGAGCCCGTGCCCTATTTTGAAAAGCTGGTGGGGGATATCGACAACCGCACCGCGCTGATCATCGACCCGATGCTGGCCACCGGCGGCACCCTGATCGCCACCATCGACATGCTCAAGGCTGCCGGCTGTACCTCCATCATGGGGTTGTTCCTGGTTGCCTCCCCCGAAGGGATCAAGAAAGTTCAGGACGCCCACCCGGACGTCGATATCTACACCGCCTCGGTCGATCGCGGCCTGAACGAGCAGGGCTACATCCTGCCCGGTCTCGGCGATGCCGGCGACAAAATTTTCGGAACCAAATAACCCTACCTCTAGCTGTTCGGAGACCTGTAATGACCCAGGCTTACACTGATAGCGCGGCCACGGAGCCGGCCAAGCGCGAAATGCACCCGAGTATTCTGGGTGCGCAAATGCTGTTCGTGGCGTTTGGCGCCCTGGTGTTGGTGCCCATCCTGACGGGCCTTGATCCCAACGTTGCGCTCTTCACCGCCGGTCTCGGCACCCTGGTCTTTCAGCTGGTGACCAAAGGCTCGGTGCCGATTTTCCTCGCCTCCTCCTTCGCCTTCATCCCCGCCATCATGCACGGCGTCGGCACCTGGGGTATCGCCGGCACCATGTCCGGGCTGATGGCCGCGGGTCTGTTTTATGTCGCCCTGAGCCTGCTGGTCGCCTGGCGCGGCGCCAACTTCCTGCACCGGCTGCTGCCCCCCGTGGTGGTGGGCCCTGTGATCATGGTGATCGGTCTCAGCCTTGCGCCGGTGGCGGTTAACCTGGCGCTGGGCAAAACCGGTGACGGCGCGGCCAAGCTGGTGGACGGCGACGTTGCGCTCGTCATCTCCATGATTTCGCTACTGGTGACGGTGGTCGTGGCGGTGTTTGCCCGCGGCATGCTGCGCCTGGTGCCGATCCTGGTGGGGCTGGTGGCCGGTTATGTCACCGCGATGATGTACGGCATCGTCAGTTTCGAGGGCGTTGCCTCCGCCGCCTGGTTTACTGTTCCCTCGTTCACTGCGCCTGAGTTCAACCTCGAAGCCATCCTGTTCATTATTCCCATTGCCATTGCGCCGGCGGTGGAGCACATCGGTGACATGGTGGCGATCAGCAACGTGGCCGGGAAGGATTTTCTCAAGAAGCCCGGTCTTAAGCGCACCCTGATGGGTGATGGCCTGGCGACCAGCGCCGCGGCGATGCTCGGCGGTCCGCCTAACACCACCTACTCCGAGGTGACCGGGGCGGTGGCGCTGACCCGAGCCTTCAACCCGCGCATCATGATCTGGGCCGCCATCTTCGCTATCGTGCTCTCCTTCTGCGGCAAGACCGGTGCCTTGCTGGCCTCCATCCCCACCCCAGTCATGGGCGGGATCATGACCCTGCTGTTTGGCGCCATCGCCGCCATCGGTCTTAACACCCTGGTCAAGCACGGCCGGGATCTGAGTGAGCCTCGCAACCTGGTGATCGTCTCCCTGACCCTGGTGTTCGGCATCGGTGGCATGCAGCTGGGCATCGGCGAGTTCACCCTCAAGGGCATTGCTCTTTCCGCCATCGTGGCGATCCTGCTTAACCTGCTGATTCCCCGCTCCAAGGAGGAGGCCGAGACGGCCACCCAGCACTGATCCAGCAGTCGGAAATACCCAAACCCCGCGCTCGCGGGGTTTTTTTTGCTTCGTGCTTCATTGTCGACAATCTTGATCTATAAAAATCAAACAGGCTCGTTTACGGGAAAGCGTGCGATAGCTTCTGTTGTGCTGCGAGCCAAGCAGTGTAGCTGTTGCCGCCGCGGACAGGCGTTCGGCTACGCCTTTTGTAGTAGTTAAAACCGTAATTAAGTCGGTTAAAGTGTCAACAACCTCGAATCGAGGTGTCAACAATTTCTCCAGATTACCGGCGAACGGCCGGGGCAGAACAAGACAGCCGATTAATAAAAAAGGACAGGTGCTATGGCCTATTTGGATGAGTACAACAAGTCAATCGAACAACCCGCGGAATTCTGGGCTGAAAAAGCGCAAGCTCTGGACTGGTTCAAGGCTCCTGAAACGATTTTGTCCAAGGATGAGAACGGCATCGAGCGTTGGTTCGCCGACGGTGAAATGAACACCGCGCACATGGCGCTGGATTATCACGTTGAAGCGGGGCGTGGCGACCAGGTGGCCATCTATTACGACTCCCCGGTCACTGATACCAAGCGCGCCTACACCTACGCCGAGCTGCGTGACCTGGTGGCGCAGTTTGCCGGGGTGCTCAAGAGTCAGGGCGTGGAGAAGGGCGATCGGGTGGTCATCTACATGCCGATGATCCCGCAGGCCGCAGTGGCCATGCTGGCCTGTGCCCGTCTCGGTGCCATCCACTCCGTGGTGTTCGGCGGTTTTGCTCCCAACGAACTGGCGGTGCGTATCGATGACGCCGAGCCCAAGGTGGTGGTCTCCGCTTCCTGCGGAATCGAAGTGCAGAAGGTGATTCCCTACAAGCCGTTGCTGGACGAGGCGATTGAGCTCTCCGCCCACAAGCCGGAAAAATGCATTGTTTTCCAGCGCCCCCAGGTCACCGCCGCGATGACCGAAGGTCGCGACCTGGACTGGGAGGCGGTGATGGACAACGCCGAGCCTGCACCCTGCACCCCGGTCAAGGGCACCGACCCGCTGTACGTACTCTACACCTCCGGCACCACTGGTAAGCCCAAGGGCGTGGTGCGGGACAACGGCGGTCACGCCGTTGCGCTCAAGTACAGCATGAAAGCGATCTACGACATGAACCCCGGCGATGTGTTCTGGGCCGCGTCCGACGTGGGTTGGGTGGTAGGACACTCCTACATTGTTTACGGCCCGCTCCTGGCCGGGCTCTCCACCGTCTTTTACGAGGGCAAGCCGGTTAAAACGCCTGATGCGGGGGCTTTCTGGCGGGTTTGCGAGGAGTACGGCGTCAAGGGGTTGTTCTCGGCGCCCACCGCCTTCCGCGCCATCAAGAAGGAGGACCCGAGCTCTGAGTGCCTCAAGCCCTACAACCTGGAGAAACTCAAGTACGTCTTCATGGCCGGCGAGCGCCTCGATCCGCCGACCTACCACTGGGTGAAGGACCTGCTGGGACTGCCGGTGGTGGACCACTGGTGGCAGACCGAAACCGGCTGGGCCATCTGCGGTAACCTGATGGGGGTTGAGCCCAAGGAGCCCAAGGCCGGCTCGGCGACCCTGCCGGTCCCCGGTTTCAACGTTCAGATCCTGGACGGCAAGGGCAACCCCGTCGGCCCCAACGAGCAGGGCAACGTGGCCATCAAGCTGCCGCTGCCCCCCAGCTGCCTGCCCACCATCTGGGGCGATTTCGAGCGCTTCCGCACCGGTTACCTGAACACCTTCGAGGGCTACTACGTCTCCGGTGACGGCGGTTACAAGGACGACGACGGCTACGTCTACATCATGGGCCGCACCGATGACGTGATCAACGTCGCCGGCCACCGCCTCTCCACCGGCGAGATGGAAGAGATTGTCGCCGGCCACGCGGCCGTCGCCGAGTGCGCGGTCATCGGCGTCAACGATCCCCTCAAGGGGCAGGCGCCGGTGGGTCTGGTGCTGCTGAAGGACGGGGTCGAGGTGGACGAGGCGCAGCTCGAGGCCGAGCTGGTCGCCAGCGTGCGTAAGGAGATCGGCGCCGTGGCCTGCTTCAAGAAAGCGATCGTGGTGCAGCGTCTGCCCAAGACGCGCTCCGGCAAGATTCTCCGTAAGATCTTGCGTCAGATCGCCGACGGGGAGGAGTACAGCGTGCCTTCCACCATCGACGATCCGGCCAGCCTGCCGGAGATTGCCGAGACTTTGAGCGAGCACGGCATCCGCCAATAAGCAGACCCTTATCCGTGTTCATAAACGGGCCTTCGGGCCCGTTTTTTTATGCACACAAGAGCTGGCCTGAAAATAAAGTTTATAAAAACAATATATTACGTTTTGTTGCTAAGGTTGCATCTGCTTTATCTAGGGTTCAATGAGGTCCAGGAGTGCCTCGGCCTGTGCCGTACAGCGCTGGCGGATCAGCGGATCCAGGGCCTTTGACCAGCGTCGCGGAATGGCGGCTTCACCGTAACAGGCACCGGCGAGCATGCCGGCGATAGCCCCGGTGGTGTCCGCATCGCCACCGCGATTGACCACCTCGACCAGGCACGCCTCGAAGGTGTCGGTATCGAACAGGGATTCGAATACCGCCCGCAGCGTGTGGGCGATAAACCCGCTGGGGTTACGGCAGGGGCGGCGGCGAAAGGCGAATTCAGGATGGCGCGCCCCCAGAGGGTGGGCGTGGCGATGCAGTTGCTGATTCAGGGCTTCACCCCGAAACAGCCCTTGCAGCATCAGAATCACGGTTTCGGTGCCGGCATCGGAAAGCGGGTTATGGTGAGTGACATGGGCCTGGGTGCGAGATGCCCGACGCACCTTGCCCGGGGGGGCTCCCAGGGTGGCGATCGCCACCGGCAGACAACGCATGCAGGCGCCGTTGCCGGCGCTCATCGGGTCCTCGGGCGCGGCGGTTTCGCCGGTGCGCCGATAATGGGCGATACCGGCGCGTACCGTGTGGCCGATGTCCACGGGCTTGGACCGCATCCAGGCATCAAAGGCCCGGGCGCAGGCGGCGGCGTCAACGCTCCCCGCCTCGAGTATGGCCTCCCCCAGGGCCAGGGCCATGGTGGTGTCATCGGTGACCTGACCCGGCTTCAGATGCAGCCAGCCGCCGCCACAAATCTCCCGGTGCACGCCGTAGCGGTGCGCGATCTCCCGCGGGGTCATGAACTCCACGCTGGCGCCCAGCGCGTCACCCACCGCCAGCCCCAGGTAGCTGGCCCGTACCCGAGAACGCAGGCCGATGTTACTCGGGGCCGAAACAGTCGTCGAAGTCACAACAGGCTTCGCAGCTCGGAGCGCGGCAGATATAGATGCCCTCGGTCTCACACAGCTGTTTGAAGAGGAACTTCTTCCACTTCATATCCCGGGTGTTGCGGGCGGCGAGGGCGGGAAAGTTCCAGTGCAACAGGCGGCTCAGGCTGGCCCGGTTCCAGAGCCCCAGGTCCTGCCACAGGTGGTCGCTGCCCTGGCAGGCAGTGACCAGGATGTCGGCAATCCAGGCAGTCGACGGGGTCTCATCGCGGGCATGCAGCAGCAGCAGGCGCCTGAGGTCGTCGCGCAGATCGTCCAGGCGGCTATCCAGCCGGCTTTGCCAGGGGCTGGCCCGCAGGCTGGTGGCCGGGCCGAAGTGGTAGCGGTGCAGACGGTCGAATTCAGCCTCGCCCAGACCCAGCCAGTCCGGCATGACGCCGAAACCGGCCTGCCAGCTGGAGAGAATCTCCGCCAGCGGGAGGGTATTGGGATGGTCCAGCCCGTAACGCAGCAGGGTACGGTGGTGCAGATCCCGGCTGTCCACCGGTGCCAGGCCACCGTTCATGGCAGCACCCGGAGTGGATCGCCCTGGTGATTACGGGGGGCGCGCAGAGTGGAGGGAATGCCGGTCAGCGAGCCCGGGGGATGAATGGTCTTTCCGTCGGCGTCCAGCAGCGCCTCTTCCACCGGGCAGATGCTGGCGCACTGGGGGTCGGCGAAGTGGCCGGCGCATTCGGTGCAGGCGGCAGGGTCGATGTGAAACTGCTGCGCTCCCCGGGAGATGGCCTGGCTGGGGCAGACATCCTGGCAGGCGTAGCAGTTGACGCAACGGTCGGTGATACTCAGGGGCATGGTGGGTTCCTCCTTGGACTCGCTCAGGCGCTGGCCTGGACGCCGCGTTGCGATTCGAGTTTCCCGTCGCCGAGCAGCTCCTGATAGAAGTGCATCAGGGCCTCCTCAATCGGCTCGTAGGCATAGGCGCCCGAGGGCTGAATGCCCAGCGCCTCAAGTTGCTGCCAGGGGCCGAAGCCGATCTTGGCGCAGAGCACCGCGGCACAGTCAGCGAGGGCGTCGAGGTGTCCCTGCAGCCGGTTTTCCTCCTCCGGGCAATCGCTGCTGCCGGTACAGTAAAGATCCACCTTGCGCGCCCCGAGGGGCTCAACCTGGTTCCCATCCACCCGGTAGAGCAGGAACTCCCGGGCGTGGCCGAAGTGCTCGTTGATTACTCCCTGTCCCTTGCTGGCCACGGCCATCAATACCTCGGGGCCGTTCGCCTGTGGCGCGGGGGCCGGGTCGGTCGCTGCGTTGAGGGTTTTCATAATGGCCGCCTGTACCCGGCGGCGCTTTTCCATGGCCGCCGAGTAATCCACCTCCAGGTGCTCGATCTTGTCCAGGGTGAACTCCTGACCGCGGTCCTCGCCGAGCATCCCCACCGCGTCGGCCCGGCACTGGCGGCAGTGGCGCATCATGCTCATGGAATCGGCGCAGCTGTCCTGGAGTCGGCGCAACTCCGCGCCGCTCGGCGCGCGTTGGCCGGTGAGACCGTAAAAGGTGCCGTGTTCGGCTTCGGCGATCAGGGGCATGACGTTGTGCAGGAAGGCGCCCTTATCCTTGACAACCCGGCTGACCTCTTCGAGATGGGCGTCGTTAACGCCGGGGATCATTACCGAGTTGACCTTTACCAGTACCCCGCGCTCGACCAGCATCTCCAGCCCCTTGAGCTGGTTTCGGATCAGGATCTTGGCGGCTTTACGGCCGCGGATACGGCGGTGGTTCCAGTAGATCCAGGGGTAGATCCTGGCGCCGATGTCCGGATCCAGGCAGTTGATGGTGATGGTCACGTGCTGAATGTTGTAGCGGGCGATCTCGTCGGCAAACTCCGGCAGGCGCAGACCGTTGGTGGAGACGCACAGCTTGATGTCGGGGGTCTCCTCGGCCAGGCGGCGAAAGGTGGTGAAGGTGCGCTCCGGGTTGGCGAGAGGGTCGCCGGGGCCGGCGATGCCCAGGACCGTCATCTGCGGTATGGCCGCCGCCACGGCCTTGACCTTGCGTACCGCCTGGTCCGGGCTGAGCACCTCGGAGACGACCCCGGGCCGGGACTCGTTGCTGCAGTCGTACTTGCGGTTACAGTAGTTGCATTGAATGTTGCAGGCCGGGGCCACAGCCACGTGCATGCGGGCGAAGTGGTGGTGGGCCTTCTCGGAAAAACAGGGGTGGTTCTGCACCTGCTCACGCAGGGCGTCCGGCAGGTGGGCGAGGCTGTCGTCGCTGCTGCCGCAGCCGGAAGCGTGGCAGCCGGCTTTCTTTGGTTCAGTGGCGGCGCTGGTCGCGATCAGTTCCATCGGTTAACTCCTTTGCGGGGACTCCCAAAACAGGCTTACAGGGAGTAAGGCAAGGAGCGTGCCTGACTTAATATCTGCAGTAAGTGGTTGATTAATATTGCTTGTGTGGGTGGCTGTTGCCGGCAGAACAACGCTTTTGTTGTAAACGCGACAGGGGCGTTGCGCGCCCTTGTCGGGATGGGTACGGCAATTCGATGGGGGGGCGACTGACAATTCTGGTCCCGATTTCTGGTCTCCAATCTTGGCCTCGAGTCGCGGGGCAGAAGGGCGTGGGTGGGCGATTATTCGCTGCCCGCTTGTGCGTCCAGTTTACGACGGCCAAAACGGCGGCGGCCGAGACGGTGGTGCACGCCCCGCTGCATCCACTTGAAGCTCTCTTCGGCCATATCAACGCCGACCAGCACGATCACCGACAGAATGGCGAGTTTGACCCCCAGCAGGGACTCGCCGACGCCGATGACCACGCCGATCGCGGCGAGCATCCAGATACAGGCCGCCGAGGTGACGCCGGTAATGGCGCCGTCGCGGGTCATCATCACTCCTGCGCCGAGAAAGCCCACCCCGGTGATCGCCTGGCCGATGATCCGCGACGGGTCGGTAATGTCGCGCATCACGTGGTTGGAGATGGCGATAAAGACGTAGGTGCCGAGGCAGATGAGGGTGCTGGTGCGTACCCCCACGGGTTTACCCAGCAGTTGCCGCTCTATGCCGATCACCGAGGCCGAGATCATGGCGCAGATCACTCCGCCCCAGGCCAGGGGACGGATATCCAGCAGAAAATCCAACGACAGCAGTGTGGCCAGTTCGTTTTGCCATTCCATCTCGTGTTCACCAAATAATGCAGGGGGATACAGGGGCGGCGCTCGCCCGGCGCGCGGAGGGGCGCGCCCAACGCGAACTATAGCGGGGGTGGCCGGTGCGAGATAGATGCGCCGGTGAAAATTCCGCCGCGCCCGGGCCGGGGCGGTGGAAGGGCGCATCGGATGGTCTTCGAGCGAGCCACGGGGACGGCCCCGGGGCCGCCCGCCGCCGCGCCCGTCAGATTCGACGCACCGGGATGTCCAGGGTCTGGATCCGGTAGGCGACCTGGCGCGGGGTCATGCCCAGCAGGCGCGCCGCCTTGGCCTGCACCCAGCCGGCCTGCTCCAGGGCCGCAATGACCCGGTCACGTTCGTCCAGGTCCGGATCATCCAGGTCCACCGTTTTAACCGCAGGCTGGGGTTGGGGGGCGGTGGGGTCAACGACCCCGGTGAGGGCGATCGCCTCCTGGTCGATGCAGCCCTCGCAACTCATGATGGCGGCCCGCTCCAGGCAGTTTTCCAGTTCGCGCACGTTGCCGGGCCAGTGGTGCTGCATCAACATTCGCAGGGCGCTGTCCTTGATCTCCAGGGGCCGGTCCTGGCGTCGGGCGAGCTTGCTCACCAGGAAGCGGGCGAGGGCGGGCACGTCTTCGATACGCTGGCACAGCGGGGGCACCTGGATCGGCATCACGTTGAGCCGGTAATAGAGGTCCTCGCGAAAGTCCCCCTCGGCGACTTCGGCTTCCAGGTCGCGGTTGGTGGCGGCGATGATCCGTACATCCACTTTCAGGGTCTTGGTGCCGCCGACCCGCTGCAGTTCGCCCTCCTGCAACACACGCAGCAGCTTGGCCTGGAAGGTGGGGCTGATCTCGCCGATCTCGTCCAGGAACAGGGTGCCGCCGTCGGCCTGCTCGAAACGCCCCTTGTGCTGGTGGGTGGCGCCGGTGAAGGCCCCTTTCTCGTGGCCGAACAACTCCGACTCGATCAGGTTGTCGGGCAGGGCGGCGCAGTTGAGCTTGATAAACGCGGCGCTGGCCCGGGGTGAGTTGTAGTGGATGGCGCTGGCGATCAGCTCCTTGCCGGTGCCGGACTGGCCGCGGATCAGCACCGTGGTGTCCCACTTCGCCACCTGCCGTACCTGCTCGAACACCCGCCGCATGCTGTCCGAGGAGCCCACCACATTGTCGAAACCGTGCTCGGCCTTGATCGCCCGGCGCAGACTGTCTCGCTCGTTGGTCAGGCTCTTGCGCTCATGCTCGACCTCCCAGGCCAGGCGCACGCTGTTGCCCATCAGGTTGGCGATCATCTGCATCAGTTGCAGTCGCTCTTTCATAAACACGCCGGACTCGGCCGGGGGTTGGGCGGCGAGCACCCCCACGGGGCTGTCGTTGCCCGCGAAGATGGGGACGCCGACAAAAGGCAGGCTGCTGTCGTAGAGACCCAGGCGGTCGAGAAACTCCGGCTCATCGGCCAGACGCTCCACCACCAGCGCCTGGCCGGTTTCCATGATCTGCCCGGTGAGCCCTTCGCCGGCGCGATAGCTGACCTGGGGGAGCGGTTGCGCATCGACGGTGTGGACGGCGTTCAGCAGCAGTTCGCCGCTTTCGGGATCGCGCAGGGTGGCCATCCCGTGGGACATGGCGGCCCGGGCGTGGAGCACCCGCAACACTTCGCGCAGGGTTGCGTTCAAATCCAGGGAGCGGTTCAACACCTCGCTCACCCGGTACAGAGTGTCGAGCTGTATACGCAGCAGTTCGCCGCGCTGGCGGTCGCTGCTGACGGGAATCATTACCTCGTTCACCGTTGCTACCTCACTGCTCAGACAGGGCCGGGAAGGTCAGAAAGAAGCGACAACCGCCGCCGTCATTGGCGCCGACCTCCACGGTGGCGCCGTGCTCGTTGGCGACGTCCTGCACCAGCACCAGCCCCATGCCCCCGCGCTTGCGGGTGCTGAAGAAGGGCTCGAACACCTTGTGCCGGATCGCCTCTTCGATGCCCGGGCCGTTGTCCCCGATGGTGACGCGTACCGCATCGGCAAGGCGCTCGGTGCGGATAAAGAGCTCCCGTTCGGCGGCGCCGGACTTGGCCATGGAGTCGAGGGCGTTATCGAGCAGCTGTTTGAACAGGTTGCACAGGGAGATGTCGTCGCCCAGCACGCTGGGCAGGGTGCTGCAGGGACGCCAGTCCACGACTACGCCCCCGGCCAGCAAGCGCTCGGTGTAGAGGGAGAGCACCTCGCGCAGCAGCTCGTTCATGTTAAGGGGCATGCGGCGCTTGCGCGGCTCGGCGGGAATGGCCTGGCGCAGGGTGTCGATGGCCCGCTGGCAGGAATCGAGCACCTCGCCGAGGGCCTGGTGCATGGGGTCCTGGTCTCCACCCCGTTTTTTCTGAATGGCCGCCGCCGCGCCGGTCACGTTGAGTGGGCGCTGCAGCTGGTAAATGGCGCCATTGAGGGCTTCGCGCATGCTGTGCACCAGCTCGTCCTCGGCCAGACGCGCCATCAAGGCGTTGATGCGCACCTCTTCCTGCTGGGTCTTGAGATCGGTGATGTCGTTGATGGTCAGCAACAGGCAGTCGTGGACCTGCTCCTGGTTGAAACTGTCGTCGCTCTGCCAGAGCTGCAGGGTGGAACCGGAGCAGCTGAGCCAGCGGGGCGTGCTGATTCCGGGAATGTCGTAACGCAGCTCCAGGTCGGCGAAATCCCGTACTTCGAGCGACTCGCCGCCCAGGCGTCGGGCCAGCACGTTGAGCAGGCGCTGGGTATCGCAGCCCAGGTTAAGGCAGAGCCGTTCCACCGCCGGGTTTTCAAACCGCACATCGCCCGTGCTGTCCAGCAGCAGAGTCGCAACGGGGCTGCTCTGGATGATGGATTCGGTCAGGGTGCGCTGGTTCTGCAGCTCCTGGTTGAGGCGTTCGAAGCGGGTAATGTCCCGGTGCATCGCCAGGTAGTGGGTGGTCTGCCCGGCCTCATCGATCACCGGGGTAATGGTCAGCTCCGCCAGGTAGAGACGCTTGTCCTTACGCCGGTTGACCAGGCGTCCACTCCACACCTTTTGCTGGCGGACGGTGCTCCAGAGCTCGCCGTAGACGCAGCTGGGGGTCTTGCCGGCAGAAAGCATACGCGTGTGCTGTCCGCGTACCTCGTCCAAGGCGTATCCGGTGACCTGGGTAAAGGCCTTGTTGACGTACAGGATGCGGGACTCGGGATCGGTGATGCTGATCGCGACGGGCGACTGCGCCACCGTCTCAAAGTAGACCTCAAAAGGCAGCACGTCGTGTTCTCCGGCGACTAAAGCGTGTGGCTCGACCATGGCGTAACCCTGCGTTAGGTAACATTTATTGATAAATAAGCAAAATGTACGCCAGATGCCGAAATAGCGCTGCAAACCGTTGATTGACGTGAGTTTGAGCCCCTTGTCCGGTTTCTGACAACCCCCGGGCTTAGCCCCTGCCTCTGTGGCAAAGACAACACCCCGCGCGCGCCGCGCTGATGCGCACTGACTGTCAGTAAAGTCATGCAAAACAGTAATCTATAGCTGCTGGTGCGAGGTTGTTACGGCTGGCATGAGACCTGCAAAACCCTAGGGGCACCCGATTTCTCGTGCACCATTTTGGAGATTGCCGTGACCGAATATCTTCTTCTTATCCTGGGTACCGCACTGGTCAACAACGTGGTCCTGGTGAAATTTCTCGGCCTGTGCCCCTTTATGGGGGTCTCGGGAAAACTCGATACCGCCCTGGGCATGGGCATGGCCACCACCTTTGTACTGACCCTGGCCGCCGCGGCCAGCTGGGCCATCGAGGAGTTGATCCTGGCGCCCCTGGGTATCGGCTTTCTGCGGATTCTCTCCTTTATTCTGGTGATTGCCGCCGTGGTGCAGTTCACCGAAATGCTGGTGAAGAAAACCAGCCCCGTGCTTTATCAGCTGCTGGGTATCTTTCTGCCGCTGATCACCACCAACTGCGCGGTGCTGGGGGTGGCCCTGCTCAATGTGCAGGAAGGAAACGGCTTTGTGCAGAGCCTGCTCTACGGAATGGGATCGGCCCTGGGCTTCAGCCTGGTGATGGTCATCTTCGCCGGCCTGCGTGAGCGCCTGGAATACGCCGACGTGCCCGATGCCTTTGCCGGCACCCCCATCGCCTTCGTGGTTGCCGGCTTGTTGTCGATGGCTTTTATGGGCTTCGCCGGTCTGCCGGCGCACTGAGGGGGAGGGGAGAAGCGCCTATGTTTGCCGCCATCATTTCACTCGCACTGCTGGGATTTGCCCTCGGTTACCTGCTGGGCGTCGCCGCCATTCACCTGCGGGTGAAAGAGCCGGAAATCATCCAGGAACTCGAGGCCCTGCTGCCCGGCACCAACTGCGGCCAGTGCGGCTTCCCGGGCTGTCCGGCGGGCGCCAGAGCCCTGGCCGAGGGCACCGCCCCGGTGACCCTGTGCCCGCCCGGGGGCAAGCCCCTCGCCGCGGCGCTGGCCGCAAAACTCGGGGTTGAGGCCGACCTCTCGGAGCTTGACGACGGACCGGCCCCGGTGGCGCAAGTGATAGAAGCGCTGTGTATCGGCTGCACCCGGTGTTTCAAGGTCTGCCCGACGGACGCCATCGTCGGTGCGCCCAAGCAGATTCACGGGGTGGTGAGTGATGCCTGCACCGGCTGCAAAAAATGCCTGGGGATCTGCCCCACCATGGGTATCAAGCTGACGCGCCTTCAACCCAACCTGGCCACCTGGCAGTGGCCCAAGCCCGCCGACGCGAACAGCCAGCCGGAGAGCCAGCAGGCGGTACGTGACGACGACGTTGAGGCTGCGAGGGACATGATGGAGGTGGCCCGATGAAACTCTTTACCTTCAGGGGCGGTGTTCACCCCAGCGAGCGCAAGGAACGGACCCGCGACCTGCCCATCGAGCCCATGCCGCTGCCGCGGCGTCTATATGTGCCGTTGCAGCAGCATATCGGTGAGCCCGCCGTGCCCCGGGTGAGCGCCGGGGATAGGGTCCAGCCTGGTCAGCTGCTGGGGGAGGGGGCCGGGCGAATTTCCGCCCCGGTCCACGCCCCGGCCCACGGGCGGGTGCTGGAAGTGCGCGATTTCGCCTCGCCTCACCCCGCGGCGCTGCCCGTGGCCACCGCCGTCATCGAGGTGGCCGACCAGCAGCCTTCGGTTTGCCGGGCGGTCGAAGACCCGTTTCGCCTGGACGGTGACACCCTGGCCCGGCGCATCCGTGAGGCAGGTATTGTCGGCATGGGCGGGGCCACGTTCCCCGCCGCGGTGAAGCTGGGCATGGCGCGGCGTGATCGGGTCGAGACCCTGATCATCAATGGCGGCGAGTGCGAACCCTACCTGACCTGCGACGACCGCCTGATGCGTGAGCGCGGCGAGGAGATCCTGCAGGGGATCGAGCTGATGCTGCGCTGTCTTGACGCCGAACGCGCGGTGATCGTGGTCGAGGACAACAAGGACGCGGCGCTCGCCAACCTGCGTGCCCTCTGCACTGAACCCGATCGAATCCGCACCGTATCGGTGCCCACCCGTTACCCCCAGGGCTCCCAAAAACAGATGATCCAGTCGGTGACCGGGCGTGAGGTGCCCGCCGGCAGCCACAGCACCGAACTTGGGGTGGTGATGCACAACGTGGCGACTGCGTTCGCGGTGTTCGAGGCCCTGGTCAGGGGCAAGCCGCTGACCTCCCGTATCGTCACCGTGGGCGGTGGCGCCGTGCCCCGTCCGGCCAACCTGGAGGTGCCCCTTGGGACGCTGGTGTCTGACCTGCTGCGGTACTGCGGCGTCGAGGAGGACGACTACGAGCGGCTGCTGGTGGGCGGTCCCATGATGGGACAGTGGTTGCCCCACGCCCAGGTTCCCGTGGTCAAGGGGAGCAGCGGCATTATCGCGCTGAGCGAGGCCGAGACCCGGGTCAGTTTGCCCCAGCCCTGTATCCGCTGCAGCCGCTGCGTTGAGGTGTGTCCGGCCGGCCTGCTGCCCCTGGAACTGGCCAAGCGGATTCGCAAGGAAGACATCGACGGGGCCGGGTCGCTGGGGCTAAAGGACTGCATCGCCTGCGGCTCCTGCGCCTACGTCTGCCCCTCGAAAATTCCCCTGGTGCAGTACTTCCACTACGGCAAGGGCCAGTTGCAGGCGCGGGCAGTCCAGGCGCGCAAGCTCGAACGTACGGCCGAGCTGGCGGCCAGCAAGGAGCGCCGGGTGGAAGAGATGGAGAAGGCCAAAGCCGAGCAGGCCGCCCGGCGCAAGGCCGAAGCTGCCGCGAAAAAAGCGGCTGCCGGAACAGCCCCGGCCGAGAACGCGCCTAAGTCCTGCGCTATCGAAGGAGACTGAGTATGTCCCATACCCTTATCAGCGGACCCCACACGCTGGCCCGGCGGACGGTCTCGATGACCATGGCCTGGGTGATGCTGGCGCTGCTTCCGGCCACCCTCTGGGGGCTCTACCTGTTCGGCTGGCCGGCGATCAACCTGTTTGCGCTGACCCTGGCATCGGCCTGCCTGTTCGAAGCCGGTGCGCTAGCGTTGTCCGGGCGAATGGTGCGGCCTGCCCTGATGGACGGGTCGGCCCTGCTCACCGCCTGGCTGCTGGCGCTGAGCCTGCCGCCCTGGGCACCCTGGTGGGTGGGGGTACTGGGCAGTTTTCTGGCCATCGTGGTTGGCAAACAGGTATTTGGCGGTCTGGGGCAGAACCTGTTCAATCCGGCGATGGTGGCGCGGGTGGCGCTGCTGATCTCCTTCCCGTTGCAGATGACCCTCTGGGTCGGTCCGCAGCCCCTGTTCAGTGACAGTGCCCCTGGTTTTATCCAGGGGCTGGCCATTACCTTCGGCGGCGCCGCCGTGGACGGCTACAGCGGTGCAACCTTGCTGGGGCAGGTGAAAACCGATTTCACCCTGGGTAAAGGGCTGAGTGAGAGTCTGCCGCAGGGCGTTGACGGGTTCGCCCTGTCCCTGGGGCTGAGCGGCGGCAGTCTGGGCGAAACCTCGGCGCTGCTGTTGCTGGCCGGCGGGGTCGTGCTGGCGATCATCGGGGTGATCGGCTGGACCATTCCCCTGGCGGTCCTGGGCAGCGTGGCGCTGTTGGCGGCGACTTTCCACGGACTGGATCCGGAACGCTACCCCGGCCCCGCGTATCACCTGCTGAGCGGCGGCTTGGTAATGGCGGCGTTCTTCATCGCCACCGATATGGTGACCTCTCCCAACACCCGCGTGGGGCAGCTCATCTTCGGCGGTGGCTGCGGGGCTTTGATCTACGTCATCCGCACCTGGGCCGGTTACCCGGAGGGGGTGGCCTTCGCGGTGCTGCTGATGAACGCCCTCACCCCGCTGCTGGATTACTACCTGAAACCGAGGATTTACGGGCGGCTGCGTAACGGCGATCCGTTACCAAAGGAGAGCGGCCGCAAAGCCGGGGAGGGGCAGGCATGATCGGCAAGGGGGTACTCAAACCCAGCTACACCCAGCGCCCGGCGTTTTTCGCCGGCATCCTGGGGATGATGGCGGCACTCGCCGGGACCTTTCTGGCCATGGGCTTTGTTGGCACCAAAGAGGCCATTGCCCTGCGTCTGCAGGAGGACCTGCAGCGCTCCCTCGCCCAGGTGTTGCCGCTGGAGCGCTACGACAACGACCCCAGCCAGCAGCCGCTGTTGCTGCCCCTCGACAGCGGCGTGTCGCTCACCGTCTACCGCGGCTTTGCGGGCGCAGCTCCCCGTGGCTACGCCTTTGAAGTCCAGGAGCCCGGTTACTCGGGCGTCATCCGGGTGCTGCTGGGCCTGACCGAGGCCGGTGAGATCCTGGGGGTGCGGGTGCTTTCGCACACCGAGACCCCGGGTCTGGGGGACAAGATCGAGGCGGCTAAAGATGACTGGATTCTGGGTTTCAACGGCCGCTCCCTGGAGAGCCTCCCGGAGGCTCAGTGGGCGGTCAAAAAAGACGGTGGCCAGTTCGACCAGTTCAGCGGCGCCACCATCACCCCACGGGCAGTGGTCAGGGCCGTGAAGCGGGGGCTGCTGATGCACCGGGCCAACCAGGGCGCGCTCGCCGCTCCCCTGAAAGAACAGCCGGAGGATACGCTATGAACACCGCGCTTTTGGATAAAACACTCTGGAAAGAGGGGGTCTGGGACAACAACGTGGTCTTCTCCCAGATGCTGGCCCTCTGCCCGCTGCTGGCGGTCACCGGCACCGCCACCAACGGCCTGGGTATGGGGCTGGTCTCCCTGGCGGTTTTTGTCGCCGCCAACCTGCTGGTTTCCACCCTGCGAGGGGTGATCCCCGCGGAGGTGCGGATTCCGGCGTTTGTGCTCCTGATCGCCACCCTTGTGACCCTGGTGGATTTGATGATGAACGCCTGGATGCATGAACTCCATGGCGTGCTGGGGCTGTTTATCCCCCTGATCGTCACCAACTGCGCCATTCTCGGCCGCGCCGAAGCCTTCGCCTACAAGAACCGGGTGCTGCCTTCGCTGGTCGACGGCCTGGCCATGGGGAGCGGGTTTATCGTCGCCCTGGTGACCCTGGGGGCCGCCCGCGAGGTGATCGGCAGCGGCACCCTGTTTGCCAACGCCAGCCTGCTGCTCGGCGAAGGATTTCACTTTATGGAGCTCACCCTGATTCCCGATTACGACGGTTTCCTGCTGATGATACTGCCCCCGGGGGCCTTCCTGATGCTCGGCTTTATCGTGGCGGGCAAGCGGGTGCTGGCGCGACGACGCAGGACCCGCCCGCTGGTATCACAGCCTGCGGCCTGTTAACCGGATTTCTGTTGCGAGGAGGCTACGATGAAATTATCCGTGGTGTACGCCGAAACCGATCGTCAGCACTGGTTGCCGGTGCAGGTGCCGGAAGGGGCTTCGGTGGCCGAGGCGATCCGGGCCTCGGGGATTCTGGCGCGCTACCCCCAGATCGACATCAGCGCCCAGAAGGTGGGGATATTCGGCAAGCTGACCCGGCTCGACGCCCCGGTCAGCGAAGGGGATCGAATCGAGATCTACCGCCCCATCATCGCTGATCCAAAGACGGTCCAGCGCCGTCCGAAAGAGGAATAGGGAGGCACCATGCGCGCACTGTTACGGATGATCATCGCCGGATGCCTGATGACGGCGCTGGCAGGCCAGGCCGCTGAAACCCGCGTCGCCGTGGCGTCCAACTTCACCACCACCGCCAAGGCGCTGGCCGCCGACTTTGAACGCCGCACCGGACATCGGGTGCGGATCAGCTTCGGTTCCACGGGCAAGCTCTATACCCAGATCTACAACGGGGCACCTTTTGACGTCTTTCTCGCCGCCGACGCCGCGCGCCCGGCGCGCGCCGAGCGGGAGGGGCTGGCGGTGCCGGGTACCCGCTTTACCTACGCCCGTGGCAAGCTGGCGCTCTGGAGCACCGACGATGCGCCCGAGCAACGCCTGCGCCAGGGCGCTTACCAACGCCTGGCCATCGCCAACCCGAAAACCGCCCCTTACGGCGCGGCGGCGACGCGGCTGCTGGAACAGCTGGGACTGGCCGCTTTACGCGACCGCCTGGTGATGGGGGAGAACATCGCCCAGACCTACCAGTTCGTGGCGACCGGTAACGCGGACCTGGGATTAATTGCCGTCTCCCAGCTGGATCGCGCCCGCCCGGGGCACCACTGGCTCGTACCCGAAAGTCTCTACCCTCCGATTCCCCAGCAGGCAGTGCTGCTCAAGCAGGGGGAGCGCTCCCGCGCCGCCCGCGCCTTTCTGGACTACCTGGATCAGCCCCCGGCCCAGGCCATTATCGCCGGGTATGGTTACGGAGTGGGGCGTTAGTGGGTACAACTCAGCGCCGCAGGTTGTTCTGGGCTAGGCGCTGACCAAGGAGAGGACCGGGGGAATGATTGGCCGAAGCGATTCATCGTCATGTGATATCGGGCTGCTTCTCAGGGCCACGGTTCTTCCTTGAAGCGGGATGCGGCATCTTCATGTACACGCCTCCCTGTTCAAGTTCGGAGAGCATTTGGCTCAACCGTTTCTGTTTTGTTGCGTCTTGCTTTGCTCGATTAATCCAACCGATATAGTCGTTTTGTTGGTACGCGGGCCTATCCAGATAGGCTTGCATCAGGCGGTGAACCTCTAAAGCCTCTTGTACAAAAGAGGGCATGGGGTGGATATCGCGCTGCAATTTAGAGAAGTCCTTGGTCATGGATTACCCCCCCCGATTGATTTGCATAGCGGCTGGGAAACCTAATCCCTGCTGATCGTGTATACCGTACTGATCAAATCTGGCGCTATACGACCAGGACTGATGATGCCTTAAAGTCTCCCATCGGCTGGCGTCGCTCCGCTGACGGCCCGAGAAGGGCGCGACGAGCAGGCCCCGGGGTGCTGTTCGCCTACATAAAAGCGGCAAGCGGGCGAATCCCGACCGGTGCGTTTCAGTCGCCATGGGCATGGGTGATCAGTCGCGCCAGTCGCGCGACCATCGCTCGCTGAATGGCTTTATCGTTCAGCCGGGTCGACCCGGCTGAACCGGGCTCAGCTCCACGGGGTCTTGGATCAGGCCCGACCGGCTGCACGCGCCCTTCAAGCATCGTGCCCCATACCTGGATGTCCTTGAGCCTTTCCGCTGCCACTTCGTACGGACTCTGCATCAGCACGGTAAGGTTCGCGTCCTTGCCCACTTCGATCGAGCCGACCCGCTTCTCCATCTGGATCGAGTAAGCAGCATCAATGGTGATCGCTCTGAGCGCCGCATCGAGCGGGACCCGGTGTTGCGGCCCCGCTACCGGCCCTTCCGCGGTAAAGCGGTTGACCGCTGCCCACACCAGTTGCATCGGTTTTGCCGGCGCCATCGGCATGTCGGAGTGGAAGGAAAGCGAACCACCGTGTTTCAGCACATCCCCGTTGGGCACCATATTGGCCGAGCGTTCCGGTCCGATGCCCAGCTTAGCGTAGCGTCCGGCGAGCGCCGTTACGTAGTAGGGATTCGCACTCACGATGCCGCCGAGCGCTATCCAGCGTTTGACCTGCTCGGGTTGAGCAAAGCCGAAATGGACGAGCACCGTGCGGTGATCTTCCCGTGGCTTGCGCGCCATCGCCTTTTCCAGTTCACCCAGCAGGACGTCGAGACCGGCGTCACCGTTGTTATGTACGTGGAGCTGGTAGCCGGCGTCCCAGTACGCCTGAAACATGAAGCCGAACGCCGGCGGGTCTATGATCCACGCACCATGGTGGCCGTCCGTGTAGCCATCTTTCATCTGCATAAGCTGGCTGTAGATGGCGCCGTCCGTGAAGAGCTTGACCTGCCCCGGCAGGTACCAAGTACGGCCATGGCCCCAACTCTCAACCTTTCGCGTTTCCTCGAGGAGGCTCGTGGCGTCGTCAGGCTTTATCGCATAGAAGCTCTTGCCGTCGCCGATAAAGCAGTGGTTGAACGGCGTAGCATCATCCGAATACACCGCGTTAGCCGCTTCCTGCACCTGTTTGGAGAGGAACCCGCCCGGCTCGCAGGCGAGCGTGATGCCATTGCGGTGATAGTAGGTCTCGGTGAACTCAAGCCCACGTCGGAATTGCTCCGGTGAGGCCTGGTAAGGCGCGAGCTTTGGCAGGATGCCGATCAACCCCTGTTCGAAGAAATGCCCCTTGCTTATATCGATCATGGCACTCGCGCTCGAGCCGAGACCCGCTACGTAGGGCGGGTCGATGCCGGTCAAGCTGAGTGCGGCGGTGTTGAGGTAAAACTCGTGCTGCGACCGGTGCCATACGAAAACCGGAAAGTCGGGCGCCAGTTCGTCGAGCAAGTCCCGGGACATCTCGCCGTGGAAATAGTGATGATAGCCCCAGGTGATGAACGGTTTAGCCTTGTCCTCGTGTGCAGCAAGGGCCTCCCGAAGGCGTTTTCGATAGCCCTTCTCATCACGAACGGCAGGCGAGTAGCCGTCGATCACCTCCCAGTCCTCGATTGAAATTACCTTCATATTCATCGCGAGCGCGGCCAGTACTGGATGAACGTGCTGCTCGACGAAGCCGGGCATCACCACTTTGCCGCTGAACGTCTTGTCGAGGCGCGCGTCCTTTCCAGCCGCCGCGCCGACCTCGGCCCGGGTGCCGACCGCAACGAACTTGCCGTCGCGCACCGCAATCGCCTCGGCGCTCGGTCGCATCGGATCCATGGTGATAAATTCCTGTGCCGTGTAGATCACGGTTTGTGATGATGACGTGGCGAGACCGTGGAGATCCTGAAGCCGCAGCCCTTCCGGCAACGCTTCCAATGGCAGGCCAAGTAAGGCGACGGCGACGGTTGCACGTAGTTTTTTCGATAGACACATACTTCCTCCTGAGGGCCAGGGGCAGTGGATCAATCAATCGAGTCACCTGATTGTAGGTGTTAGTCGAATCCATGTGTCGCAGGCGCAGGTCTTTTAAGGAGGATTCGCTACTGGCCTTGGAGTTGACGACCCTTAACCCCCATCCCAATGCAATAGCAGGCCGTATTGCTCAAGCAGGGTCAGGCCTCCAGCGCCGCTAGGGCCTTTCTGGCGTACCTGAACCAGCCGCCTGACCAGGCGATAATCGCCGGGTATGGTTATGGGGTGGGATGCTGGAGCCGGGTTGCGCCTGTAAACAGGCTTAATTCAAACGTTGGCGGGCTTGTTGCTGCGCTTGGCTGAGGGGGTGGGGTGGAGGCTTCCTGAGCGCTGAGGCATCTGATTGCCTCACCACCAGGCTTGGTAGGAAGGGTGCCGCACGGACTAAAAGTTGTAGCCAAGACCCAGGGTATAAGCCCAGGCCCCCTCCTTGAATGCGTCGTCGGCACTGCTGTCGCGTTCGAAGAACCACTGGTATTCCATGCGGCCAATAATGTAGGTCTTGGGCAGCACGTAATACTTGGCACCCGCTTCTAAGCCTGCAAAGGCGCTTTCATCGACGCCGTCACCGTAGATGTAACCCAGGCTCGCCCCAAGGAAGGGTTTTGCCGAGCCAAATTCGAACTGATGGTTGTAGTAGCCCCGGGTGGCGCCGTTCCAGAAGTCCTCATCCAGGCTTTCGCCCTCGACATCGGCGTAGTTGAGGCTTTGCCGGGCACCGATTACCACGTTGTCTTTAACGTACCACCCCAAATCGGCGGTGAAACCGAAACTGGTTGCGTCCAGGTTGCGTTCGCTGCTGCCCGTGCCAGAGATGGATAGTTCACGGTCGCCTTTGACAGGGCCGTAAGCGGTGAGCTGCTGGGCGCCGGCAGCCAGGGGAAGCGTGCCGAGCAGGCACAGTGAAAATGTAACGCGTTTTTTCATCGGCAGTCCTTTGAATAGGGTCTCCGGCGAGTAAGCCTAGTCAAAAAAAGAGAGTTCGTGAGGGAGGGCGATAATAAAAGGTGAATTTTTATGATTTCCAGAGTCCTTGGCATAGGGAATCAACCGACAATACCAACCGTCTGCTCAGACAGCACCTAACACTTACCGCAAGGACCCGATCTGTCTCTTCGCTCGTAAAGCGAGCGGGCTTAAGGAACCTACGATTAAGTCCCATCTCCTGAGCTACTCCGCTGCTCAAGCCGCATTTGCGGCGTAATAACCCGGTTTTTGATCATTTCACACCGCCTGCATGCCCGTTTTCCGGCAAGCAGACGGAGCT
>NZ_JAEMGS010000010.1 GCF_017309075.1 Motiliproteus sp. SC1-56 | reverse complement strand
TTGATGCCCTGACCAACGATTTTGAGACCCTGGCCAACGTTCACGACCTGACCGTCACCGTCAGCGACGGCGAACTCAGCAGCCAGGTGTCGGTGCAGCTGAGCGAGACCGACGTCAACGAAGGGCCCACCTTCGACCTGCCCCCGGAGAGCGAGGGCTACAGCTTCAGCTACGCCGAGAACCAGGAAGCGGGCGCGGTGCTGGGCACCGTCAGCGCCAGTGACGTGGACGGCGACAGCCTCAGCTACAGCATCACGGGTGGCAACGACGCCGGCTACTTCCAGATCAACGACGCCGGCGAGATCAGCCTTACCGCCGACGGGGTTGATGCCCTGACCAACGATTTTGAGACCCTGGCCAACGTCCACGACCTGACCGTCACCGTCAGCGACGGCACGCTGACCAGTGATGTGTCGGTGCAACTGACCGAGACTAATTTAGATGAGTCCACCGTGGTGGCCGACGACAGCGCCGTTACCGATGAAGACACCCCCGTCAAGATCGACGTGCTGGCCAACGACAGCGACATTGATGGACCCAAGGCACCGGTGAGCTCCGTCACCCCGGGTGCCAACGGCTCTGTCAGCATCAACGCTGACGGCACCGTCACCTATACCCCCAACGCCGACTTCAGTGGTGATGACAGCTTTACCTACACCAACGCCGACGGCGAGACCGCGACGGTCAGCGTCACCGTCAACGCGGTGGATGATGCCACCGTGGTGGCCGACGACAGCGCCGTTACCGATGAAGACACCCCCGTCAAGATCGACGTGCTGGCCAACGACAGCGACATTGATGGACCCAAGGCACCGGTGAGCTCCGTCACCCCGGGTGCCAACGGCTCTGTCAGCATCAACGCTGACGGCACCGTCACCTATACCCCCAACGCCGACTTCAGTGGTGATGACAGCTTTACCTACACCAACGCCGACGGCGAGACCGCGACGGTCAGCGTCACCGTGACCGCGGTCAACGACCTGCCAGTGGCCCACAGCACCCAGGTCGAGGTGATGGAAGGCAGCAGTGATACCAGCCTGGGCCTGAACGCGCCGACCGATGCCGACGGCGATGACCTGATCATTACGGTTATCGGCCTGCCTGATCTGGGGACCGTAACCCTTTCCGATGGGACTGCGATCAGCAGCGGCGATACGCTGACCGCGGCTCAACTTGAGGGGCTGCAATACGACGCGCCTGCGGACTACAACGGTACGGATCCTGTAGGCAGCTTTAGCTACAGCGTCTACGACGGTACGACCACTGTGCATGGTGACGTGGAGATCACGGTTTACGATGGTGACCTGAACATCGCCGACGGCGCCGTTGACGAGGATGACCTGGTCAACTCCGAGAACTCACTGTCGGTTCACCAGTCAGGCAGCTTCAGCCTGGCGTTCAGTGCAGCGGCCGTTGCCAGCCTGGTGGTCAGTGCCGCCAACGCCAACACCTCTAACGGCATCGAAATCGTTGAAAGTTGGGATGCTACAACCAATACCCTGACCGGGACGGCAAATGGGGAGCCGGTCTACACGCTGACGGTCACCGTCTCCGGTGACAGCGCTGCCTATGAATTCACTCTAAAGGCACCGCTCGACCACGTCGGCACCGGCAATGATGACGCCCTTGCCTTGGCGTTCACACTGGCCGCCACCGATGAGAACGGGTTGCAAGCGAGCGGCGATTTCGCCGTCACCGTGACAGACGATACACCGGTTGCCAATGACGATCTGCGTTATGCCGACGTCAGCGAGGCCGCCGAGACCACAGGCAATGTACTTGCCAGTGGCGCTGCCGGGGATCAGGCGGATGCAAGCGGTGCGGACGGGGCTCAGCTGACCAGTGTGACGTTCAAGGGCGATAAGCACGTCTTTGGTGAAGCGACATCGCTGACCCTCAACGGTGATTACGGCGATTTGGTTATTAACCAGGATGGCTCCTACACCTATACCAGCACATTCAGCACGCATTTCTCCGGCTCCGAAGCTGGCTGGGCAGGGGCTGAACTGTTCGCCTTTGGTGGTACCACGGCGAATGGATCGAGTGAGTTTGACCCGGCTGGTAACCTGCTGACTCAGAAAGCGAACGACGATGGCTCCCATTCCTGGTATTCCAAGAAGCAGGCAAACGGCTACGAGTTGGGAGTGATCCCCACTGACAGCAACCAATCCGGATACCAGATCGAGACACATGAATATCTTGCGATCGGACTGCCAGCGTCCGCGGACAGTGCCACCGTGGTGTTGGCAAACCTGAGTAACGCAAACCTTGAAACCCAGGGCATCAAAATCTACGCCTACGATTCAGAAGGGCAGCAGGTAGCCATCACTTCGATTGCGGCCCAGGACGCAAACAACAGTCCGGTCGGGGTGACTATCAATCCGATGGAGCCGGGTGCCACTTTTGCGTACTTGGTTTTCGGCGTCGATGGTGGTCCGAACGACGCATTTACCGTGGAGGAACTGTCGTTCACACCGGCCATTACCGATGGTGATGTCTTTACCTACACCCTTGAAGACGCTGACGGTGATACCTCAGAGGCAACGCTGACGATTAACCCCAGCAACGTAATCAGCGGGTCTGACGCCGGCGACTCCCTAGCCGGCACCGAGGGAATGGACCAGGTCAGTGGCCTTGCCGGCGACGATATCCTCACCGGTGGCAGCGGGGACGACCTGTTCCTCTGGCGTGCCGGTGATGAGGGAAGCGCGGGCGATATCGCGGTTGACCAGGTCACCGACTTCGGAACCGGTGACGATCGTCTTGACCTGTCAGATCTTTTGCAGGGTGAGAGCGCGGCGAATCTGGACGGGTACCTCGATTTCGAAGAGAATGGCTCGAGTGTGGTAATTGATATTCGTACGGCTGGCGCCGGCGGTGAGGTTACCCAACGAATCGAGCTGCAGAATACCTCATATGCGGATTTGGGCGTTGACGGTCTTGCCACTGACAGTGACATCGTCAACAAGCTGCTTGAATCCAATAAGTTGATCATCGACAGCTAATCCCGGAGTGGTAAGGTAGTACCGCTGAATGCAGTCGTCGGAACATAGCGCCACAGCGGCCTGGCAGGTTGAGCCGCAAGACGATCACCCCAATGATCCGTTGGTGGAGGCCTTGGTGTTGCTCAGTCAGCACCACGGCAACCCCTGTTCCGAGGATTCGCTCACCGAGGGGCTCCCCTTGGTGGACAACCGCCTGACGCCCGATCTGGTGCCGCGCTCGGCGGAGCGCGCGGGGTTGGCGGCCCGGCTCGCCTCTCAGCCGTTGTCCAGCGTCTCCACGCTGCTGCTTCCTGCTCTGCTCCTGTTGAATGACCGCAGCTGCTGCGTGCTGCTGGAGCTGGATCGGGACCAGGGGCGTGCCCGTATTCTGCAACCCGAGGCGGGTGGCGGCGAAACCTGGCTGGACCTTGACGCCTTGGAAGGGCTTTACGCGGGGCACCTGTTTTACGTCAAGAAGAAGTACCGTTTTGACGAACGCAGCCCGGAGGTGATCGACACCCGGCGTCACCACTGGTTCTGGAGCACATTGCGCGAGAACCGCCTGCTGTACCTTGACGTGGTGGTGGCTTCGGTCCTGATCAACCTGTTCGCCGTGGCTTCCCCGCTGTTCGTGATGAACGTCTACGACCGGGTGATTCCCAATCTGGCCTTTGAGTCCCTGTGGGTGCTGGCCACGGGCATTCTGATCGTTTTCACCTTCGACTTCATCATGCGTCAGCTGCGCGCCCACTTTATCGATCTGGTGGGCAAGAAGCTCGACCTGAAGCTTTCGGCCCGAATATTCAGCCGGGTGATGGGCATTCGAATGGAGGCACGTCCTCCGTCGGTGGGAGCCTTCGCCAACCAACTGCAGTCGTTTGAGAGCGTTCGTGAATTTATCACCTCGGCGACCCTGTCCAGTCTGATTGACCTGCCTTTTGCCCTGTTGCTGGTGTTGGTGATCTGGATCGTAGCCGGCCCCCTCGCGCTGGTGCCGCTGGTCGCCATGCTGGTCATGGTGGCCTACAGCTTTTATGTGCAGCGGCCCCTGGCCCGCGCCATTGTCGAAAGCGGGCAGTATGCGGCGCAGAAGAACGCCACCCTGGTGGAGGGGTTGAGCGGTTTGGAATCCCTGCGTATCGCCGGGGCCCAGAGCCAGTTTCAGGAGCAGTGGGAGCGCAATGTCAGCGAGATGGGACGCCTGGAGATGGCGAGCCGACGGCTTTCCACCTCGGTCGCCAGCCTATCGAGCTACCTGCAGCAACTGGTGACAGTGGCCACGGTGGTTCTGGGTGTCTACCAGGTGGCGGAGGGCGCCTTGAGCATGGGCGGCATCATCGCCGCGGTGATGCTCGGAAGCCGGGCGATCACCCCTATGGCGCAACTGTCGCTGCTGGCTACCCGTTACAACCAGGCCAAGGCGGCCATGGGCCTGATCGACCAGGTGATGAAGATGCCCGAGGAGCAGAGCCTGGAGCGCAAATACGTCAACCGCCCTGAGCTGTTCGGGGATATTGAATTTGACCAGGTGGATTTTCGTTACCCCCACCAGGAAGGCAGCGCGCTGCGGGGGGTCTCGTTTCGCATTCGGGCCGGGGAAAAGGTAGGCATTATCGGTCGCATCGGGGCCGGCAAGAGCAGCATCAATCGCCTGCTGCTTGGGCTGTACCAGCCCAGCGCCGGGGCCATCCGTATCGATGGCATCAACCTGGCGCAGATTCATCCGGCGGATCTGCGTCGTAACATCGGTTCGGTTACCCAGGAAAACCAGCTCTTTTTCGGCAGCATTCGGGACAACATTCTGCTGGGGGCCCCGTACTCCAGTGACGAGCGTCTGGTCAAGGCGGCCGATTTCGGCGGTGTCAGTGACTTTACCAATACTGACCCCGAAGGGCTGGAGAGGCAGGTCGGCGAAGGCGGCCGCTTTCTTTCCGGCGGTCAACGCCAGGCCGTGGCCATGGCTCGGGCCGCGTTGCTGCGCCCGCCGATTTTTCTGCTGGATGAGCCCAGCAGCCAGCTGGATAACCGGGCAGAGCGGGCGCTTTTGGAGCGCCTGAAGTCCCTGGGCCCCAACCGGACCTTGCTGCTGACTACCCATAAGACATCCATGTTGGAGGCGGTTGACCGCCTGCTGGTGATAGACCAGGGGCGTCTGGTGGCCGACGGGCCCAAAGAGAAGGTCCTTGCGCTGTTGGCCGAGGGGCGGGTGCGGGGCGCCCGACAGGGCGGGGAGCCCACGCTGTGAGCCAGTATACCCGGGAGGAGTTCCTGCAGGGGTTCGTCGATCGTGCTGACGCGACCCTGCTGTTGCAGCCCTCCCGGCGTTCCCGGCTGTTGCTGTGGACCATCGTGGCGTTTTCCGCCTGCGCACTTGCCTGGGCCACCGTGGCCGAGCTCGATGAGGTGACCCGCGGCGAAGGCCGGGTGATCCCATCACAGCATATCCAGGTAGTGCAGAACCTGGAGGGAGGCATCCTCAAGCAGGTGCTGGTTCGCGAAGGCGATCCGGTGGAGCGGGGGCAGCCGTTGCTGTTGATCGACGATACCCGTTTCCGTTCCGATTACCGTGAACACGCCCAGGAAGCCAACTTTATGCGGGCCAGTGCCGCCCGTCTGCAGGCAGAACTGGCCAGTATTCGGGTGAATGCAACCGCGGTCGACCCGGATGCCTGGCAGACCCAGGTCCAGGTGCTGCCGGTTGCGATTGATTTTGGGGCTCTGGATGAGGGCGCTTCGACGGAACTGCGGGCACTGATGCAGCGGGAGCGCGCCCAGTTGGAAGAGCGGCTGAGAAACCTGAGTAACCAGCTGAAAATCATTGAACGCCAGATTGACCAGCGTGCCCAGGAGAAAAAGGAGCTGATTTCCAAGATCCGCTATCTGGCGACGAATTACCGCCTCGGGGTCGAGGAGTTGCAGATGACCCGGCCCCTGGCTGAAGAGGGCGTGGTGCCGCGGGTCGAGCTGATAAAACTGGAGCGGGAGGTGAACCTGCTCAAGTCGGAGCTGGAAAGCTCGCGGCTGATGCTGCCGAAGGTGGAAGCCGCACGGCTGGAAAATATCGACAAGCGCCTGGATGTAGCCCTGCAGCACCGCTCCGAGTCCCAGAGTGAGCTCAACGAGGTCCAGGCCAAACTGGCGCAGATGAGTGAAGGGGTGGTGAGCCTCGAGGATCGTGTCAAACGCACCACGGTGGCCTCGCCGGTACGGGGCACGGTTAAGCGCATGGCGGTCAACACGGTAGGCGGGGTAATTCAGCCGGGAATGGACTTGGTGGAGATCGTGCCGACCGAAGACCACCTGATGATCGAGGCCCGGATTCTGCCCAAGGATATCGCCTTTTTGCGCCCGGGGCTTGAGACCATGGTGCGTTTTACCGCCTACGATTTCGCCTCCTACGGCGGCCTTAACGGAACCCTCGAACACATCAGTGCAGACAGCATCGAGGACGAGAAGGGTGATGTCTACTACCTGATCCGGGTGCGCACCGAGACCAATACCCTGGACGGAAACGGCGGTGAGCTGCCGATTATTCCCGGGATGACCGCGACCGTGGACGTGCTGACCGGACGCAAAACCATTCTCGACTATCTGCTCAAGCCGATTTTGCGAGCGCAAACCATGGCCCTGACCGAACGCTAGTGGCCCTGAGCAAATGCGAGTGGCCTTGAGCTCAAAGTTAACTCTGTAAAAATAAGAAGGTACCGTGAAAAAACAACTTCTATCGACGCTTATCCTTGGCGCCCTTCCGCTGCTGGGCCAGGCCCAGACGTTGGAAACGGCGGTGTTTAAAACCATCGACGGAAATCCGGAGATTGGCGCGGTGCTGGATCAGTACCACGCCCGTGAGGATGCCATCGGGGTCGCACGAAGTGGTTACTTACCACGGATCGACCTGGAGGGTGGCTACGGTTGGGAGGAGACCGACACCCCCGGCCTGCGAGCCCGGGGCGATCACCCCGAAGAGCTGACCCGGCAGGAGCTGTCGCTGAACCTGCGGCAGATGCTGTTCGACGGTTTCCGCACGCCGAGCGATGTCGCCCGCGCCTCGGCTGAAGCCGAGGCCCATCGGTACCTGGTTCAGGCCGAGGCCGAAGACCTGGCGCTGCGCACCGCCGAGGTCTACCTTGCCGTGCTGCAGGCCAGCGAGGAGCTGGCGCTGGCCGAGGAAAACCTGAAGGCCCACGAGCGCATTCACAGCCAGATCAAGCAGCGCACCGACCAGGGCATCGGCTCCAGCTCCGAGCTGGACCAGGCCGAAGGTCGCCTGGCACGCGCCCACAGCAACCGGGTCGCGGCGGCCAACAACCTGGCGGACGCGCAGCGCAATTTCGAACAGGTGGTCGGGGAGATGCCTACCGACCTGCAGCGGCCCGAGAACGGCCAGCTGACACTGCCCGCATCCCTGGCCGATGCCGAGGCCCAGGCCCAGCAACAGCACCCGACGCTGATGGCGGCGCGTCTCGACGTGGAGGCGGCATCCGAGCAGATCGATGTGTTCAAAAGCCGCAACTACCCGCAGCTCAGCTTTGAGGTGAACAGCAGCTGGGGCGATGACTTCGACGGCATCAAGGGGCACAACAACGACGCCAGGGCGATGCTGAAACTGCGCTACAACCTGTTCTCGGGCTTTGAGGACACCCACGAAACAGCACGCGCCGTCCACCAGCGGGAAGAGGCCCGCGAGGTTCTGGAGCGCGCGGCACGACAGGTGAAGGAAGGGTTGGGACTGGCCTGGAACGCGCACCGTTTCCTCGATGAGCAACAGCCCTACCTCAAGCGCCATGTAGAGGCGAGCGCTTCAACCCTGGAGGCCTACACCAAGCAGTTCGAGCTGGGGCGCCGTACCCTGATGGACCTGTTGGACATGGAGAACGAGCGCTTCGAGGCGGAGAAAGCCTTGCTTCGCGGTCGCACCGACCTGGTCCTGGCCCGCTACCGGGTGCTCAACGCCACCGGCAGCCTGCTTGAAAGTCTTAGTGTCGAAGCGCCCAGTGACTGGCCGGTTGCCATGAACTGAGATCGTGAGTGCAGTAGTTAGAAAAAACCGGGGTCAACGGCGGGCCGCAGGTGGTTAAAGGGCGTACAAGCCCCTTCCTGAGACGCGGTTTGCTGGCCCTGGCACTGGCGCTGCCAATCTGGGGCGCCGCCGTGGGGGTGAACGGGCTTCCTTGGGACGAGGTGCTGGAGCGCGTTGCCGATAAATACGGCGAGCGGGCCCGACTGCGCGTGAACAGTTGGCGCCGGCTAATGGAGGAAGGTGCGGCGCTTAGTGAGCCGGAAAAGCTCGAGCAGGTGAACCGCTTCTTCAACCAGCTCATTTTTATCGATGACCTCAAGCTGTGGCGGGAGACGGACTACTGGGCAACGCCGCTGGAGTTTCTCGGCGCCAACGGAGGGGACTGCGAAGACTACAGTATCGCCAAGTACCTTACCTTGCTCGCCCTGGGGGTTGACCAGGAGAAGTTGCGTATTACCTACGTCAAGGCCACGCGTCTTGATCAGCACCACATGGTGGTTGCCTACTACCGCACCCCCGACGCCATGCCGGTGATCCTGGATAATCTCGAAGGCGAAATCCTGCCGGCCAGTGAGCGTGGCGACCTGGTCCCCATCTACAGCTTTAACGGTCAAAACCTCTGGCTCAACAAGGAGCGGGGACGGGGTGTCCTGGCCGGAAAAGCCTCGCGTCTGCAGCGCTGGAATGACCTGAGAAGCCGCTACCGTATTCAGTCCCTTCGCGTCCCCGAGCTGTCGCTGGAATAGGAAAAGAGAGATGACCCTTTACCGCCAAATCGTGTTGATGACCCTGCTGTTGTTTACGCTGCTGCTGGTCGCGGTATTGTCGCTGCAGTTTACCCACACCCGCGACTACCTCGCCCGGCAGATGCAGACCGATGTGCAGAACACGGTGACCTCTCTTGGGTTGTCCCTGCTCCCGCACCTGGAAACGGGCGACCAGGCAGCGGCCGAGTCGGTGGTGAGCGTGGTTTTCGACGGCGGTTACTACCGGGAAATAACCCTCGAGCTGGCGAAAGAGAACGCCCGCGTGCAGCGCGAGACCGAGCGGGCGGTGGTGGGGGTGCCGGGATGGTTCACCGCCCTTGAACTGTTCGAGCCGGTGACCGAGGCCAACGTGCTGACCAGCGGCTGGCTGCAGCTGGGCACGTTGCAGGTGACCGGGCACCCGGGCTACGCCTATCAACAGCTCTGGCAGTTCGTCTCGGGACTGTTGAGCTGGTTCGTTGCCGCCTTCTTTCTGGTGGCGGTGGCGCTGGTCTATGGCCTGCGTTACCTGCTTCGGCCTTTGGGCCTGCTGCAGCAGCGGGCCCAGGCGATCGAGAATCAGCAGTTCGGTGAACCCCTGCCGGAGCCGCGTATCCGTGAACTCAAGGGGTTGATCAAGGCCTTCAACTCCATGAGTCGACGCCTGGAATCATTGTTCGAGACCCAGGCTCGGGAGGCCGAACGGTTGCGTCGCGAGGCCCATCTGGACCCCGTCACCGGGGTGGCGAACCGCCACTTCTTCAACCTGCAGCTGCAGCAGTGGCTGGCCGAACCCGGCGACGGCGGCTTGGCCATGATCGGCACCCAGGGGCTGCAGCAACTGCAGGCCGAAGGGGGCTACCAGGCCCGGGACCGTCTGATTCGGGAGCAGGTCGAGGTGATCCAGCGCCACCTGGAGCGTCATCCCGGCGCGCTCCTGGCCCGTCTTTCTAAGTCCGATCTGGCGCTGATCCTGCCCGGTCTGGACGCGGAACAGGTGGCCTCCATGGTGAACCAGGTGGTCGGGGAGATTCAAAGCAACCTCGCCCTTTCCGGGGCCGACCAGCAGGTACGCTGCAGCGGCGGCGTGGTGTTGCGTCGCCCCGGGGACAGCGCCGGTCAACTGCTCTCCCAGGTGGATCTGGCCCTGCAACAGGCGCGAAAGGATCCAAACCGGCGGGTGCAGGTGGTGTGTGGCGACCCGCAGCTGCCGGTGCTGGGGCGGGATCAGTGGCGGCAGCTGGCGTTGAGCGCCATGGACGACAAAGCCTTTTTCTTCCAGCGCCAGCCGGTGTTGGCACTGGCGGACAACCGGCTCCTAGCACTGGAGGTCTTTACCGGTATCGAGCGGGAAGGAAGGCGCTACCACGCCGGGCAGTACATGCCTTTCGTGGATCAGTTCGGCCTGGGCGGGCGCTTCGACCGCTGCGTGCTCCAGGCACTGGCGTCGCCTATCGCCAATCTGAGCCAGCCGCTCACCCTCAACCTGTCGGAGAGCGCCATTGCGGACGCGGCCTTCAGCAGTTGGCTGCATGAGTACTTGGCGGCACTCGGTGAGTCGCGGCGCTACCTGAGTTTCGATCTGCCGGAGGAGGCGCTGATTCGTGACCCCGAGTCCCTGCAGGCCCTGACCGCGATGCTCAGCGCCAGCGGCGTGCGCTTCGGCTTTGACCGCCTGGGCCTGCATTTCGAGCGCCTGCGGGAACTGGCCGCCATGGGCCCGGCTTACTTCAAACTGGATTCGGGCCTGGTGCTGGATGAAGACAGTCACAGCGCCGGTTTCTACAAGGCACTGGCCGGTATGGCCCGCACTCAGGAGATCGACCTGATCCTGACCCGTATCGAGGACGCGCAGCAGCTGGAGCAGCTTCGCGCACTGCCCGTGGATGGCTACCAGGGCTACATCGTTCCGCCCGAGGCTTGGCTGCTCTCTGCCGAGGGGCGGTAACTATACTGGTAGCAGAGAAGGCACCGTTTTAAGGCCAGAACTCTGAGGGCAGCACTTAAAGCTCGAAACTTAAAGCTCAGAAGTTAAAGCTCGAAACTTAAAGCTCAGAACTTAAAGGTCGAAGCCATGGACGTCCGACAGCCGGCGGTGGCCGGCTTTTTCTACCCCGATGACCCGGTCGTCCTGCGCCGGGATATCGATCACTACCTGGCGCAAAATCCCTGTTCCGGGGTCACCCCCAAGGCACTGGTGGTGCCCCATGCCGGGTATGCGTTCTCCGGGCCGGTGGCGGCCCGTGCCTACAACCTGCTGCGCGCCTTGGCGAAGACGATCCGTCGGGTGGTGCTGCTGGGGCCTTCACACCGGGTGCCTCTCAGGGGGCTTGCGCTGCCGGGCTGTGATACCTTCATGACCCCCCTGGGCGCCGTGGCACTGGACAGCGAGGGCATGGCCGCCCTGGCGCGGATGCCCCAGGTCAGGGTCATGCCGTCTGCCCATGCCCAGGAGCACAGCCTGGAGGTGCAGCTCCCCTTCCTGCAGCGACTGCTGGATGACTTTCGGTTGCTGCCGCTGGTGGTGGGGCAGTGCCAGGCCGAGGAGGTGGACGAAGTGCTGGAGCAGGTGTGGGGGGGCCGTGAAACCCTGATCGTGATCAGCAGCGATCTCAGTCACTACCACCCGTACGGCGAGGCCCAGCGTCTGGACCGGGCCACCAGCGAGGCCGTCTGTGCCTGCCGAGCCCAGCTTTCCGGCGAGCAGGCTTGCGGTGCTTACCCCCTCAACGGCCTGCTGCACCTGGCGGCCCGGCGGGGGCTTGAGATCGAGCTGCTGGATCTGCGCAACTCAGGCGACACCGAGGGCCCCCGGGACCGGGTGGTGGGATACGGCGCCTATGCCCTGCACTGAGGCATTGGCGGCCGCGGGTCAGCAACAGTTGCTGGATGTGGCCCGGCAAACCCTGGAGGCGGCCCTGGCCTCGGGGCAACGACCGCCGGCACTTTCCGTCGACAGCGATTCCCCACTGGCCGCGCCCCGGGCCTGCTTCGTCACCCTGCATCTGGAGGGCGCGCTGCGGGGCTGTATCGGCACCCTGGAGGCGAAGGAGCCGCTGCTGCAGGCGGTGGCCCATTTCGCCTACAGCGCAGGATTTGACGATCCCCGCTTCTCGCCCGTCAGCGCCGAGGAGCTGCCGCGGCTGCGGATCGAAATCTCCGTGCTTTCTCCTCTGGAAGAGCTGGCGGTGGCGAACGACGAGGCCCTCTGCGCAGCGTTGCGACCGCGCGTCGACGGCCTCTGGCTGGAAGCGGGTACTCACCGCGCCACCTTCCTGCCCCAGGTGTGGGATCAGTTACCGGAGCCGCGGGCTTTTCTCAGTCAGTTAAAACGCAAGGCGGGGCTGGCGCCTTCAGACTGGCCCGCCGGCATGCGCTGTTATCGCTACCAGGTCAGTGCCTTTGCCGAGGCGGACTAGACGCCTATCCCTGCTTGTAGTGAGCCGTTATCATAGAACGTTGATATTCCCACAGGGGCGCCGATGAGCATCGACCCGCACTCCTCCCCAATCCCGCTTCATAACGCTTCCGCCGAGGTGGACGCCCTGAGCCTGGACGCCGCCGCCGAGGCGGCCTGGGTGGATGTGGTGCACCAGATGGAGGAGGTCTATTCCGACCTGATTAAGTATCAGGTGGAGATCGAGAAGAAGAACCAGGCCCTCGAGGATGCCCAGCACTTTATCGACAACGTGCTGACCACCATGACCGATGTGCTGATCGTCACCGATACCCAGGGGCGGATCCGGCAGGTCAACCGAGCCCTGGAGCAGGCGCTTGGAGTGGCGGAGGCCGAACTGCTGGGGCGCGCCTACCTGGACCTCTTCAGCGCCGATTCACGCCGGCAGATAGAGAACTTTCGCCGCCAGGGCGGGGAGCTGGCGTTCCGTGACCGCGAACTGCACCTGACCCTGGGCCGGGGGGCTGAAACGCCCCTGTCCATGAACTGCGCCAGTCGCCACGACGCCCGGGGACGGGTGTTGGGGCTGGTGCTGATCGGCCGGCCCCTGGGCGAGCTGCAAAAAGCCTACCTTGAACTCAACAACAGCCACCAGGAACTGCAGCGTGCGCAGCAGCAACTGATCGACTCCGAGAAGATGGCCTCCCTGGGCCGGCTGGTCGCGGGGGTCGCCCATGAACTCAACAACCCCATCAGCTTTGTCTACGGCAACGTTCACTCGCTGATCCGTTACTGCCAGCGCCTGGAGCAGTACCTGGGCGCCGTCCACGGCGACGCCCCTCAACCCGAGCAGGATGAGCTGCGCCGCTCGCTCAGGATCGATCGGCTGCTGAACGATCTGCCCTCGCTGCTCGAGGGCACCATGGAGGGGGCCGAGCGGGTGCGGGATATCGTTATGGACCTGCGCCAGTTCTCCTCCGGGCAGAAGGAGAGCAAATGCCCGTTCGACCTGGTGCACGTGATCCGCACCGCCGTTCACTGGGTGACCCGGGACGCTGGCATCAAGCTGCGGCTGGCCTATGACCTACCTCAGACGTGTGAGATCTACGGACACCCCGGACAGATTCAGCAGGTGCTGATCAACCTGGTGCAGAACGCCCTCGATGCCCTGGCCGCGGTCGAGGTGCCGCGGCTGGCGCTGAGCCTGAGATGCGAGGAGGCGCGGGTGCGCTTTGAAATTCACGACAATGGGCGCGGTATCGCGGAGGATAATCTCTCCAAGCTCTTTGAGCCCTTCTTCACCACCAAGCCCGTGGGGCAGGGGACCGGACTCGGGCTTTCCCTCAGTTACGGTCTGATCAAGGAACACGGTGGCACGCTCAGTGCCTTCAATCACCCCGGGGGCGGGGCCTGCTTTGTTGTCGAACTCCCCCGCGGGCCGGTCGAGGAGCGCCCATGATCAACCTGTTGTGGTTGCAGTCCAGCGGTTGTGGCGGCTGCACCATGTCGCTGCTCAATGCCGAGTCCCCTGACCTGTTGGCGAGCCTTGAGGCGGCGGGGGTGAACCTGCTCTGGCACCCCTCCCTGAGCGAGCAATCCGGCAGCGAAGTGCGCGCGCTCTTGCAGGAACTGGTCGATGGCGAGCAGCGCCTGGACGTGCTTTGCCTTGAGGGGGCGGTGGTCTGCGGCCCCAACGGCAGCGGGCGCTTCCACGTGCTGGCCGGTACCGGCGTGCCGATGATGGCCTGGGTGGAGCGCCTGGCGGCGCGGGCCCGTTACGTGGTGGCGGTAGGTTCCTGCGCCAGCTACGGCGGCGTCTCGTCGGCCGGCACCAACCCCGCCGAGGTCCGGGGCCTGCAGTATGACGGCGAACAGCGCGGCGGTCTGCTGGGCGGCGACTATAGGAGCGGGGCCGGGGCGGAGGTGATCAATGTTGCCGGTTGTCCGCCCCATCCCAACTGGATCACCGAAACCCTGATGGGCCTCTCTCTTGAGGAGCTGGATAATCGCCAGCTGGATCCGCTGGGGCGCCCCCGTTTCTACGCCGACCACCTGGTGCACCACGGCTGCCCCCGTAACGAATTCTACGAATACAAGGCCAGCGCCCGTCAGGCGTCGGACAACGGTTGTTTGATGGAGCACATGGGCTGCATCGGCACCCAGGCCCACGGCGACTGCAATATCCGGCTCTGGAACGGTCAGGGCTCCTGCACCCGGGGCGGTTTCGCCTGCATCAACTGCACCGCCCCGGAATTTGAGGAACCCGGTCACCCCTTCGTGGAAACGCCGAAGCTGGCGGGAATTCCGGTTGGCCTGCCCACGGACATGCCCAAGGCCTGGTTTGTTGCGTTATCTTCCCTGTCCAAGGCCGCCACGCCGGAGCGGCTGAAGGAGAACGCGGTGAGCGATCACATCAAGGTGGCGCCCAAAATCCACACCCGAAAGAAGCGCTAAGCACGGGAGAAGCATTGAGCAGAATCGTTGTCGGTCCCTTCAATCGCGTGGAAGGGGATCTGGAAGTGAAGTTGGATATCGACCAGGGCCGGGTCAACCAGGCCTGGATCAACTGCACCCTCTACCGCGGCTTCGAGCAGATGCTGGTGGGCAAGAGTCCCCGTGATGCGCTGGTCTATACGCCGCGTATTTGCGGCATCTGCTCGGTCTCCCAATCCGTTGCCGCCGCCCGCGCCCTGGCCGACCTGCAACAGGCCGAGGTTCCGGAGAACGGAGAACTGGCCGCCAACCTGATCCTGGCCAACGAAAACCTCGCCGACCACATCAGCCACTTCTACCTCTTTTTCATGCCCGATTTCGCCCGCGCGGTCTATGCCGGCGAGTTCTGGTATGCCCGGGTCGCCAAGCGCTTCCAGGCGGTCAAGGGCAGCGCCGCCGCCCAGGTGATCCCGGCGCGGGCCGAGTTTCTGCACCTGATGGGGATTCTGGCCGGGAAGTGGCCACACTCCCTGGCCATTCAGCCCGGCGGGCTCAGCAAGGGCATCCAGCCCCAGGAACGGCTGCGGTTGCTGGCGATCCTCAAGGGCTTTCGCCGCTTTCTGGAGCGGGTGACTTTCGGTGACAGCCTCGAAGCGATCGCCGGGCTCAGCAGCATCACGGACCTGGAGCGGTGGGCAGAGAGTCGCGACTCGGACCTGGCGTTGTTTGTGCGCTTGGCCGAGGCGCTTAACCTTGCCTCCCTCGGCCGCGGGGGCGATCGCTTTATGAGTTTCGGTAACTATCCGCTGGATGGGCAACCTACCCTGGCCCCGGGCGTCTGGGAGGGGGGGCTACAGGCCCTTGATCGGAGCCGAATCAGCGAGGACGTCAGCCACAGCTGGATGGCTCAGAACGAGGTCTGCCTGCCCCCCGGGCGCGGGGAAACCCGGCCCGATCTGGACAAGCCAGACGGTTACAGCTGGTGCAAGGCGCCGCGCTTGGATGGAACCGTGGTGGAAGTGGGGGCCCTGGCCCGGCAGGTGGTGGATGGCCAGCCCCTGGCCCGGGCACTGGTGGCTGAATCCGGGAGCAATGTGCGTAACCGGGTGGTTATGCGTCTGGTGGAGGTGGCCCGCACGTTGATGCGGATGGAGGGCTGGGCCGCGGCCCTCAAGCCGGAACAGCCCTGCTACCGGGACCCCGGCCAGGTTCCGGACGGTACCGGAGTGGGCATGATCGAAGCGGCCCGCGGCAGTCTCGGGCACTGGATACGGGTCGAGCAGGGGCGGATCGCCAACTACCAGATCATCGCCCCCACCACCTGGAACTTCTCACCCCGTGACCAGGCGGGCCAGCCCGGCGCCCTGGAACAGGCGCTGGCCGGCACCCCGGTGCGCGAAGGCGAACAGGATCCGGTGGCGGTGCAGCACGTGGTGCGCTCGTTTGATCCCTGCATGGTGTGCACGGTGCATTGATTAGAAATAGTGATCTTTAATTCACGACTGGGCAGTTAATGCGGTGGCTTCGGTTGTAGTGGCCAGGTTTACTTGATCACTGCAGTTCTCTGTCCCGGCTTTTCTCATTAGGCGCCTGGGTGCGGGCCGTTCGAACCCGGCTAGCTTGACGATAAGGCGCTGGCTTAAAGCTTGGCGCCAGAATTATGAAGAACAGCTCATGTGCGACACGCCACCGAGGGAGCGATACTCCTGCGGCTTCAGGCGGTAGTATTTATCCTCCACCGCTTTTGATTGCTCAGCGTAAGGCTGGGTCATCACCGCCTGTAGTTCTCTGAGTGAATCGTAATCTCCCCTGGCCGCACGTTGATAGGCCGGTACCAGCAGCCACTCCCGCAAACTGTATTTAGGGTTAACCGATTTCATTCGCCTTGATATATCGTCGATCGATCGGCCCTGGCCGTTATTTGCACCGTTTCGGTCGGTGACGAGGGATTTCCATTTCACCAGCCACTCGGACCAGTCCGTCTCCATCGTTCCATCCGGCTGTCTGTAGAAGCTTTTTGTAAGTGGTGTTATGTCGTCGGGAATCGATGAGAGTTCGCGGAAGAAGATCGTGTAGTCAACGGGGGTTTGCACCATGAGTTTTACGAGTTCACCGAACAAGGCTGCGTCAAACCGTTCAAGTCCAAGTTTGGCCGACCACATGGCTTCCAGTTCCTCTTGCATGACTGCCATGAAGCCACCGCGAATGTCATCCAGCTGTTGTGATGCCTCCTTATTTGAAGCCAGAAGCGGCTGCAACGCCGAGCAAAACATGGCGAAATTACGTTCCGCTGCCGCCGGCTGGTTCAAAAAGGCGAAGTGCTGCCCACCGCCGGTCCAAGGCTGAAAAAAGGGGTCGAATATTTCACAGAACCCGAACGGGCCGTAATCCAGCGTGAAGCCGCCGGCAGCACAATTGTCGCTGTTGAAATTGCCCTGGCAGTAGCCGACACGGATCCAGTTCGCCACCAGCGAAGTCAGGCGACCGCGAAACTCACGGGCGAGCAAAACCGCTTTCTCGGCGATGCCGAGTTGACTGTCGATGACTTCGGCGTACTCGCGATCGATCAAATGCAAAACGATCTGTTCGAGTTCCTCCAGCGCCGTGGCGTGTTCCCTATGACGGCCACGGCGACCGAAGAGCTCGATCTGGCCAACCCGAAGGAAAGAGGGCGCCACTCGCGTCGAGATCGCCACGGGCTCCTCGATGAGCCGGTCGGGATCCAGTGATGTCGAACCCTCAGCGTACCAGGGGCGCCGGACCTTCTCTGTTTTCGATACGTATAAACTCAAGGATCGAGAGGTCGGCACGCCAAGGGCGTGCATGTGCTCCTGCGCCAGGAACTCCCGGGCGCTCGAACGCAAGACCGCCCGGCCATCCGCGCCCCGACAATACGGTGTGCGACCGCCGCCTTTGAGCTGCATTTCCCAGCGGCGGTCATTGATGACGGCCTCAAGTACGGAAATGGCACGACCATCGCCATAGCCGTTACCCGTCTGAAACGGGCATTGCTGAGTGTATTCGGTGCCAAAGATGGAGAGCGCGTAGCCCGTCGCCCAGCCCACCTTGCGCAGTGGCGCCGGGACCTGCGAAAGGTCTCCGCTGAACATCCGTACGAACTCCACGGATTCCGCCAAACCGTCGGCAAGGCCAAGTTCCCGGAAGAACGCTGTGCTGTGGGCAACGTATTCGGGGTCGTCGATCGGTGTGGGTTGAACGGGCACATAGTGCCCGCTAAAGACTTGTCGGGGTGCGTGATCGGCACCGTCCTCTGTCGCCTCAGGATCACGGGTTAGCGTATCCATCAGTGAGTAGCTGGCGCGCTTGGCGAGGCCGTCTAACGTCGAGACAGTTGAGGAGGCTTCTTCGCCCTCTCTAGCGCCCTCTCTAGTGTCCACCGGATAACTGGGATCTCGTAGCATGATTTTGCAATACCTCGACGATTTTGCAATACCTTGACAGGGTACGACCAGAACCCGCTGCGCGAGTTCAGGTAACGAGGCCGGGGGAAGTCCAGTGGCCAAGCCATGAACTAGACTAACCAGGCGTCAGCCTATGGAGTAGTGTAAAGGGAGCTTTTAATGCCGATGCTTGGCACTTTGATGAAGACCGGCGCGGCCGTTGGCTCCCTGTGGGCTTTGCTCGCTGCGCCCTCTGTTCACTCAGACACTTTATCCGCCCAGGAGTCCGACCCTCGTGTTTTGGGCTGGATGCAGGGATTTCCGTCGCCTCCCGAATTGCTTATCACCCAGCCGGATTCCAACTACTTCAGCTTTCCCAAGTTGCGCTGGTCTGTCTGCCACTTGCGCGAGTTTCTGCCGACAGAAGAAATCAGCCGCGGTGTTGGCAAACCTGTTCCGCTGGAATATCTGCCGCCGGCCAGATTTGCTGAAATGGCGCGCACCATCGATGCGCTGAGGTTCACGCCCACTAACTCAAGTGCGGACATGAGCTGGGAAGAGTCGCTTTATGCCAACTACACCGACGGAATGCTTATCCTTCATGACGGCAAGGTGGTTTACGAGCGGTATTTCGGCTGTCTCGAGCCGGACGGAAAGCACGCCATCATGTCCATGACCAAGTCCGTCACCGGCCTGCTGGGCGAGATACTGGTTCAGGAAGGTGTACTTGATGACACCCTGCAGGTTAAAGACATCATTCCGGAGATTGGCGACAGCGCCTTTGCCAACGCGACGGTCCGGCAGGTGATGGATATGACCACCGGTTTGAAATATTCGGAGGATTACTCAGACCCGAGTGCCGACATCTGGCTGTACTCGGCGGCTGCCAGCCCACTGCCCAAGGCGGGAGACTACGAGGGGCCGAATGGCTATTGGGAGTATCTGCAGCAGGTTGAGCCCGAGGGCGAGCATGGCGAATCCTTTCATTACAAGACGATCAATTCAGACATGCTGGGCTGGGTCATCAGTCGGGTGACAGGCAAGGCGGTTACTGAGCTTGCATCGCAGCGATTGTGGCGCCCTATGGGCGCCGAACAGGCGGCTTATCAAACGGTGGACGGAAAAGGGGTGCCCTTTGCCGGCGGCGGGATTTCAGCAGGCCTGCGGGATCTCGGGCGTCTCGGGCTGCTGGTGTTGCAGAACGGTCAGTTCAATGGCAAGCAGCTCTTCCCGGCCAAGGTGGTCGAAAGCATCCGTGCCGGTGGAGACCAAAGCAAGTTTTCCGGCTTTCCTACGATTCCCGAAGGCAGCTACACCAGTCAGTGGTGGGTTTTTCATAACGACCATGGCGCGTTTGCAGCGAGAGGTGTTCATGGGCAAACCATTTATATCGATCCCACAGCGAACATGGTTCTGGTCCGCCTGGCCTCTTTCCCCCAAGCCAAAAATGGCCTTATTGACCCCACCTCGCTGCCAGCCTATCAGGCATTGGCGGAGTTTCTGTCCGGTAAAAACGAGTAACTCGAGCCCGCGTGGGTAAAACTGGTGGCTAAAACGATGTTATCCATTAAACAGATCCATCTCCTGTCACGTTATCTCCTGTTTTCGATCGTTGGGCTTGTTGCACTCGCCCAACTGGCTTCTGCTCAGGAGCCCTCTGGTGAGAAGCCCTCTGGTGAGGAGCCTGAGCAGGCGGTCTCCCAAGATTTGACCAACCCGGCGATACCGATCGACGTGCTTTCCCATCGGCTTGTGCCCATGACAAAAGACGAGCTCAAGCCGCTGGCGCTTGCCTGGCTGGATATTGTTCAGGCGGAAACCCGAGCAATTTCGAATAAAAAGGTAAGTGCGATTCAATCTCCGGAAGGCCAGCGCAAAGAAACTTACCGGGAAATAGCGGCGATGACTGAAGCCAGAATCCCGGTGTTTGAACGCTACACCATGGTGGTGGATGCCTACGAGCGCAAAGCTGGCGATCCTGAACTGGTGGCTGACCTGCGGACCTACCGGGATGCGATCCTGCTGGATGAAACCAGCCTGGCCAGTCCCAAAGCCATTTTCCTGGCCACTCTTGAATGGGTCACCCGCAAAGACGGTGGCCTGGCGGTTCTGAAGAACATCGGCATCGTGATTCTGGCGGCGCTAGGGCTGCTGGCCGTTGCACGTACGTTCAGCGCCGCGGCCCGCAAGTGGATTGGTCGGGTTCCTACTATTTCCAAACTGTTGGAAACGTTTTTGGTTGGCGTGGTTTTCTGGTTGGTGCTCACCCTTGGCCTGTTGCTGGTTCTGGCCGGCCTTGGCGTCAATGTCGCACCCATCTTCGCCATGATTGGCGGGGCCTCCTTTATTCTCGCCTTTGCCTTTCAGGACACGTTGGGCAATCTGGCCAGCGGGCTGATGATCATGATTAATCAGCCCTTCGATGAAGACGACTATGTCGAGGTCGGGGGTGTCGGTGGCACCGTGAAGTCCGTCAGTATCGTCGCAACGAAGGTTGCGACCCCGGACAACCAGATTATTGTGATTCCGAACAAAAATGTCTGGGGCAATGTGATTACCAACGTAACGGCCAGCAAGGTACGTCGGGTTGATCTGGTGTTTGGTATTTCCTATGAAGACTCGATACCGGCAGCTCTGGAAGTCATGGAGCGGATCGTGAAAAGCCACCCTGCAATTCTGAATAAGCCGGAGCCTACCCTGCGTGTTCATCAGCTTGCAGACAGTTCGGTTAACTTCATTTGCCGCCCTTGGGTGAAGACCGCGGACTACTGGGATGTCTACTGGGATCTCACCCATCAGATGAAGGAAGCATTTGACGAAGCTGGAATATCGATCCCTTATCCCCAGCGAGATGTGCACATGAAATCCTGAGTGTTGGCATGGCCCTGGATGGGACATAAGACAGGATGCCATGTCGGCAGGCTCCTCTGGAAACCGCAGCAACACTGTCTGGCTTGTCTGGCTTGTCTGGATTTTGTGGGGGGCACTCCGTTGGCGTCCTCTCTGTCTCAGACAGTTGCGATAACGCTCCTGGTTGTGCGGGGAGCGCGAGCAGGATAGGGCAGTCAACATCTCTAAGGCTTGGCTGGCAAGCCCGAATGAATCTTGCGTCCGTTGACCGCTTCCGCGAAACCGCTGGCAACTTGGGAGCCCAGAGATGCCAAATTCCGGCAGATTTAGTAAAATCTAATGTCGCAAAAACAGCCTCACCTCCCACACTTCCCGGATAACTTCTATGGCGTCGACAGAGATAATCACTCCGTTGCTCGGTGGTGGCTTGATTGGCCTTGCCGCCATCTTGCTCATGCTCCTCAACGGTAGAATCGCAGGTATCAGCGGCATCCTTCACGGGGCCCTCTTTACGCGAGGCGCTGGCAACTGGCGACTCCTGTTCTTGGCCGGGCTCGTCGCAAGTGGCCTGATCGCCAAGCTGTTTTTTGACTCAACGCCGAGTGTTCCGGCGTTACCCCTGCCGTTGATCGCGCTGGCAGGGCTTCTGGTCGGTGCCGGGACTTACTTTGGCTGTGGCTGCACCAGCGGTCATGGAATCTGCGGTATTGGCCGGCTCTCGACCCGATCGATTGCGGCAACGGCCGTGTTTATGACCACCGGTGTGTTAGCCGCGATCAGCTTCCACGGATAAACGTTTAATCGCTATGAACAGTTTCGTCTCTTTCGTCTGCGGCCTCTTGTTTGGGGCAGGTTTGTTGATCTCCGGAATGACCGATCCCAGCGTGGTGATCGGGTTTCTCAACGTTTCAAACATGGCCTCCGGGCAATGGGATCCGTCGCTCATGTTCGTGATGGCGGGCGCTTTGGGCGTGTACCTGCCGCTCTATCACTTCGTGGTGAAAAAACGCATCAGCGACAACAAGGCGCCGGTTTATGCCGAGCAGTACCACCTACCCAAAGCGCAGCGCATCGACCGGCCCCTGTTGCTGGGGGCGGCCGCCTTCGGGTTGGGCTGGGGGATAAGCGGTATCTGCCCCGGCCCCGGCATCGTCAATCTCCCAACGGGTTCACTCACCGTCGCCTGGTTTGTGGCCTGCATGCTGGGAGGTATCTATCTCGCTTCCCGGGTGATGCGGCGGTAAACGGGCTGAAGGACCTGGCCTCGGCCAATCAATCGGAATCTGAAGCCGCCCGAACCAACGCTTCGGGCGGTGGGCAGCAGTCACTCCTCACAGAGATAAGCACCGCCCGCGCTCAATACCGCTTGCGTCACCTCAGTCAGCCTTGAACAGCAGCTCCAGGTAGTTACGGCACTGGACCAGCTGCTGGGCGGCGAGCTTGGGTTCGTTCATCACCTTGGAGAGGATAAAGGCGCCCTCGAAGGTGGTCAGCACGTGGTCGGCCACCTCCTCGCGGTCGATGGGAATGCGGGTGGGGTAGAGCGCCTGCACCTCTTCAATCTTGCGGCTCACCTGGGCCCGCCAGAAACGCATCATCTTCTCCACCTCGTCCATCATCTCCTTGGAGACCGCCCCGCTCTGGTAGCAGTAGGAGGCATAGAGGCAGCCGGGGAAGGGTTCTTCGAGCTGTTCGGCAAACTCGATGAACAGGCCCACGAACAGCAGCAGCTGCTGCAGCGGGTCCCGCGACAGCTGCTCGGCCTTGGTGAGGGCGTCGGTGAGGTGGTGCAGGTCCTCGTCGGCGAAGCGCTCGATCAGCGCCGCCGCCAGGTCGTGCTTGGTTCTGAAGTGGTAGAAGAAGGTGCTCTTGGTGACCCCGGCTTCCTCGATCACCCGCTCGATGGAGGTGCCCATCAGCCCCACCTGCAGGATCATCTGCTGGGCGGCATCCATGATCTTGGTGCGGGTGGCGGTTCCGTCCCGGGGCATCGTGATCACCTGTTTGTGTCGTGCTGGCCTTAGTGTAGGTCAGCTTTTCCCCGGTTTTTGTTGTACCGCAGGTCAGAAACCGGCCCTTCGGGGACTCCGAGCGACGCGGACGTTTTTGTCCGGATGGAGAAAAGTTTATTGGTATCAGTAAATTAAAAAAATCAATTTTAATCCCGTACCCGTATTGAGAGATTAAAAACCGCAGACGTAAGCTGGTAGGGCATCGAAAAACAACAACGCCCACGGAGATTTCGTCATGTGTAACGCCTGCATCCCCACGCTGAATACCGCCCAGACCACCGACGCCTTTGCCGACCGCCTGGTGGACATGCTTAACCAGGGAGCCCTCTCGCTGATGGTCTCCATCGGACACCGCACCGGCCTGTTCGACACCTTGGCCGAGTTGCCGCCCAGCACCAGCACCGAGATCGCCGACCACAGCGGCCTTGATGAGCGCTACGTGCGTGAATGGCTGGGGGCTCTGGTCACCGGCGGCATCGTCCAGTACCGGCCTGATGACGGCCGCTACCAGCTGCCCGCCTCCCACGCCGCGGTGCTGACCCGTGCCGCGTCCCCTGACAATATCGCCGTGTTCGCCCAGTACATCGGCCTGCTCGGCAGCGTCGAGGATCGGGTGATCGACTGTTTTCGCAACGGCGGCGGGGTCGGCTACGAGCACTACCCGCGCTTTCACGCCGTAATGGCCGAAGACAGCGGCCAGACCGTGCTGTCCGCGCTGGACGAGCACGTCCTGCCGCTGGTTCAACACCTGATTCCGCGCCTGGAGCAGGGGATCCGGGTGCTGGACGTGGGCTGCGGCCGCGCCCGGGTGATCACACGCCTGGCCGCCCGTTTCCCCCGTTCCGAATTTGTCGGGCTGGACCTGTCCGACGAGGCGCTGGCCAGCGCCCGTGAAGAGGCCGCGCGCCAGGGCCTTAGCAACATTCGGTTCCAACAGCAGGACCTGACCCACTTCAACCGCGACGCCGAACCCCAGGGCTACGACTGGGTGACCGCCTTTGACGCGATCCATGACCAGGCGGCGCCGCAGAACGTGTTGGATGGCATCCACCGCACCCTCAAACCGGGCGGCACCTTCCTGATGCAGGACATTAACGCCTCCTCGCGGCTGGAGAACAACATCGCGCATCCCATCGGGCCGCTGCTGTACACCATCTCCACCCTGCACTGCATGACCGTCTCCCTGGCCCAGGGCGGCGCAGGGCTCGGCACCATGTGGGGCGAGGAGCTGGCGCGCAAGATGCTCGGCGTTGCAGGGTTCAGCGATATCGACGTCCACCAGCTGGACCACGATTTCCAGAACAGCTTCTACGTCATCCGCAAGGCCGCCTGAGCGGTCGGCATAATCGGGTTGGTAGGCAGGAACGCACCATGCAACACGATCATCAGACCGCTGCGAACAGGACCGGTCAGCCGCGCTTCCGGGTGATCCTGTTTACCGACATCGTCGACTCCACCGCGCTCTACGAGTCCCTCGGGGACGAGGTCAGCGCGCGGCTGGTGCTGGCCCACAACCGGGTGGTCCGACGTTTGCTGGCCCGCCACGGCGGCGAGGAGATCAAGTTCACCGGTGACGGCTTTCATCTCGCCTTTGAGCGGGTGGAAGCCGCGCTTGCCTTCGCCGTGGCCCTCCAACTTGCCATGCAGCGCTTTCGCCGGGTGGCGCAGCCGCTGGCGGTGCGGATCGGTATCAGCGCCGGCAAACCGATCGCGGCCGACAACGACCTGTTCGGCTCGGTGGTCAACCTCGCCGCCCGCCTGTGCCAGCAGGCCGAGCGGGGACGGATCCTGGTTAGCGAACGGCTTCGTGAGCTGGCGGGATCCTCCGGTCGCTTCGGCGCTCAATGCCAGACCCGGCTCAAGGGCTTTGACAGGCCTGTCACCTGCTACCCGCTGGTGTGGGGGTGATCACCTTCAGGCTGACCGTTCTCTTGTACCTCTCTCACCACGCTTTACATCTCGTTACATAAAGCCACAACTGCGCACAAAACGCCGGAGTTTGGTTTACAGCCCGGCGGTAGCATCGCTTTCTATCCTGGGTTTCCGCTGCCTCAGGTCGTTGAATCTGAACAGGGGAAGCTTTGCTCAACGGGCCCAACGAGATGAAGACGATGAGGGTGATCAGCTTGAAAACTACCAAATCCAGATGGAACACCGGGCTGTCGCTGTCCGGGGGGGCTGCATTGGCGTTGTCCGGGCTGATGGTCTGGTCCACCCCGGCGGCGGCGGACGGCCAGCAGCTTATTCGCGAGCGCTGCCTTGACTGCCACACGGAGACGGGGGATGCCGCGGCTCCGTTCAGTCGCATCAGCCAGTTGCGTAAAACCCCCGAAGGCTGGGAGATGACGCTCAACCGTATGCAGGCCCTGCGTGGCTTGAAAATTTCTGCGGAGGAGAAGCGCGAGCTGATCAAGTACCTGGCCGATACCCAGGGGCTGGCCCCGGCCGAAACCCGGGGCTTGCGTTACGTGCTTGAGCAGGATCGCAACCATGTGGAGAACCTCGAGAACGAGGCGGTCGCCGGCACCTGTGCGGGCTGTCACTCGGGGGCGCGGGTGGCGTTGCAGCGGCGCTCGGCGGAGGAGTGGAAAAAACTGGTCCATTTCCACATGGGCCAGTTCCCTACCATCGAGCTGATCGCCGGGGCGCGGGACCACGCCTGGTTTGATCGCACCTTGAACGAAGTGGCACCGGCCTTGAGCAGCGCCTACCCCCTGTCGACCCCGGAATGGTCGCAGTGGCAGGCGGCGCCCAAGGCGTCACTGGAGGGGAGCTGGCGCCTGGTGGGCTGGTTGCCGGAGAAGGGCGAATTTGACGCCACGCTCAGCGCCCAGCCCCAGGGGGATGACCGTTATCAGCTGAAGATTACCGGCCAGTACGCGGACGGCTCGGCGCTGGAAGGGAACGGCCTGGCCCAGGTTTACACGGGTTACGAATGGCGCGCCAACCTGACCCTTGACGGCGTGCCGATGCGCCAGGTGCTGGCGGCCGACGAAAACGGCGAAACCCTGCAGGGGCGGATGTTCCTGCGCGACGCCAAGGAGCTGGGCGGCGAGATTCGGGCGGTTAAGGCCAAGAAGGGGCTTTCCCGCCTGCTATCGGTCTCCCCCGGCTACCTCAAGCGTGGTCAGACCCAGACCCTGACCCTGCACGGGGCGCAGCTCTCCGGGGAGATCGACCTGGGCGAGGGGATCACCCTGGTCAAGGTGCTCGCCCGTGATGCCGACCGTATTGAGGTCGTCGCCAAGGCCAGCGAAAGCGCCGGTATCGGGTCGCGGGCGCTGCGGGTCGGAGGCGCCCAGGGGGCGGATCTGGTGGTCTACGACAAGCTGGCCCGGGTCGATGTCACCCCCGGTCAGTCTATCGCCCGGGTCGGCGGCAACGGCGGCCAGCTGGCCAAGCAGAAGGTGGCCTTCAGGGCCGTCGGTTACGCCGCCGGAAAGGACGGCACGCCCGGCACCGAAGACGATCTGCGCCTCGGCTATGTGCCGGCCCAGTGGTCACTCAAGGCGTTTGACGAGGTGGCCCAGGCCGACAACGACCTCAAGTACGCCGGCACCATCGACGCCGAAACCGGCCTGTTCATCCCCGGCGATGCCGGCCCCAACCCGGAGCGTCGCATGTCCACCAACAACGTCGGCCAGCTGGCGGTGGTGGCCACGGTGGATGACGGTGATGGCCCGGTGAGCGGCGAGAACCACCTGCTGGTGGCGGTGCAGACCTTCATGTTCCCGGTGATCCAGTAGTCCGCTCCGGACAGGCGTCCGCGGCCGGCACGGCCGCGGGCATTCAACAGCACAGGAGGTGAACAATGGGCTCTGTACTCTCCCTGGTCGAACCTAACCTGCACCTGGTGGACGTGGATCGCCGGAAGCTGCTGTTTCATGTGCCGACCAGTGCCCTGTTCGAGCTGGACGGGCTGAGTGAGGCGCTGATCGCGCGGCTGCGCGCGGGCGACCGGACGGCCGACGACCTTGCACAGGCACTGGCCCCCCGTTACGGTTCGGAACCGGTGAACGCGGCCATCGACGAACTGAAAACGCTGAAGGTGTTGAGCGTTGACGGCAGCGCGCAGCTGAACGCCGAGCCGGCCAAAGTCACCGAGTTCCCCCTCAATACCGTGGTGCTCAACGTTAACACGGGGTGCAATCTCAGCTGTACCTACTGTTACAAAGAGGACCTGGCGGCTCCCTCCAAGGGGGAGAAGATGCCCCTGGAAACGGCGATCAACGCCATTGAAATGCTGCTGCGCGAATCCCCGGACCAGGACCGTTACAACGTGGTCTTCTTCGGGGGCGAGCCCCTGACCCACATGCCCCTGATCCGTAATGTCGTCGCCTACTGCGAGGCGCGCTTTCAAAAGGTTCGGGGCAGTGTCGATTTCTCCCTCACCACCAACGCCACCCTGCTGACCGAGGCGCTGGTGGACTACTTTGATGCGCACCGTATCGGGCTCACCATCAGCCTCGACGGACCCAAGGCGATGCACGATAAGAACCGCATTACCGTGGGCGGGAAGGGCACCTATGACGTGGTGCGCCAGAAGGTGGAGATGCTCTTCTCACGCTATCGGTCAAGGCCGATAGGCGCACGGGTGACCCTGACCCGGGGAGTCACCGACGTGGAAACCATCTACCAGCACCTGCACCGGGAGCTGGGGTTTCACGAAGTGGGGTTTGCGCCGGTGACCTCGGGCGATATCGCCGAGTTCAACCTGACGCCGCAGGAGCTGGCCGAGGTGTTCGCCGGCATGAAGCGCCTGGGGCGTCGCTACCTTGAAGGAGCGCTGCAAGGGCGCAACATCGGCTTTGGCAACATGCACCGGTTGTTGAGCGACATTCACGAGGGCAGCAAAAAAGCCCTTCCCTGCGGCGCCGGGGTCGCCCTGCTGGCGGTGGATACCGCCGGTGAGATCAATCTCTGCCACCGCTTTACCGGCTCGGACCTGCCCCGGTTCGGCGACGTTGAAACCGGGGTGGATAAGCCGGCCCTGTCCCAGTTTATTGAAGCGCGCCTGGACCGCAGCGGTACGGGCTGTGAAGCCTGCCGTATCCGCAATCTCTGCTCCGGCGGCTGCTACCACGAAAGTTACGCCAAGTACGGCGACCCGAGCGTGCCCGCTTATCACTACTGTGATCTGCTGCGGGACTGGGTCGACTTCGGCGTGGACGTTTATAGCCGAGTGGCGATCGAGAACCCCGGTTTTTTCGATGCTCACGTTACTCCCAGGAGGAGTCCATCCCCATGAAACACCTTAAATCCATTAACAAGAAAGCGAAGATGCTGGATCAGGCGGCGGACCCCGCAGCCGTGGACGAAGTCGTGGCCATGCAGACCGTGGTGGGTTGCACCGGGGTCACCGACCCGGGTTGGGAGGTCGACCCCTTCGGTGGCCTGGGCTCCTTGTGTCAGCCCATGGAGGCGGATCTCTATGGCTGCGCCGACGCCTGCTGGTGGCCGGCCCAGGTGCCCGACACCATGAATACGCACCCCGACTGGAGCTCGAGTGTAAGCAAGGCCGACCAGGACTGGCGCAAGCTGGACGGCGTTTATCCCGTGGATGAGAAGTGAGGAGCTGCCCCGTGAAACTGACTAATCGAACAATGAATCGCCATCTGGGCCTGGGCGCCGCGATCCTGACGGGCGCCGCTCTGCTGGTCGGCTGCGGCAACCAGCAGGTGCAGCAGGCGGCTGCCGAATCCCACGCAGAATCCCCGAAAGAGTACCTGCTGACGGTCACCCGGCCCAACCACCTGCAGGTGATCGACATGGCGACCAACGAGGTGGCCCGGCGCTGCGAGATTCCGGGCAGTTTCGGCGGGCAGATCGCGCTCTCTCCCGATAACCGCATCGCCTACATTCTGAGCAACGGGATGGAAAACCTGTACGGATTCAACATCGAATCCTGTGAGCAGGTCTTTTCCGCCTACCAGTCGAGCAACGAGGTGCAGGTCAAGACCTTCGTCTCCCTGGCGGTCAGCACCGACGGCGAGGAACTCTACACCATTCAGAACCCGGTGCGCCTGCTCAAGGACGAATTCCAGGTGATGTCGCCGGTACTGGCGGTGTTCAACACCGGCGACGGGCTTAACGCCAAACCGGTACGCACCTTCCCGGTGGACCGGCGCATCACTACCATCGCCGCGGCTGCCACCGGCGAGGTCTTCCTGGGCGGCGGAGACCTGAAGGCGATCGACCCCAAAACCGGTAAAACCCGGCTGGTTGAAGCCCTGCAGAGCGAGGAGCGCCCCGGCTGGCTGACTCCGGATGCCTTCGCCATGTTCAACCTCGGGGAGCAGGCCAATGAATACATCCTGCCCTACGTGACCGCCGAGTTCACCGACGACACCATGAATTTTGAGACCGCCGCCTGGTGGTGGGGAATGAACCGGGTCGATCTGGCGACCGGCAAGGCCGAGCGGATGGAGTTTGCCCCGTTTGAATTTATCATTTTCAACGTGGTGGCCGACCCGACCGACAAGAACACCCTGTACGGGGCCTTCAACACCCTCTCCAAGCACGACGTGGCCAAGCGTGAGGTGCTGGGCGTGAAGGAGTTGGACCACACCTACTACAACATCAATATCTCGGGCGATGGCGAGCGGCTCTACCTGGGCGGCACCGCCAGCGATATCTCCATTCACGATCCTGAAACCCTGGACAAGATCGGCGGTATCCAGCTGAGCGGCGACATGTCCACCAGCGATCTTCGGGTCGCTAGGCTCAGCCACTGAGGCTGGGGCGGTTTCCGTGTTGTTGAGGTGGCTCGGCGCAACCGTCGCTGCGCCGCCGCCCGGCGCCGGGCAGGGGCGTCTCGACCGTCGCCAGATGGCCGAGGCCTTTGCCTGGCTCTATACCTTCGTGCGTCCGCACCGGCGGGCGATCGGCGGCTTGCTGGCCCTGTCGCTGCTGGCCTCGGCCCTGGTGTTGCTGCAGCCCTGGCTGACCAAGCTGCTGATCGACGAGGGGCTGCTTGCCCGTGACTACGGCACCTTGCTGCAAGTCGCCCTGGTGATGGCGGTGGCGGGGGTGCTGGCGACCGCCCTGGCGGGGGTCAACCGCTACCTGCATACGCGCCTGTCCGGGCGCATTCTTTTCGATCTGCGCGAACACCTCTACCGTCACCTGCAGACCCTGTCACCGGTTTTTTTCGGCGGGCGCCGCACCGGCGACATTCTCTCGCGTCTTGACGGGGATCTGGCCCAGATCCAGCGTTTTGCCGTGGACAGCCTGTTCACCGCGGTCAGCAGCCTGATCGGCCTGGTCGGGGCCGGGGTGCTGATGGTGATGCTCTCCTGGCAGCTCTCCGCGCTGCTGTTGCTGCTGATTCCCCTGGAGGTGTTTTGGCTGCGCTGGATGCGGCGCAAGGTGGAGCAGGGTACCCGAACCTTACGTGAGCGCTCCGCGGACCTGAGCTCGTTTCTGGTGGAGACCCTGCCGGCGATGAAGTTTATCCAGTCGGTGGCCCAGGAGGAGCGGGAGGCGCGCCGCTTGAACCGTCTGGGTGACCGCTACCTGGGCGATCTGCTCAAACTCCAGGTGGTGGAGTTCTTCACCCACGCGGTGCCCGGCACCCTGACGTCCCTGACCCGGGTAGCCGCCTTTCTGATCGGCGGTTACTGGGTGGTGCAGGGGCAGTGGCAGCTGGGATCGCTGATCGCGTTCTCCACCTACCTGGGGATGGCCACGGGGCCGGTGCAGAGTTTGCTGGGGCTGTACGTGGCGGTGCAGAAAATGTCCGTCAGCCTGGACCGGGTCATGGAGTTGCAACGGGCCGAGGCGACGGTAAAAGCGAGTGCCGAGGCGGCGGCGCTGCCCGACCGGCTCCACGGCGAGTTGCGCCTGCAAGGGGTGAGCTTTGCCTACCCCGGCACGAGCCGGCCGATTCTCGAGGGTGCCGAGGCCTGTTTTAAAGCGGGCAGCAAGATCGCCCTGAGCGGCCCCTCCGGTGCCGGCAAGACCACCCTGATCGATCTGTTCATGCGTTATTACGATCCCGACGCTGGCGCCGTATTCCTTGACGGCATCGACCTGCGGCGCCTCAATCCGGCGGACCTGCGCCGGCGGGTGGCGCTGGTCAGCCAGGACATCACCCTGTTCAGGGGCACCCTGGCGGAGAATATCCGCTACGCCCGGCCGGAGGCCACGGACGCGGCCGTGGCGGCGGTGATCAGGCAGGCCCAGCTGGAGACGCTGGTGGCAAGCCTGCCCCAGGGGATGGAGACGCCGCTGGGCGAGCGGGGCGGGCAGCTCTCGGGCGGTCAGAAGCAGCGCCTGGCGATCGCCCGGGCACTGTTGCAGGACCCGGCCGTGCTGATCCTGGACGAGGCCACCTCGGCGGTGGACGAGGTGACCGAAGCGCAGGTGATTGCCGCCGTGGACCGGCTCTTTGCCGGTCGCACCCGCATCCTGATCAGCCACCGGGCGTCGACCCTGGCCGGAGTTGATCAGCATTTTTGTCTGGAAGACGGCAGCCTGATGGAAATGTCGGTCGAGTCCTGCGTGCAGGGCAGTTCTGCTTCGAAGTATGCACCGGCGTTGAGCTGACGACGTTTTATAAAAACGCTCCCTGGTCCCTCACTGGCTCTGCCAATCGCCTTTCGCTACGGGCTGATGGTAACGCGGTGGTATAGCTGGACCCCTTCCGTTAGCTAAAGCGATGTTTTGCTGTTCATGACCACCAGCGAGTAAATGGCGGCTATTTGTAGTCATAGCTGCGGGTAATTTGTCCCTCACGTTCCAACGCCTGCAGCTTGCTCACGACGGACGCACGAGACAGATTAGAGGGCTGGCCCAGATCGTTCTGGGTGACGTCGATCTCTGGGCGCGGGTCTTCTGGATTTTTGGTTTTGCGCGCGTCGGCGAGACGCACGAGGAGCCGGGTGATGCGCTCTCGTAATCCCCGGACCAGAACCCCGGCCGGAAGAAATGCGCGAGGTTCGGCCCGCGCTCGTAGGTCGCGATCTCGAATGCGAAGCCGTCCGAAACGACCCAGAACAGGCCGTCGTATGGCGCCCCGGTCTGGTACACGGTCTCACCGCGTCCCGCCGAAGCAAACTTGCAGCGCGAGCTAGGAATGGAATTTCACAGAGAACAAGCCTAGCCTTTGATTAGGCATGCACCGCTGAGCGGGTGCCAGTCGCGAACGCGGGGGTCGCCGACCGTTCGAACAGCAAAAAAGCATGGCCTGCTGGTTCTTGCGCAGTAGAACTGAACCTGCCCACAGAATCATCGGGAGCTCTGCTATGTTTCGCATACTAGCCGCATCGATCTTTGCGCTCTTCGCAGGCGGGGTCGCGGCCGCACAGGCCGCACAGGACGTCCAACCTAATCCGCTGCGCCAGGCCTATTTCGGGAACCTGCACGTCCACACCGCATGGTCGTTTGATGCAAACATCAACGGTGCCGTCGCCGGACCCGACGAAGCCTACCGATGGGCGAAGGGTGAGGCCATACCCGGGGGCGACAGCGGCCCGGATCTGCAGATCCTTCGTCCGCTCGACTGGTATGCCGTGGGGGATCACGCAGAATACCTTGGGGCGGTGCGACTCATGGCCGACCCGGAGAGTCCGGTCAGTGAGCATCCGCTGGCAGGCGCGATCAGTGGCGACGATCCGGAGGCCTCCTTCGCGGCCTACACCGAGATTCTCGACGGAATTTCAAACCGCAGGAACGATCCGATCCTCGGCGATCCTGAACTCCTGAAGGATGCCTGGGAACAGATCATCGACATTGCCGATCAGCACTATGATCCGGGTGCGTTCACCACGTTCGCGGGGTTTGAATGGACCTCGAACCCCGGGTGGCGCAACCTCCACCGGGTGGTGATCTTTCGCGACACCGAGAACATTTCCGATCGAGCGTTCTCGGCAATCGAGTCTGACCGGGAGGAGGATCTCTGGGCCTGGATGGACCTGCAGCGCGAGAAAGGAGCCGAGCTTCTCGCCGTTCCCCATAACGGCAATGCCAGTGACGGGCTCATGTTTCCAATCGGAACCTCCTACGGCGGTAGCGACATAGACAGCGCTTATGCCGAGACGCGGATGCGAAACGAGCCGCTTTACGAACTGACGCAGATCAAAGGCACGTCCGAGACGTTGCCGGTGCTGTCGCCCAACGACGAGTTCGCCAATTTCGAAATCTGGGATTATACGCTGGCCTCAACCGCGACGCCTCCGGAGAACAAGGTCGGCGGGTACATGCGCGAGGCGCTGATCCGGGGCATGGCGCTGGAGGTTAAGGGCAACGGTAACCCTTTTAAATACGGCTTTATTGGCGACAGCGATACGCACAACTCTGCCGCGGCGATCGAGGAGGATAATTACACCGGGAAGTTCGGCTTCGAGAACAACCCTGAACATCGCCTCGAAGGCCCGCAGGGCGTCAGCGAGGCCGGGGCCCGGCAAGTCCGCGAGTTCAGCAGCGGCGGGGTTGCCGGCGTCTGGGCGGAATCGAACACGCGCGAGGCAATCTTCGATGCGATGATGCGCAAGGAGACCTTCGCCACGTCCGGCCCGCGCCTGAAGGTGCGGATGTTTGGCGGTTTTGACTACGCTGACGGCGTGATGGACGGTGCCGACTGGCTGCAGGTCGCCTATGATCGTGGCGTGCCGATGGGCGGCGATTTGCCTGCCGCGCCCGAGGGTGGTGCGCCGACGTTCCTCGTCGCGGCGATGAAGGAGGCCGATGGCGCAAACCTTGACCGCATCCAGATCGTGAAGGGCTGGGTCGAGAACGGCGAGCAGATGGAGGAAATTTTTGACGTCGCGCTGTCGGACGACAGGACCGACGGCAGCAAGCCGGTCGGTAACACCGTCGACGTGTCGGCGGCGACCTACACAAATGAGATCGGTGCGGTCCAGCTGATGGCGGTCTGGACAGACCCCGATTTCGACCCCTCCGAGCCGGCGATGTACTACGCGCGCGTCCTGCAGATTCCGACGCCGCGTTGGTCCACCTACGACGCAGCGAAACTCGGCGTCGAAGTGCCGGAGGGGCTGCCCACCTCGATCCAGGAGCGTGCGTGGTCCTCGCCGATCTGGTACGTCCCGCAGTGATGGTCCATTGAAAGCCGATTTAAGGGACAGGCGTCCGCAGTGTCCAGTTTGGGGCGACTCCTGTCGCTGAGTCGTTTTGACGAAGCCTGTCCAGCCCCTAGTCTAGACGGCCCAGTTCTTTGACAATCGCCGGGTTGATGGGGAGGATGCCGGGTGATCGCAAATTACCGAGCTCCTCTGTTATCCCCAACTGCCTGCAGACTCAGCGCCTTGGCGTGGTGTTTTCCACTCTTCGCGGCCCCTAAAAAAAAGGAGCCCCGAGGGGCTCCGAAGCTCATGAGAAACGATCAAAAGGGTGAGTGTCGGCGGGAAACCGCCCGACTACTCCTTGTTGATATGGATCACCTGGGGATAGGTGTACTCCAGCAACCCCTCCTGGCCGAACTCGGTGCCAAAACCCGACATCTTGCAGCCGCCAAAAGGCGCATGGGGCACGATGTCGGCGTGGTTGTTGATCCAGACCGAGCCGCACTCCAGGCGCGCGGCGATGCGTTGGGCTTGTTCGATATCCGTGGACCAGACCGAACCGCCCAGGCCGTTGCTGTTGGCGTTGGCCCGGCGTACGGCGTCCTCCACGTCCTGGTAGCGGATGACCGGTAGTACCGGGCCGAACTGCTCTTCGTCCACCAGCCGGGTGCCGTCCTCGATATCCCGGACAATGGTGGGGGGGTAGAAGTAGCCGGGACCGTCCAGGGGCGAGCCGCCGCTCAGTACCTGGGCACCCTGTTTGCGGGCGTCCTCAACCAGCTCCGTGACCAGTTCCAGTTGCGCCCGGTTCTGCACCGGACCGAAGGTCACCCCGGCATCGGCGCCGTTGCCCAGAGTCTGCTCCCGGGCGATGTCCGCGAGTTTCTGACACAGCGCATCGTACTGGGAGTCGTGCACATAGAGTCGCTTAAGGGCGGCGCAGGTCTGTCCCATGTTGAGGAAAGCCGTCTGGAAGATCGCCATGGCGCTGGCGTCGATGTCCGCGTCCGGCAGAACGATGGCGGCGTCATTGCCCCCCAGCTCCAGGGTCAGGCGTTTCAGGTTGCCGGCGGCGGCGCTCATGATCGACTGGCCGGTGGGGGTGGAGCCGGTGAACACGATTTTGTTAATACCCGGGTGCTCGCTCATGGCGGCACCGATCCGTGATTCGGCACAAATGACATTGACCAGGCCGGGCGGTGCCACTTCGTTGATGATCTCTCCCAGCATCAGGGTGTTCAGCGGGGTCAGTCCAGAAGGCTTGCAGACCACGGCATTGCCGGCGCGCAGCGCGGGAATGATATGCCAGACGGCGATCATCAGCGGCCAGTTCCAGGGGGTAATTGAACCCACCACACCCAGGGGCTTGCGGTGCATTTCGATCCGCTTGGCATAGCTGTCTTCGAGAACCTCCACCGGAAGCTCCAGCTCGGCGGTGGCCCGGGTCCAGGCGACGGCTCCACCGACCTCGGCCTCGGCCAGAAAGCGCGGTTTGCCCTGCTCCTGGACGATGATGTCGGCCAGTTCGCCGGCACGTTCTTCCAGCCGATCGGCGATGGCGGCAATCACCCGCTGGCGCTCGGCGTGGGAGCTGAGCTTCCATTGCTCGAAGGCGGCCTGCGCCGCCTCGACGGCCTGGTCAAGCTGGTCCATGGACGCCTGGGGACACTGGGCGACGACCTGTTCGGTGGCCGGGTTAAGCACGTCAAAGTGGCCGCGGGCGCCGGCGATGGCCTGCCCGCCGATGATTAAGTTGTACTGTCGGCTCATGTGAATTCCTTTGATAACTGGCGAATGGAAGTGGGCCTTTCGGGCCTCGTCCCGACCCCCGATCCGGCCCGAGTTCGATCCTTTGCCGACGACCCGAGGGCCTCCTGGCGGCGAGGGTGAGTGCAGGTTAGCGGAGAGGATGTAAACAACCTCAGGGGGCCGTGTAATCAGTTGTGCGCAGTTGTAATAAGTTGTAACCCTGCTTGATTCTTGCGCTGGTCCTGGGGAAAGATCGAAGAAAAAATGTTAACCGGAGCGGGGGGTGAACGGATGCAAACACGGATGAAAGCTTCTCCTCTGATCGGCATCCTGGACTCGGGTGTGAATCCGGCCCTGGCAGCGCAGGTGGTTGCGGCCCGGGCGTTTGTCAAAACCGATGCGGGGGAGGTGCGGGCGGTGGCCGCCGGCCCCGATCGCCTTGGACACGGATCGGCCCTGGCCCGGGTTATCGCCTGCCAAATTCCCGAGGCGCGCTTTCTGGTCGCCCAGGTGTTTGTCGATAAGCTGGCGACGTCACCGATGCAGGCGGCGGCCGGCCTTGACTGGCTGGTGGCGCAGGGGGCGCGGGTGGTCAACATGAGCTTTGGCCTGCACGCCGACCGGGCGCCGCTGGCCGAGGCCTGCCAACGGGCGCTCGCGGCCGGCGTGGTCCTGGTGAGTGCCGCACCGGCGGTGGGGCCAAGCGTCTTTCCGGCCGCCTATCCTGGGGTGATCGCCGTGACCGGCGATGTGCGCTGCGCCGCTGGGGAGTTCTCGCAGCTGGACGCATCCCGGGCCGATTACGGCGCCTGTGTCCGCGCCGGGGAGCGCGCGGTGGTGGGGGCCAGCGTCGCCACGGCGTACCTTACCGGCCAGGTCGCCCGCTACTTCAACGAGGCCTTTAACGAGAGCTTCAACGAGACCACTAATAAGACCGGCGAGGGGCCCGAGGGGCTGCATCGCTGGCTGGCGGCCAGGGCTACCTACCGGGGCGTTGCCCGACATTTCGAGCCGGTGCCGCTCGCGCGACGTCTGGTCTGGCAGGATGCAGGTCAGATTGCAGGAGAGCCGAGCTGATGGTTTACCCTGTCGCGAGCGGGCCGCAACGGGCCTTGTCGTCAACTCGTAAGGAAGGCGAAGTGCAGAGCCGCGAAGCCCGGGCAGACACTGCTGGGGGTTCCGTTCAAACCTGCCTCTCCCTGACCGATCTCGGAATGCTGACGCGCCTGGATGACTTGGGCCCCAGGCCGCGGCTGGCGGATTGTCTGGAGCGGCTGGGGTGGAAAGAGCCCCCGTTGTCCGGGGACTATCCGAATTTGCGGGTCACGCGCGTTTACCTGGGCAATGAATTCTGTGAGCGGCTGCTGCCGACGCCTGCGGCATTGCGCTCCGCTTATGCGGCGCTGCGGGCGCTGGACGCCGGGATCACCCTGGTCACGCCCTTGTTGACCGACAGCGGGCTCAAGCGCCTGCGGCCGCTGCTGTCGATTCTGGAGGAGGGCTGCGAGGTGGTGGTCAACGACTGGGGCGGGCTGCGCCTGCTCAGAACTGCCTACCCCGGCTTGCGTCCGGTGCTGGGGCGCCAGCTCTACAAGATGATCAAGGACCCGCGGATGCCCTCGGCCCAGTGGAGCCGGCTGCACCCTCACGGCGGGCGCTCGGCCCCGTTTCAGCAGCTGTTGAAGGGTTTTGATGTGGCGCAGATCGAGATGGACCTCCCCCCGTTCATCGGACCGGAGCAGTTTCAGGTAGGGGCGTTTGCGCTCTCAGTCCACCTTCCGTATGCCTACGTGGTCAAGGGGCGGATGTGCCGTATCGGCTCGCTGAACCAGCCCGATCAAGGGAAGTTCGTCGCCGGGCACGGGTGTGAGAAAGAGTGCCTAAGCTACGTGACCCGCCTGGCGCGGCCCCGAAGCGGGGAGCCGGGGCTGGTGGAGTTCCAGCGTGGCAATACCCAGTTCTACCGTTATTCAGCGGCAATGGAAGCCCCGCTCCGGGAAGCCCTGGAGCAGGGACAGGTTCAGCGCTTGGTGTTTGCAGGAGACTGGAATGAACATCGTTGCCCCGCTCAGTAAGCTCGAGGAGATCCTGCCCCTGGCGGCGGCCGGCGCCGATGAATTCTACTGCAGCGTGGTGCCCGGGGCCTGGATGAAGCGCTTCGGCACCTCGGCGGTCAGTCGCCGCGCGTTCAGCAACCTCTCTCAGGAGGCGGACCTGGAGGCAGCGGTGACGCAGTGCCGTGCCCTGGGCAAACGCATTTCCCTGGTGATGAACGCGCAGCACTACACGGCAGAACAGCTCGACTGCCTGCTGGAGCTGGCCCGGGCGTTTGACCGCCTGGGCGGGGATGCGGTGATCGTCGGCGACCCGGTTCTGTTGGGGTGCATCGGCAGCGAGGGGTTCGGGTTCGGCCTGCACCTGAGCTCGATCGCCAGCTGTCGCAACGCTGAAACTGCCCGTTTTTACCAGGAGCTGGGGGCGACCCGGGTTATCTTTCCCCGGGACATGACCCTCAAGGAGATTGGCAGGCTGACCAAGGCGGTGCCTGACCTTGAATACGAGGCCTTCGTTCTCAACGATGGCTGTGTGTTCGAGGAAGGGGTCTGTCACAGCATTCATCTGCCTCGCAATCTGGGCGGGGCCATCTGCATGGACCGTTACAGCTACACCTATGCGCGCATGGATCGCGCCGATCTCAGCCCGAGCGAGACCGAGGCGCTGGCGCACAATGACCAGCGTTACCTCAAGTGGCTCTGGTACCGCTTCGGCTGCGGCTTTTCCGTGACCGATGCTGGCTATCCCTTCGGCCCCTGTGGCCTGTGCGCGCTGCCGGCGCTTCGGGAAGCCGGCGTGACGGCGGTGAAGATCGCCGGCCGCGACGCCCCCCTGACCCGCAAGGAGAAAAGCGTGGAGCTGGTGCGCCGGACGCTGGACCGGATGGCCGCTGACCGAGATCCCGCGCGGCTGATGGATTACGCCCAGGCCCTGCGCCCCAGCGAGCGGCAATGCGCCAGTGGTTACATGTGCTACTACCCCGAGGTCCTGCGGCAACGGGCTTCCAGGGTGATCGCCCGCACCGGCTAGCCGTGTTCATGGCCGGGCGGCGGTCTCACAACCTGTTACAAATCCCCCACAGCTTTGCACAACCCCCGCGAATTTTATCAACGGCCCTTGCTTAGACTGGCTTCGGAACTATTCGTGGGCGGCCGGTAATTTCTTGGCCGACTCCTTGACCCCGCTCCGACGCATTCTGGCGCGAGCCCGGCTCGCGGTTTGGCGGCGTCCGAAAAATCAGCCTTATCAGGACGGTCTAGCAATGAACAAGAAACGAGTGAATCGAGGCTCAAGTCTCCTTTTTGGCGCCGCAGTGGCGGCTACGACGGGGCTGGGGGCCTCATCGGCCCAGGCGCTGCCCCTGTACGACGAGGGTGGCAGCCAGCTGAACTTTGACTTTGAGGCCATCGTCGGTGCGTTCCACAGCGACGAGAGCTATGCCCTGCTGAGGAGCAGTGAAGGCAGCGTCAGTTGGCAGGAGGGGTACGCCAAGTACGGGTTGAGCGGTTCTGCATCACTCGGGTCGACCGGCGGCGAGCTGTTCGGTGCCGCCAGCCTGCTGACCAGCCTCACCCGGGGCGACGGCGACGCGGCCGGATTCACCAGCGGTGACGAGGATGAGACCGACGTTGAGGACCTCTATGTCGGATGGCGCTCGGGCAATCTCATCCCGGGGCTGGGGGAGAACGGCTTCGAGGTTTCCGTGGGACGCCAGAACGTGACCCTCGGGGATGGTTTCCTGATCAACGGCGATGCGCTGAATCTGGGCGAAGGGTTCAAGGACCTTGGCGTTTCGCCGGATTTTGACCGCGGCGGCGCCTACTGGCTGGCGGCGCGCAAGGCATTTGACAAGACTGCGGTGGTGCGCGTGGGCGGCGCCGAGGGATTGCGCTCGGACCTCTTCTGGCTCGAATCGGATAACCTGGCCCAGGCCCAGATGGAGCTGGCCGGGATCAACCTGGAGTATGTCGGGCCTGCTGCCACCCTGGCGCTGACCTATATCGAAGGGCTGGACGTGGATGCCGACAGCGCGGCCATCCTGGGGCTGGAGCACCGGGACGGGCAGGAGACCTGGAGTGTGCGCGCCCAGGGCAGTGCCGGGATCGAGAACCTGTTTCTCTCCGCTCAGTTCGTGGACCAGAGTCAGGGTGATAACAGCCGTCGCGATGCCAACGCCTATTACCTGGAGGCCGGCTGGACCTTCGCCGACCTGCCCTGGTCGCCCGGCATCACTTACCGTTACAGCGACTTCGACGAGGATTTTGATCCGCTCTTCTTCGGCTTCAACCGGGGTTATGGAACCTGGTTCCAGGGCGAGGTGGCGGCCAACTATGCCGGTCCGTTCAACAGTGATGCCCAGGTCCACCACCTGGGGCTGAAACTCGCGCCCAGTGAAACCCTGACCCTGGGGGCTCTGTTCTTCCAGTTCGATGAGACGGCAGGCGGCAGCGGGGCCCTCGACGGCCAGGAGATCAACTTCTATGCCGAGTGGGTGGCCGCTGACCACCTGATCATCAGCCCGCTGGTGGGCTTCTACAGCCCCGACAACAGTGCCGCCGAGGGCGGCACCCAGATCGGCAACGACGACACCAATACCTACGCCCAGGTAATCGCCATCGTTCCGTTCTGATCTCCCTGCAGGAAGGGGCAGGCGGCCTAAGCCTCGGCGGTAAGCGCGCCTGCCCGCTCCAGCTGCGCCCGGCTTGTCCGGTACACCTCCCGGGCCTGGCTGATTTTTTCGGCCAGCCGGGAGGTTTTTGCATTTGAAGCGCTCGCTTCGATCTCCTTGCAACGTTCTGCCAGGGCCCGCAGTCCGAAGTTGGCGCCGGCACCGGCCAGTTTGTGGGCCAGGCCGCAGAGCCCAGCGCGATCGTTGGCCGCCAGGGCGCTATCCAGCCCGCTAAAGAGTTCCTGGCACTGGCGGTCCAGGGTGGCGAGCAGCGCCTCGAATTTTTCCGCACCCAGGGTATTGCGATGCTGGGCCAGCAGCGCCTGGTCGATCAGGGACTGCTCCGGTTCCCCGGCTGACGCCCGGCGCCGCGGCAACTGTGCTGGCTGTGAGGGCTGTGATGTTTGCGATAACAGCGGCGCTGTCACCGGGGGCTCTGGCGGGACGCCGGAGGCCGGTTGCGGCGGCAGCGCAGCGTTAAGAACCTGGCGCAGCGCGTCCAGAAGCAGCGGCTTTCCCAGCACCCGGTCGATACCGGCCGCCCGGTATGCCTTGACCTCGTCAGTGGTCATGCTGGCGGTGAGGGCGATCACCGGTATGGCGGCCTTGTGTGGATCCGGGTGCTGGCGCAGGGCGCGGGTGGTCTCCATGCCGTCCATACCCGGCAGGTGAATATCCATCAGCACCAGGTCGAACGTCTGGTTGCGATGCAGGGCCAGGGCCTGGTGGCCGTCGGCGGCAGTCCATACCCGGTGGCCATCCACGGCCAGCAGCGCCTTGGCGACTTGCTGGTTGATCTGGGTATCCTCCACCAGCAGCACCCGCAGGGGTCGCACCGGCTCCTGAGCGTAATCTTGAGCAGGGGGCGTTGGTTGGTTACACAGGGCGGGGTCGCAGGTCGGGTAATCGATCTCAAACCAGAAGCGGCTGCCTTTGCCGACCTGGCTTTCATAGCCGATGCGTCCCTGGTGCAGCTCGACCAGTTGCCTGCAGATCGAAAGTCCGAGCCCTGTGCCCCCGTAACGGCGGGTGATGGAGGAGTCGGCCTGGGAGAAGTCCTGAAAGATCCGGCCCCGGACGCTTTCTGGAATGCCGATACCGCTGTCCGCCACCGTGACCTGCAACCCGAGCCGCCCCGCGTGTATCTGCTGGAATCGCACCCGCAGGTGAATGCCGCCCTGCTCGGTGAACTTGATCGCGTTCGTGCCCAGGTTCATCAGGATCTGGTTCAGGCTGCGCCGGTCCCCGGTGACCGGGGGAATGGGCTCGGTTGGCCTGTCGAGGCTGAACGCCAGCCCTTTGGCCGCTGCCAGGGGGCTGAGGATGGTGTCGACTTCGTCCAGCCAGTCGTCCAGGTGGAAGGGGGCGTTCTCCAGCTCCAGCTGGCCGGATTCAATTTTGGCGAGATCCAGCACGTCGTTGAGAATGCCCAGCAGGGCCTGACCCGACTGCTGCAGGGTGTCAACCTGGGCCCGCTGTTCTTCGGATAAGGCGCCCCGCTTGAGCAGCTGGGCCATCCCCAGGATGCCGTTCATGGGGGTGCGGATCTCGTGGCTCATGGTGGCCAGAAACTGGGATTTGGCCTGGTTGGCCGCCTCGGCCTTTTCCCGCGCCAGGTGCGCGGCCTTCTGGGCCAGCTCGGCCTCGTCCCTGGCCCGCCGCTCGCTGATATCGGTCACCGAGCCCTCGTAGTAACGCAGGGCGCCGCCGTCGTCCAGGACGCTTCGAATCGACAGCGAAACATAAACGGGCGATCCGTCGATGCGGGACCAGCGGGTTTCGAAATTGCGTACCCGCCGGTCCCGGGTCAGGGCCGCCCGCAGCTGGCGCAGGTCGTTCTGGTCGGCAAAGCACTGTTGGCCGATATCCTTGATGGCGGTGAGAAACTGCGGCGCCGAGTCGTAACCCAGAAGTGCAGCCAGGGCCGGGTTGACGGAGATGAAACGGCCCTCAAGGCTGGAGCGGAAAATGCCCTCAATGGCGTTTTCAAACAGGGAGCGGAACTCCTGCTCTGACTGCGTCAGGCTCTGGTAGAGGGTGGCGTTTTCAATGGAGATCGCGGCCTGGGCGAGCAGCACATGCAGGATCTGCACTCGCTGGGCCTGAAACACGTCGCGGTTGTCGTTGTTTTCCAGGTAGAGCACGGCGCTGAGGTTGCCCTGGTAGACAACCGGCGCGCAAAGCAGGGAGCAGGGGCGTTGCTGCTTGATGTAGCTGTCCTGCATCAACATATCCTGGTGACGCGAATCATCCAGCAGCAGGGTTTCCTGGGTACGGGCCACGTACTGGACGAGGCTGACCGGCAGCCGGTCACTGGTGTGCAGTGACTGGCCGGAGAAAAACCTCACCTCGCCGTCCACCTCGGCTTCGGCTTCAAGCCACAGGCGCTGGTCTCGCTTGAGCACCAGCAGCGCGCGTTGGGCGCCCACGTTCTCAATCACCAGTTTCATCAGCCGAGCCAGCAGGCGTTCGAGCACGATTTCATCGGAGATGGCCTGTGACGCCTTGACCACCGAGGCGATGTCGATGGTCTGGTTGGTAAAGCCCAAGGGGGCGCTGTGAGGGGGCTGTCGTTCCGAGTGGGCGGCTCGCGCGTGGGCAGCCCCCATGGGATCCGGGACAAAGACCGCGGGGTGGGCGTCTTCGAGCTGTTCGCGTTTGGCTTCGGCGCCGAGCTGCCGGTAACAGCGCCGGGCTTCGTTCAGGTAAGCGGCAGCAACGGCGGTGCGGTCTTTGTGCAGGTGATACACCCCGGCGCGTTCGTTGGCCAGTGCTTCAACGAGGGGAAACCCGTTGTCTCTTGCCAGGGCGATGGCCTCGTCATAGCGGTCGATGGCGGCCGCTCCCCGTCCGCGGGCGGCGTCAAGCTCGGCCTGCAGCAGCACCAGGTGGTGGCGGTGGTTGTGGGGGCAGTGGCGCGCCCAGTTGTTCAGTTGGCGAATGCCTTTGCGTACTCGGCGCAGGGCGGGTCCGCGCTGCCGGGGAGGCAACCCGGGCAGCTGCGCGAGGCGGCACAGGCCGTCGAGAAACGGGTGAAAGGCGAAGGTGTAGGTGCCGCCAATGTAGGGCAGGTAGGGGCGCGCCGCGTCACAGTGGGCGACCGCCGCGTCAATTTCCCCGAATAGGTAGCCCAGCAGTGCCTTGTAGAAGTGGTGCAGGCAGATGGCGGTCCTGTGGTTTCCTGCCCGGTGCTCGGCCATCATGAAGTCTTCCTGGTAGTACTTGCCGTCCAGCCAGGTGGGGTGAGGGCGTGGGTAACGCAGGTTATCGATCACCTGCAGGGTAAACAGGGAGTACTGGACCGATTGCTTCTGTCCCGAGCGTCGCAGCCACTTTACGTGTTCGTCGAAGCGCTGCTGGAGCCCGGACAGGTCCCCCCCCTGCAGGAAGGCAAACTGGATGTGGGCGGCCAGGCAGTAGGCGCCCCACTCCATGTCTCCGTTGTCTGCCGCGAGCCGGTATCCACGCAGGAGCGACTCGCAGCTGGCACGCAGCGGCTCCTTCCAGTGGCGGACGTAGGTGTCGAACAGGTACAGGGTGCGTTGGTGGCGGGAGGGCGACGGCTCGCGCTGGTCGAGCTGCAACGCCAGCTGTCCCAGGGCGTAACCCTGCTCGACGGTCTTGACCCGGCCGCAGAGTACGCCGGCGTAACCCGCGAAGACCTGGGCCGAGACCGGGGTGAGGCCATGACGCAGGCATAACTCCACCTGTTTGGCCATGACCAGGGTTCTGAGGGCCGAGCTGGAGAACTTGATGGCCCCGAACATGCTCACCAGGATGGAGGTGGCGGCGAGCATGCGCCTGTCTTTCATCCGTGCCGCGCCCAGGATCGCCGTTGGCGGGTGACGCCGGAGCAGCCAGCGGATTTTCATAACGCCCGCCCCGGTGCGCTGTCTGGAGGGAGACTCCGGAAGATCGACTCCCAGCAGCCGCAGCACGGTGAGGGCCGTCTCCAGTGCGGCACTGAACTGGTTGCGGGCCACCTGGGACTGAATGCGGACTTCGTAGACCGGCACCTGATCGAGCAGGTCCACGGCCTGGCTCAGCACCTCGGCGGCGAGGGGCTCCAAGGCCGCATAGTCTCCCCGAATGTAGGCCACTTCTATCGCCGCGTGGTGAAGTTCGAGGGTGAGAGCGTAGTGGCTGCGCCAGCCCCCCTGGGGAAGCTGGTCGAGGCCCCGTTGCAGGTAATCGGAGGCCGCGTCGAAAGCGGCCGCGTCGCGGGCGCGGCGTCCGGCCTTGAGGTTGAGGTGAGCCAGCTGCAGCCGTTCGCCGTGGGTGCTGAGCAGTGACCGGGCCAGGTTGAAGTGGTTGGTGATTTCGAAGGTACGGTTGTCGCTTTCCGCCCGGTTGAGGTTCTGTTGCATCATGCGGGCGATCTGCAGGTGCAGGGTCTGGCGCTGGTCCGCGGCGACCAGGGCGTAGGCGGCCTGGTGCACCCGGTCGTGAGCGAAGCGATAGCCCTGGCGGCCGGAGCCCGGTTCGCGAGCCAGGTGAAGTGGCTCTTCCAGGGGGGCCACCAGTCCTTCCTTCAGGGCCGGGAGCAGGTCCTTGGCGGCCTGCTGAAGACTGCGTTCGGAGACCACCGCGAGGGTATGCAGGTCAAACTGGCTGCCGATACCCGCTGCCAGCTGCAGCGCGTCCCGGGTCTGCCGGGTGAGGCGCTGCATCTTCTGCAGCAGCAGGTCGACGACGTTGTCGGTGATGGCCTGCTCCCGGATCTGGGCTTCGTCCCAATGCCAGCGCTCGCCGGTAAAGCGGATCAGGCCGCTGTCATGCAGCGAAATCAGGAACTGGCGCAGGAAAAAGGGGTTACCCTGGGTCTTGTCCAGGCAGATCTTCGCCAGGCCCGCGCAGGCCGAGGGCGCACAGCATAGGGTGTCGGCCACCAGGCGGGTAACCTGGGGCAGCGGCAGCGGCTGCAATTCGATCTCGGTGATTTGCACGGGGGCGCGTTGCAGGGCGTTCAGCAGCGAACGCAGGGGGTGGTCGGCGGGCACCTCGTTGTCCCGGTAGCTGGCGATCAGCAGCAGCGAGGGGCGTTGCCCCCCCTGGGTCAGGGCCTGGATCAGGTTCAGGGAAGCCTGGTCGGCCCAGTGCAGGTCGTCCAGCAGCAAGACCAGCGGCTGCTCCGCCGTGGCGAAGGTCTGCAGAAGGGTGCGGAACAGGCGTGCGGGCAGGTGGCGGTCTTCGGGGCGGTTGGGTCCTGCGCCCACCTGCCCATCGCCCATCAACAGGCCAAGCTCCGGAAGCATCTGCACCATGAGCGGAGCCTGGGTGCCCAGGGTGCTGTCCAGCTTTTGCCGCCACTGGGCTACCCGGGCTTCGGGCTCGGCGAGCAACTGGCGAATCAGGCTGCGCAGGGCTTTCAGAAATCCGGAGTAGGGGCTGGGGAAGGGGTCGAACTTGCCCCGGACAAAGCGCCCGTTGTGCAGCTGAATGCTCTGCTGGATCTCCTGCACCAGGCTGGTTTTGCCGACCCCGGCGTAACCGCTGATCAGCACCAGCTCCTGGGCCGTCAGAATCCGGCTTTGCCCGGTTGTGGCACCCTGTCCGCTGAGTGCGCGGCGTTGCAGGAGCTGCTGCAGCCGTTCAATCGTCGACTCCCGCCCGTAGAGGGTCTGCGGAATCTCAAAGCGCTCGGAGATATCCTGTGCGGCGATGGAAAACAGCGGAATCGAGGCGGTCTCCATCCAGCAGCGGTAACAGTGGCGCAGGTCCTGGGTCAGGCCGAAACTGGAGAGGTAGCGCTGGGCGTTGTCCTTGGCCAGCAGTTTCAGGGTAATCCGTGACAGCACCTCCGGCAGGGCCGGGTTGAGCCGGTGGGGGGGGAGCGGGTGCCGGGCGATATGGCTGTGCAGCAGGGTCAGGTCGTCGTCGGCGCTGAAGGGGGGGGCGTGGCTCAGCATCTGGTAGAGGGTGGCGCCGAAGCTGTAAAAGTCGGTTCGGTAATCGACACTGCGGTTGATGCGCCCGGTCTGTTCCGGCGCGATGTAGGGCAGGCCCTTGGATGACAACGGGGCCAGGTCGCCGGTAACGGGCTCATCGCCGGCGCCGGTGGCAAGGCAGAAATTCACCAGCGTGGCGGTCTGGGTGTCCGGGTTGATGAGCAGGTTGGAGGGGTTGAGCTGCCGGTGAATGACACCGGCTCGGTGCAGGCGGCCGAGGGTTTCGCTGAGGTGGATAACGATCGGCAACCACTGGTGCCAGCTGCAGCGTCGCGCCAGCAGCAGCTCGCTGGCGGGTACGCCGCCGGGGTCGGCGAAAACGACCGCCGGCTCGAGCGCCTCGGCCCGATACTCCAGGGGCTGAACCACCCCGGGGATTTCCAGCTCGCGCAGCAGGTTGTATTCGTGCTGGAGTCGGTTGAGGTTCTCTTCGCTGCGCGCGTGCGGGGCAAGTCGCTTGATGATGACCGGCTGATCGTCGATCAGTCGCAACCCCCGGTCGATAATGAAGCTGCGCCCGGCGTGCAGCTGGCTGAGAAAGCGGTAGCCGGGGAGGTCGAACACGGCGTTGCCTCCTGAGCGGGCTGGATGGGCCGGGCGGGTCAGGGGGCCGGCCCGGGACGGCTGCCTGCCCGCCACGCCATCAATGGACCAGCTCGCCGGCAAAGAGGTAGCCGGCGCCGTGGGCGGTAAGGATAAACTGCGGGTCCGCGGGATCGTCCCGTAACTTGCGGCGGAGCCGCCCCACCAGCACATCCACGGACCGGTCCGTGGGGGTCCACTCGCGGTCGCGGATCGCGTCCATCAGCTGGTCCCGGCTCAGCACCTGGCCGGGTTTGCTGATCAGGGCGTGCAGCAATTTGAACTCACCCTCGCGCAGGCGTTCGCTGACCCGTTCCGGCGACGTGAGCAGCCGCTTGTGCGGATCCAGCTCCCAGCCCTCGAAGCGGCACACATGGGTGCGCTTGGCGGGCTGGCTGGCGGCGGGCTGCCGGCGCAGGCGCCACAGCAGGTTTTTGGCGCGCACCATCAGCTCGCGCGGATTGAAGGGTTTGGTGACGTAGTCGTCGGCGCCCATTTCCAGGCCGACGATGCGGTCGATCTCGTCGCCCTTGCTGGTCACCAGGATAATGCCGACGTCGGCACCGGCGCGCAGCTCCCGGGTCAGGGTGAGGCCGTCCTTGCCCGGCAGACTGATGTCCAGCAACACCAGGTCGATCTGCTGCTGCGCAACCAGCTGCGGCAAGTTGTCGGCCTGGTCGGTTTCGCTGACCTGGTAACCCGCGTTTTCCAGGTAGCCGACCAGAAGGGAACGGGAGGCGAAGTCGTCTTCGACGACCAGGATATGGGCACTGTCCTTAGGCTCGTTTTTCATGGCAATTTCTTGTTTTTATTGTTTTGCTGGCGCCGCCTGGATGCGGCGTCATGCCTCGCATTGTGCCGTGACTCAAGCGCTCAGGGCCAGTGCGTCGGGGCAGGGCGTTCCACTCTGTGGAATGCGTGGGTCTCGAATGGCCGGGCACCGCGCTGGTCAGGTGCCAGGAGCCAGGAGCCAGGAGCCAGGAGCCGAGCCCTCGAAGTGTTGCCGGTGCGGAAAACGGTTCGGGCCTTGATGGGGCGCGGGATTTCGGCAAAACACTGGAAAATCCCGCAAAGCTTGGTACGGTCAGCCGTTAGATTGTATTGTGGGCTTAGACCCACACAGGACCCTAACCCTGTAAAAAGCGAGGGGTTTGCGAGCCGTGGCCGAGGTATGGACCGGGCGTGTTGACCGGCTTTGACTGGGTGGGTCATTACATAATAAAAACCGTGCGCCCGGTTCCGCCAGGCGCCTTCGAGAACCGTTCTTCGAAGGCCTTGGGTGACCGGCGTTAGCTTTACGGAAACATGAATGATTAATGCTGCAGTACCGAAATGGTTAGGGTGGTTGGGCTTGGCCGGCACCCTGATGGTTTCCTTGCATTCCCACGCCGCCCCCCAGTCGCTGGTTATCCTCACCTCTTTTTCGGAAGCGGTCTCACAGCGCTTCGGTGAGGCCTTTGAAGCGGCCCACCCGGATGTGCGGGTTCGGTTTATCAACAAGAAAACCGCCGCCGTGCTGACCCACCTGGAGCAGCAGCTGAAGCCGCGCCCGGACCTGGTGATGGCCAGCGCCATCGACGCCTTCGACCTGCTCAGCGAGAAGCAGTTGCTGCAGCCTTACACGGCTTCAAACGGGGAGGCCCAGCCCTACAGCAGTTTCGGCTATTCGGGTTACGGCCTGATGTGGAACCGCCGTTACCTCGAGCAACGGGACCTGCCGGCTCCCGCTGACTGGGACGGGCTCCTGGATCCCGTTTATCGCAACCATATCGGCATGAGCTCCCCGACCCGCTCAGGCACGACGCATGTCCTGGTGGAAACCATCCTTCAGCAGCGCGGCTGGGAGCAGGGCTGGGGATACCTGAACCGGCTGGCGGGCAACCTGGCGACCGTGACGGCGCGCAGCTTCGGGGTCCGGCAGGGGGTTATTCAGCAGCGCTTCGGTATCGGCCTAGTGATCGATTTCTTCGCGTTTTCAGCCCAGCCCGCACATGCCGAAATTGAGCTGACCTACCCCGTCGGCACCAGCTTTCTGCCGGTGAGCGCGGGGATTGTGAAAGGGGGCGCGCAGCCTGGGGTCGCCCGTCAGTACATCGACTTTCTGCGCTCTGACCGGGGCCAGGCGCTGCTGCTGGAGCCTGAGATCAGCCGCTTTCCAATCCGCGCCGCCGTGCTGGAAGCCCAACCCGAACACCCGTTGAACAGCTACCAGCGCCAGCTTGAGGAAACGCTCCAGTACGACCGGCAGGAAGCGCGGCGGCGTTACCACCTGGTCAACGCTCTCTTCGATCAGTTGATCACTCTGCGCCTGCCGTTTATCAAGCAGGCCTGGGGGGAGGTGGCGGCGCTTGAGGCAGACCCCGCGCTGGCCGGGCAGCCCCGGCTGCAAGCGCTGCTGGCGGCGGTCAAACAGCGCTTGTCGGAGGTGCCTTTTGACGAGTCGTTGCTTAGTAACGCGGCCCTGCTGGCTAAGTTCAACCGGCCATTGCCCGGCGGCGGGACATCGACCGCACAGCGCAATCAGCAGAGCCACTGGCAGCGCTGGGCATCCATCCAGCAAGCCGACGTCAACCGCACCCTGGGGCGGATCCGCTCCGAGCTGAAAGCCATCCGGGAGCAGGGCTGATGCCGTTGCAGCAGACAGTCGGCCGCGGCCCGGGCTGGGGGGTGAGCCGGATTGGCCTGAAGCTGATCGGGGTGATCGGCGTCATTCTGCTGGCGACCCTGGCTATCGCCCTCGCGGCCTGGCTGGCGTTTGTCGAGATCAGCGAGCGCATCGATACCATCAGTGAGCGGCAGGTGCCACTGTTCACCACCTCGGCCAGGCTGGCGGAGGTGGGCGGGCAGATTACCTCTACCGCCCCCCGCCTGCGCTCGGCCCGTTCGCCCTGGGAGCAGGAGGAGGTGTGGAGCCAGCTCGACGAGCAACTGCTGGCCTTGCAGGCGCTGTTCGAACAGGACCAGATCGCAAACCAGATGCCGGCGGCGTTGCGGCGGCCGGTCGAACTGCTGCTGCCGCGCATCAAGGCAAACCTCGAGGCGTTGAACGACAACGTCAGCGAGGGGTTTGATCTCAAGGCGCGCAACCGCCGCCTGTCCGCTTCCCTGCGCTGGTCCCACGCGACCTTTCTGGACGAGATTGAACCGATCCTGGAGGACAGCCGTTTCAACACCCGTATTGCCCTTGATCATTTGGTGGACCGCTCGCTCAACGGGCCGATGCAGTCGCTCAACGAAATTCAGCTGGAAATGAAGACCCGGGAAACCCTCATGGGGCTCAATGCGGACAGCAACCTGGCGGTGGGGCTGATTCTGCGGGCGGCCAGCCAGCAGTCCAAAGACGAGATCGAGGAAACCCTGCTGTTTCTCGGCGAGGTCGAGGACCGTCTCCGGCAACGGCTGGAGGCCCTGGAGACGATCAGCAGCACCGTGTCGCTGCGCCAGGCGGTGGTGGACATACTCTCCTTCGCCCTGCCGGGCCGCAACCTGCCGGGGCTGCGCGAGCAGGAGCTGGCGCTGCTCAACCGTAACCAGCAACTGCTGGAGGAGAACAAGGCGCTGCTGCAACGTTTGAAGGCGCTCATCTCGGATCAGGTCACCCGGGCAGAGAGCGCCACCCTGGAGGCCGCCGCCAAGGCCCACCAATCGGTCAGGCAGGGGCGGGCGCTGCTGGTGATGATGGTCGTGTTCGGGATCATCGTCGCCCTCGGGGTCGGCTGGTTCTACGTCGGGCGCAGCCTGTTAGGGCGTCTCAACAGCCTGCGCAATAGCATGGCCGCCATCGCCGCCGGCAACCTGGAAACCCCCATTGACACCAAAGGCAGCGACGAAATCACCCAGATGGCCGAAGCCCTGGTGGTATTCCGCAACACGGCGGTGGAGGTGGAGGAGGCCAACGCGGAGGCGATTATCGACAACGCTCTGGTCGGCCTGATCAGCGCCGATGCCGAGGGGCGGATTGAGTTTATCAACCCCAATGCCTGCTCACTGCTGCACAGCGAGGAGACGGCCCTGATCAGCGGGCACGTTCGGCAGATCCTGGCACCGGCCATCCGCAACGCGTTTGACCCGGTGCGGCTGGCCGAGTCGGAAGCGGCTGCCACCGTGGAAACCATCGGCTGTCGCCAGGACGGCAGCCTGTTCCCGATGGACCTGTCGGCCCGGTGTTACTACCAGCGTAGCAAGCGCAAGTACCTGTTCACCCTGGTCGATGCCACGGAGCGTCAGCAGGCACAGCAGTTGCTGGAGCAGCGCATCGCCGACCGCACCCGGGACCTGATGGCCGAGGTGCGCGAGCGCAAGCGCACCGAGGCCGAGTTGCGGGCCGCCCACCAGGAGCTGATCCAGACCAACAAGCTGGCAACCCTCGGCGAGCTCTCCGCGGGCATCGCCCACGAGCTGAACCAGCCCCTGAGCGCGATTCGCTACAGCGCCCACAACGCGGCCCAGCTGGTCACACGGGAGCGTATTGGTGATGCGCAGGCGTGTCTCGGAAAAATCGAGACCCTGGCCAACAGAATGGCGGGCACCATCAACCACCTGAAGGTGTTTTCCCGCCGCGCGCCGGACGCGCTGGAGGCGGTGGCTCTGGCCGAGGTGGTCGACAACGCGCTCTCCCTGTTCGCGCAGCGCCTCAAGCGCATGGAGTGTGAGGTGCGCTGGCGCGGGCGCGAAGCCATTCCCCCGGTGCTGGGCGACCCCATCCGCCTGGAGCAGGTGGTGGTGAACCTGGTGGGCAACGCGCTGGATGCCATGGAAAACAGCGATTCACCGTCCCTGTCGGTGGAGGCGGCCCCCGCTGAAGAGACGGTATCCCTGGTGATCGCCGATTGCGGTACCGGCATGCCGGCGGAGGTGGTGGAGAAGATGTTCGATCCGTTTTTCACCACCAAGGAGATCGGTCAGGGGCTGGGGCTGGGGCTTTCCATCTCCGCCAAAATCGTGCGTGACCTGGGCGGGGAGCTGAGGGTGGAGAGCGAGCCGGGACTGGGTACCCGGATCTATCTGAATTTGAAGCGAGTGACAGAGAATGACGACACCGGCCTTTGACCGAGTGATATTGATCGAGGATGAGGTCGACGTGCGCGAAGCCGCCCGTCTGACACTGGAGCTGGAGGGGTTTCGGGTAGCAGCGTTCTCCCGCGCAGAGCCCGCGTTGGAGACCATCGACGCGGACTTTCCCGGGGTTGTTATCAGCGACGTGAAGATGCCCGGCATGGACGGCCTGGAGCTGCTGCAGCGGGTGTGCGTGAAAGACCGGGAATTGCCGGTGATCCTGGTCACCGGCCACGGCGACATCAGCATGGCGATTCAGGCGGTGCGCAAGGGCGCCTACGATTTTATCGAGAAGCCGGTCGCCCCCGAGCGGCTGGTGGAGGAGGTGAAACGGGCCCTCAACACGCGACGGCTGGTGCTGGAAAACCGGGGGCTGAAGCGCCAACTGGCCGGGCGCAGCTCGCTGGAGAGCCGGGTAATCGGCAACAGCGCCGGCATCATCCGCCTGCGCGAGATGATCCGCAACGTCGCCGATGCCGATATCGACGTGCTGATCCACGGCGAAACGGGCACCGGCAAGGAGCTGGTCGCCCGGGCCCTGCACGATTTCAGCAAACGCCGGGAGGGTCATTTTGTCGCCCTGAACTGCGGTGCGCTGCCGGAAACGGTGATCGAGAGCGAGCTGTTCGGCCACGAGGCGGGCGCCTTCACCGGCGCCAGCAAGCGGCGGATCGGCAAAATTGAATACGCCGACGGCGGCACCCTGTTCCTGGATGAGCTCGAAAGCATGCCCATGCACCTGCAGATCAAACTGTTGCGTGTGCTGCAGGAGCGCAGCCTGGAGCGGCTGGGGGGCAATCAAAGCATTCCGGTCAACGTGCGGGTGGTGGCCGCCACCAAGAGCGACCTGTTCGAGGCCGCCGCCCGCGGCGAATTCCGCGAAGACCTCTACTACCGGCTGAATGTCGCCCTGCTCCAGGTCCCGTCCTTGCGGGAAAGGCTAGACGACGTGCCCCTCCTGTTTACCTGGTTCGTCAGCCAGTCGGCGCAACGGCTCGAGCGGGAGGCGCCCGCCCTGGCGCCGGAGCAGCTCTCCGCGTTGCTGGCCCACCGCTGGCCGGGCAACGTGCGTGAACTGCAACACGAGGCGGAGCGTTTCGTGCTGGGCATCTCCCAGCTTCTCGCAGGCGCTCCAAACGCCTCCACGCAGTCCCCGGAGAGGGAACCCGGCAGTCTGCCCGAGCAGATGGAATCTTTTGAAAAACGCCTGCTCACCGAGGCCCTGACCCGGACCCGGGGACGGGTGACCGAAGCGGCCGAACGTCTGGGCATCCCCCGCAAGAAGCTCTACTTGCGCCTGCAGAAGTTTGGCATCGACAAGGAGCGGTTTGTCGGCGGTTGAGCTGGGCCTGCCTGTGCAGGCCTCCAGCGCTCAGTACGATTGACCCGCGATATTGCTATGGCCCTCTATCACGGTGAGAGAACCCGCTGACCAAACGGCATCGGCTAAGGTTGAGGTGAACATCAGTTTACCCGCGACGGGTTTGAGTCCTGACCGTGCCAGCGTTTTTAGAGGTTGGAACTGAAGGTCTGCAACAAACAACTGGCAACCATCAGCCAGTTTCTTTTCAACAAAGCGTCCCAGTGCTGATACGCCACCTGCGTCCAAGATGGGTACCGCATCCATGTAGAGTATGAGTCGCTGTTTGTTTTTCGAAACGACCAGCAGTTCATCAAAGATTCGGTCAGCGGCTGCGAAGAACAAAGGGCCACTAATCTTGTAAACGCCCCAGTCGTCAGGCAGCGCCTGGGGCACATGTTTGCGGTTAGCGCTGATGTCACTGACGCGCGTCATGTTGGCAATGTCGCGCATGAATAGTAACGCCGCCAGCACAATACCAAAGCTGATCGCTACGACCATGTCGACGACGACGGTCAGGCTAAAGCAGGTCAGGAATACGATAATATCGCCCAGAGGGGCTTGGCGAATCAGCGCTAATCCCTTGTGCGCTTCACTCATGTTCCAAGCAACGATGAGCAGCATCGCCGCCATCGTTGCCATCGGGATGTAGGCCAGCCAGGGCGCAAGCACCAGGATGCTGATCAAAACAACCAGACCATGAATTACTGCCGCGACGGGCGATGCTGCACCTGCGCGAAAATTGGCGGCCGAACGGGCTAGTGCGGCTGTTGCGGTAATGCCGCCAAACCACGGCGCGATAAGGTTACCAATACCCTGACCGAGAAGCTCGCCGTTGGAGTTATGCCGTTTCCCGCTCATACCATCTAGAACCACCGCGCACAGCAGCGACTCTATAGCGCCAAGCATGGCAATCGAGAACGCCGCTGGCAGCAAGTCGATAACCAGTTCAAGACTCCAGGCCAACGGCTGTCCGTCAGGGCCCGGTTGCAACCACGGCAGAGTAAAACTCGGTAATGCTGGGGGTATCCCTGCGCCTTCGGTGCCATAGAGAAGTACATAACTAAACCGAGAGCCGATGGTTTCAATGTGTTCGGCTCCCAACAGCAGCGAACACACCACACCTGCGATCACAGCGGGTAGATAAGCAGGTATAGGCGTTTTGAAACGGGGCCAGACAAGTAGCGTTACCAGGGTTACGCATGCAACGGTTAACTCACCCGCTGCGAAGTCGGGCAGGTGCTGAAACAGGGTATCTAGTTTCGAGAAATAGCTTTCCGGAAACGACTCAATGGAGAGGCCGAAGAAATCGTTTATCTGAAGCGTAGCAATGACCACGGCGATGCCGGCAGTAAAACCCAGCGTTACAGATTCCGGTATGTACTCGATTATGCGCCCAAAACGCCCGATTGACATGAGGATCAGCATGGCACCAGCCATGACTGATGCGACGAGCAGGCCGCTGAGGCCATATTGCTGAGCGACGGGGTACAAAATAACGACGAACGCAGCAGTCGGGCCTGAAACGCTGTATCGGGAGCCACCAGTGAGGGGGACCAGGATGCCTGCGATGATTGCGGTGTACAGCCCATACTGAGGGGGCACGCCACTAGCAATGGCTAGCGCCATAGCCAGGGGAATAGCGATGATACCCACCGTTATTCCAGCCAGCAGGTCTCGACTGAAGTGGCTGAAGCGATACCCTTCGCGCAAAACCTCGATCAGCGCACTGAATGGCCGCATTTTATTCAGTCGAGCACGATGTGGCATGAAATGCACCTGGCGGATAAGCAGCCATCAGTCTGATAGGCTGGCACAGAAAGAGATCACATTACATGCACACATACATATGATTCAATGTTAATATGATTAACATATAGAATGCCGAGGTGCAGATGATGGAGAAACGTACGGCCAGACTTACTCTGCTAATCGACCCCAAAAAGAAAGCGGTCTTTGAGCAGCTTTGCCAAGCAGATGACTCGACGCCCTCTCAGACGGTTCGTCGGTTTATTCGCGAATACATTGAAGAAAAACTTGGGCCTGATTGGCGGGATGAGGTGTTTAACTCCGAGAGTGACAGTAAGTAAGCTAGAGTAAGTAAGCGATAAAGTCATCAGCAACTCGCTGGGCCTCCCCTAACTGACCAGACATCACTGACTCTGGCGCTTGTTAAGCGGCTGCCCCCTCTGTCGACGGTGCCGGCAGTAATGATCACTAAGTGCCCGCAGGAGTCACGAGATTCAAAGTGCTGAAGGGGCCGCGTTTGGCTTTCTATCTCGAACCCCTGGCTACGAATCAGTGATCGCTGGCAGCCCGAAATAGGGCCAGAACCAGCAGCGCGCTGGCCCCACCCAGCGCCACCGCTTATCAACCTTCAGGTGCCAGCGGTATCTATCAAAGAACGCGTTCCTTTCCAGAAATCGCCCGGCTCAGCAGGTCTGCCTTATCAAGGTATTGGGCTCGTTGTCGGTGGCTGTCACTTGCCACCCCCCTGAAGGCAGCGGCTGAAGGATTCGGTGGGCGCAGTTTTCCAGCTGGGGCGGCGCCCACAGCTGACTGAGGGGGCGCTGATCCAGCTGGCTCAAGAGTGTCTTGATAAAGACCATGTGGGTCACGACCAGTACCTGTCTGCCCCGGTACTGCCGGGCGATGTCATTGAACGCGTGCCGGACCCGCCGGCCAAAGGCCTCGAAGCTCTCGGCGTTGGCAGGCGGCTGGTAGCGATCCGGCCGGTTCCAGAAATTCCACAGGTTATCCGGGTCTCGGGTTTGGATTTGCCGCTTGCTGCAGCCTTCCCACACGCCCAGGTTGAGTTCGCGCAGCCGGTCCTGAGGCTCCGGGGGCAGGTCCCGCCCGCTGACGATGATCTCCGCTGTCTGGCCGGCGCGGCCGCTGCTGCTGCACAGCACGGCATCGAATCGGTAATCCCGCAGGCGCTCGGCTAGATGGTGTGCCTGCGCGATGCCCCGCCCGGTGAGGGGCGAGTCCCGGTGGCCCTGCAGCCGCTCCTGCAGGTTCCATTCGGTTTCTCCGTGGCGCACAAGGTGGATAGTGGTCATGGTACGGCTCCCTGTGATGGTCAGGTGAAGCGGCGGTCTGGCCTTTACGCTGGCATAGCAATTACCGAACCAGCGGGCGATAACTAAAAATCATCATCAATATCAGGCGATTATGGTTGTCTCTTTTGCCAATGCGGACGGGGTGAGTCTGTTGTGACCCGTGAACCGGGGCGTCGATGAGTCACATGTGACTCGCTTGTGCCTGCATCAGCCTTCGCAAACACCCTATTCACCTGATAATCGGGTAAAAAACATCCTTGCTCCAAATTGGAACGGCGCTTGCTCCACAGAAGTGCAGTCAAGCCGAGAGGTTTGATGAACGATAATAATAAGGAGCAAGTTTGATGAAAAAACTGATCAGTAACGCCCGCAAAACCCTCGGCTATTCCGCCCTGGCGGTCGCCATCAGTTCGGTCAGCGGCGTCGCCCTGGCCGCCGGTGACAAACTGGTGGTGGTGACCTCCTTTCCTTCCGACCTGACCAAGGTCTATAAGGAGGCGTTCGAGAAAGAGCACCCCGGCCTTGAGCTGGAGGTCCTGTCGAAGAAAACCACGGCCGGCATCAAGTACATCCAGGAAACCGCCGGCAACAACAAGACTGACCTGTTCTGGGCGTCCGCACCCGATGCGTTCGAGGTGCTCAAGGACGATGGCCTGCTGCAGAAGTACGAGGTCAAGGTCAACGGCATTCCCGCCAAAATCGGCTCCTTCCCGATCCACGACCCCGAGGGCTATTACAAGGGCTTCGCCGCGGCCGGTTACGGCATCATGTGGAACGAGCGCTACCTCAAGGCCAAGAAACTGCCGGCGCCCGCCGAGTGGGCGGACCTGGAGAAGCCGGTGTACTTCAAGCACGTGGGCATGTCCGCCCCGTCGCGCTCCGGGACCACGCACCTGACGGTCGAAACCATCCTCCAGAACGAGGGTTGGGACGACGGCTGGGCCACCCTCAAGCGGATGGCGGGCAACTTCAAGTCGGTCACCGAGCGCAGCTTCGGGGTGCCGGACGGGGTCAACAGCGGTAACTTCGGTATCGGGGTGGTGATCGACTTCTTCGGCCTCTCGTCCCAAGGCGCGGGCTTCCCGGTGGACTTCCGCTATCCCTCGGCCACCACCTTGGTGCCCGCCAACATCGCGATCGTCAACAACGCGCCGAACGCGGAAATGGCCGGCGAGTTTATCGAGTTCGTCCTCTCCGAAAAGGGTCAGCAGCTGCTGCTGGACCCCAAGATCCGTCGCCTGCCGGTCAACCCCAAGACCTACGCCCAGGCCCCGGCGGGGTTCCCCAACCCCTTCACCGACGAGCGGCTCAGCAACACGCTGCTGTTTGACCTACAGCTCTCCAAGAATCGCTACAACCTGGTCAACTCGCTGTTTGACGTGATGGTGACCTACCGCATGGATGACCTGCGCGCGGCCACCGAGGCGATCTACGAAGCCGAGTCCGCGCTGGAAGGCAAGTCCAACGTCAAGGCGGAAGAGTTGATCCAGGAGGCCAAGGGTCTGATCGCGGCGCTGCCCATCACCGAGGCGGAGGCCGCCGATCCCGAGTTTGCCGGGGTCTTCACCAAGAAGCGCAAGAAGGCCACCGACAAAGTCACCGGCCGTCAGGCTGAGGTCGAGAGCAGCTGGGACGCCTTCGTGGTCGCCAATTACCGCAAGGCCCAGTCGCTAGCAGAACAGGCGCAAGCACTGCTCTAAGCAAGCCATCGTGGCGGGAGGGGCGTTCGCCTTTCCCGGCCACCCGGGCACGGCCGGCCCGTGGGCTGTGCCCGGTATTTCCCTGTTTTGCGTGTATTTGAGGTGATTTATGACGAGTGCAACGGTGACTCGTAAAGGCTTGCTGCGGCTCCCCACATTCTCGGCCACCCAGTGGGGGCCGGGCCTAGTGGCCGCGCTGGTCGGGATGTTCCTGCTGGTGGTGTTGGTGCTGCCGGTAGCCAAGGTGGTGTACGTGGCGTTTCAGGACCCGTCCACGGGCGACCTGACGATCATGAATTTCGTCGACTTTTTCAACGCCTCTCTGTTCAGAGAGTCGTTTATCAACTCGTTTTACGTGTCGGCCATGTCGGTGGTGTTCGCCACTCTGATTGCCCTGCCGTTGGCCTATTTCACCACCCGGTTCAACTTCGGCGGCGCCGCCATTATCCAGACCCTGGGGGTGATTCCGCTGATCATGCCGCCGTTCGTCGGGGCGGTGGCGATGCAGCTCTTCTTCGGCGAGAACGGCAGCATCAACCTGCTGCTTTACGACTGGTTCGGTTTTACCATTCCCTTCATGGAAGGGCTCAACGGCGTGATCCTGGTGCAGAGTGTGCACTTCTTTCCGTTCATCCTGATCAACCTCGCCGCCAGCCTCCAGAATATCGACCGCTCCATGGAAGAGGCGGCGCTGAACCTGGGCTCCAGCGGCATGCGCCTGTTCCGGCGCATCGTCTTCCCGCTGGGCATGCCGGGCTACGTGGCCGGCGCCTCCCTGGTGTTTCTCAAGGTGTTTGATGATCTGGGCACACCGCTGCTGCTCAACATCAACAACATGCTGGCCCCCCAGGCTTACCTGCGTATCAGCTCGGTGGGCATCTCCGACCCGATCGGCTACGTGATCTCGGTGATTCTGGTGGTCTTCTCGCTGTTCTCCCTGTGGGTTTCTTTCCTGGCGTTGAAGGGGAAAGATTACGCGACCACCCAGAAGGGCGGCGGCGGTCTGCTCAAGCGCGACCTCAAGAAGTGGGAGAGAATAGGCTGCTACGGGGTGATCCTGCTGATTCTCGGTTTTGTCATGGCCCCGCACCTGGCGCTGTTCATCCTCTCCATCGCTTCGGTCTGGTCCTTCAGCCCGCTGCCCGACGGCTACACCCTCGACCACTACGCCGAGGTGTTCCAGAGCGCCGGCGGCTACATCAGCAATACCTTGCTGTACGCGGGGCTGGCGGGGCTGATCGACATCGTCCTGGGTACCGCCATTGCCTATATCGTCTGGCGGACCGGAATCTGGGGCCGCAAGGCGCTGGACTTCCTCGCCATGGGGGCGGTGGCCATTCCCGGCGTGGTGCTGGGGATCGGCTACCTGCGCAGCTTTTACGAGGTGGAGGTGCCCTTCAGCGAAGTGCCCCTGGCGTCGGTTTGGGGGGTGATTGTGATCGCTCTGGCCGTGCGCCGCCTGCCCTATGCCCTGCGGGCCTGCGTGGCGGCCCTGGCGCAGGTGTCGATATCGCTGGAGGAGGCGGCCGAAAGCCTGGGGGCGAATAAGAGCCGGACCATCCGCAAGATCGTGGTACCCCTGATGACAGGCGGCATCCTGGCGGGCTTTGTCACCAGCTTCGCCACCGCCGCGGTGGAACTCTCTGCCACCATCATGCTGGTGTCGACGGAGTCCGATGCGCCGCTTGCCTATGGCATCTACCTGTTTATGCAGTCCGCCGCCGGGCGCGGGCCGGGCGCGGCCCTGGGCATCATCGCGGTGCTGATCGTCGGGCTGGGCACCTACGCTTCTCACAAAATCATCGAACGAACCAAGCGTGACCGCGCGGTCGATCAACAATCCTGAACCGGAGAACAATAACAATGACGATTCACAGTGACTCCAAGGGAATCAAAATCGAGAATGTCGGTCTGCGTTTTGGCGAAACGGAGGTCCTGAAAGGGGTCAATCTCAATATCGAACCGGGCGAGTTCTTCGCCTTCCTCGGCCCCTCGGGCTCCGGCAAATCGACCCTGCTGCGGGCCATCGCCGGCTTCGGCCCGAACCCGTCCGGGCGGATTCTGATCGGTGACCGGGACGTGACCGGGCTGCCGCCCTGGCAGCGCAATGTGGGCATGGTGTTTCAGAGCTATGCCCTCTGGCCCCATATGACGGTGCGCAAGAACGTTGCCTTCGGTCTTGAGGAGCGCAAGGTCCCCAAGAAAGAGGTTGAGCGGCGGGTGGAAGAGGCCCTGGACCTAGTGGGCTTGTCTCATCTGGCCGAGCGGCGGCCATCGGAGCTCTCCGGTGGCCAGCAGCAGCGGATCGCCCTGGCCCGCACCGTGGTGGTGGAGCCCCAGGTGCTGCTGCTGGATGAGCCCCTGTCGAACCTGGACGCCAACCTGCGGGTGCAGATGCGACGCGACATTCTGCAGCTCCAGCGCAAGTTGGGTTTGACCACCATCTTCGTGACCCATGACCAGGAGGAGGCCAACACCACTTCCGATCGAATGGCGGTGCTCAGCGACGGTGTTATCCAGCAGATCGGCAGGCCGATGGAACTCTACGATAACCCCAAGAACCGCTTCGTGGCCGGTTTCCTGGGCTCGGCCAACATCATCGATGGCGAGGTGCGGGTGGACGCCAAGGGCCCCGCGTTCGTCAGTGACAAGGGGCTGGTGCTGGATTTTCGCCCCCACGCGGAAGGGCCGGGCAGCCTGGTGTTCCGTCCCCAGAACACTTTTATCCGCCGCTCGGATTCAAGCACGGACAACTGCCTCGAGTTTGCCGGCAAAGTGGTTTACCGGGAGTTTCTCGGCAGTCTGATCCGTTATGGCGTTGAAGTGGCGGGGCACCTGCTGGCCGTCGATGAGATGCACCGCATCGGGCTTGAGCACGTGGGCGAGGGGGCGGACGTCTCCCTCTGTGTCGATCTCAACCAGACGGTGCTGGTCAACGCCTGACCCCGGCGCTGTCGCGTGCCAGCGGGTGGCCCTGTATCTCGGGGCCAAGTCCATTCCCCCCAGCGCTGCCCGGCGAGTGGAGGTGGCGAGTGTGGGGGGAGCTGGAGATGTCAACTGAAGGTGATTAGGCCGGCGTTGTCGGCGCCATCAGTACCAAGAGGCTTGTTCGGGTTGGGCAGCCATTCAACGAGAAGGGGGAGCAAATCGATGACTAACAAACCGATGGAAAGCGGGCGGCGGGCCCGGGAGCTGTTTGATTATTGCAACAAGGGCTGGCCGCGGGATTTCGATATCCGTATCGAGGTGGCGGAGCAGCGGGAAGTTCTGCTTGCCAGCTCGGAGATCGGCATACGGGCGATGAACCATGCGAGCGGAGAGGGTGATTCGCTTGAAGCGACCGCTTGAGCGACAGGCGCCAGACCACTTGCACCGGTTATGCGTCGTTCAACTTCGCCAGTGCTTCCCTTTTGCTGAGCTCCTGCCCCTCGTAGACAACGGCCTTTACAGCACCGGCTCCCTGCGCCAACTCGTTGAAGATTCTGATCTCAACCTCGGACAGGCCGCCTTCGGTTTTTTCAAGCGGATGAATCAACGCTACGGGGGACTTTTTTATAAAGCGCTTGCCGACCAGTTGTTTAATGCCCTGGGACAGCGTTTTCTCCGCTTCGCAAAAATTGCCGACCAACAGGCGCATGGTTGTAAACGGCGAATCTGGCGTGCTCACGAGCTCTCTGTCCGTCTCGTCCAGCGCGTTAAGGACAAATCGGTTCGAGAAGACCTTGATGTAAATGGGGATGGTAAAAAGCTTCATAACATTCCGTGTTTAATGGGCTTTGAGATGTGGCCGGCAGCGCGAGGCGGTGCCGGCCGGGTTTGCCCAACCGGGAGGGGCAGGGCGCGGGGCGCAGATTAAATCTTCAGCACCTTGGTCTGGAACTCGCGGATACAGTGCTCGGCGGCGAGTTTGAGCTCGTCTTTCAGCCTCTGGGCGTCGTTTGCTACCAGCTCGTCGTAGCTCGGCGAGTTTTCATCCTGCTCCGGAATCCGTTTGCAGAACCCCTCAGCCACCATTTCATTCGCGCGGGTATCGACCAGTCGCAATTTGGCGGTATAGATCACGCGGTAATTGTCCCAGTCGGTGGGAAAGTAGATAAAGCTCCAGTTGAGGGTCTGTACGTCGACCACCAGGTCTGACATCGGGTAACGTGCAGCGATAGCGGCGGGCGTAGCGTCCTCAAGCACCGCGCTGTTGTTGTCGACCCTCTGCAAGGCAAAGTGCTTTTCGAGGATGCTCGCCAGGGCATCGCCGATATAAACCGCCGGGTCTTCGACCTGGTTTTGCTCGATCAGGTCGTTGCCGGCGCTGATCGATGCGATTGCCCCGACGAGCGCAAACGCACCTTTACTGGCGGTCATCGCCGAGAAGCTGGGCTTTTCCCGCGTCGCGGTGGTGATGGTTTTTGGCTTGTTCGCCGCAAACGAATCGGGCTGCATCGCGATGTTCTGGGTGCCGGCACAGCCAACGAGGGTCAGGGCCGCAACTAGGAGCACAACATTTTTTATCATCTTTACGGATTCCTTGTTTTTTGGTTATTAAGGGGGGCGTCGGGTGCACGCGCCCGCCTGAGTTGAAACCTATTTGCCTAGGGAACGAATATCCATAATCGGCATGGTGCCTTGTCCAAGGATGGTGGACGGCAATTGTCCATTCCATGACTGAGCTTCAGTAAGTTTTACAATCAAGGGATTGTCCTTGAGTGCTTTTGCTTTTGCCTGGATTGCTTCGGCCTCGGCTTTACCCTTTAGTAAGATTGACTGGGCCTCGGCCTCGGCGACTTTCAATATGCCTTTTGCCTTGGCGTCCGCAGTGTTCACCGCGCGCAACGCTTCGAGGCGCTGTCTCTCCAACTTATGTTCCTCCGCTGCGGCGAGGTTTTTTTCTGTCTGCTTTATTTCAATGGAGTTGATGTATTTTTTGGGGAGTACGATGTTTTCAATCTGTATGTTGTCAACAATGACGGGAAAACCTGCCATTTCATCAGATAATCGCCTCTCGATGCCTTGAATCGCAGAAGCCCTGTCCTGAATCAGCTGCTCAGCCTCAAACTGCGGGATCGTGTCTTTAGTGGCCGAGCGAAAACGGGGGTCGAGAATCCGCTGCTCAAACTGGTTGAGGCCGCCGTATTTCTTAAACAAATCGAGCGCCGCCTCCTTGTTGACCGTCCAGTTGACGGAAACTTCTACCGTCACCGGCATCTGTTCTTTGGTGCTGGACGCCATTTTTTCAGCATTCTTGCGGGTGCGAACTTCGATCATTTCAACGGTTTCGATGAAAGGAATTTTGAAGTGCAGCCCGGGGCTTTCCTGGTGCTTGGCCTCGCCAAAGCGTTTAACCACCCCGACATGGCCCTCAATTACAATGAAGTAGGAATTGATGATGGCAATGACCAGCAATATTAAGGGCAGCAGTTTTAGCGCGTTGAACGCATTGGTAGGCTTGAGTATGTCCTTGATATTCATTTTCTTCCTTAAGGGGCATGGTGAGGTTTTGGTGGAGCTGTTAGAAAATACGGATGGAAGCAGGCGTGGTTTTGCAGCTTCGGAGCCTCCGCCCTCTTTTTTCTCCACGGCCTAAAATGCGCCGGCGTGAATCGCAGAGCGGAACGTTTTCCCATCGGGGGTGTGTCTTCTAAGTTGCTGATGATGCAACAGATTTGTTTTTAATGCCAGAGTGATTCCTGCGCCGGTCCGGTCCCCGGGGACGGGCGGTTTATAGCGGATCCGGTTGCGGGCATTCAGGCGTTAGGCGAGTGTCAGTCTCGGCTTGATGAAACCGATAAAAGCATGGATGCGGGATGAGAGGGCCGTATTGCGGTAGTAAACCGCCTGCACCTGTTCGCGGGGGTGGGGTGACTGCATGTCGCTGTTAAGAAGGCTCCTCAGGCGTCCTTGCGCGAGGTCCTGGCGCACCATGAAGCTCGACAGGCAGCAGATACCCTCACCGGCTAGGCAGGCCTGCCTTAACACCTCGCCGCTGGTTGCAGCCAGGTCAGGGGTGATCTCAAGCCCCTCGCCAACCGGCCAGCTATTCAAGGTGGACGGTGAGATGAACCCCAGCAGGCGGTGTTGGCGGAGGGCGTAGGCGGTTTCGGGTGTACCGTTTTCGGCGAGGTAGTCCGGGCTGGCCACCAGGTGCAGGCGCGAACGCCCCAGCATCGTGGCGTGAAGGCTTGAGTCTTCGAGCTTGCCGATGCGGATCGCCACGTCAGTGCGTTTTTCCAGCAGGTCGATGATGCCCTCGCTGGTGGTCAGCTCCAGTTTTATGCCAGGGTGGCGCTGTTGAAATTCGCCGATGAGGGGCACCAGCTGGTGCAGCATAAAGGGCGTTGCGGCATCCACCCGCAGGCGGCCCACCGGCTGCTCTTTCATCAGCCGTACCTGTTCTTCCGCCGCTTCCAGTTGCTGCAGTCCGTTGCGGACCCGCTCGACGAAGACCCGTCCCTCTTCGGTCAGGGAGACGCGCCGCGTGGTTCGCTGCAGTAGGGTGGTGGCGAGCTGCTGTTCCAGGCGTTGAATGGCCCGTGATACCTTGGCCGCCGGCACGTCCAGTTGCTGCGCAGCCGCCGAAAAGCCGCCGCAGTCCACCACGGTCAGCAGCAGCTCCAGGTCATCGGATCGGCTTATCATGACGGTTTCTGTATCAGTAAATGGTTATCGCTGCGGTGTTCCGGTGGCGTTCATCTACTCAGAATAGCCCCCAAGATCATCCGATGAATAGCTCATGCCCACCGCCAAGATCCTGATTGGTGCTTGTTAACCGGGTTGCAGCGGCTATCAGGCGAGGGCATGCTGCAAATGACGATCCTTCTGAGCCACCGGCTCCGCCAGGGGAGGCAATCAAGCGATGAAATCACGATCGACGGAGACGAAGGTGCTGACCCGCGCTGGTACAGGGCGGCAGCGCATCGGGATGATGCTGGCCGGGTGGCTTGTTCTGATCGCACCCCTGGCGGCGGCCGAACCGGTCAGCACCGGCTGGCTGGGTAGCCGCGCTATCGGTGGTCACGACAGCGTGGCCTACTTCGAGGCCCGGTCGCGGGGGGATCACCGAGCCCTGGTCGGTGAGGAGCGCTTTAAAGTGGACTGGAACGGTGCCGACTGGTGGTTCGCCAGCGCTGCCAGTGCCGAGCGCTTTGCCGCCGACCCCGAGCGCTACCGACCCGCCTACAACGGCTTCTGCTCCAACGCGCTGACCCTGGGCGAGGGGCTGATCGATACCGACGGCCGCGTGTGGGAGATTTTCGGTGACCGGCTGCACCTTTTTTACGCCGAGCGCGGTCGTCAGCGTTGGCTCAACGGTGATTGGCGCGCGTTGCAGCGCCAAGCGGATGCGGTCTGGGAGTCGTTACGCTAGCCGCCTGAGCTCACCCCGTGAGATCGCAGATTGTGCCGGCCTGACAGGGGCGCCTTAGACCGCACCTGAATCTGCCGCCGAGCGCCGGGTAATCGGCCCGGACTCCCGCCCCCCTCCATTCGCTACCGGCGACACCTGCGCCAGCCGGGCTTCACCACGCCCCCTCTCTGGCGTGCTGGTGACACGGGTGGCTTGGGGAGCTTGATTACTGTGAAGAAGCGAACGACGAGGTTGGGTCAGTGCCAGTGCCAGTTGATTGTTACGTTTCCCGCAAAAGTCTTTTGTGATGACGGCGCTTAAAGGCCGTTCGAGGGTCGGTTAGGGTTGTCGTCCGACTCTCTCCTGTCCAACAGGGCTCCACATTGCTCAGCAGGTTAACGATGAATCACGTACTTTTTGAATCCATTCAACTGGGTAGCAAGCAACTCGATAACCGCATCGTAATGCCGCCCATGACTCGCTCCCGCGCGTCCCAGCCGGGTGATGTCGCCAACGCGCTGATGGCGGAGTATTACGCCCAGCGGGCAGGGGCCGGCCTGATCATCGCCGAGGGCACCCAGATATCCCCCACGGGCAAGGGCTACGCCTGGACACCGGGGATCTACAGCGATGCCCAGGTCGAGGGCTGGAAGCGGGTCACCGACGCCGTGCACGCCCAAGGCGGGGTGATTTTTGCCCAGCTCTGGCACGTCGGCCGGGTGACCCATCCCGATAATATCGGCGGGCAACAGCCGATTTCGGCTTCACCGATGAAGGCGGATGGCGTGAAGGTGTTCGTGGACAACGGCACCGCGGCGCCGGGCTTTGTCGAGGTGGTGGAGCCCCGGGAAATGTCCGTCGCAGAGATCAAGCAGGTGCTCGGCGAGTACCGGCAGGCGGCGAGGAATGCGATCCGGGCCGGATTCGATGGCATCGAGCTGCACGCGGCCAACGGCTACCTGATCAACCAGTTCATCGATTCGGAGTCCAACCGGCGCACCGACGCCTACGGGGGAACCCTGGAGAACCGCCTGCGCTTTCTGGATGAAGTCGTCACCGCGGTAGTAAATGAGATCGGCGCGGATCGGGTAGGCGTTCGACTGGCCCCCTTCACCAGCCTCAACGGCACCGAAGACGCCGATCCCATCGAGACCTACACCGCGGCGGCCCGGTTGCTCAATGGTCATGGGATCGCCTACCTGCATATCGCCGAAGTGGACTGGGATGATGCCCCAGACACGCCCCTGAGCTTCAAGCAGGGGATCCGGGCAGCGTTCGAGGGCGTGCTGATCTACGCAGGGCGCTACGATGCCGCCAAGGCCAGCCAGGCGATCGAGGCGAACCTGGCCGATATGATCGGCTTCGGGCGGCCGTTTATCGCCAACCCGGACCTGCCGGCGCGAATTCGTGAGGGCCTCGCCTGGGCCGAGCATGATCCAGAAACCCTGTTCGGGGGCGGCGCCAAGGGGCTCACCGACTACCCCAAGGCGGCGCCGCAATAGTAGCTGACATCCGGCGCCCGGGATCGCCGTTGGCCTGAGGTGTGCCAACGCCGCCCCCGGGCGTGAAAGCTGAGGCTGTTGAAGCGTGCGACCGCTGGCCTACAATCTGTAGCACCCAATTCAACCTGATGCAGAAGGAAACCCGGATGGAATACCTCCACACCATGGTTCGCGTGCGAGACCTCGACGCGTCGCTGGATTTTTATTGCAACAAGCTGGGCCTCAAGGAGGTCAACCGCATGGAGAGCGAGCAGGGGCGCTTTACCCTGATTTTTCTCGCCGCCCCCGGTGACGAGCAGCGTGCCCGGGAACACCGCGCGCCGACGGTGGAGCTGACTTATAACTGGCCGGATGAAAACGGTAACACCGAGGCTTATGACGGCGGGCGCAACTTCGGCCACCTGGCCTACCGGGTCGACGATATCTACGCCCTCTGTCAGTCGCTGATGGACGCCGGGGTCACAATCAACCGCCCCCCCCGGGATGGCCACATGGCCTTTATCCGCTCCCCCGACGGCATCTCCATCGAGCTGCTGCAAAAGGGTGAGGCGCTGGCGCCACAGGAGCCCTGGAAGAGCCTGCCCAACACCGGCACCTGGTAAACGTAAAGCGGGGGGAAGGCAATGAACGATCCGCTTCACATTGGCTGTCCCGGGTGTAATGGCCGCAACCGGGTGCCGGTCGCACGCCTGAGCGACGGACCCCGCTGCGGGCGCTGCAAGCAGCCCCTGTTCCGGGGCAGTCCCCTGGCGCTTGACAGCGCCAACTTCGCGGCCCAGGTCCAGGGGTCGGATATACCGGTACTGGTGGACTTTTGGGCCCCCTGGTGCGGCCCCTGCAAAGCGATGGCCCCGGCTTTTGCGCAGGCGGCTGCCCAGCTCGAGCCCCGGGTGCGCCTGGCCAAGGTGGACACCGAGGCCGTGCCGGCGCTGGCACAGCAGTACGGTATCCGCAGCATTCCCACCCTGATCCTGTTTCAGGGCGGCAAGGAACTGGCCCGCAGCGCCGGGGCCATGGGAGCGGCCGACATCGTCCGCTGGACCCACGGTCAGTTGGGGCTATAGCCAGCTAGGGATATAGCCAGCTGGGGTTCTGGTCGGGTGAGGCTTTGGTCGGCAGGGTGGGGGCATTATGGCCCCCGCTGTTCAACGACAATCGTCCACTGCTAGTATCGCTGCTTTGTCCGGGGAGTCGCCGCCATGACCGTTGAAAGCGCACTGACGTTTTTTATCGCCATTTTTGTCTTCGGCATTACGCCCGGCCCCGGCGTCTTCGCCGTGCTCGCCCGCGCCCTGACCCAGGGGGCCGCGTCTTGCACCCTGCTGGCCCTGGGCATGGTCGTCAGCGATATCATCTACCTGATCATGGCCTGCCTGGGCCTTGCGGCTATCGCCGGCAATTGGGGTGAGCTGTTCACTTTGATCCGCTGGCTTGGGGCGAGCTACCTGATCTATCTGGGCTGGAAACTGTGGCAAACGCCCATCGATGTGGCTAGCCAGCCCCAGGCATCCGACCGCAGCGGCATGGCGCTCAGCTTTGTGCAGGGTTTTCTGATCTCGGCGTCGAACCCGAAAGTGATCCTGTTCTATATCGCATTTTTGCCGACCTTCATGGACGTATCTGTGCTGGCGCCCGCGGATATCGCACTGGCCTCGAGCCTGACCCTGTTCGCATTGATGGCGGGGCTGATGTTGATTGCCCTGCTGGCCGCCAGCGCGCGGCGCTGGTTTCGCTCCGAGCGCGCCATGCAGGCCCTCAACCGCGGGGCGGGGAGCATCATGGCGGGCGCCGGTGTTTACCTGGCGAGTCGCGGCTGAAAAGCAGCCGCGACGGGCAACCCCCATCGGTTGCGCAAGCGCGCCTTGTCCGGCGCACTTTGAACCAGCCCGGTGAAGATCAGTGGATCAGTTATGACCACTGATCTTCGCGTGCAGCGGTTTGGTGGCTTCAAACTGTTGCAGCTGTTCGGGCGTGGCTTTGGCCTGATGAGTCGCCTTCCAGTCGGCGTAACTCATCCCGTAGACGTAGCTCAGCGCCTGCTCGTAATCCATCTCCACTCCGGCGTCCTTGGCTGCGGCAAGGTACCACTTGGAAAGGCAGTTGCGACAGAACCCGGCCAGGTTCATCAGGTCGATATTCTGCACGTCGGTGCGTTTTTGCAGGTGCTCGACGAGGCCGCGGAACGCCGCCGCCTCCAGCCGAGTTTGGGTATCCTGATCCATTAGCTGTTCCTGTAGTGAGTGTGATCCAAGGATGGGCGGGGGTGTTGCTTTATGTCAACACCCTGTTGGCGCCTGCGCCGGGTGTCAGCCGGCGCATCCTGGCCATTCACTGGGGTGGGGCGTTGCCCCTTGTGGCTGCGCTTTCAAGCGAACAGTAAGCCAACACGAAGGCAGCACCAAGCCAACATCACAATTGCGTTCGTCAGTTACTCGTTGAGATGCTTGAGCAGGGCGTCGACGCTGTCTTTGGCGTCACCAAACAGCATTCGGGTGTTCTCCTTGTAGAACAGCGGATTGTCCACGCCGGCATAGCCCGTGCTCATGCCTCGCTTGAGGACGATGGTGGTTTTACCGTGCCAGGGCTCGAGTACCGGCATGCCGGCGATGGGGCTGTCGGGGACCTCCTGGGCGGCAGGGTTGACGATGTCGTTGGCGCCGATGACGATGGATACGTCGACATTGGGAAAATCTTCGTTGATTTCATCCATCTCGAAAACGATGTCGTAGGGCACCTTGGCCTCGGCCAGCAGTACGTTCATGTGGCCGGGCATGCGTCCCGCCACCGGGTGGATGCCGAAGCGGACATTGACCCCTTGATCGCGCAGTTTTTTGGAGATTTCAAACACCGTGTGCTGGGCCTGGGCGACGGCCATGCCGTAGCCGGGGAGGATCATCACCTCTTTGGCGCCGGCCAGCAGGTGAGCCGCCTCCTCGGCTTCGATCGGCTTGATGTCGCCGGCATCCCCCGCCGGCCCCGCGCTGTCGCCGGCAGCACTCTTGCTGCCAAAACCGCCCAGTATCACGTTGACGAATTTGCGGTTCATCGCCTTGCACATGATATAGCTGAGGATCGCACCGCTGCTGCCCACCAGGGCACCGACCACGATCAGCAGGTCGTTGCCGAGCATAAAGCCCATGGCGGCGGCGGCCCAGCCCGAGTAGCTGTTGAGCATGGAGACCACCACCGGCATGTCGGCGCCGCCGATGGCCACCACCATGTGGACGCCGAAGGCCAGCGCCAGCAGGGTCATCAACAGCAGCCAGCCGAGGCCGCCGCCGCTGGCGGCCGCATCGACAAAGAGTACGCCGAACCAGATGGCGAGGATCAGCAGGCCGAGATTTAAAAAGTGCCGCCCCGGCAGGTGCAGCGGTTTACCGCTGATCTTGGCGCTGAGCTTGAGGTAGGCCGCCACGGAGCCGGAGAAGGTGAGGGCGCCGATCAGGATGCCGACGTAGGTTTCAACGCTGTGGATGGTCTGCTCCACACCGGTGATACTGCTGTCGTGTTCGAGCACGTTGGCGTAGCCGACAAAGACCGCCGCCAGACCCACCAGGCTGTGGAGAATCGCCACCAGCTCCGGCATCTGGGTCATCTCCACCCGCTTGGCCAGGACCCAGCCGATGGCGCCTCCCACCAGCATGCCGCCGATGAGGAAGAGCTGGTTGTCGGTCACCACACCGATGATGGTGACCAGCAGTGCCAGGCCCATGCCCAGCATGCCGTAGAAGTTTCCGCGGCGTGCGCTCTCCTGGTGGCTGAGCCCGCCCAGGGCCAGGATAAAGAGGGCGCTGGCTGCGATATAGGATGCCGTGACCAAACCTGTGTTCATCTCAAAGCCCTCTACTTGCGGAACATTCGCAGCATGCGCTGGGTGACGGCAAAGCCGCCGACAATGTTGATGCTGGTGATCAGCACCGCCAGGGTGGCCAGTATCAACACCAGGGGGTTGCTGCTGGAGATCTGGATCAAAGCGCCGATCACGATGATGCTGCTGATGGCGTTGGTGACGCTCATCAGCGGCGTATGCAGCGAGTGGGAAACACCCCAGATCACCATGTAACCGATAAAGCAGGAGAGCACGAAAACGGTCATGTGGCCGATAAAGGCCGGTGGCGCGACCGCCCCGAGCCCGAGCAGGGCGATACCCGCCAGCACCAGGGGCACCAGGAACGCCAGCGGGTGGCTGGGCTTGGCCTCGGCCTCGGCCTTCTCCAGCGCGCTTTTGGCCTTGAGCCCGACGTCTTCCTTGGGGGCCAGGGTCAGCCGCGGTGCGGGCGGGGGCCAGGTGATCTCGCCGTCCTTGACCACGGTGGCGCCGCGTATCACCTCGTCCTCCATGTTCACCACGATCTCGCCGTTCTTCTCGGGGCAGAGCTCGGTCAGAAGGTGCCTCAGGTTGGTGGCGTAGAGCTGGCTGGCCTGGGCCGCCAGCCGGCTGGGCAGGTTGGTGTAGCCGATCAGGGTGACGCCGTGACGGACCACCACCTGGTTGGCCACCGTCAGTCGGCAGTTGCCGCCGGCTTCGGCGGCCAGGTCGACGATCACGCTGCCGGGCTTCATGTTCGCCACCATCCGCTCGGTGATCAGCTCGGGGGCGGGCTTGCCCGGAATCAGGGCGGTGGTGATGATGATGTCCACCTCGGCGGCCTGGGAGGCAAACAGGTCCATCTCGGCCTTGATGAACTCCGGGCTCATGGTCTTGGCGTAGCCCCCCTCGCCCGAGCCGTCCTCGTCCTCGAACTCCAGCATCAGGAATTCGGCGTCCATGCTCTCCACCTGCTCCTTCACCTCCGGGCGGGTATCGAAGGCGCGGACGATGGCCCCCATGCTCTTGGCGGCGCCGATCGCGGCAAGGCCCGCTACCCCTGCGCCGATCACCAGCACCTTGGCGGGAGGAATCTTGCCGGCGGCGGTGATCTGGCCGGTAAAGAAGCGCCCGAAGTGCTGCGCCGCTTCCACCACGGCGCGATAGCCGGCGATGTTGGCCATGGAGCTGAGGGCGTCCATCTTCTGGGCCCGGGAGATGCGCGGTACCGAGTCCATCGCCAGGGCGGTTACCCCGTGGTTGGCGAGATCCTGCAGCATTTCCGGGTTCTGCGCGGGGTAGAGAAAGCTGATCAGAACCTGGCCGGGCTTGAGCAGCTCGATGCCGTAAAAGCCAAGTTCCGGGTGCCCTTTGGGCGGTCGCACCTTGAGGATGATATCGGAGGTGTGCCAGAGGGTACGCGGGTCTTCGATGATCTCGACGCCCACCCGGCTGTACTCTTCGTCGCTGTAACTGGCGGCGGCGCCGGCCTTGGTTTCAATCGCCAGGGTAAAGCCCAGTTTCTTGAGTTGGGTGGCGACCTCGGGGGTGAGGGCAACGCGCTTCTCTCCCACCTCGATCTCTTTGGGCACACCGATACGCATCTCGACGCTCCTTGGGCTTCGTGGCCGCTGCTTAAACGCTCTCCGTTCCTGTTGCCGTTGCTGGCCCCGGGGCGGCAGCCAGCTTTTAACCATGTGATTGATAATAGACGGTGGAATCGGTGCAATCCTGCTCGATGGGGAATCGTTTGGGATCTTGGGGCGCTGAGAAGTGGAGGGCTCGTCCGGCCCGTGGTGACCGCGGTTAGACGGTGATCCCCGGTCAACGGGGCTTTAAAGGCTCGCCGTCGGCCTTTTTTGCAGGCAGGGAAACCATTGACTCCCGGGGCCTATGCTTCGCCGGGCTGAAATGTCTACCGCTGGAGTCGCCCGCAGGGGGCCTTATCCATCTCGGGCTCTACACTAAGAAGACGCAAAAGTGTCGGGAGCGCAAGACTGCATTGGCCGGGTGATTGGTTGCAACCCCGGTGGCCGGGCAAATGCCGCGTCCGCTATCCCGAAGCGGTGTTGCAGGGCGGTAAGCTGACCGCCGCGTCAAGCTTCCGCAGCGCGCGGGAGAGAAACCAAACCTTCTGAGGGTTAACATCATGGAATCGCTCACTGGCCTGATCAGTGCCGTCAACGGAATTGTCTGGGGCCCGATGATGCTGGTACTCATCCTCGGCGTCGGCCTGTTCCTGCAGCTGGGGCTGCGTCTGATGCCGATCAGGAAACTGGGCACGGGCTTCAGGCTCATGTGGGGCGGCCGGGCCGCGCGTGCAGGCGAAGACGCCGAGGGGGAGATCTCGCCGTTCAACGCCCTGATGACGGCTCTGTCCGCCACCGTGGGGACCGGTAACATCGCCGGCGTCGCCACCGCCGTCTTCCTCGGTGGCCCCGGCGCCCTGTTCTGGATGTGGTGTACCGCCCTGGTGGGCATGGCCACCAAGTTTTCCGAGGCTGTGCTGGCGGTGAACTTCCGTGAAGTGGACGAGGCGGGTAACCACGTCGGTGGCCCCATGTACTACATCAAGAACGGGTTGGGCCACAAGTGGGCCTGGATGGGGACCCTGTTCGCCATCTTTGGCATGATCGCAGGCTTCGGTATCGGCAACACGGTGCAGTCCAACTCGGTGGCTTCGGTGATCGAAACCAATTTCGGCCTGCCCCTGTGGGTCACCGGCGTTATCCTGATGGTCCTCACCGGTGCCGTGCTGCTCGGAGGGATCCGGCGGATCGGTCACGTGGCCGGCGTCCTGGTACCTTTTATGGCCCTTGCCTACCTGTTGGCCGGCCTGACCGTTCTGAGCATCAACGCCGCCGCGATTCCCACCGCCCTGGACCTGGTGTTCACCCACGCCTTCTCCCCGGCCGCCGCTGAGGGCGGCTTCGCCGGTGCCGCGGTTTGGGCCGCGATCCGTTTTGGCGTCGCCCGTGGCATCTTCTCCAATGAGGCCGGCCTGGGGTCCGCCCCGATCGCCCACGCATCCGCCCAAACCAAGGACCCGGTGCGGCAGGGATTGATCGCCATGCTGGGGACCTTTATCGACACCCTGATCATCTGCTCGATTACCGGCCTGGTGATCATTACCTCCGGCGCCTGGACCAGCGGCGAATCCGGCGCGGCATTGACCTCGTCCGCCTTTGCCGCCGCCCTGCCGGGCCTGGGGAACTACGTGGTGGCGGTATCCCTGGCGATCTTCGCCTTCACCACCATCCTGGGTTGGAGCGTGTACAGCGAACGCTGCGCCGAATACCTGTTCGGGGTCAAGGTTATCAAGCCGTTTCGGGTCGCCTGGATTCTGGCCGTGCCCGCGGGCGCCGTCATCAGCCTAGACTTCGTCTGGCTGCTGGCCGACACCTTGAACGCGATGATGGCGATCCCCAACCTGGTGGCCTTGGCGCTCCTGAGCCCGGTGGTGTTCAAACTGGCCCGTGACTATTTTGCTCGCCAGGCTTAAGGGGCTCTTCCCGCTCGCGGATCAGGACCTGAGCGGGAAGAACCCCTCGGAATCTACTCTGTCCGCCCGTTGCCCGTGCTGCTCGCGGAGGAGAGGTTGCACGGCTGTTGCAACGGGTGGATGACTATGATGTGGAGCGGGTGATCCTCGCGCGTTATGGGCATGCGCGTGACAGGTCCCTTACTCGGCGCTGTCCCGAAGGAAGACCCACTCGCGGTCGCCGGATTGCTCCGGGCTGAAGTAGTAGCCGGCGCTGTCGAACCCCTTGAGCTGTTCCGGGTCCTCCAGCCGTTGGTCGATGGCATAGCGGGCCATCATCCCCCGGGCCTTTTTGGCGTAGAAGCTGATGATCTTGTACTGGCCGTTTTTCAGGTCCTTGAACACCGGGGTGATCAGCTCAGCATCCAGCTTGGTGGGTTTGACGGCCTTGAAGTACTCGTTGGAGGCCAGGTTGACCACCGTCGCCGAGCCGCTGGCACGCAGATCCTGATTGAGGCGCTCGGTGATCTTGTCGCCCCAGAACTGGTACAGGTCTTTGCCGCCGGGGTTGGCCAGCCTGGTGCCCATCTCCAGCCGGTAAGGTTGCATCAGGTCCAGGGGGCGCAGCACGCCGTAGAGGCCTGAAAGCATGCGCAGGTGATCCTGGGCGTAGGCCAGCGCGGACTCGTCGAGGGATTCCGCGTCCAGGCCCGTGTAGACGTCGCCCTTGAACGCCAGCAGGGCCTGCTTGGCGTTATCGGGCGTGAAGGGCTGTGACCAGGCCTGGAAGCGGGCCGCATTGAGGCTGGCCAGCTTGTCGCTCAGCTTCATCAGCTTGGCCAGGTCCTGGGGCGCCAGCTCGCGCAGCGTCTGCACCAGCGTCAGTGACTCCTGTTCGAAGCCGGGCTGGGAGTGCTGCTGGGTGCTGGCGGGGGTGTCGAAATCCAGGGTCTTGGCGGGCGATATCAATATCAGCATGAAAATAATGGTGAATAATCAGTGAGATGTGCCGCCAGTATAGCGGATCAAGCCCGCAGGCTTGAACCGCTAAGCACGGTTTTAGAGGGATTTATCAGGAGTGCAGGCGCATGTTCAGCTCGTCCACCGCCTCGCACCAGTCGGAGTCTTGCTCCCAGGCTTCCTGAATAAACCGCGCCTGCGCCGGGGACCAGAAGGGGGCTCCTTCCAGCGGGTCGAGGCCGGTCTCGGTCCGGTGCTTGCGGATAAAGCGTTGAATGTCTTGATCACTGCTGGGCAGGCCCAGCTGCTGGAAAAGGGTGTTTAGGTTATGGGCACTGGTGTCCATATAAACCTCCATCAAACGGTCGTAACTCATCCCCCGAAGGGGCGCACCCGACAGTATAGACAAAGGTTGTAGCCTGCTAGCGGCTGCGATTCCAGAGGTGTCGCACGAGCATGGCCAGACCGGTTCCAAAGGCGACCAGTACGCCCAGAAGAATTTCATTGCTCAGGGGCACCTGCAGCTGGGCGAGGGCGTGGGTGGTCAGACCGGTAAACAACAGACCGACGAAGCACGCCAGCATCGCCGTGGTGAAGCAGGCCAGGATGGACAGGGCTTTGTTGGGCCGCAGCTCGTAGATCAGGTAGGCGCTGGTGGCCAGGTAGGTTAAGGCAATCGTCCAAGATCCCATATCATGAGCACTCACGTGCCCTCCGTCTTTTTATTGTTGTTGGAGGCTTAACAGTAGAGTCTGCCCGGGAGGGGGTAAACTCGACCAATGTCGAGTGCCTTTGTCGTGCCGACAATTGCTGTATCATAGGCGCCATTTCAATTTTACAGCGACGGACGACAGCGAGAGCGATGAGCAATAAGCGTGTACTGACCGGGATCACCACCACCGGAACTCCCCACCTGGGCAACTACCTGGGTGCAATCAAACCAGCCGTGCGGGCCAGTCAGGATCCGGACCTGACCTCCTTTTTTTTCCTGGCGGACTTTCATGCCCTGATCAAGTGCCAGGATCCCGAGCGGGTCGCCCGCTCCACCCGCGAAATCGCCGCCACCTGGCTGGCGCTGGGGCTGGATACCGACAACGCCACCTTCTACCGCCAGTCGGATATTCCCGAGATTGCCGAGCTCAACTGGATCCTGAGCTGCCTCTGCTCCAAGGGGCTGATGAACCGCGCCCACGCCTACAAGGCGGCGGTGGATGAAAACCGCAATGCCGGCAAGGAGGACCTGGACGACGGCGTCACCATGGGCCTGTTCAGCTACCCGGTGCTGATGGCCGCCGACATCCTGATGTTCAACGCTCGCCACATTCCGGTAGGCAAGGACCAGATTCAGCACATCGAGATGGCCCGGGACATGGCCGGGCGCTTCAACCACCTTTACGCTGACCTCTTTGTGCTGCCAGAGCCCATGGTGGAGAAGAACCCCCTGACCATCTCCGGCCTGGATGGCCGCAAGATGAGTAAGAGCTACGACAACACCATTCCGCTGTTTTGCAGCGAGCAGGAGCTGCGCCGGCTGATCAACCAAATCGTTACCGATTCCCGGGAACCGGGGGAGCCCAAAGACCCCTACAGCAGCACCATTTTCGAGCTGTACGCCCTGTTCGCCAGCGAGCATGAAACCGAGCTGTTCCGTAAGCGCTTTCTCGAGGGCATTGCCTGGGGCGAGGCCAAGGCCGAGCTCTTCGAGTACCTCAACGCCTACCTCAAGGAGCCGCGAGAGCGCTACCACGCCCTGATGAACAACCTCGATGAGGTGGAGACGCTGCTGCAGAAGGGGGCCGAAAAGGCCCGCGCCCACGCCGCGCCCTTCATGGAGGAAATTCGCGGGGCCGTGGGTATTCGCAGCCTGAACGCCGGGGCCGCGTCCCGCCAGACGGCCGCCCCGAAAAAGGAGAAGAGTGCCGAGGAGGTGGCCGCCGAGGTGGAGCGTAAGCGGCGCTCGGCGCTGATGTTCATCATCAAGCCGGTGCTGGAGCAGGTGGAGGCGGCCGAGGACCAGGCGGCCGTGGCCCGGCAGGTGATCGAGGAGCGCACCGAGCGGCTGCAGGGCCTGAAGAAGAAGGCCCGGCAAAAAGCCGAAAACGAACTTAACCTCCTGCGCGAGGAGCTGGCCCGCTACCTGGGCTGAGCCGCGCGCGAGCGAAGGAGCCCGGGATGGACTACCGCACGCTGATCGATGCCGCCACCCTGCAACGGCAACTCGGCCAACCCGGCTGGGTGGTGCTGGACTGCCGTTTCACCCTGGGCGATCCGGATGCCGGCTTTCAGGCTTACCGGGCGGGACATATTCCCGGAGCCCGCTACGCCCACCTGGAGACGGACCTGAGCGGTCCCGTCGCCGGAGACACCGGGCGCCACCCGCTGCCGGCGCCCGCTGTACTGGCCCGCCGGCTGGGAGCTTGGGGGATCGATCGTGTCAGCCAGGTGGTGGTCTATGACGATGTCGGCGGGGCCATGGCCGCCCGTGCCTGGTGGTTGCTGCGCTGGCTGGGTCACGAGCGGGTGGCGCTGCTGGACGGGGGATTGATGGCCTGGCAACGGGCGGGCGGGGCGCTCGGTCAGGAAGCGCCGGCGGTTGCGCCTGCGCGGTTCGACGCCGAACCGGGACGCTGCGAAACAGTCGATACCCAGGCCCTGGCCTCGCAGCTGTCGGCCTTTGCCGGGCGGCTGGTGGATGCGCGGGCGGCGGCGCGTTTTCGCGGCGAGCAGGAGCCTATCGATCCGGTGGCCGGCCACGTTCCCGGCGCCCTGAACCGCCCGTTCCAGGACAATCTGGACGGCGGGTATTTCAAACCCGCCGCGACCCTGCGCCAAGAGTGGCAGGCCCTGCTGGATGGGCAGGCGCCCGAGGCCATGGTCATGATGTGCGGCTCCGGTGTGACGGCCTGTCACCACCTGCTGGCACTGGAGGTGGCCGGGCTCGGCGGGGCGCAGCTCTACCCCGGCTCCTGGAGCGAATGGATTCGGGATAGGGCGCGCCCGGTGGCTACCGGCGATGCCCGCAAGGAGCCCTAACCTCTTTTAACGACTACGCTTATTCCCTGAACACTCTCAATCCAAGGGAGGTGAAGGGATGTATTACCCGGCAATCGCGGTCACACTCTACCTCTTCTGGCTGGTACTCTCGGGGCACTTCTCCGGGTTCTTTTTGTTGCTGGGGGCCATCTCCTCGCTGCTGGTGCTGTTCTGCCTGAGGCGAATGGACCGGGTGGACCGCTCCCCTGGCTTTGTGCCTCCCGCCCCGGGACTGTTCGCTTACGGCGCCTGGCTGCTCTGGAGCGTGGTGCGCTCCAATATCGATGTGGCCCGCCGCATCTGGGATCCTTCTCTGCCCATCGATCCCCAGTGGCGACCGCTCAAGGTAGCCCTCACCAAGCCGTTCGGCCGTGCCCTTTATGCCAACTCCATTACCCTGACACCGGGCACGTTGACCACGGACGTGCACCCCGGGCACTTCAATATTCATTGCCTGAGTGAAGCGGCCATGGAGGAGCTGGAGGAGGGTGAGATGGAACGCCGAATTCGCCGGCTGGGGCGCTAGACGATGCTACTGGCGGCGGTGCTGGCGATTCTGGTCACCATGGTGCTGGCGCTGATCCGGGCGCTGCTCGGTCCCACCGCTTATGATCGCATGCTGGCATCCAACCTGTTCGGCACCAAGACCGTTCTTCTTATTGCGGTGGGCGGGCACGCCCTCGACTGGCCCAGCTTCGTGGATGTGGCACTGCTCTATGCCATGATCAACTTCGTCGGCACCCTGGCGGTGATGCGTTTTTTCCAGGCGCAGCCTCAACCTCAACCCCAGGCCCCGGCAGCGGAGCACCCGCCCGGGGAGGAACACCCGTGACGCCGCTGGTGGTCGAGCTGGTGAGTGACCTTTTCTTTATTGCCGGAGGCTTTCTCTGCGTTACCGGCGGTGTCGGGCTGCTGCGCTTTCCCGACTTCTTTACCCGGATTCACGCGTCCGGGGTCACCGAGACCCTGGCCGCGCCCCTGCTGCTGGGCGGGGTGATGTGCCGCACCGGCTGGTCCCTGGACACCGCCAAGCTGCTGCTGGTGATTATCTTTCTGTTGGCCACTAACCCCACCGCGGCCCATGCCATGGCGCGGGCTGCGTTGCAGGGGGGGCTGAAGCCCTGGTTGGGCGCCGCCGGGGAAGAAGGCAACGGGGAACAAGGAAACGGGGAACAAGGAAACGGGGAGCAAGGCCGCAGAGATGCAGGGGAAGGGGAGGGATCGTCATCGCTACGCTGATCGACATCGTCCTGCTGGCCTTCCTGGTCATGACCGCCATTGCCGCCATTCGCCAGCGCGACCTGTTCGCGGTGGTGATGTTGTTCGGTATCTACAGCCTGCTTACCGCGGGGCTCTTCATGAACCTGGATGCGGTGGACGTGGCCTTCACCGAGGCGGCCGTGGGGGCGGGGACCACCACCGTGCTGATGCTCTCCACCTTGCGTCTGACCGGTCGTTACCAGCGGCGCTCCAGCCACTCTCCGCTCCTTCCCCTGCTGGTGGTGACGGTGACCGGTGCGGCACTGGTCTATGGAACCCTGGACGCGCCCTTGCTGGGTGACCCCGGCGCACCCGCCCACCAGCACGTTGCGCCGCGCTATATCGAGTCGGGCTTGAAGGAGGTGGGAACGCCCAACCTGGTGACCGCGGTACTGGCCAGTTACCGGGGCTATGACACCCTGGGGGAGACCCTGGTGATATTCACCGCGGGGCTGGCGGTGCTGCTGTTGCTGGGGGTTACTCCCTGCGTGTCGCAGCGTCCCCAGGCAGAGCCCCTCGACGATCAGGCGGTGCTGAAACTGGTGGTCAAAGTGCTGATTCCCCTGGTTCTGCTCTACGGCCTCTACGTGCAGTTCCACGGTGACTACGGCGCCGGAGGCGGATTCCAGGCCGGCGTCATTTTCGCCACCGGCTTCGTTCTGTACGGCCTGGTGTTTGGCGATGGCAATGTGCAGCGGGTGCTTCCCCCGCATGGACTGCGTCGGCTGGCAGCCTGCGGGGTGCTGCTTTACGGTGGTGTGGGCCTGGTAAGCCTGTTCCGCGGCGGCGCCTTCTTGGACTACGACCAGCTGGCCACTGATCCGATCGCCGGCCAGCACCTGGGCATTTTCCTGGTGGAGCTGGGGGTGGGGTTGAATGTGTTTGCGGTGGTCATGCTGATCTTTTTCGCCTTTTCCAGCAGGAGGGGGGAGCCTTGAACAGCATTCTCGGCCTGTTTAATTACTGGATTGTCATCTTTCTGATGATGACCGGTTTTTACGTGGTGATCGCCCAGGGCAACCTCGTTAAGAAACTGGTGGGGCTGGGACTGTTCCAGGCCTCGGTGTTTCTCCTCTACATCTCCATGGGCAAGGTCGAGGGCGGTCACGCGCCGATTATCGATGCTTTCAACCGGGTCTACTCCAACCCGCTGCCCCATGTGCTGATTCTGACGGCGATCGTGGTGGGGGTCGCGACCCTGGCGGTGGGGCTGGCGCTGATCGTGCGCATCCAGGATGCCTACGGCTCCGTCGAGGAGGATGACATTCAGGCACACGATAACGAGGCGGACAGTGACTAGCGCCGGGCTGCGGTTGGAAGGGGCATGAACGCGCCGGGGCCGCTGGCGGTTCTGGTGGTGATCATGCCATTGCTGGCCGCGCCCCTGTGCGTGCTTATCGGCCGCATCGCCGTGGCCCGCTGGCTGGCACTGCTGGTCGGCTGGGCCTCGGCGGCGATGGCGCTGACCCTGTTGGCGGTGGTGGAAGCCAACGGACCGCTCAGCTACGCCCTGGGAGACTGGGCGCCGCCCTGGGGGATCGAATACCGCCTCGACCGGCTGGGAAGCTACGTGCTCCTGATCGTCACCCTGATTACGGCTCTGGTATTCAGTTTCGCCCCGCGCAGCGTCGACCGGGAAATCCCCGAGGGGCGGCAGATCCCGTTCTACAGCGCACTGTTGTTGGCCGCGGCGGGGCTCAACGGCATCGTCGTCACCGGAGACGCCTTCAACCTGTTCGTCTTTCTGGAGATCTCGTCCCTGGCCTCCTACGCCCTGATCAGCCAGGGCTATGACCGCCGCGCGCTCTACGCCTCCTTCCGCTACCTGATGATGGGGACCATCGGGGCGACCTTTATCCTGATCGGCATCGGCTTTCTCTACATGATGACCGGCACCCTTAACATGCAGGACCTGGCCCAGCGCCTGCCGGCGGTGTTTGACACCCGCACGGTCCGGGCCGGCTTTGCCTTTCTGACCGTGGGCATCGGGCTCAAGCTGGCGATCTTTCCGCTGCATCTCTGGCTTCCCAACGCCTATGCCTTTGCCCCGGCGGTGGTCAGTGCGTTGCTGGCAGCGACCTCCACCAAGGTGGCGGTGTACGTGATGCTGCGTTTCACCTACGACGTCTTCGGGCAGGAATTTGCGTTCGTCAGGATGCCCCTGGGAAGCATTCTGATGCTGCTGGGGGCGGTGGGCATTGTTTCTGCGTCGCTGGTGGCGGTGTTTCAGGATAACGTCAAGCGGATGCTGGCCTACTCCAGCGTGGCCCAGCTCGGTTATATGGCGCTGGCGATGGGGCTGGCCAACCGCACCGGGGTGACCGCCGCGCTGTTGCACCTGTTCAACCACGCGCTGATGAAGGGCGCCCTCTTTCTGGCCCTGGGGGCGCTCAGCTACCGGGTCGGCACCTTGCGGATCGGCAGCCTGGCGGGGCTGGGCCGGCGCATGCCCTGGAGCAGCGCTGCGCTGGTGATCGGTGGGCTGAGCCTGGTGGGGGTGCCTCCCACGGCGGGCTTTATCAGCAAGTGGTACCTGATTCTGGGGGCCCTGGAATCAGGGTGGTGGCCCCTGGCGCTGCTGATCCTCGCGGGCTCTCTGCTGGCGCTGGTCTACGTCTGGCGGCTGGTGGAGGCCGCTTATTTCGCCCGTCCGCTGCCAGGGCCCACGGAGGTGAGTGAGGCCCCCCTCACGCTGCTGTTACCGGTATGGGCGCTGGTGCTGGCCAATCTCTATTTTGGCCTGAACACCTCTCTTACCGTCGGCATCGCCCAGCGGGCTGCTGCCCAGCTCACGGGAGCCGGGCCATGAGCGGCGGGCTGCTGCTCGGCGGGGCGCTGGGGGTGCCCCTGGCGGCGGCGCTGGGGGTGCTGTTGCTTGCCCGTTACCCCAATCGCCGCGAAGCCTTGACCCTGGTTGCCGGCGCGGTGCTCTTTGGCCTGGTGCTGTTGATCACCTCCGTCGAGGCACCGCCCACCCTGGTGCTGGCAGAACCGGTGCCGGGTCTTGCGCTGACGCTGACGGTAGAGCCGCTGGGGGCGCTTTTTGCCCTGGTGGCCAGCTTTCTCTGGCCGGTCACCACGCTTTATGCCATCGGCTATATGCGCAGCCACGGGGAAGGTCACCAGACCCGCTTTTACTGCGCCTTTGCCCTGGCGATCGCGGCGACCCTGGGCATCGCCCTGGCAGGTAACCTCTTTACCCTGTTTGTGTTTTACGAATTGCTCACGCTCTCCACCTATCCCTTGGTGACCCACAGCGGCAGCGACGAGGCCCGGCGCGCCGGGCGCCTTTACCTGGGCATGCTGATGAGCTCCTCCATCGGCCTGCTGCTGCTGGCCCTTATCTGGACCTGGCACCTGACGGGGACGCTTACCTTCACCAAGGGAGGAATCTTTCCTCCCGGGATTGGTGATGGGGTGTTGAGCCTGCTGTTGCTGCTGTACGTGCTGGGCACCGCCAAGGCGGCGCTGATGCCCCTGCACCGTTGGCTGCCGGCCGCCATGGTGGCGCCGACTCCGGTGTCGGCGCTGCTGCATGCGGTGGCGGTGGTCAAGGCGGGAGTGTTCACGGTACTGAAAGTGGCGGTGTATATTTTTGGCCTCGAGCGCCTGGGCGGGCTGTTGGCCGCGGAGCTGCTCGCCTACCTGGCGGGATTCAGCATTCTCGCCGCGTCCTTGGTCGCCATAACCTGCGACAACCTCAAGGCACGCCTGGCTTACTCCACCGTGAGTCAGCTGGGCTACATCGTCATGGGGGCCATGCTGGGGGTGAGCGCCGGGGTGGCGGGGGCGAGTTTGCACGTGGCTATGCACGCCTTTGCAAAAATCACCCTGTTCTTCTGTGCCGGCGCCGTGCTGGTGGCGACCCGCCGCCGCCGCGTCAGCGAACTGGACGGGCTGGGCCGGCAGATGCCCCTGACCATGGGAGCCTTTCTGGTCGGCGCGCTGTCCATCGTCGGCCTGCCCCCCTTCGGTGGAACCTGGAGCAAGTGGCTGTTGCTGCAGGGCACCCTGGACAGCGGGCTCTGGGTGCTGACGGCGGTGCTCTGGGTCAGTTCGCTGCTGAATATCGGCTACCTGGTGGTGATCCCGGTACGGGCCTTTTTCTGCGCGCCCGCCGAACCTGCGGCGGTCGGTGTCAGGGAGGCGCCCGGGGCCTGTCTGCTGGCGCTGCTGTTGACCGCAACTGTGTGTGTGTTGCTGTTTTTCCTTCCCGGTCCCTTCTACCGATTGAGCGAGGCGATACTCTGAATGAACGATCGCGAGCCTCCCCGGCACCTGTTTGATCATCCGCGTAACGTGCGGCGGCTGGTGCGCCTGCTGGTCGCCGTCGGCGTAGTGCTGTTTGGGCTGGACGCGGTGATTCACCGCCATGCCGAGCACCCCTGGGAGTCGGTGTTCGGGTTTTACGCCGGCTACGGCTTTGTCGCCTGCGTTCTGCTGGTGCTCCTGGCGCGGGAGATGCGCCGTCTGCTGATGCGCCGCGAGGACTACTACGGCGAAGGGCCGCCGACCCAGCAGGCTCCCGACAGGGGGCGCTCCGGTGATTGAGCTCCACCCGGCCCTGCCGCTCTTTGCCGGCGCGCTCCTGGGGGGGGTGACCTCGGGTCGCTCGCGGGCGGTGGTTCTGCTGGCAGCGCCCCTGCTGGGGGCGCTGTTGCTGACCCAGCTCAGTTCCGGTGACCGGGTGAACTGGGAAGTGCTGGGACTTTCTCTGAGCCTGGTGCGGGTGGATCGCCTGGCCCTGCTGTTTGGCTACCTCTTTCACCTGGCCGCCTTCCTCGGGGTGATTTATGCCCTGCACCTGCGGGATCGCCTGCAGGACATGGCGGCGCTGAGCTACGCGGCCAGTGCGGTGGGGGCGGTCTTTGCCGGTGACCTTGCGACCCTGTTTATTTTCTGGGAGCTGCTGGCGGTGACCTCCTGCGGTTTGATTCTGGCCCGGCGAACGCCCCGCGCCTTGCGCAGCGGTTTGCGCTACCTGCTGGTGCAGGTCGGCTCCGGGGTGCTGCTGATGGTGGGGGTTCTGCTCTATGCGGGAGAGGGCAGGGGGCTCGCGTTCGAGCATATTGGTCTCGGGGCGTCGGGAGGCGTACTGATCTTTCTCGCCTTTGGGATCAAGAGCGCCTTTCCGCTGCTGCACGGCTGGCTGACCGACGCCTACCCCGAGGCCACCCCCACCGGGACCGTGTTTCTAAGTGCCTTTACCACCAAGGTGGCGGTCTATTGCCTGGCGCGGGGCTTCGCCGGCACCGAGGCGTTGGTCTATATCGGGGCGGTGATGACCTGCTTTCCGATCTTCTACGCGGTGATCGAAAATGACCTGCGCCGGGTGCTGGCCTACAGCCTGATCAACCAGATCGGCTTCATGGTGGTGGGGATCGGGATCGGTACCGAGTTGGCCCTCAATGGCGCTGTGGCCCATGCCTTTAACGATGTCATTTTCAAAGGGCTGTTGCTGATGACGATGGGGGCCGTGCTCCAGGTCACCGGCGAGATGCGGGGCTCTGAGCTGGGCGGGCTTTACAAGCGGATGCCGCGAACCACCTTTTTCTGCCTGATCGGCGCAGCATCGATCTCCGCCGTGCCCCTGTTCAGCGGTTTCGTGAGCAAATCCATGGTGATGAGCGCGGTGGTCGGTGAGGGCTACTTCGGCGTATGGCTGGCGTTGCTGTTTGCCTCTGCCGGGGTCTTTCACCACGCGGGTATCAAAATTCCCTTTTTTGCCTTCTTCGCCCACGATTCGCACTTTGTGGCGACTGCCAGGGAACCTCCCGTCAACATGCAGCTGGCGATGGCGCTGGCGGCGGGGCTGTGCGTGCTGATCGGCACCTTCCCCGGGTGGCTCTACGGCGCGCTGCCATATCCGCTGGATTATTCGCCCTACGATGCCGGGCACGTGCTGGCCCAGCTGCAACTGCTGGTGTTTTCGGCGCTGGCCTTTACCTGGCTGAAACTATCGGGGATCTACCCACCGGAGCTGCGCTCGGTGAATATCGATGCGGAGTGGGTTTACCGACGCGGCCTTGGGATCGGGGTGGAGCGGCTGCAGGCCGTTTTTGGGCCTTGGGACCGCCGGTTGCGTGGTCTGGGGCGGTCCCTGGTGGCACGGGCGATCGCCCTGCTGGCGCGCCATCACGGGGTCCACGGTGTGCTGGCGCGAAGCTGGCCGACCGGGAGTATGGTGCTCTGGGTCTCGGTGTTGCTGGGGACCTCGTTGCTGCTTTACTACGTCTGATTCGAAACTACGCCTGATTTGAAACTACGTATGACCCGAAGCGGCGCTCGGCAAGCCTAATCGTTCAGGGAACCCTCCTGTTACTTATTCGGGGGAGGCTCCGCCGATTTTGCAGCGGTTGCGCCCTTCGTGCTTGGCCTTGTATAGCGCCTGGTCCGCCTGGGAGATCAGGGCGTCCAGCTCTCTCTTGGCGCCGGCGTTGAATGCAATGCCGACCGACAAGGTGACCCGGAGGTCGGGCCATTCGTTGCTATGTACCGTGGCCTCTACGGCCCGGCGCAGGCGCTCCGCCACTTCATGTGCCCGCTCGAGGCCCGCCTCGGGTATCAGGGCGGCGAACTCTTCGCCCCCGAGCCGCCCGAGCACGTCGTAGGGCCTTAATTCGGCGCTCAGGGCCGAGCTGATATTAACCAGTACCCGGTCGCCCATCTGGTGGCCGTACGCATCGTTAATCCGCTTAAAGAAGTCCAGGTCCATCAGCAGCAAGGTGCAGTCCTTGCCGGCGTGCCGGCAGCGCTGCTGGGCCTTGTGCGCGAGGCGCAGAAAATTGCGGCGGTTGTTGATGCCGGTGAGGTCATCGGTATCGGCTTGAAAGCGCAGTTTGGCGGACAAGCGCTGCAGCTTGGCCTCGATCCGCTTCTGCTCGGTAATGTCGGTGAAGAACATGAACAGGTAGTCGCCGTCGGTCATCTGTTCGGTGAGCTGCACCCAGCGGCCGTCTCGCGTATCGGTCTGGAAGGAGCGGTAGCGCTGGCGGCGGCGCTTCTGAAACGCCATGGCCAGCCAGGCGTCGATGTCGTCGGTTTCAACGTTGACGCCCTTGCCAGTGGTATAGGCGTGGCGGATGCTGGCGGCGAAGCTCTGTCCCAGGATCTGATCCGGGGACATGCCGAAGAATTCGGCGCAGGACCGGTTGGCGTAGATGATTCGATCGTTCGGGTCGTAGATGCCGATCCCGTCGGCGGTTTTTTCCATCGCCTCCAGAAGCAGCGCCTGCGTGGCCTGAGTCACAGGTGCCCGCAGGTCCGCTTCAGAACGTGGGGCAGGCTCTGGCTGTTTGTCCGCGGGTACCGACATCCTTGCCTCCTGGTAGCAGAAACGGGCGCCTTCGTTCGGGCGGGCTCCTCGCTGCGGGGACTATAACGTAATCCAGTCAACCTAACTTTGCCCATAAAGTCGAAGTGACTTCAACCCTTTTTTGACTTGTGTGCATAAAATACCGCTGCCTATTCGCGGGGGCAGGCCGTCACTCGCCGTCTAACAACACCCTAGGCTGGCATCTTAAGCGGCGCAGCCTGTCCAGGGGGGGGCGGGGGCGGTGTCGGTTGCTCCGTTTCCCTGGGTACGGGCGCCGCACAGGCGGGGGTGTTTAACGGGCTTTATCCATCTGTTTTTTGGTGCCGGCGGTGGCAGTGGCGGTGAACGGGTCGCTTGGCCAGTAGTGCTTGGGGTAGCGCCCCTTGAGGTCTTTGCACACCTCTGCGTAGGTATTGGCCCAGAAGCTGGCAAGGTCACGGGTGACCTGGATGGGGCGACGTGCCGGCGAGAGCAGGTGCAAGGTGAGGGGGAGCCGGCCGTTGAGGATGGTTGGGCTTTGCTGCCAGCCGAACAGTTCCTGAATCCGGGCAGCGAGCGTCGGTTCGGGGGCATCGAGGTAGTCGATGGCCAGGTTCGAGCCGCTGGGCACCCGGATATGGGTCGGCACCGCCTGGGCCAGGGTCTGCTGCTGCTCCCAGGAGAGGCGGTCGAGCAGGATCGATTTCAGGGGTAATCGCTTGATACCCTCCAACCGGCGCTGGTCACCCAGGTAGGGGGCCAGCCATTGCTCAAGGTCTGCCACCAGGGCCATGTCGCTGAAGTCCGGCCAGCCCGCTGCATCGTGGCGCCTTAGCAGCTCAACCCGGGCCTGCAGGGTGCGGCTTTCCCGGTCCCAGGGCAGGGAGGCCAGGCCGCGGACCCGGATGCCCTGCAACAGCCCGGCCACCCGCTGTTCCGGCGTCAGCTCCGGCAACGGGCGCTCTTCCACCAAGAGGTGCTTGAGGTAGAGACGGGAGCGGCCGCGGACGGTGCCTTGCGCGTCATCCCAGCCGATTTCACAACGCCGCTCCATCTGAGCGGCGAAGTGCTGCTCCAGGGCGTGTTTGGACAGGGGGGCGGCCTGATAAATCCGCGCATTGCGGCCCTGGCCGTCGAGGTCCGCGGCGACCAGAAACTCCGCCGTACAGAGAGGATCCGGCTCCCTGAATTCCGCGCCACGGCCGTTGCTCAGCAGGTACTGACGGCTACCGGAACGGCGCTGCCGGCCAATCCGGTCGGGAAAGGCAAAGGCCAGGAGCAGCCCGGCGGGCTCGGAATCGCTGCCGGCGCTGGCAACGTTAAGTCGCCCGCGCCAGCGTTTTGCCATCTGCCGTGCGGCGTTGAGCGCCCGGTCACCGGACGAGTGCCAGAGTTGCTCCAACTGCTGGCGCAGGTCACAACCCTGGCCAGCGCTTGGGCTGCGCTCGCTGAGTAGCGCCGCGAGATCGCAGGCCAGGCCGCCAAGGCCAATTGTCCGGGCCTTGAGCATCATGTGTGCCAGGCGCGGGTGGGTGCCCAGGGTCGCCAGCGCACGACCATGGTCAGTGATGCGACCCTGGTCGTCCAAGGCCTCCAGGCCCTGCAGCAGCTCCCGGGCCTGGGCCAGGTGGACCGCGGGCGGCGGGTCGATCCAGGCCAGCTCATCGGCATCGCAGCCCCAAAGCGCAAGCTCCAGCGCCAGCGGGGCGAGGTCGGCCTGCTGAATCTCTGGTGGCGTGTGGGCCTCAAGCTGGAGCTGGTATTCCTCGGACCAGAGCCGGTAGCAGTGCCCGGCCTGCAGCCGTCCCGCGCGTCCCTGCCGCTGGGTGGCCGAGGCCTGACTCACCGGGCGGGTTTCCAGGCGGGTCATGCCGCTGCGGGGGGCGAAGCGGGGCAGGCGCATCAGCCCTGCGTCGACAACGGTGGTGACCCCTTCAATGGTCAGGCTGGTTTCAGCAATGGCAGTGGCGAGTACCAGCTTGCGTCTGCCCGACGGGCTGGGAGCGATCGCCGCATCCTGGTGGTCGACGCTGAGACCGCCGTAAAGGGGGCGTACCTCGACATCGGCGGGCAACGTGGCTGCGCCGAGTCGCTGTTGGACGCGGCGAATCTCTCCCTGGCCGGGCAGAAAGCAGAGCAGGTCACCTGTCGTTTCGGCGGCGGCCTGGCTCAGCGCCGTGGCGATCCGCCCCGGGTCGAACGGTAGGGGGCGGCCACCGAGGTAGCGGGTCTGAACCGGGTAGCTGCGTCCTTCGCTATGGATCACCGGCGTCTCTGGCCCCAGTAACTGCAGCAGGGGCTCGCTGTCGAGGGTGGCCGACATCACCAGAATTCGAAGGTCCTCGCGCAGCAGGCTCTGGGCCTGAAGCAGCAAGGCCAGGGCGAGATCGCCCTGTAGGTTGCGTTCGTGAAATTCGTCCAGGATGACACAGCCCACTCCTTCCAGGGCCGGGTCGTCCTGAATCATTCGGGTCAGGATGCCTTCGGTCACTACTTCAAGGCGGGTGCGGGGCGTGACGCAACGGTCCAGCCGCAAGCGGTAGCCGACGGTCTCACCCGGGGGCTCGTTGCGCTGACCGGCCATGTAGCGGGCGGCACTGCGGGCGGCGATACGGCGCGGTTCCAGCATCAGTATCTTCTGCCCCTCAAGCCAGGGGGCCTCCAGAAGGGTAAGCGGCACCCGGGTGGTTTTGCCGGCGCCGGGGGCGGCCTGCAGCAGGCAGCGGGTGTGTCCTTCGAGGCTGGCGAGCAGTTGCGGAAATACCGGGTCGATGGGCAGCGTGGTCATGGCCTGGGATCTTTACTAAACGGGATGTTTGCCAAATGGGACCTGTGCTAAACGAGGTGTGTGCTAAACGAGGTGTGTGCTAAAGAGGTTCCACACCCTAGCATGCTGGGCTAAGCTAGGAAACAACCGACGCCGGGCCCGGGAACGGACGGCGCTGAACGTTGCCTCAGTCAGTAGAGTCGCCGGGGTGTACCGCCCGCGGCGCCAGTATGAGGGTCCTCAATGGCCGACAAAATTGTAGACATCGCCAATGCCCGCGAGAGTAAGGAACATGCCCGCAAGGAAGAGCGGCTGGCGTCGATGAAAGACCGTTTTGAGCGGGCGCTGGGTATGGAACCCAAGAAAAAGCCGCTGCCCTGGGGGCGGCGCCGTAAAAAGAAAAAAACCGACCCGAAGGGCTGGTAACGGGGCTCAGTGGTCGTACTTGAACTTCATGTAGGTGATCCCGGTGGAGAGCACCAGCCGCCATGAAAGTTCGATGTTGGCATCGAACAGCGGGTCGAAGTCGGCGAGGGTGTCGATCAGGCAATCGAGCCACAGGTCGTAATAATGCGGCGCTATGTTCAGCTCCCGTTTGCTGTGGCGCTGGGCGATCTTCTCCAGGTAGTCGTCGGCATAGTTGGTGGCATAAAAAACCACCAGGCGGTAGAAGGACTTTTCCAGCAGCTGCTGCTGGCGTTGCATATCGGTATGGTGGAACAGCACTGCCACCCCCGGATCGGAAGCCGTAAAGCGGCGGTAAAACGCCTGGAAAAAGGTTTCCCCGTCGAGCTGCCTTTTCAGTACCCGCTCGTAGCTCTCATCGAAAACCCGTTCAAAATCCATCTGGCCCTGCACTCCCCGGCCCGCAGGCCTCGGCAATTTTAACTCGATGCCAATAGCTTAGCTCGGGCCGCGGGGCGGTGCCGGGGTCAGGGTTGTTCCAGGGGAATGACGCGGCTCTGGTTGCGTTTCGCACGCTGGTTGAGGCGGGTGACCAGCGCCACCAGTTGCCCTTCGGGGACCGGCGGGCTGTAGAGGTAGCCCTGGGCCAGTTCGCAGCCGTTATCCCGCAAAAAGCGCTCCTGCTCGTCGGTTTCCACCCCTTCGCCGACCACCTCCAGTTTCAGCTTGTGGGCCATGGCGATGACGGCCGCGGTGATCTCCATGTCGTTCTGGTCCTGGGGGATATCCTTGACGAAGGTGCGGTCGACCTTGAGGATGTCCACCGGCAGGCGTTTCAGGTAACTCAGCGAAGAGTAGCCGGTACCGAAGTCGTCAATGGCCAGGGTTGCCCCCAACGTCTTGAGCTGCTTGAGAATTTTGATCGCTTCTTCAACGTTTTCCATCAGCATGCTTTCGGTCAGCTCGAGCTCGATCTGGGCGGCGGGCACCCGCGACTCGTCCAGTATGTGCTTGAAGGTGCTGATAAAGAGCGGGTCGTGAAACTGCAGCGCCGAGAGGTTGACCGCGACGCGCAGTTGCCCTAACCCGAGGGTCTGCAGGCGCTGGTACGCTTCGCAAGCCATCATGATGACTTGTTGACCGATGCCGACGATCAACCCTGTCTCTTCGGCGAGGGGAATGAAGTGGTTGGGGAATATCATCCCCCGGCGGGGGTGCTGCCAGCGAACCAGAGCTTCCAGGCCGACCACCTCGCCGGACTTGAGGTCGATCTGGGGCTGGTAAAACAACACAAATTCCCGATTACGAATGGCCTGGCGCAGCTCCTGCTCCAGAAACAGGTTGGCTTCTGCGCGCTCGGTCAGCGCCGGGCTGAAAAATCGGTGGGTGTTTCTGCCGTGCTTTTTCGCCTGGTGCATGGCCATGTCGGCAAACTTCATCAACTCGGCGGCGTCCTGCGAATCGCCGGGGGCGACGGCGATGCCGATACTGGTGGTGACGAACATCTCCTGGGCCCGGCTGATCCCGGCGGAGAGCCGGGTGGGCTTTCGCACCAGGGCACTGATACGCCCGGCCAGCCGCGCCGCCGCCTCTTCGTCGATATCCGCCAGGGCAAAGGCAAACTCGTCGCCGCCGAGGCGGCCCAGGAGGCTGTCGCTGCCTAACTCCTGGCGCAACTTGTCTGCAACCAGGCGCAGCAGTTCGTCGCCGGCTTCATGGCCGAGGCTGTCGTTGACCCGCTTGAACTGGTCGAGGTTGAGGTAAAAAAGGGTCAGGTGTTGCCGCCGCCCGTGGCGCTCGCTCAAGGCCTGCGCCAGCTCCTTTCTGAACAGGCGCCGGTTGGCCAGGCCGGTGAGTTGGTCCCAGTACGCCAGGCGCTCGATTTGCTCCTGGTGCAGCCGCAGGCGGGTGATATCTTCGCTGACACTGACAAAGTGGGTCACCACGCCCTGGTTGTTCTTGATCGGGGAGATGGTCTCCCGCGCCCAGAACAGCTCGCGGTTCTTCTTCTGGTAACAGATCTCCCCGTGCCATTCCCGGCCGCGGCTGATGCGCCGACGCAGGGCGATCAGGTCGCTGCGACTGGTGTCCTCGGATTCCAGAAAGCGAGGTTTCTTGCCCCGCACTTCGTCGCTTTCAAAGCCGGTCAGCCGGGTGAAGTAGGGATTTACGTACTCGATCCGCCCCTGCCGGTCCAGAATCATCACGCAAGCGGAGCTTTGTTCGACGGCGCAGGAGAGCGTGTGCAGGGTTGCCTGGTCCCGGCGCTGGGCGGTGATGTCCTGTCCGGCGCAGATCAGCTGAGGGGCGTTGCGCTCGGCGTCCCAGGCGACCACGTTGTGCCAGGCGATAAGTCGAGTATCGCCTTCGGCGGTGACAACATGGTTTTCGTAATAATCCTCGGTAAGCCCCGCCGCGAGGCATTCTGACAGGTGGCTGTGAACGGCCTCGCGCTCTGTTTCGGGAAGGCAGCGTTGAGGCCAGCTTTGGCCGATCAGGGAGCCGGGTGGGTGGCCCAGAATCTGGTGGCCCCGTTGATTGAGCATCACGACCCGGCCTTCGGCATCAAGCACCAGCAACATGGCATTGGCCATATCCAGGTAGCGCTCCGCACGACTTCGTTCCTGCTCGAGTGCCTGTTGCAGGTGCCGGGATTCGCGGGTCTTATGCGCTACCCGTTGCTTCAGCAGGTCGGGCTGGCGCAGCAGTGCATAGATCAGCAGAGCGCAGCTAAGTGCCACGACAAAACTGAAAAAGACTTGGATGGCGAAATAGGGGGCTGACGCCAGCGGGGAACTGGCCGCCACCTCCAGCAACCAGTGCTGGTTGGGTACCGGAATTTGCACCTGTACCGGATTTTCCAGCGCCTCTTGGGGGGCGCCGGCAAAGCGCAGCATCTCATCGCTGCTTGATGCGGGGCGGGCGAGGGTGTAGCGCAGGCCCCGGGCCTCGAGCGAGGGGAGCTCGGTGGCGGCGAGCAGGTCATCGACCAGGACCAGGGCCGAGGCGAAGCCCCAGAACTGTTCAGCCCCGTCGGGCTTGGGCAGGAAAACCGGTTGCCTTACGATCAGCCCCTCGCCGCCTTGCCGCAGTGTGAAGGGGCCGGCCAGGGTCATGCGTTTGCTGTTCAGGGCAACCCAGGCCTCGTTGCGTCGTTGGTCGTCGCGCAGAATGTTGTGGCCAAGGGCCGCTTCGTGACCAGGGAGGGGATAGATCTGGTCGATAATGCCCGCGGGTGCCAGTTGCAGGTTGGAAATCCCGTCCACGGAGGTGAGGATGTCCCTGGCGTGACCGGCGAAGTTTTCCAGTGCGCCATCGTTATGGCGAACCAGCGAGCCGAGTATGTAGGCGGCTGATGCGGCGTGGCTGAGGTGGCGTTCGATGCTCGTCGCAACGGACTGGGCAACCTCGTTGAGGTGTCTTTGCTGCTCACTGCGCCAGGCACTCTCCTGGGCCCAGGACCAACTGAGCGCGGCGCTCAGTACCAGAATAAAGGTGAGGGGGGCGAGCCAGTAACGGTAAGAGGGTTTCATTGCGCGGTGGTGTCTAAGGCTCACATGGGTTTTGCCTGTTCCTGGCAGTAGGGCCTCCCTGAGCGGGCTCATCTTAAGGCAGGGGATTGTTTATTACAATTGCCTAATGTCAAGGAAGGGTCGGGCTGAACCCGGGCCTGCGCCTAGGGTGGCGGGTGGCTCGATTTGAACGCCCGGTAGCGACGGCAAAAGTGCGCCGTGAAGGCTTCCAGGGCCTGGGCTTCGGGCTCTTCGCCCAGCATTCTAAGCACCTGGGCGGCGCTCTCCAGCGTACACAACTGGTCGGCACCGGCCCCGCGTCTGAGGCTGTAGCGGCTGGGCGTCTGTTCCTCCAGGGAAAGCAGGGGAAAGGGGGCCAGTCCGGGACTCTTGCGCAACATCTTGCGCACCTCCTTCCAGGTGCCGTCGAGCAGCAGGAGCCGGGGGGCGCGCAGGGCCGTGAATTGCGACCGCGGGGCGCGCCGGTTCTCGAGCTCGGGACGGTCGACGGGAAACAGGATAAAGGTCTGTCCCGGCCTTTCTGCCAGCCAAGCCGCAAGCGCCGGGTCAGGTTCGGTTCGGTGCCAGCTAAAACAGGGCGTGCCGGCCAGGCTCTGGGCCAGAAACCGGCCCGTGTTGGTGGGGCGCGCTTGCTCTTTGGGGTGCAGCAACAGTGCGAATTCACAACGGCTGGAAATGCGGGGCCGTTCTGCGCAGGCGCAGTGACTGGGGGGAAGCGAGCATTGACGGCAGGACACGGTTAAAGCTGCCGCTTTGGCCGCAGGCGCTGAAAACTGGCCCCGAGCCAGCCGGGGCGCGACCAGACGACGTACGCCGCCATGGGCAGGTTTAAAAGCGCCAGGGTCAGGAAGAAGGTCTCCAGGGGCCAGTGCCATAGCCCGAGCAGTACAAACCCCATCGCGGCGGAAAGAACCATGTAGAGGGCGTTGACGATATTGTTGGCGGCGATGGTCTGGGCGCGATTTCCGATATCGGTGCGGGCCTGCAACTGGGTATAGAGGGGAACGATGTAACAGCCGCCAAAGGCGCCTATGAGAACAATATCCAGGGCCACCCGCAGGTTGGCCGCCAGCAGAGCGCCGAGGCCGCTATCGGCGGGCAGGGGGCTTTGCGGCGAGGCGAAAAACAGATCGCTTCCGGCCAGGATCAGCCCCGCAAGACCGATGAGCACCATATCCCGTCCCAGCCGGTCCCGAGTGAGGCGGTTGCAGGCCAGGGAGCCGGCCCCTATGCCGACGGTGAAACAGCAAAGCAGCGCGCTGACGGTGAGGGTATCACCGCCCAGAACGGCTTGAGCGTAGTGGGGAACCTGGGTCAGGTAGGCGGCGCCCAGAAACCAGAACCAGGAAATGGCCAGGATCAGGAACCGGATCCGGGGTTGCTTCCAGGATTGTGCCAGCAGCCGGACGGTGAGCCTGGCGGGATTGCGCAGCGGTTGTTGTTCAGCGATGGCTGAGGGGGCCAGGGGGATGCGCCGGCAGGCCCACCAGCCAAGGAAAGCCTGCAGGCACAGCAACGCCGCGATCATCAGCTCGCCTTGCGGGTAGCGGAAAAGGACGCCGGCGATCAGGGTGCCGAGGAGAATGGCGATGAAGGTGCCGGCTTCCACCAGGCCGTTGCCCGCCACCCATTGGCTGGGCTCGAGGTGTTGGGGAATGAGCGAGTACTTGATGGGGCTAAAAAACGCCGACTGGGTGGCCATTAGAAACAACAACAGGTAGAGCATGCTCAGGTTGTGGCTGAGCAGGGCCACCGAGGCCAGCAGCATCAACCCCAGCTCGCCTATTTTCAGGAGTCGGACCAGAGCCGACTTTTCGTGCCGGTCGGCCAGCTGGCCGGCAAGGGCGGAAAACAGCAGGTAGGGAAGGATGAAGAGCGCGGCGGCCAGGTTGGTCAGCTTGTCGATTTCGCCGCCCTGCTGGGCAGACTCGAATACCAGCAGCAGGATCAGGGTGTTCTTAAACAGGTTGTCGTTGAGGGCGCCGAGGAACTGAGTGCTGAAAAAAGGCGCAAAGCGCACGCTGGTCAGTAACTGCCATGGGCTCACGGAGGCGCTGCGGTTTGGGTCCATTAATCCTCTGGTTTGCTGCCGAGGGGGGGGGGGGCTGCGCCCCGGTTCGGTGAACAGGCCCGGGGCGTGAATTCAGCCCATTGAGTTCCCGCGGTTGTTAGGATAGCCTGTTTTGCTTTCGCTGCCAGGCGCGCCGCTAGTGCTAACGTCTTATTGAGCTAGCTCCCCGGACTGATTAATTTGCGGTCAACATCGGTCCATCGCAGCCGCCATGATCGCGCCCCGGAAACCCGGAGCAGCGCACCACCGGATTCGTTTTTTTCAGACATGGAGTAATGCACTTATGCGTATCATCTTGCTGGGCGCCCCGGGCGCCGGAAAAGGCACCCAGGCCCAATATATCACCGAGCGTTACGGGATTCCCCAGATTTCTACCGGTGACATGCTGCGTGCCGCGGTGAAAGCCGGCACTCCGCTGGGCAAGCAGGCCAAGGAGGTGATGGACGCGGGCCAGCTGGTTTCTGATGACATTATCATCGGTTTGGTCAAAGAACGTATTGCCGAGCCGGATTGCGCCAAGGGTTTTCTGTTCGACGGCTTTCCCCGTACCCTGCCGCAGGCGGACGCCCTCAAGGATGCCGGTGTGAAGATCGACGCCGTGGTTGAAATCGATGTTGCCGACGAGGAGATCGTCAAGCGTATGTCGGGTCGGCGGGTGCACCCCGGCTCCGGCCGGACCTACCACGTAATTTTCAATCCCCCCAAGGAAGAGGGCAAGGACGACGTCACCGGCGAGGAGCTGGTTCAGCGCGCCGACGACAATGAAGAGACCGTCCGTGACCGCCTCGGCGTCTATCACGAACAGACTGCGCCGCTGATCGACTACTACAAGTCCTGGGGCGAGCAGGATCCCGCCAGCGCACCTCGCTACGTCTACGTGGCCGGGGTTGGCTCGGTGGCGGATATTCGTGACAAGGTTTTTGCCGGCCTGGATTGATTTTCAGCGGTTTGGAAACTTAAAAGAGAGCTTCGGCTCTCTTTTTTTATGCAGCGGGGGTGTCCGTTTCACGCCGAGCGGAGGTGGCGCGACCGGGTGGCGCCCCGGCCGGCAACCGAGGTGCCGGAGTGGCGAGATCCCCCCGGTGGAGTATATTTTCCCCGTTATCTGGGGAATAATAACGCCTTTTCAATAGCCTGGAATGCAACCCAACGTGAGCCTGAAAGCACAGAAAACAGCGGTGGTCCTGGTCAACCTGGGAACGCCGGATCAACCCACGCCTGAGGCCGTGCGCCGCTACCTCAAGGAGTTCCTCTGGGACCGCCGGGTGATCGAGGGGCGCGGGCCACGCCGTTGGCTCTGGTGGCTGGTGCTTAACGGCATCATCCTGCGACTGCGTCCGCGCAAGGTGGCCAAGCTTTATGCCTCCATCTGGGACCAGGATTCCCCCATGCGTAAGATCCTCAACCAGCAGGTGGCGGACCTTCAGCTGGCGTTGCAGCAGCGTTTTCCGGGCCACAGTCCCGATGTTTTTGCTGCCATGACCTACGGTCAGCCCGGGCTTGACCACTGCCTGAAGGAGCTGCACCGGGCAGGTTATCGACGGGTGCTGGTGATGCCGCTGTATCCCCAGTACTCGGCGACCTCCACCGCCCCCATTTACGACAAGGTGGCGCGCTTTCAGCAGGAACAGCGCGAGGTGCTGGATATTCGCGTTCTGCGGGATTATCACGATCATCCCCTCTACATCGAGGCGCTGGCCGAGTCGGTGCAGCGGGCTTGGCAGGCCGACTCGCCCGGACAGAAGCTGCTGCTGAGCTTTCATGGCATTCCCAAGGCTTATGCCGACAAGGGGGACCCCTACCCGCAGCAGTGCCTGCACACCGCCGATCTTCTGGCGGCCAAGCTCGGTCTCAACAGCGATCAGTACCAGGCTACCTTTCAGTCCCGTTTCGGCCCTGCTGAATGGGTCAAACCCTACACGGACGAAACCCTGGCCGGCTACCCGGGCACCGGGGTTAAGTCGGTGGACGTGATCAGCCCGGCCTTTTCCGCCGACTGCCTGGAAACCCTGGAGGAGATCGCGGTGGAGAACCGGGACGTGTTTATGGAAAAGGGTGGGGAGCAATACCGTTACATTCCGGCGCTCAACGCAGATCCTGCGCATATCCGACTGCTGGCACACCTGGTGGAGGAGCAGGCGGGACACTGGCTGAAGTCCGAGGAGCTTGATCATGGCTAAGCCCAGTTTCAGTTTCGGGCTTCACGCGGTCTACAGCCTGCTGGAGCGTCAGCCCAAGCGGGTGAAGGGGCTGTGGGTGCAGCAGGGGCGCGGTGACCAGCGGATGCAGAAGCTGCTGGAACTGGCCGAGGCCCGGCGCATACCGGTGCAGGAGCGGGACCGGCAGACCCTGGACCGGCTGGTGGAGGGGGTTCACCAGGGCGTGGTGGCAGAAGTGGTGCCGGCCCAGGCCCAGAACGAGCGCTTTCTGGAAAAGCTGCTGGAGCAGATGGAAGAAACGCCCTTCCTGCTGGTGCTGGATGGGGTGACCGATCCGCACAATCTCGGCGCCTGCCTGCGCACGGCGGACGCGGCGGGGGTGCAGGCGGTTATTGCTCCCCGTGATAAATCGGCGCCGCTCAACGGCACGGCCATCAAGGTGGCCTGCGGGGCGGCGGAGACGGTGCCTTACGTGACCGTGACCAACCTGGCCCGCACCCTCAAACAGCTGCAGGCGGCGGGAGTCTGGATCACCGGTACGGCGGGTGAGGCAACCCAGGAGATCAGCGACGCCAACCTTGCGGGCCCCATGGCCCTGGTGATGGGCGCCGAAGGGCGGGGCATGCGCCGGCTGACCCGCGAGTGCTGCGACCAGTTGGTAAAAATTCCCATGGCCGGCAGCGTCAGCAGCCTGAACGTCTCCGTGGCGGCGGGGGTCTGCCTGTTCGAGGCCGTGCGCCAGCGCAGTCGTTGAACCGGACTATTCGTCGGCTTTCTCCTGGCCGGCTTTCTGCTGCTCGCGCTCAAGGGCGCGGCGCAGGGAGTCGAGGTTGAGGTTGTCTTCCAGGCCCTGGAGCTGAAGGCGGTAGTTCTCGTTTAGCAGGCTCTTGTACTGATAGTACTGGTAGGCATTCAAGCCCAGCGAGACTGCAAATAGCAGTGCGATTACCAGGATGGCATCCAGGTGAAGGGTGAATTTCTTTTTCATCGGGTTGGTTGTCTTGATCTGCGCGAAGAAAAACGGGGCTGTTCAAGCCCCGTTTTTGATGGCTGTGGCTGGGTTACAGTCCCAGCTTGGCTTTAAGCAGCGCAACGACCTGGTCGGCGCCAATGTCCTGCTTGTCGGCGTCCCGCCGTCCCTTGTATTCCAGCAGTCCGTTTTCCAGGCCGCGGTCACCGATGACTACCCGGTGGGGAATACCGATCAGCTCCATGTCGGCGAACTTGGAGCCGGGACGGGCGTCGCGGTCATCCAGCAGCACGTCGATACCAGCGTCCTGCAGCTCGCGGTAGAGCTGTTCGCTGGCCTCGCGCACCGCTTGTGACTTGTTGGGGAACAGGGCGACGATGGCCACCTGGAAGGGGGCGATGGCATCGGGCCAGATGATGCCATGCTCATCGTGATTCTGCTCGATAGCAGCGGCCACCACGCGGCTGACGCCGATGCCGTAACAGCCCATCTCCAGCACGCTGTCGTCGCCGTTTTCGTTCTGCACCGTGGCGTTCATCGCCTTGCTGTACTTGTTGCCCAGCTGGAAGATGTGGCCGACCTCGATGCCGCGCTTGATCTCCAGCCGGCCCTGGCCGTCGGGGCTGGGATCGCCGGCCTGAACGTTGCGCAGGTCCGCCACCTGGGGCAGGGGAACGTCCCGCTCCCAGTTGATGCCGAAGTAGTGCTTGTCGTCGATGTTGGCGCCGGCGCCGAAGTCGGCCATTTTGGCCACGGTGCGATCAACGATCAGCGGCAGGGAGAGGTTCACGGGGCCCAGTGAGCCAGGGCCTGCGCCCACCGCCTGACGGATCTCCGCCTCGGTGGCAAAGCGCAGGGGCGCGGCCACTTCGGCAAGTTTCTCCGCCTTGATCTCGTTGAGCTCGTGGTCGCCGCGCACCATCAGGGCGACGAAGTCCGCATCCACGGCCTCGGAGGCGGCGACGATCAGTGTTTTGACGGTTTTTTCGATAGGCAGTCCGTAGCCTTCCACCAGGGCGGCGATGGTCTTGGTATCGGGCGTATCCACCAGGGACATGGCTTCCGCGGGCGCCGGGCGCTCACCGGCCGGGGCCAGGGCTTCGGCGGTCTCGACGTTGGCGGCGTAATCGCTGCTGTCGCTGAAGGCGATGTCATCCTCGCCGGAGTCGGCCAGCACGTGAAACTCGTGGGACCAGTTGCCGCCGATGGCACCGGAGTCGGCCTGCACCGGGCGGAAATCCAGCCCAAGGCGCTCGAAGATACGGGTGTAGGTGGCGTGCATCAGCTCATAAGTCTGTTGCAGAGAGGGCTGGTTGAGGTGGAAGGAGTAGGCGTCCTTCATCAGGAACTCCCGGGCTCGCATGACGCCGAAACGGGGACGGATCTCGTCCCGGAACTTGGTCTGCACCTGGTAGAAGTTGGCGGGCAGCTGCTTGTAGCTCTGGATCTCGTTGCGGATCAGGTCGGTGATCACCTCCTCGTGGGTGGGGCCGACGCAGAATTCGCGGTTGTGGCGGTCCTTCAGGCGCAGCAGCTCGGGGCCGTACTCGCCCCAGCGGCCCGATTCCTCCCAGAGCTCGGCGGGCTGCACGGCGGGCATCAGGACTTCCTGAGCCCCGGACCGGTCCATCTCCTCGCGCACGATGCGCTCAACCTTGCGCAGGGTGCGCAACCCCATGGGCAGCCAGGTGTAGAGGCCCGAGGCCAGTTTACGGATCATGCCTGCACGCAGCATCAGCTGGTGGCTGATGACGACGGCATCGCTGGGAGTCTTTTTCTGGGTGGCGATCAGGTATTGGCTGGCTCTCATGAGGTTTCGGCTCTGGCTACAGACAGGGAAAAGGCCCCATTTTACGGGGCCTTCCGGGCGCTAACAAGGCCGCATCGTCGATCCGGGTTCAAGGGCCTGCAGCGCTGCTGCGAGGTTTGGCAACTGCTGCTCATCGAAGACCTGGATGCCAGCGCGCCGTAAGCGGGCGGCAGTGACCCCGACTCCTGGGAGCAGTCGGCCGCTGAAGGATCCATCGTAGGTGTCGGTGGCACCACAGGAGGGGCTGCGCGCCTTCAGTAGTGCCAGCCGGATGCCGTGCTGTCGGCAGAGGTCCAGCGCGGCATTGGCGCCGCGCAAGAACGCGTCGGTCAGGTTCTGTCCACTTTGGGTGAGCACCCGGGCCTCTCCGGTCAGTACCGCCCCCCCGTCTGCTCCCTGGACTTCGGCCGGCGGGCGCGGGCATGCAAGGCCCCCGGCCAGCTCCGGACAGACGGCGATCAGGCGTCCTTCACGGCGCCATTGCTCCAGCTGCGGGGCACGGCAAGGCGCCCCCCGGCCGTCGTAGCGGACGGGTTCGCCCAGCAGGCAGCGACTGACAAGAATTTTTTCCATGGTTTGTGGTTCCCCTGACTGTGGACCTATGATAGCTGCAACCATTCACAACAGGGAGTATGCGCGTGAGCACAGCAGCGCCCGCCTGGCGGTCAGTCACCGCCCTGTTCTTTATCTTGCTTCTGGCCGGCTGCGCCGGCAACGGAGCCGCCCCGCCAACGCGGGATGATCCCCTGATCGACCAGATCATTGACACTCGGAGCGGTCAGCCGATGACTTACGAGGCGCTGCTGGCCCGGGCCCTGGAGGCAGATGTGGTCTACCTGGGCGAGCGGCATGACAATGTCGAGCATCACGCGCGGCAATTGCGGCTGCTCTCCTCAATGATCGAAGCCGGTGTCCAGCCGGCGCTGGGGTTCGAGTTTTTCGACGTTGGTCAGACCGGGTTTCTGGCCCAGTACGTCTCTGGCCAGCGTTCGGGCATGCAGTTGGGGCACGGCAAATCCGGCAAGACCCCGGAGCAGTGGCTGCGCGAGCAGTTGGGCTGGCAGGACCAGGAGGACGAGTACTGGGGTTTTTATTTTCAGCTGATTGAGCTTGCCAGGGAGCACCGGCTGCCGATTTTCGGTGCCGACCTTCCCGCGGGCATCAAGCTGCGGATTTCCCGCTCGGGGCTGGAGGGGCTTAATGCCATCGAACGTCAGCAGCTGGTGCGCACCGGGCTTGATGACCCCGCTTACCGGGCGCTGATGTATGAGCAGTTCAAGGCCGGACACTGCGGCTGGGGTATGGAACCGCTGCTGACCCGGCTCTACGAGACCTGGCTTGCGCGCAATGACCGCATGGCGGCCTCCGTGGTGGCCATGCACCGTGCCCGCCCGGAGGCGCCGGTGGTGCTGATCGTGGGGAGCGGCCACGTGAGGCGGGACCAGGGGGTGCCGGAGCGGGCGCAGTTTCTTGCCAAAGAACCCCTGACGCAACTCAATATCGGGATGCAGGAGATTCGCATCGAGCCGACGCCGCTGGCGGACTACATGGAGTCCCTGGAGGTGGAGGGCAAGGTGTTTGCGCCGCCGCACCAGGTGCTCTGGTTCAGTCAGCGCCAGGATTACGATGATCCCTGTGCGGCGTTAAACAAGCCGGCACAAGGAGATTAGGAGTAGGGCCGCGGTGCGGCGGGCGATCCTTAGCGGGTCAGCTCGCCGCAAAGGGGTTGCTCCATGCGGCTGCCGATCATGGCCGGGTCCAGCCCCAGGGCGCAGAGGTGGTGAAGCTTGGTAAAGGCCGCTTCCAGGGTCAGATCGTAACCGTTGACCACCCCGGTGCGCATCAAGGCGGCACCGGTAGCGTAACTGCCAGGTTCCACCCGACCGTACAGGCATTGCGAGAGGTTGACCACTACCGTGCCGTTGTCGATTGCCCGGGCCAGGGTATCCAGAAACGCCGGATCCCGGTCCGGGGCGTTGCCGACCCCGTAGGACTCCAGCAGCAATCCGTCCCAGGGTTGCTTCAGCACGTGCTTGAGAAAGCTGGTGTCGATCCCCGGAAACACCCGTAACGGCAGAATTCGGGGCTGCCCGTACTCGGGGAATTCAAAGGCCTCGGCCTTGGGGGAGGGCGCAGCCAGCGCCCCCTGGTGAATCTCGATATGAATGCCCACCTGCCCCAGCCAGGGGTAGTTGGGACTGTCAAAGGCGTCGAACCCGCTGGCCTTGATCTTCTTGGCCCGGTTTCCCCTAAGCAGGCGGCCATTGAAATAGAGGCAGACCTCGTTGATCGGGTACTGGCAGGCCAGCAGCAGGGCTGTGATCAGGTTATCCTGGGCGTCATTGCGCAGCTCGCAGAGGGGGATCTGAGAACCGGTGACGATGACCGGCTTGCGCAGCCCCTGCAGCATGAAGGAGAGGGCCGATGCGGTGTAGGCCAGGGTGTCGGTACCGTGAAGGATGATAAAACCGTCGTAGTGGTGGTACTGCTGTCGTATACGGTCGGCGATTGTCCACCAGTCGCGCGGGGTCGCGTTGGTGCTGTCGATCAGAGTATCGAGCTCTTCCAGCACGTACTGGGGCATGTTGGCGGACAGGTGCAGAGGCATTTTCTGAGCGATCAGGTCGGCGAGTCCGGGGGTGGGGACGTACCCCGCCTCTGAACGCTGCATGCCGATGGTACCGCCTGTGTAGAGTATGTAGACCCGCTTGCTCATCATCGCTCTTCTAATTGCCCCTTCTGGGTGTTTCCTCGGCCCTTCCGAAGGGGCGCTCCTGTGGACTCTCCATCAGAGCAAAGCGCCGTCGGGACAACAATTACGCTAGCTGATACACATTGGTGCTAGTTGGTGTTAATCTCGCGTCTACCGGCGCAGCCCTAACCCGAATTCCACAGAGTATTTCCGCGATGCGTGAAGATTTTGCCCAGAACCTGCGCTTGCTCAGCAGTTACTACAAGTCCATTGCCGAAGTCTGCCGCAAGATCCCGATCAACCGCTCCCAGTTCAACAAGTACCTCAGCGGCAGCAGCCTGCCGTCCAAGTATATTCTGCGTAACCTCTGCGACTTCTTCGGGGTCGAGGAGTATGAAATTTTTCTTCCCCACTCGCAGTTCGCCCAGATCGTGCAAGTTCGCCCAAGTGCCGGCAAAAGCGCTGTGGAGCGCCCCTTTGTCAGCCACATCAACAAGCTGCAGGAGCAGGCCGAGGGGCGCTTTGACAAGTACCTCGGGTACTACTTCGAGATCTACTACTCCATGGCGGCGCCGGGCAACATCCTGCGCAACCTGGTCCAGATTCGCCAGGAAGACGGGCAGGTCTACTATCAGCGGATCGAGCGCATGCCCCCGGAGAATCCGGGCGAAAAAATCATTCACAGCAAGTACCAGGGCGCCGCGTTTTACCTCAGTGACCGTATCTTCATGGTGGATTACGAATCCCTGACCGGCAACGAAGTGACCCAGACGATTCTGTATCCGACCTTCAAAAGCCGTGTTAACCGCCTCTCCGGGCTTAAGCTGGGGGTGTCGGCCAGCGACCGTCGCGAGCCCGCCTGCGTGCGGGTGATTTACGAATACCTTGGTGAGCGGGTAGACCTGCGCAAGGCGCTGCGTCTATGCGGTCTATACTCGCCCGACACCCCCGGCATTGATGCTCGCGTAAAACGCCGAATTGACAACCGGGTCCAGCCCCAGCAGGATCTGTTTTTGGCAGTGGCTCTCTAGGGGGTGCCCCGGGGCCCCGGGCGGGGTCGGCGCTGTGAACTCGAGGATCCAACCTCGAAAGGACGTCTCAATGGATGATGACGCGCAATTTGGCCAGATCCGTCTGGTAGGGAAAATCTCGCTCTGGTTCAGCCTGGTCGCTGCCATCGGGCTGGGTGCCGTGGTGCTGCTGACGGCCAGTGCCCCGGGCAGCTATATCGAAACCGTCCAGTCGCTGGCTTACACCCGCCGCCAGCTCCCCTGGGTCATGCTGGTGGGCGGCCTGATCCTGGCCCTCAGCACGGGCGTCATCACCTGGCTTATCACCCTCTACAGCACCTTTCGCGTCGCCGGCCCCATGCGCCGTTTCGCCGTGATCCTGGAGCAGGGGACGGCCGCTTCCAGGTCGCCGTCCCGGGGCCTGCGTGACGATGACTGCCTGCAGCCGGAGAGTGAAGCGCTGCGCGTTGCCCTTGCCTCCTACGCATCTTACCGGGAGCAATTGGGCAGTGAACTGGATGCGCTGATCGCCCAGCTCGAGGATGGGCCGGTGACGCCGGACAGCGATAACCTGCTGGCGCAGCTTAGGCAACTCAAGGTGATCCATGGGCGTGCCCGCTATAGCTCCTAGCTGGAAGTACGCCGCTTTACTGGTCCTGGCGGTCCTGGCGGTGTTCAAGCTGGCGACGTTCGCGACGGCCGCCTTTGAGCCGGGCGAGCCCCTGGCCACGGTTGGCTGCGGCTCCTGCCACCTGGCGGGGCAACAGGTCCGCGCCGGCAATGCCGAGCTGCTGCGGGGCACCGAGGAGCAGTTATGCATCGGCTGCCACCAGGGGGCGCTCACCGCAAGCCATCCCAGTGGCGTGCAGCCGTCCATGGAGGTTCCATCCGCCTTTCCCCTGGACTGGAAGGGCGACCTGACCTGCAGCACCTGCCACCAGGTTCACAATGCCCGCCACGGTCGGCTGCGCAGCACCAAGCGGGGCGAGCCCTTCTGCACCGCCTGTCACGCTTCGACCTTTTTCGATCACATGGCCGACGGCGGCGGTTCGGTGATTATCTCCGGCCACCTCGCGGCTACACTGGAGCCGGATCAGCTGGGGCTGGACCCGTTCTCGATCCAGTGTATGGGCTGTCACGGGGACAAGTCGGAGGACCCCCGCCAGCGGGTCAGCGTCGGCGCCAACCGGGTGGCGCGACACGGCGCCACCAACCACCCAGTCGGCGTGGCCTACCCCGAGGGAGCGGCGGATTACCAGCCCGTTGCTGAGCTGACGGCCGATATCGAGCTTCCCCAGGGCATGGTCAGTTGCGTCTCCTGCCACCGCGGCTACAGCAGCGACCACGGCGCTGTCTCTACTCCCATGCGAGGCTCCCAGCTATGCTTTCAGTGCCACCTACTTTAGCCGGACCCTCCCGGTCACCGGGAAAAAGCGAGCGGCGCCGCCGCCTGCTGATAGACCACCGCCTCCAAAGCGTGATGCTCGGGGCCCTGGTGATCATGGAAATCACTATCCTGGCGCTGGCCCTTACCTATCTTTACTCCCGCTTCAGCGCCATTACCGAGGCCAACCTGTTCCGTATTCACGGGGCGGATCGCCCGGGGCTGTTGCCGGCGTTTCTCAAAGAGCTGGGGCTGGTCATCCTGGTGATGTCCCTGGCCAATACGGCGGCGCTGCTGGTTGCGCACTACCTGTGGAGGATTCACCTTCGTCGGGTGCTCGGAGACTTCTGCGGGCGCCTGAGCCTGGTTACCGCGCTCGACCTGAGGCCTCATCACGACAAAATTCGGTTTCGGCACCCTTTGGTGGCAACCGCCGAGCAGTGGCGCCAGCGCGAAGCGGCAAGGGTGGCGGCGCTCGGTGTTGAAATAGGTCGCCTTGAAGCGCCGGGACCGGACGCCGAGAGTCGGTCGCAACTGCTGCGCCGATTGCGACGGTGTAAGCAGTTGCTGGAGGAGGATTGAGGCGACGGTGGCGGGCTGCTCAGTCCGCGGGCTGTTTACGCCAGTGAATTCGGACCTGGCGCTTGCCCCACTTTAAGGCCCGGGCCTTGTCCTCACCCATGTAAATGTCGATTTTGCGGAGCCAGCGGCGATGCATTTTGTCCAGCACCCGGTAGCGCCCTTCGAGCCCCTCGATAGTGACCTCGGTTCCGTGGTCCAGCCCCAGCTCAATCAGGTCGCGAGAGACGGCGATTGCTTTCATACCCGGTTGCAGCGTGTCCCCCCAGGCGGCTAGGGCAGGCTCGGCGTCGGTTTCCCCGGCGGTTGATGTATACGCCGTGGCCGTCACCTCCAGGCTCTGGGTGGTCTCCGCGCAACCCAAAGCGCCTGAGGCTAACAGAAAGGCCAGCAAGAGGCCCTGGCGCCGCCGCAGCGTCATCACCGGTTGGCGGGTCCGGCAAGTTCGTGAGTTGCCTCAGACCAGGCCCGGTAGAGCGTTTCATAGGCACCGGAGAAGCCCTGTTTCACCTCTTCCCAGGTATCGGCAGAGCTGTTTTTGAGGCCGCCGTAATACTCGGCTACCCGCACCCGTTGCCGACGCAATGCCTGCAGGGCATCGCGCGCCTCCCGACGGGAGGCCTGGCTCATCTGGCCCCAGTTGCGGTCCAGCTGGCGTTCCAGGGCGTCGATGCTGGCATCCAGCGCCTCGAGGGCTTTACGGCTCTCGGTCAGCGCCTGCGCCTGCTTTTCGGCGCCGTAGGCGGCAAGGGTTTCCAGGAGCGCTTCGGTATCTTGTGCGACCTTCTCGAAGGAGGCCGACGGGGCGGCACTGTCGGATGCCTGGGTTGCCAGCCCCAACACCAGCCCCGCGGCCAGTAATGCGGTTGGGATAATGGTCAGTATCCTTCTGTAAACCATTGCTATTCTCCTTTTGCATGGTCAGTCAGTCCGGGTTTTTCTGAACCTGCCGGTCTACCAGGGTGACGGGAATCGGGGCGTTGGCGTCCAGGTGCACGTCCCGCTGCGGGAAGGCCATCGTGATTCCCGCCGCATTAAAGCGCTCGTTGATTTCCGTTCTCAGCTCGCTCCAGATGCGCAGGTAATCCTGTTCGGCGAAGCAGCGCAGCCAGAGGGTGAGCGCGTTATCCCCGAACTCTTCGAACGTAGCCATGGGGGCCGGATCTGCAACCACCGAGGGGTGGTCCCGGGCCACCGCCACCAGGATCTCCATGGCCTTTTTCACGTCGCTGCCGTAGGCGACCCCGACGGCGATGACGACCCGCAAGCGGGAGCTCGACAGCGACCAGTTGATGACCGTTCCGGTGATGAGCTCCTTGTTGGGGATCATCAGCTCCTTGCCTTCAAACGACTCGATGATGGTGGCGCGGGGGTTGATTTCGGAAACGGTCCCGTCGTGACCGGAAACCGTGATGATGTCCCCGGGGCGTATGGGTCGTTCGAACAGCAGAATCAGCCCGCTGATAAAGTTCGCGACGATCTCCTGCAGGCCAAAGCCTATTCCCACGCCCAGGGCCGCCACCAGCCACTGTAGTTTCGACCACTCCCAGCCCAGCAGGGACAGGCTCAGCGTGGCGCCGATGCCGATGGTGATGTACTGCAGAATCACCCCGGTCGCGTAACGTCCGCCAATGCTGACGTTGCTCCATTCCATTAAAAGCACCTTGACCAGAGGCGGTAGATGTTTGGTCACCAGGAAGGTGATGGCGATTATCGTCCCGGCGATGATGAGCGTCGCCAGTGAGATGTCACGCAGCTGCCCCTCCGGCAGGCTGCTGTCGGTCACCGACCAGAGTTTGACTTCGTAGAGCAGGCGCAGCGCGGGCAGGGTCTCTTCCCAAATGAACCAAAGGACCAGGCCGAGTCCCAGGATCCTCGACAGGCTCAGGAGCTGGCGGTGGGCATCCGAGAGGGAGGCGAGGGTCTCAAGGTCCTCGACCTCATCCGCCTGGGCCTCTTCGGGCTGCTCGGCGTTACGCAGCTCTTTTTGGGCCTTGCGCTGGAGCCGGGCCCGGTAGATGACCAGCACCCGCTTCAGGATGCTTGTACTCAGCAAGACCGCCAGCACGGCAACGATCGAGATGCCGAGGGTGCGCAAGTAGAGGTGAGCGGCGAACAGGTGCCCGGTTAAATGCATGACGACAATGGCCAGGGACAGCGCCACCCCCACCTGAAATAAAACCCGTGCCAGGCGGTCGCTGGTGTACAACCCGGTTTTCAGCGCACGGACGAAGTAGAAGTGCAGGCTCAGCGCCACGATCAGCGTCGCGGCCGCACCCAGGGCGTTGCCCTGGTCGGTGGCGGAGAGGTGCGTTGCGGATGCTGAAAAAAACACCGCCAATACGATCAGGGGGTCGGCCCATCTCAGGTCGTGGCGCAGCGCATTAAGCTTGCTGCTGTTCCACTTCAGCAACCGGCGCCCCAGCCCCAGTCGCGAAGAGAGTTTGCGCAGCAGGGTGAACAGAAAAATCAGCACCGCTGCCATCTTGAGACCATGACCGATGGCGGCCCCCTGGGGAGAAGTCCCGGCGGCGTTAAGCAAGGTGTCACCCGCGAGATAGAGAGTCAGCGCCAAGGGAACGGAGAGTATCGCGCTCAGCAAAAGACCTTTGAAGATAAGCCGTACGTGCTCGTCCCGGGGCCTAAGCGGGCCGCCAAAGAGCTGGTGGTGCATCGTTGCCACCCGGGGCCGGATGGCAACGCACAGCGCAAGGAAAAGGATAAGCACGATGGATTTTGGCGTGGCGAGCGCAGCCGGTATTTCCAGTAACAGAGGGGGGCGAGTACGAAGGCTCAACAATTCTCGCAGCTGCGCCACGAGCTGGGTCGGGCTCAGGTAGTTGTAGTTGCTGATCCAGAGCAGGTTGCCGGTGAGGAACTTCTCATAGTCGCGAATGGACTTCTGTAGCGCCTCGGCGGCTTCGTTGCTGTCGACCAGCATCCGCAGCAGGGTATTTTCCGCCCGCGTGGTGGCTGTCAGAAGACCGCGGCGCTGGTTGATCAGTGTCTCCATGGCGGTGCGTGCATCCGGTTCCCAGTCTTGATAGCCGGGGAACGCCTGTTCCCGGTAGCGGTCATGGGCCGCCATCGCGTGGAGCTCCTCATCGTGTTGAATCGACGCAACCGAGATCTCCACGATCAGGCGATTACGGGATTCGGTGGCGTTGGTCATTCGCTGTGGGCTGGGCAGGCTGGAGAGGCGCTGTTGCATCACGTCGCCGAGCTCTGCCTCCAGGCCCGCCACCTCGAGCCGCCGCTGGGTGAGGGCACGGTCCTCTTCCAGCGCACGTAACCCCTCCCGCGTAAAGGAGAGGTTCTCGCGAACGCTGGCGATTTGGCCGGTGAGCCGACGCTGCTCCTTGGCCAGGTCGATATTGCGTTCGGCATACACGGTCAGCTCCGAATGCCGCTGTCCAAGGCCTTGAGCGAGTTGACGGGTACTGGCCGCCTCTTCCTCGATGCGCTCAACACGCGCTGCCGTTGCCGCGTCTCTCAGCACGGCGAGTTGCCCTTGTAAGCGCAGAAACGCCGCTTCCAGGTAGGTCAAGCGGGCATTGCGAACCGCTTCCAAATCCGGGGAAGCGCGCAGCCTCAGCTCGAGCAATTTCTGTTTTGCCACAAGGGCCTGGCGGTGGGTATCGGTTACCGCGCTGGTGACCTTGTCGGCAAGGCTCGGGGACTGGGTGGCCGGTGGCAGGTTAGCCAGCGTCTGCTTCACCTCGGTCAGTTCTGCCTGCGCGCCACTGGTTGGCCGGCCTACCTCGGAAATAGTGGCGAGTAACTGGTCCCGCTGCTCGGCGACAGCGCGCTGCTCAGATTCCAGAATTTTTATCTCTGCTTCGAGCGCTTGCAAGGAAGGGGAGGAGCCCACGAGTGACTCCAGATCTGTGGGGGCTGCGTTTTCCGCCTGGGTTTTCGCCTCCAGCTCCGCTACTTCCGATTTTCCGTTTTCGAGCGCGTCTCGATAGTCCTGAGCCTCCCGGGTATAACTTTCCGCGGCTTGCAGGAAGGAGGTTGCTTCTTTCAATTTGACCTGCAGTTCTGCCCGCTCGTCCTCAGCCAAATCAGGTGACTCGCGAACTGCATCGGTAAGGGCGTTGATGGAAGAGCGATCATAGAACCCCTCGGCGCCGAGGGATGGGCTTGTTAAAAACAGAAGAAACACAGCCCGGATAAACAGCGCTTTGTATGTGAAGGGCACCAGCAAATGTCTCTGAAGCATGCGCAAAATAATCGCCGCCCGGTCGCTGCAAACGGCTTGAGTATAGGCGCCCTCCTGCGGGCCGGCCTGCTGATACCGGTGATCGTCCAGTTGAGTTTTTAGCGCCGGGCTGTCTAAATGGAGCGCTGAGGCCCTGGTTTACGGGCCGGTGACATCGCCTAAGGAGTTAGCGCATGAGTGAAAACCGTTACCTGGACGATTTTTCCGTGGGCGAGCGCTTTACGACGCCCGGCATCACCTTGACCGAGAGTGAAGTGATCGACTTTGCCATGAAGTACGACCCCCAGGCTTTTCACCTGGATGTCAACGCTGCCGGCGAGTCCCTCTACGGTGGCCTGATTGCCAGTGGTTTCCAGACTCTCTCCCTGAGCTTTCGACTCTTCATCCAGAGTGGTCTTCTGGCTAAGTGCAGCCTGGGGTCACCGGGCATTGACGAGTTGCGTTGGCTGGCGCCGGTGCGCCCCGGGGATACGCTGCACACTCGGGTGGAGGTGTTGGAAGTGAACCCCTCGCGCTCCAAGCCCGAGCGGGGTATCCTGCGGCTGCGCTATGAGGCCGTCAACCAGCACGGCGATCCGGTGCTGAGCTACATCATCAACCACCTCCTCAGTCGCCGTCCCGCCTAGCGCGGCCATAGTTTGTGCGGCTTCTGCAGATAGGGGGGGGCTCACCGCTAGCGCGCACAGGGTCATGCGACGAAGACAAGGGGCGCCGGCCAGTAAGAACTCGCGGGCCGGGTAGAACCAAGGCTGCTATTTTATCAGCCAAGCATCGTTAAAATGCCGACGCCCTTCGTCACCTTGGCCTGCGGGGGCGCCTATCGCTCGGCCTTGATACCGACTCCGGAGACCGCGTCCATGAGCCCGACCCTTGAGCAACTGCAACAAAACTACGAAGACTTTGTCACGGCTGTTCGCGCCAGTGGCCGGGTCTGGGGATTGAAATCCGAGGTAGGCTGGGTGGTCTGCGACTCCGAAGAGTTCGAGGACACGGATGTGATTCCTTTTTGGGCGGAGGAGGCCGAGGCGCGCCAGCAGTGTTGTGATGCCTGGGCCGACAACGAGCCGGTGGCGATTGACCTCGAGACTTTCCTCGACCAGTGGCTGGTGGAGATGGCCGAGGATGGGACCCTGGCAGGACCCGGCTGGACAAAGGAGCTGGAGGGGCTGGAGATCGAACCCGTGGAGCTTGGCAAGCGGCTGTTCCCGGAGGCCACCGCGGAACAGGAGGCTCCCTGAAAAGGCCGGCGCTTGTGTTGAACCGTCCGGTGATCGGCGGGGGAAAACCGCCAAGCCGGTTGACCTGCGGCCCGGTTATGGGCCGATAGGCGCTTAGCGCCCAGCGCTGGCCGGGGTCGAGGCGCCGGGCCTGTTCCCGTGCAGGGCGAGTGTCGCCGTCAGGAGGATGGCTGTGCAGGTCAGGCCTGCCGCCAGCAGAAAACTGCCCTCAAAGCCCCCGGTCCACTCGGCCAGCAGGCCGGCGAGGCTGGGCCCCGACAACTGGCCGACGGCGAAGAACAGGGTGATGTAACCGAACCAGATCGCCGCCTGTGCCGCCGGCAGGCGGTCGCTCAGCGTCGCGGCCATGATGGCGGGGATGGCAAAGGCCGAGATCCCGAAGAGGCCGATCGACAGGAGCAGCCCGGTACTGCCCAGTCCGGTAGCGGCGAGCAGGTAGGCGATCGTCTGACAGCCAAACACCAGTCCCATGCCCCAGCGTCGCCCCAGTTTGTCGGAGAGGGTGCCGAACAGCGGCCCCGAGATCAGGCTGATCAGGCCGACCAGCACCCAGAACCGGCCCGCTTCACGTGGTTCAAAACCGTAGTCGTTGATCAGGGCGGTGACGATAAAGGTCAGGTAGATCACGTAGGTGAATCCGAACAGGAAGTAGATGCTGCCCAGGTGGACGACAAAACGGCGGTCGATGGGCTTGGTGTCATCCTGGGCAGGGGATGGCGGGGTGTGTTCATCCACCCCCAGAGGTTCGAGCCCCAGCTCCCGGGGGTGGTTGCGCAGTAACAGCAGGCAGACAAAACTGATGGCCACCACCGCCAAGCCGAACAGCCCCCACCCCAGGCGCCAAGCCTCGAATCCGGCGACCGGGGCTAATTCCGGAATCAGCCCGCCGCTGGCAGCGATCCCCAAGCCGTTGCCCATGATCATGCTGCCCGCTGCCCGTCCCCGGTAGCGGGGGGCAAACCAGTGGGCGACGAGCCCCATTACCGGAATGTTGGCCGCGCCCGAGCCGATGCCGGTAAGGGTGTAGAGCAGCAGGAGGGCGGCAAAGTGAGTGCTGAGGCTAACCATCAGCATGGAGAGGCCTACCGTCAGCAGGGCCCAGAAAATAGTGGCGCGGGCGCCCAGGCGACGGCTCAGGTGGCCGCTGATCACCACTGCGATCAGGTAGCCGGTAAAGTTGCCGGTGCTGATAAAACCCATCTCGGCGTAGCTCAGTGAAAGGTCGCTGCCCATGGCCGGCAACAGCATGCCCAGCGCGAAGCGGCCCAGCCCCAGGCAGGCAAACAGGGTGAGTACGCCGGCCAGTACCATGATCCAGGCGTAGTGAACGGCGCGGGGGGGCTGTTGCATGAAGCGGGCTACCGGCTGGCTGTTGAATGGGGCCGAGGATATCACAGACCGGGAATGGACTCTTTCCTGGCGTGAAATTGGCGTTTTTCTTGCGGCGGCTCGAATTCTGGGGGCTAGACTGAAACAGCACAGGCAAACAGAGGAATGGCAAATGTTGAGATTAATCAGTGCTGTTATCGGATTAAGTGTGGCTGCTTCGGTTTGGGCGGGCAGTGACGTGCTTTACCAGGTCGATGGGGAAGATTACCAGGGCTACTACACCAGCCCCGGCAGCAGTGCGCCCCTGGTAATCCTGATTCACGACTGGGACGGCTTGACCGACTATGAAGTCAAGCGGGCGGAGATGCTCGCGGATATGGGCTACGCCGTTTTCGCCGCCGACCTGTTCGGCGCCGGTGTGCGTCCCACGGAAGTGGCCGATAAGCGTCAGCACACCGGCGAGCTCTACAAGGACCGCGAGAAGATGCGGGCGTTGATGGACGGCGCCCTGCAAACCGCCAAGGAGCAGGGTGCGAACATCGATAATGCACTGGCCGCCGGTTACTGTTTTGGCGGTGCCGCCGTTCTGGAGTGGGCCCGGGCAGGAGCCCCGCTGAAAGGCTTTGCCACCTTCCACGGCGGCTTGAAAACCCCCGAAGGGCAGGACTACAGCGCCACCAAGGCGCCGCTTCTGGTGATGCACGGCTCGGCTGATACCGCCATCACGCTCGACGACTACGTTACCCTGGCCAAGGAACTGGAGGCCGCCGGGATTTCTCACGAGATGATCACCTACGGCGGCGCTCCTCATGCGTTTACGGTCTTCGGTTCAGATCGCTATCGCGAAGACGCGGATCAGCGCTCCTGGGCCAGTTTTTCCCGTTTCCTCGCCCAGCAGCTCTCGCAATAGCCGGACAGTGACCTTAAAAAGTGGGGTGGGGCGGCGCTCGCAGCGCCCCGCCCCGTAGTCGCGTTCGGCCTAACCTCAGCCGGGTGTTGGAACGGGGCATCCCCCCGGTGCCCATCCGGCTGGGTTTTCGACGGGGAGTGGTCCCGGCGTTCGCCCTGGCCTATTCTTAGTCCTGTTGTCGGGTATTGTGACAGTACGATTACGGAGTTCGGCCATGTCCGTTGACCTACCTAGTTACCCACAGGGCGGCCGCTTTGAAACCATCGTCAACAATGTCGACGAGGCGGTGGTGGTGATCAACGAGCGGCAGGAGATCCTCTGGGTCAACCAGGCCCTGTTGACCATGTTCCGCTACTCAACGGCGGACCTGGTCGGCAACTCCCTGCATACCCTGTTGCCGTCCCGGTTTTGCGATTTGCACCCGGGTTACGTGCGATCCTTTCTCGATTCAGAAATTCCAGCCCGTCCGATGTATGCCCGTGCTCCGGTGATGGGCGCGCGCTCGGATGGTTCTGAGTTTCCCTGTGAAATATCCATCGCCAAGATCCCGACCCCCGAGGGGTGCGAGATGACCGCGCTGATTCGCGACGTATCCGAGCGCCCCCGGCTGGAAGAGGAGCTTGAACACCTCAGCAGTCAGGATCGCCTGAGCGGCCTGATGGGCCGGGCCCGGTTCCTGGAGTGGCTGGATGACCAGTTGGCTAGGCACGCGCGCTTTGATGAGCCATTCAGTCTACTGCTGATCGAACTTGATCATCTGGCCTCGTTGGCTGAGCAGCAGGGACGGGCGGCCGCTGATGCGCTGGTGGTCGCCTTGGTTGAGCGCATCAGGGAGCGTTATGCGCCGCCGGACCGTCTGGCCCGCATTCGAGATGGCCGTTTTGCCCTGATCCTGCCGGGGGCTGCGGCTGATCGGGCTCGAGCTGAAGGGGAAGCGCTGCATCGCCTGGTTGGCAACTTCGACCTGACCCTGGCGGCCGGCGAGGTGCTTGGTCTTACTGCCACCGTGGGGGTGTTGGTGGTGGCGGGGCCGGGTTGTCGCGGGGCACGCTTGCTTGCTGGCGCCGAGTCGGCGCTGGATGTGGTTCTGCGGCGGGAGGAAGACTGCGTGCGTGATCTGCCGGCCAGCGCCTGCGGTTAACGGTGTGCGGGGATCGGGCGGTCAGGGGAACTCTGCAGCGGCGTTGCCTGCGTTTTTCAGTGCTCTCAGTGCTCTCAGTGCGTCAGCCCTTGAGGCGGTAAACCACCGGGAGCAACAGCTCAATGTCCCGGGCCAGGGTCAGCCCGGTTAAATGTTCGACCTTCTGCAGGCTGGCCAGTGCCGCCTGGTCCAGCAGCGGATACCCGGAGCTTCGATCCACCCGCGCCGCACCGATGCGACCGTTCCGGGCCAGGGTGACTCGCAGGATCACCTCGCCTTCCCAGTGCTTACGCCGGGCCTTGATGGGGTAGCTGAAATGACCGGCCAGGGCTTGCGCGAGCTTCTGTCGTGCCTGGTGCACGGCCTGTGTCGAGTTCTCCCGGGGCTGGGGCGCGGCTTTCGGTGCAGCCAATTGCGGAGCGCTCGCCGCAGGTGAGGCGTGCTGCGCAGTTTGAGCCGCTGCCGGAGGCAGCGTTGGCGACCGGGGGGGGGGCGCTTCAGCCGGCGACTTGATAGGGCTCTTAAGCGGTTGTTGGATTGGCGCCACTGCTGTGATTTCACGGGCCGGCGGGCGTGAGACCCGGGGCCGCTGGGCAGGGCTTGGACGGTCGTCGACAACGGGGCGGGGCTTGCGCGCTACGGTGTTCGCCCTGGCGCTGTCGGTCATCGTCGGGGCCGGCGCAGGCCTCGTCGGGCTCGGCCTTCGTTGCTCGGTATGGCCGGGCTCCAGCGGCGCCAGCGTCTGGTCCGTGGCAGTGGGGGTGGCAGGTTTGGGTCGGGCCACGAGCTCAAGCTGCAGCGTCCCCCGGCCCTTGCCCGGGGGCGGGGGCTCGGGGACGAACAGCCAGCCCAGCAGCAACGCATGGGCGGCCAGCGACAACAGCAGCGCTGGCCCCATGGTGGCAGAAGGCAGGCTCCGGGCCGTGGCCTTTTCCATCCTCAGATCCCGTAATCGATACCCACCAGCAGGGTGCGACCCAGGTTATTAAAGCCGCTGTTGGTGGTGTAGTCCTTGTCGAAGAGATTGTTGACCTGCGCCGAGAGACGCCACTGCTGCCCCAGATCATAACCCAGCCGCAGGTTGGTAATCCCGTAGCCGGCCAGTCGGTTGCTGTTGGCCGCGTCACTGTAACGGTGGCCTTGGGCGAGCAGGTTCAGTTCGGCAGAGAGCCGGTCCCGCTGGTGGCCGACCCCTACGCTCAGGGTGCGTTCGGCGCGGTTGGGCAGCACCTTGTCGGTGGCACCATCGCGAGCATCCAGCAAGGTGGCGCTGGCGCGCACTGACCAGTTCTGGAAACGCTTGTCCCACTCCAGCTCGAGGCCGTCGATCTTGGCTTGGCCGACATTTTCGGGCATGAAGAAGAAACCGCCCTGGTCCTGCCAGATGATCAGGTTGTCGATACGGGTACGGAAGGCGCGTGCCGCGTAACGCTGTCCCTGGGCGTTGTATTCATAGCCCAGCTCCCAAGAGTCGGACTCCTCCGGCGCCAGGGCCGGGTTGCCCGCCCCGAAAGCGGAGCTGGGAAAGTAGAGATCGTTGAACGTCGGGGCGTGGAAGGCGGTTCCGTACGAGGCCAGCAGCTTGCGGTGGTCGCCAAGGTGGTAGGCGGCGTTGATATTGCCGGTGTTTTCCCGGCCAAAGCTGTCATGGTCGTCGGAGCGCAGTCCCAGCAGCAGCTCAAGTCTGTCCCAGCGGTTTTGCCATTGACCGAAAACTGCGTTGATATCGCGTTCATCCTCGGCGTAGTCGCTGCTGCTGTCGATCTGCTGGTCGGTATGGGCTGCGCCCAGGGTGATGATCTGGCTGTCGTCCAGGTAGTGGTCGGCGGTCAGCTCGTACTGGCGGGTGCGGGTATCGAAGCGTCCCGTGCCGGTGCCGTTGGTCAGTTCGCGCATTTCGTCCCGGCTTTCGCTGGCGCTGAGCTTGATGTCCAGCTCGGCGTTGGCGGCGTAGCGCAGGACGCCGTTGAGCACCTGCTGCTGGCCCTCGTTGGTTACCGCGTCGGTGGCGATGAAGCTATCGACTTCGACTTCACTGTCGGTTCGCAGCAGGCTCAGGTCCAGCTCCAGATCCTGGGTGAGCGAGTGCTGGTAGGAGGCCGAAACATTGGTGTTGCGATAACCGTCCTTATCGGGGTTGCTGCCGACCTGGGCGTCGATGCCGTCGGTCTCTAAGTGGCCCAGGTCGAGGCTGAAGCGCTGGAAGCTGTCACCGCCGCTCAGCCCTGCCCGCAGGCGCTGGGTGTCGTGGGTTCCGTAGGCGATGCCAGCGTGCTGCTGGAACCCTGTTTGCCCGCGGCGGGTGAAGATCTGTATAACGCCGCCAATGGCGTCGGAGCCGTACAGGCTGGAGCGTGGTCCACGGACGATCTCCACCCGCTCAATCTGGTCCAGGGGGATGTCGTTGAAGGCTGCCTGGCCCAAGGTCGCCGATCCTACCCGGACCCCGTCCACCAGCACCAGCACCTGGTTGGCGTTGGCGCCGCGGACAAAGACGCTGGCGTTGGATCCGAGGCCACCGCTGCGCGAAAGGTCGATGCCGGGCTGCAGGTGCAGCAGGGCGGGCAGATCCCGCGCCGGGCTCTGTTCGATCTGCTGACGATCGATCACGGTGACCGGGGCCAGTGCCTGGTCAATGGTCTGGGCCAGGCGGGTGGCCGTGACAACGACCGGCTGAACTTTGGTGGAGGAGAGCTCTTCGGCCGCTTTGAGCGGCAAAGGCAGGGCAAAAAAAGCGGCCAGGGGCAGGCCGTAACGAATCGGTGACATCTTGAATTTCTCCCGTGTGCACACCCGCGCACGTTGGATTGCATAGGGCGACGGCGGGGCTGGCCCGGCCGGCGCGCGACGATCAGGCGCTTGGGCGCCTGGTGGTCATGCGGGCCGGTCTCCGGGCTCACGAGCGTAACTGCGAAACGGGCCTTCCCGAGTGTCTCAGTGGCGTCGTTTCAACTGACGATCAGATCGTCGTGCTCGTTTACCGTTGCGGGGGCAGCGCCGGGATTGCAGCAAATGCGCACCGGCTTCCCGATTATCTCCCGAGGGAGCACCAGCATGGCCATTTCGCTCAAGACAGGCGTGGAGCAGCGCAGAAAGAGGGGGAGGGTAAGGCGAGGTCTGTGCCGGGGCACGTAGCTGCACCTTAACATGCCGCCCGCATGTCTGGAGCTGCGTCCTTGCGGACGTCTGCCTGCGGGCCGGTCTCCGGACTTACGAGTGGTTGATACCCGGTTCGACGCCTTCCCATGTTCTTGCACAGTGGCCGAGTCGAACCGCGAAGGGATGACCTTCGCTCGTTTACCGTTGCGGGGGCAGTGTTGGACTTGGCGTGGGCCGCACCAACTTCCCGATTATCTCCCGAGGGAGCACCAGCAGGTGAATCTTGATTGAGGCCGCAAAGCTAATCCTCAACAGGATGGATGTCAAGCGTGTGCCGGGCGACTGGCGGGTTCAGGCGGGGATAAAAACCGGGCCTGCACCGGTCTCAAGGCGGCGGATCGGGTGGCTGTAGAGCGCGCTCAACGTCTCGGGAACCAGCAGTTCTTCAGCCCGCCCTTGCTTCGGCTCAGCGCCGGGAAAGAGCAGGATCAAGCGGTCGCAAAAGCGGGCGGCGAGGTTCAGATCGTGCAGGCTCATCATCAGGGTGCCATCGGTTTCCCGGGCTTGTGCCACCAGCAGCTCGAGCATCTGAATCTGGTGATGCAGGTCCAGGTGATTGGTGGGCTCGTCCAGCAGCCATACCCGGGGGGCCTGCACCAGCAGGGTGGCGATGCGTAAGCGTTGACGCTCGCCGCCGGAGAGTTGATCCAGGCGCCGCTCGGCGCACGCAGTGAGTCCGACCTGTTGCAACGCCTGCCGGGCCAGGGCGAGGTCCTCCTCGCCCTCCCATTGCCAGAGATTCAGGTGGGGGTGGCGCCCCTGGAGCACGGTTTCCATGACCGTGGCGGGAAAACCGCCGGTCTCGTCCTGCAGCAGTAGCCCCAGCTGCTGGGCACAGCGGCGTCGGCTGAGGCGATCGAGCCTGCTGGAGCTGAGTGTCACTGAGCCCGCGCTTGCCGGGCGCAGTCCCGCCAGCGTATGGAGCAGGGTGCTCTTGCCGCTGCCGTTGGCGCCCAGCAGTCCCCAGACTTCCCCGGGTTTCAGTTCCAGGTTGAGGTCGCGGCACAGGGAGCGCCCGCCGATGGCGATGTTCAGCCCCCGGGTGCTAAGCAGGCTCACAGGGCACCGCCCCGGGTACTGCGATGCAGAACCAGCAGAAACAGGGGTACGCCCAGCAGGGCGGTGACCACCCCCACCGGCAGTTGCTGGGGCGCCAGCAGCGTGCGGGCCAGGGTGTCGGCCAGCAGCAGCAGGGCGCCCCCGGCCAGGGCAGAGGCGGGCAGGAGCAGGCGGTGGTCGGAACCGGCCACCAGGCGCAGAATGTGCGGCACCACCAGCCCCAGGAAACCGATGCTCCCGGCCCGGGTGACGGCGGCGGCGGTCAGTACGGACGCCAGCAGGTAGAGCAGCAGTTGCAGGGGGTAGATCGGCACACCAAGGGCCAGGGCCTGCTGCTCTCCCCGCAGCATCAGGTTCAGGGGTCGGGCCAGGATCCATGCCAGGGCCAGGGCGATGCCCAGTAACGGCAGCTCCCAGCCGGGCATGCCGGCATGGCTCAAATCCCCCATCAACCAGAACAGCATGCCCCGCAGGCTGCTGTCTTCGCTGGTCGCCAGCAAAAAGCTGATCATCGCCCCCCAGCCGGAGGCGCAGACCACGCCGGTGAGCAGCAGGCGGGTGGGGGACCAGCTGCCGCGCCCCCGGGCGAGGCCAAACACCAGCAGCAGGTTAACCAAAGCGCCGAGCAGTGCGCTTCCCGACATCGCCCAACTACCCAGTCCTGCGCTCATGGCCAGCAGGGCGCCGACGGACGCGCCGCCGGAAACCCCGAGCACGTAAGGGTCGGCCAGGGGGTTGCGCAGCAGTACCTGCATCAGACAGCCGGCAAGTCCCAGTTCCGCGCCCACCACCAGGGCGCTGAGTGCCCGCGGCAGGCGCAGTTCCAGAATCACGTCGCCGGCGAGCCCCGGGCTCTTGCCGCCGAGCACCGAAAGCACCTGCTCAAGGGGGATGTTGAAGCTACCCAACGCCAGCGCAGCCACCAAACTCAGCAGGCACAGGCACAGCAGTGCGGTCAGAAACAGCAGGCGTTGTGGCGTTTTCATCGGACGTCGGGGCGGACGGCGTCGATGTGCCGGCACAATCGCTCCGCCCCCTCCACTACTCGCAGGCTCTGACGTTCCAGAAGGTCTGCCGGCACAACGTGCAGGGCGTCGTTGGCAACCGCGCTGAGGTGCGGCCAGCGGCGCCAGTTGTCCAGCCACTCCGGGCGCTCTTTCGCGCCGCCGCTGGCGATGATCAGTTCCGGGTTGGCCGTGAGTACCGCCTCAAGGGTCAGGGTCGGGGAGATCTGCTCCAGCCCGGCGAATACGTTGATGCCGCCGCACCTCTCGATCAGGTGGCTGATCAGGTGGTCGCCGTTGATCGTCATCAGCGGTTCGTGCCAGATCTGGTAGAAGACCCGCACCGGGGCTCGTGAGCCGGGCGGGCGGGTGAGTGTTCGCAGCCTGGCGCGAAAACGCGCGGCTTCGCGGGCAGCCGTCGGGGCGGTGCCGGCCAGGGAACCGAGGCGTTCCACATTGCTGGCTATCTGCTCCAGGGTGGCGGGCTCGGCAAGGTACAGCGGCAGCCCCAGCCGCTCAATCTGCGCAAGCGCGCGGGCGGGGTTCCCCGTCTTCCAAGCCACCACCAGGTCGGGGCGGGTGGCCAGGAGTGCCTCCAGGTCGACCTGCGAAGGCCCACCCACCCGGGGGATGTCCTGCGCGGCGGGTGGGTAATTGCTGTAACTGACGGTGCCTACCAGCCGCTCGCCTGCGCCCGCGCTGAACAGCAGCTCGGTGATATTGGGAGCGAGGCTGACGATGCGTTGGGCCGGTGCCGGCAGGGTAATCGTTCTGCCCAGGTCATCGATGGTCGAGACCGGTTCGGCGTGGGTAAATGCGCTCCCTAACAGGAGAAAGAAAGCTAGCAGGTAGGGCGGTGCCAAGTCGGTTACTCCGGGGTTCAGGTCGCGCCTATCTTCACATAGCACCGCCAGGTTGCAACCCCTCGAGAGGCTGCAACCTTGTTCGTGGCTTGCCTCGGGGTCAGGCCTGCCCGGCGTCGCGTATTCGAAACAGCGACCTTGGCCCTCGGTCTTAGAACGGGAAAACCCAGGGTACCAGGGTCAGGGTAATCACCATGGCCAGCAGCTGCAGGGGCAGGCCGACTTTGACGAAGTCGATAAAGCGGTAGTTGCCCGGGGCCAGCACCAGGGTGTTGACGGGGCTGGCGATGGGGGTGGAGAAGGCCGTAGACGCCGCGAGCGCCACGGTCATCATAAAGGGCTGCGGGTTCAGCCCCAGGCCTTGGGCGGCAGCGAGGGCGATTGGGGCCACCAGCACGGTGGTGGCCGTGTTGGAAATAAACTGGCTGAACACCGATGTGAACACGAAAAGGCTTGCGCACAGCAGCAGCGGGCCGCTGTCCCCCAGGCCGCCGATCAAGCCATCGACGATCAGCTCCAAGGCGCCGCTCTTTTTCATCGCCAGGGCCAGGGGGAGCATGCCGGCAATCAGGATCAGGCTGGGCCCGTTGAGGGAGCGATAGGACTCTTCCATGGTCACGCAGCGGGTCAGGATCATCGCCAGCGCCGCCAGCAGGATGGCGCTGAGGCTGCTGAGTACCCCAGACACCATCGCCACCAGCATCAGGGCCATAATGGCCAGGGCGACGGGGGCCCGTTCGCGCCGGGAGGGGATGTCGCTCATCTCGGCAGGGGTTTCCAGTACCACGAAGTCGCGCTTTTTATCCAGCTCTTCCAGGTAGCGCCAACCGCCGGCCAGCAGCAGGGTGTCGCCGAAGGCCAGGGGGGTGCCGTTGAATTCGGTCTGCAGGGGTTCATTGTTGCGCCTGACGCCGATGACGCTGAGGTTGAAGCGCTCGCGAAAACGTCCCTCTTTAAGTGTCTGGCCGATCAGCCCGGAGTTGCGCCTCAGCATGACCTCTGCCACGCCGAACTCCTGCTCCAAATCGCTGATCTCCTGTTCCGGGAAACCCAGTTTGCGTACCCGCTGTTCGCTGCGCAGGCGCTCGATATCGTCGTTTTCCCCGTAGGCCAGCAGCACATCTCCGAGCTGCATGCGGGTCTCCGCCAGCACCGGCATCAGCGAGGAGATAAGGCGCCCCTTGCGCTGGATGCCGAAGACTGTGACTTCATAATGGGTGCGCAGTCCGGCCTCGGCAACGGTCTTGCCGATCAGCCCTGAACCCAGGGAAATTTCCAGCTTGTGCAGACGGTCCGCGTTGCCGTAGCGCTCGGCGAAATCGCGCAGGTGGGGGTGGGGGTTGTCCGGGTCCCGGGCTTCGCCTTTGGGCAAGAGGTGCCGGGCAACGAATATCAGGTACAGGGTTCCGACCACCAGGATCGCGCCGCCGATCAGGGTGAAATCGAAAAAGGCAAAGGGGCCAAAACCGGCGCGCTGCATCTGTTCGCTGACCACGATGTTGGGCGGCGTGCCGATCAGTGTCAGCATACCGCCGATGAGCGATGCGAAGGCCAGGGGCATCAGCAGCCGCGAGGGGTGCAGGCCCGACTTGCGGGACATGCTGAGGATAATGGGAATGAAGAGCGCCACCGCACCGGTGGAGCTCATAAACGCGGAGAGACCGGCGACGACTGGAATCAGGAACATCAACAGCCGGGTTTCACCGGTGCCGCCGACCCGCAGCATCCAGTTACCCACGGCGGCGGCCACGCCGGTTCTGAACAGGGCCTCACCGACGATAAAGAGGCCGGCAATCATCACCACAATCGACTGGCCAAAGCCCGAAACCGTCTCGGCCGGTGTGATCACGCCGGAGAGCGCCAGGGAGACCACCACCATCAGGGCAACGATATCCATGCGGATCTTGTCGGAGATGAAAAGGATAATGGTGACGGCCAGCAGGCCAAAAACAAAAAGGATCTCTGCGGTCACGGCGGACTCCCTGATCGGCTGGTGGCGCTTTGCCTTGAAGCGCAGGAACAAAAGGCGCGGTTTATCGCATATTCAACGCTAAAATGGTAGTCGGAACCCGGCCCTTTTCCCGTGCACTCGCTTCCCTTTGATCTTTGGCAAGAAAGCCTGTACTTTGCGCTCGGCTGAACGTATTTGTCACCCTTTTTGGTTAAAATTTGTTATTGAACAATGTCGGGGCTGGATGAAAGATGTGCCTTGAACAAGTGGCTTTTATCGAAGTCAGAGTCGGGTATTGCTGCTGAGGCGGTCGTTAAAGTCAACGCAGCGGCGTCGGTCTGGTTTCCGGTCAAAAGGCTTTATAAAGCCGATGTTTGCAGTTAACGAGCGCCTTGTTGGCGCTTGGAACAATAAGAAAATTGAGGATAAGCATGGCGATAATTACAAATCGTGCGGCTGGTCCTTGCAGCGGTTCGGTATTGCGCAAGCTGAAAAAGCCTGCGCTGCCCGTTGCAGGCATGGTCGTCACCCTCTCTTGCGGCCCCGTGCAGGCCTTGGAATTCAATCTTGGCGAGGTAGAGGGACGGCTGGACTCGCAGCTTTCGATCGGCGCCAGCTGGCGGATGGAGGATCGTGACCCTGACCTGATATCCGCCTTCAACGACGGCAACCTGCTAAGCAACGGCGTCAACGATGACGGCAATCTGAATTTCGATGACGGGGATGCCTTTACCAAGGTCTTTAAAGGCGTTCACGATCTGGAACTGACCTACCGTAACCTCGGCTTCTTCGGGCGCGGCAAGTACTGGTACGACTTTGAACTCAAGGACGGCGACCGTCCCTGGGGGCATGTCGCCAACGGCTACGACCGCGGTGCGTCCCTGGACGACGACACCTTCAACGATTACGCCAAGTTCTCAGGCGCGGAAATCCTGGATGCCTTCGTCTACGGTGATTTCGAGGTTGCCGAAAAACCCCTGAGCGTGCGTCTGGGGCGCCAGGTGGTGAACTGGGGTGAAAGTACCTTTGTTCGCGGCGGTATCAGCTCCCTCAACCCAGTCGATGTGGCCGCGTTTCGCCGCCCCGGCGCCGAGATCAAGGAAGGGTTGCTGCCCTCCAACATGCTGTTCGGCAACCTGGGGATCACCGACTCCCTGAGCGTTGAGGCCTTCTACCAACTGCAGTTTGAGAAAACCGTGCTGGATGGCTGCGGCACTTACTTTTCTACCCTCGATTACGTGCCCGAGGGGTGCGATCGCTTGACCCTGGGGGCGGTGGCGGCCCAAACGGCCGCGCAGCTGGCGGCAGTGGATCCTACCAACCCGCAGATCCCCGCCCTGTTGGCGGCTACCAGTGATGCCGGGGCTCTCGGAAGCGGCTTCTTTGTCGATCGCGCCGAGGACGGAATTCGCGAAGCCGATGACGAGGGTCAGTATGGCCTTGCGTTCCGCTACTTCGCCGAGGAGCTCAACTTTACCGAGTTTGGCTTTTACTTCCTGAACTATCACAGCCGCACCCCGGTGGCGAGCGGTATTTCTACCGGCTTTAACCAGCTGGCGGGAGACTTCGACTTCAACGGCGTTCCCGAGTCCAGCCCGGCGCCTTTTGTCCCGAACAATTTGCTGGGTCAGAATCCGGTCTATTTCACCGAGTATCCGGAGGATGTTCAGGCGCTGGGGCTCAGTTTCTCGACCAACGTTGGCGTGGTGGCGGTTTCCGGTGAGGTCAGTCACCATCGGGACGTGCCTTTCCAGATCAACGGTGCGGACTTAGTAGGCGCCATCTTGACTGCAGGAACCCAGACCGGTAACCCAGTCAATGGCAGAGTGCAGGCCGCTAATGCCCAGACTTTGGCTAGTGGCGACGCCAATGGCACAGTCGTCCGCGGCTATGATCGCTTTGACGTGACCCAGGCCCAGGTGACGGCGATTCACTTTATCGACCGGGTACTGGGAGCCAGTCGCCTGGCACTGGTGGGCGAGGTCGCGTTCAATCATGTGCACAGTTTTGACGAGGCAGATGAAGCGGGCGCCATTCGTTACGGTCGTGCCAGTGAATTCGGGCAGGCAGGAAGCGACGGCTTTGTTACCGCCAACTCCTGGGGCTACCGGGCCCGCGCCGTGTTCAATTACAACGACGTCTTTGCCGGCATTAACCTCAAGCCCAGCATCGGCTGGTCCCACGACGTGGACGGGTATTCGCCCGCTTCCACCGGGTTCAACGAAGGCAGCAAGGCCCTGAGCCTGGCGCTGGATGCCAGCTATCTCAACACCTACACCGCCGGAATCTCCTACACCCGTTTCAGCGGCGGCGACTTTAATCCCATTCGTGACCGGGACTTTCTTTCCGCCTCCCTGGGCGTCTCGTTTTAACGCCCGCAGGCCAAGAGGATAAGCAGAATATGAGTTTAAAAACCCTTCGCGCCCCGCTTCCGCTGCTGCTGGCCGGGCTGCTCGCCACCGGCGCCGTACAGGCCGCGGTCTCCGAACAGGAGGCCCAGGCCCTGGGGACAACCTTGACCCCGGTGGGCGCCACCCAGGCCGGTAACGCCGAGGGCACCATTCCTTCCTGGGAGGGAGGAATGAGCGCTGACTACACCGGTGACCGCTACCAGAATCCCTATGCGGATGAGAAACCGCGTTTTGTGATTACCGCCGCCAACGTGGACCAGTACGCCGACAACCTGAGTCCCGGCCAGGTGGCGCTGCTCAAGCGTTACCCCGATACCTACCGGATTCCGGTCTACCCCACTCACCGCACGGCTGCCTACCCGCAAAAGGTCTATGACGCCGCCCGTGCCAACGCCACCACCTCTGAGCTGGTGGATAGCGGTAACGGCATCTCCAGTTACCAGGAAGCGGTGCCTTTCCCCATGCCTAGCAGCGGCCTGGAAGTGGTGTGGAATCACATCACCCGTTATCGCGGGGGATCAGTGGAGCGCACCCTGGTGCAGGTCCCGGTGCACCGCAACGGCGACTACACCCCGGTGCAGTTTCTCGAGCGGGTAAGCTGGCCCGACTACCTCAAGGGGGGGCGGGACGCGGAAAAGGATGACAACATCCTCAGCTACTTTACCCAGCAGGTGCTGGCGCCGGCGCGTTTGACCGGCAACGTGCTGCTGATCCACGAGACCCTTAACCAGGTGAAGCAGGCGCGCCTGGCCTGGCAATACAATGCCGGCCAGCGCCGGGTGCGCCGCGCGCCCCAGATCGCCTACGACGCCCCCGGTACCGCCTCTGAAGGGCTGCGGACCGCCGACAACCTGGATATGTACAACGGCGCGCCCGACCGTTACGAGTGGAATCTGGTGGGCAAAAAGGAGTTGTTTATTCCCTATAACAGCTTTGCCCTCAATTCCCGGGACCTCAGCTACGGTGATATTCTGCAGCCCGGGCACCTCAACCCCGACCATTTGCGCTATGAGCTGCACCGGGTCTGGGTGGTGGAGGCTACGCTTAAGGAGGGTGAGCGTCATATCTACCACAAACGTCGCTTCTACGTGGATGAGGACACTTGGCAGATCGCCGTCGCCGATCACTACGATGCGCGCGGCGAGCTGTGGCGGGTGGGCGAGGCTCACGAATTCCAGTACCGGGACGCCAAGGTGCCCTGGCTGGCGGCGGAGGTGCTGCATGACCTCCAGGCCGGGCGTTACCTGGTGGGCAGCCTGACCAACGAGGAGGAGGGCTTCACCTTCGGTCAGCCCTTTGACCGGGGCCAGTTCACTGCTGCGGCCATCCGTCGTTCCGGACGCCGCTGAGGCGCCACCAAGACGCCGGCCGGTGGCCGGCGTCTTGACCCCGCTGGAGAGCGGGAGTATGTTGCCGGTAGGTCTTTAGATCTGCTGCTGCCGAGGATGGTGGCACTATTTCTTACCCATCGGTAGTTGTACTTAAGGGATTGGGTATGTTTGTCAACTTCTGGAAGTCACGCCAGATCCGTGCCGCCTCGCCCCCCGCGAAGCCGGCGCCCCCCCATGTCTCCTTGAATGATTCCCGGACCCTATCCCCCCAGTCGGCGCGAGCCGCCTCGAGCCAAGATGCCCCGCCATTGCCCGTGCTTGGTGACAAGGAGCTTCTGGCGCTCTATCGCCTGGCGACGGTAAAACCCCTGGCCCCGGGGGAGGTGCTCCACCGTGAAGACGATCCGCTGGCTTTCTGGTACTGGGTGGTCAAGGGGAGTCTCCAGCTGGCCTGGGACGCCGTTGAAGGGAGCGCCGCCAGGGTGGAGACCCTTGAACCGGGGGGCTGGTTTGCCGAGGCCGACCTGAGTCGGCCTCGAGCGGTCGGATGCCGGGCCACGGCGTGCTCGGCGACTTCAGTGGCGCTCGTCGACGAGCGCCTGCTGGGGCTGATCGACGACCGGTTGAAGCTGGCCCTGTTGGGGACTGTTCACGGCGTCGACCGCCAGCGGATCCGGCAACTGGGGGAGGAGGCCCGTCAGACCGGTCAGAAAAACGCGCAGCTGATCGCGGGGCTGATGCAGGCCTCCCACCGGACCGCCCCTGATATAGGTCGTTCAAAGTTAGTCCAGGCGCTCATCGAAAAGGTGCCGCGGCTGCCGGATGCCACCACAACCTTGATCGCCAAGCTGGTTAACCGGCGCTCCTCCACACGGGAGATTGTGGAACTGGTGAAATCAGACCCGGCGTTGACCGCGGAGGTGCTGAAGACGGTCAACTCCTCCTGCTACCGGTTTGAAAACAAGATAGCCGACGTTAACCACGCGGTGGTGCTGTTGGGTTATGACGGGATCTATCAGATGCTGGTGGTCTCGGGCGTGCGTCACTGTCTTCCCGACACCCAGACCTTTCACCAGGTGTATGAGACGGCCCTAGGGGTTTCCAGCATCGCCTTTGTCCTGTCCCAGGAGTGCCGTCAGGGACAGCCGGCGGAGCTGGCGACAATCGGGTTGCTGCATCAGGTGGGACTGACGGTGATCGAGCTGCTGAAGGAGCGCTATCCGCAGATGCTGCCCCTGATCGGCTGCCTGGAGAGCGCGGACATGGGCGCGGCGCTGTTGCGCGCCTGGGGCCTGCCGGAAACGGTCTGCTCCAGTATCGAGCTGCAGCGCTACCCGGAATATACGCCACCGGCGCAGATCGACACCCAGGTGCGCATGCCCGTAGCCATCCTCTACCTTTCCCGGCTCTGCTATCGCCTGCTCAAAGGCGAAGCTGTTGTGCAAATGCCGACGCTGTTTCTGCAGGAGCACCTGGCGCTGCTGGACCTGAAGGCCGAATCGCTCCAGGCGCTCGCCGACGAGACCCTCCTGCCCCGGCTGCGAAAGCAGCGTAAGTCCCTTCCCGTCGTGCTCAGGCAGCACTTGAACTAGAGGAGGTGCTGCATGACCTTTAGGCCGGGCGTTACCTGGTGGACAGCCTGACCAACGAGAAGGAGGGCTTCACCTTCGGTCAGCCCTTCGACCGGGGCCAGTTCGCCGCCGCGGCCATGCGTCGTTTCGGACGGCGCTGATCTCACCGAAGCGGAGGCTCGCCTCTAACGGGCGCGTCACCTACGTCCAGCTGAGTGAAAAGCCCGGGTCGGATTTCCGATCCGGGCTTTTTGTGGCCTTCAGGTGGCGGGCTATGAGGTTATTACGTAAGGACTATTCGGCGGTTTTTGTCAGTCTCGTTGGGTTAAAATGGTTGAAAGTGTTAGTCAAAAGGGTAGGAATTGACATTGCGACAAAATGGCGGGTTTGGAACCCTTTGGGTTCTGGCAGCGAGGCGCAAAAGGTACGTGCTTGTGAGGGCTTCTCGGCTAGAATGAGGGCACCGGATAGGGCCGCATTTGACCTGACATGTCATTTCCTGACCCGATAATGATAATAGTCGGCCCAATAATGATAATAATCGGATAGTTATATGAGGTTGATTTTGGGATCCTCTTTACGCGCGGCGCGCTGCTTTGTCGCAGGGGGCCTCGTTATGCTGGCGTTTGCCGCCCATGCCATCCCCGATGGCGATCGCATCCAGCTACCTGCCCGCTCTTCGTCGCTTGCTGCTCACTCACTGCTCCTGGATGTAGCCGATGCCGGTGACCGGCTGGTCGCGGTTGGCGAACGGGGGCACATTCTTTATTCAGAGGACCGGGGAGAGTCCTGGCAGCAGGCCGAGGTGCCGGCGCGAGTCACCCTGACGGCGGTCGCTTTTCCCACCCCGGAACTGGGTTGGGCGGTAGGCCACGATGGCATCATCCTCCACTCCCGTGACAGCGGGCGCACCTGGGAGCGGCAGCTGGATGGGTTCGCCCTTAACGACCGGATTGTCGAATACCGCCAGTCCCGGGTGAACGAGCTGGAGGCGGCGCTGGCCCAGCCCGAGGTAGGCGCGGATGCCGACCTGCTGGAAGAGCGCCTGGACGAGGCTCTGTTCGCACTAGAAGATGCCCAGTATGCCCTGGAAGACGGTCCCAACAAGCCGCTGCTGGACGTCTGGTTTGCTAATGCCCGTCATGGCTGGGCCGTGGGGGCTTACGGCCTGGTGCTGGAGACCCGGGACGGCGGCCGTCAGTGGGCGCCCCGCATGGCTGATCTGGACAACCCTGATGGGTATCACCTGAATGCCGTGGCCGGGGTCGGGGAGGCGCTCTACCTGGCAGGCGAGCAGGGGTTGCTGTTTCGCTCCCTGGACGCTGGGCGCAGTTTTGAATGGCTGCAAAGCCCCTATGCCGGCTCCCTGTTCGCAGTAGCCCCGGTTGACGGGGCATTGCTGCTGCTGGGGATGCGCGGAAGGGCCTTTCGCAGCGCCGACCAGGGCCGGACTTGGCAGGCGGTGACCACCGACACCCAGAGTACCCTCAACGCGGTTCTGGATCTGCCCGGAGGGCGGGTGTTGGTGGTTGGACAGCGGGGAACCTTGCTGCTCAGCGAGGACGGCGGGCGACGTTTCCAGGCCTACACCGATCCGCAGCGCAGGGCTTACCTGGGCGCCGCCCAGGGCCGGGGTGAGGCCTGGGTTCTGTTCGGGCAGGGGGGGGTGCGCCACCTGCGGCGCGATGAACTGGTGGAGGTGGCCCCATGAGCCGTCTGGAATCCCGCCTTCTGGGGCCGATGAAAGCCTCCGAGCCCTGGGTGGAGCGGCTGCTGTTCCGCAACCGGGCCCTGTGGCTCTTGCTGTTCCTGCTCTGTAGTCTGACGCTGGGCTACCAGGCCACCCAGATCCGCCCCGATGCCAGCTTCGAGAAGATGATTCCCACCGGGCATCCCTATATTCAGAACTTCCTCAATCACCGGGAGGATATGGCTGGGTTGGGCAACGCGGTGCGGATCGCGGTGCAGGCGCGCGAGGGAGACATCTTCGACGCCGAGTACCAGAGGAAACTGCGCGAGATTACCGACGCCGTGTTCTTCATTCCCGGGGTCGACCGGGGGGCGCTCAAATCCCTCTGGACCCCCAACGTACGCTGGAAGGAGGTGACTGAACAGGGTTTTGTCGGCGGGCCTGTGATCGGCAGCGACTTTGACGGCAGCCCCGAGAGCCTGGAACAGTTGCGACAGAACGTGTTGCGCTCGGGGCAGGTGGGGCGCCTGGTGGCCAATGACTTCAAGTCCACCATCATTCATGCCCCCCTGTTCGACGTGCATCCGGAAACCGGCGAGCGACTGGACTACCATCGCTTTTCCGAACAATTGGAGCAGGATATCCGCGACCGCTTCGAAGATGAGCAGGTGACCATCCGTATCACCGGTTTCGCCAAGGTGGTGGGTGACTTGATCGAGGGAGCGGGGCAGGTCGTGTTCTTCTTCGCCCTCGCGCTTGTCATTACCTTCGCGCTGCTCTACGCCTATATCCGCTGCTGGCGCAGCGCCGCGGTGGTGCTGGGCTGTTCCATCCTGGCGGTGCTCTGGCAGCTGGGACTGCTGCGCACCCTGGGTTACGGGCTGGACCCCTATTCGATGCTGGTGCCCTTCCTGGTCTTTGCTATCGCCGTCAGTCACGGGGTGCAGATCGTCAATGCCATGGCCCTGGAAGCAAGCCAGGGGCTGGATATGCACAGCGCCGCCCAGCGTGCCTTTCGCAGTCTTTATATTCCAGGGTTGGTGGCCCTGTTCAGCGACGCCCTCGGTTTTGTCACCCTGATGGTGATTGACGTGGCGGTGATTCAGGAGCTGGCCCTGGCGGCGTCGCTGGGGGTCGCGGTGATCGTGCTGACCAACCTGATTCTGCTGCCCATTATCCTCTCCTACCTGCGCATCAGCCCCCGGGCGCTCGCCCGCCTTGCCGCCAAGATGGACGACCGTGAAGGTGAGGGGGGCGTCTGGAACTGGCTTAGCGGTTTCGCCCACCCGCGCCGTGCCGGGTTTACCGTGGTGGGCGCGCTGGCGCTGTTCGCCCTTGGCGGCTGGGTCAGCCAGGGGTTGCAGATCGGCGATTTGGATCCGGGTACGCCGGAGTTGCGGCCCGATTCACGCTACAACCTGGACAACGCCTTTCTCAGTCGGAATTACAGCACCAGCAGCGATGTCTTCGTGGTGATGGCGCGCACCCCGGAGGAGCAGTGCGCCCATTACGACAACCTGGTGATGATCGATCGTTTCCAGTGGCACATGGCCAATGTGCCGGGGGTGCAGTCGGCCCTCTCCCTGGCCGATGTGGCCAAGCAGACCACCGTGGGCCTCAGCGAGGGCAACCTCAAGTGGATGGGCATCAACCGTAACCAGTTTTTGCTCAACACCGCGCTGAATTACGTACCCCAGGGGATGATCAGCCCCCAGTGCGACCTGACCCCGGTGCTGCTGTTCCTCGATGACCACAAGGCAGAGACCCTCGCCCGGGTGGTGAAGGAGGCTGAGGCCTTTATCGGGCGGGTGGATACCGGAGAGGTCACCTTCCTGCTCGCGGCCGGTAACGCCGGGATCGAAGCGGCCACCAACGAGGTGATCGGTAAAGCTCAATACCTGATGCTGGCCCTGGTCTACGGAGTGGTGAGCCTGCTCTGTCTGCTCAGTTTCCGCTCCTGGCGCACCCTGGTGTGTATCATTTTGCCGCTGGCGCTCACCTCGGTGCTTTGCCAGGCGCTGATGACCGTGCTGGGCATCGGGGTCAAGGTGGCGACCCTGCCGGTCATCGCCCTTGGGGTCGGAATCGGGGTGGATTACGGGATTTATATCTACAGCCGGCTGGAGAGTTACCTCGCCCAGGGGCTAGAGCTGGTGGAGGCCTACCGCCTGACGCTCAAAACCACCGGGCGGGCGGTGGCCTTTACCGGGCTGACGCTGGCGATCGGCGTCGGTACCTGGGTCTTCTCGCCGATCAAGTTCCAGGCGGATATGGGCATCCTGCTCACCTTTATGTTCCTCTGGAACATGCTGGGTGCCTTGATTCTGCTCCCGGCCCTGGCCTGTTACCTGCGCCCGGGAGCGCGAAAGCGCCTGGTGGCGGAAAACCAAGGAGATTCCCATGCCGTTTAACAAAGCGTTGCTGCTGACCGTGGACCCGGCCCGGGAGGCGGGTTACGCCCACTTGCGCGCCCAGCTTATCGCGGAGCGCATGGGGCTGTCGGTTCGGCTGTTACTGCCCTGCGCGGAACCCGGGGCCGAGGCGCGGGATCGTCTGCAGGAGCAGGCTGAGGGGTTCCGGAAACGTGAGATTGCAGTGGACACTGAAGTGGCCTGGCAGGGTTCGGTGCAGGGAACCATCGTCGAGGCGCTGAAAGCCAGCGGCGCCGGGTTGTTGATAAAGGACGCTGACCCTGCGACGCCCCTGGAAGGCCTGGTGACCCCTCGCGACTGGAAGCTGATGCGTTTCGCACCGTGCCCGGTGCTGCTGGTTAAGCAGCACCGGCCTTGGGAGTCCCGTGCAATTCTCGCCGCCATCGACGCCAACCCCCACGACCCGGATCACCAGGCGCTCAACCAGAAGATTCTGCGCGCGGCAGCCCGCATCGCCCAAACCAGCGGTGGACCGCTGCACGTGGTCAGCGCCTACTCAACGGCCATGCAGGGAAGTGATCTGAGCACCGAGACCCCTGCCGCCAAGGCGCAGCGTTACCGGAGTGTCTGTCAGGAGCTGTGCGCGGAACAGGGCGTAACACCGGCCGATATTCACGTCGGGGAGGGGCCGGTCGAGGCCTGGGTCAGCCAGACCGCGCAGCATCTGGATGCGGCCCTGGTGGTCATGGGCACCGTCGCCCGCCGTGGCTTGCAGGCGCTGCTGATGGGTGGTAACACCGCCGAAACACTGCTGGCGCGCCTGGAGGCCGATACCTTGACGCTTAAACCCCAGGGCGCCGATACGCTGCTGGAGTTGTTGTTTGCGGAGCAAAAGGCTACTGATGAGTCCGAGTTTTAGCGTACCGATCAGTTATGTGAACTCCTTGATCAGCTCGATTCGCCAGCAGGGAGGCAACGCGGAAGCGATTCTTGAGGCGGCGGAAATCGCCCCCGAGGAGCTGCGGGGGGAGCAGTTTCCCGCCGAGCGCTACGGGCGCCTTTACCAGCGGGTGATGCTGGAGATGCGCGATGAGTCCTACGGCCTGTTGAGCGGCGGTAAGGTGCCCAACGGCACGCTGCGCATGATGTGCTTGTGCATACTGCCCTGCCAGAGCCTGGGGGAGGCGATTCAGCGCTGCTCCGAATTCTACGAAATTTGCCGCGGGCCCCGTATCAAGCCGATCCTTGAGGTGCGCGGACGCACGGCCCAGGTGCGCATGGGCCCCTTGAATGAAGTGTCCGAGGCGGAGTACCAGGAGGTGCTGGCGGCAAGCAACCCGACCGAGGTGCGGACCTCACTCTCCATGTGGCACCACTTTCTCTGTTGGTTGACCGGGCGTCGGGTGCCGCTGGCCGGGGTCCACTTTCGTTTTCCCAGTCCGCCGGATCTGGCCGATTACGAAGTGCTGTTCCAGGCGCCGCTGCGCTTTAACGCCGAAGATAACCTGCTACGTTTTCCCAGCGAGGCCCTTGAACTGCCGGTGGTCCAGACCGAGGAGGCCCTGGGAGGGTTTCTCAAGACGGCGCCCTACCAGTTGCTGGTGCAGGTCAATGGCGATCACAGCCTGGGTTCCCGTGTGCGGGCGTTGATCGGGCGGGATTTCAGCCGCGAGCTGCCGAGTGCCGAGGCGGTGGCCCAGAGTCTCAATATGTCGGTTACCACCCTGCGGCGGCGGCTGTTGAAGGAGGATACCTCCTACCAGAAGATCAAGGATGCCTGCCGGAAAGAGGCGGCGATCAACTACCTCAGTTGCCCGGAACTCAGCAACAACGACATTGCCGGGCTGATGGGCTTTGATGAGGCCAGTGCCTTTTTCCGCTCCTTCAAAAAGTGGACGGGGATGACGCCGGGTGAATACCGAGCCCGTCTGCAGCGCGAGTGACTGGCTTGCGATGGGCGGTTTTGGTAGTTCGGTTAAGGAAATAAGTTGGTTTTAGGGAAAGCCTGCTATGGGCTTTGGTTTATTTTGTCAGTGAATATGGTGACAAATGCAATTGTTCGCAGGCGCGCGGCGATTAGCATAACACGTCAGTAAGGGACGACCCGTAGGTTGCCCGCTCTACTAACCACAAGGTGACAACATGATCTACCAAGGTAACGCCATCGGCGTAAAGGCTCTGGATGAGGGCCTCGTCGAACTCTGCTTCGATGTGAAGGGGCAGCCGGTGAACACCCTCAGTCAGGCCACCGTGACCGAGCTCGGTGAAGCCGTTGAGGCGCTTGCGGCCCGGGAAGGGGTTCGCGGACTCCTCATCAGCAGCGCCAAGGATGCCTTTATCGTCGGCGCGGACATCAAGGAGTTTTCCGATTACTTCGCCCGCGACGAGGCCGAACTGGTCGCGATGCTGCAGCAGGTCAACACGCTGTTCAGCCGCGTGGAAGACCTGCCTTTTCCCACGGTAGCGGCCATCAACGGCCTGGCCCTGGGGGGCGGTTTTGAACTCTGTCTGTGTGCCGATTACCGGGTCATGGCCGACTCTGCCAAGGTGGGCCTGCCTGAAACCAAACTGGGCATCTACCCCGGGTGGGGCGGAACGGTGCGCCTGCCGCGGCTGATCGGCGTCGACAACGCGATTGAGTGGATCGCCTCGGGCAGTGAAAAACGGGCGGACAAGGCGCTCTTTGAAGGCGCGGCCGATGCTGTGGTGCCCGTTGAGCGGGTGCGCGAGGCGGCCCTGGATCTGTTGGCCCAGTGTGCAGCCGGAAAGCTCGACTACGCGAGTCGCCGGGCCGAGAAGAAAGGGCCTTTGAAGCTGGGGCAGCTGGATACGATGATGGCGTTCGAAACCGCCAAGGGGTTCGTGGCCGGCAAAGCAGGCCCCCACTACCCGGCACCGGTGGCGGCGATCAAGACCATGCAGAAGCACGCGGCCCTGGAGCGTGATGCGGCGCTGGCCGTCGAGGCCAAGGGGTTCGTCAAGGTCGCCAAGAGCGATGTCTGTCGCAATCTGGTCGCCCTCTTTTTGAACGATCAGCTGGTTAAGAAGACGGCTCAGGGCTTTGCCCGTGATGCCGCCCCGGTGAAGCGGGCCGCGGTGCTGGGCGCGGGAATCATGGGTGGCGGCATCGCCTACCAGTCGGCCAGCCGTGGCACCCCGATCCTGATGAAGGACATCAACGAGCCGGCCCTGGAGGCGGGCATGGCCGAGGCGGCCACGCTGCTGGGCAAGCAGGTGGCGCGTGGCCGCCTGGATAACAAGGGGATGGCTAAGGGGCTGGCGGCGATTCGCCCCACCCTGGGTTACAGCGATTTTGCCGGCGTCGACCTGGTGGTCGAGGCTGTGGTGGAGAATCCCAAGGTCAAGCAGGCGGTACTGGCGGAAGTGGAAGGGGAGGTGAGCGAGGAGACGGTGCTGACCTCCAACACCTCGACGATCTCCATCGATCTGCTGGCTGAGGGGTTGAAGCGCCCGGAAAATTTCTGCGGCATGCACTTTTTCAACCCGGTCCACCGCATGCCTCTGGTGGAGGTGATCCGCGGTGCCAAGAGTTCGGAGCGGGCGGTGGCGACCACCGTCGCGTACGCCCAGAAGCTCGGTAAAACCCCCATCGTGGTCAATGACTGCCCGGGCTTTCTGGTCAACCGGGTGCTCTTCCCCTACTTCGCGGGTTTTGACGCCCTGCTCAAGGACGGGGTCGATTACCGGCGTATCGACAAGGTGATGGAAGCCTTTGGCTGGCCCATGGGCCCGGCTTACCTGCTGGACGTGGTGGGGCTCGATACCGCGGTGCACGCCGAGTCGGTGATGGCCGAGGGCTACCCGGACCGGATGCAGCCGGCCGCGCCTGCCTTTATCCGCGCCCTGGTGGAACAGGGGCGCCTGGGACAGAAGAGCGGCGAAGGGTTTTACTGTTACGAGAAAGACCGTAAAGGCAAGCTGCAGAAGCGGCCCAATCCGGCTGTGGAAGCGCAGCTGGCGGGGGATGGCATCGAGATCAGCGACGAGCAGATCGTGGCCCGCATGATGACGCCCCTGTGTATCGAGACAGCCCGCTGCCTGGAAGAGGGGATCGTCGGCAGTGCCGCCGAGGCGGACATGGGACTGGTCTACGGCATTGGCTTCCCTCCCTTCCGGGGCGGCGCCCTGCGCTATCTGGACGACCTGGGGCTGGCGACTTTCTGCCAACAGGCCGATGAACTCAGCCCGCTGGGGCCGCTTTACCAGCCGACCAAGGCGATGCGCGCCCTGGCCGCCGAAAACCGCCGTTACTTTGAGCAATAGGAGAGACTCATGAGCCTGAAAGCCAACGATGCAGTCATTGTCGACTGCGTGCGCTCACCCATGGGGCGCTCCAAGAACGGCGCTTTTCGCCATGTCCGCGCCGATGAACTCTCGGCCCAACTGGTGGACGCCCTGTTTGACCGCAACCCCGGGCTGAACCCGGCGGAAGTGGAAGATGTGGTCTGGGGCTGCGTCAACCAGACCCTGGAGCAGGGCTTCAATATCGCCCGCTCCCTCAGCCTGCTGAGCCGGATCCCCAACAGCGTAGGCGCCCAGACGGTGAACCGCCTCTGCGGTTCCTCCATGTCGGCCCTGCACAGCGCGGCCCAGTCCATCCAGAGCGGCAACGGCGAGCTGTTCGTGGTTGGCGGTGTTGAGCACATGGGGCATGTGGCCATGACCCACGGCGTCGACATCACCCCCAGCTTGAGCAAGCACGCCGCCAAGGCTTCCATGATGATGGGGCTTACCGCGGAGATGCTCGGGCGCATGCACGGCATTTCCCGCGCGCAGCAGGATGCCTTCGCCGTGCGCTCCCACCAGCGGGCGCACCAGGCCACCCTGGCGGGAGGCTTCGGCAACGAGATCGTTCCCATCGAAGGCCATGATGGTGAAGGCTTTCGCCGCCTGATCGAGGTGGACGAGGTGATCCGCCCCGAGACAAGTCTGGAGAGCCTGGCGGAGCTCAAGCCGGTGTTTGATCCCAAGGGCGGCACCGTCACCGCCGGCACCTCCTCGGCGCTTTCTGATGGGGCATCCGCCATGATCCTCATGTCTGCGGAGCGGGCCCAGTCCCTGGGTCTCAAGCCCCGGGCCAAGGTGCGCAGCATGGCCGTGGCCGGCTGCGACCCGGCGATCATGGGTTACGGTCCGGTGCCCGCGACCAAAAAGGCCCTTAAGCGGGCCGGCCTCGGCATCGACGATATCGACGTGGTGGAACTTAACGAGGCGTTTGCCGCCCAGGCGCTGCCCGTGCTCAAGGATCTCAAGCTGCTTGATGTGATGGATGAGAAGGTCAACCTGCACGGCGGCGCTATCGCCTTGGGCCACCCTCTGGGTTGCTCCGGTACGCGCATCCTGACCACCTTGCTGAACATTATGGAGCAGCGAGAAGGCACGCTGGGCCTGGCCACCATGTGTATCGGTATGGGGCAGGGCGTCGCCACGGTGATCGAGCGCATCTGATAGCGCAGATGCCGAGTTCTGCTCTCAGCGCGCCCCTCGGGGCGCGCTTTGTTTTTTTTGAGGCGCTTTTTTCCGGATTCAAGGGCTTCTTAGGCTACTGGGATGCCAGGCGTCTGTTCAGCTTTTCGGCTTCAAGTTTCAACGGGGAGTCGCTGGGTAGGCCGAGCAAAGGTTGCAGCGCGTTATGTGCCTCTTTCTGCTTGCCGGCCCGCTCCAGAGCCGTGGCCAGCTGTAGCCGCAATCCAGGCTGATCCGGGGCCTTAACAAGGGCCTTTCGCAGGATGTCCAGTCCCTGTGCCTTGTCCCCATACTCAAACAGTAGCCAGCCGTAGAGGGCCTCGGCTTCGGGCTTTTCTGGGGCCTTGTGGTACGCCCGTCGGGCGTAAACCAGCGCCTCGGCTCTGTTTTTCTGATGGTAAAGGATGCTCAGGCGGCCCAACGCCGCCAGGTTGTCAGGGGCCCATTGAAAAATTCTCTGATAGGCGTCGATAGCTTGATCTGCCATGTTTGCATGTTCCATGGCGCGTGCACGCCACAGCAGCGAGTTGACCAATAAATCGCTGACCGCCCGGTCATCGGGATGCTCGACGAGCCAGGTTTTCATCGCCTCGCGGGTCCGGGGGCCCTGGCCTGCACGCAGCTGGGACTGGAAGGTGGATGCTTTGAAAGGGGCAAGTCCGGAAATCTCGTAGGCCTCTTCGTAGTGCTGGGCGGCTTGGTGAAAGTCCCCCTCAAAGTAAGCTACTCGTCCCTTTAGGGCCGCGGCATAGGGCGTAGCGGGGTGCTGTGCCTCCAGCTCCTGCAGGAGACGCTGAACCTGCTCCATGTTGTCCTGCGTAAGTTCGGCTTTGGCCAGCTCCATCAGCACCTTTGGATCACGGGGGCCGTCGTTCAATACCTTGTTGAAGCGTTCCGCAGCCAGGTCGGGACGGCTTATCAGTAGGTAGATCTTTCCCTGCATGAAGGGGATTTGAAGGTCATCGGGGCGGGCTTGGCTGAGCTTCTCCAGTGTTTCGATCAGGGCCGGGTAGTCGCCGGACTGAAGTTCGGCTTCGGCCCTCAGCTGAAGCAGGGTGGTGCTGTGGTGGTTTTTGAGGGGGGCTTCGCCGAGCGCAACCAGTGCTTGTTCATACTCTTGGGTTCGCACCAGAGAGGCGACGAGCTGTGCCGCAAGTAATATGTTATCGGGCTGCAGGCGCAGCGCTTGGCGCCACAAAGCGTGAGCCCGCTCTGCATGTCCTTCAGCCTCGTTGATAAGGGCGAGGCCGGATAGGGCAAGGGGCTGTTCCGGATTAAGCTCGAGCACGCGCTGGTAAATCGCCTGTGCCTTGCTCGCTTCGCCCTCCTGCAATTCCAGGTAGGCCATTTGTAACAACAGTGGCAGTGAGTCGGGCTCATGTTCCACTGCTCGTTGTAAAGCCTCCCGGGCCTTTTGGGGTTGTTCTTGGGCAAGCCAGAGCCGACTTTGCAGTTGGGCCACAACGACGCGGCTATCGTGGCTAGCCTCGAGAGCGTCGAGCCGCGCCTGGGCCTGTTTAATGTCCTGCTGGGCTATCAGTGCCTCGATGAGGGTCGTTTCTGTATCCACGCGCTCGTCACCAAGGGCGATCGCCTTTTCCAACTCTTTTATACCCTCTGTTAAGGCGCCCTCGCGAAGGTTAAGTTTTCCGAGGCTGGCATACACATGGCCACCTCCCGGGTCGAGTTCGGCTGCCCGCTCCAGCGCCTGCCTGCTTTTTTCGAGGTCTCCTTGCTTGAGGTAGGCATCCCCGAGCAGAGCGTAATAATTCGGCTCGTCGCCGGTAGGAAGCAGGTCCAGAAGCGGCACGTGCTCGTCGGGGGCCACTTGGCGCTGTGTCGCCGCTAGCAATTTATACGCCTCATCATGACCGGGATGGCTGTCGAGAAACTGACGCAGGTGTTGCTCGGCCTGGTGGTGGTGGCCCAGCTGCAACGCCGTGAACCCCGCCAATAAGTTGATTTTTGGCAGTTTTTCTGCGTGCCGATGGATCAACTGCAAGCCCTCGTAGGCGGCGCGGTATTGCTTTAACGCCGCCAGAGTCTCCATTTTTTGTAGATGAAGGAATACGTGGTCTGGGTTGGTGTTTTGCGCCTGATTCAGCTGCTCCAGCGCCTCTCCCGGGCGATTGAGGGCGTTTAGCGACATCGCTCTTCCAAGTTGAGCTTTGAGGTGCTTGGGGGTTAGCCGCAGCGCCTCGTCAAAGGCTTTCAGCGCGCTCCGGTGATCTCTGCGACTCAATGCCTCGAAGCCGCTCATGATCCAGGCCTCGGAGGAGTCTGGGTCCAGCTGCAAGGCAGTGCGGACCAGATCTCCGGCGGCTTCTTCAAGGGGGTGTTGTTGCAGCGCCAGGGTGGCAAGGCCGAGGTAGGGCTGGCTGTTTTTTGGGCTGAGTGCCATTGCCCGCCGGTAGGCCGCCTCCGCCTGATCCAACTGACGCAACCCCGCGTGGGCATCGCCGTGCAACAGGCTGATGCTGAAAGAAAGCTCAGCGGAGTCATCGGGCGTTGGACGTATGCTTTCGAGAATTTTCTGGTTATCGCCCAGCCACCAGTAAATGCGGCCGAGCTCGGGAAGGATTTTTCCCCGTGGTTCACCGAGCTCCAGAGCTCGCTCAAACTCCTTGACTGCCGCCTTCATATCGCCGCTCGCCACTTCTGCTCGTCCCAGCCAATAGCGTGCCTGACTGTTTTCGGGCTGTTCCCGAAGAAAATTCTTGAGCGTGATGGCGGCCGCTCGGTACTCGCCATTGTCGAGCATGGATTGGGCTTGTTGCAGCGCTCGAGGCGCCTCCGGTTCGTTGAGCGCAACAGCGCACGGGGAGGCTGCCAGCAGCCAAAGGCAAAGGATCAGTTTTTGCCCCGCGGAGCCGGAACAGCCGGCACCGCATTCGCGGGCCGGCTGATCGCTCTCCTGGGGTTGGTGCCTAACCACGGCGGGTTAGCTTGCGACGGCTTACTCCGAGCCAGCCCAGCCCTGTCAAGAACAAGGCGAAGCTCATCGGTTCTGGTATATCGGGGGGGTCGATGATCCGCGGATCCCGTCCTGTCGGATCGACCCGGCCGGTCAGGAATATTTCCTCCGCACCGTCGTTATTACAGCCGATGAGGGGGTCGGTTCCCGGGGGGCATCCCACGCGCAGCTCAACGGTGAAGAGCAGGTCTTCGCCGCCGCTGCCATTTGCCAAGTTATATTCGTTAATAATTCGGCTAAGGTTCATGTCTTCGGCATAACCGAAGAAGTCGATAAACCCGGATCCGAGAGAGGCCGAGGTGTCCTCCAGTACTGGATCGGTGGGGTCAAACGCGCCGTTGTTGTTGGCGTCCAGCGACCAACTATCATAAATCGTGAAGCCGCTTGCGGCTCCAGCGCCTGGCACGAGTAGCTCGACGTTCATTCCGTAAAACAACAGGGACTCCGCGCCCGTCTGGTTCCAGTCAAACATAAAAACCGGAATGTCGTTATCTGGGTTTGCCAGCTGGATGAAGTCACGCACTTGTCCGATCGTTACAGGGCCCTCCGTGGTATCGGCCGTGCCGTCATCATTCTGGTCGCCTTGTCCCCACCAGGAAGAAAAGAAGGGCTCTTGACTGCCTGTTTCGGTGGGTGCCGGTTCTTCGAATACGAAACCTCCTGCAAGGCTGCCGTTGGGGTTTTGCTGCCCCGTCGCCTGGGTGAAAATCTTTACATCCTGATTCCCGACCCCGCCGTTGACAGAGAAGTCGCCGAACTCTAGCGGAATGTCTCCAGACGTCTGAAGGCTATCCAGCGCTTCCGCCGAGTATTGCCAGAACTCGTCGTACTTAAACGCGACTGCGATGCCGTCGATCAGGATGGCGTCACGTGAAACACCTTGCTGGTCAAGGGCCGTTCCGAAGGTGGCTCCCGTCGGATCGGTCGGTCCCGGGAAAGGCAGTGTGGTTGTCACGACAGCCTGGGCACTCCAGCTCAACGCCATCGCGGGGATTATTAACAGCGGTTTTAGCGATTTCATATCGCTCTCCTTGGTTTTTTCAGCCACTCAATGACCGCTCTCCTTTTTGTGGCCGGGTGGGAAGAGCTGTGTTTAATGCAATATTCAGGCCTGTCTTTAAAACAGCATGGTTAACAATAGGGTAAGAATCGTCCAGCCGATGGCGTTTAACAATCTGTAAAAAATACTGACTAAAGTATGACGAAACAAAGGGTTTTAAGGAGGGGATGCCAGCCTCGCTGAGGTTTCTTGAGTGCCCTTAATAGTTAGCTATGGACGGAGGGAGGTGCTTTTTGGTGTTCTATATAAGCCTTTTAAAAACAATAATATGAAGCTTTTATTATGGCTTCGTTGTTAGGGCTGAAAGTTTTTGTTAGTCAACAAGGCGCTTTTTGACATTGCTCGAAAGGCGCTGCTGAAGGAGGCTAGGCCTCCTATGCTAACTGAACCGCCGCCGTTGGCGGGCCGCTGCTAATAACATCACTGGAGTTCATCATGCCGGAATATAAAGCGCCCCTTCGTGACATTCGGTTTGTCAGTCATGAATTGCTGGAAATGGATCGTCACTACGCCCAGCTCCCCGGCGTGGAAGAGGCGACCCCTGATCTCGTCGACGCCATTCTGGAGGAGGGTGCCCGCTTTGCCGAAAAGGAGCTGGCGCCGTTGAACCGGGTAGGCGATACCGAGGGGTGCCGCTGGGAAGAGGGGGCGGTCAAGACGCCGGCCGGCTTCAAGGAGGCCTACGCTGCCTACGTGGAGGGGGGATGGCCCTCCCTGGCTCATGAGCCGGAACTCGGTGGTCAGGGGCTACCGGAATCCCTGGGGATCATCATCAACGAGCTGGTGGGAACGGCTAACTGGGCCTGGAGCATGTACCCGGGGCTGAGTCACGGCGCCATGAACACCCTGGAGGCGCATGGCAGCGAGGAGCAGAAGCAGACCTACCTCAGCAAGCTGATCGAGGGCAGTTGGACGGGCACCATGTGCCTTACCGAAGCCCACTGCGGCACTGACCTGGGGCTGCTGCGGACGCGGGCGGAGCCTGCTGAAGACGGCAGCTACCGCATCACCGGCACCAAAATTTTCATCTCCGCCGGCGATCACGATATGGCGGAGAACATCGTCCATATCGTGCTGGCCCGGCTCCCTGACGCCCCCGCCGGCACCAAGGGGATCTCCCTGTTCGTGGTGCCCAAGTTCAATGTTCAGGCGGATGGCTCCCTCGGTGAGCGCAACGGGGTGAGCTGCGGCTCCATCGAGCACAAGATGGGTATTCACGGCAACGCCACCTGCGTCATGAATTTTGACGGTGCCCGCGGGTTCCTGATCGGCCCCCCCAACAAGGGCCTTAACTGCATGTTCACCTTCATGAATACGGCCCGTATCGGCACCGCGCTGCAGGGGCTGGCGCACGCCGAGCTGAGCTACCAGGGGTCGCTGGCCTATGCTCGCGAGCGGCTGCAGATGCGCTCGCTCAACGGTCCCAAAGCACCGGAGCAGCCCGCGGACCCGATTATCGTTCACCCCGATGTGCGGCGTATGTTGTTCACCCAGAAGGCCTTTGCCGAGGGCGGGCGGATGCTGGCGTACTTTGCCGCGCAGCAGGTGGACAAGGCCAAGCACGCTGCCGACAGCGACGCGCGGGAAGAAGCCGAGCAGTTGTTGGCCCTGCTGACCCCGATCGCCAAGGCCTTTATGACCGAGACCGGATTTGAAGCCGCCAACCTGGGGCTCCAGGTGTTTGGTGGGCACGGTTACATCAGCGAGTGGGGCATGGAGCAGAACGTGCGCGACAGCCGCATCGCCATGCTTTACGAAGGCACCACCGGCATTCAGGCCCTGGATTTGCTCGGACGCAAGGTGCTGATGACCCAAGGGGAGACCCTTAAACGTTTCACCAAGATCGTGCATAAGTTCTGCCAGCAGGCGGGTGAAGATCCGGCCCTGCAGCCTTTTGTCGAACCTTTGGCGGCGGTCAACAAGGAGTGGGGCGAGCTGACCATGAAAATCGGCATGGCCGCCATGAAGGATCGGGACGAGGTGGGCGCGGCGTCGGTGGACTACCTGATGTATTCCGGTTACGTGGTGCTGGCCTATTTCTGGGCGCGCAGCGCCGAGGTGGCCTTGCGCAAGCTGGCCGAGGGTACCGACGAGGAGGCCTTCTACCGGGCCAAGGTGGCCACCGCGACCTTCTACTTTAAGCGCTTGCTGCCGCGCACCCGCGCCCTGGCCGTCACCATGACCGCCGGCGCCGACAACCTGATGCAGCTGGAGGCCGAGGCCTTCTGAGATCGCTCAATTACGATAACAACAATCTAGGAGTATCCCATGAGTCAATCTGAAACCCTGATGAGCCGCATGCATGAGCGCTTTGACCCCCAGGCCGCGGGCAGCCTGAGCGCCATTTTCCAGTACCAGGTGGATGGCAGCGAGCATGCCCTGCATATCGCTGAAGGACGCTGTCAGCTGGAGGCCGGGGCGGCGGACGATCCCGACGCCACCTTGGTGCTGGATGCGGCGACGCTGGAAGCGCTGCTCGATGGCGAGCTGGACGGCATGCAGGCTTTTATGAGCGGTCAGCTCAAGGTCAGCGGCGATATGATGCTGGCGATGCGGCTGACGGACCTGTTTCCTGCCGGCTGATAGGAGTATCCTCCCGCCCTTTTGAAATCCAGCTAGAGACATCCGATGAACGCCACGCTTTCATCTTCGCCGCCGCCTCTGGCGGCGATTAATTCCCGGGGATATGCCAGCATCAACGAGGTGCTGGTGGATGCCTGCCGCCGTTATGGTCCGCGGGCGGCCTTTACCAGTCTCGGGCGTACGCTGACCTATACCGAGCTAGAGCGGCAGTCCGCCGCCTTCGCCAGTTACCTGCTCAATGAGGCGGGGCTGGAGCCGGGCGACCGCATCGCCGTGCAGCTGCCTAACCTCATTCAGTACCCGGTGGTGGCGTTCGGCGCCCTGCGGGCAGGACTGGTGGTCGTCAATACCAACCCCTTGTATACCCCCCGTGAACTGGCGCACCAGTTTAAAGATTCAGGGGCCCGGGCACTGGTGGTGCTGGCCAATATGGCCCACCAGGCCGCCTCGATCATCAAGGAGACCGAGATCGAGCAGGTGGTGGTGACCGAGGTCGCCGATTTGCACGCTCCCCTGAAACGCACCCTGCTTAACGGCGCCGTCCGTTACCTCAAACGCCAGGTTCCACGCTATCATTTCCCCCGTTCGATCACCCTGCGGCAGGCTCTGCGCCTTGGCGCGGGACGGGACTGGGAGCCCGCCAAGCCGGATGCCCAGACCCTGGCGGTGTTGCAGTACACCGGCGGCACCACCGGGGTTGCCAAGGGAGCGATGCTGACCCACGGCAACCTGGTGGCGAACTACCTGCAGTTGCATGAGCATCTGAAAGGCAGCTTTACCGAAGGTCACGAGGTTTTTGTCGGGCCGCTGCCGCTCTATCACATCTATGCCTTTACGCTGCACTGTCTGTTGCTGGTGGCTACAGGCAACCACAGCGTGCTGATCCCCAATCCCCGTGACCTGAAGGGGCTGGTCAAAGAGCTCAAGCGCCGGCCCTTTACCGGCTTTGCCGGACTCAACACCCTCTTTGTCGCCTTGTGTCGGGATCCCGGGTTCCAGAAGCTGGATTTCTCCCGGCTGCACCTCACTGCCTCCGGTGGCATGGCGTTGACCCGTGCCGCCGCCGAACAGTGGCAGCAGGTTACCGGCTGCCCGGTGGTGGAAGGTTACGGGCTCACCGAGACCTCGCCCGGCGTAAGTTTCAATCAGCCGCACAATATTCGCCTGGGCACCGTGGGCCAGGCCCTGCCCAGCACCGAGGTGAAGGTGGTATCGCCCGAGGGCGAGGAGCAGCCGGCGGGCATTGCCGGTGAGCTTTGGGTGCGTGGACCCCAGGTGATGAAGGGGTATTGGAAGCGCGCCGAGGAGACCGCCACGGTGCTCAATGAGGAAGGCTGGCTCAGAACCGGCGATATGGCCTGTCTTGACGATCAGGGCTTTATCCAGATCGTGGACCGGCAGAAGGACCTGATCATCGTCTCAGGGTTCAACGTCTATCCCAACGAGGTTGAAGCCGTGGCCATCAGCCACCCGGGGCTGCGCGAATGCGCCGCTGTGGGGATTCCTGATCCGGGCACCGGCGAGGCGGTGCGCCTGTTCGTGGTGGCGGACGATCCAGATCTGACCGAGCAGGCGGTGCGCGACCACTGCCGCGCCCACATGGCTGCATACAAAGTGCCCCGTAGCGTGGTTTTCTGCGACGAACTGCCGAAAAGCAACGTGGGCAAGGTGCTGCGTCGGGCGCTCAAGCAGCAGCCCGTGGAGAGTGCGGAGGCCGGCGCATGAACCTGCCCGCAGCCCGTCGCACCCTGCTGCACAGCCGCGACGTCAGTTGTCGGGGCTATGTCCGCAATGACGGCCTTTGGGAGATCGAAGGCCGTATGCGCGATATCAAGAGCTTCGACATGGCCAACGAGGATCGCGGGCGCATCGCCGCCGGCGAACCGCTGCACGATATCACCCTGACCCTCACCCTGGACCAGCAGCTGCTCATCCACGCGGTGAGCGCGAAAATTGAGGCCGCGCCCTTTGCGACCTGCCCGGCGATCACGCCCGCCTTTCAGCAGTTGGTGGGTCTGCGCATCGTGCCGGGCTTTCGCCAGCAGGTTAAGGCGCTGCTTGCCGGCGTGAAGGGCTGCACTCACCTGGTAGAGCTGCTCGGCCCCATCGCTACGACCGCGTATCAGACCCTCTGGCAGTCTGCGTCCGGCTACGATGGGGACAGTGCCGCGGTACGCGAATTTCTCACCGACAGCTGCCACAGCCTGGCGGCCGACGGGCCCGTGGTGCAGCGCTATTGGCAGGACAAGAACCAGGACCGCGACGCGGCGCGACCCGATGCGAACAAAGAAAAGGAAGACGAGTATGAGCGTATCTGAAACTCTCACGGCCGGCCTCAAGCTGCCGGCGATCGCAGCTCCCATGTTTCTGGTTTCCGGCCCGGAGCTGGTGATCAATACCTGCAAAGCGGGGGTGGTGGGGACTTTCCCCGCATTGAACCAGCGCACCAGTGAGGGGTTTGAAGCCTGGCTGCTGGAGATCGAAGCCGCTCTGCAGGCCTTCGAGGCGCAGACGGGAGAAAAACCGGCTCCCTACGGGGTCAACCTGATCGTTCACCACAGTAACCCGCGGGTGAAGGAGGATCTGGCGATCTGCGTCAAGCACCGGGTGCCCCTGGTCATCACCTCCCTGGGAGCCAACCGCGAGGTGGTCGAGGCGGTGCACAGCTACGGCGGCAAGGTGATTCACGATGTGATCAACCTGCGCCACGCCCGCAAGGCTGCCGAAGCCGGCGTTGACGGTCTGATCGCGGTAGCGGCAGGGGCGGGCGGGCATGCCGGCACGCTCAGCCCCTTCGCCCTGGTTAATGAGATCCGGGAGTTCTTCGACGGCACTCTGGTGCTGGCCGGCGCGCTCTCCAAGGGCTCTGATATCGCAGCCGCGCAGCTGATGGGGGCGGATCTGGCTTACCTCGGCACCCGCTTTATCAACACCCGGGAGAGCCGCGCCGGCAGCGAATACCAGGCGATGGTCAACGCCGCGAAAGCCGCGGATATTGTCTATACCCCGAAAATCTCCGGGGTGGCGGCCAACTTTCTGCGCGAGAGCCTAGCCCGGGCCGGCATGCTGCCCGAGAATCTGGACGAGAAGAAACACGTCGACTTCGGCGCCGAGCTGCAGGCGCCGGAAGAGGGACAGAAGGCCTGGAAAGATATCTGGTCGGCGGGGCAGGGGGTGGGCAGTATCAGCGATGCGCCCCCGGTGGCCGAGCTGGTGGCGCGCCTGCGGGCCGAGTATTGCGGGGCCATCGAAGAGCTCGAGTCCCGCTCGCGCTGCTTTCGAGGGGGTGAATGATGAGTGTTTCCAAAAACCTGGAGGATCGGGTTCTTACCCTGACCCTGGCCCGCCCGGAAAAGCGTAATGCCCTGACCCGGGCCATGTACCAGACGCTGGCCGACGCCCTCAAAGGCGCTGCATCCGACGCCGGAGTGCGGGCGGTGGTGATCACCGGCACGGGTGACTGCTTCTGCAGCGGCAACGACATCGGTGATTTTATCGCCGCCGGTGAGGCCGGCCCCGGGCCGGCCCTGGAATTCCTCCATGCCATCGCCGCCTTCCCCAAGCCGCTGCTGGCGGCAGTGAGGGGGCCGGCGGTCGGTATCGGCACCACCCTGCTGCTGCACTGCGACCTGGTTTACGCCGGTGAAGGCGCCCGCTTTCAGCTGCCCTTCGTCAACCTGGGGCTGGTCCCCGAGGGTGGCTCCAGTCTGCTGCTTCCGGCCATGGTCGGCCATGCCCGAGCGGCGGAGCTTCTGATGCTGGGCGAGCCCTTTGATGCCGGCACCGCCCGGGAGCTGGGTTTGATCAACGGGGTGCTGGCCGATGATGCGGTCGAGGCCCGGGTTCAGGACCAGGCCCGCAAACTCGCCGCCAAGCCCCCCGCCGCCCTGGCCCAGGCCAAGGCGATGCTCAAGTCCCAGGCGGGGAAACCGGTGGCGCAGGTGCTGGATGAGGAGGTGGCTGCGTTTCGCGAGCGTCTGACTTCGCCCGAGGCGCATGAAGCGCTGATGGCGTTCCAGCAGAAAAGAGCGCCGGATTTTTCGGCCTTTGAGTAAGGGGAAAGGCCGCTTCGACTGTTCGTGGGGTGGCTCGAAGCGGGGGAGGGCAGCGCCGTCTCTCCCGCATGCAGCTTGAGACACGGGCCCATCCCAGGTCGAGCCAGGTACTAACCTGGCACATTCCCCACGGACCGTCGAACGGGTGCGTCCGCCCCCGTGGTTCTTTGAAAAAGAACGGTGCACTTAAGCCCGCCTCTCAGTAAGATTGAAGTCCTTGTTCTATTGGGAGTTCGCCTAAGCCGTGCCCAGCCCCGCTGCTTTTTTCGTGCTGAGCTTTGCTCTCTTGCTGACCGGTTGTCTGCCCGGGTCAGCGCGCCCGGTGCTAGCGCCCGAATTCACGCCACCGCCGCGCTGGCAGCAGCCGGCGCCGGAAGGAGCTGTGGAAACCGCCTGGCTTCGACGGGTGGCTTCGCCACAACTGCGGGAACTGGTGATTGAGGCGCTGGCCGCCAACCCCGATCTGCATCGCGCCGAGGCGCGCCTGAGCGAGGCTCTGGCCCAGGCTCAAGTCGCGGGTGCGCCGCTCAAGCCTGCTTTAGATGCGAGTATCGAGGGCGGGCGCGCAAAACGCTCTTCCGGTGGCGGTGCGGCGGACGACTACAGTTATGCGCTGACCCTGGGCTACGAGCTGGATCTCTGGGGCAAACTTTCCGACGCGGCCCGTGCGGCGATACTGGACGCGGAGGCGGAGCAGCAGGCCATGCGCCGTACCCGCCAGACCCTGGTGGCTGACCTGACCAGGGACTGGTTCGCCGCCACCGAGGCGCTGCGCCAACGGGACCTGAGCCGGCAACTGGTGGACAATTTGGCGAACAGTCTCGAGGTGCTGGAGGAAGGGTTTCGCAGTGGTCTGATCAGCGCGCTCGATATCCACCTGGCCCGGGCCAACCTGTCTGCCGAGCGCAGTCGCCTGGCGCAGCGCGAGCAGGCGCTGGGCGATGCGCGGCGAACCCTGGCCCAGCGCCTGGGCCGTTACCCCGGGGCGTCCCCGACAGTTGCCGCCGAACTGCCCCCCTTTCCTGGCCCGGTGCCGGTCGGGTTGCCGGCAGCCCTGCTTGAGCGCCGCCCCGATATACGCAGCGCCCACCTGCGCCTGGCCCGGGATGAAGCCGAGCTGGCCCGCCGCTACAAGGACCGCTTTCCCAGCCTGCGGCTGAGTGCGCGGCTTGGCGCCGGTAGCGAGGAGTTGGGTGATCTTTTCGACGCCGACCAGGTTGTCTGGTCCCTGCTGGCCGGGCTGACCCAACCGCTGTACGACGGTCACCGTCTGGAAGCGCTGGAAGCGGCGGCCCGTGCCCGGGCCGACCAGCGGGTCGGCGATTACCTGGACACCCTGCTGCAGGCCTTTAACGAGGTGGAGTCAGCGTTGCAGCAGGAGGCGGCGCTGGCGCTGCAGGTGCAGGCCTTGAGCGATGCGCGGCTGGAATCGGAGCGCGCCGAGGAGCTGGCTGTCGAGCAATACCAAGCCGGGTTGGTGGACTTTATTACCGTGCTTGAAGCACAGCGCCGGGCGTTTAACGCCCGCAGCGCCTTTTTGCAGGCGCAGGCCGCGCGTTGGCGTAATCGAATCGACCTTTATTTAGCCCTGGGCGGAGACTTTATTAGCGTAGAAGACTCCAACGGGGCATCCACCGAGCCGGCCGGGGCCGGCGATCAACCACGAGGATAATCCCATGCGATGGAGCCGGGGTCTGCTTCCCCTGCTGGTGCTGGCCCTCTGCGCCGGTGGCGCGTATTGGCTGTTGCAAAACCCGCCCGAGGCTAAACGGGGGCGTGCCGCACCGGCCGCTGCCATGACGGTGGAAGGGACCCGCTTGCGGGCGGAGGAATTCCAGGTGGTGCTCGACTCCTACGGGGTGGTGCGGCCTCGTACCCAGGGTCCCCTGGTAGCCCAGGTCTCCGGTCAGGTGGTGGCGATCTCCGAGCAGTTGCGCGAGGGGGCGTTTTTCGAGGCCGGGGACGAGCTGCTGCGCATCGACGACCGGGATTACCGTGCCCAGGTGGCGGTGGCCGAGGCGGAGCTGGTGCAGGCTGAACTGCGTCTCAAGGAGGAACGGGCCCGGGCCGAGCAGGCCCGTCGCGATTGGCAGCGACTGGGCCAGGGAGAAGCCGGGGAGCTGGTTTTGCGCAAGCCACAATTGGCCGCCGCCGAGGCGGCCATTGCTTCCGCCCGGGCGCGCCTGACCCGGGCCCGTCTTGACCTGGAGCGGACCCGCATCACCGCGCCCTACGCCGGGCGGGTGTTGTCTAAAGCGGTGGGTTTGGGCCAGGTGGTTTCCGCCGGCAATACTCTGGCCGAGATCTACGCGGTGGATTACGTCGAAGTGCGCCTGCCCCTCAATAACCGGCAGCTGGAGTTCATTCGCTTGCCCGAGCGTTACCGGGGTGGTGAAGTGACCAGTCGCGCTCTGCCGCCGGTAACCCTGGAAGCCCAGGTGGGCAGTGACACCTACCTCTGGCAGGGGCGCGTGGTGCGGGTGGAGGGAGCCATTGATGCGCAGAGCCGTCAGCTCTTCGTGGTGGCCCAGGTGGATGATCCGTATCGCCTCGACCCCCAGGGCAAACCGCCCCTGAAGGTCGGCCAGTTCGTCAAGGCACGTATCCAGGGAGAACGCCTCAAGGACGTGTTCGTGTTGCCCCGCGAGACGCTGACCCAGGATAACCAGGTGATGCTGATTGAGGGCGGGCGCCTGCGTTCGCGGCAAGTAATCCCGCGCTGGACCGACAACGATCACGTGGTGATCAGCAGTGGACTCGAGGCCGGGGAAGTGCTCAATCTGACCCCGGTGGGGGCCATGGCCGCGGGCACACGGGTTGAGGCGACCGTGGACGGCGCTCCGGTCGTTCAAAAGGGCGACGGGGGGACGCCCGCTGATGCGCGGGTGAAATCTGCCCCCGCTGCCGGTGGCGACCGCTCATGATCGCCTGGTTTGCCCGCAATCCGGTTGCCGCCAACCTGCTGATGGTGCTGATCCTCGCCCTCGGCGGCCATGCGTTGCTGAACCGAACGCCCCTCGAGGTGTTTCCTACCATCGAACTGGAGCGGATCAACGTTACCGTGAGCTACCCGGGCGCGAGTCCGGCGGAGGTGGAGGAGGGCATCACCATCCGCATCGAGGAGGCGGTCCAGGACCTGGAGGGGATCGAGCAGATCAGCTCCCGTTCCTCTGAAGGGGCGGCCCAGGTCAACATCGAGGTGGCCAAGGGCTACGACACCCGCTTCTTGCTGGACGATGTGAAGAGCCGGGTGGATGCCATCAACCGCTTTCCCGAGGAGGCCGAGCGGCCGGTGGTCAACATCACCGAGTTCCGTCGCGAGGTGATCAGCGCCGTGGTCTACGGTGAGCGGGATCCCATGGCCCTGCGCCAGATCGCCGAGCGGGTACGCGACGATCTTGCCGCCCTGCCCGGCGTCACCCAGGTCTACCTGGATGCGCCCCGACGCTATGAGCTGGCCATCGAGGTGCCGGAACTGGTGCTCCAGGAGTACGGCCTGACCTTGGCCCAGGTGGCCGAGGCGGTACGACGGGGCTCTTTGGACCTCTCCGCCGGCAATATCCGCACCCGGGGCGCCGACATTCTGGTACGGACCCGGGGCCAGGCTTACAGCGCCGAGGAGTTTCGCCGCATTCCCATCCTGACCCGGGCCGACGGCTCGCGTATCGAGCTGGGGGACCTGGCCCACATCGATGACGGTTTTGCCGAGGATCCGATCAAGCGGCGTTTTGACGGCCAGCCGGCAGTGGGGATCGAGGTCTACCGGGTGGGCAACCAGAACTCCATCGAGGTGGCGGCGGCGGTGCGTGACTACCTCGACGCCACGCGCCACGAGATGCCAGAGGGAGTTCAGTTGGGTTACTGGCGGGACCGCTCGAAAATCGTCAAGGCCCGCCTGACCACGCTTACCAACAGCGCCCTGCAGGGCGGACTGCTGGTCATGCTGCTGCTGACACTGTTCCTGCGCCCGACGGTGGCCTTCTGGGTCTGCGTCGGCATTCCCATCAGCTTCATGGGCGGCTTTCTGCTGATGCCGGAGCTGGGGGTGACCCTCAACATCGCCAGCCTGTTCGCCTTTATCCTGGTGCTGGGGATCGTGGTGGACGACGCCATCGTCACCGGTGAGAACGTCTACAGCCATTTCAGCCGCCATGGCGAGGGACTGCGCGCCGCCATCGAGGGAACCCGGGAGGTGGCGGTGCCGGTCACCTTCGGCGTGCTGACCACGGTGGCGGCCTTTATTCCGCTGCTGTTGATCGAAGGGCGCCGCGGCGCCATCTTCGAGCAGATTCCCTTGGTGGTGATTCCGGTGCTGCTGTTCTCCCTGGTCGAATCCAAACTGATCCTGCCGGCTCACCTGCGACACCTCAAGCCGCCGCGTGACTACGGGGTGTTCTCCCGCTTTCAGCAGGGTGTCGCCCGCGGCCTGGAGCGATTTATTGCCGGCTTCTACAGCCCCTTCCTGGACCGGGTGCTGGAGCGGCGTTACCTGGCCCTGGCGGCGGTGTTCGGTGTCGCTTTGCTGGTGCTGGCCGCGGTGCTCAGCGGTTGGACTCGCTTCGTGTTCTTTCCCCGGGTGCAGAGCGAGGTGGCCCGTGCTGCCCTGGAGATGCCGGTGGGGACCCCTTTCGCCGTCACTGACCGTCAGATCAGCCGCATCACGGAAGCGGCCCAGGCACTGCAGGCCAAGTACGTGGACCCGGGCACCGGCGAGAGTGTCATCACCCATATTCTCTCCACCACCGGGGCGGGCGAGGGCATCGCGGCCAACCGCGGGCGGGTGATGTTCGAGATCGTGGCGCCGGAACTGCGCACCCTGGAGGTGACCAGCTCCGAGCTGGTGCGCGAGTGGCGGCGTCTGATCGGCGCCGTGCCCGGGGCCCAGAGCATTACCTACCGGGCCGAGATCGGCCGTTCCAGCGATCCCCTGGACATCCAGCTGCGGGGCGATGACCTCGAGCGCCTGCGCCAGCTGGCTGGAGAGCTGCGCCAGCGCCTGGCCGGCTACCCCCATGTCTTTGACATCAGCGACAGCCTTTCCAACGGCAAGCAGGAGCTGCAACTGGCCCTGACCCCGGAGGCAGAGCTGCTGGGGGTCAGCCTGATCGACCTGGCGCGCCAGGTACGCCAGGCCTTCTTCGGATTCGAGGTGCAGCGCATTCAGCGGGGGCGCGACGAGGTCAAGGTGCTGGTGCGCTACCCTGCTGCCGAACGTTACTCCCTGGAGACCCTGGAACGGATGAAGATCCGCACCCCGGAGGGGCTCGAAGTGCCTTTCCGCGAGGTGGCGGAGCTGCGGCCCGAACTCAGTCCGGCCACGATCTATCGCATCGACCGCAAACGTACCGTCAATGTCCGCGCTGACGCCAACAAGGAGCTGGCCGACCTGACCCTTATCAAGCGCGACCTGCAGGTGTTCCTCGACGATCGCCTGGCCGACTACCCGGGCATCCAGGTCAGCTTCGAGGGGGAGGCCAAGGAGCAGCGGGACTCCTTCTCCGGGCTGTTCTGGGGCATGTTGTTCGTGCTCTTCGTGGTGTTCTGCCTGCTGGCAATCCCCTTCCGCTCCTACGCCCAACCCTTCATCGTGATGTCGGTGATTCCCTTCGGCCTCGTGGGGGCCGTGTTCGGCCACTGGCTGATGGAGATGAACCTGACCATCATGAGCCTGATGGGCATGCTGGCCCTGACCGGGGTGGTGGTCAACGACTCCCTGGTGCTGGTTGATTACATCAACCGTCAGAAACGCCAGGGCGTCGCCCTGGGGGCGGCGGTGCGGGCGGCGGGGGCGGCGCGCTTTCGGCCGGTCCTGCTCACCTCCCTGACCACCTTTGCCGGCTTGATGCCGTTGATTTTCGAGAAGAGCACCCAGGCCCAGTTCCTGATTCCCATGGCGGTCTCGCTGGGTTTCGGGATTCTGTTCGCGACCCTGATCACCCTGTTGGTGGTGCCGGTCAACTACCTGGTGCTGGAGGACCTCAGGCGCCTGTTCGGGGCCGGGGAAACCCACCCCGGGGCGCCTGAGATGCAGAAGGGGTAGCCGGCGGCTGGGGCTACACTGTAGGTAGGTCTGTTTGTCGGCTGATTGCTGACCTCGCTTCCCGCCTTCAACGTCACTGGATCCGGCCATGAGCAATATACCCGCAGATACCGACTACGGCGCTTATCTGCAACTGGAGAAGATCCTCGGCGCCCAGGCACCCGCCAGGCCCGAGGCTCACGATGAAACCCTGTTTATCATCGTGCACCAGGCCTACGAGCTCTGGTTCAAGGAAATCCTTCACGAGCTGGATTCTATTCAGCGGCTGTTTGACAGTGATGCGCTGCAGGAGCGCGCCCTGGGCACGGTGGAGAGCCGGCTGGAGCGTATCAGCGCGATTGAGCGGTTGCTGGTGGAGCAGGTCAGGGTTTTGGAAACCATGACTCCCCTGGACTTTCTCGATTTCCGCGACGTTCTCTCCTCGCCACGTGGCTTTCAGAGTGTTCAGTTCCGTGAAATCGAGCTGCGCCTGGGTGTGAGGCGCGCCGCCCCGGGCCTGCTGGAGAGCTGTTCCTTTTTTCGAGCCCTCAAGCCGGCGGATCGCGACCACTTGAAGTCCCTGGAGGGGCAGGACAGCCTCTTTACGGGGGTGGAGAGCTGGCTGGCCCGCATGCCTTTTCTTCACTACGGGGATTACGATTTCTGGCGTGATTACCTCAAAGCCACCGCCGCGATGCTCAACGATGACCTGAGCGCGTTGGAGGGTGATGGCGGGCTGTCACCGGCTGAGCAGCGGGCGCACGTGCGTGAGCTCAGCGAAACCATTGCCCGTTTCGACGGCCTGTTTGATTCGGTTCGCTACGCTCAACTGCGGGCTGATAACAAGGTGCGTTTCAGCCAGGAGGCGATGCTGGCGGCGCTGTTTATTCAGCTTTACCGGGACGAGCCGGTGCTGCAACAGCCCTTCCGGGTGCTCAACCGGCTGGTGGCGGTGGACGAGGGACTCTGCACCTGGCGTTACCAGAATACGCTCATGATCAAGCGCTTGCTGGGGCGCTGCAATAACGGCCTGAGCGGTGCCGCCTCGACGCGCCTCGGACCGGAGCCGCCGCGGGTGTTTGAGGACCTGTTCAGCCTAGCCTCGTTCCTGCTGCCCCGCTCACGCCTCCCGACCCTGCCCGATGCCCTGCGTCGGGATCTGGATTTTCATTTCAGCGGACGCGGCGACTGGGGCGGCTGAGGGACTGCCGGGAGCGGATCAGGGGCTGCAGGGGGTTGATCACGAAGGGTTGATCAAGGGCGCCGGAAGCTCGACCTCCACGGCGATGGGCAGGTGGTCCGAAATGGCGAAGTCCAGAACCCGGGCCTGATGCACCTTGATCCCGGATGACACCAGGATGTGGTCCAGGGACTGCGCCGGCTGCCAACTGGGGAAGGTGGGGAAGTGGCCTTCAGGAGAGCGCAGGTCGATATCCTCCAGGGCCGAGAGCCGGGTAATCCGTTCGTGGTGAACATTCAGATCCCCCATGACTACCACTTCTCCCTCGTCACCGATCACCTCGCGCACGTACTGCAGCTGGCGCAGGCGCGAGCGGCTGCCCAATGAAAGGTGCAGCATGGCCAGGGTCAGTTGCGGTTTCTTGGCGCCGAAGCGCACGATAATGGCGCCGCGCCCGGGCAGCAGCCCCGGCAGGCGGTGATCCTCGATGATCTCGGGGTGGAACCGGCTCAGCAGTCCGTTGCTATGTTGGGCAACTCGTCCCAGGTTGCGGTTGAGCTGTTGGTACCAGTAGGGAAATTGTGCCGCTTCGGCCAGGTAGCGGACCTGGTTGACGTAGCTGCTGCGGAAACTGCCGCCGTCCACCTCTTGCAGGGCCACCATGTCGAAGTCACGCACCACCCGGGCGATACGCGAAAGGCTATCCTGCTTGCGCGGGTGGGGCAGCAGGTGCTGCCAGCTGCGGGTGAGGTAGTGGTGAAAGCCGCTGCTGTTAATGCCCCCTTGGATGTTGAACGAGAGCAGGCGCAAGCGGTTGTTGGGCTCCGGCGAGGGGAGCGGGCTGCGCCGGGGCCTGATCAGCCGTGCCGGCGGGTGGCGCCTGCGGGTTAACATCGATTCTGTCTCCACGGGTACGAACCTGAACAAGTCTAGCCGCGGTCACTGCGCTCTGCTGTCTTCCCCGCCTGCACGGAGCAGGTGTGCGCAGGAGGGAATGGCCCCGGTTATGGGATACAGGGTGTCGGGTTACCCAGGGGAACGCTTCGGGGCAAGGATATACTAAGCTGAAAAAGCTTCATTTTTTGATGTAAGGAAAAGGCCTTAGCCCTTGCCAAGCCCATGAGTGACGAACTGCTGTTTTCCGATGAGCAACCCGCGGCCACGGCTGATAAACGGTTTGAAAAGCCACCGTGGCTGGTGCTGGTGGTGGACGACGAGGAGTCGGTGCACCGGGTGACGCAATTGGCCCTGGGCTCGATGACTTACGACGAGCGGGCGCTGGAACTGCTTCACGCCTACAGTGCCGACGAGGCCCGCGGTATCCTCAACGAGCACCGGGATATCGCGGTGTTGCTGCTGGATGTGGTGATGGAGTCCGATCGCGCGGGGCTTGATCTGGTCCACTACATACGGCAGGAGCTTAAGAACCAGGATGTACGCATCGTGCTGCGTACCGGTCAGCCCGGTCAAGCACCGGAGCAGGAGGTGATCGCCACTTACGATATCAACGATTACCGCGACAAGACCGAGCTATCTGCTCAGAAGCTCTACACCCTGATGATCGCGTGCCTGCGGGCCTACCGGGACATCGAAACCCTGCACAAAAGCCGCCTCGGCCTAGAGAAGGTGATTCGCGCCACACGCGGAATCTATGAGAAGCACGCCCTGACCCAGTTCGTGGACGCCACCCTGGAGCAGCTCGCGGCCCTCCTGAACCTGGATCAGACCGTGATCTACCTCTACCAGGTCAAGGCCTTCTGTCCGGTGGATGGAGAGTTCGAGGTGATTCTACCCGGCCAGCCGGCCGGTGAGACCAAGTTCGTGCGCCTGGAAGAGCTGGAGCCGGCAGTCAGGCGCCTGCTGGAAGCGAGTATTCAGGCTCAGCAAAACCAGTTCGAAGATCAGCGTGCCGCTATTTTCTGCGCCGGACAACAGCATGTAGTGATGTTTTACCTGGAGGGGCCGGTGGCCCTTTCCACCCTAGACCAGCACCTGATCAACATGCTGACCGAAAACCTCAACATTGCCCTGGACAACATCGATCTCAGCGAGCTGCTGCGCAGTACCCAGCAGGAGCTGGTCTATCGAATGGGCGACATGGTGGAGAATCACTCGCCGGAAACCGGCTCCCACGTGAAGCGGGTGGCGCTCTACTGCGAGCAGCTGGCCCGGTTGGCGGGCTTGGGTGAGGAGGCGGCGCAGATGATCAAAGACGCTTCCCCGCTCCATGACCTGGGTAAGATCGGGGTCGCCGACGCGGTGCTAAAAAAGCCCGGCCAGCTTACCCACGACGAGTGGCAGCAGATGAAAAAACACGCCACGTTCGGCCATAGGATGCTTGCGGGGTCCGGTCTGCCGCTGCTGGATGCGGGGGCCGACATTGCGCGCCATCACCACGAGCGGTGGGACGGTAAAGGCTATCCGGACGGACTGCAGGGGGACGAAATCCCGGTTTGGGCGCGTATCGCGACGATCGCCGACGTCTTTGACGCCCTCAGTACCCGCCGTTGCTACAAGGAGCCCTGGCCCATGGAAAAAGTAGTTAAATACATTGAAGAGCGCAGCGGCAGTGTCTTTGACCCGGACCTGGTTCAGCTGTTTACCCGCAACCTTGATGCGTTCATAGCCATTCGCGAACGGCATCCCGATCCGGGCACATCCGCCAGTTAAGTTTTCGCCTCCCCTTAATTGCCCCGAATCACCCCGAATCCCCCCCCTGCTAACAGTCCAATTGGTCAAAATCCTCCGGGGAGCTTCTCGCCGCCCGGTGGCGCCGTCCGCTCCCTTCGTTCGGGCATTAAAGATGATTCAAATCAATCTTTTGTCCAAGCGTAATTGTGGTAGCTTAAGGGCTTTATCTCATGAAGAAACCGGTTGCCGGTCGACGGCGAATAGATGAGGGAGTGCCCTACATGGCGATGTTAACCATCAAACGGATGCTGCAGATAACCCTGGGACTGACCCTGATTGCCCTGGTGGTCCTTTACCTGGCCACCCAGGCACAGTTGCAGTCCACTAAGAGCGCGATCCAGGAGGAGACGGAGCAGGGGCACGCGGTTATCGCCATTAAAAACACCCGTTATTACGTGGTCCAGATACAGCAGTTTCTCACCGACGTGGGGGCCACCCGGGACGAGGAGGCGATGGCCGAAGCCCGGGCCAGCCTCGAGGGTGCCCACGCCAGCCTGATGCAGCTTGCCGAAGAGGCACCGGAGTTGGCTTCGCGGGTCGAAGTGCTGAAAGGGCAGGTGAGCGACCTTCACGATATGGGCGTCAAGATGGCGCGCGCTTACGTGCGTGAGGGCACCGAAGCGGGCAACGCCATCATGCGGGGACCGGGCGGTTTCGACGACGTTTCTTCTGCACTGGCCACGGCGCTGGAGGGGCTTGCGGGTGAGGTGGAGACGGAACTGGAGGCTTCGGCACAAAAAGCGGAAACCTCTATCCACCATGCTGGCATGGTGGTGCTTACGACTAGCGTCGTCATTGCCCTGTTGCTGGGGGCCTGCCTGATACTGCTTTACCGGCGGGTAATCGGCGCCATGAACCAGCTGAACCGCTCGATGGCCAACGTGGCCTCCGGCGCCCGGGACCTGACGGTACGCCTTGACGACGAAGGTAAGGACGAGGTGGCGCTGGTGGCCGGGCAGTTCAACCAGTTTGTGGAGAACATCCGTCAGCTGATCGAGCGCTTTACCGGTGACACTGAACAGTTGGGCACGGCCAGTGGCGAGTTGTCCCGGGTGGCTGACACCACCCTGGCGGGGATGCAGCGGCTGCAGAGCGAGGCAGATCAGGTGGCCACGGCAATGACCGAGATGCAGTCGACGGTGCAGGAAGTGGCCTGCAACGCCGAGCAGGCGGCCCAGGCGGCGAAGGATGCCGACAGCGAAGCCCGGGAGGGGGAGAGCGTTGTCGGCGGGACCATCGGTGCGATCCAGACCCTGACCGGGGAAGTGGAGCAGGCCGGCGGCGCTCTTGAAGCGCTGGAGAAGGAAACCGATAACATCGGCACCGTGTTGGATGTGATTCGCGGGGTGGCCGAGCAGACCAACCTGCTGGCGCTGAATGCGGCGATCGAGGCGGCGCGGGCCGGCGAACACGGACGCGGGTTTGCCGTTGTCGCCGACGAGGTGCGTACCCTGGCCCAGCGCACCCAGGAGTCCACCGACGAAATCCAGCAGATGATCGAACGGCTCCAGAGTGGGGCCAAGGGTGCAGTCAGCGCCATGAACCGCAGTCGCACCCAGGCGGACTCCTGCTCGACCCAGGCGGCCCGGGCGGGCGAAGCGCTGGGACGGATCACCCAGGCTGTCGGGACCATTGCCGACATGGCACAGCAGATCGCCACGGCGGCTGAGGAGCAGAGCAAAGTGGCTGAAGATATCGGTCGCAATGTGATTAATATCAGCGATGAGGCCAACCGCACCCGTAGCGATGCCGAGGAGTCCAACCAGATCAGCGGGCGGGTCAACAGCCTGGCTGGCGAGTTATCGATGCAACTGGGGCAGTTTAAAACCCATTGAACCAGCAAGGGGAGCCTATCCCCCCGGGAGCGGGGCGGTAGGTTTTTCCGCGTTCTGCGGGGTATAATGGGCGGCTAAAATCAATACATCCCAGAACACAAGGCGTTCTTTACCGTGATCATCAAGCCAAAAATTCGTGGATTTATCTGCACCACCACCCACCCGGAAGGTTGTGCGGCCAACGTTCAGCAGCAGATTCAGTACACCAAGGCCAAGGGTCCGATCGACGGGCCCAAGCGGGTGCTGGTGATCGGGTCCTCCAGCGGCTACGGCCTGAGCTCGCGCATTGCGGCTGCCTTTGGCTGTGGCGCTGCTACCCTCGGGGTCTTCTTTGAGAAGCCGGGGACAGAGAAAAAGCCCGGCACGGCTGGCTGGTACAATTCCGCTGCCTTTGACAAGGCGGCCAAGGCCGAAGGGCTTTACAGCAAAAGCATCAATGGCGACGCCTTCTCTCACGAGGCCAAGCAGAGAGCGATCGAGCTGATCAAAGAAGACATGGGTCAGGTGGATCTGGTGGTCTATTCCCTGGCTTCCCCGGTGCGTAAGCTGCCTGATACCGGTGAAGTGGTTCGCTCCTGTCTCAAGCCCATCGGCGAGCCCTACCGCTCGACCGCCGTGGACACCAACAAGGACCGCATTATCGAGGCGGAGGTGGAGCCGGCGACCGAGCAGGAAATCGCTGATACCGTCACCGTCATGGGTGGAGAGGACTGGGAGCTGTGGATCGATGCGCTGGATAAGGCCGGCGTACTGGCCGAGGGTTGCCGCTCGGTTTCCTACAGCTATATCGGTACTGACATCACCTGGCCGATTTACTGGGACGGTGCTCTGGGTAAGGCCAAGATGGACCTTGACCGGGCTGCCGGCGCGATCAATGCCCGCCTGGCGAAACAGGGTGGTGGTGCCAACGTGGCGGTGCTCAAGAGCGTGGTTACCCAGGCCAGCTCCGCAATTCCGGTGATGCCGCTCTACATCGCCATGGCTTTCAAAGTCATGAAAGAGAAGGGACTGCACGAAGGCTGCATGGAGCAGATCGACCGCCTGTTCCGCACCCAGCTGTTCAGCGCGTCGGGTGAGGTGTCCAACCTGGACGACAGCAACCGGATCCGCATGGATGACTGGGAGCTGCGCCCCGAAGTGCAGGACGCCTGCCGTGAAATCTGGCCGCGTGTGACCACCGAAAACCTGTTCGAGGAGACCGATTACCAGGGCTACAAGGATGAATTCCTGCGCCTGTTCGGGTTCGGCGTTGAAGGGGTGGACTACGAGGCTGACGTCGATCCGCAGGTAGACTTCGACGTGGTCGAAGTCTAAAACAGCGCTAAAACCGTTAAGTTTAAAAAGCCGTCGCTTTTATGCGACGGCTTTTTTATGCCCGTCTAAGGGCCTGCCGAAACAGACCGCTCCGCATCCTCCGTTTGAAATTGCATTAGCCGTTCCCGACAAGCGTGCCTGACCAGGGGCATGCGGTCGCTCATGCTCCCGTTATTTTGACTAAATTAAGTAAGCGTCAGCGGCGTGCCTAACAAGGGCCGGGCTCGACATTTGGTTAACGAAGAGAGCGGTGACAGAGTTGAGGGACCACTATGATGAGCGTAAAGCGGGGCCTGCCGATTGCGGCCCTAGCCAGCCTTTTGCTGGGGGCGTGCAGCAGCACGATGGATCAAACGCCACAAGAGACGGGAGCAGAGCCCCAGATGAGCACGTTGGAAGTCGAAGCCTTTTACCGTGATCGCAGTATGTTGCCGCCGGGCTCCGAGCTCACCGTTACCCTGGCGGATGTGTCGCGCATGGATGTGCCTGCCAAGGTGCTGGCCAGCAAAACGGTGCCGATTGCAGGTGGGCCGCCATACCGGGTTGAACTGAGCTACGATGCCGGTCAGGTGGTCGCCAACATGCGCTACAACCTAAGGGCCCAGATCTCCCAGGACGGGAAACTACGCTATACCACCACCGAGCACACGGATCCTTTCAGCAACGGGGCGCCCGCCACGCCCGTCAAGGTCATGCTACAAAAAGCCAGGATCCCGGATTCGAGTTTGACCAATACCTACTGGAAAGCCATCACCCTGGGGGGCAAGGCCGTGACCGTTGGCGCCCGCGAGCCCAACATGCGGCTTTATATGGACGGTCGGGTTAGCGGCTTTCTGGGTTGCAACCAGTTTACCGGCCAATACGTGACAGCGCCCCCAAAGGCTTTACGCTTTGAAGGGATCGCCAACACCCGAAAGATGTGCATGGACGGGATGGCGCAGGAGCAGGCACTCAGCGAGGCTCTGCTGGCGACAACCCATTATGAAATTACCGGGGAAAAACTGGTTCTGTTTAACCAGCAGAATCAGGTACTGCTAACCTTTCAAGCGGTCTATATGAATTGAACCCGCTGGCGGCTTGCTGTTCGAACTTAGCGCCGAAGGTGGCGCTGGGCTTGATCTGGGCTTGACCTGGGCTTGAATAGAGCCGCTTGCTCAGCGAGAGCATACAGCGCTCCCGTTCAACGCGCACTTGGCCCTTTTTTTGCCGTCCAGCTGGGCTGATTTTGACGTGAAATTCAGGGCAAAAAATAGGCCTTTTTCGAGAAGATCATTGCACTCGCAGGTTTGTCTTGGCTTTCTAATCCACTGCTATAGTTACTCCGGGTGCGTTACTAAAACGCAACAACATTGTTTGAATAACGTTGCTTGTTCCGTCGGACGACGGTCGATCGTAGACAGGGGAGTCTTTTATGAAACAGCGCAATCGTATACCGCGGATGATCGTCCTTCTGGGCATGTCCGCAACCCTGGCGGCTTGCTCAGGCCCAGGGCCGAGGCCAGACAGCGAGATGCAACTCGCCGAAGCAGCCATTCGGCAGGCGGAAGAGGCCAATGCCCGGAAGCACGAGCCGGTCCTGCTTAACCAGGCGCAGAATAAACTGGCTGATGCGCGCAAGCTGATGGAAGAAGAGGAGTACGAACAGGCGAAGGCGCTTCTGGAGCAGGCCGAGGTTGATGCCCAACTGGCTGCCGCGCAGTCAGAGACGGCGAAGGCGCAGATCGTGATGGACGAGATCAACGCCAACATCGAAGAATTGAAAAAACAGCTCGACATGGAAATGCAGAAACAGTAACGCAAGGAGATCAATATCATGAATCGTATCTATTCGATTGTGGTCGCGGTCGGGCTGACCAGCTTGATGATAGGTTGTGCCAGCACGCCGCCCAGCAACGCAAAACTCGAAGAAGCCAGGGCCACCTACTCGGCGATTGAGCAGGATCCGGATGTCGCTCGCAGCGGCGCCAGCCAGATGCGCAGCGCCAAGGAGGAGCTCGAAAGAGCCGAGGCGTTGCTGGAGGATGGGGCTGACGTGGAAGAGGTCGAGCAGGCTGCCTATCTGGCGCTGCGTCATGGCGAAATCGCCCAGCAGCAGGGGCGCCGTGCTGCCCTGGAAAGCGATATCAACGCCGCCAAGGAGCGTCGTGACGAGGTCGACGCCCGCCGCAACCAGCTGATGCTGGAGATGAAAAGTCAGGAAGCGGAAGCGCTGCGCGCGCAGATGGAAGCGTTGAAAGCCGAGAAAACCGACCGCGGCATGGTGCTCACATTGGGTGATGTCCTGTTTGACCTGAACGAAACCAAGCTCAAGGCATCTGGCGAGCGAACCATCGCCAGCCTCGCGGAGTTTATGCAGCAGTACGAGGAGCGTCGGGTGCGCGTTGAAGGCTACACCGACAGCACCGGTGATGAAGATTACAACCAGAAACTCTCCGAGCTTCGCGCCATGGCCGTTTACGACGCCCTCTTGGGTGAGGGCATTGCCAGTGACCGGGTAGAGGTGCAAGGCTACGGGGAAGCCTACCCCGTGGCCAGCAACGACACCAAGGCCGGCCGCCAGCTGAACCGCCGCGTCGAGATCGTGATCTCGGATAAAGAAGGTAACATCAAGAGCCGGTAGAGGCTGACCAGGCGAGTACGGCAACCTTGGCCGGTGCAGGCCAAGGTTGCCGGTGGTGATTTTTCCGCGACCTTTTATCGTAATCGATATTCAACGCCCCGTTGCCAGGGGCGTTGAGTCTTGTCCCTAGACGCCTTCCTTGTTGATCAAACCTTCTTCCTTTGATCAAACCTTCTTCGACCTGAATCTACCGCGCACCTAAGCCTCAGTCCCGGGGAAAGAGGTGTGAGTTCTGGCCTTGCCTCCTGTCCGACTCGTTGCCTGCGCCTCATCTGCGGCGGGTGTTTGAGAGGGACTCAGTGGTCGCTTATTTTGGGAAAAGAAAGACGAGGTTGAACCGCAGCCCCCAGTCCTCTGGCCCCCCGGGCGTTGAGTCGAGCCAGTGACGCAGGCCCGCGCCAATCTGCACCGATTGCTGGCCGATCTTTAGCAATTGGTTGACGCCGATGTTGATGGGAATCGCCCACTCCCTGGATTCCCAGTCATGGGTTGCCTCAAGGTTTGCAAAGAAGCTGGTGGCGTTCGGGGTCGTGTAATTGACAAAGGGTTGTACGAAAGTGACATCCACGTCGCGGCGGTTATCGGAGCCGGCAAAAGACCAGATATGGTTACCCAGCGCACCGACCGTCCAGGGGCCGGCCTGGTAGAGTGCGACGGCTGTCGGGCCCGCTCCCCATTTCTCGCTGCCCAGGTCATCGTCGGTGGCGGTGGGAAGCAGGAACACAGGCCCAACGCCCCATGTCAGGCTGCCGCTGTCTTTCGGTGAAAAGAAGAAACTCTGGACCACGTCCCCGATGCCGCCTTCGCTGGACTCTCCCGGCCGGGTGTCTTCCTGGTGGACCAATGGCACGATGGTGCGCGAGATGAGCAGGGTACTTTCGCTGAAATCGGTTGGTACGACCGGTTGAATGTTTAAGGTCCAGCGATTCCCGTCGTCGGCACCGATCCGGTGGTCGTAATTGAGCTGCAGTGGCACGCTGATAAGGTTGGCGACCGGATTAGCGAGTTGCTGGGCGAGGTCGGCGTCAGACTGAGCCGATGCAACGGCCGGCATCAGGCTCAGGCTGAGCGCTGCACCCGTAAGGTAGCTTTTAGAAGAAATCATACGCAGTACCGAGGTTGATGGATTAGGCGTCCCGGGGATTCATCGGCAGATGGCCGGTACACCGGTTTTGCCCATCGAATACTTTAGCCCAGCCTAGGCTCTTCGCCCCGACGGGACGGCTTCGACTTTGATGCCCCAGCAGGTGCCTTGCCCCGGGCAAGGGGCGCATAGGCGCCATGGAAGCTGAGTAGAGCAGTTGCTGTGGCGTCCCAATGCGGCAAAGCCAACTAAACTAAGCAAAAAACGGTTCACAACGGATTCGCCATGACACCGTCTACTCTTGTCCAAGGATGGCGCGCGTTGCTTGCGTTGCTGCTCTTCCTGCTGCCGCTTTGCACAGTCGCTAACCCCGCAGCGACGGCCCCGGAGGCAATGGCCTCGATGACCGACAAAGAGGTGCGTGAGCAGCTGCACCAGATGTTGCAGGCGCAGCAGGATCAGGTCCCTACAGAATCATTTTCCTTTGACGCGGCGCGCAGCCAGTTGCAGCAACAGATGCGATTGTTGCGCGACAGCTGGCCCCAGGCGGACGACCGGTTGGCGGTTGTTATCGATCAGATCATCGAAAGCAGCCGTTTTGATTCCGGGCAGATGCTGGTGTTTTACACGCTTTTCGCCCTCGTTGCCGCCTACCTGATCGAACGTCTGCTCAGTATTCCTATAAACCGCATGGTACGCGGGGCCCGTCAGCAGCAGTTCCGCAGCTGGTTCGAAACGTTCTGCGCCAACCTGGTGGGCATGGGGGTCAGCCTGATTCGCCTGGCCATCTTTGCCATTGCCCTGTCGCTGTTGTTTCTCACCAGGGATGACAACAGTGCCGTGGGGCTCTATTTCGGCGCCGTTCTGAGCACTGCCGTTTGGCTGCGACTGGTGGCGATGGTGTCGGCCTGGATTCTGAATCCCGAGCGGGACACGGGAGGCTCACGCCTGATTCCGCTCAGCAACCAACGGGCACGTCGGTTACACCGTTATTTGGTGGTGTTTGCTGCCCTGTTTCTGGTTCACCGTGCGTTGATTGGACTTCTGCAGGGTACCGGCTTTCCCCTCGAGCTGGTCACCGTGCTGCGGGTGGTTTCCGGTGCCACCCTGACCCTGATTCTCATCGCGATTGTCTGGCTGCAGCGCCAACCCTTGCAGCAGTTGCTGAGCCAGCAAGCCCCCGCCACCACGCCCCTGGCCCAACTGATACGGCAAAGCTGGCCCTGGCTGCTTTCAGCCTGGCTCATGTTGCTGTGGACGCTCTGGGGATTCCACCTGATGGCCGGTAACCCTGACCTGGCAGCGAAGGTGGGTCTCAGCTGGTGGGTGACGCTACTGTTTCCGTTGGTGGACCGCCTGCTGGCAAAGTTACTGGTACGTATGACCGCGTTACCCTGGTTCCAATCCCATAGCTTCGAGCAACGCGGCAAGCGCATGCGCAGCGTGCTGCAAAACGGTGTGCGAGTCATCATGGTGGCGGTCGCTTTGCTGTCCCTGGCCGAGGCCTGGGGGCTCGGAACCTTCGAGCTGCTGCGTGATTTGGGGGCCGAGCGCCTGATGTCGGTGGTGGTGGACACCCTGCTGATTTTACTGTTGGCCTACTTTGCCTGGCAGCTGATCTACTCATCGATCGAACGTCATCTGCCGGAGCCTACAGACAGCCTCGAAAGCGGGAGCCTGGATCCCGGTGAAGGGGGCGGTACCAGCGGCACACGCACCGAAACACTGTTGCCGTTGCTGCGCAGCATGTTGTTGGTGTTGTTGGTGGTGACTACCGTGCTCAGTGTGCTGAGTGCGTTTGGGGTGGAGATCGGGCCGCTCATTGCCGGCGCTGGTGTGGTGGGCATCGCGATCGGTTTCGGCGCCCAGAAGCTGGTGCAGGACGTGATATCAGGGGTGTTCTTTCTCGTCGATGATGCCTTCAGACGGGGGGAGTACATTGAAACCGGCGAGCTGAGGGGGACCGTGGAGAAAATTTCTCTGCGTTCGATGCAGCTACGCCACCACCTGGGCGCTGTGCAGACGGTGCCTTACGGGAGCATTTCCACGATCAAGAACCTCAGCCGGGACTGGGTCACCATGAAGATGGAGATTCGCTTGCCCTATGACACCGACATCGAGCGGGTTCGAAAGATCGTCAAGAAGGTGGGGCAGGAGTTGCAGCAGGACCCGGAACTGGGCCCCAATTTGCTGCTTCCCCTCAAATCCCAGGGGGTTTCGCGGGTGGAAGAGTCGGCGCTGATCGTGCGGATGAAGTTCACCTCCAAGCCCGGCGAGCAATGGGTGTTGCGGCGGGAAGCCTACACCCGGGTGCGCGACGCCCTGCAGGACGCCGGCATTACCTTCGCCCATCCCGAGGTTCGTATCCGTATGCCCGAGGGGGCGGGTGAAACCCTTGATTCAGCCGCGGTTGCCGAAGCTGCGGTCGAGGCCGGTGCTGGTCGCATCCTGAGCCGTTCGCGCCACCCCTCGGGGTCCCCGCCAAGCGATCAGGAGCCCTGAGCGGGGTGAAAACCAAACGGCGCCTTGCCTGCGGGCGCGGTGCCTGCAGGCGCGAGCCTTCTACAGCAGCGTTTCTATCGGCAACAGGGAAAAGAAGAACACCATCGACCGTTTGATCGCGCCGGTCCCTGGCTCCTTCTCGTGGACAATCGGGTTCTCTGCACTGTATTCACGCCAGCGCAGCTCGCCCTCATCGTTCAGGAACAGTTCGTAGGCACTCTCGCGAATACGTTCGGCAAACGCCGTCTCCAGCTGCTGAGCGAGTGCCGGACTCTCGATCACAAACCCCAGCTCGGTGTTGATATTGACCGAACGCGGGTCAAAGTTGAACGAGCCGATAAACAGGGTCTTGCCGTCCACGGCGAAGGTCTTGGCGTGCAGGCTGGAAGCGGAGCTTCCCATCAAGCCGGCCTGGAAGCGTCCCCCCTTTTTACGTACCACGTCCAGTCCCCGCATCTCGTAGAGTTGAACGCCGGCCTCCAACAGGGGATCGCGGTACTTGGAGTAGCCAGCATGCACCATGGCCACATCGTTGGCTTCCAGGGAGTTGGTCAGTATGTGAACCTCGACCCCTTTCTCCTCCAGGTTTCGGAACAGCTCCACGCCGGCGTCCCGGGGAATGAAGTAGGGGGACACCAGGGTGACCCGCTGGCGCGGATCGTCCAGCGCCGCTTTCAGTTGCTGGCTCATCAGCGCTTCCTGGCTCTCTTCCCCAAGGACCTTGCTGGGGTCGTCACTCACCATTGAAACCGGGGCCCAGGTGAACTCCAGCTCTCTGGCGGTCAGCTTCTGCAGGAGCGTAGATTCCTCCAGGGCGCGCACGTAATCAGAGGCCGCCTCACTGTCGCGGTTCAATTCAAACCGGTCCTGGAGCCAGGAGGCGGCATTTTCGGGCGCTTCAGGCAGAATCTGCGCGGCAGGCCAGGCAAAGCTGCTGGCCCAGTAGTGGTCGAAGTCGGTGGACACCAGGTTCGCAGCCGGGCCGACGGTCAGGGCGTCAAGATCGGCAAACATAGCGCCCTCTCCCGCGCCAAAATAGGCATCGGCGATGTTGCGCCCGCCGATGATGGTGGCCTGGTTGTCCGCGGTAAAGGACTTGTTATGCATACGATGGTTGAGGCGCCCGAAATCGGTCAGGTAGCCAATCCACTTGGGGCTTCTGACCACGAAGGGGTTGAACAAGCGAATTTCCACGTTGGGGTGAAGGTTCATGGCGGCCAGGAGCTCGTCCATCCCGTTGATGCCGTTGTCGTCCAGCAGCATACGTACCCGGACCCCGCGTTCGGCTGCCTTGTGCAGTGCTTGCAGCAGCAGGGTCCCGGTGATGTCGGGCTGCCAGATATAGTACTGCACATCCAGGGAGGCCTCGGCATGGCGTGCCAACAGTGCACGCGCGACGAAGGCATCGAAGGGGTTGTTCATCAAGTGCACGCCGCTCAGCCCGTCGTGGCGCTCCACCAGGGGCATGATCGCGTTGCCCAGTGTCGTCTCGCGCGTCTGTACCGGGGAAAACGAGCGACTCTCCTGACGCTCCTGCATGGGGGGCAGGGCGCACCCGGTCAGCATCAGGGCGAGTACGAGGGTCGTGAGCAGGCGCTGACAGGGGAGGGGCAGCCCGTTCGCTTCATCGAGGGTGTCGCTAATTGCTCCCTGTGCAGTCAAATTGCAGTGCGCTTTTAACATGGCCGGTGCATCCTTACGTGTGGTTGTTTATCACGCGCTTTAATAGTTCATCGTTAAGGGTATGAAAGGAATCGTCGGGCGTCGAATTCTCGTACCGCTTGGCGCAGACCCCGGATCGGCTGCAATTTGCCCAGCGGGCAGTGTTTAGTTGCTCCGTTTTAGCACCGAGTGGAAGGGGCCCTAAGACTTATTGTGCATGGTATTTATGGACCGCTGCGGTAGATTTTATTGCCTTAAAAATAACAAGCGTTCACGCAACCAAAGCGAGGGACAAGAAATGGACTTAGAGACCGCGCTGGCCCATGCACGTCAATCAAGGGCCGCTAATATTGTTGGAATTCAGTTACATGGACGTAATGTCGAGGTGTTCCGGCCTCGCTACTGCCAGCAGGCAGAGACGTGGCGAATCGAATATCGCGAGGGGGCGCTGTTCCAGAATGTCGGCGCGCGCGAAGAGTTCGACCGGGATCAAGCGCCCCAGGATGCCGCCGAGGTGGACTATTTTGTCGCTCCCCTTTCGGAAGAGGAGATGGACGCGGTGATCGAGGCCCAGGGCGAGATCATCCTCCACCGCCTGCTTGAAGGGGCGCCCGATCCGGCGCAATGCCGCAATCCCCGGGACAAGGCCGCATTTACCTCCTGGTGCATCTCCACCCTGGCCGAACGCAACGGCTGAGGTTCGATACGGAAGGGCCGTCCTTGCGGGCTCTTCCGTTTAAGCTTTCTTTATCTCCCACAGTTCAAACCGTTACCTGCTCCTAAGCTGGCATCGCGCGGGTGTCCAGTGATAATCTGCACCTAGATTAGTCGATTAAATCGGTCGGATTTATGTTCAGACTGCTGAGGTTTTTCTCCCTCTCGAGCCTGGTGATCGTCGTTATTGCCGCCGGCGTGCTGGGGCTTTTCGCCCAATATATGCTGCACAAAAATCTGCTGATACAGGGGCAGGACCAGAACCTTGCGGTCGCGGGGGTGATCAGCGGCGCGTTGCGCGATTCGCTGCAAGCGCTGGTGGACGGCGAGCCGGGCGGAGCCGAGACATCCGAGGTGCGCCGTTTTGACCGGGTGCTGCATGAACAGCTCGTGGGGCGCTCGGTGGTACGGGTGGTGGTCTATAACGGTTCGATGGAGCCTCTTTACAGTACCGGCCATGCAGCTGCGGAGCGCTTTGGCGTCGGGGAAATTCAGCGCGTTAAGGCGGGTTGGGTGGTCAGTGAACAGGAGCACGCGCCGAGGTTCGACTCCCCCTACGGCAGCCTTTCCGACGTCGACCTGATCTACACCCTGGTACCCCTTGGCCTTGGCGACGAGCGCGGCGTGGATGCGGTGCTGGCGATCTACTCCGACGTCTCCACCATGGCACAGCGGGCCAAGAGCAACCTGTGGCAGATCGGCCTCGGGATTATCGGTGTGCTGATGCTGCTCTACGGTTTGCTCTTCGCCGTGGTGCGCTACGCCGATGGCCACCTGCGCAAAAACCACAGTGCATTGCGCACCTCCCTGCGCGAGCTGCAAAGGGTAAAAAAGGAGCTCGAGAGCCGGGTCACAGAGCGCACCCTGGGCCTGGCCCGGGAGGTGGAAGAGCGCAGGGCGGCGGAGAAGGACCTCAGGGGGAAGGAGCGTTACCTGCACGCGATTATGGATAATGTCTTCAACGGCATCATCACTATCGATGGGCAGGGCACCGTCTCTTCATTCAACCCCACGGCCGAGGAGATGTTCGGCTACTCGGCCGAGGAGGTGCTGGGTGAAAACGTCAGGATGCTGATGCCGGACGAGCATGGCCACCACCACGATGAATACCTGCGCCACTATCTGGATACCGGCGAGCGGCGCATTATCGGCAATCTACGCCGTCTCGAGGGGATGCGACGCGACGGCACGCTGTTTCCCATCGAACTGGCCGTCACCGAAACCTCTGTCGGCGATACGCTGCTCTTTATCGGCACCATTCGCGACCTCACCGAGCAGGTGAAAGCCGAGCGGGCGCTGAACGAGGCGCGGCAGAAGTCGTTCCACCAGGAGAAGATGGCCGCCATCGGTACCCTGGCGGCGGGCATCGTCCACGAAATCGGCAACCCGGTGGCGGCGATCTCCGGCCTGATTGACCAGCTCTGCGACCCCTGTCCCGGAGTCGCCCAGCGCAGCGACGAAATTCGTGAGCACATGCGCCTGGTGCAGGAGCACGTGCAGCGGGTGATCAGCATCACCCGTGACGTATCCGAGTTCGCCAACCCCCACGGGGGGGAGCCCCAGTTGCTGGATCTCAACAACCTGGTGGGGCGCACCTGCCGGCTGATGCGCCACGACAAACGGTTCGAGGCCATTGAGCTGGAGTTGAACCTCGACAGCCAACTGCCGGCTGTTTTCGCCGTCGGTGATCTGCTGGTCCAGGTATTGATGAATCTGCTGGCCAACGCGGCGGATGCGGTGACCGAGGCCCCCGGAGAGAGCCCCCGAATCGAGGTGAAGACGGCCCAGGTCGGACAGAACATTCGCCTCTCGGTGAGCGATAATGGCACCGGCATGCCTCCTGAGGTGCTGGCCCAGGCACGTGAAGCCTTTTTCACCACCAAGCCCGTGGGTAAGGGCACGGGGCTCGGACTTTCGCTGTGCGATTCGCTGGTCAGCAGCCTGCATGGCGAGATGCAGATTCACTCCCGGGTCGGCGAGGGCACCCACATTCACATCGACCTTCCTGGCGAACCACAGCAACAGGCAAGCGCCGGCTTCTGATCCTATTCCCGGGCTCAACTGGGCGCCCGGGCGCGTGTCGGGGCTTCTATACTGAGCAGCCAGGGAACGGAGTTCGGTATGGTCAAACAGCTTCTTACCGTCGGAGTGGCACTGTTGCTCGGTGCCTGCAGCGGCGGCTGGACGCCCGCCTCCAAGGGCTCGTCGCCGGCGGCCGTGGGGGACGGTGCCGGCCCTGAAGTGAGACAAACCTTGGCCCGCTTCCAGGCCCAGGTTCCCGCCCTGCGCACCTACTTTCAGCAGGCCTATGGTTACGCGGTGTTCCCGCAGGTGACCAAGGGCGCTTTCGTGCTCGGCGGCGCCTTTGGCGAAGGCGAGGTATATGCTCGACATCGGCTGATCGGTTACGCCACCCTGACGCAAGTGACCGTCGGCGCGGCGCTGGGTGCCCAGACGTTCTCGGAGGTGATCTTCTTCAAGGACGCCAAGGCCTTGCAGCGTTTTACCTCGGGTGGGCTTGAGTTGGGAGGGCAGGTCTCCCTGGCGACCGACACCCAGGGCGCGTCCCTGGATCTCGCATTTCACCAGGGCGTGGCGGTGTTCACCCTGAGTCGCGGGGGGTGGATGGTGGAGGCGGCCCTGGGCGGGCAGAAGTTCGATTTCGTCCCTTTGACCGGCGGTCAGCGTCCTTGATCACCGCGCTTGATCAAAGCCCGCAAGCGGACACGGGGTGACCGATGAAAAAAGCCTACAGTATCGTCAACATCGTGCGAATCCTCGACGAGAAAAAGTTTGCTGCGTACGTCACCGGCCACCTTCCGACGCTGGCGCCATACGGCGGTCGGTTCCTGGTAAAGGGGGGGCGGGGGGACGTGCTGGAGGGAGAGTGGCCGAGCAACCTGATCGTCATTCACGAGTTTCCCAGCACCGAGCAGTTCAAAGCCTGGTATCACTCCGAGGCGTACCGCCCCTGGAAAGCGCTGCGCCAGTCCTGCGCGGAGGTCAATGTGATTCTCACGGAAGGCGTTTGAATTAGAGGCCTCGTATTGGGCCAGAGACGATGACGGCCCGCCGCCGGGAAAGATGGAATCCTCCCGGTGACGGGCCGTCAGGGTTTGTGCCGCGCATCGCCACGGCGCCACCGCCACCCGAGGGTGGAGCAGAGCCGTGGCGAAGGGGGCTTAGCCTACGCTGGGAAGCAGCTCTGCGGGCATCAGCGCGTTGTAGCCGCCTTCCTGGATCAGGTTCTTGGCCGCCTCGATATCGGGGGCGAAGTAGCGATCCTTGTCGTAGAAGGCAACCCGCTGGCGCAGTGCCGCCTTGGCCTCTTCAACCGGCGCGGAGCTCTTGAGCGGGGCGCGGAAGTCAAGGCCCTGGCAAGCGGCCAGCAGCTCAACCGCCAGGATGCCGGCGGTGTTTTCCGCCATGTCCCGCAGACGGCGACCGGCAAAGGTGGCCATGGAGACGTGGTCTTCCTGGTTGGCGGAGGTGGGCATGCTGTCCACCGAGGCCGGGTGGGCGAGGGTCTTGTTCTCGCTCGCCAGCGCCGCGGAAGTCACCTGGGCGATCATAAAGCCGGAGTTGACGCCGCCGTTGTTCACCAGGAAGGGCGGCAGCTTGCTCAGGTTGGAGTCGATCAGCAGGGCCATGCGACGCTCGGACAGGGCGCCGATCTCGGACAGGGCCAGCGCCAGGTTGTCGGCGGCCATCGCCACGGGCTCGGCGTGGAAGTTACCGCCGGAGATGAAGTCATCGTCGTCGGCGAACACCAGCGGGTTGTCGGAAACCGCATTGGCTTCCACCAGAAGTACTTCGGCCGCCTGACGGATCTGCTGCAGGCAGGCGCCCATCACCTGGGGCTGACAGCGCAGGGAGTAGGGGTCCTGCACCTTCTCGCAGTCTTCGTGGGAGTTACCCACCTCCGAGGCTTCGCCAAGCAGGTGGCGGTAGGCCGCCGCGGCGTCGATCTGGCCCTGCTGGCCGCGAACGGCGTGAATGCGGGCGTCGAACGGACGACGGCTGCCAAGGGCGGCTTCCACAGACGCAGCGCCGGCGACGGTGCCGGCGGCGAACAGGTCTTCCGCCGCGAACAGCCCTTCCAGGGCAAAGGCGGTGGAGGCCTGGGTGCCGTTCAGCAGCGCCAGACCTTCCTTGGGTGCCAGGGTGATCGGCTCGAGGCCGGCGATCTTCAGGCCCTCGGCGCCGGAGAGGCGCTCGCCCTTGTACAGCACTTCGCCTTCACCCAGCAGCACGGTGCTCATGTGGGCCAGCGGCGCTAGGTCGCCGGAGGCGCCCACGGAGCCTTTTTGCGGCACGCAGGGGAACACTTCGGCGTTGACCAGCTTGATCAGGGCCTCGATCACGCTCAGGCGGATACCGGAGAAACCGCGGGCCAGGGAGTTGATCTTCAGGGTCATCATCAGGCGCACGGTGGCCGGCGACATCATGTCGCCGATACCGGCCGCGTGGGACAGCACGATGCTGCGCTGGAGCAGCTCCAGGTCTTCGGGGGCGATGCGTGTATTGGCCAGCAGCCCGAAACCGGTGTTGATGCCGTAGACCACGCGGTTCTCTTCGATCACGCGGGTGACCGCCGCGGCGCTCGCGTCAATCGCGGCGTGGCTGGCCGGATCCAGGGCCAGGGTGACCGGCTCTTTAACGACACGGCGCAGGTCGGCCAGGGTCATCAGGCCGGGTTGAATCATCATTTCGTTCATAACAGTTTCCGTAGTTGTTCAGCGACGGCTAGTCGTTCAGCATCGGCAGGTCGAGGCCCTGCTCTTTGGCGCAGTTGATGGCGATGTCGTAACCGGCATCGGCGTGGCGCATGACACCGGTGCCCGGGTCGTTACGCAGCACGCGGCCGAGGCGCTTGGCTGCGGCGTCGGTACCGTCGGCGACGATGACCACACCGGCGTGCTGGCTGAAGCCCATGCCCACGCCACCACCGTGGTGCAGGGAGACCCAGGTGGCGCCGCCCGCGGTGTTCAGCAGCGCGTTCAGCAGTGACCAGTCGGAGATGGCATCACTGCCGTCTTTCATCGCTTCGGTTTCGCGGTTGGGGCTGGTTACGGAACCGGAGTCGAGGTGGTCACGGCCGATAACAACCGGCGCTTTCAGCTCGCCATTTTTAACCATTTCGTTGAAGGCCAGTGCCAGACGGGCGCGATCTTTCAGACCTACCCAGCAGATACGCGCCGGCAGACCCTGGAAGGCGATGCGCTCGCGCGCCATGTCCAGCCAGTTGTGCAGGTGGGGATCGTCGGGGATCAGCTCTTTAACTTTCTGGTCGGTCTTGTAGATATCTTCCGGATCGCCGGAGAGCGCTACCCAGCGGAACGGACCGATCCCTTCGCAGAACAGCGGACGGATGTAAGCCGGTACGAAGCCGGGGAAGTCAAAGGCGTTCTCGACACCTTTCTCCTTGGCCATCTGACGGATGTTGTTGCCGTAGTCGGTGGTAGCGGCACCGCGCTTTTGCAGCTCCAGCATGGCGCGCACCTGGATCGCCATGGACTCTTTGGCTGCGTCGATGACGGCCGCTTCGTCTTTTTTGCGCATCTCGGCCGCGTGCTCAAGAGACCAGCCCTTGGGCAGGTAACCGTTCAGCGGGTCGTGGGCGCTGGTCTGGTCGGTGACCACGTCCGGTACGATGCCGCGCTCAACGATCTCGGGGAAGATGTCGGCACAGTTGCCGAGCAGACCCACGGAAACCGGCTTGCCTTCCGCCTTGGCCGCTTCGATCATTTCCAGGGCTTCGTCCAGGCTGTAGGCCTTCTTGTCGACGTAGCGGGTACGCAGACGGAAGTCGATGCGGGTTTCGTCGCACTCAACGGTGATACAAGAGAAGCCGGCCATGGTCGCGGCCAGGGGCTGGGCGCCACCCATGCCACCGAGACCACCGGTCAGTACCCACTTGCCGGACGCATCGCCGCCGAAGTGCTGCTTGGCCATCGCCGCGAAGGTTTCGTAGGTGCCCTGGACAATGCCCTGGGAGCCGATGTAAACCCAGGAGCCGGCGGTCATCTGGCCGTACATCATCAGGCCTTTCTTATCCAGCTCGTTGAAGTGCTCCCAGGTGGCCCAGTGCGGTACCAGGTTGGAGTTGGCGATCAGAACCCGCGGCGCGTCTTCGTGGGTCTTGAATACGCCCACCGGCTTGCCGGACTGGATCAGCAGGGATTCGTCATCCTCCAGGCGCTGCAGCACTTCGATGATCTTGTCGTAGCAGGCCCAGTTGCGCGCGGCGCGGCCGATGCCGCCGTACACCACCAGCTCCTCGGGGCGCTCGGCGACGTCCGGGTGCAGGTTGTTCATGAGCATGCGCATGGCGGCTTCGGTGAGCCAGCTTTTACAGGTCTTTTCAGAACCCGTGGGTGCCTTGATGACGCGGCTGGGATCCAGGCGGTTGTCCTTTTGGGAAACGGGATTGTTTGTTGTCATAGTTTCTCTCGCTTAGCCCCTGTCGGAGCGGTTACAAAATCGGTGTTAACGGAGTGCCGTGCTAGTCGTTGTCGGGCGCCCGCTCAGGGGAGCGGGCGCAGGATGCGGTGGCAGAGGCGCGCCGCGACCCGGGCGCTACGCGCGTCGATGTCGTACTCCGGGCTGTACTCGGCCATGTCCGCCAGGCGCAGCCGTTCGCCGGCCCGCAGACGCACGTGGTCGATCAGCTTCTCCAGCACCGCCAGCGGCACGCCGCGGGGGGCCGGGGCGCTGACGCCGGGCATCTCGCCGGCGGGCAGCACGTCCAGGTCGATGGTCAGGTAGAGCGCGGACAGCGGCTCGACGAAGGCGTCGATCAGGGCGTATACGTTGCCCAGGTCCCAGGGATCGATCTGATCGTCCGTCATGTAGCGCACGCCCAGGGCGTCAGCCCGTTGGAACAGCGCCTGGGTGTTGGCGGTTTCGCTCACCCCCAGGCAGGCGTAGTGAAAGGGCACGTCCTGCGCCTGGCAGTACTCGGCGGCCTGCAGGAAGGGGGTGCCGGAGCTGGCCTTCTCGTCGCGGCGCAGGTCGAAGTGGGCGTCGAAGTTGAGGATGCCCACCGGCCCCTCCAGGTGGTCGCGGGAAAAGTCCAGCAGCCCCTTGAAGTTGCCGAAGGCGATCTCGTGACCACCGCCGATCAGCAGCGGAAAGTGACCCTGCTTGAGCAGGGACTCGACGCTTGCGGCTTGGCGCTGCTGGAAGCTTTCCAGCTCGTCCGCTTCGCAGTGCAGGTTGCCCGAATCATAAAGGGGGCGATCCAGGTGCCAGGCCTGGCTGGCCAGGACGCGGCGAATGGCGTCCGGGCCGTTGCGGGCCCCGGGACGCCCCTGGTTGCGTTTGACCCCGGCGTCGGTACAGAGCCCCAGCAGGGCGGCGCCCGCCGGCGCCTCGGTGGGGGCGTCCAGTTGCAGGGGTTGCACGACCTGGTGCCAGCGCGGTGCCGGCCCCTCCTCGTGATCATCCCGGCGTCCGCGCCAGATATCGGGGTTCATTGCGTCATACATGGGTCTCTTCTCCTGCCAGCAGACGTTTGACCAGGCGCTGGGGACCGAATTCATAAGAGAGCTGGGCCGGGTCATCCAGGTCCCAGAGCAGCAGGTCGGCGGCCATGCCCTCGCGGATCATGCCGGTCTCTTCGGACAGACCCAGGGCGCGGGCGCCCTCGCGGGTGACCCCGGCCAGGGCCTCCTCGGGGGTGAGGCCGAACAGCACGCAGCCCATGTTCAGCATCAGGCGCAGGGAGGCCAGGGGCGAGCTGCCCGGGTTGCAGTCGGTGGCGAGCGCCATCGGCACCCCGGCCTCGCGCAGCGCGGCCACGGGCGGCAGCTTGGTCTCGCCGAGAAAATAGAAGGCGCCGGGCAGCAGGCAGGCGACGGTGCCCGCCTCCTTCATGGCGGCGATGGCGGCATCGTCCAGGTACTCGAGGTGATCCACGGACCAGGCCCCGAAACGGGCGGCGAGACGGCTGCCGCCCAGGTTGGAAAGCTGCTCCATATGCCCCTTGATGCCCAAGCCATGGGCACGGGCAGTTTCAAACAGGCGCTCGCACTGGGGCGCGTCAAAGGCGATGTTTTCGCAGAACACATCCACGGCCTCGGCCAGCCCCTCTTCGGCCACCCGGGGAATCAGCTCGCGGCAGATTAGGTCGACGTAATCGTCGCTGCGGCCTTTGTATTCAGGGGGCACGGCGTGGGCCGCCAGCAGGGTGGTGCGGATCCGCACCGGCACCTGCCTGGCCAGGGCCTTGGCGGCGCGGAGCATCTTCAGCTCGTCGGCGACGGTGAGTCCGTAGCCCGACTTGATCTCCACCGTGGTGGCCCCTTCGGCGCACAGGGCGCGCAGGCGGGGCAGGGCGGTCTGCACCAGGGCCGCTTCGTCGAGCTCGCGGGTGGCGTTGACCGTGGCCAGAATGCCACCGCCGCGCCGGGCGATGGCCTCGTAGCTGTCGCCCGCCAGGCGGGCGGCGAATTCGTTGCTGCGCTGGCCGCCGTAAACCAGGTGGGTGTGGCTGTCGATCAGGCCCGGGGTAAGCAGGCGTCCGCCGCCGTTTACCACCGTACCCTCGAAGCGGGCCGGGTCCTGTTCTGCGGCCGGGCCCAGCCAGTGAATGTGTCCGTCCCTGATCACTAGGGCCTGATCGTCGAGCAGCCCGTAGGGGGCGTCTACCCGCGGATCCAGGGTGGCGATGCGGACGTTGTACCAGAGTTGTGGGGTCGTTGTCGTATTCATGGGCGGCGATTATGGAGTAGCGGAATTCGAATGTCTATACATGTATATACAATTGTAGAAAACGCGGTGAAATCCCTATAGGATGTGACCCCATTGAACCGCCGCACGTTTCACCGGGGCCTGTTCAGCAGGTATTCAATAGGGAGATGGCGCGGCGGAATTAAGGACAGAGAGAGGAATGCATTCGGTGCTACCCCGTTACAAAGCGATCAAGCAGCACCTGCTTGAAGCCGTTCGCGAGGGGCGTTACGGTCCCGGCCAGCAAATCCCCACGGAGATGGCGCTGGCGGAGCAGTTCACGGTGAGTCGCATGACCGCCAACAAGGCGATCCAGGAACTGGTGAGCGACGGGGTGCTGGTGCGCCACCAGGGGCTGGGTACTTTTGTCGCCGAGGTGCAGGCCGAGTCGCCGCTGCTGGAGATCCGCAATATCGCCGACGAAATCCGTGCCCGTCACCATATTTACAGCAGCGAACGCCACCGCCTCGAAGCCGTGTCAGTGGATTCCTCCGTGGCGGCGCGCATGGGACTCAACCCCGGTGAGATCGCCTTTCACTCGCTGATCGTCCACCGCGAGAACGGCGTCCCGATCCAGCTCGAGGATCGCTACGTCAACGCCGAGGTGGTCCCGGACTATCTGCAGCAGGATTTCAGCGCCCTGACCCCGAGCCAGTACCTGAGCGAGCGTTTTCCCCTGTCGGAGGTGGAGCACATCGTCGAGGCCGTGGCCCCCAGCGCCGAGGTGCAGCAACTGTTGGGTGTTAAAGCGGAGGAACCCTGCCTGCAGGTGAACCGGCGTACCTGGAGTGACCAGGGGCTGATCAGCTGCGCCCGCCTGATCCACCCCGGCAACCGCTACCGGTTGAGTTCGCGTTCACGGCGCTGACCGCAAGGGTAAATGGCGCTCAGACCCAAAAATTCAAAGCGGCTCTGGCTAGCATTACTGCGCTGCGACGCGGACGCGGACGCGGATTTCCAGACTCCAGACGCAGCCTACTCCCTCAGTCGCAGGGAACCGTTCGTCCTTTTGCCCACGCACGCAGGTGCGCGACTTTTTCCGCCATGATGATAGAAAGGGGACGGGTTTGGGCTAGTTCCTCCAACAGAATATCGTTTGAAATAGCCCTGTTCCGGGCATAGGCCGTGTACTGCGCCGAGACCACAGCCTGCTCTATTTCAGCCCCGGAAAAGCCCTCGCTGGCCAGTGCCAGTTGCTCAGCATTGAAATGTTCCATTGATAATCCACGAATGGACAGGTGAATCTCAAAGATCTCTTTTCTGATATCGAGCTCGGGAAGATCGACAAAGAAAATTTCGTCAAAGCGACCCTTTCGCACCAACTCTGGTGGTAGCGAGGTAATGTCGTTGGCGGTGGAGACGATAAAGACGCTGGACTCCTTTTCCGCCATCCAGGTCAGGAGGGTGGCGAGCACCCGGCGGGATGTCCCCCCGTCGGTATTCTCGGTGGCAATTCCTTTCTCAATTTCATCGATCCACAGTACGCAGGGCGACATGGCCTCAGCGGTTTTTAAGGCATTCCTCAGATTTCTTTCCGTCTCGCCATGAAATTTGTTGTACAGGGTTCCGAAATCCAAGCGTAACAGGGGCGCGGCCAGCAAACCGGCGACCGCCTTGGCGGCAAGGCTCTTGCCGCAGCCCTGGACCCCGAGCAACATCATCCCCTTCGGTTTGTCGGTGTGCAGGGGGTGGGCCTTTGAATAAAACGCCTCCTTACGATAGCTAAGCCAATTTTTTAACCGGCTGAAGCCACCCACCTCGGAAAAGTGCGCGGTATCGTGTTCGAAGCTCAGAACCCCATCGCGGCCCAGTAATTCATACTTGGCGCGGATGGTCTTTGGCAGGTCCGTCTGGGTGATGGCGCCATCGTCGAACACCGCCCTTCGGACCAGTGTCCGGGCGTCACGGTGGGTGAGTCCCGAAAGGTTGTTAAGCAACATATCCAGGGTTTCACGATCGGCCTTGACCTGCCCGCCGTTCTCTTTCGCCCAGTCCTTGGCGGTTTTTCGTACCACCTCATCCAGTTCACTTTTCGTTGGCAGGGGGATGTTGGCCGTTGCCGACAGCTTTGCCAGTTCGCTCGGCACTTCGACTTCATGGCTTAACAGCACGACTGTCTGGTTGCTTTGTTCGTGCCTTATCGCGATGTCCTTAAGCAGCCGGACATGGACGGGGTTGTCCAGGAAAGGATGAAAATCGTTGAGGATGAAAATCCCCGGGTTTTCGATGCTGCTGATGTGTCTCAGTACCCCCTCAGGGTCCGAGTTGTGTTTCTGTGGCGGCATCTCTATGTCCATGCGCTGGAGGCCGGAAGTGACGCTCCATTTATACAAGGGCGTTTTCGCCCGCGCGGCGACCTCTCCTATGAGTTTTGAAACTCTGATTTCCTCATGAGATTCGATGATGATGATCGGCACCTGAGAGTTGACAAGAGCCTCTATCTCATTTGAACTGTTCATTATATGGGTCGCCTTGTACATTTGATTCAATTCAGTCGGCGCATTCGTCTGCGGATGTCTTTATTTTTTTATGTTTTAGTCTTTGTGATTTTATTCGTTTAAGAATCCAAGTAGAAACACCATCGCCAATAGAGTTATGCCAAAAAATATAGCGCCGGCCTTGGCTGGAGTAGACAGGCTGGAAGAGGAGCAGGTGCAGGATGAAAACTTACTGGCAACCTCGGCTACCCCAGCGAAAAGCATGACTCCGATGGACGATAATAGCGGCTCCTTGAATTGCTCTTTCTTCTGCTTTTCTCTTTTTTCTTTAGATTTCTGTAAAAAGGCATGGTTTTTTGCCTTGAGTTCTGCCTGTGTTAAGTTTTTATATGCGTCTTGCGACTTTTTCTGCACTTTTACGTAAGCTGATTTACAGTTTGGGCATTGCCATGCAGGGTTGCTGTCAGATTCCGTACGTACATGGCTGCAAGCGCCGCAAATGATTTTTGAGCCGATTTCTTGAGTCTTGAAATCGAAAGGTTTCTTCTTTTTTATTGTTTCTAACATGCAGGCCATCCATTGGAGTTGAGGTGGTCATTGGCGGTTGTATTAAATGCCGTCAAACAGGTTCCCGATAGCATCTCCCAGAAAATCTAGAATGCCGCTATCATCGCCAGAGCAAGAACTGCTTGATCGTGAAGAGGATCTACCGGGAAAAACGGATATTGGGTCCAGGTGGTCGTACCATTTCGATTCTTCTTTTTTTTGTCGGCGTTTTTCCAGAATTTTTTCTTCGCCAGGATCAAGCCAGACGGATTTGCATGTAGGGCAGATGTCGATCTCCACACTCCGGTAAGAGAACTCTCGCATAGTCGAGTCGCATGAAGGGCAACTTATCTTGGATGCGCTAAGAGAAAGTATTTTCTGATGCTTGAGCTTTCGAAGCGAAGGTATCTGGCGAGCGTCGATCATCAAACCTTGGCAAGATGAACATTCTATAGAGCCGTGGCTTGTTGCTGAGGACGGCTCCAGTAATCCTTGATCCCTAGGGCACTTCATGCCACGTACTTCCATATGGCGACTCCATCGCGATGTTGGTCTGCTAGTTGTGCGTTCTACGCTGGGCTCATGCGTCGAAACCGCGTAGCCTAATTAAGGGCACTACTTGAACGACTCAATGTCGATTTTGTAATCATCGAGGACTGCCTGCGCTTGAAGTCGTTTTTGACCTGCTGCTACAGCCATCACCTTCGCTAAAACTTCTGACACTTCGCCCGTCTTGATGCCGGCTTTCTTCGCCTGGTGAAGATAGTAGCGAGTGCAGGGTTGGCAATTCATGCCCATGGCAGCGGCGAGGCCTACCAAAACTTCGGTTTTCTGATCCAGGTACTCGTTCTGATGCGTGGAGTCGTAGAATGCATCGTAAAGCACCTTGTGGTGCTTGCTCAGCACTGTAATCTCCAATCTCCTTAACGACAAAGAGCAGGCGCGGCGCGTGCCGGCGTCCTGCATCTAGGTGTCATGTATTGGTCCTAGTCCAGATAGCTACAGCAGTAATCTGTAACTTCAATGATCTTCAATTTGAAGCTTGAATTGGCCGGCACTTCAAAGGATTCGCCAGCTGAGACTTTTCGCCACTCCTCACCGACTCGTTGAATCTCAAGATCGCCAGAGAGGATTTCCATCAGCTCCTTTGCCTCGGTGCTGAACTCATAGTCACCTGGCAGCATGATTCCAAGGGTCTTCTTTGTCCCGTCGGGAAAGTGAACGGCTCTGCTCGTAACCTTTCCGTCAAAGTAGATGTTTGCTTCTCGGGTAATCGATACATCGTTGAATTGTGACATGGTTCAATATCTCCAATGGCTTGTTACAGCATAAGGCCTGGCGCAACGGCGAAGCACCTGCTGCTGAGTCTGACACGGGAAGCGTGCGAATGGCAGCCCCTGTTATAAGGCTATTTTTTCGGATACGGCATAGGCGATGGCCTTGCCTAAAGTTCGATGTTGCTTCTCGTCTAGGTGGATGCCGTCAATAGCGCTGGCTTCGGTGACACTGCCCGCATTGAAAAAATGGGTAGAGAGCTCGTTAGCCACATTCTCTAACTGGGCGGCCAAACCGGCACACCGCCTTTCAGCACCTTCAAATTTATCTGCAATGACCCCTTTGGGCTTAACGATGGGCGGAGGAGCGATAACCATTATTTCAGGAACAGGCATGCCAGGCTCTATCGGTGCTTGGCGGATAATTTGAATTAATTTGGCTGTGCCCTGGGAGGAAAGCCAGGCGTTATTATCATGTGTACATTGAAAATCGTTTGAGCCAAGCATCAGGATCACCAGCTTCAATGGTGAATGCATTTCAATAACCTGTGCTAAGCCTTGCGAGCCATCGCGCCCATCCTTGAACGGGTCACTCCACGTAGTTCTGCGACCATTCAGACAATTTTCAACCACTCGAACATTCTTGCCGAGTTTGATTAATGTGTTTTCAAAAACGCCCGGCCAGCGTTTTTCAAATGCTAGTCGTTCCCGGGTGTTCGGAATAATTCCCCATGTCAGACTGTCGGAGTATACGAGAATTTGATTCATGGCTTGATCTCGGTTGCGTTTTAACGCCCCATTAACGGGACGGAAAACTGCGCAGTAGTTTGCAGGTTCCAGTGAGCGCAGCGAACGTTTTTGAACGCATTGTTAGGGCTTGGGCTATACACGTTGCCAAATCCCTGCCGCTATCAGAGAAAGGATGCCAGCCGACCATAATCCTATTGCCAATGCGGTCTTTTTTCTTTAGGTACAGACACTTTATTAGCGGGTCCAGGAAGCAACACCGAAACCCAGGCTGCTGATATTAATACGACTACCAATGCTGTTGATTCAAGATATTGAACCAGGTCGCGAAGAAAGTACGAAATCACAAACAAAACCAGTGTCGATGCAGTGACCATAAAAGTACTTCGATATTTATTGCGCTGACCGAAAATTGGCAGTCTAAATAAGATGTATGTTGATGCCAGTACAACCAATATGGTGCTTTCGTTTCCGACTAGGGAGCATGCGATTAAGTCCCTTGGCATGAGACAATCCGCGCTCTGATGTGCTGAGGGCTATCCATGGATCACCAACTCTCCTTCGCTGACAGCGAGTTCACCAGCAAGAGTCGCCAGACACGCAAAGAGAAGTTTCTC